>DATHQT010000052.1:0-44911 GCA_035482415.1 Acidobacteriaceae bacterium | reverse complement strand
AGCTCACACGATTTCACTTCCTCCGCCAGCAGGCAAACAGGGAAGGCAGCGAGCCCTGCCGCTCACTCGCAGACTTCATCGCGCCGAAAGAAACCGGCCTGCCCGATCACATCGGCGCCTTCGCGGTCACCAGCGGAATCGGCCTCAAGGAGCTCTGCGAGCGCTACCGCGCAGACAACGACGACTACAATGCCATCATGGCTGAAGCCCTCGCCGACCGTCTCGCCGAGGCCTTCGCCGAATGCCTCCACAAGCGCGTCCGCGACGAATGGGGTTACGGCTGCAGCGAAAACCTCAGTCCTGAAGATCTCATCCACGAGAAGTATCGCGGCATCCGCCCCGCCCCCGGCTACCCTGCCTGCCCCGACCACACCGAGAAGGGAACCATCTGGAAGCTGCTCGACGTCGAGGCCAACACCGGCATCAAGATCACCGAGTCCTTCGCCATGTGGCCCGGCTCCAGCGTTAGCGGCTTATACTTTGCCCATCCCGACGCGCGCTATTTCGCGCTCGGCAAGATCGGCCGCGACCAGGTTGCCGACTATGCAGCCCGCAAGCAGATGAGCGTCAACGAAGTCGAACGCTGGCTCAGCCCCAACCTCAACTACGATCCCGCATCCTAACCACCTTTAGGAGATCGCCATGGAAACGAAGCTGCTCGACCCCAACAGGCCCAACGATCTCTGGCCCGAACTTCGCTGGGAAGACTGGTCGGCCACCGCCGAAACGCTGCACATGTGGACCCAGATCGTCGGCAAAGTGCGCCTCGCGCTCAGCCCGCTGCAGGCCCACTGGTGGAACGTTCCGTTCTACGTCAGCGCACGCGGCCTCAACACCTCCGCCATGCCCTATGGCGCGGACTTCTTCGAGATTGAGTTCGACTTCGTCAATCATCAACTGCTCTTCCGCACCAGCACCGGCCTCAGCGCCTACCAGCCGCTGCGCGCGCAGTCCGTCGCCGACTTCTACATCGACTTTCAGAAGACCCTCTCCGATCTAGGGGTGCACGTCGCGATCTACGCCGCGCCGGTCGAACTCGCACACCCCATCCCCTTCGCCGAGGACACCGAGCACTGTTCCTACGATCCCGACGCAGCGCACCGCTTCTGGCGCATCCTCATCCAGACCGACCAGGTCTTCCAGAAATTCTCCTCGCGTTTCATCGGCAAGATCAGCCCCGTCCATTTCTTCTGGGGCAGCTTCGATCTCGCCGTCACCCGCTTCTCCGGCCGCCCCGCTCCTCCGCGCGAAGGCGCCGACCCCATCACCCGCGAAGCCTACTCGCACGAGGTCATCAGCGCCGGCTTCTGGCCCGGCAACGGCGGTTACGGCAAGGCCGCCTTCTACTGCTATGCCGCGCCCTCGCCTGCCAACCTCGACGCCGCAATCATCAAGCCCGCACAAGCTTGCTGGGATCGCGGCCTCGGCGAGTTCATCCTCCCCTACGAAGATCTCCGCACCTCCGCCTCACCCGATGAAACCCTGCTCGCCTTCCTCCAAAGCACCTACGATGCCGCAGCCGACCTCGCCCACTGGGATCGCAAGGCGCTCGAGCGGCCGACGGTTTAGCATAGGGAATCACCCAACTTAGTTTGCTGGAGAGTGCATGAAAGTTTGTGGAGTCATTGCCCTTGCCGCCGTCGTATGCGGCACGGCCGTTGCGCAAAGTCCAACCGCCCCGCCGCAGCTTCCCGAACAGGATCGCGTCCTGTCGCGCCAGATCTTCAAGGAGTTCATCGAGACCAACTCCGAAGACTCCGATGGCAGCGTCACCGCCGTCTCCCTGCTCGCGCAGAAGGAGCTGCTCAAGGCTGGCTTCGCTGCACAAGACCTCATCCTCGCCGGCCCCAACGACCGCAAGCAGAACCTCGTCGTCCGTTATCGCGGAGCGCCTGGCTCCAGACTCAAGCCCATTCTCATCATCTGCCATGAAGACGTCGTCGAGGCCCGCCGCGCCGACTGGTCTACCGACCCCTACACCTTCGTCGAGAAGGATGGCTTCTTCTACGGCCGAGGCACCCAGGACATGAAGGACGCCGACGCCGACGTCGTCTCCAGCTTCGTTCGCCTCAAGCGCGAAGGCTATGTTCCGAACCGCGACATCATCCTCGCGCTCACCGCCGACGAAGAAGGTGGCAAATCCAACGGCGTCAGCTGGCTGCTCAAGAATCGCCCCGAGCTCGTCCAGGCTGCGTTCGTCATCAACCCCGACGGCGAAGGCCCCACCCTGCGCGACGGCAAAGCCACCGAGCTGCTGGTCGAAGCCACCGAGAAGACCTACGCCGACTACCGCATCACCGCCACCAACCCCGGCGGCCACAGCTCCGAACCGCGCCCTGACAACGCCATCTACGAGCTCATGCACGCGCTGCTCAAGCTCGAAACCACACCCTTCCCGGTCGAGCTCAACAACGTCAGCCGCTCCGAGCTCGAAGCCATGGCCAAGGTGAGCCCGCCGGAAACCGCCGCCACCATCCAGGGCCTGCTCAAGACCCCGCCCGATCCGCAGGCCATCGCCGACTTCTCCAAAATTCCCGAGGGCAACGCAACCCTCCGCACCACCTGCGTCGCCACCATGCTGCAGGGCGGCCGCGCACCCAACGCTCTGCCCGCCGTCGCTACCGCTAACGTCAACTGCCGCATCCTTCCCGGCCACTCCCAGGAGGAGACGCGCAAGACCCTCATCAGCATCTTCGACAACCCCAGGCTCACCGTCGAGTACATGGCCGACGACGGCACCCTCTCGCCCACCGCTCCCGATCGCGAGAGCCTGCCACCACCGCCGCCGCTCGCTGCCGTCTTCGATCCGCTCAAGCAGGTGACCGCGCAGATGTGGCCCGGCATGGTCATCATTCCCAGCATGGAGATTGGCGCCAGCGACTCCGTCTACACCAACCTGGCAGGCCTGCCCAGCTACGGCATCGGCGGCGCCGCAATCGACGATAACGGCAACCGCATGCACGGCCGCGACGAGCGCCTCGGCGTCGACGCCTACTACAACAGCGTGGAGTTCTTCTACCTCTACCTCAAGGCCCTCACCACCTAGCGCCTCCAGCGAGGCCTAAGGCTTCGACCCCAACGAAGCCACATTTCCCGCCGGCGCTGTATTCCCCGTGGGCGCTGCCCCAGGCTTCGCGGGCGCATACTTGCTCGCGCACTTGGCCTGCAGCTGCGTTGCGTGGAAGGTGCCGTCGCGTCCATAGGTGCCGATGGCCAACGTTTGCGCATCGTCCTTGAACTCATCCGGCGGCGGCTCTGCGCCGTCATACTGGACACGCAGCGTCTTATCCAGCTCCACCAGCGTGAAGTTCGCATTCGGCCCAAAGCGTGTAATGCTGCCCGGCTTCACATTGCCGGCCACCCGCAGGTTCTTGCTGTAGGCGCCGTTGCCCATCTTCTGGAGCTCCGAGATGGTGACGTAATAGCTCTTGGCGTTGCCTGAAGCCGAAAACGCCAGCCACACCACAGCCGTCACCACAATGGCTCCCGCAACAATAAATTTCGTGATCGAGTTGGAATTCTGCTTTGCCATCTCTCTGATCTCCACCTTGTCAGACCTTCTATATTTTACGCCGCAAAGTCCACCGGCAGTGTGTGATTATGGTCACTCGACTCCATCGCCAACTCGAGTAAGCGAATCGTCCGATAGCCATCCTCCGCCGACACCACCAGCCGCCCCGCGCCCAAAATCGCATCGCGAACATTTGCGTAGAACTGGCGGTAGTCGCCAACCTCGGTAGCCAGCTTGCTGCGCTCCAGCCTCGTCGGTTCCGACGGATCGGCAGCAATCGTCAGCGTGCCCCAGCCAGACTCCGCCTCCGGTAGCCAGCCCGTCGCCGACCCCAACTCCGGCGGCCGCGCGCCCGCCAGCAGCGCCGCCTCCTGCGGATCCAGCCCCGTCTTCACATAGCTCCCCAGCGTCCCATTCACCCGGAAGCGCGGCGCAGGCTCCGCCGCAATCATCGACGCATGGCACTCATAGCGAATCCCCCGAGCCGCCTCGCTCCCCAGCGCCGGCCGCGCAAACTCCAACGCAATATCGAACGCATCCTCGATCGCCGTCACGTCGCGCTCCTGGCGCACGCTGGCCGTGATCGATCTCGGCACACCGAACAGCGCCAACGCCTGGTCCAGCAGATGCGGCCCCAGGTCGAACAGCAAACCGTTCGCCGGGCCCCCCGCCTCCTTCCAGGTATTCGCTCGCTGCATCGGCCGGAAGCGATCGAAGTGTGCATCCACCAGCGTCACCCGCCCCAGCCTGCCCTCGCTCACCAGCTTGCGCACGGTCAGAAAGTCGCCATCAAACCGACGATTGTGGAAGGGAGCCAGCAGCTTGCCCTGCTTCCTCGCCAGCGTGATCAACTCCAGCGCCTCCGCCGACGTACCCGCAATCGGTTTGTCGACCACCACATGCTTGCCAGCCTCGAGCGCGCGCCGAGCCATCTCCACATGCGAATCATTGGGCGTTGCCACCACGATCAGCTCAATCGCCGAATCCTCAAACACCTCTTCGACAGACCGCAGAATGCGTGTCCCCGGATAATCCGCAGCCGCATTCTCCCCATGCCGCTGCACAATCGCCGACAGCTCAAGCCCCGGAACCGCATGTACAAAGGGCGAATGAAAGATGCGTCCAGCGAAACCGTAACCCAGAACTGCCGTGCGAATCGGTGTAGCCATCGCTCTATCCTAAATCGCCCAGTTCACCGCGAAGCCACTGTCGGCGTCGCCGCCGGAATCTCCATCGGCTTCACCGGCGTGTCCCCCATCAGCCGCGCCACCGCCGGCTCAATCGCCGACGCCATCAGCCGCTGTCCCCTCGTATTCGGATGAGTCGCCGGCCTGGGCGGCGTCAGCGTCGAGTCATAGAACAAGTCGTTGTCCAGCTCCCCATGCGGATAGAACACCACGCTGATATCGATGTACGAGACCTGCGGATCTTCACCCCCCGCATAGTGCGTGCCAAGGTAAGCATTCACGTCGAAGTTCTGCTCCCGCGACGGCAGCTTCGACGGCAGAATCCCCACCAGCAGAATCTTGGTCTCCGGCAGGCGATGCTCAATGTCCTTCACTACCGCATCGATCCCCAACTCCGTATCCTCCGCCGTCTGCCCAAGGGCCGTGTTGTTGGTTCCAATCAGCACCACCGCCAGCTTGGGATGCAGGCCGGCCACCTCCCCATGATCCAGCCGCCACAGCACGTTGGCCGTCGTGTCGCCGCTGAAGCCCAGGTTCAGTGCCTTGCGCGGCGCGTAATACTGCTGCCAGATCGGCTGAAAGTCCTGGTTCGGCGGCTCCGCCTTGTCATAGTTGCTGGTAATGGAATCGCCCACCAGCAGCAGTTGCGTATCGCTGTGCTTCGGCAGGTCGGCGAGGATGGCCTTATGCCGCGCCGCCCACCAATCCACCGAGAGCCGATCCGTCGGCGTGATCGCCGGAATATTCGTTGCTGCCGGCGACTCTGGCGCCTGCGCGCACGCCCCCGTAACCACGCAGAGCGCAGCGGCAAACACGGCAGGCAGATGGAGGGGCTTCAGCGGCAGTCTCATCACTTCCATCCTAGACGAGCGGGAGACCTACTTGGTAGCTAGCCAATCGTCCGCAGCGCCGGGTACATGCGACGATACCTCGCATACCCCTTCGCCATCGCCTCCGCATGTTTCGGCTCAATCACTTGCGCCGCCCGAACCGTCGCCTCGCAGGCGGCTTCCACGCTCGGCCACGCACCCACACCCGTTCCCGCCAGCAGGGCAGCGCCAAACGCTCCACCCTCCTCGGCCTCCAGCAGCTCGACGGCATGGGCGTAGACGTCCGCCTGAATCTGCCGCCACAGCGGCCCCCGAGCACCGCCGCCGCCCAGCCGAATCTTCTCCACCGGAATCCCCAGCTCCTGAAAGAGCGTGAATGTGTCCTTCAGCGAAAACGCCACGCCCTCCAACACCGCCCGCACAAAGTGCGCGGCAGTGGTCGAAGCCGTAATTCCCACAAACGCCGCCCGCGCCTCCGGATCCAGGTGCGGCGTCCGCTCGCCAAACAGGTAGGGAGCCCACAGCAGACCATCGCTTCCCGGCGCAACCTGCTCCGCCAGCGCCGTCAGCTCCTCGTACGACCTGCCCGCAAAGAACGTGTCGCGCAGGTACCGAAAGCTCAACCCCGCCCCGTTCGTCACGCCCATCACATGCCACACCCCCGGCGCCGCATGGCAAAACGTATGCAGCCGTCCCTTGGGATCGAGCGTTGGCTTGGCCGTCGCCGCAAACACTACCCCCGACGTCCCAATCGTCGCCGACACCGAACCCGGCGCCAGTATCCCCATCCCCACCGCGCCCGCTCCCTGGTCACCCGCTCCCGCAGCCACCGGCGTACCTGCCTTGATGCCCGTAGCCACCGCGCCTGCATCCGAAATCCGCGCACAGATCTCCGGCCCTTCAAAGAGCTGCGGCAGCCAGCTCATCGCAATCCCCGTCAGCTCGGCCATCTCCTTCGACCACCGCCGATGCACCACGTCCAGCAGCAGCGTCCCCGAGGCCTCCTGCATATCCATCGCATACGTGCCCGTCATCCGCAGCCGCACAAAATCCTTCGGGCACAGCACGTGCGCAATCTTCGCGAAGATCTCCGGCTGATGCTCGCGCACCCACAACAACTTCGTCAGGGTAAAGTTCGGCAGCGCCGGGTTCGCCGTCAGCTCAATAATTCGCTCATACCCGATCGTCTCGTTCAGCCAGTCGCACTGCGGTTGCGTCCGTTGGTCGCACCAGATCAGCGCCGGCCGCAGCACCTCGCCCGCAGCATCCAGCATCACGCAGCCATGCATCTGGCCGGTGAGCCCCACAGCCTCAACCGCCGCCGTATGTCCAGCCGCCGCAGCCGCCCGCAGCGCCCCGGCAATGGCCTCCCGCGCCGCCCGCCACCAGTCTTCGGGATCCTGCTCCGCCCACCCAATGTGTTCCGAGCGGATCGCCGCATGCTCCGCCGAGTGCGACGCCAGAACCCTTCCCGCGCGGTCAATCACAATCGCGCGCGTACCGCCCGTGCCAACATCAATCCCTAGAAACATAAAGCTCCTTCTCAACCTGCAAGCTGGTCGCAACCCAGTGTAAAGCGTTCGCGACCTCTTTGTTTAAGCGATTTAACTTGCCCAATCCGCCCATGCTCCGCGGCCACCCGACCGTACGGCTCCAGGGAATCGCGCTGGAAATACTACCGTTTAGCCATCGCAGAGACACTTGTGGATATTCCACGGAAGTTTTGCATACATCCTCGACAGATAAGCATCTCTTTATAGACAGGCATAGACCCACAAAATGACCGCCGGGTTCAGCCGACGATTTAGCATGAAACTTATGATCCCATTTTCTAGACGCGCGCCCCGTGACGCGACGAGGGGCGCGATTGCGCTGCTGCTCCCGCTGTTCATCCTCGCGGGAGCCATCCAGACACCCCCAGCGCAGGCGCAGGGACAGTCGGCCGCAACCCCCGCCAGCGCCGGTCCGGCCAACAACGGCGCCAACAGCCAGCTCGGCGTTGCCGTCAAGACCCAGCAGCAGCTCGCCGCCCCCGGCCCCGCCCTCAATCCGCAATCCACCACCTCGCAGAGTGGCATCGACCCAAGCTTCCGCGGCAGCCTGGTGCGCGGCAAAGCCACCGCCGAGGTCCTTCCCCTGACCATCGACGACGCCATCCAGCGCGGCCTCCAGAACAACCTCGGCCTCATCCTGCAGACCTCCAACGAACGCCAGTCCAACGGCTCCCGCCTGCAGAGCCTGCAGGCCCTGCTGCCTACGGTAACCGGCGGCGCCTCCGTCACGGTGCAGCAGATCGACCTGGCCGCTTACGGACTTAAGTTCCCCGGAATCAATCCGATCATCGGCCCCTTTCAAGTAATGGATGTGCGTGGCTACCTCAGCCAGAATGTGGTCAATCTCAACGCCTTTGAGCAGTACATGGCCTCCAAGCACAACTTCCAGGGCGCGAAGCTGACCGCCCAGGACGCCCGCGACCTGGTCGTCCTTACCGTCGGCAACGCCTACCTCCTCTGCGTAGCCGACGAGGCCCGCATCAAGGCCGTGCAGGCCGAGCTCGACAGCTCCAAGCTCTCCTTCGATCAGGCCACCGACAACCATGACGCCGGCATCAGCCCCCGTCTCGACGTCCTCCGCGCCCAGGTCGACTACCAGAGCGAGCAGCAGACCCTGATCTCCACCACCAACCAGCTGGCCAAGGACAAGCTCGCCCTCGCCCGTGTCATTGGCCTTCCGCTCGATCAGCAGTTCGAGCTCGCCGACAACACTCCCTTCCAGGCCCTCGACACCCCCGATCCCGACGCCGCCTTCCAGCAGGCCCTCAAGCAGCGCAAGGACCTCGCCGCCGCCACCGAGCAGACGAAAGCCGCCGAGGCCACCCGCAAGGCCGCCGTCTACGACCAGCTTCCCACCCTCGTCGCCAGCGGCAACTACGGCGACCAGGGTGAAACCTTCGGCCACTCCCACGGCACCTACACCGCCGAGGGCCAGCTCTCCGCACCCCTCCTGCAGATCGCTAAAACCCGCGGCGAAGAAGAGACTGCCGGCGCCGAGCTCGATCAGGCCCGGGCCAAGCTCTCCGACCAGGTGCAGCAGGTCAACGCCGACGTCCGCGACGCCATTCTCGACATTCAAACCGCTGCCAAGCTCGTTGATGCCACCCAGAGCAATGTGGAACTAGCTCGCGAGGCCCTCAGCGAAGCGCAGCAACGTTACAAGGCGGGCGTGGACACCAGCCTGTCCGTCTCCCAGGCCCTGTCAACCGATCGCCAGGCCGAAGACCAATACATCAGCGCGCTCTATCAGCACAACGTCGCCAAGCTCGCTCTGGCGCGTGCGCTGGGTGTAGCGTCGACGAACTATAAAGAGTATCTCGGAGGAAAGTAAGCGTGGCCGACCAGAACGCAAATGCGCAACAACCGGAGAAGCCGGAAGCTCCGCCTAAGAATAATTCGACGCGGAGACTCATCATCATCGCCGTCGTCGCTGTGCTCATCATCGGCGCTGCACTCTTCTACTGGCGCTCCACCTTCACCGAAGACACCGACGACGCCCAGGTCAACGGCAACCTCTACCAGGTCAGCTCGCGCGTCACCGGCCAGGTCGTCCATGTCGATGTCGAGGAGCAGCAGTTCGTCCACCAGGGCGATCCCATCGCCGAAATCGACCCCAAGGATTACCAGGTCGCTCTCGAGCAGGCCCAGGCCAACCTCGCCAACGCCCAGGCCGAATACCAACAGGCCGTGGTGAACGTTCCCATCACCAGCGTCCAGACCAACACCACCATCCAGACCTCCGGCTCCGACGTGCTCGGCAGCCAGGCCTCGGTCGAACAAGCCCAGGCCCAGGTTCTGGTCAACCGGGCCAGGGTCGCCTCTGCCGCGGCTCAGGCGCAGAAGTCCGCGCTCGACGTCCAGCGTTACACCCCGCTGGTTGCCAAGGACGTGATCTCCAAGCAGCAGTTCGACGCAGCCGTAGCCCAGGCCGCCGCCGACGAGGGTGCCCTCGAAGCCGCGAAACGTGACGTCGCTGCCCAGGAACAGACCGTCAACCTCAACCTCCAGCGTCTCGCCCAATCCCGTTCCAACCAGGCCCAGAGCCAGCAGAACGGTCCCAAGCAGGTAGCCGTGCAGCAGGCTCGCGCCGCCGCCGCCCTGGCCTCCATCAAGGTAGCCCAGGCAAAGGTCGATCAGGCCCAGCTCAATCTCAGCTATACCAGGATCGTCGCGCCCATCACCGGCATCGTCAGCAACAAGAGCGTCGACATCGGCGAGAACCTCAGCGTCGGCCAGTCCCTCATGACCATCGTCCCCCTCACCGACCTCTGGGTCACCGCCAACTTCAAGGAGACGCAGCTCAAGCAGATGCACAAGGGCCAGGAGGTGGACATCGAGGTGGATGCCCTCGGCGGCCGCAAGTTTACCGGCAAGGTCGAGGAGATCGGCGGCGCCACCGGCAGCTCGCTCTCGCTCTTCCCGCCCGAGAACGCCACCGGCAACTACGTGAAGGTCGTGCAGCGTATCCCGGTTCGCATCAACTTCACCAACCTGGAGCAGGAAAATAAAGACTTCGCCCTGCGCATCGGCATGTCCGTCGAGCCCAAGGTCCACGTCAAGGAATAACTCTCATCCCTTCAACGGCAGGCAGCTTCGGCTGCCTGCCGTTTTCTTTTCCCACCTCGCGTGCCGCCAACATTCTCCTCACGCTCGGCATCCAACCGTACACAGAGGTGATTCATGGCAGCAACCAGGAACGGCAACAGCCCCAAAACCAAAGATTTTGTTACCGAGCACTACAAGCAGCACGGCAAAGAGATTCAGAAGTACGGAGACGTCGTGCAGGACCTCCCTCATCCCCTCGACGCGAAAGTTCGTTCGCAGATGTGCGCCAGGCTCAACCAGCTTCTGGCCGACTCCATCGTCCTGCGCGATATCTACAAGAAGGCCCACTGGCAGGTGGCCGGCCCGACCTTCTACCAGCTCCACCTCCTCTTCGATAAGCACTTCGACGAGCAGGTAGAGATCGTCGACACCATCGCCGAGCGCATCCAGCTCCTCGGCGGCGTCACCATCGCCATGGGCGGTGATTGCGCCAAAGTCACCAGCATCCCCGCTCCTCCGCGCGGCCGCGAAGAGGTTCCAGTCCAGATCTCGCGACTCCTCGAGGCCCACAAGATCATCATGGCCGAGTGCCACGAGATCGCCCAGGCCGCCGACCAGGCCGGAGACGATGGCAGCAATGATCTGGCCGTCAGCGACGTCCTCCGCGCCAACGAGCTCCAGTCCTGGTTTATCGGCAACCACCTGGTGGAGATGCCGCTCACCATTGCCGAATAACCTTCAGCTTGCTGCGCTGCGGTCCGGCTTCGGCCGGGCCGCTTTTTTTTGTGCACACAACCTTTCTGCACCGACTGTGTCAAAGAATCATCTACTGTTTAGTTAGCGAATAGTCTCCCCCCTGTCCGCGGAAAGGATCAGCTCGATGCATTCTGTCCTGGGTTTACTGTCGCTCCACACCTATTCGATCCTCTTCGGCTGGGTCCTCATCGAGCAGGGAGGCCTCCCGATCCCCAGCGTTCCGCTCATGATCGCCGCCGGCACCATGAGCGCCGCCCACAAGCTCCACGTCGCCTACGCGATCCCCGTGATCCTGCTCGCCTGCTTTATCTCCGACTCTGCCTGGTACTTCCTGGGCAAGCGCTTCGGCGGCCGCGTGCTCAACGTCCTCTGCCGCTTCTCGCTGGAGGCCGCCACCTGCGTCGAGCGCACTCACGGCACCGTCGGCAAGCGCGGAGCCTTCACCCTGCTCTTCGCCAAGTTCGTCCCCGGCCTCAGCACCGTCGCCGCCCCGATCGCCGGCCAACTCGGCATCCCCTACCTTACGTTCGTGATCTACGATATGGCCGGGTCGCTCCTCTGGTGCGGCGCCTGGCTCATGGCCGGCCGCTTCTTCGGCGACATCGCCGAGCGCAGCGCCCAGTTCTTCGCCCTGCTCGGCCACTTCGGTATCGCGCTGGTCCTGCTGATGGTCCTCGTCCTGGTCATCTACCGTCTGAACAAACGGCGCCAGTTCCTCGCCGAGCTCCGCGGCCTCCGCCTCGAACCCGCCCAGCTCATGGCCATGATCGCCGACGCCGAGCGCGCCGGCCTCGACCGCCCCTTCATCGTCGACCTCCGCCACCCCCTCGACGTCATGACCGACCCGATGGTCCTCCCCGGCGCCCTGCGCATCGGCCCCGACGAGCTCAAGCAGCGCCGCGAGATCATCCCCACCGACCGCGACATCGTCCTCTACTGCACCTGCCCCAGCGAAGAGACCTCTGCTAAGGTAGCCCTCGAGCTCCACCGCCTCGGCGTCAAGCGCGTCCGTCCCCTGCGCGGAGGCCTCCAGGGCTGGAAAGACGCAGGCTACCCCGTCGACGAAGCCGTCTTCGTCTAACGCCTAGTCTCCCAGCCGAAACGTAATGCTGACCGTCGTCTCCACCTCGGTCGGCAGTCCATTCAGCAGATACGGCCGATAGCGCGCTGCGCGCACCGCCTGCAGCGCCGCAGCCTGCAAAACCGGTGGCCCGCTCACCACCCGCGCACTCTCAATCCGTCCCGACTTCGAGATCACCGCCTGCACCACCACCGTCCCCTCAGCCCGGCTCAACCGCGCCAGCATCGGATACTCCGGCTGAATTGGCTCCAGCAGCCGGCCCGCCATAACCCCCGTAGAAACATTCAGCCGCCCCGCAGCAGCCGCAGCCGGCCCTGCCACGACATGCGGTCCCGCCGGTCCCAACGAGTTCAGCGCCGAAAGCGGACTCTGCCCCGGCCCCGCCAGATCCACGCCCAACGCCAGCGCAGGCTGATCGACAGTCGCGCCCCTCGTCCGGAATCCCTCCGTCGACAGCCGCGCCACCTGCGCAGGAGCCGTCACCGAAGCCGCCGCGTTCGACGTCTCCACCCGCACCCGCTCCTCCGGCACCACCCGCGGCTTCAGCAGCGGCGCGGTCAGCGAGATCCGCGGCGCCCCCAACGGCAGAATCTCCGGATGCACCAGCGGCAAAATAATCAGCGTCGTCGCAATCGTCGCCTGCAGCGCAAACGAGATCACCGCCGGCCAGCAATTCCGGCCACGCAGAAGGGAAGTCGACTCAACAAGGGATTGCTGGAACATGACGGCACCTCGAACTTCATCGATTGGCCGCATCCAGCGCTGGAGTGCGTATGCTGCTTAGACACCACGCACCTTCCCACTGTTCCTCCAACTGGCGCGAAATCTCGCCCCGGTAGATGATTGGTTGCAATGGCCACCACTCTCCCAGCCTCTGCTCCCGCACCTGAACTCACGGAGCGCACCATCACCGGCCCACCCCGCGTCCTCTCCGTCGACCTCCTCCGCGGCATCACCATCGCCTTCATGATCCTGGTCAACGATCCCGGCGATTGGAACCACGTCTTCGCCCCACTCGACCATGCCCCCTGGAACGGCTGGACTCTCACCGACCTCGTCTTCCCAACCTTCCTCTTCCTGGTCGGCGCCTCGATCATCTTTTCGCTCGACGCCCGCGCCGCAAAAGGCAACTGCCGCAAGACGCTTTCCGGCCACGTAATCCTTCGCTGCCTGAAAATCCTCCTCCTGCAGTACATCCTGGTCTTCTTCCCAGCCATGCACTGGCACACCATGCGCCTCTACGGAGTCCTCCCCCGCATCGCCCTCTGCTACCTCTTCGCCGGCCTGATTCTCATCGCCACCATGAAGCTCAAGTCGCGCGTCCCCGTCCTCATCGCAATCGTTGCCACGCTCCTCCTCGGCTATTGGGCGTTGCTCCGCTTCGTCAATGTCCCCGGCGCCGGCCTGCCCGGCCGCGACATTCCCTTCATGGACCAGACCCAGAACCTAACCTCCTGGCTGGACCGCGCCGCCATGGCCTTCACCCAGCGCTGGCTGCATACCGGGCGGCTCTACCTCGCCACCCGCGACCCCGAAGGCCTGCTCAGCACCCTCCCCGCCGTCGCCACCACCCTCCTCGGCGCACTCACCGGCCTGTGGATGCGCCAGACCCGCGGAACCGACGGTGCGATCGCTCCGCGTAACAGCCCCGCTCTCCGCCGCATGCAGCTCACCCTCGCCGCAGCCGGCATCCTCGCCCTCCTCGCCGGAGAACTCTGGTCCCCCTGGTTTCCCATCAACAAAAATCTCTGGACCTCCAGCTACGTCCTTCTCTCCGCCGGCTGGGCCGCTCTCGCGCTCGCCCTCCTCTCCCTCCTCGTCGACCGCCGCCCCGAACCCTGGCCCCGCTGGCTCCGCCTCTCCACCTGGCCATGGTTCGTCTTCGGCTCCAACGCCATCGCCGCCTTCACCGTCTCCGTCATCCCGGTCAAGGCCTGCCTCTTCTTCAAAATCACCGGCCCCGACGGCGTCCAGCGCAGCCTCTGGCTCCTCGACTACCAGCACCTCTTCGCCCGCCACACCTCCACCAACTGGACCTCCCTCGCCTTCGCCATCAGCATCGTCCTCCTCTGTTTCCTCCCCAACTGGCTGCTATGGCGTCGCAGGATCTTCCTCAAGCTCTGAGCGCACCCATCTCGTCACTGCACGAATCGTCGCGCCGTATCACAATATAAAGAGACAACAAGATCCTGAAAAAAGAAGACAACAAGATCCTGAAAAAAGAAGCCAACAAGATCCTGAAAAAAGAAGCCAACAAGATTCTGAAAAAAGAAGCCAACAAGATTCTGAAAAAAGAAGCCAACAAGATTCTGAAAAAAGAAGACAGCAAGATTCTGAAAAAAGAAGACAGCAAGATTCTGAAAAAAGAAGACAGCAAGATTCTGAAAAAAGAAGACAGCAAGATTCTGGATACAAGAGACACAATGAATCCGGACAACAATCACATGATCAGGAAGAGGGAACCCTGTGGCATATGAAGGCCTGCGCGACTGGATTGCGGCATTAACCAAAGCTGGAGAACTCAAGCGCATCACCGCCGAAGTCTCGCCCATCCTCGAGATGGCAGAGATTGCCGATCGCGCCGCCAAAGTCGGGAAGGGAACCGACCGCGCCGGCGGCCCCGCTCTGCTGTTTGAAAACATCACAGGCTACAAGGGCGCGCAGGTGCTCATGAACCAGTTCGGCAGCGAGCGCCGCATGCGTCTCGCCCTCGAAGTCGACTCCCTCGACGACATCGCCCGCCGCATCGAAACCCTCCTCCGCCCAACCATCCCCACCGGCATCATGGACAAGCTCAAGCTTCTCCCCATGCTCAACGAAGTCGGAGGCTTCTTTCCCAAGATCATCGACGCCAAAAAGGCCCCCTGCAAGGAAGTCATCCGCCATGGCGAGGACATCGACATCCTGAAGTTTCCCATCCTCCAAACCTGGCCGCAGGATGGCGGCCGCTTTATCACCCTCCCCTGCGTCACCACCCGCGATCCAAAATCCGGCAAGCGCAACCTCGGCATGTACCGCATGCAGGTATACGACGGCCAGACCACCGGCATGCACTGGCAGCGCCAGAAGGTAGCCGCCGAGCACGCCCGCGATCACCTCCGCTCCACCGCCTTCGACAAGGCCGGCGAAGTCGAGCTCATGGCCCTCACCGCCGGCGGCACCACCCCGGCTCCTCCCGACAGCGTTCCCAACCTCGTCGCCACCCGCATCGCCGGCGAGCGTATGCAAGTCGCCGTCGCCATCGGCACCGACCCCGCCGTCACCTTCGCCGCCATCGTTCCCGCGCCTCCCGAAATCGAGGAGTACCTCATCGCCGGCTTCCTCCGCCAGCAGGCCGTCGAGCTGGTCAAGTGCGAGACCGTCGACCTCGAAGTCCCGGCCCACGCCGAGATCATCCTCGAAGGCTTCGTCGAGCTCGGCGAGCTCCGCAGCGAAGGCCCCTTCGGCGACCACACCGGCTTCTACACCATGCAGGATGACTACCCCGTCTTCCACATCACCTGCATCACCCACCGCATCAACCCCATCTACACCGCCACCGTCGTCGGCAAGCCGCCCATGGAAGACGCCTGGATGGGCAAGGCCGTCGAGCGCATCTTCCTCCCCCTCATGAAACTCACCCTCCCCGAGATCGTCGACATCAATCTCCCCCCCGAGGGCGTCTTCCACAACCTCATGATCGTCAGCATCCGCAAGAGCTACGCCGGCCACGCCCGCAAGGTCATGAACGGAATCTGGTCCATGGGCCAGGCCATGTTCACCAAGTGCATCATCGTGCTCGACGAAGACTGCAACGTCCAGGACCTCGCCGAAGTCACCCTCCGCGTCACCAACAACATCGACCCCGAGCGCGACATCCAGTTCACCCTCGGCCCCGTCGACTCGCTCGACCACTCCAGCCGCCTGCCCAACTTCGGCAGCAAAATGGGCATCGACGCCACTCGCAAATGGGCCGCCGAAGGCTTCACCCGCCCCTGGCCCCAAATGCTCACCATGCCCCAGGACGTCAAGTCCAGAGTCGATAAGATCTGGAGATCGCTGCGCATCGATTAGACTTCAAGCCACCGGGTAAAGTTCAAGCCGTCGAATAAAGTTCAAGCCATCGAGGATCCTGCATGAGCCGTTTCGCCCGCGGAGCTTTGCTCTGTCTCGCGGTATCCTGCGCCATTCCAGTCGTTGCCCAGGACACGCCGCACCCCCAGTCACCCGATACCTACAGCCGCAAGAACACCTTCACTCTCTTCGCCGAGTACTCACCCACCTCCAGTCACATCCTCCTCGGCGACGCGCGCCAGCGCATCCTTGTTGACCTCGGCGGCGCCTACACTCGCCGCGTCGTCAGCTTCTGGGGCTCCGACGTCGGCTATCGCGTCGAACTCCGCCCCGTGCAATTCGAGAGTGACCCTCTCTCCATCACAAAGTCCATCATCTCCGTTACGGAACCTCCACCCATCGGTTCGTACACCTCGACAATAACCAGCTCGGCAGCTCCCATCGGCAAGTGCCAGCCCGCCTCGGGAACCATCGTCTACCCACCGCCCCCCGGGGCGACTTCCTCGGAGACAATCTCCTACACCACCACCTGCGGCCGCCAATGGACCTTCGGCCAGGTCTTCACCCCCATCGGCTTCAAGTACTCCATGCGCACCCGCCACCCGCTCCAGCCCTACGTCATGGGCACCCTCGGCTACATGTACACCAGCCGCCCCGTCCCGGTCGCCGACGCCGAATCCTTCAACTTTGTCTTCGACTTCGGCGCCGGCCTCGAACTCTACCGCTCCGGCCAGAAGAAACGCTCCCTCTCCATCGAAGCCCGCTACCACCACTTCTCCAACCGCAACACCGCCCCATCCAACCCCGGCACCGACAACCTCACCTACATCCTCTCCTACAACTTCGGCCACTAGCCGTCTGTGTTCTCCACTCGCGCCTTCCTCTACTGATCAAAAGCGAAGATGCGTTTCCAGTCGTTCTTCATGCTGATAACGATCCAGGCATTTTTTGTTGCTTCCAGCAGCAGTGCCTCAGAGAACGTACCGACACTGGTGTCCGGCAGTCCTGCGGCGGGGCCATACGCGTACTCGCGCTTCGCATCGTCGTGGAGCACAAGCATCATGAGCCGCGCTCCGTCGCCCGCCTGCGCCCATTCGAGCATCTGCGCATCGCCGGCCTTGAGGTTGACGCCGCTGCCGGAGTTACCGAAGGCCGCCTGGGGTCGCTTGCCGATAAACATGTTTATCCCGACGACCTTGCCGGGACCATCGTCAATGAAGAACGGCTTCGGCTCCCGCATGAGCACAGGTTTCCCCCCTGTGTTCACGTAGGTCGTCACAATGCTCGATCCAACGACATGCTCTGGCGGGACACCGTACACCCTCTCGCTGTAGGCGCGCACGAACTCCAGGCCACCGCCCGTGACGATGTAAGTCCTGAACCCGTTGGCGCGGAGATACTGCATCACCTCCAGCATCGGCTGGAAGACCAGATCGGTGTAGAGGCGGTCGAAGCGCGGTGCCTTGGCCGTCGTGATCCACGCTTTCACGAGGCCCACAAATTCGTCTGTGCTCATCCCCGAATGCGTGACAGCGAGGATCTCGAGCCAGTCCGCCTCGGTGAATTTGGCCATCGCCGCATAGTCTCGCGCAAGGACAGTCTTAAACGGCTCCTTCTGTTTCCACTCAGGATGAGTCGGAGCCAATTCGCCCACGCGCGCAAGCCCAAACGCGGCTTGTCCGTACAGCGGATGTTCGGTCCAGAGGGTGCCGTCCTGATCAAACGTGGCAATGCGGTCCGCCGGCTCGACATACTTAGGGCTGGACTTGTCGGTTGTATCTCGTACGAATCTGAGCACCGCAGCCTTCGCAGGCCCCTCGTTCCACGATGGCAAAGGCTCGCCCTGCGACTGGCCCTCGGCCACGCCAATACCGGCCGAGACGATAGCGGCCGCGCCCGTCGCAACAAATGCACGTCGACTAACCGTATTTAGTGGATTTCGCATGGCGAAACGATAGACGTGATTCTTAGACCCCACAACTGGCAAAAGTGGTAGGTTCCCTGGAAGGTCGCCGGTATTCTAGCCAGCTTCGGCCTTTGTTGAGTTCAACCCAACCGACCCCTAAGCCTTAGTTGCCTGAGCCAGTACCACTGGTGAACGATATACTGCTCAAGGCGCATGCAAACGCAACGCGCTCACAGGAGACAGGTTTGGCGAAGGCAGAAATCGGCATCATCGGCGGCAGCGGGCTCTACAACATGGACGGCCTCACCGACGTCACGGAACTCCGCATCACAACCCCCTTCGGCGACCCCAGCGAAGTCTTCGCCCTCGGCACCCTCGAAGGCCGCAAGGTCGCCTTCCTCGCCCGCCACGGCAAGGGCCACCGCATCCTCCCCTCCGAGCTCAACTTCAAGGCCAACATCTACGCCATGAAGTCCCTCGGCGTCTCGAGCATCCTCTCCGTCAGCGCCGTCGGCAGCCTCAAGGAAGAGCACAAGCCCACCGACTTCGTCATCCCCGACCAGTTCATCGACCGCACCTTCGCCCGCTCCGCCACCTTCTTCGGCGAAGGCGTCGTCGGCCACATCGCCTTCGCCGACCCCGTCTGCCCCATCGTCTCGGACGTCTTCGCCAAGGCCTGCGCCGAGGTAGGCGTTGTAGGCAAGCGCGGCGGCACCTACATCTGCATGGAAGGCCCACAGTTCTCCACCCGCGCCGAGTCCAACCTCTATCGCTCCTGGGGTGCCGACATCATCGGTATGACCAACCTCCAGGAAGCCAAGCTGGCCCGCGAAGCCGAGATCAGCTACGCCACCCTAGCCATGGTTACCGACTACGACTGCTGGCGCGAAGGCCACGACGACGTGACCATCGAGCAAGTCATCGCCGTCATGCATCAGAACTCCGGCAACGCGCAAAAAGTCGTCAAGGCCGCCGTCCGCCTCATGCCCACCGACCTAAGCGCCAGCCCCGCCCAGACCGCCGCCAAGTTCGCCATCATGACCGACCGCGCCGCCATCCCCGCCGCCACCAAGGCCAAACTCGACCTCCTCTTCGGCAAATACTGGTAACAGAAATTTGTCCTCTCGACCGAACCCTGAGAGAGCGAAGCGAACCGAAGGGGTAGTGGAGAGACCTGCAGTCCAACTCTCCACCCCGCCACAAATCCATCACCCCCTGGAGACCCATGTCCATACTCGTAGTAGGTTCCGTAGCCTTTGACACCCTCGAAACCCCCAGCGGCAAGCGTTCCCGCGTACTCGGCGGCGCCGCCACCCACTTCGCCCTCGCCGCCAGCTTCTTCACCAAGGTCCGCGTCGTCGGCGTAGTCGGCGAAGACTTCCTCCCCGAGCACGAAGCCGTCCTCACCTCCCGCGGCGTCGACACCACCGGCATCGAGCACGTCCCCGGCAAGAGCTTCCACTGGACCGGCAGCTACGTCAAAAGCCTCGACTCCGCCGAGACCCTCGCCACCGACCTCAACGTCTTCGCCGACTTCGAGCCCAAAATCCCTGCCTCGTACCGCGACACCGACTACCTCTTCCTCGCCAACATCGATCCCGTCCTCCAGGCCCGCGTTCGCGCCGAACTCCCCAACGCCAGGCTCGTCGCCGGCGACACCATGAACTACTGGATCGCCGCCCACCGCGACAACCTCCTCAAGGTTCTCCGCGAGCTCGACATCCTCATCATCAACGACAACGAAGCCCGCATGCTCTCCGGCGAAACCAACAACATCCGCGCCGCCAAAGGCGTCCTCGCCCTCGGCCCCAAGTCCCTCGTCGTCAAGTACGCCGAGCACGGCTCCGCAGCCTTCTTCTCGCCGCACAGCTTCGGCGAAGCCTTCGAGCACGGCATCTTCCGCGCCCCCGCCACCCCGCAGGAAGAAGTCGTCGACCCCACCGGCGCAGGCGACTCCTTCGCCGGCGGCTTCTACGGCTACATCGCCTCGCAGGGCAAGCTCACCCCCGAGGTCTTCCGCAAGGCCATGTTCTACGGCTGCGTCCTCGGCTCGCTCTCCGTCGAAGCCTTCGGCACCGACCGCCTCCAGCGCACCACCCGCGAGGAAATCGATCAGCGCTTCGAGCACCTAAAACAAATCTCCCACCTCTAATCCAGCATGGCGAGATCACGCTCAGACCGACGCAACGCCAAGCTTGCCGAAACCAGGCCTGGCGGAATCGTCCTCGGCCAAAAGTCCTCCCGCACCGGCTCCTTCCGCCAGACCCCCATCTGGGTTCCCGGCGACCCTGAAGCCGTGCGCCCAGTCGTCCCCGGCGAAACCTACCCGGTCTTCGTCGCCGGCGTCCTCCTCGCCTTCGTCGCGCTCTTCGTCTGCTTCCACCACGGCTACCTCCTGCTCTACGGAGACGCCGTCGCGCATCTCGCCATCGCCCGTCGCATCCTCGACGCCAAGTGGCCCGGCCTCTCCCAGCTCGGCGGCGTCTGGCTCCCGCTCCCGCACATCCTCATGCTGCCCTTCATCATGAACATGCGCATGTGGCAGACCGGCCTCGCCGCCGCGCCCATGTCCATGATCAGCTACGCAGCCAGCGTCGCCGGCATCTGGCGTCTCGCGCGCCGCAGCATGAAGCTCCGCTGGGCACTCCTCGCCACCACCTTCTACGCCCTCAACGCCAACCTCCTCTTCCTCTCCACCACCGCCATGACCGAGGCGCTCTTCCTCGCGCTCCTCGTCTGGTCCGTCGTCGCCACCTCCGAATCCATCGCCGCCCTGCGCGCCAACGACACGGTCACCGCAAGAGCCCGCATGATGCTCGCAGGCCTCCTCATCTTCGGCCAGGTCTTCACCCGCTACGACGGCTGGATCATCGGCGCCATCATCTGGCTCTGCTTCGCCTGGGCTCTCTTCACCTCCTCCCCCGACATCCGCCGCCGCATGCGCCCGCACTTCGTCCTCTTCACCGTCATCGTTGCCGCGGGTCCGCTGCTCTGGTTCTGGTACAACGCCCACTTCGAGCACGACTGGCTCGACTTCCTCCGCGGCCCCTACTCCGCCAAACAAATCGAGCGCCGCACCGCGCCTCCCGGCCAGCACTACCGCGGCTGGCACAACATCGGCTGGGCCGCCCTCTTCTATACCCGCACCGCGCAAATCGACGCCGCCGCCTGGGAGACAGGCTTCGCCCTCATGCTCGCCGCGCTCTACGGTCTCTACCTCTCCTTCAAACGCCGCGCCACCGCCGCCTTCCGCGCCCGCGCCGAATCCTTCACCCTCCTCCTCTGGATCCCGCTCCCGTTCTACATCTACTCCATCGCCTACGGTTCGGTCCCCATCTTCATCCCGCAGCTCTGGCCGCACGCTTTCTACAACGCCCGCTATGGCATGGAGCTCCTTCCCGCGCTATCCATCTACGCCGCCCTCTCCGCCGAGCAATTCGAAACGTGGCTCAAGTCCCGCACCGCCAGCTGGGCGCCCCTCGCCGCTCGCCTCTGGCAGCCCGCCGCCATGGTCCTCTGCGTCGCCAACTGCATCGCCATGATGTACTCCATCCCGCTCGTCCTCAAGGAAGCAATCCATAATTCGACCACCCGCATCTCGCTCGAAACCAGCATCGCCACCGTGCTTGACACCATGCCGCAAAACGTCCCCGTCATGATGTCCCTCACCAACCATGTAGGCGCCGTTCAAACCGCCGGCCGGCCCTTGCAGAGCATGGTCAGCGAGAACGACGACCAGGCCTGGCAGATCGCCCTCAAGGATCCCGCCCGGCACGCCGCCTACGTCATCGCCATCGTCGGCGACCCGGTCGCCACGGCCGTTGCCGCGCATCCACAGGGGTTAGCCGAGCTTGAAGTCATCTGCACCACCGGCCAGCCCTGCGCCCACATCTACCAGTCCCTGCTCTGGACCCCCGCCACCCAAAAATAATTCACCAAAACTAAATTTCCTGCATCCCCGCGTGAGTAACGCGCCAGCCCGAACCTGCATCACAGCTAGTGGCCGTACAAGCACCAATACACCGCGCCACCGGGCTGAACGCTTCGCCCGTTTCAGTACGCAAACACGAACGCAAATTTACGACCTGCCAGGCACGCTCGCCCGCACGAGCCGGCGACGCCGTGTCGACAAATCACAAGGAGTAATGGGCCATGGGAATCTTTACACCAGATGTCAACAACCTGCGCGACCTCTATATCAACATGCTCCAACACGCGCTCAGTAGCGAAAAGCAGATCGTCGACAAGGGTCTGCCCGCCATGATCGAGAAAGCCACCAATCCCGATCTCGCCAAGGCTTTCCGCAATCACCTCACCGAATCCAAGCAGCATGTCATCCGCCTCGAACGCATCCTCGACGCCACCCAGGGCGAGGTCAACGAGTCCACCTGCAAAGTCACCGCTCAGCTCATCAGCTCCGCTCAGGCGCAGATCGGCGACGCCGCCAACGAGCAGATCCGCGACGTCATCCTCATCGCCGCCGGCAACCAGGTCGAACATCACGAGATCGCCATCTACGGAACCCTGCGCACCTGGGCCGAAGTCCTCGGCAACCAGCAGGACGCACAACTCCTCGACAAGACCCTCGCCGAGGAAGAGAAGGCCGATCAACTCCTCACCAAGCTCTCCCAGCAGATCAACGTTGCCGCGCCGGTAGCGTAGTGCTCCACCGTAGGCAAGTTCACCCGCCCGCATGCATCGTCATGCGGGCGGTTTTCTTTTGGCAGTGGTGAGCCTTCCCCGACACCCCCACGTCTTGTCCGTCTTCGCCCCCCTCCGCGAGTAGTATCCTGACTCGATGGTGGAACCCGGCCACATACATTTCTCCACGCTCGAGCAGATGATCCTTTCTGGCCCCTCCCTCAAGCGTCTGCTGATGGCCAGCGCTCTGGGCGCCGCCGTCGGCCTCGAGCGCGAGTGGCGCCACAAGGACTCCGGCCTTCGCACCAACATCCTCATCTGCATGGGCTCGGCGCTCTTCACCATCATGAGCGTCGTCATCGCCGGCGACACCAGCCCCAACCGCGGCCAGATCGCCTCCAACATCGTGCAGGGCATCGGCTTCCTCGGCGCCGGCCTCATCCTCCACACCAAGAACCGCGTCCTCGGCCTGACCAGCGCCGCCACCGTCTGGGTTGTCGCGGCCATCGGCATCACCTGCGGCGCGGGTCTCTACATCGTCGCCGCGCTCGCCACGCTGCTCGTCCTCATCTCTCTCCAGCTCATCGGTGTCCTCGAAGGCCGTCTCGGCTGGAAGCGCTATCCCAAGGTCTACGAAGTCCGCGCCGACATCGGCGCCATGCTGCCCGGCGACATCGTGGGACCTGCCCGCGCCGAAGACCTCGCCCTGCAAGTCTCCGCTGCCAATCACCGCATGCAGCTCGCCATCCTCAAGGTCCTCGACTCCGTCGGCCAGCGCCTTGCCGTCCTCGATCGCGACAACATCGCCGGCATCGAACGCGTCTCCTTCATCGTCACCGCCACCCACAAAATTCATCACCGCATCCACCACGAGCTCGAGGCCGACGACGCCACCGATAAGGTCGTCGTCTTCAACGATACGGAGGAAGAGTGAGCCGCATCCCTTTCGTCAAAGCCCACGCCTGCGGCAACGACTTTCTCATCATCGAAGAAAGCTTCGCCCTCAACCGCCACGCCGCCCTCGCCCGCAAGCTCTGCAACCGCAACACCGGCATCGGCGCCGACGGCATCGAGTTCCTCGACCGAAAGAAAGTTAGTGAAACGGGGAATCAAGCAGCCAACGAATTCTTCCTCCGCCTCTTCAACGCCGACGGCTCCGAGGCCGAGCTCTCCGGTAACGGCACCCGCTGCGTAGCCGCCTGGCTCGCCGCCAGCGAAGGCCTCCAGCAAGTCGCGCTCGGCACCCACGGCGGCATCCGCACCTGCCGCCTCATCCGCCGCGACGGCGTCGACTACTGGATCGAAAGCGACATGGGCGTTCCCCGCGTCATGCCCCGCACCATCGAAATCCTCGGCGTCGACGCCCCCATCGACGGCGTCATGGTCAACGTCGGCAACCCCCACTTCATCCTCTTCCCGGACAACGAAGACTTCAGCAGCCACGGCCTCACCTGGCAACAACTAGGCGCGAAGATCGCCGTCGATCCGCTCTTTCCCCACGGCACCAACGTAGAATTCGTCCGCATCCTCTCTCCCTCGGAAATTACCTTCCGCATCTATGAGCGCGGCTGCGGCCCCACCACCTCCAGCGGCACCGGCACGTGCGCAGCCTCAACCGCCGCCATCTTCCGCCACAACGCCGCCCGCGAGCTCACCACCATCTCCGAAGGCGGCGCTCAACAGGTCTCCTGGCCCACCAACTCCAGCGAGATGCTCCTCACTGGCCCCGCCGAAATCATCTGCACCGGCGAGGTAGACTTTGCCTGACGCTTCAACACTCCGCCCCAAACTCAAGCAGGGAAGCCGCATCGCGATCGTCTCCCCAGCCTCCGCCGCCAAACCCGAGCTAGTAGAACAAGGCCGCGCCGCCCTCGAAGCCTACGGCTACCACCCCATCCTCATGCCCCACGCCCTCGACCGCGACCCGCTCTACTACGCCGGCACCGCCGCAAACCGCGTCGCCGACCTCCACGCCGCCTTCGCCGACCCCACCATCGACGCCCTCCTCTGCACCCGCGGCGGCTGGGGCTCCGCCGAACTTCTCCCGCTGCTCGACGCCGCGCTCCTCCGCGCCAATCCCAAAGCCTTTATCGGCTACAGCGACCACACCTCGCTCCACCTCTACCTCTGGAACCTCTGCCATCTCCCAACCTTCTACGCTCCCATGGCCGCCGCCGACTGGTCCAACCCCAACGGCGTACACCACCGCACCTGGCGCGCCGCCCTCCACGCCGACGCCCCCTGGTCCGTCGATTCCGCCGACGGCCTTCGCACCGTCAAGCCCGGCCATGCAGAAGGTCGTCTCCTCGGCGGCTGCCTCTCCATCCTCACCGAATCCCTCGGCACGCCTTACGCCCTCTCGCTCACCGAGCCCACCATCCTCTTCCTCGAAGACATCAACACCAAGCCTTACCAGTGGGACCGCATGCTCAACCACCTCCGCCTCTCCGGCCAGCTCGACCAGGTCCGCGGCATCGTCTTCGGAGACCCTACTGCCAACATCGACCCCAACGGGCCATTCGAAATCGCGCTCCTCGAAGCCGCCTGCCTCCACGCCCTCCAATCCTTCGCAGGCCCCATCGCCATAGGCCTCCAATCCGGCCACCTGACCCAGCAAAACCGCTCCCTCCCCCTGGGCACCTGGGTAACAATGGATGACGACACCCTATCCGAATAACCAACCCCACATCTCGAATCTCATGACTCAGCAAAGACACATCCATCTCATCGGCATCTGCGGCACCGCGATGGCCTCACTCGCCGGCATGCTCCGCGCCCACGGCCACCGCGTCACGGGTTCCGACACCGCCGCGTACCCGCCCATGTCCGACCAGCTCCGCGTCCAGGGCATCCCCATCCTCGAGCCCTACAGCGCCGCCAACCTCCAGCCCGCGCCCGACCTCGTCGTCGTCGGCAACGCCATCTCACGCGGCAACCCCGAGCTCGAAGTAGTCCTCGACTGCGATCCCGCTCAGCGCATCCCCATGACCAGCATGGCCGCCCTCATCCACGACGAGTTCCTCGCCAACCGCGAGCGCCTCGTCGTCTGCGGCACCCACGGAAAAACCACCACCACCAGCATGCTCGCCTGGATTTACGAAGTAGCCGGACGCACCGATCCGCGCTTCACCCCCTCCTTCCTCATCGGAGGCGTAGCCGAAAACTTCGGCACCAGCTTCCACGTCCACCCCAACGCCCGCACCTTCATCCTCGAAGGCGACGAGTACGACACCGCCTTCTTCGACAAGGGCCCCAAGTTCCTCCACTACTTTCCCGACGCCGCCATCCTTACCCACGTCGAGTTCGACCACGCCGACATCTACTCCGACCTCGCAGCCGTCAAGACCGCCTTCAAACGCATGGTCAACCTCATCCCTCAACGCGGCCGCCTCATCGCCTTCGACGGCAACGCCAACGTCACCGAGTGCTGCGCCAAAGCCTTCTGCAACGTAGAGCGCTACGGCCTCGCCCCCGACTCCTACTGGCAAGCCACCAACCTCAAGCAGCAGGGAAGCACCACCACCTGGACCCTCCTGCGCGGCGGCGAAGAGTTCGCCCGCCTCACCCTCCCCATGGCCGGCGAGCACAACGCCCTCAACGCCACCGCCGCCGCCGCCCTGGCCGCAGGGCAGGGAATCCCCGCCGCCTCCATCACCGAAGCCCTCGCCACCTTCCAGTCCGTGAAACGCCGCCTCGAAGTCCGCGCCGAGATCGCCGGCGTCACCATCATCGACGACTTCGCCCACCACCCCACCGCCATCCGCGAAACCCTTCGCGCCCTCCGCGCCGCCTACCCCGGCCGCCGCCTCTTCGCCGTCCTCGAGCCCCGCTCCAACACCCTCCGCCGCAACGTCTTCGAGCGCGAGCTAGTCGAGTCCCTCGCCTTAGCCGACGAAGTCATCCTCGCCGCAGTCTTCAAAAGCGAAGCCATCCCAGTACTCGAGCGCCTCGACCCCGAACACGTCATCGCCGCACTCAACACCCGCAACATCCCCGCCATCCTCTGCGCTGACGCCGACGCCATCGTCCTCAACCTCGCCCCCCGCCTCGCCCCCAACGACATCGTCGCCATCCTCTCCAACGGCGGCTTCGGCAACATCTACGAAAAACTCCCCGCCGCCCTCAAGCCTTGACCGTCAGTAACGATTCCCCGAATCCAACAACGGAGAACGGACAACGGAGAACGGAGAACGAAGCCCCACTACCCTCACATCTCCCAAACCACAAACGGCAGCTTCCCTGCATTATCCCCAGCCAGCGCATGCGTCTTATCCGGATCGGCCGGGTCGTATCGCACCGTCACCAGCGTCCCCTCCGGCACCTCGCGCACCCATCGCCGCCCCTCCGCATCCGAGCAGGGAACACTCCGCAAATACCCGCCAAAAAAATCATCCCCCAGCGAAAAGTAATACTGAAATTCAATCTGTGCCGCCTGCGCCAGTGTCCCCTCGGCAAGCTCATCCCGCACCACCACGTTGCCGGCCAGCAACTTCGCCGTCACCGTCGGCCACGCCGCCGCCGCCCGCAGATCGCGCTCCCGGCCGCGCCGCCGAACCGCCCGAAAGATCCACCCAAAAAGAACGCTGTCCCGCATGCTCACGGTTTCATCCCTCATCACCCGTTCAACACTCCAGACGCGCCAACCCTCGTCCAGCGTTCACTCTTCATTGACGACAGATTCTAGCGCACGACGCCCCACACCTGCATCCGCCGGAGTCCACCCGGAAAACCTCCCTGCCTGGCTCGGCTCTCCGCGCATCCTCCCGCCGCACAGCTTCCACGAAAGCATCATGTATGGTTAGATTAAATTCGCCCCCGCGGCTATCTCCCGGAGTTCATCCTGATTAGCAGCCCTCGCCTCCCTAATCCGCCCCGCCGACGCTCCCTCACATCGCTGCTTCCCGTCTGCCTCGCGCTTGTTCTCTGTCCCCTCGCCCATGCCCGCCAGACGCAGCTGCTCCCCCCGGCCCCACCCCAACCCGCCGCGCCGCAGCAGCCCGCATCGCCCCAGGTCATCGCGCGCGTCACCGCCGCCAAAACGATCTTCCTCTCCAATGCCGGCGGCAACAACTACTTCAACGGCGAGATTCCCGGCGGCCCCAACGCCAGCTATAACCAGCTCTACGCCTCCCTCCAGCAGTGGGGCTACTTTCAGTTCGTCGACTCGCCCGCCCACGCCGACCTCATCTTCCAGATCCACGGCACCGAGCTCGCCCCCAATCTCGTCCAGACCTCCGACGGCCAGCACGTCATCGCCCAGCAACATCAGCCCCAGCTCGAGCTCACCATTCTCGACCCCATCAACCTCGCCCCCATCGACACCCTCACCACTACCGCCGGCCGCGGTGCCGACATCCCCAAAGGCGCCGTCGCCTTCGCCCGCTCCATCGAGTGGCTCACCTACCAGATCAGCACCCGCGTCTCCGCTCCCCGCTCCAATCCCACCGAAAAGCTCGTCAGCCGCGACGCCCTCCGCCCCTCCTTCGAGTCCCTCATCAAATTCACCGCCCCCGTCCCGCCCCAGGTCCTCCACGCCAAAAACATCTTCGTCGTCAACGACGCCCCCGCCTCCAACTCCGCCGACAACCCCTACTTCAAAGGCTTCCGCTCAGCCCTCGCCAAATGGGAGCACTACAACCTGAGCGACACCGCTCAGACCGCCGACGTCATCTTCCACTTCCACGAGGACCAGGCCAACGGCACCTCCGTCACCCTCAACGACCCCGCCACCAAGGCCATCCTCTGGACCATCACCGACCCCCATCACGGCTTCTACCACCAGTCCGGCGACCGCCGCATTGCCGCCCTCAACCAGAACCTCATCAGCCAGCTCAAACTCCTGAATCACATCCCCCTCTCCCAGTCCGAAACCGCCGCCCTCCGCTAGCCGCCTTGGCTGCCAGCGCCACGGCCACGCTTTTTCCTTCTGCGAGCTTCGCTACTAATACCGCTTCCGATACGGCGAACCAAATAAGCTGTCAGGCTTCATGTAAATCACACCGCCCGGAAAATCCAGCACAAGATTGAACCGCTTCAGTACATCCATTCCGACTTCTTCCGAGTCGTCGCTGGAGCCAGCCAGCGATAAGTTGATTGGCACGTCCCGCAGCACGTAAGGCCCAAGCCGCAGCTCGGGGACGATCGCAACCTCCGTCTTCTGAGAACCTGCTCCTGCGCCGCTGCGCGTGCCATCGCCTACGGCCTTAAGCGTGTCGAAAAGGTGGTTTTCCGCCGCGGTCTGGTGATTTAAAGAGACGTACCCCGTCGCTCCCATATCGAACAGCAGCGGCCTCTCGATCTGCGCGTTACCTGCCACCAGCGTGGATGCAATCGAAGGTACTTCTCGGCCGTTCAGAATCATTTTGAATGGCGTATACGAGCTATCAACCGCGGCTCGGTCTCGGATCACCATCACCATGCGGTCGAAGTTGATCTCGACCACCTTGTCCTCGAACACGTCGTAACCGATCGTCCCGTCCGCGTCATCGCCCAACTGCTTTTCCACGTACATCGCCCATTCGTCATTCCAATTCAGATCTCCAATCTGAAGATGGGCATGATTGGCGGTCCGTCGTGACTGCGTACCACCTGACGCCCTGTTTTCCACGGAGTCATCGAACTTCATCGTCAAGCCCTTTTTGAACGCTGAAGGAAACACGATAGTGTTGTCCGCACCGTTATCGAAGAAGAAGCGCAGCCGAGGCGAGCCGTTGATGCTGCCCTCGATATAAATCCGCCCATCTTTACCAATACTGAACGGGATCTGGTCTCCATCCACCGTGCCGCCGGCCGCCTTGTACGCTGTCGTCCGGATGGTCGAAATCTCGGTCAGGCAGCGATCCTTCCCGTGCAGCAGAACCACAAAGTCGTATGTCTGCCCTGGCCGCACCTTGAAGGAAATCGAATCCACATCGGAGATGAATCGCACCGTCGTGCTCTTAGCGAATCGATGGGTGTAATAAGTGTCCTTGGCCGTGCCCGGCGACGCCGTCCAGTAAGCCTTGTAGAGTTTCGTGCCCTCCTGCACATCGATCGAATCTGTGTTCGAGCGCAGCACCCGCAGGTACGCCTGCGCCTCCTGAGCTCTCGCCACGCCCAAACTCAGCAAGATTACCAACGCAACCGCTCTCAACATCTCCGCAGTATAAGCTTTTAGCCGCTACAAGCCTGTTTTCCGCAAGTGCCCCAAGCCGTAAACTACCCACATGGCCGCTGAGTTCACGCACCTCCACCTCCACACCGACTACTCTCTCCTCGACGGTGCCTGCGACGTCGACAAGCTCGCCAAACACCTCACCAAAATCGGCCAGACCTCCGCCGCCATCACCGACCACGGCAACATCTACGGCGCCGTCCACTTCTTCGACGCCATGCACAAGAAGAGCCTCAAGCCCATCCTCGGCTGCGAGCTCTACGTCTGCAAAGAAGAGTCCCACCTCCGAGAGCACGCCGACCCCGACTCCAAGTACAACCACCTACTCATCCTCGCCGAAAATGAAGCCGGCTACCGCAACCTCGTCCGCCTAACCAGCGAAGCCGCGCTCCACGGCTTCTACAAAAAGCCCCGCGTCTCCAAGGCCTTCCTCGCCAAACACACCGAAGGCCTGATCGGCTTCTCCGGCTGCCTGGCAGGTGAAGTGAGCCAACACATCATGGCTGGGAACTACGACCTCGCCAAAAAATCGGCCGGCGACCTCGAAACCATGTTCGGCCGCGGCAACTTCTTCCTCGAAATCCAGGACCACCACCTCGCCCCCGACAAAGCAGTAACCGAGGCCATGTTCCGCCTCGAAAAAGACCTCGACATCCCGCTCATCGCCACCAACGATTCGCACTACATCGAAGACCAGGACTCCCGCGCCCACGAAGTTCTCCTCTGCGTCCAGACTGCCGGCAGCATGAACGACCCCAAGCGCTTCAAGTTCGACACGCAGGAGTTCTACATCAAGTCCGCCGACGAGATGCACCGGCTCTTCGCGCACGCCCCCGAAGTCTGCACCCGCACCATGCAATTCCCCGAGCGCTGCAACCTCGAGCTCACAAAAGTAAAAAATCCGTTCCCCAAATTCGACTGCCCCGACGGCATGGACCTCGACACCTACTTCGAAGAAGTCTGCCGCGCCGGCTGGCGCAAGCGTCGCGACTCCGCCATCAAGCATCTCGAAGACACCCACAAGCTCCGCAAATCCATCGCCGACTACGAAGCCCGCCTCAACCGCGAAATCGACTGCATCAAGCAGATGAAGTTTCCCGGCTACTTCATGATTGTGTGGGACTTCATTCGCTACGCCCGCGAGCAGGGAATCCCCGTCGGCCCCGGCCGCGGTTCCGCCGCCGGATCGCTCGTCGCCTACGTCATGGAGATCACCGACATCGATCCCCTCCAGAACGATCTCCTCTTCGAGCGCTTCCTCAACCCCGAACGTATCTCCATGCCCGATATCGATATCGACTTCGACATGAATCGTCGCGGCGAGGTCATCGAGTACGTTCGCCAGAAGTACGGCAACGATCAGGTCGCGCAGATCATCACCTTCAACACCATGGCCGCCAAAGCCGCCATCAAGGACGTCGGCCGCGCCCTCGACATGCCCTACGGCGAAGTCGACCGCATCGCAAAATTAATCCCTCCCACCATCGGCATCACCATCGAGCAGGCCCTCAAGGACAACCCCCTCCTCGCGCAAGCCTATGCCGACCCCAAAATAAAAGAGCTCATCGACACCGCTCTCCGCCTCGAAGGCCTCGTCCGCGGTGCCGGCGTCCACGCCGCCGGCGTCGTCATCGCGCCCCAACCGCTGACAGAGCTTGTGCCTGTAACGAGAACCAAAGACGAAGCCATCGTCACCAGCTACGACATGAAGGCCGTCGAAAAAATGGGCCTCCTCAAGATGGACTTCCTCGGCCTCACCACCCTCACCGTCATCGACGACTGCCTCAAGCTCATCAAGTCCAACCGCAACGAAACCGTCGACCTCTCCCTCATCGACCTCGAAGACCAGACCACCTTCGAACGCGTCTTCCACCGCGCCCTCACCTCCGGCGTATTCCAGTTTGAATCCGGCGGCATGCGCGACGTCCTCCGCCGCTACAAGCCCAACACCATCGAGCACCTCACCGCGCTCAACGCCCTCTACCGCCCCGGCCCCATGTCCATGATCGACGACTTCATCGAGCGCAAGTGGGGCCGCAACCCAGTCGAGTACACGCTCCCCGAACTCGAGCCGCTCCTCAAAGAAACCCTCGGCGTCATGGTCTACCAGGAACAGGTCATGCAGATCTCCAACGTCATCGGCGGCTACTCGCTCGGTGGCGCCGACCTCCTCCGCCGCGCCATGGGAAAAAAAGATGCCGCCGAAATGGAGAAGCAGCGCGAGATCTTCCTCAAGGGCGCCGCCGAACGCAAATTCCCCAAGAGCCAGGCCGGAGAAATCTTCGACCAGATGGCCAAGTTCGCCGGCTACGGCTTCAACAAATCCCACTCCGCCGCGTATTCGCTCCTCGCCTATCACACCGCCTGGCTCAAGACCCACTACCCGGTAGAGTTCATGGCCGCGCTCCTCACCTCCGAAACCTCGAAGCCCGAGAACGTAGTCAAGTACATCGGCGAGTGCAAAGAGCTAGGCATCGCCGTCGTCCCACCCGACGTGCAAGTCTCCGCCGCCAACTTCACCCCCACCGGCGACTCCATCCTCTTCGGCCTCGCCGCCATTAAAAACGTCGGCCACAACGCGATCGACTCCATCATCGCCGCGCGCGCCGAGCTGCAGAAAGAAGGGAAGCAAGGCTTCTCTTCCTTGTACGAATTCTGCGACAAGATCGATCTCCGCCTCATGAACAAGCGCGTCCTCGAAAGCCTCTGCAAAGCAGGAGCGCTCGACTCCTTCGGCCCCCGCGCCCGCGTCTTCGCCGCCCTCGACAAGGCCATCGAGCGCGCCCAGAAATCCCAGCGCGACATCGCCTCCGGCCAGCACGGCCTCTTCGGCATGTTCGACGACCCCGGTCCCGCCAACGCCTCCCGCACCGAAGAAGCTCTCCCCGCCGTGCCCGACTGGGACGAGCACCTCCGCCTGCAAAACGAAAAAGAAGTCCTCGGCTTCTTCGTCTCCGGCCACCCCCTCGACAAGTACCGCGAAAAACTCCGCAACCTCAAAGTCATCGACACCGTCACCGCCTGCGAGATGAAGCCCGAGCCCGCCACCTTCAACCGCGGCCGCCGCGAAGACAACGGCAACGAGATCCAGATCGCCGGCGTCATCACCGGCCTCAAGGTAGCCAAATCCAAACGCTCCGGCGAGATGTACGCCCAGGCCGCCCTCGAAGACACCGTCGGCAAGATCGAGCTCATCGCCTTCTCGTCCTCCTACGAAAAGCTCGCGGAGAAACTAAAAATCGACGTCCCCGTTCTAGTCCGCGGCGTCCTCCGCGGCGACGAAGACGCCGCCCCCAAGCTCGCCATCTCCGGCATCATCGCCCTCGAAGACGTCAAAATAAAACTCCCCGACGCCCTCCGCATCCGCGTCCCCCTGCACAATCCCGACACCCAGCTCCTCACCAAACTCGACGCCCTCTTCCGCTCCGCCCCCGGCGCCGGCAAGCTCATGCTCCGCCTCGAAGAGCCCGACCAGTTCGCCGTAGACCTCGAGCCCCACCTAACCGTAGCCGCCGACGTAGCCTTCATCGAACAAGTCGAATCCCTCGTAGGCCGCGGCGCCGTCCAGGTCATCCAATGATCCTCCGCACCCTCACCCTCGCGCTCCTCGCCACCACCGCCCTCGCGCAAACCTCCGCACCCCTCCCGCGCAACTACAAAACCATCCTCAACAACAAAGACCTCCTCGTCATGCGCGTCCACTACGGCCCCAAAGAGTTCGTCCCCATGCACGACCACTCCGCCTACCCCACCGTCTACGTCTATCTCAACGACTCCGGCGAAGTCCGCATCGACCACGAACCGCCCCACGCCTTCTCCGTCACCCGCCCGCCCACCCACACGGGAGCCTTCCGCGTCGCGCCCGGCATGAAGGAACGCCACAGCATCACCAACCTCAGCGAGCTCCCCTCCGACTTCCTCCGCGTCGAACTAAAATCCATTCCACCCACCGACCTCACGGAAGTCTCTCGCGGAGAAGTTCCATCGCCCCTCCTGCCCGGCACGCACATCGAGTTCCAGGACCCCGCGCTGGAAATCGACCGCATCGTCTGCCCGCCCACCGTCGCCTGCGAAGCCGCGCCCCTGCAGGCACGCTCGCTCCTCGTCCCCACCACCGATCTCAAATTCCAGACATCGTCAGAGAAGCAATCTCTCAAGCCAGGCGAGGTAGCATGGCTTCCCCTGAACGCCAAAAAGCCCTTGCAGCTAAGCCCCGGCGCGCAAGCCCTCCGCATCTCTCTCCTGTACCCCAACTAATCCCCGCCGCATCCAATCCCTCATGACGGATGTCCTGCCCGAAGCACTGCCCATCCCCACCTCCACCCGCGACCGCCACCACGCCTACCTCCTGCTCCGCCTCATCACCGGCCTCGACTTCTTCCTGCACGGCTTCGCCCGCATCTTCACCGGCACCCACCTCTCCGGCTTCGCGCAAGGCATGGCCAGGTCCATGGCCTCCACGCCCCTCCCGCCCGCACTCACCCTCACCTCCGGCTACCTCATCCCCTGCGCCGAACTCCTCATCGGCACCCTCCTTCTCCTCGGCCTCTTCACCCGAGCCACCCTCACCCTCGCCCTTCTCCTCATGCTCCTCCTCATGTTCGGCATCGGCCTCAAGCAGGACTGGAACGTAGCCGCCAGCCAACTCCTCTACGCCCTGGTCCTCGCCATCCTCCTCTTCGCCCGCCACCCCTACGACCTCTCCTGGCCCAAACTCTTCCGCCGCCAATAAGATGGGTGCCCCATGTCTCGCGTCTGAGACATGGGTTCGCTAACTGCCTGCGCCCCTCGCACAGAATCACTACTCCCTACTCACTACCCACTACTCACTGTTTCTCCCGTACAATCAACTTGGTCAACAAGATGGCAGAACACACCTCCCAAAAGCACGCACCACAGCCCGCACCACAGGTCCCCGAAGCCTGGGTTAAAACCGAACTAGCCCGGCATCCCCAGCGTCCCTATCCCATGGACTACATCCAGGCTCTCTTCACCGACTTCAGCGAGATTCACGGTGATCGTCAATTCGCGGACGACCCCGCCATGACTGCCGGCATGGCCCGCTTCCACGGCCAGCCCGTCATGGTCATCGCCAACCTCAAGGGCCGCTCCGTCAAAGAGCGCGTCGCCCGCAAGTTCGGCTCGCCCGACCCCGAAGGCTATCGCAAGGCCCTCCGCGCCATGCGCATTGCCGAAAAGTTCAACCGCCCCGTCTTCACCTTCATCGACTGCGCCGGCGCCAACCCCGGCCTCGGTGCCGAGGAGCGCGGCCAGGCCGAAGCCATCGCCCGCAATCTCCTCGAAATGTCCCGCCTCCGCGTCCCCACCATCGCGACAATAACCGGCGAGGGTGGCTCCGGTGGCGCGCTAGCGCTAGCAGTCGCCGACCGCGTCCTCATGCTCGAGAACGCCATCTACTCCGTCATCTCGCCCGAAGGCTGTGCCTCCATCATGTGGAAGGACGCCAGCCGCAAGCAGGACGCTGCGACTGCCCTCCGTTACACCGCCACCGACGTCAAAATGTTAGGCTGCGTCGACGAAGTCATTCGCGAGCCCGAAGGCGGCACCCACAACGACCCCGCCCTCGCCATGAGCATCGTCGACGAGCGCCTCACCGACCATCTCGACTACCTGCAGAGCCTCCCGCTCGAAGCCCTGCTCGCCGCCCGCTACGAAAAGTTCCGCAACATCGCCCAGTTCTACACCACCGCCTGACCAACCCAGCAGGCGACAATCCCGGGTACCCCACGTCCCGATTCCAGGACCTGGCTTCGCCGCCGACAACCTGGGTGCCCCATGTCTCGCTTTTGAGACATGGGTTCGCAGGATGCTGAGCCCCCACCCGTGTCAGCCTGCTTCCAATGCGATGCCGGGCCCGTTTGATCCGACCGGGGCAGGGAATGCGTCTAACCCTTGCCGGCCCGCAGTTTCACCCGATCCTGCCTCCCCGGCCAAAGGAGCCGATCAACCCGTTGCCTCAACCCCCTCGCACCTCCGCTCTTCCGCGACCCTTCCACTTCCTGCTCTTCCTCGCCGCAGGCTTCTGGATCGTCGCTGCCCGGGGCCTCGCCGAACGCGCCACCCAGGGCCTCACCGTCCGCTTCAACCTCTCCACCCTCTCGAACCTGCTGCAGCAGCTCTTCTTCCTCTTCCTCCTGCTCATCGGCTTCTCCGTGCTTCGCTGGATCTCCAGCCGCCAGCCCTCCGCCCGCAATTCCACCCCCGGCAACACCACAACCCAGGACCTCACCCGCTTCAACGGCATCCGCGCCACCAACGCTCTCCCCGCCCGCGCCACCACTCGCGAAGAGTTCCTCCGCGGCACTGCCCTCGGCTGGGCCCTGGTCCTCGCAGCCGTCCTTCCCATGATGCTGCTCGGCTCCTTACATCCCGAGTTCAACCTCAACGTCGGCAACCTCGGCTACGCGCTCCTCGCGCTGCTCACCATCGCCGTCGCCACCCTCGCGCTCGAAGTCGCCTTCCGCGGCTTCCTCTTCATCCAATTTATCCAGGCCACCGGCCCCGTCTTCGCCACCCTCTTTCTCTCCCTGCTCTACGCCACCCTCTCCGCCTTCCGTCCCGACGCCACCGCGCTCAGCATCCTCGACACCTTCCTCTTCGCCGTCCTCTTCTGCACCGCCTACCTCCGCACCCGCGCCCTCTGGATCGGCTGGGGCATTCACTTCGCCTGGAGCGCCGTTGCGGCCATCGTCTTCGGCCTTCCCATCGCCACAGACTTCGGCTTCAACAACCTCATCTTCACCTCCGTCACCGGCCCCGAGTGGCTCACCGGCGGACCCTATGGCCCCGAAGCCTCCTTCGTCACGGCCATCGTCCTGATCATCGGCATCTTCGCCCTGCACCGCCTCACCCGCCACTACGCATGGGAGTACACCTACACCCCACCCGTCGCCAGCGGCTACCCCATGGACATCGCTCCACCCGCGGCCCACACCGCCATGGAAGACGAAGCCGCAGCCGCCCCCGCACCCCTGGTCCAGATCCTGGGCGCCACCCCCACCGCAGCCTCCACCAACCCAGTCATCGACGACCACCTCAACCGCAATGGACACTAACTCTCAGCTTCTGGCTCTTAGCTTCTAGCCGTCGAGTGTTTCTCGCACGTCACGAGTTATGCGCGCCTGCAAGAAATCCCGTGATCCTGAACGCAGTGAAGGACCCCTGTAGTTGCTCTTGCCGTTGCTGTTGCCCTTGCATTTCTTTCTGTCATTCCCCCGGGAATCTGCTTCTGCCTTTGTTCTTGCCCTTGCCTTTCTGGCTGTCATCCCGCAGGGATCTGCTTCTGCTGTTGCCTTAGCTAGAAGCTGCCTTTTCCTCCCCAGCATGCTCCTCCACCCCGCAGGCAAACGGACAAAGCACACTAGGCGCAGCATGCAGCTTCGCGCAAAGCACCCCCTCCATCCCAAACCGCCTCACATAAAGAAACGCCGCCCCCAACATCCCCACCAACGGCGCGACAAAGTAAACCCACTCCGCCGTCCAAACGCCCGCCCACACCGCCGACCCAACCGTTCGCGCCGGATTAATACTGAACCCCGACACCGGCGCAAAGAAAAACACATACCCCGTAATCAAAATCCCCACCGCATAACTCGTATACCCCGCCAGCCGCCGCCGGTTCGTCATCCACAAGACTGTCCCCATCAGCAGCGCAGCCATCAACAACTCCGCCGCAAACGCCCCCGCCGTCCCTCCGATCCCCGGAACCGTAACGGCATAGTCCACCGAAGGCTGCGCCAGCAATCTCCCCATCATGAGCGCTGCAATCCCAACCCCCGCCACGCCTCCCGCAAACTGCCCGACAACATACCCCACGGCATCCCACACCCCAATCTTCCCCAGCCAAAGATACGTAAGCGTAATCGCCGGATTGAAATGCGCCCCCGACCGTTTCCCCATCGGCGAATGAATAATCATCACCGCCGTCCCACCCATCGCCGCGCCCATCACCAACCGACGCACCTCCGCGCTCGGCACCCAATGCAACAGCGGCGACCCAACCCCAAACAACACCACGGTCGCGACGCAAGCCGCCACCATAAACCAGGCCAGCTCCGCCCCCTCGTAGACATACAGAAACCAATGCCGCCGCAGCGCCTCCATCAGCGTAGCCGGAACCCTCACCCCCGCATCTGCCCCCGCGCTCCGCATCCGTACCAGCAGCCTAGCAGGGAACGGTTCCCAGTTCTCAGTGACCAGTTCTCAGTGACCCGTCGTTCAACTGACAACTAAGAACGAACAACTGACAACTTCTCTCACAACGCCCTCGCAGCAATAGCATCCCGCAAGTAACCCCCAAGCGCCAGCCGTTTCACCAGCCGGCTCCCAACCTTTCCCGTCGCTCCAGTAATCAGCACCCTCATCGCGCTACCATAGCCCGCCCACCAGCCCTTCCACAACTTCACCCAGGCAGTTCTCAGTTCTTAGTTGTCAGTTCTCAGTACGAACCCCGCGACCTTACTGACAACTGAGAACTGACAACTGAGAACTCTCCTCCCCCACCCCCAAATCGTGTAAACTTCTAATAGAGCTTTACCCGGCCCAGCGCCCTCGCGACCCTCCTGTTCGGCCCAGCCCACCAGCCCAGCCCATCACGGATCAAGCCAGGTCGCCGCGCGCATAGCAACCCGGCAAGCCAAACATTCGTTTTAGGGAGATCATCACAATGGCAAAGATTGCCAAGACCGGCGACCGCAAGAAGGTCATGGATACACAGAAGAGCACCGACTGTCCCAAGTGCTCCAAGCCCACCCGTATCGTCAAGCGTGTCAAGGACCGCGAGCGCGGCGTCCCCGGCGGCGTCTACATCTCCTGCTCGGCCTGCGAATTCTTCGAAAAACTCTAAGCCCGGCCTTATACACATCGGCAAAACGTTAGCCGCTCCAAGCGTTTTTTCGCCCCATAACAGTTCGTTAAACGATCCATTAAAGGTTCGCCAACCCGGCGGACCTTTTCTCATTTCCGGGCGTCTTATTCCTTGTCCGATTAGTGGAAGAAAGTATCCCACTGAGTAACGTTCCCCACTTGACGACTGTCCCTTTGTGGGAGGAGACTCTCCAACGGTACTAGGAATTTCATCATCATGGCCACAAGCATCACCGCTTCATCCGCTGCTCCCAACGTCTTCGCCGCCACGCCTCAGTTCACCCGTCCCACGTTCCTGATGTGTCCTCCGGAATGGTATGGAGTCGACTACGTCCTGAATCCCTGGATGGCCGGCAACGTTCATCGCTCGTCTCGTGACTTGGCCTTCGCCCAGTGGAAGGGCATGCACAACGTCCTTCGCAGCGTCGCCGACGTGCGCCTCCTGCACCCCGAGCCCGGCTGTCCCGACATGGTCTTCGTCGCCCACAGCGCCCTCATCCATAACGGCGTCGCCGCCCTCTCCAGCTTCAACCCCCAGCAGCGCCGGGCAGAGACCGCGTACCTCCGCCGCTGGCTCATCTCCCAGGGCTTCCTCCTCTGGGAAACTCCCCGCGAGACTCCCTTCGAAGGCGAAGGCGATGTAGCCTTCAGCGACGGCGGCACCGCTCTCTGGGCCGCCCACGGCGTTCGCACCTGCCGTGCCGCGCATCGCCATGTAGCCGACGCCTGGCACGTCCCGGTCACCTCGCTCCACCTCTCCGACCCCCGCTTCTACCACCTCGACACCTGCTTCACCCCGCTCGCCAGCCCCGCCGGCGACACCACGGGCTACATCCTCTACTATCCCGGTGCCTTCGACGCCGCCTCCAACGCAGCCATCGAGCGCGCCTACCCCGCCAACCGCCGCATCGCCGTCACCGAGCTCGACGCCACCCACATGGCCTGCTGTGCCCTCAACCTCGGCCGCACCGTCTTCACCGGCGAGATCACCCGCGAACTCGCCACCCGCCTCTTCGACGCCGGCTTCGACGTTGTCCAGCTCGAGCTCTCCGAATTCATCAAGGGCGGCGGCGGCGCCAAGTCCCTCGCCCTCCGCCTCAGCGACCTCCCCATCACCCACAGCCGCCTCGGCCTTCTCCCCGTCTCCTAACCCACAACCTCCGCCTTAACGCGAAAGACCCGAGCATGCCTCGGGTCTTTCCACGTTCGAACGGCCTCAGAGCGTCCTTCAGCTCTCAAACCGCCTTCCGAAGTTGCAAAATCGCATCGTCCACAAGCTTCAGATTGCCGACAGAATCTGCAGCCTTCTCCGCAGTCCCCGAAATGCGCATTCAGAGCCTCCTAGGCTCACAGACCCTATCGGCACTTTGCGTAAATTCGTTACGCACGGCCTGCGTGTTTTGAGATGCTGCAAGGCTCATGCTCCCGCGCTATCCTATCCCCACGATGACCCGCATCGCCCTCGCCAACCTCCGTTTCCCCTCCTCCCCCGACGACTCCATCGCCCTCTCCCTCTCCGCCATCGCGAGCGCAGCGAGCACCCACGCCGACATCCTCTGCTTTCCCGAGTGCTTCGTCCCCGGCTACCGCGCCCGCACCCAATCCGTCCCGCCCCCCGACGCCGCCTTCCTCAACCGCGCCCACCAGACCATCGCCGCCGCCGCCGGCCGCTTCAATATCGCCGTCATCCTCGGCACCGAACGTCTCCGCGAAAACGCCCTCCTCGCCACCGCCTTAGTCATCGACCGCGACGGCACCCTCCTCGGCTTCCAGGACAAAGTCCAGCTAGCCCCCCAGGAAGAGTCCACCTACACCCCCGGCCAAACCCGCCAAATCTTTCGCTCGGGCGACCTCACCTTCGGCATCTCCATCTGCCACGAAGGCTGGCGTTACCCCGAAACCGTTCGCTGGCCCGTCCGCAACGGTGCCCAGGTGGTCTTCCACCCCCACTTCCACGGCCCCGCCCCCAACACCTGCGTCCCCACCACCTTCGCCGACCCCGCCAACACCGTCTTCGAAAAGACCATGCTCTGCCGCGCCGCCGAGAACACCTGCTACTTCGCCAGCGTCAACTTCGCCATCCCCAACTCCGACACCACCTCCGCCATCATCAACCCCGACGGCACCGTCCTCGCCTGGCAGCCCTACGGCCTCGAAGGCCTCCTCCTCGCCGACCTCGACCTCACCCTCGCCACCGGCCTCTTCGCCCACCGCTACAAACCGCAGGCCCTCAGCTTCTAGTCACGCCTTCCAAAACGGCGAAGGCCCGACATCCTTCAACTCATAAAACGCAGCGTTCCGCACCGCCGCGTGCGGATCACCCTTATCCAGAAAATACTGCTCCATCTTGCCCGCCGGGCAGAACCCGATCATCATCCGCGCCGGCTCTGGCCCCACCGCCGAGAACGTATGCGGCACCTGCCGCGGCGCCAGCACCGACTCGCCCGCCTTCAGCCGCAGCCGCTGCTCCCCAACCTGGAACGCAACCTCTCCCTCGATCACGTAGAACCACTCCTCCTGGTTCAGGTGCAGATGCAGGTTCGGCCCACCCCCCGCCTTCATCTGCTGATGCTCCATCAGAAACAACCGCCCACCCGTCTCCGCCCCCGACACCTTGAAGTAAAACGTGCTGAACCCCAGCGAATGCGGGTGGCCGAACCGGTCGTCGCTCGCCCCCACCAAATGCAGTTCGCCCGCCCCGGGCGCCGCCGCCGCCTGCCCCAACGCCTGCGCAAGCAACCATTCCGGTACCGCAACAGCCGGCATCACCGCTGCCGCACCCTTCAAAAACGACCGTCGTTTCATGGACGAGCCTTTCCGCAGCCGAAATCGAGAAAACCTTAGCAGGGAATCAGTAAATGGCCCGGAAATTAGCAGAAGTATAGCAGTGCCCCATTCGCCAACGCCCTGGGCAGACAAACTGTACCGAAAGGGCGTAAGCTTCCGCGTGCGAGGTCAAGCTATGCGCAACGTATCATTACGGTTTACATCTCTCAGTATCTTCCTGACGCTGGTTTCTCTGCCGGTTTTTGCTCAGAATCCCGCCTATCACCTGGAGTTCTCCGACCGCACCAGCGGCTGGATCATTCTTGTAAACGATTCCCAGAAGCCCATCGAAGCCTTCACCGCCAAAGCAACCTGCGGCGCCACCAGTACCACTCCCACCTACGACGCTCTCGAGTTCAGCGCAGGGGGCACGTCTCACCCCGCCGTCAAAGGCTTGCAGCCTTCAATCATCCAGCCCGGCCAACGCTTCTTCGCCCTGGTCAACCTCGCTCCCCAGCCCTCCGGCTGCGTCTGGCAAGGTCAGGTTGAGGGCGTCATCTACGCCGACGGCACCTACGACGGGAAAGAGAGCGCCATCCGTGACCTCCAGGCGAGGAGAGCCGGCATCGCAGCCGCCCTCCAATACTGGACCAACGTACAGCTCGGCGCGCATGAGCAAATGGTGGCATTGAACGGTCCAACCAACGCAGAGAGTTTGTCCCAGGACGACCTCGCGAAGACCTGGGCCTACACCTGCCGCGACGAGCCATCCGTCTGCGCCTACTGGTCAGGCAGACACCACGTCGACCAGAACGTAGCCCAGGGAATGAAGCACAATGCTCAGCTGGGCCCCTATCTCGACCGCTGGACCGCGAAGATCGATGCCGACGTTGCCTTCAAAACGTTGGAGCTGACCTTCCCATCCCCGATCACGGACCACGACGCAGCCACCAGGCTTTCCAGCGCCAGATAGAATAATCAAACAGCCATTCCGGTACTGGCCTCTGTCTTTGCCTTTAGCTAGGAGCTGGAAGCTGCAGTTCGTTGACCGCACCGCCCAAAAGCCCTGCAACCCCAAAAGGGAATTGCAGGGCTTTTACCTTCTGGTCTCCGGCCGTGCTAAAGTTGGCGGCAAGTCGCTCTCCGCACGATCGAATCGTTATCCCGGAAGAAGGAACGATGCCAGATCCACACTCTCCTCGAAGACTCGGACGCCGGTTCGACTCGTGGCTGGCAGTAGGATTCGCCGTTCTGGCGGCCCAGGCGGTCCTCTCGCTCATCCTCCGGAAAGGTCCGGCCCTGGTCGCATACGGCGACATCAACTACCTCGTCTTGCTGCTCCTGGCCAGCGGAGTTGCCCTCCACAATGCCCTGCAGAGCAGGCAGGCGACGCGCTTATTCTGGTCATTCCTCGCAGCGGCCTTCGCGGTCTGGGCGCTGGTTCCTGGCGGCTGGCTCAACCGCGTCGTCCTGCACAGCAGGATTCCAACCTTCCTTTTCGCCAATCCTCCCCTCTTTCTGCACATCGTCTTAATGATTGCAGCGGTGGCTTCCCGCCCTCACCTGAAGTTGCCCAGCCGGAGACCCTATCGATCGACGCTGAACTTCCTCCTTCTGCTCTTCGTCTGGGTTTGCGCCTATGCCTTCTACCTGTTCCCGTATCAATACGCCAACCAGGGAATAGCCATGATCCTGCGGTTTGAGGCCATCTACTTTGTTGAGAACGGCTTCCTTCTCGTCATTCTCGGCCGGTTGATCTTCCGCTCGCCATCTCCCTGGAAGCGCATCTACCTGCACATGCTGGGTGCCTCCGCTCTGTATAGCGGCGCTTCCCTGATCACCAACGTTTTTCTGGCGTTGAGAGATGCTTCGGGCGATCTGACCGGCGCGCGTTATCCGGTAGTAAGTGGTGTCGTCGCGCTGGCCTTCACTGCCTCCATCTTTTGGTTCTTCTGGATAGGGCTTGAGGGAAACAGGCTGAAATCGGAACTGAATCACGCTGTCCTGTTGGATACCAGGGATCCCCGGTACATCTCGGTTCTGGCAACCGTCGCGGTGCTGAGTGTTCCCGTGGTTGGCGTGTGGGAACTGTTCCGAACCGGCGAATCGTTGGGAACCCATGAGATTCGCCTCCTCGTCGTCATGCTGGCAGGCTTCATTCTCGCCGCCGGTGCCGCTGCCGAGCGTTATCTTGCCAACCGCGAGTTTGCTTCGGATGTCGCCGTGGCCCACGACCGGCTTCGCCTCGCCATGGCATCGGGAAAGTCGATGGGATGGGACTGGGACCTGGCCACCGGGCAGAGCATTTGGTTTGGCGACCTGGAGCCAACCTTCGGGATTCGCGTGGACCCTTACCTCGCGCGCCAGAACGAATTCATGGAACGCCTCCATCCCGACGACCGCGAGCGCTTGTCGAAGATCATCCTCGACGCAATGGAAAGTCGAAGCGAATACCAAGCGGAATATCGCGTGGTGCGCACCGATGGCGCCATACGATGGCTTGCGGACAGCGGAAAATTCTACTTCCCGGCCAATGGCGATCTGCCCCGCGCTCTCGGCATCGGCGTGGACATCACGGAACGCAAACAAGCAGAATTTGCGCTCCGCGAAAGCGAGGAGCGCTTCCGCTTAATGTCGAACACGGCTCCCGTGCTCATCTGGATGGCCGACACCGACAAGCGCTGCACCTACTTCAACAAGCCCTGGCTCGACTTCACGGGAAGGCCGCTGTCCGCCGAACTCGGAAATGGCTGGGCGGACGGCATTCACCCAGACGACGCACGCCAGTGTATCGAGACCTTTACGCGCGCGTTCGATCGGCGGCTGCCCTTGAACCTGGAGTTTCGCCTCAAGGCAAGCGACGGGGAATATCATTGGCTTCTCGATATAGGAGTGCCCCGATTCAATGCCGACGGCTCCTTCGCCGGATACATCGGATCCTGCATCGATGTCACCGAGCGCAAGCTCGCAGAGGAGGCGCTCTACAGCATCAGCGGCCGATTGATTGAGGCTCAGGAGCAGGAGCGCACCCGCATCGCCCGGGAACTTCACGACGACTTCAGCCAGCGAATGGCCTTGCTCGCCATCGAACTTGACCTGCTCAAGAAGGACATTCCCGGCCTGAGCAGCGATGCGCTCAACCGCATGGACAGCCTCCGCAAGCACACCCAGGAGATCGGCTCCGACATCCAGGCTCTGTCGCACGAGCTGCATTCCGCGGCCCTCGATCATCTCGGCATCGTCTCGGCCATGAGAGGGTTCTGCGAGACATTCGGAGACAAGCAGAAACTCAGCATTGACTTTCACAGCCGGCACTTGCCCAACCCTGTGTCCCCGGACGTTGCGCTCTGCCTGTACCGCGTCTTGCAGGAGGCCTTGCACAACGCCGCGAAACACAGTCGCGCTTCGCAGTGCAACGTGCAGTTCCTCGGAATCCCCGGCGAGATTCAACTCACCGTCAGCGACGACGGGGTCGGCTTTGATGTCGAATCCACCAACAAGGGACGCGGCCTCGGCCTCATCAGCATGCGCGAACGAGTCAAG
>DATHQT010000051.1:0-10963 GCA_035482415.1 Acidobacteriaceae bacterium | reverse complement strand
GTGGAGGGTTGCGGCGGTGAGAAGGGCCGCGAGGACGAGGGTGGGCGGGGCGAGACGCATGATGGTATTAGAGTCTCAGATGTCCTGCGCGGACGGCGAGGGTTGAATGGGTGCCGGGGGCGGGCGGTGTGGGGTGGCCCAGGTCGCAGAAGCGAGACCTGGGCACCCGCATGGTGGCGGCTCCGGCGGATTTCCGGGTTGCGAGGGGGTGGGAAGGGACCGTGGGGCGCGACGAAGGGGGGGCTGGTGCGTCTTAAGGGTATAGGCGAATGCGGGGCGGAGAGTTGAAGAGTGGGTGCAGTTGTGCCTCGGCGCTGGTAGTCTCAAGAGAGAGTCTTGGACAGAATCAGCAGGAACGTTTTGAGCGATTTGTTTCAGGCAGGATCGCGGGCAGGATGGCTCGTGAAAGAGGATTACGAATGACGTTGGGTACGCACAGGATGTTGGTGGGTGGATTGGCGATGTTGCTGGCTGCTGCAGGGAGTCAAGCAGGGGCACAGAACCAGACGCAGGCGCAGCAGAGTGTTCCAAATGCTCCGCAGCCACAGACGCTGCCGACGCTCAATTCGATGACGCCGGTGGCGCCGGCCTTGCCGACCGCGCCGTCACAGGCAGGGGCAAGCACGTCGACGACGGAAGCACCGGCTCCTGCGCCGGCGAGTGGCGAGGAGCCACAGGACCAGGGACCACCGCCGGTGACGGAGCGGAGCCAGGCGAACACGCTTTCGGTGAATGTTCAGTATCACCAGATTCCGTTTACGGTGAAGGACTCCAAGGGGCGTCTTGTTCCGGGGCTGACGTATCGGGATGTGCGGGTGTATGAGAATGGGCTGCTGCAGCACACGGCGGTGTTTCTGACGGATCCGGCACCGCTGTCGGTGGCGCTGGTGATCGATCAGAGCGTGACCACCGATACGATGGAAAAGGTCAACTCCTCGCTGTCGGCTCTGCAGGGTGCGTTCTCTCCTTATGACGAGGTTGCGGTCTTCACGTACAACAATGGCGTGAAGGAGCAGACGACGTTTACGGCGGCGCAGAGTGCGCGGCTGGGCGCGGTGCTGGAGCAATCGAAGGGCGTGGGGCGCGATGCGCTGATGGGATTGTCGGGACCACTGGCGCACGGCCAGGTGATCAACAATATGCCGATCGATGGCGTGGTCGACAACGGCCATCAGCCGGGCACATTGACGTTCACGGTGCCGAAGGAATATCACACGCTGAATGATGCGATTCTGGCGGCGGCGAAGGTGGTTGCGGGAGCGGATTATCATCGCCAACGGGTGATTTATGTGATCTCGGATGGCAAGGAATATGGCAGCAAGGCGACGCAGAAGGAAGTGATTCGTTTCCTGCTGACCAACCACATCCAGGTTTGGGCGACGCAGGTGGGCGAATCAGCCATCAAGGGCATGGGCTTTGTGGACCGGGTACATATTCCGCTGACGATGCGCGACGATGCACTGCCGAAGTACACTGGCGCGACCGGCGGCCAGTACGACTCGGAGTTCCGCCCCAAGGGTATCGAAAATGCCTTCTCGCAGATCACGGCCGAAATCAGGGCGCAGTACTCGGTGGGCTATTACACGCACGAGTCTCCGTTCAACGAGAGCTACCGGAGGACCGAGGTACGGGTGCTGAGGCCGAGTCTGACGATCATTGCGCCCGAGGGATATTACCCAAATGCTTCGGATAATGCGCGGATGAGGCCGAAGACGGCGACGACGACCCCGGCGACGACGACTCCGCCGCCGCAGTAGAACGATGGGACTGACGATTCACGCGAATGCGCTGATAGCGCTTGCATCCGCCGCCCTTTGGGGCGGCGGTGATTTTTCGGGAGGGATGGGGGCAAAGGCCTCGGGCGGCAGTGTGGCGGGGGCGATCCGGTTTGTGATCTTGTCGCACGTGATCAGCCTGGTGGTGCTGGTGGGGATCCTGGTGGGGCAGCATGCGGGGATGCCGCTGGGACACGCACAAGGGGTGGCGATCCTTTGGGCGATGGTGGGCGGGGTGACGGGGGCGCTGGGGCTGGTGGCGTTCTATATTGCGCTGAGCCGGGGCGGGATGGGCGTGTCGGCGGCGGTGAGCGGGCTGCTGGCGGCGGCGATTCCGGCGCTGGTGTCGAGCATGATGGAGGGAGCGCCGGGAGCGATGCGGCTGGCGGGGTTCGTGCTCGCGGGTGGCGCGATCTGGTTGATTGCGGCGGGGGATTCTCCGGAGAAGGATTTTCCGGAGAAGACAGGCGCGGCTGGCAGCACGATGGGGCTGGCGGTGTTTGCGGGGGTGGCGTTTGGGATTTATTTTGTGGCGCTGAAGCTGTCGAACCCGCTGGGGCTGGTGATGCCGATGACGATTGCCAGGGTGAGCAGCGTGGTGCTGTGCTCGGGGGCGCTGGCGGGCTTGGGGGTCAGGGAGAGGGTGTCGCGGGTTTCACCCACATCTCAGAAGCGAGATGTGGGGCACCCGGTGTTTGGGCGGTGGTTGGCTGGGTGGGGATGGGCTTGCGGGGTGGCGCTGCTGGATACGGGAGGGAATGTGCTGTTTTTGGTGGCGTCGCGGATGGGGCGGCTGGATGTGGCGTCGGTGCTGGCGAGTTTGTATCCGGCAGGAACGATTCTGCTGGCGGCGTGGTATCTGCATGAGCGGCCGACGCGAAGGCAGGGGTTGGGGATGGTGGCTGCGCTGGCGGCGGTGGCGATGATTACGCTGTAGGGCGTCGGGGGTTATAGCTATAATGGCTAAAGTAGCTATTTTGGCTAGAGGAGGTGGCGATGATCAAGATGACATCGGTGGAGGCGCAGAACCAGTTTGGGAAGCTGCTGGACACAGCACAGCGCGAGGCGGTGGCGATCACGCGGCATGGGCGGCCGACGGCGTTTGTGGTGTCGCTGCAGGAGATGGAAGAGTTGCTGGATGCTCGGCGAAGACGTGGCACGGCGGTGGCCGAACTGGAGGCCTGGAGCGCGACGGCAGGGACACGTGCGGGCAAGGCTGCTCAAAAACTGACGAATGAAGAAGTGAACCGGCTTGTGCATGAGGCGCGGTGAGCCGGATTCGGAGGGTGGTGTTTGATACGAGCACACTTGTGAGCGCGGCCTTGCGGGTGGGATCGGTACCGCACCAGGCGCTTATGAAGGCGTTGGCTTCGTGCGATGTGTGCGCGAGCGCGGAGACGCTGGCAGAGCTGAGCACGGTGATGGGTCGCAAGAAATTCGACCGGTACCTGGAGCGCGAGTTGCGGCTGGAGTTTGTGGCATTGATGACGCGGCATGTGCATCTGTATGGTGTGCCGGCGGGAGCCGTTGCTCCGGGCTCTCGTGATGCGAAGGACGACAAGTTTCTGGGGCTGGTGCTGGCGGCGGAGGCAGATGCGTTGGTAAGCAGCGACGAGGATTTGCTGGTGATGCATCCGTGGCGCGGCGTGCCGGTGATGACGGCTGCGGAGTTTCTGGCGGCAGAGTAATAAGTTGAGGGAAAGAAAAAGAGCGACGGCCGCGGATTGGGCTCGTCGCTCGGGTGTTGGGCTGGCTGTGGGGACGCTGAGGCGTCCGCCGGGGAAGCTCAGGCGGTGGGGGGCTTGGTGGCTTCGTCGGGCTTGGGGGTAACGTTGTGGGCGGTGTCGGCGGGTTTGACGTCGGCCTTGACGTCGTCGTTGATGCCCTTCATGCCTTCTTTGAAGCCGCGGAGGCCTTCACCGAGGCCCTTGCCGAGCTCGGGCAGCTTCTTGCCGCCGAAGAGAAGGATGGCGAGGCCCGCCAGGATGATGAGGTGCCACGGTTGAAATAGATCTCCCATACAAAATCTCCCTGCTGCCGCCCGTGCTTGCTGCGATCCCGGGCTCCGATGCTGCGGTGCTCCAGAAGGCGACGATTCATTGTCGCACGAGACGTTGGAGAATGTCCGTTGGCTCGGGATGGGCTGGCTTCTTGAATACGAGCTGGGGAGGGATTTGGATGCAAATGCGGTGGAAGGGCGCGGGGGCGGGGACCGGACGGTATATCCTTGGAGAGACGTGCTGCGGGAATATGCCGTGGACGCGCTACGCCTTGTTTCTTGGGGAGAGGTGCTTTCTTATGCGCCTTGGAAGAGTCCTTTAGAGACAGGCATAACCAGATGGACCCGCGCTGCTCGGATGAGCCCGCCTACGAGGAAGATGCTGCAACTGATTAAGAAGACCTTTGACTGTGCCACTCGCAAGGTGGTTTGTGCGACAACCCTTAGCGTGTTGGTCGTCTCCCTGAGTGGAATTGCTGCAGCACAGACGCAGACTCCGGCACAGACGCCTCCGGATTCGCAGTCGAGCAGCCAGACTACCGCGGCGCCGGGGACGGTGGCGGTGACCAAGGCAACGGCGGCGGCACTCACTGCCTATACCGGGCCAAAGTACAACAACCGCTGGGAGATCTATGCCGGCTTGAATTTCATGAATGGGCAGGCGGGGCAGGTTCAGCCGGGCCGGCGCTACAACATGGGCGGCGGCGAGGTGATGGGCACCTACTGGCTGGGCAGCGCGAAGGTGAAACGCTATGGCCTGGTGGGGGACTTCCGCTTTGGCGCGGGTACCACGCCGGTGCTCAGCCCGTTCTACAATCGCGTGCTGATCATGCAGAGCATTCCCAGCGGCGGTGTGCAGGTGCGCGGACCCAAGAACCGGTATGTCGCAATTGATTTCCATGGGCTGGCGGGTGAGACGTATGGCCACTTCAATTACGCGGTGAATCATTACCCGGGGGGAAGCCCGGTGAGCGCGTGCGCGGCCGATCAGAAAGTCGGACAGGTGGGGAACCTGGGGCTTTATTGCAACCACTTCGCACCGTATGGCGCGGTGGGTGGCAGCATCGACTTCAATGAGAGCGGGAAGCTGGCGATTCGTGTGCAGCCGGACTTGACGATGGAACACTTTGGCACGGAGACACGCTTTTTCGTCGCGGTGTCGATGGGTGCGGTGTACCGGTTTGGACCGAAGTAGTGAGTAGTGGGTAGTGGGTAGTGCGTAGTGAGTAGTGGGTAACGAATAGTAAACGCAAAGGCCCTCATGCACGAGGGCCTTTGCTTTGCTGTGGCGATGATCTGAGGACCGCCGTGGGTGCTGGGTTTACTACTCACTACTCACTACCCACTACTCGTTACCCACTACTCACTGCCTCTCAGGTTTGGAGGAATTCTGGGGAGACGGGGTTTTCGTAGGCGGAGTAGTCGCGGGTGACGACGGTGAGGCCGCTGGCGGTTACGAAGTAGTTCTTCTTGTCTTCGTTGGAGTCGTAGCCGATGACGGTGCCGTCGGGGATGTGGACGTCGCGATCGATGATGGCGTGGCGGATGCGGCAGTGGCGGCCGATGTTGACGTGGGAGAAGACGATGCTGGAGTCGACGTCGGCGTAGCTGTTGACGCGGACGTCGTGGGAGAGGACGGAGTTGCGCAGGACCGAGCCGGAGATGATGCAGCCGGCGCTGACGATGGAGTTGATGCCCATGCCGGTGCGGCCGGGTTCGCCGAAGACGAACTTGGCGGGCGGGTACTGGTAGGCGCGGGAGCGCATGGGCCAGGCCTTGTCGTAGAGGTTGAAGACGGGGGCAACGGCGGCGATGTCCATGTTGGCCTCGTAGTAGGCCTCGAGGGTACCGACGTCGCGCCAGTAGAGGGCGCGCTGCTTGTTCTCGTCGACGAAGTTGTAGGCGTTGACCTTGTAGTGGCCGAGGAGTTTGGGAAGGATGTCGTGGCCGAAGTCGTGGCGGGAGCCGGGATCTTCGGAGTCGCGGACGAGCTCAGGCAAAAGCACGTCGGTATTGAAGAGGTAGATGCCCATCGAGACGTCGACCATGTCGGGATCGAAGGGGGAGCGGAGGTCGGTGGTCTTGGGCTTCTCGACGAAGCCGGTGACTTCGCCATTCTTGGCGACCTGGACGACGCCGAACTCGGAGACCTTGTCCGGGGTAACGGGGAGGGTGGCGAGGGTGACGTCGGCGCCGGAGTCAGAGTGCTGCTGCTTCATGCGCGCGTAGTTCATCTTGTAGATGTGGTCGCCGGAGAGGATGAGGACGTGCTTGGGTTCCTCCGAACCAATCGAATAGATGTTCTGGAAGACGGCGTCGGCGGTGCCCTGGTACCAGGACTTGGAGACGCGCTGCATGGGGGGAAGGATCTCGATGAACTCGCCGAGCTCACTGGCGACGACCGAGCCCCAGCCTTCGCGGATGTGGCGGTTCAGCGAGAGGGCCTTGTACTGGGTGAGGATGTAGACGTGGCGGAGGTCGGAGTTGATGCAGTTGGAGAGGGTGATATCGATGATGCGGTACTGACCGGCGAAGGGAACAGCGGGCTTGGCGCGATCGCGGGTGAGGGGGAAGAGCCTCTCTCCAGCGCCACCGGCAAGCAAAACGCCTAACGTATCTCTCATGAGTACAGGTACCTCGAACGGCTATGGGACGGTTGAAGTCACACGCACTTGCTGGGATGCATGTTACGGCATCCACGACGCCCGAGAGTATCAGCGGCGAGAAATTGTTGGCAAATCGCTAGGCGGCCGGGGCAGAGTCTTCGCCGGGTGATTCAGCGCTGTCTGCGGAGATGCGCTCCGTCTCTTCGGTGGAGATGCGAAGGGACTTGAGGAAGGTGAGGTCGTTGCGGGTGAAGGGGCCGTCGGCAGCATCGGCGTCGGATTCGGCGTCGATGGTCTCGGGAGTGTCTTCGACCTCGTTGAGACCGATGGTGGCTTCGAGCATGAGGAGGACGTCGAACCCCTGCTCTCGAATCTCGCGGACGACGCCTGAGATCTGGTCGGACTCACTGACCGACTCGTGGATCGCTTCGCCCAGTTTCTGGATAAGGTCTTTGACCTGTTGATTCAATGCCACCTCCCCGTCGTTTGGAAACAAGTGTTGAGAGAAAGACTTGCTTCTCCGGATGCTGAATGCCCATCCCACGCATTGGGTCTTCCCTGCCAGATTCAGCGGGAACGGCAGCTGCGGGTGAATCATTGCTATATCAAGATTACGCCGACGGGCGGTGGAAGCCAAGTCCGGCGTTGCGTCGGAATCAGGAAAGATTACCGAAAACGCGGTGCGGCGGCGGGGGTGAAGCGGAGGAGTTGGACGAAGTGTGGAAAGCAAGGGCTTTGACGCAACGGGCGCCAAGCCAGCCAAGTTTCGCTACGTGGTGGCGAGCCGAAAGGTCGACTGGCTAGACGAACGTGGGGTCGTCGGAGTCGTCTTCGTCGAGGTAGTAGGCGGGTTCCTGGATGGCCTGCGAGCGGGTGGAGTTCCAGACCAGAAATCCTGCTGCGGCAGCCGCCATCCCGCCGATGAACCAAACGAACTTTTTCATGCGTACTTCCCTTCCACGCTCCATTATCAATGAGAACGGGCGGGTGGGAGCGCGGATGTGAGAGTGGATGTGGCGGGGAAGGTACCTGGTGGGGTTCGAGAGGGCGCAGAGGTGGTTAGACGACGGTGTGATGGTCGGCCCAGGCAGCCTCGAGACGGTGGGCGAGCTCTTCTACCGGTTGCACGCGGCTGCGATCCCAGACCAGGAAACCTACCATTGCCGCGGCCAGGCCGCTCACCAACCAAACTAGATTCTTCATGGCTGTCCCCTTTGCTTTCTGTGTTGACTGTGACTTCGAACGTCGTGAGGGGTTGGATGCAGGAGACGGGGATGGGGTACAGGTGGGGCGAAGAAACCGTGGGAGGCCAACGTGGGACAGTACACTGGAGGGCATGGACAGGGTTCGTTTGGGACGCGCGTTAGGGTACGGCGCCCGGCATGCGGCGAAGACGCTGCTGCAGGCGGCGGATGCGGCGACGACGTCTCCGCCCACGCGGCCGGCGGCGGCACAGGAACGCGCTGCGAGCAGCGCTGCACAGCCCGATCGCGTGGCCGCGAAGGTGGTGCAGACGCAGCGGACCGTGGCGGCGACGAAGAAGCATGCCGGGAAGCTGGGGCGGTCGGTGTGGACGCCGCTGGCGCGGTTTTCGGGCGTGGTGTGGCTGCAGGTGACGGGGTTGTTCTTCGCGCTGATTGCGATGTTTTTGGCGCAGGGGGCGTGGAAGGAACGGGCGGCTGTGCATCTGCCGCTGGGGTCGCATGTGGCGGTGAAGTTTTATATGCTGGCGGCGGCGTTTGCGGCGTTCGCTTATTTTTCGGTGAGCAATTTTGTGCGGGCGTGGCTGCGGGAGCGGTCCTACGCGGACGGCGAGCGTAAGCGTGGCGGTCAACAGTAATCGTGCAAGCGGATGAGACTCGGGATGGCCGCGCAACGTATCTGGGAACAGACTTCGGGCCAGGATGTTGCGAGGAGGTTGGATGTCCAATGTAAAGCTGTGCCGCCGCATGCTGTTGATGGTGGTTGGAGTGCTGCTGCTGGCGGTTGGCATGAGGGCGCAGGTGTTGCCGCAGCCTGCGCCGCTTCCGGCAAAACTCATGGGGAAGACGATATTCCTTTCGAATGCCGGGGCGGATAGTGGGCTGTTTCCGAGCCCGTTCAGCGGTGCGCCTTCGCGGGCGTATGACTACCTGTACGCGGCGCTGAAGCGGGATGGGACGTACGTGCTGGTGAACGATCCGGCTCAGGCTGACCTGGTGTTTGAGATACGGGTGACGGCACCGAGTGGACCGCAGAGTCCCAGCAAGGTGAATGGTGCCTCGGACCCGCTGCCGATGGCGCGGCTGGTGATCTATGACCGGCCAACGCACTATATTTTGTGGGCAGACACACAGTCGGTGGAGGTGGCGCTGCTGCAGAAGACGCATGATGCGAACTTCGATCGGGCGCTGGATCGGCTGCTGAGTGATTTGAAGAGTGTGGTGGGGCCAAAATCCTAGGGGACGGGGTGCAGCACGGCGAAGGGTGGGTTCGCCGGGGGTGGGGGCGGTTTGGTATCGTTTGAGGGGACGCCAGGCGCGCGGAAGCTGCGCTGCTGGCTGGAAAAGGCACACACCCTATGAGCGATACCACGAGCGAGACGATCTCTGATTTTTTACCGACGGTTCCTGCGCCTGCGCCGCTGCGGCGGACGGCGCTGCATGCTACACATCATCAGCACAAGGCGCGCATGGTCGACTTCGGCGGATGGGATATGCCGGTTCAGTATCGCGGGCTGATTGAAGAACACATGGCGGTGCGGACGGGCGTGGGGGTCTTCGACGTGTCGCACATGGGGGACATTCAGCTGCGCGGGCCGAACTCGCTGGCCGCGGTGCAGAAGCTGCTGATGAATGATGCGTCGAAGTTGCAGGTGGGGCAAGCGCATTATTCGGCGATGCTTTATCCCAATGGCACATTTGTGGATGACGTGGTTCTGCATAAGCTGGGCGAGAATGACTTCCTGATCGTGATCAATGCGGGCACGCGCGAGAAGGATGTGCAGTGGGTTCGGAAGACGATTGGCGGGATGGGCGGGCTGCACATCACCGACGTGAGCGACTACTACACGCAGATTGCGATCCAGGGACCGAAGGCGCAGGCTACGCTGCAGAAGCTGACGCCGGTGGATTTGACGCCGATTAAGAACTACTGGTTTACGTGGGGGCAGGTGTGCGGATTGCATAACGTGCTGATCGCGCGGACGGGGTATACGGGCGAGGATGGGTTCGAGATTTATGTGCCGGCGGATGAGGCTACGAGCGCTCGTGTGTGGGGCGAGGTGCTGGCGGCGGGCGAGGAGTTTGGGATTATGCCGTGCGGGCTGGGGGCGCGGAATACGCTGCGGCTGGAGGCGGCGATGGCGTTGTACGGGCATGAGATTTCGGACACGATCAATGTGTTTGAGGCAGGATTGGGTCGTTACGCGAAGCTCGACAAGGGCGATTTTGTCGGGCGCGATGCTCTGGTGAAGATTCAGGAAGAGGGCGGTCCCAAGAGGAAGCTGGTTGGGCTGGAGATGATCGAACGCGGGATCGGGCGGGATGGGTATCCCGTATTCTCGATTGATGGCAAGCGGCTGGGTGAGATTACGAGCGGGTCGCCTGCTCCATTTTTGAAGAAGAATATTGCGCTGGCTTATGTTCCGGTGGAGTATACGGCGCTGGATACTGAGGTTGCCGTGGAGATTCGTGGGCAGATGGTGAAGGCGAAGGTTGTGCCTACGCCGTTCTACAAGCGGGCTAAGAAATAAGGAGCGAAGCGTGCAATTTCTTTCTGTAAGCAGACGCCGGACGGAGGCGTTTCCACCGGAAGCATGGACACCGGAGTTGCTCGAAGCTGAGGGGCAGCGCGTACGTGAGATGTATGTGGCCGGCGTTGTTCGCTCGATATGGCGGCGTAAGGATATGCCAGGGGCAGCGATGCTGCTCGAGGCCGCCAATGAGGAAGAGGCTCGGGCTGCGGTAGCCAGTCTTCCACTGGCGAAGCTCGGGCTGCTGGAGTTTGTGGTGCTGACGGCGCTTGAGCCTTATCCTGCTTTTGGGCCACGGTAAAACGGCTTGGCTGCACAGCAGATTTCTGGCCCGAACACACTACAATTGAAGACGGAGAGAATGCCAAAATCATGACTTATCCTGCCAATTACAAGTACACGAAGGAACATGAGTGGATTGACGTCAACGGTGCGAAGGGCACTGTGGGCATAACGGATTATGCACAGAACTCGCTGGGCGATATTGTGTTTGTCGACCTGCCAAAGGTGGGGGATCCGGTTGAAGCTGGCAAGATCTTCGGATCAGTAGAGTCGGTGAAGGCGGTCTCGGACTTGTATTCGCCGGTGAGCGGAACGGTTACGGCGGTGAATGAGGAGTTGAAGGACGCTCCAGAAAAGATCAACGCCGACGCGAACAATACGTGGATGCTGAAGCTGGATGTGAGCAATGCCGGGGAGCTGGATGGGCTTCTGTCGGCGGCTGATTACGAGAAATTCATTAGCGAAGAGACCGGACACTAGACGATATGCGTTATTTGCCGAAGTCCCCTGCGGACCGTGAGGAGATGCTCTCCGAGATCGGTGTCGCGTCGATTGACGATTTGTTTTC
>DATHQT010000050.1:0-96070 GCA_035482415.1 Acidobacteriaceae bacterium | reverse complement strand
ACTCACTACTCACTACTCACTACTCACTACTCACTACTCACTACTCACTACTCACTACTCACTACTCACTACTCACTACTCACTACTCACTACTCACTACTCACTACTCACTACTCACTCGTACCGCAGCGCCTCAATCGGATTCAGATTCGCCGCCTTCCACGCCGGATAGATTCCAAACACCAACCCAATTCCGCACGAGCACAGAAACGCCGCCAGCACCCACAGCAACCCCACCTGGCACGGAATCCATATCTTCACCACCATGGCAATGGCCGACCCCGCCAGGATCCCGATCACCCCACCCACCGCGCACAGCACAATCGCCTCCATCGTAAACTGCAGCAGAATCGTCTGCTTGGTCGCACCAATCGCCTTGCGCACCCCAATCTCGCGCGTTCGCTCCGTCACGCTCACCAGCATGATATTCATCACGCCCACGCCACCCACCATCAACCCCACCGCGCTCAACCCAAACATCAGCAGAAACAAGCTGCCCGTAATCTGGTTCCACAGCTTCGTGATCGAATCCGAGCTGAAGATCGCAAACGTATCCGCCTGCTCATTCCGCACCTTGCGCCGACGCCGCAGCAGCTCGCGAATCTCATCCATCACCAGCGCCTTGTTCTTCTGGTCGTCGAACTTCGCGCTGATCCAGTAATCCAAAATCTCTGGATGCAGCTTTCGAAATGTCGGGATCGTGAAATACGCATAGCTATCGGCCGGATTCTTGCCGCCGCCAAACGCTGTCTTCTGCTTCTCAAAGACGCCAATTACGGTGAACGTCCGTCCTGCAATTACGACTTCCTTGCCCAGAGGATCGATGTTCCCAAACAACTCCTGCTCCACATCCTGGCCCAGCACGGTCACATCTGCCGCGCGGTCAAAATCGGTCTGGGTAAAGAATCGTCCCGCGGTAAGCACGGTGTCATACACCACAGAATTCGACGGCGTGTCTCCTTCCAGCGAAACGTTGTCCGCCTTCCGCTGCCCAAACTTCGCTGTCACCGACCCTTCGTTGAATTGGTAATTCGTATATTGCAGCGAAGCCGATGCCGCCACCACATGCGGCAATTGTGAAATCGCCACCATGTCATCAAATGTCAGCTGCTTGCGCGCCAGCATCTCCGCCGTTGGCCGAACCCCAATCACTGGAAACCGGAACATCCACAACACGTTCGTTCCAAACTGCGCCACCATGTTCGACACCGACGTATTCAAGCCGTTGATCACCGACGAGATCGTAATCACCGTCATCACGCCAATCACAATCCCCAGGATCGTCAGCCCCGAGCGCATCTTGTTTGCGCGCAGCGTATCCAGCGCCATCTTCACCGACTCGCGTTGATCGCTCGCTCGCATCCTAGAACTCGCTCCTCAAAGCCACTATCGGATCCAAATCAGCAGCCTTTCGCGCCGGGTACACTCCAAAGAATATCCCCACCGACAGCGCCACGAATAGTCCCGCAAACACACTCCACAACGCAATCGCCGCCGGAAATCCCGCAATGATCGCAACCCCCTTCGCCACAATCACTCCGCCCACCACCCCAAACGCTCCGCCAATCAGCGACAGCGTTCCCGACTCCATCAAGAACTGGATCAGCAGATCCTGCCGCTTCGCCCCCAGCGCCTTCCGCACCCCAATCTCCCGCGTCCGTTCCGTCACGCTCACCAGCATGATGTTCATAATCACCACGCCGCCCACCACCAGCGAGATCGCCGCAATCGCAATCGCCACTCCGCCAATGTTGTTAATAATCTGCGACAGCAATCCCGCCAGCGTATCGCTCGTCTCCAGCGTGAAGCTGTCGTCTTCACCCGGCCGGTCATGGCGCATGTCCCGCATGATCACCCGCGCCTGGTCGCTCGCCGCCACCATCCCCTCCGCCCCGCTCGGCGCCTTCATGTAAATCGTCACCGACTTCATCGTTCCATACGTCTTCTGATACGACGTCAACGGCACGCCCACCCAGTTATCCTGGCTCCGCCCCAGCGTCTTGCCCTGCCTCTCTCCCAGCCCGATCACCGTGTACGGCACCCCGTCCACGCGAATCTCTTTCCCAATCGGATCTTCGCCCTTCAGCAGGTTGTCCTCAATGTCCGCGCCAATCAGCGCCACCGGGGCCGCATGGTCTTCGTCCGCCTGCGTCAAGCCGCGCCCCTCCACAATATTCAGGTTCTGCATGTCCGGCATCAAAGCCGAGTAGCCTCGAATCTGCGTGTCCGTGCTCGACTGCCTCCCATACACAATCCCGCCCGTCGAACTCTGGAACGCTCCCACCTCCGCACACGACGTGCACTCCTTCTGCACCGCGCGGTACTCATCCATCGAGATCACCTTGCGCTTCTGGTACTTCAGATATTCCTTGTAGCTGGTCGTGAACGCCGGCTGTTGCGACACCGTAAATACATCCGCACCCTGGTTGTTAATCTTCGTCGCCACATACACGTTCGCGCCGTTGATCAGCGTCACCACCGCGATCACGCTCGCCACCGCGATCACCACGCCCAGCAGCGTCAGCACGCTGCGCAGCTTGTTCGCCCACAGCGACTGCAGTGCAATCCGGAATGCTTCCTTCTTTTCCATCAGTAACTCACCGGGTAATCTGCATTAAGTCTATCCTGTGCGGCCGCCGCTTCACTTAAGAACCTCATTCTCCGGCGCGCTGTCGCCTGCCGCCACTGCCAGTGGCCGAACATCTTTCACTAGGGAATACAAAAAGCGCCCCGGCTCCTCCTGCATCACCATGTGCGCCGAGTGATCGAACCAGACAAACTCTTTCTCCGGCGCCTTGATCTCCTTGAACCACTCCGCCGCCAGCTCATGCGACGTTGCATAATCCCGCCGCCCATCAAACAGAAATACCGGGCATCGGAACGTCGTCACCGCATCAAAGTTCATCGCCATCAACTGCCCCAGCAGATGCGTCACCGAGTACAGGCCGCCATCATCCACACTGTCGAGATCCTTCTCCGTGTAGTCCGGCGAGAGCTCCCCCGCATTCGCATCGTAGGAGAAATCCTTCCTCCCATACGTCAGGCCGCCATAATACATCAGCCACTTCCGCTGCGCACCAATCTTTTCGAACGTCATGCTGCCTGCGTCTCCGGGATACGGCGCAATCGCCAGCAGCTCCTTCTCGGCTTCCCCGTTGTGCTGCTCCCTCGCCTGCTGCAACGCAAAGTCGTAGCCAATCTTCTCGCTCTTCTGCATGTTCACCATCTGCCCCACACCCAGATACGCATACAGCCACTCCGGATGACGCTGCGCCACCTCCACACCCAGCACACTGCCCCACGAGTGCCCCAGCAGAAAAATCTTCTTCTTGTCATAGGTAGTCTGCAGATACCGAATCACCTCTTCCGCATCGCTCGTCATCTGCTCCACCGTCATCGTCCCCGCAAGCGCCTTCGGATCGTTCGCACCGTACGTCTTTCCCGCACCCCGCTGGTCCCACTCCACCACCGTAAAGTAGTCCTCCCACGGACTCTGGAATGTGTAAGCAGCGGGCATCGTCGGCGACCCCGGCCCGCCATGCAGCACCAGCAGGATCGGATTGCGCCGGTCCCTCCCCCGTATCGACAGCCACTGCTGCGTGCCATTCACTGGAATCGCCACAAGCTCCTCAACCCCGTTCGGCGAAACAATCTTGCGCGAATCCGCAACGATCCCCGTAACCTCTTTGCGCGACATCATCCCAGCCGGCGCTGCAGCCGGCTGCGCTGGAGCCTGCTGCGCTGGAGCCTGCTGCGTCGCAGCCGGCTGACTCGCCTGCGCCCGCGCGAATCCCCCACCGAGTCCCGATGCCGCCGCCAGCAGCCATACACCGCACCTCCAGCCCCTCTGCCTCACGCCATCTCTCCTTGCCCGGAAATCCATGTCTCGCAGCCATTACAACCGCAAACGCACCTCTCCCAAGGCCCGTAACCTTCTCTACGCAAGAGCCAGCCCTCCAGTTCCTCGAATCGTATTAGCCCCGCTTTGGCGCCCGCCGCAGCGCCCTCACCTCGGCCGTAAACGCCGCCGTCGGCTGCATCGCCGCATCAAACGGCAGGGGCCGCTCCGGCTGCCCGTCCGTGCGTGAATCCTCCCCGTTCAGCCACGTGTACTTGTCCGTAATCCCCCACGTCAGCACCGCAATCACCCCCGGATCCCGCAGCACCGTCCCCAGGTAGCCCCCATACATCCGCGCCACCGCCGCATCCCTCGGCTCAACCTCCGCCGCCACGTAGCGGTCATTCACATCCATCTCGGTCACCAGCACCTTCAGCCCCATCTTCCGCGCTTCGGCGATCATCTGCATCAACCCCTCGCCATACACCGGCACGCGCCCATCCTTGCCCACCGCCGAAATATGCGACTGCACACCCAGCGCATCCAGCGGTATCTTCTGCCGCTGCATCTCCCGCAGCAGCCCCATCACCGCCGCGCGCTTCTTAGCCGACGCCTCATCCTCCCCCTCAATCCCATAGTCGTTGTAGACCAGCAGCGCCTTCGGATCCGTCGTACGCGCCGTCTGGAACGCCACCGCAATATATTCCGGCACCGCCCCCGTCCCACCCAGCACCTTCTGCCACGGCGAATCCCGAAACCCGCCCGGCAATCCATCGCTCACCTGGATTGCCTCATTCACCACGTCCCAGCTATGGATCTTCCCCGCATACCGTCCCCCCACCTGCTCAATATGTTCCACCAACACCTGCTCCGCGTTCTCCTTGGTCACGTAGCCGTCAAACCACTTCGGCAGCTGCCGATGCCACACAAAGTTATGCCCCCGCAGCTTCATCCCATTCGCCTCAGCGAACGCCGCCAGAAAATCCGCATCCTCGAAAAAGAAGGTAGTCGGCGTAGGCCGCAGCGGTCCAAATTTGAACTCGCTCTCCGCCACCACAATCCCCGCCTGCTCCTCCAGCAGCTTCTTGTACGCCGCATCGCTGCGCAGCGCACGAACACTCACCGCACACCCCGCCAGGATCCCGCGCCGCGCTCCAGCCGCCCGAATCGACATGCCAGCCGCACCCGCCTGCGCAAACCCGCGCATCCCCACAGCCGCAATCACCCCAACCGCCGCTCCCCGCCCCACAAACTCTCTACGCGAAATCTTCATCCGCAAATCCTTTCACTCCCAACCACAACACGCAACTCCCGCCTCACTACTCACTACTCACTACTCACTACCCACTACCCACTACCCACTACTCACTACTCACTATCCCTTACTGCTACACTTAACCCTGTGCAGGCGGCTGGATGATCGCTGCCTTCCGCGCCGTCAGGCGTCGGAGGGGGGAGGAAAGTCCGAACTCCGCAGGGCAGTGTGCCGGATAACGTCCGGGACGGTGAGCGCAAGCTCGCTGGACGGCCAGTGCAACAGAAAACAAACCGCCTCAGATTGTTGGGCTTCGAGCGCAAGCGAGAAGCCCATGCACGCGATCTGCGGTAAGGGTGAAACGGCGGGGTAAGAGCCCACCGCGCGGCTGGTAACAGTCGCGGCATGGTAAACCCCACACGGAGCAAGACCAAATAGGCAGGGAGTCTCGCCGTCCCTCTTCAGACTGCGAGCGCGCGACGGCCCGTCACGCCCAGGCGAAGAGACATGCGCAAGCATGAGCCGAAACCTGCGGGTAGGTTGCTTGAGCCATGCCGCAAGGCATGGCCTAGAGGAATGATCGTCTAAAACAGAATTCGGCTTACGGGCCGCCTGCACACAATTACAGCGGATAGAGTGTAGGGGATAGAGAGAGCGCTTTTGCCTTCCCTATCCCCTGCACTCTATCCCCTATCCCCTGTTCCCCCCGGATGCTGCCCCGCCTTCTGCGGAAACACGATCAGCAGCAATATCATCGCCGCCGCAATCACCCCGGACGCCACAAACCGGCTCAGGTTCAGCCCCTGCTGAGCATGCGGCTTGGTCAAGAAGTCGCCCATATTTGCGCCCAGCGGCCGCGTCAAAATAAACGCCGCCCAGAACAACAGCGTCCGGCTCACCTTGGTGAAGAAGTACAGCAGCGCCACCACGGCAATCAGGCCGAAGAACAGATAAATTCCGCCAGCAAACCCCGTCCCTTCGCTGGTCCAATCTCCCAACGCAGTTCCCAGCGTGTTCGAAAACAAAATCGTGACCCAGTAAAAAATCTCCGCCTTGGTCGTCACAATGTTGTCCACCGAAACCGTCCCCACCGACCACTTCCACACCAGCAGCGACCCAATCACGCACGCAAACAAAATCGATGCGCCCCCCGGATACCCAATCCCCAGCGACCGGTCCGCAAAGTCCGCCATCGTTGTTCCCGCCAGCGTCGTTCCCACGATCACCGCCCAATACAGCCACGAGTGAAATCGCTTTGCCTTGATCTGGAAACCCACCAGCACAAAAAACGGCACCAGCAAAATCACCGTGCTCAACGCATATCCCAAATTCAGCGACATCGACAGCGCGTCCCCGCCCGTCTCTCCCAGCGTCGTCGCGAGGATCTTCACAATCCAGAACAGGAAGGTCACCTCCGGCACCTTGCTCAGCGCCTCACTCTTCCATCCCTTTTCCTCGACACGCACAGCCGCTCCATCCGCCGACCGCAGCCAGCCCCCACTCCAACCCATCGTCCCCGCAACCAACTCGCGCATGCAACGTCTCCTCTCGGCCCATGGAGCCTTCTTCCTGTATCTCACATCCGCCTGCGATCGAGCAGAAATTATTCCGCACAGTTCTGTCATCTCGACCGGAGCCGCGCGTTCTTTGCGCGGCGCAGTGGAGATAATCCCTGCATTTCTTTGAAGCTGATAGCTTATCCCAAGCCTCTTCGTCCTGATCGCACCACCCAGCGTCTAACCTCGAGAAGGAGACCCACGCGCTTGCCGATTCACCACCGCACCCTCGCGCTCGCCGCCTCCCTCCTTATCTGTCTCGCCCTCAACGCCCAGCACCGCGACGCTCTCTCCCCACGCACTCAACCCTCGCCGTCCGCGCAGGACTTCACGATTCTCACCCACCGCATGGATGTCGACGTCGACGGCGCGCCCAACGCCTACGGCCCACCTGGCTCCCACACCCTCGACAACCTGCGCGACGCCCACTACCGCCGCCGCCGCCACGGTGAAATCGTCGGCTACCTCACCGACGACGACCACCCCACCGTCCCCATCCTGCAAGCCCCCCACGACCCCTTCCCCGGCTACTACATCTCCCAAACCGCCTTCACCGACCCCGCCATCACTGACCCCCGCAACCCCCGCCGCTACGTCGACGCCACGCGCATCAACTACATCGTCCTCGGCGATCACGCGCGCAAACTAGGCGCCCGTCTCGGAGACTTCGTCACCGTCACCAGCCTCCGCACCCACCGCACCGTCTTCGCCATCATCGGCGACGACGGCAATCCCTCCGGCAACGAAGGCTCCCTCCACCTCCTCCAATCCCTCGGTTACCCCTTCACCAACGGCATCGACGACGCCGTCACCCACGCCGAAATTTCCATCCACTTCTACCCCGACTCCAACCCCCGCCAACTCTTCCCCCGCACCCAATCCGCCCTCGACGCCGCCGCCCTAAAGCAAGGCCTCAAACTCGCCGCTTCCAACCAGTGATCGTTCTCGGTTGTTAGTTGTTAGTTCTCAGTTGGAATCATCGCGTTTTTCCTGACACCTGAGAACTAACAACTGACAACTTCACCACCTCCGCCGCCGCCCCTCACAACAGCCGTGACGTCATCGCATGCCAAGCCGCCGTATGCCCCAGCGGCACCCGCGCCAAATGCACTGCCATCACAAACAACCCGCCCCACAGCGTGTACTTGCTCACCCGACGCAAATTGAACAGGTCATAGAACACCAGCAGCAACAGCAGCGCCAGCATCACCAGGTCCTGCGTCGGCGGAATCCGCTGCAAAATTGCCGGATGCTGCCACCGCCCAATCGCCGCGTCCATCAGAGCCATCGTCGCAATCAAAATCAGCCGTTTGTGAGCCTCAGCATTCCGCCGCAGCTTGTACGCGAAGAACACCAGCGTCCCAAACAGCAGCATCGCCGTAATCGGAATCACGAAGAACGTCTGCGGATCCAGACCCAGCGGCCCCTCGCCCCGCCGCATCGCGTCCACTGCAGCCAGCAGCCCCAGCACCAGCATCGCCACGGCCAGCCCAAACCCGAACAGCCCCAGCTTCATATGCCACTTCACGTGCTTGGTAGACACCAGCGCCGTCTGCACGATCAGCAAAATCATCCACGACGTAAACGCCGCTCCATGAATATGAATCAGCTTGTTCGGCAGCGGGGCCGCCACCATCCCCGCCAGAAAGTACGTCCGCGCAAACCCATACAACACCATCGCCAGCATCACAAACGGCATCGCGGAAAAGAAAATGCGGTCCGCCGTGCGGCTCGGCTTATGCACATGGATACGGAAAGGCGCTACAGCAAGATCGGCCATCATCACTCCTGGAAGAATTCCTTGAGACGTGGCCCGGGCACTACTCAGATTTTCGGTATGCCAAGCAGTCTATCCGATCTCAACCCCGCAACGCATTGATTTTTATTGCCGCAACCCTTTCCTGCTCCCTCGCCCCACCCCCCCGCATCCAAGGCACTGTGGCCAGTTCTTAGCTCCCCGACCCGTTGCCTTTACGAACAACTGAGAACTGACAACTGAGAACGAACAACGGACAACCCATCCTCTACTCTCGATTCCTTGCACTGGAGACAAAATGAACTACCGCTCTCTCGGCCGCTCCGGCCTCAAAGTCCCCGAGCTCTGCTTCGGCACCGGCACCTTCGGCGGCACCAACGACTTCTTCAAATCCTGGGGCTCGACCCAGGACGCCGAAGCCGCCCACCTCATCGACATCTGCATGCAAGCCGGCTGCAATTTCTTTGACACCGCCGACATCTACTCCGACGGCAACAGCGAAACCGTCCTCGGCAAAGCCATCGCCCATCTCCATCGCGAAGACGTCCTCATCTCCACCAAGGGCACCTTCCGCGGCCGCAACCTCGGCCCCAACGACGTTGGCAGCTCCCGCTACCACCTCATCCAGGCCGTCGAGAACTCCCTCAAGCGCCTCAACACCGACTACATCGACGTCTACCACCTCCACGCCTTCGACGCGTCCACGCCCGTCGAAGAAACCCTCAGCACCCTCGATAAGCTCATCACGCAAGGCAAGATTCGTTACATCGCCTGCTCCAATTTTTCCGGCTGGCACCTCATGAAGTCCCTCTCTATCTCCGAGCGCTACGGCTGGGCCCGCTACGTCGGCCACCAGGTCTACTACTCCCTCGTCGGCCGCGACTACGAGTGGGAGCTCATGCCCCTCGCCCTCGATCAAGGTGTCGGCGCCCTCGTCTGGAGCCCGCTCGGCTGGGGCCGCCTCACTGGCAAAATCCGCCGCGGCCAACCCCTCCCCGAAACCTCCCGCCTGCAAAACAAAATGGTCACCGACGCCGGCCCCATCCCCGACTGGGACTACGTCTACAAAGTAGTCGACGCCCTCGATGCCCTCGCCGCCGAAACCGGCAAGACCGTCCCCCAGCTAGCCCTCAACTGGCTCCTCCAGCGCCCCACCATCTCCACTCTCGTGATCGGCGCGCGCGACGAAAAACAACTCCGCGCCAACCTCGCCTCCACCGGCTGGAACCTCACCCCCGAGGAAGTAGCCAAACTCGACGCCGCGAGCGCCCAACCCCTCGCCTACCCCTACTGGCACCAGGTCCAGTTCGACGAGCGCAACCCCTTCCCCACCAAACAAGCCCACGGCAACTAACCCGCCACCGCAAACCAAAACGGGCGACGCCACAAGCGTCGCCCGTTCCGTTTCACCCAGCGCTTACTGCCCTTCCGGCGCCTTCTTCATCGGCATCGCCATCGGCTTCGGCTTTGGATTCCAGAACGTAGGATCCGCCTTCACCCAGCCGTCCGGCACATAACTCATCCGCGGACTGAACACGAACAGGTTCGACTGGCTCGATAGATACGCGCTCCTCGCAATCTCCCGGTTACTCTTCACATCCTCTTCCCCCATTGCCTTCACAAACGCATCGTGCTCGTCATGAATCTTGTCCAGGAACGCCATCGACTTCATCGGCAGAAGCACCAGGAAGACGGGCCCCGTCGCATGGCCGTACGCCATCTCATACACGGCGGCACTGTAGCTCGGATCAGCCTTCCCCCAGGCGTCAACCACGCGCTTCACCACTTTCTCAAACTCCAGTCCATAGCCCGGCTTCAGTTCCACCTGCACCAGCTGCATCATCCTCATGTTCGCAATGTTCAACGGGCTCTTGCTGCTCAGGTCCTCCCGCAGCCGCCAGATCGCCGAGTTCTCACTCTCTACCAGCGCGCCATCTGTCTCGTTCATCGCGTCGAGCTTCGACGCCAGCCCCGAGAGCTTCATCATCGACATGTACGTGCTCTCCACGTCCGCCATATTGTCATAGCCAGACAGGAACACCACGCGAGGCTCCCCCGTGATCGAACTCAACGCCAGCGCATACAGTGGGCTCTTCGCCGCGCCCATCGCCGATGCCATCGCTGCCTCGCTCTTCACGTGCGCCATACCCTTGCCCGGCTTCACAAACTCACGCTGCGTGAACAGCACCTTGGGCGGCCCCGCCATTGGATTATCCCGCGCCCCCGACACCATCTGCCCCATACACGCCGTACTGAAAGCCACCGCTACCACCACGCTCGACACACACGATATCTTCATGTCCACAGCCTCCTCCGGCTGATCACCACGCCTCATCTGCAAGAAGCAGCCGCACAGCACAGCCGCCACGGTCGATCCCATCGCGCACACAACCGCGTCGCGGCGACAGGGGCTTCAAAGTTTTTTTCAGGGGGCCGGTAAAACGGCTGTAGGAGATCGTCTCTACAGATGCGTCTCGTCACTACGGGAGAAGTCTGCTCCAGCTTAATTCCTTTGTCAAGAAAAACTTACACCCGCTCCACGCAAAAAAGAGGGCAGAGCCGAAGCCCTGCCCTTCTCCCGTCGGTCGACGATTTTCATCGCCGACGACAAACTCCGTCGCTACGCCGCCGCGCGCTTCTGCGGCGTCAGCACTTCCACAATCGCCTGCGAAAACGCAGGGATATCCTCCGGCTTCCGGCTCGTGATCAGATTGCCATCCACCACCACCGGCTCATCCACCCAGTGCGCTCCAGCGTTCTTCAAATCCGTGTGCACCGAAGGCCAAGACGTCATCGTCCTGCCGCGCACCACGTCCGCCTCAATCAGAGTCCACGGCCCATGACAGATTGCCGCCACCGGCTTTCCACTCTCCACAAACGTCCGCACAAACGTCACCGCGCTACTATCTGTGCGCAATACATCCGGATTCATCTGCCCACCCGGCAACACCAACGCGTCATACTGATCAGGCTTCGCGTCCTTCACCACGCCATCCACCTTCACGCTCTTACCCCAGTCCGTCTTGTCCCATCCTTTGATCTCGCCCGGCTTCAACGACAACACCGTCACCTTCGCGCCCGCATCTTCCAAATTCTTTTTTGGCTCCGTCAACTCCACCTGCTCAAAACCATCCGTCGCCAGGATCGCAATCCGCTTGCCCTTTAAATTCTCTTCCATCACCCCTCCTTTGGCCCGGCATCTTCGCCATTTCACCGCAGGTTGCGGCACTCCCAGTAAGATGCGTCTTACTCTCTACGCGCCCACTCGCGTCCCGCCATGAAATCACCTCGGAAATCCACTCCGCCCAACTCGCCCACGTTCAGCAACATCCACATCGGCACTGCCGGCTGGACCCTCCCCAAGGACCACACAGCCGCCTTTCCTCCACCCGGAGCCGACAAGCTCACCCACCTCCAGCGCTACGCCCACCGCCTCCACTGTGTCGAAATTAACTCCAGCTTCCACCGTCCGCACATGCGCAAAACCTGGGAGCGCTGGGCCGCCACCACCCCTCCCAACTTCCTCTTCTCCGTAAAGATTCCCCGCACCATCACCCACGCAGCCAAGCTCGCCAACACCGGAGCACTTCTCCAAACCTTCCTCAGCGAAGTCACGGGCCTCGGCTCCAAATTCGGCCCACTCCTCATCCAGCTTCCACCATCGTTAGCCTTCGACGAGCCCCTCGTCCACGACTTCCTCACCACCGTCCGCGAGCTCCATCCCGCTCCCAGCTTCGCCGCACTCGAGCCCCGTCACGCCTCATGGTTCACCCCCGTCGCCGACCAACTCCTGCGTAGCTTCGCCGTCGCCCGTGTCGCCGCCGACCCGCCCAAGGGCTCACCCCAGGCCGCCACTCCCGGCGGCGCCCAGCATCTTCACTACTACCGTCTGCACGGCGCCCCACGCACCTACTACTCCAACTACACCAACGCCGACCTCACCCAAATTGCCCACACCCTCCGCACCGATCCCCCCGCCACCACCCTCTGGGTCATCTTCGACAACACTGCCCTCGGCCATGCCACCGCGAACGCACTCCACCTAAGCCGCCTCCTCACTCCCTGAAGCAGCCTTACCACCTCAATCTGTTACACCTAAAGCCGCCCGCGCCCCCGCCCAAACAGCAGGTAAAGAATCACCAGCACAATAATCAGGTCGAGCGTCCCGCCGCCGTAGTACCCAATACCAGGGCCCATGTAATAGCCCCCGCCACCAATAACAATCAGCAGAATAATCAGGATAATCAGCATGCGCGGAAGAATAGCACACGCGCTCCTTCTCTATCCCCTACACTCTATCCCTGCCCTAATGCCCCACGCTCATATTCTTCGGAGCCTTGGGAATGAAGAACAGCAGCGGCAGCATGCACACACAAAAAATCACCAGGTAACGAATGATGTCCACATACGCCAGCGTCGCCGCCTGCGCATGCAGCTGGTTATAAATCGACGCCTGCGCCTGGTGAATCGCGCCCCAGCTCGCCCCACCGAACGGCCCGTTGTGCACCCCAGCTCCATTGCCCGGCTTATACGCAGCCGCGCGTTCCCTCACCACGCGATCGAATGCCGGCCTGCCCGCGGCCAGATTCCTGATCGCCGAGTTCTCATGCGCCGCCGTCCTTCGTGTCAGCATCGTCGCCACAAACGCAGTCCCACAGCTCGCGCCAATATTCCTCGCCAGATTCGTCAAGCCCGACACATCATTGTTCTCGCTCTGCTTCACCCCGATGTACGCAATCGTATTAATCGGAATAAACAAGAACGCCAGCCCCGACGCCTGGAAGCAGCGCATGAACACCAGCTGCCCATAGCTCAGCTGTAGACTCAAATTCCCCATCCACACCAGGCTCAGCGTCAGCATCACAAATCCATACCCAATCAGCTTGCGCGGATCCACCCTGCCGCTCAGCACGCCCACCACCGGCATCATGCACATCATCATGAACCCCGCCGGACTCAGCACCAGCCCCGCCAGCTCCGCCGTATATCCCAGCAGCGTCTGCACAAACTGCGGGATCAACAGCGTCGTCGCATACAGGCAGAAGCCCAGCACAAACATCAGCCCAAAGCTGATCGAAAATACTCTTCGCCCAAATAGCGTGAGATTCAAAATCGGCCGCCGCCCCTCGCGCAGCTCCTTCAACTCCCACCAGATCATCGTCACAAACGCGACCACCATCATGCACACAAAGAACGTGATGATCTTCGACCCGAACCAGTCATCCTCCTGGCCCTTGTCCAGCACAAACTCCAGACTCCCAAACGTCAGCCCCAGCAGCGCGAACCCAATCAAATCCAGCCGCAGCCCGCCACTCTGCGTCTTCTTCACCTGCTCCTGCACATACGGAGGATCTTCCACAATCCGCGACGTCAAAAACAAACTCAACAAACAAATCGGCACATTCAGAAAGAAGATCCATCGCCAATTAAAGTTGTCGGTAATGTATCCGCCCAGCGTAGGACCAATCGCCGGCGCGCACACCACCGCCAGTCCATACAGCGCAAACGCCTGCCCGCGTTTCGACGGCTCAAACGTATCCGCCAGGATCGCCTGCTCACTCGGCGCCAGTCCGCCTCCGCCCACGCCCTGCAGAATCCGGCAGAACACCAGCAGCGGGAGCGTAGGCGCCAGCCCGCACAGCGCGCTCGATATCCCGAACAGCGCCACGCAGATCATGTAAAACTTCTTCCGCCCAATGAACGTCGTCATGTACGCGCCCGCCGGAAGAATCACAGCGTTTGCCACCAGATAAGCCGTCAACACCCATGTCGCTTCATCCTGCGTCGCACCCAGCCCGCCTGCAATATGCGGCAGCGCCACATTCGCAATCGAGCTGTCCAGCACCTCCATGAACGTCGCCAGCGTCACCGTCAACGCCACAATCCAGGGATTGACTCGCGGACGCCACGGAGCCGCAGGGGCGGCTACCGTCGTCGTCATCTCCATTGTTGCTGCTGCTGCCATTGGGTTGTATTCAGACGCCCCACCCTCGCCCAACGATTCACAAATCAGCCCATTTCATCGCATCTTCATCGCCGCGCCCCACTCCATCACCCCGCACCCCAATGCAAACAAAGAGCCCCAGCCAAAGCCGGGGCTCTCAGAAATCAGCAACAACGTCTATGCAACAGCCTTCCGCCAGCCCATCCCCACCAGCCCCACCAGGCCCGTGCCCAAAAGCAGCAGGCTGCCCGGTTCAGGAGTGGGTGCGACCCCCGTCGTTCCAATTACACCTGTGCCTTCTAACGCTGTGAAAACCTCGTCGCCCTCACCGTCTAATGCGGCAAGACTTTCACCGGGGGGGGCGCTGGAGCACCCCGCGGAGGCTTCAAAGCAGGCAAAGGGCCCACCATCGCCAATGGTTAGATTCTCGAGTAAGAAGAACCCTCCATCACTCCCGCTGTAATTGAATAAGAGCTGTGTCGCCGTTGCACTCAAATCCAATCCAACCACCTCTTCCGCGGAGTTGGTCATGCCGATGAGGTCAAACGTCGGGTTCGTGCCGTCATTCACTACCAGGTTCCAGTTGAGGATGTCGGCGGTCCCGAGAACTCCGGTGCCTCCATCGGTTGTGATGGAGCCGGTCACGCTACCGCTGGCTCCAACCGATTGATTGACATTGTAGGTAATGTCCGCGGCTCTCAAGACCGTGGGCGAAAGACTTGCCAGGAGTGCTATGGGGATGGCCAACATCGATTTGCGCATGAAAACTCCTCTGAAGACAGATGACCTGCGACGTCTCGAACGAATTCGAGCTTGAGAAATGGCTCGACTCCGTTCAGTTAAGCCCGCACCTGATGTTCCAATCACCTGAAATAACGCATCTTTTTCATGTCGCGCCTCTCATCTCATACTTCCTTTGGGGATACCAATGATTGCATGGCGACGTCGCACCCGCACCCCAGCCTCCGCTCCCCTCCAGAATGGAAAACATTTGCCACTTTTCCCCTTTGACTGTGCAAAACTACGACATAAATTTGGGTATCCCCACCCCTCAACCGGCATCCGAATCACCCTTCCGGCGCTCCCTTCGAACATCCACTCCCGGCTCAATCCGCAGCCGCACCCAGCCCCTCTACGGCCCACCCTCTCCTGTCGACCGTCCTCGCCCCCACGCCCAAAGTGTTAGCCTTTCATCAGCCATTCACGCGAAAGGAGGGCGAGCAATGACCAGCATCCCGCAACCGCGCCGCCTCTCTCTATCCTCTATCCGCTATCCCCTATCCCCCGCCCTATGAATGCCGACCTCGAACGCCTCATCATCCTCCAGGCCCAGGACCTCGAGCTCCGCCGCCTCCGCGCCGAGTTAGCCGACGCCCCCATCCAGGTCACCGCCGCCCAGACCGCCCGCGCCCACGCCGAAGTCGCCCTCGCCGAAGCCAACAAGTCTCTCCTCAAAGAAGAAACCCTCCGCCGCTCGCAAGAGCTCGAAGTCAAAGATCGCCAGGGCAAAATCTCCCGCCTCCGCAAGCAGATGGAGACTGCCACCTCCGCCGCCCAGATCACCGCCCTCGAACACGAAATCTCCTTCTCCCAACAGGCCATCGCCACCCTCGAAGACGAAGAGCTCGCCTCCCTCGAACGCACCGACGCCTTCGACCTCGCCCGCGGCAAAGCCACCCTCACCCTCGAAGTCACCACCGCCACCCTCGCCGCCACGCGCGTCCGTGCCGCCGACATCGCCACCCGCAACACCGCCGCCATCGCCGGCATTGAATCCGAACGCGCCGCCCTCCGCGCTCAAATCGACGAAGCCCGCCTCTCCGTCTACGACCGCATCTCCAAAGCCAAGGGCACCGGAGTCTCCCAGGCCATCGACCACAAGTGCGCCGCCTGCCAGATGATGGTCCGCCCCCAGCGCTGGAACGACCTCACCGACCGCGACCCCAACAGCGAATACGCCAACACCATCTTCACCTGCGAAACCTGCGGCCGCATGCTCTTCTTCGACCCCCGCAACGACGCCCCCATCCGCTGGGCCCCCGGCGAAAAACTAGCCGCCGCCACCTCTTGATCGCCAGAACAATGGGTGCCCCATGTCTCGCTCCTGAGACATGGGTTCTCTCCCGCCGCATCCAACTACCGGAGCCTTTCTCACCGCATGTCCCAGCCCCAGCAAGAACGTAAAGTCATCGCCGTCGACATGGACGAAGTCATCGCCGACGCCCTCGGAGAACACCTCACCCGCTACAACCGCGACTTCGCCAACGACCACACCGCCGCCATCACCCTCGACGACCTCCGCGGCCGCCGCCTCTGGCAGGCCATCCCCGCACAGCACCACCCCACCCTCGACAACTACCTCCGCGACGCCGACTTCTTCCGCGTCCTCCGCGTCATGCCCCACGCCCAGCGCGTCCTCCAACGCCTCCAGTCCCGCTACGAAATCTTCATCGCCTCCGCCGCCATGGAAGTCCCCACCAGCTTCGCCCCCAAGTACGACTGGCTCGCCGAACACTTCCCCTTCATCCCCACCTCCCACATCGTCTTCTGCGGCGACAAATCCATCCTCCGCGCCGACTTCCTCATCGACGACAACCCCCGCCAGCTAAAACTATTCCAAGCCAACCAAAACCCTGACACTCGGGCCAGCCAGCACGGTGAAACGTTAAGAGAAGGCATCCTCTACAGCTCCCCAGCCAACATCCACATCAACACCTACCGCCGCGTAGACGACTGGCTAGCCATAGAACAAATGTTCCTCTCCTAGTCACCCTCAACGCGCTCCCCACAGTATTCCCTCCGACCAATCATCCCCAGGACTAACTGTCATCCTGAGCGAAGGCGATCGCGTCCTTTGCGATCGCCGCAGCCGAAGGGCCCCGATGCTGCGGACATTACCCCCGCTCTCCGCCCCTTTCTCACCCCGACCCCAAGCGTACCGGCAACAAACTGTCATCTCGACCGAAGCCAAACGGCTCCATCGTTTGGCGCAGCGGAGAGACCCGCAGTTTGCTCGCGGCCATCACGCATCCCACACCTCATTTCAAGCATCCCAGCGCCGAGGGGTCACTGTCGCCGTCGCCTCTGCTGTTGCCGCTGCCGTTGTTTGTTTTTCGCCGTCATCCTGAGCGAAGCGCGAAGCGCGCAGTCGAAGGACCCCCGTATTGGTTTTTGCCTTTGCCTTTGCCTTTGCTTTTGCCTTTGCCTTTCTGGCTGTCATTCCGAGCGCAGCGAGGAACCCGCTTCTCGCTTGCGCAGCAAGCGCCCGTTCCTGCCTTAGCTAGAAGCTAAAAGCTAGAAGCGCCGCTACTCCACCCCCCTCAACCCCACATAACTATGCGCCGGCACCATCACCTTAAACGTCATCTCCCCACGCGCCATCGGTCCCTGCGCCAACAGCTTCCCCGCCATCGTCCCCTCCACCACCACCCCCGTCTGCAAATTCTTCAGCCGCGCCACACTCCCCTTCACCCGCACCGTCACCTCCACGGCCTCATCCCGGAACGACTCCACCACCATCGTCCCGTTGTCATACGCCAACAAACTCACCTTCGCCGGCGCATCGATCCTCACCGGAAAATCTCCCATCACATAACTCCGCAACGCATCCAGCTCGCCCTCCGGCAGCGCGTACAAATCCGCAAAGTTATCTGGAACCGTCAGCACATACAGCTTGCCCGCGCCATACTCATCCATCAGCACCATCGGGAAACCATTGCCATCCGCAATCCCGCGAATCACCGGCCACGCATCATTGGTAAAGAACCGCACCTGCGGAATCAGTATCGGCTTCTCCGCGTCCCCCAGCGGAGTCCCCGCCCCCGGCCCATACGCTCCAATAAACTTCGTCACCGCCACCGGCGCCGCGTTGTACCGCAGCCCCACAATGTCCTCAATCCCCTTACCCTCCAGCGCCCTTAGCAATCCCGACGTCATCACCACCGTCTTCCCCGCCGTCAACTGCGCCTTCATCTCCTCCACAATCCGCGGATCGCTCTTCGCCGCCTCAGTGAGCAACACCACCGGCGCGTCCTTCGGAAACGTTGGCGAAAGATCGATCGGAATCCCAATCATCCCCAGAAAGTTGTGCAGGAAATCTTCGCCCACCGCGTGATACGGCCGATAGCTGGCAATCCCCATCGGCTTGCCCAACTCACCCACAAACGGCTTTACCTGGTCCAGCGCATCGCCCGCCACCGAGGCATACGTCGGCGCTGCTAACCCTCCACCCTTCGCCCGCTCTTCAATTCGCTTCCACGAAACATCACTCGCCTCTTTCCCCCACGGCCGCTCTCCCGGCGTCGCCTCCTTCAGCAAGTCGATGTAGTTGAACAGCGTCATCTCCTTCGCCTTCCCAAACACCGTCAGCCACAGCTGTTCCGAGTAGCGGTCCACATACCGCACGTCATACGTATCCACCCATCCCCCGCCCATCTTGCCCGGATCCACATGTTCGAAGTACTGCACAATCTCGTACCCCTCATACTGCTGCAGATTCTGATCCGTCTCCTCCGAATCGCGCGTCTCCGTTCCCGCATAGATCCCATCAAAGATCTTCGGCTGCTCCTGCAAGTCATATCCATTCGCAGCGAAGTGCTCATACCAGTTCGGAAATTTAATGATCACCTTCACCTTAGGATTCGCCGCGCGCATCGCCCCCACCACCAGCTCGCGCGAAACCTCATCCATCTCCCTCAGCCGAAAATCCGTCCAGCCCTCATTCCCTTTCGCCGCAATATCCGACGCAGCCTTCGTATTCGCAAAGAAGAAGTCATCCAGGATCACCTCATCAAAATGCTGCGCCGTCAGCGCCGACATCTTCTTCACAAACGCACGATCCGCCGCCTTCGAATACGTGAACGAAACAAACTGCCCATTGTCGCTATCCGAGTAGCAGATCCCACCTGCCACCTCCACCCCCTTAGCCGCAAAAAACTTCTTCACCTCGTCAATCAGCGGCCCATCCGCCACCACCCTGCTCCGGTACGTCTCGATATAAACCTTATCGACATGCACCTGTCCCGACAGCTGCGCCCAGCTACTCTCCAGCCACGCCCGGTCCCGCATCTTCAGCACCACGCTCACCGGAATATAAACAGCCGTCTTGAACGGCGCCTGAACCGCCCGCTGCGCCAGGCACGCCGGCGCAATCCCCAAACCCATCCACACCAACCCAGACGCCACCACTCCGCGAACGTTCATGCGCATCTCCACTCGACTGCAAGTCGAAGCGGAATTATACTCATTTTCCCCAAATTAAATCGATTTACTTCATCCCCCACCCTTCTGCCATTCGGCTCAGGCCCCGAGAACTCACCTACTTCAAGCGAGGAACGCCCCGGCAGCGTCACGCATTCAAACCTGCCACCCGCTTGAACGGTAGCGGCGGCGCCCCCCACAGGCTCCAGCGCGCCTACCTCGCCAGCGAACATCACTTGGATACGCGTACGCTGTTCAGGCAGATCGCCAACCACCTTTCCGCGGACCCTATTCCGAATCGGACGCCTTCGCGGGCTAGCTTGTCCCTTCCCCTTCTGACCATGACCAACCACCTGCGTCATTTGGCGCACCCCTCCTCCAAACGCGCGCCCCGAAACCAGGCTAAACATGTCGGTGAGTACCCGAAACCGGGCTAAGTCTGCCCAAAAATGCTAGGCTCATCTCTATGGACCCGTATCGCCGCAGCGGCCAGATCATCCCCGCCTTCCTCGGCTATCTAGCTCTCAGCGCGGCACTTATCCTCACTGGATGCGCCAGCCCCGCCCCCCCGCGCGCGCCCTCCCTCAAACTTCCTCAACCCGTCCGCGACCTCACCGCCACTCGCATCGGCAACAGCATCGAACTCCACTTCACCGCACCCGCTAACTCCACTGATAAGTTACCTTTACGAGGCCCAACCCTCTCCGGCCAGCTGTGCCGCCAGCTCCCCCACCAACCCTGCCTCCCCGTCTCCCCGCGAACCTCGGTCCCCCTCTCTAACTCCAATGATCCCCACAACTTAGTCACCTGGACCGACACCCTCCCACCCACCCTCACCGAAGGCACCCCCCAACTCCTGGTCTACCGCGTCGAATTCTTCAGCCCAGCCAACCGCTCCGCAGGCCCATCGAATCAAGCATTTACAGCTTCCGGCCCAGCCCCCGCCCGCGTAGAAAACTTCCATGCAGAAGGCTCCCGCCTCGGCATCCTCCTCCAATGGACCCCCTCCCCCGGCGAAGTCGTCCTCCGTCGTGAAGCCATAACCCCCATCAAATCAATAGTTCCCGAGCCCACGGCCACCAAAACAAAGGCAGCACCGTCCACCGTATGGCTGCAAACCAATGATTCTAAGGGCGTACAAGCCCGCACACTGGACACCGCCGTCCTCCCCGACACACCCTATCAATACATCGCCCAGCGCCGCACCATCCTCCAGCTAGCGAACCACTCCATCGAACTGCGCAGCGATCTCTCAATCCCCGTAAACTTCACACTCCTAAAGATTTACCCACCCCCATCTCCCATCGGCCTCACTGCCGCCGGCTTCTTCACCGGAACACCCCCAGCCTTTGCTGTTGACCTGGTCTGGCAGCCGATCAACGAAGCCGGCCTCATCACGCCCCTGGCCGGCTACACGGTTTACCGCGAAACCCTCAATGCGGCCGCGCAATCCGCGACCTCCCGCATCCAGCTGAACACCACGCCCGTCCTCCAGCCCGCCTTCCACGACGCCACCGCCAACCCCTCCGCAACCTACCGGTACACCGTCACCGCCATCGACGCCCGGGGCAACCAGAGCCCCGCCACCGCCGTCGTTCTCCAACCCTCAGCCACCCCCTGACCCTCGCCGCTTACAGACGAATCGTCACCTGCGGAAGGGCCATCAAATTCAGCCGCTGCAGTGTTTTGCGCGCCAGGCCCGTCAGCGGTTGCTGCGCGAGCTTCGTCGTCGTCACCCACCGCAAATCGCCCTTTGCCGCCAGAATCTTCTCCACCAGGAGCCCTCCCGCGTGCGTGTCTTCCTTGGGCACAATGCCCTCGCTGAACACCTGCACGTAGTAGTTGGTATTCGTAATCGCGTGCCGTAGCCGCAGCACCGGTTCACGCCCCTGCGTTGCTCCCGCCGGCAACCCCGGCAATTCCAACATTCCCGCCATCAGCGACGCATCCGCCGCCCGCCGCTCCAGCAAAACCTCGGTCGCAATTCCACGTTTCCGCACCGCCAATAGATGTGCCACCGTCCGGCTCTGCATCTTGGCGCGCGCGCCCGTCGCGTGCTCTCCCCGTGTCCTGCATAGCTCCAGCACCGGACACTGCAAACACAGTGGCGCACGTGGCAAACAAATCGTCGCTCCCAGCTCCATCATCGCCTGGTTATGATCCCCCGGCGCATTTTCGCCCGAAGACCTTCGGCTCGCCGCCGGCATCAGTCTCTGCGCCGCATCCGCCAACCGCGCCCTCGCCCTCGCGCCCTTCTGCTCACCCTGTCCCAGCACCCGCAGCAGCACCCGCTCCACATTTCCGTCCAGCACGGCCACACTCTCGCCAAACGCAATGCTGGCAATCGCCGCAGCCGTATATTCGCCCACCCCCGGCAGCGTCCGCAGCTTCATCGACGACCGCGGCAGCTTCCCCTCAAACTCCCGATCCACAAACTGCGCTCCACGGTGCAGCATCCTCGCCCGGCGGTAATAGCCAAGCCCACTCCACAGCGCCAGCACATCCTCTTCCTCTGCCGCCGCAAGATCATGAATCGTCGGAAACTGCCGCAGAAACTCCTGGTATCGATCGATCACCGTCGCTACCCGCGTCTGCTGCAACATGATCTCCGACAGCCACGTCGCATACGGATCCCCCACCTCCCGCCACGGCAGCACCCGCGCATTCTCCCGATACCACGCCCCCAGCCGCCGCCGAAACGTCAGCGCCGAAAATCCCAACCCCTGCGCCTCAGGCACCGACGCACCCGTACTCTCGTCGCCGCCTTTACGCGAGACTCCCTGTTTCCGCTCCGCGATCTTTTCCTTCGACATGTTCCAGACAGTCTATCTGGCCCAGCCGCACGCGACGCGAGAAGATATCAAGCCTTGTAGCCGGCCTTGCCACTAGAAATTAAAGAATTTCTCCCGTAGCGCGTCTTCATAGGCCTTCTTGGCAGCCTTTGCCTTCCCCCGGGCATCTTCCTCCGCGAAGCAAGCAGCCTCCCATGTATCGATCTCCGCCTCGGAATGGTTGACGGACGCCAGGACCTCTTCCTTGCGAATGGCCGCAATCCAGTCCTCCACCGCAGTGTGATACCGGTTTTGCATTCTGTTCAGTTCCGCAACGCCGATTGCCATCGTCCTGACCTCCATGCAGAAAGCTATTCCAGGCGCATGAATAGGCCATGTACAACCACGAAGCCCGCTCCCCGCACAACACTGTGTCCGCCCTCATCCTGGTGTAGCCTCAACCCATGTCGATGATCCAGCCCATCTTCATCCTGCTGCTCTTCCAGCTAGCCGGCGAAGCGCTGCGCGCCGCCACCGACACCAAGGTCCCAGGCCCCGTCCTCGGCATGATCCTCCTCACCGCCTTCTACATCCTCCGCCGCCGTGAACCTGCCCCCGCACTCCAGCACGCCGCCGACGGCCTGCTCAGCTGGCTCGGCCTTCTCTTCGTCCCCGCCGGCGTGGGCATCGTCGCCAATCTCGCGCTGCTCCGCTCCGCCTGGCTGCCCATCTCTGTCGCCCTCGTCGGAAGCACCTTCCTCACCCTCATCGCGACTGCCTGGATCATGCACCGCTTCGGCCGCAGCATCTTCATCCCGCGCACCTCCGCGCGCCAGGAGGGCCGATGACCTGGCCCGATCTCACCCAATCCCTCACTCCCGCCGTCCGCGCTGGACTGCCCCTCTTCGCCATCGTCCTCACCCTCGGCGCCTACCTCCTCGGCGTCGAAATTCAGAAGCGCCTCCGCAGCCCCCTCGCCAACCCCGTCCTCCTCGCCATCGTGCTCATAGGCATCACCCTCCGCCTCTTCCACCTCTCCTACCAGGACTACTTCACTGGCGCGCAATTCATCCACTTCCTCCTCGGCCCCGCCACCGTAGCCCTGGCCATCCCCATGGTCCGTGCACTCGAGCACATCCGCCGCGGCTTCTGGCCCCTGCTCTCCGCCCTCCTCGCGGGCTCCCTCATCGGCATCCTCAGCGGCTACGGCTTGGTTCGTCTGCTCGGCGGCAGCCAGGCCGTCGCCCTCTCCATGGCGCCCAAGTCCCTCACCACTCCCATCGCCATCGCCGTCTCCTCCAGCATCGGAGGCATCCCTTCCCTCTCCGCCGTCCTCGCCATCCTCGGCGGCATCCTCGTCGCCATCTCCATCGACCCCCTGCTGAACTGGCTCAACATCCACGAGCCCTCCGCCCGAGGCCTCGCCGCAGGCACTGCCGGCAGCGGCATCGGCGCCTCCCGCGTCATCCCGCAACACACCCTCTCCGCCGCCTTCGCAGGAGTAGCCATCGGCGCCAATGGCATCCTCACCGCCCTCCTCGCCCCTCTCCTCGCCCCTCTCCTAAAGCACTGGTAGCACCCCGCCCCACCGCACGAAACCCCTCGCCCTTCGCGCAGGACACTCATCGCCGGGCCACGCGAAGCCCCTCGCCCTCCGCGCAGGACGACTCGTACTTCCAATTCCTTCCCTTGCCTTCGGCGATCCACTCCACCGCCGTCGCCACCCGATTCTCCCGCGTCTCCTCCCGCTTTGCCTCGGCAATCCACTGGCAATACTCCCGCCTGTATCCCGGAGTCATCGCCGCGAACGTCTTCGCCGCACCCTTGTTCTTCTTCAACGCCGCAGCCAGCGCCTCGGGAACCTCTGCCTCGCCCTTCACCACCTTCGGCCGCGACCAGGCCTTGGTCCGCTCGCCATCAGCAATCGACTTGGCGGCGAGCCTCACATACCCCACCAGCTTGGCGCGCGACGGCAGATCCTTCACCGACGTAATCTTCCCAAACGACCCCATGTTCCCACCCTGCGCCACGCCGTCCTCCCGCAGGGTCCCCACCACATCGGTCCCCCACAACCCAAAGCTGCAATGCGCCTTGAACGCAGCCATATTCCCCAGGATCACGCCCTTATACACAAAGAACGGCATCGACCACTTCATGGCCTCAACCACCCCCGGCGCCCCCGCATGCATCACCTCGCGCACATACCAAAGCACCGGCTGCGCAAACTCCCCCGCCCTGTTGATGTAAGCATCCACCGCAACGATCCTGCCATCCGTAACCGTAGCCATCCTTCACCTCCAATCGGCCTCAAAGGAATCGCACGTCCTCAGCTGAAGAGGCCACCAGTATAACGAGGCAACGCCACGTCCCCACAAAAATCTGTCAACCCCCCATCCACCCCGAAAACCCCAAAACCCCTATCAACACAGGCGATATATATTTCCAAGACCCGGCATAGTTACCTCCAACCCCGTACAATTTAGCTAGACCCCAAAGTTAACTAGACCCCAAATCTTCCGATACCCGCGGATCCCCCTCGCCGTCCATTCAGAACCGGAAGGGCACGGCTTCAGCCCTGCCACAAAGATGCAGCTCCGAAGGAGCCCACCTTGCTGCCGCATGCCGAAGTGGAGCCGCAGGCGCAACGACTGAATTGCCTTCTTCAAAACCACCCACAATGCCAATGGATAGGGCGCTTTGTCCCTTAGCCGCAATACTGCTAATCACTTACAAAGGAAAGCATGGTAGGGGGAGGGGGCCCTAAGCCAGTATCGCCACTTCTGAAACCCGCGTTCTCTGAGCCACCACACCCAACACCCCCGGCCAAAGCCCGACCGCGGCGCTGAACACCCCGCGCGTCGCCGGCCACACCAGCCCGCGCGACACCAGGGTCGCCAGAGCGACCTGCCTCGAGAGCTCGCCGCGTAGCTTCTCCTGAAACTGCTCGGCGCTCTCGCCCTGCAGATACATCGCCGCCGCCAGGTATCCGCTATGCAGCGCAATCGACATCCCATCGCCAGTGAACGATGGAATCACCGCCGCCTGGTCGCCCAGCGCCCACACGCCGTCACTTGCCTCACGCACATAGCCATAAGGGATCGCCGACACCGCCAGCGGCCTCTCCAGCAGCGCCTGCGCCCCCTGCAGCCGCTCCCGCAGCAGCCCGCATTGGCGCTGCATCGCGGCCAACAGGTGCTCCCATCGGCCTCCCAACTGCTGCAGTTCCTTGCGCTGCACCAGGCAACACAGATTAGCCGCACCGTCTTCCACCGGCTGCAACCCTGCATAGCCACCGCGGTACAGCAGCAGTTCCACATGGCCTTCTAGCGCCGCAGCCTGCGCAGGCGTAAGCCGCCAGTACATCTTGAACGCCACCAGGTCCGACTGTTTCCCCTTTGGCCGAGCCCGGCCAGTCAGATCATGCTTGCCCGTGGCCAGGAACGCCGCAGCCGCACCCACCGGCTCGGCGCCCTCCATCACCGCGCGCCAGCCAGCGCCTTCTCGCTCGAGTCCCTGCACGCGGCAGCCGCGCAGGACCCGGGCGCCGGCACCCACCGCCATCTGCAGCAGCTCCTCATCCAACCGCCGCCTGGTTAGCGACACCGCAGGGAACGGCAGCTGCGCCTCACTCACCCCACCATTGCAGGCCAACCGCACCGCTCCGATCGGCACCGCACCGAACCTCACGACCCCAAGCCCAAGCAACTCCAAATAATTCAGCGCCTCGCGACTAAGGAACTCTCCACAAACCTTATGCTGAGCCTGCGCCGCGCGCTCGATCACCACCACCTCGCGACCAGCCCGGGCCAGCCGAATCGCGGCAGCCGCACCGGCCAGTCCTCCGCCAACCACCACAACCTCAGCCTTCACTTCATGCGCTCCACACACAATCGTCCTGGAGTCCATCGCGCGAGCCGAACCTCCGCAACCGCGATCCCAGCCTCGCGCAACATCCGCTCCCAATCGTCCTCTCGAAAGCTGCGGCGGAACGACACTGGACCATCATGCTGCACAAACCGATGCCATCGCATCGCCTTCGCCAGCACTCCGAACAGCTTGTACGGCACAACTTCGCGGCACAGGTCGTTGACAAACCATCCGCGCTGCGCAACCGCTTCGCTCCATCCGAGAAAGCGCACGATCTCGGGCTCTTCCAGGTGATGCGTGAACAGAGAACTCAGCACCACATCCACCGGTTCTGCATAGGTGAAAGCGTCACCGGTAAGCCATTGGATAGCGCTCGAAGCGGGCATGAGTTCCCGCGCAACCCGCGCAGCGTAAGGGTTCAGGTCAATACCCGTAAGCTTCACCTGAACGCCGCGCCGCTCAGCCCATCGCTCTACGTAGCGCAGCACGTCGCCGCCACCCGAGCCCACGTCCACTATCCGTAACGCCTGCCCAGGCTTAGCCGCTAGCACCGCATCCAGGAACGCCAGTGTTGGCCGATACGACAACGTCAGCCGATTCACCTGCCCTAGATCCTTCAGGCAATGGCGGAAGTCCTCGTAAGTGCAAGGCTCATCCATCCACTCCGGCAGCTCCGACGGTGTCGCACGTCGCGTTAAGTCGATACTCTGGTCAGACCGCATGGAAGAGCATCGTCTCTGCGGTCAACCCGGGACCAAACGACATCGCACAGCCCTTTTCTCCTGGCTGCGCATGCTGCATCAGCCTCTCCAGCACGAACATCACGGTGGCCGAACTCATGTTGCCAAAGCACTCCAACGTCTGTCGCGACGCCGCCAGCGCGTGCTCGTCCAGCCCCAGGCCCCGCTCCACCGCGTCCAACACCGACTTACCGCCCGGATGAACACCCCACAGCGAAATGTCTTCCTTGCAATGCTTGCCGAGAATCTCGCCACCGGAGACCGCCAGCGCTTTACCGATCTCGCCCGGCACCTTGCCGGATAGCAGCATGTCGAATCCAACGCCGCGAATCCGCCAGGTGATCAAGCCTCGCGTCTCAGGGATCAGCACGGAGCGGAAACTATCCATGGCAAAGCCGGTGGGTTGAGAGCTAATAAGACTGGCTGAACAACCATCACCAAATACCAGGAAGGACAAAACCTGCTCGAGATCCTGTGTCTCCTGCAAATGCAGGGTACATAGCTCCAGGTTGACCAGAAGCACCTTGGCGTCTGGTTCCGAACGAACGATATGCCTAGCCTGCTTCAGGCCGTTGATCGCCGCATAACATCCCATAAACCCGATCATCGTGCGTTCCACAGACGTATCTAAGCCCAGATGGTCGACGATATCGAAGTCGAGCCCTGGCGCATACAAACCAGTGCAGGACGTAACCAGCACATGAGTGATGCCGTGACGCTCTTCATCCGAGAGCATGAGTTTATCGAGGGTACGCTGCGCGAGCCTGGGAGCAAAGCGCTCGAAAATTTGCATGCGCTTGGCCGTGTCTGGAAAGCTTCCACGGGTGTAGAACTCGTGAGCATTGACGGTGAACTCTGTACTTGCTGCGTTCGGCGTCAGTACAGAGAAACGTCTCCGAATTCCTGAGCGCGCAGCCATACGCCGAAACACAGGTTGGACTCGAGGATCTTCCAGCATCTGGTCCGCAAAGGCTACGAAGGCTCCGTGCACATCATCCTGCGGCACAGCCGTAGCAATCCGATTTATGTAGCTCTGGGTCACAAAGTACTCCAATCTTCTTATGATGCATCAACTGCAATACCGCAGATGACTCCAAATGGTAAGCAAATTGTCATTGTCGGTCATATGAAGAGAGTGCTGCGTCCATCCCTCCGAGACGAAAACGCGAGCGTGGCGTCATCGGAAACCCGCCTAGGTAGCTAGAGATGAAGGACATCGACCAGAGTACGGGGTACGTCGAAGTCCAACAACTACGTAACAACAAAGGCCGCCCTCTCAGGCGGCCTTTGGGTTTCTCGTCACGTTGAACAGACTAGTCGCCGGCTACGGTTTCTTCGATATTGTTGACAACCTGAGCCTTGCTTTCAAGCGGTGCGGCGGGCTTGATACCACCCAAGCCACCGATCTCGCCGATCGCAACAAACCCGCCAGGAAGCTCCGGCTCCTTGAGAATTTCTTTGCGATACAGCTTGGCCATGCGAGCGTTCTCGGCATCTTCTTTCAGCTTCTGATCCCGAGCGCGGATCTTTTCCTCGCGTGCGTTCTTGGCGATGCCGCTCTTGTCGAAGGTGTCGTTTGCAGCAGAGTCCACGTGTGCTTGGTTCAGGACCAGGTCGTACTTGGCTTCCTTCTCCAGACCAACCTTCTTGCCGCCTGCGAAAATCTCATGCCGGCCGTGCTCCTCATACCACTTGGTGAGCGACGAGGTCATGTGCATCTTCTCAATGATGTTTCTCCAGCCAACGCCCGTGTTGTACGCGCAGAAGCTGATCTCACCCTCCTGGGTTGCGTACGGGATAATGCACTGCTCGGTGCGGCGGAAGTCGTAGTTGAAGAGATCCTGGAACCACATACCCGCGATGAACAGGAAGTTCCAGCGATCTGCGCGGCGCATCTTGATGTCTTCCATGGTGCGGTCAGCGGAAACCTTACCGTAGTTGCGGCCGGTCGCGCCAAAGCACTTATCGAACTTGGTCAAGAGCGAGAAGATGCTGAAGTGAGTCGGTGCATTCTTCGGTTCGTAGTTGCGGATGAGCGCCAGACCCGCGCCGATCATCGTCAAGTACTTGCCGCGAGCCGCATCGTTCACACGGGCAATGTCCTTCGCCAGGCGATCGGCATTGAGGAACGCAGTCACCGGAACGGCTTCCTTGGTTTCCTTATCGATCATCAGCGCCATGCCGATACCGCAGTTCGGGTGGCAACCGCAGGAGAGCTGGCCCCAGTCATGCTCCGGTCCGTGAACCAGGTCAGCCCAATCCGAGAACGTGGACATGAAGCTGATCGGGAACCAGTCGCGAACAGGCTCGCCGAGACCGGTCTGATTCTTGACGTCATGCGCGAGGTGCGACAGAGTGTAGCGCTGCGCGTGGCGACGTTCGTCGGACACATCCTCATCGCGGCCGGTGAAGGACACAGGCTGGAACGAGAGGAAGTTGATCTTCTTTGGGTTGTCGAGAGCGAACTCGATGATGCGGCCAACCTGCTCATTATTGATGCCGTTGATGATGCAGGTGACGGGAACGATATCCACGCCGGCCTCATGCAGGTTGTGGATGGCCTGGAGCTTCACATCAAACGCGTTACCGACCTTGCGATGCGAGTTCGGGGCGTTGCCAATGCCATCAAACTGCAGGTACGCGTAACGCAGACCGGCTTCGGCGGCAGCCTTTGAAAACTCCTTGGACTTTGCAAACTCGATACCGTTGGTCGCGGCCTGCACGGACGTGTAACCAACCTTCCGCGCATAGGCAACTGCATCGAGAAAGTAGGGGCTGAGCGTGGGCTCGCCACCCGAAAACTGCACCGACATCTGGCGCTTGGGCTTGATGGTAACGGCGTTGTCGAGCATGGTCTTGATCTCGTCCCACGTGAGTTCATGCACGAAACCAACCTGGTTGGCGTCCATGAAGCAGGGGTCGCACATCATGTTGCAGCGGTTGGTGAGATCGATGGTGAGCACCGAACCACGGCCGTGGGTGACGGTCGAGGTGCCGTGGTTGTGCAGCTTGCCATCGTTGTGGGCGCGGATATCGCGGCCCGGGAAAACCTCTTCGAGATGCTTGAAGAAAGCCGTGTCGATCGACATGACGTCCTCAAAGTGTCCGTGGATCGGGCAATCCTTAACCATCAGGATCTGGCCATCGCGCTCGATGATCTGCGCCTTGATCTCGCCGACCTTCTCGTTGAGAAGAATCTCGTGGGGCAGCTTGCCGTCCACGATCTGCTGGCGGATCTGCGGTACACACTTGGGACAGAGAGAGTCGGTCGTACGCGGCCAGCCGAGGGGCGGCTTCTCCTTCTGGTACGACTTCAGCAACGGTTTGTCCGACCACTTCGGAGTGAAGCTAGCGTTCGGGCTGATAGCGTTCAGCTTGCTAAACACGCTCCAACCGGCCTTCGCGGCCACGACTACGCCTGTCTCGAAGAATTTCGTTGCCTTACCCATATCTTTATCTCTCCTGAAGGTTTGCCCCGACAATCGCGCGGCAAGAGGTTATTTCCCATCAAATTACAACTTGCTCATTCAGGTTAGGGGAGTCACGGCTCGAAGTCGTTATCAATACAGTGAACGGGGATATTTTGCAGTGAATGGGGATATCGCCGGTTGAATGGGAATCGACTTTCCTAGGTGGCTAACCTCAATGGAATCTGTAGGCTTCGGCCGACGCCGCTTCACTGCCGCAGCTCCACGATCGTCGCACCCTGTCCACCTTCGTTATAAGGCGGCTCCGTTACTGAGGTCACATGGGGATGCTTAGTCAGAAATTCACGCAGTGTCCGCCGCAAAATCCCCATTCCGACGCCATGCACCACACGGATGCGCGGCAGGCCAGCAAGAAACGCTCGCTCCAGGAATCGCTCGACCTCGCTCTCCGCTTCGTCTGCGGTTCGGCCGATAACGTTGATCTCCGAACTCATGTAATCAGCGTCTTCCGAATTCGATGTTGTGGATACAGTGATGCCTCCGCGTCGCTTCACCGCCTCGAGCGGCTTCTCGGCCGCGGCCGTTATTTCGGCGACATCGTCGCGTCCGACTCGGGTCTTCATCGAGCCAATCGCGACCTCCAGGGTCTTCGCGTCGATGACGCGCACCACTCGACCTTCGCGATTGAGTGACTTCAACCGAACGATGTCGCCGGGTTTTGGGTCGCTCCGCCGATCTGCAGCCTTCTTTTGTGCCTCGGTTTGCGCAGGAGAGTTATGAGCGACAACCGTCGTCTGAAATTGCTCGGAGAACTCGCGTTTCAGGCGAGCGATCCGCAGAGCCGAATCCCGAGCAATCTTTTGCGCGACAGTCTTGTCATCGATCGCCTTCACGGTGTCTCGTAATTGCGATTCGAAGTCTTCAATGAGACTCTTTAGCTGCTTTTCCAGCTCGCGCGTTCGGGCTTGCTGTTCGGCGCGTCCCTCCTGTTCAAGCCGTAGCCGCTCTCTCGCCAGTTCGCGCTCGGTTGCGCTCAGATGCTCCCGTTCGGCCGTAGCTGCGGTCAGCTGGGCATGTAACTCATCCAAAAACCTGCCAATATCTACCTGCTGCGTCGTCATCTGCGAACGCGCATTCGCCACAATCGCTGGGTCGAGACCCAGCCGCGCAGCAATATTCAACCCCGCCGACGCACCGGGCACCCCCAGCCGCAGCTCATACGTAGGCGCCAGCGCAACTTCGTCGAACCCCACCGCCGCATTGATCACACCGTCGTGCTTGGCGGCGTACACCTTCAAAGAAGTGAGGTGCGTCGTGATAATGCACCATGCGCCGCGTTCAAGAAAGTGCTCCGCGACCGCAACGGCCAGCGCTGCCCCTTCTTCCGGATCCGTCGCTGATCCGAGCTCATCCAGCAACACCAAGGACTGCTCATCCGCATCGCGAGCAATGCGTTCTACGTGAACGATATGGGCCGAAAACGTTGAGAGATTTTGCTCAATCGACTGCGCGTCTCCGATGTCGGCATAGATGGCCGTAAAGAATGGAAGGTGCGCCTTCTCCGCCGGCACAGGCAACCCAGTCTGGGCCATCAGGGCGACCAGGCCTGAGGTCTTCAGCGCCACGGTCTTTCCGCCGGTGTTCGGTCCACTGATAATCATTTGGTGCTTGCCCACAGGAAGCGTAACGGTTAACGGAACGATCACTCCGCCCTGCGCACGCAGCCGCATGTCTAGCAATGGATGACGCGCCGCCACAAGATTGAACTCGTCTGTCGTCTCTTCCTCGGAATCCAAAGTAGACCCTGCGAAGCTCGGTCGTATGCAGCTCAATTCCGCAGCAAAACGCGCAATCCTCTGGTGTGCATCGGCCTCGCCGAGGATCGTTGCGCCCAGCAAAAGCGCATCGCTCTGCGCAGCAATTGCGCGGGTCATGGCAACCAGGATTCGATGAATCTCCGCTTGCTCCTCATCCAGCAGCCGCGCCAACTCGTTGTTGTGTTCGATCGTTTCCATCGGCTCCACAAACACTGTCTGGCCGCTCGAGCTTGAGCCATGGATCACGCCGCCGACCTTACGCTTGAATTCGTTCTTGACTGGAATTACGAAGCGCTCGCCACGCACAGTAATCAGCGATTCCTGCGTGTTGCCATCCTCTGAAAGCTTCGCGAGCGCACGTCGTAGACTGGTCTCAATCGCCCGATGTTGCTGTTCCAGCGCACGGCGAATTCGGCGCAGGTCGGGCGACGCATCGTCACTCAAGCTGCCATCGGGCTCGATTTTTCCAGTGAGCGATCTCAACAGTTCTCCCAGATCGCAGTGAAGCAACGGAGCCGTGAGCTGCTCAATCCCCGGCCACTGATCCCTGACCGAATCCGGGGGAGACAGGACAACCTGCCTCCACGCCTCCACGCGTTCCGCGTGCACAATCAGCGACCGAATCTCCATCGCCTCAAGAGCCGCACCCTCAATCCGTGCCTTGTCGAGAGGCTCTGTCACATCGAAGATGCCACGAAAGTCGAAGCTGCCGCCGGCGATCAGCTTCTGCATCTCGGCGTTGCGCTGCTGCTGCTGTTCGACCCATGCGGCGTCAGAGCTGGGTTGCAACGCTTTGATCCATTCCCTGCCCAGCGGCGATTGTGCCCCATGAGACAGGCGCTCGATCAGCTCGGGCCATTGCAGCGCCTCGGCACTCATTTCAGACAGTGGAGACGGAATTTCAGGAAGGAATGCCACCCAAATAGAATACGGGGAAACGAGTCGGCCCCGCTAAGCTGGCCGGGTTCACTTCGATACAACGGGCGCCGTGAGCAGGCGGGTCTGGCGGAACCGATTTCATGCGGTTTGCGTAGTCATTATTATCGGGACCGGCAAGCGTGTGTTTTGAGGAGGCAGCTAGATGAACTGTTCAGCATGCGGAAATGCCGTGTCGCCCGATGCGCGATTCTGCCCTCGCTGCGGCGGCCAGACTCTTTTCCAACAACAGCCGGGGTCAGCCTATCCGCAACCACCGTTGGTGTATGACCGCGTCTCGCGGAATATTCAGGGGCTAGGAATCCTCTGGCTCGTGTATGCCGGTTTGAGGATCTTCTCAGGGTTGTTTGGCGTTCTAATCCTTCATGGTATCTTCGGCAGGCACTTTGGCAATTCCGACTTCAACCTCGGCTGGAGCCCCTTCGGATCTATGTGGTTCGCCAGCCTCTGGCCCATGGCCCTGTTTTCGCTCTTGACCAGCGTCTGCTGCATCCTTCTGACTGGGTACGCCTTACTGACGCGCCAACCGTGGGGACGCATCTTCGCTATCGTCTTCGGCATTCTCGCTCTGATTCATTTGCCGCTTGGAACGGCGCTTGGGATTTACACGCTCTGGGTGCTCGCGCCTGGTGCCAGCGGAGACGAGTACGCAGCCCTCGCTGATGCGCAACACAAACCTCGAACGTAAGACTGCGTGTGATGGGTGTTACCAACGCAAATTCGGGTTAGTCATAGAATTGCCTGCATGGACTTTCCTGCAACCCGTCTACGCCGTCTCCGCTCCTCCGCAGCCATGCGATCGCTGGTTCGAGAAACACATCTGGAACCCTCCGCCCTCATCTACCCTTTGTTTCTCTGCGAAGGCGAGGGTGTGCGTCGCGAGATCAGCAGCATGCCAGGGGTCTTCAATCTTTCCATCGACGAAGCCGTGAAGGAAGTCGAGGCCTGTGCTGCTCTTGGAATCGGCGGCCTGCTCCTGTTTGGCATTCCGGAGGAGAAAGACGAGCAAGGCACCGGCGCCTGGGCCGCCGACGGAATCGTCCAGCGCGGTCTCCGGGCCATCAAAAAGTCCTCCCGTTCTGAATCCCTCGTGGTGATTGCCGACGTTTGTCTCTGCGAGTACACCTCACACGGCCACTGTGGAATCGTCACGCGCGACGGTGATCATTTTGCCGTAGAGAACGACTCCAGCGTAGCCCTGCTCGCCAGAACCGCGGCATCGCTCGCCGAAGCAGGTGCCGACATCATCGCCCCCAGCGACATGATGGACGGCCGCGTCGCCGCCATCCGCACCGCACTCGACGATGCGGGTAAGCACAACACCCCGATCCTCAGCTACGCCTCGAAATTTGCCTCCGCCTTCTACGGCCCCTTCCGTGAGGCGGCCGATTCAGCTCCGCAATTTGGCGATCGTCGCACCTATCAGATGGACGGCGCCAACCTGCGCGAGGCCATGCGTGAGATCGAACAGGACATTGCCGAGGGCGCCGACATGCTGCTGATGAAGCCCGCGATGCCCTACCTCGATGTCATCCGCGAGGCTCGCAATCGATTCGATCTTCCGATGGGTGCCTACCAGGTTTCAGGCGAATACTCGATGCTGCACGCCGCCTTTCAGCGGGGCTGGCTCGAACCCGAACGCGCGATGCTCGAAAGCCTGCTGAGCATTCGCCGCGCCGGCGCAGACTTCATCGTCACCTACTTCGCGAAAGATGCCGCAAAGGCACTTTAGAGTGACACCCCGGGCAAAGTGTGACCAAACATTCAGGCGTTAAACAGCGCCGCTTCCGCATTGCGTCGCCGCAATAATCCCGAAACGACCTCGCCGCCTGCGTGGACCCACAGCGCGAACTGTGCAGCAGCACCCTGAAGGTCGCCGGTGTTTACTTTTCGCAACAGCGTGGACCGAACGAAGTTCCCGCGACCGGCGTTGAAGCAGAAATCCACCATCGCATCGAATTGGTTTTGGGAGATCGCGGCCTGCACCGTATGATTCACGCAGGCGACGGCATCTGCCAGATCCGCCCCGAGCAATTTCTCAGCTTCCGCATCGCTGATGGATTGACCCGCGGAGACAGCAGGACCTGTGTGACCATAACCGATCGTCCAAATGCCCGCGCAATCTTGATACGCCTCCAGACGGAGTCCCTCAAAGCTCTTGGTGAACGCGAATCCCCGATCGCTATAGCTAAATTCCTGCATTGAAAGCGCACCTCCGTGAGCGCATGGTTTAGTTCAAAACTTGATGAAATGGCGGCTTGAATCGCGCGCCTCCGTCGCACATCGAATGACGTGGGCTGCGGCAACGGCTAAACTAAGGTCTCAGGGAACTCGAGAACACGGGAACGTGCGACACCGCCGGCCGTGATCCCCCAACGAATGGAGCAAACTCTCTTGGCAGACACTATTTATGACCTGGCTATCGTCGGCGGCGGGCCGGCAGGCTACACCTGCGCCATCCGCGCAGCACAACTTGGCCTCAAGGTCGCGCTCATCGAGAAGACCGACAAACTTGGTGGCACCTGCCTTCATTGGGGCTGCATCCCCACCAAGGCCATGCTGTTTTCGGCGGAGATCTGGGACCATCTCAAGCACGCCGAGAGCTATGGAATCGAAGGCGTATCCTCGCCGACGCTGAACTGGGACAACCTGCTTAAGCGCAAGAACGACATCATTGTGAAGCACACCAAGGGTCTCGACTTCCTGATGAAGAAGAACAAGATCACGGTCGTGCGCGGCCACGGCCGTCTAACCGGCCCCGCCAAGGCAGGAGTCTTCACGATTGACGTCTCCGCAGAAGATAAAGGCAAAGGCGAGGGCTCAGAGCTTCAGACCGCAACCCAGGTTTTGGCGAAAAAGGTCGTCCTTGCCACAGGTTCCGATGCGCGCATGCTGCCCGGCTACAAGGCTGATGACACGATCCTCACGAACATAGAGATCCTCACCCTGCCGGCGCTGCCAAAATCGCTCGTCGTGATCGGCTCGGGAGCGGTAGGGGTCGAGTTCGCCTCGGTCTTCAAGAGCTTCGGCTCCGAAGTGACCATCATCGAGGCCCTCCCACGCATTGTTCCTGTTGAAGACGAAGAGATCTCAAAGGAACTCACTCGTGCCTACAAGAAGCGCGGCATCGACGTAAACGTCAGTTGCAAAGTAGAGAAGATTGAGAAAGCAGGCGCCGGTGTCAAGGTAAGTTTCACCGACGCTGCTGGTAAGCCGCAGGTCAAAGAAGCAGAGAAAGTCCTGGTGGCCGTCGGTCGCGGTCCGCGCACCGCGGACGCAGGTATCGACAAGGTGAAGATCACCCTCGACCGCGGCTTCGTCCCCGTCAATGAGTGGATGGAAACCTCGGAGCCAGGCGTCTACGCAATTGGCGATATCGTTGCCGGATTACCGCAGCTCGCCCACGTTGGCGCGATGTGCGGTGTCGTTGTAGCCAGCAAGTTGGCCGGCAAATACGCATTGCCTGTTCGGAAGGACCGCGTTCCCGGCTGCACCTATTGCGACCCGCAAATCGGTAGCGTCGGGCTGACGGAAGCCCAGGCCAAAGAGAAGGGTTATCAGGTAAAGGTCGGCAAGTTCCCCTTCGTTGGCAATTCCAAAGCCACCATCGTCGACTCCCACGATGGCTTTGTTAAAGTAGTCTCCGATGCAAAGTATGGCGAGGTTCTGGGCGTCCATATCATCGGCCCGCAGGCAACGGAGCTCATTGCCGAGTGCGTCGTTGCGATGCAGCTTGAGGCCACGGTCGAAGAGATGATGTTCATCATTCACGCGCATCCTACCCTCTCCGAAAGCTTGCTGGACGGCTTCTCCAGCGTCGAAGGCATGGCAATTAACGTCTAACCGAACCGTTACAGGTACAAAGCTATGAACTCAGAACCGAGACCTCCATTTCCGCCGTTCACACGCGAAACCGCGATCGAAAAGGTACGCAAGGCAGAGGACGCCTGGAATAGCCGCGACCCACAAAAGGTCTCGCTCGCCTACTCTCTCGATAGCCGCTGGCGCAACCGAGACCAGTTCATCAATGGCCGAGACGAGATCGTCGCGTTTCTCACGAGCAAATGGCAGCGCGAATCGGACTATCGACTGATCAAGGAGCTCTGGGCATTCACGGGGAACCGTATTGCGGTGCGTTTCGCCTACGAATCTCACGACCAAACCGGACAGTGGTTTCGCTCTTACGGCAACGAAAACTGGGAATTTGACTCCAACGGCCTCATGATCGCACGCCACGCGAGTATCAACGATCTCGCGATCAAACCAACCGAGAGGTTGTTTCACTGGCCGTCCGGCCGCCGTCCTGATGATCACCCCAGCCTCACCGATCTCGGCCTCTAGCGCATCATGCACATGCACTTGCTCCAACTCGGACGCATTCCTTATACCGAAGGACTGCGTATCCAGGCGGAAGTTGTCGCCGCGCGCATGGCCGGCGTTATCGGGGACACCCTCATCCTGCTTGAGCACCCGCCCGTGCTCACGCTTGGCCGCAACGCATCCCGTGCGAATATCCTCGCCAGCGACCAACAGTTAGCCAGCCGTGGTATCCAGGTTCACGAGATCAACCGCGGTGGGGATGTCACCTATCACGGCCCCGGCCAGCTCGTCGGCTACCCGATCTTCGACCTGCGCGGCGACCTTCCCGGAAAACGAGGTCCGCACCTGGGTCCCGTCGATTTCGTCCGCTTGATGGAAGAGGCGCTCATCCTTACCTGCAAAGACTTCGGCGTCCCAACTCAGCGCATCTGCAAACTTACAGGCGTCTGGACCTTGCCGGGCGGCAGCGTTCGTGAGAAGAAAATTGCCGCCATCGGCGTCCATGTCTCGCAAGCAGTGACCTCCCACGGGTTTGCGCTAAACGTCACCACGGACCTGCGCGATTTCGACTGGATCATCCCCTGTGGCATCACCGACCGGGCTGTAACCTCGCTCGAAATGGAATCGCCTCGTACTCCTCCGCCCTCACTCGCCGAGGCTGCCAGCAGCGTCTCGACAAACTTCGGTCGCGTCTTCCAACGGCAGATCATCGCCGCAGAATCCCTCGATCAACTAATCGGCTCTCAAGCATCTACCGTTTGATCGAATTACGTACCGCACGGTACATATACCTGCTAATTTACGCCCTGGAATGGTCTGCCCCCGTATAATCTGAAATTGCGCCGTAAGCGGCGCCGTAACCTCTGCCGGAGACCCTTCCCCATGCCAATCGACGTCGTCATGCCCCAGATGGGCGAATCAATCACGGAAGGCACACTCACCAAGTGGCTCAAGAAGCCCGGCGACACCGTCGCTCGCGATGAACCCCTCTTTGAGATCTCCACCGACAAGGTCGACGCTGAGATTCCCTCTCCCGCAGCCGGCACGCTCGGCGAAATCAAAGTGCAGGAAGGCGCTACGGTTGGCGTCGGAACCGTAGTTTGCGCGATCAACGATTCTGGTTCAGCGCAGGCTGCCCCACCCGCGCCGGCAGCAAATGAAGCGGCGCCGAAGGAGCAGACGGTTACGCCCGCAGCCGCAGCCACCGCAGCCAGAGATCAAGCCGTTCCGCCCCCCGCTCCCGAAACATCCGGCCCCGGCACCGAAGTCCTCATGCCGCAGATGGGCGAGTCCATCACCGAAGGCACGCTCACCAAGTGGCTAAAGAAGGTCGGAGACACGGTGGCGCGCGACGAACCCATCTTCGAAATCTCCACCGACAAAGTGGATGCTGAGATTCCCTCTCCCTCTGCCGGCGTACTCTCCGAGATCCGCGTGCAGGAAGGGCAGACCGTGACCGTGAGCACCGTGGTTGCAGTAATTGGCGGTGGCGCGGCAGCTCCCGCGTATGCCCCTCAGGCTGCTGCAGTCTCCACTCCCAGCACGCCAGCTCCGATCGCGCCTGTCCCCGTCCCTGCACCATCCGCCACGGCAGGCCAAGGCCTGCGTTCTTCGCCTCTGGTCCGCAGGATCGCAGCCGAGAACAAAATCGACCTCAAGGGAGTTCCAGGCACTGGCGCCTCCGGCCGCATCACCAAGCAGGACATCCTCGGTCATCTTGAGGGTGCGGCTGCTGCGGCACCGGCAGTTTCTCCGGTGCCGACCGCTGCCACTTCCGCACCCGCCGCTCCGGCTGCCGCGAAAGCCGCACCCGCTCCCACAGCCGCTCCGCTGCCCGGCGAACTCGTCCCACTGTCCAAGATGCGCTCCATCATTGCCAAGCGCATGGTGGAGTCAAAAGCCACAAGCCCGCATGTTCACACGGTCTTCAAGGTGGATATGACGCGCATCGTTAAGCTGCGTGAAAAAGAGAAGAACAAGTACGAGCAGCGCAACGGCGTGAAGTTGACCTACATGCCATTCATCACGCGCGCCGCCGTGCAGGCTCTCCGCAAGCATCCGATCGTCAACGCTTCCATGCAGGGCGAATCCATCCTCTACAACAAGAACATCAATGTCGGGATCGCGGTCGCACTGGAGTGGGGGCTGATCGTTCCGGTCATCAAGCAGGCGGAAGAAAAGAGCTTCCTCGGCATTGCCCGCGCGGTGGTCGACCTCGCAGATCGCGCCCGTTCCAAAAAGCTCGCCCCCGACGATGTTGCCGGCGGGACCTTCACCCTAACCAACTCCGGCATCTTCGGTGAGCAATTCGGCATGCCCATCATCGCGCAGCCTCAGTCTGCAATCCTCGGAATCGGCGGCCTCAATAAAGAAGCCGTGGTCCTCACCGACAAGGACGGCCAGGATACGATCGCGATCCGGAGTATCCAGCACTTCACTCTCGGCTTTGATCACCGGATCATCGACGGCGCAGATGCAGGCAAATTCATGTCGGAGTTCAAGGCATACCTGGAGAACTGGTCCGAAGATATCGGCTAGCCGACGGCCACCTCTATAGACCGCCTTGCCTAGAATTTGGCATAGCGTTCAACCAGAAACGCAATGATCAGGTGCAGCATCGTCAGGATTCCGCCGAAAACGATGCCTGCTCCCTTCAACCTCTGCACGCTTCGTTCGTGCTCCTCAACGCGCCCTTCGAGCTGATGCAGCCGCCCAGGCTGCCCGATACCGAGCAACTGCTCCATTTGCACCTTTAGGACACTCAACTCCTGCAATACCTGACCCTCAAAATCCGTCATCGACCCACCTCATCACCCCTCACTACATCTCCCCTAAGCCGTCTCGTTAACCGGCATGTTCAAAAACACCACGCTCGAAAATCGCGAGTACAACGGCGGCATACTCGAGTCATACATACGCACAAATACTCGTTCCAGCTGGGCGGCGATCGGTATCGAGAAGCTGCGCACGGGACTCCGAAGTACCAGGTCTGCCGCATCGATGCCCACTCCAAACTCCCAATCTTTCAGCCGCACCTCAAACCCACCGCCCGCAGGCGGAGCCGTTCCGGCATCCACTTGCATGGCAGTATCCGTCAAACTCGTCACAGTCATTTGCTGCAGGTTTGCAAGCACCTGACCAGGCGCACTCGACGCTGTCTGCGGCAGATAAGCATCCGCCGCAATCTCTTCACTTAATTTCAACCCAATCCCCGCAGCCCATTCTGCGGCCCAATCATTCGCAAAGCTCACCTTGTATCGCCGGACCTCCGGTACAGCGGTGCCGTCTTGCGCCACCACACTCCGCACCAGCAGCGACGAAGTAACTCCAGCACTGGTAATCGCCAGCACGTCACCCGGCCAGATGTCTTCGGACGGGTTCACCAGCGAGTAAGTTCCAGCGATGGCAGCCGTGCGACTCGTCGCAAATGCCAGCACCGCCTGCGTTGCGCTCTCGCAATCCATGCTGCTGCGCGCTACCGGAAGCGTCACGGCTCCCAGCCAGCGACACGTACCTGGGCCGCCGTTCACCGCCTCTGACGCAACGCTCGCAGTATCTGCGAGCCGCGCAACCGATCGCTGTTGGTTGCGATAATTCACCGTCACACGTTCCCCTGCCACAGGAACGCGACCAGCAAGAAAGGTAACTTTGCCTGGTGCGCCCGCAGCTGTCCCGTAACTCACCGAGCAATCGACACCTTGGCCTGCGACACCAATCAATCGCGTTTGCAAGGTGCCGCTAGGCAGCGTGCTCACAATCCAGATACTGCCGGTACGCGTCACACTCACTGAGCCAATCGAACCGAACATCTGCGTCGTGTTGACAAGAACAAACGAGCACGTTGCAGGAGAATTGTTGACAGTCGCCCCAGCAGCAGTACTGTCGAAGAGCACCGTCGCCGGCGTGTTCGATGCAACACCCTCATCCACCAACTCAAACACCATGTCGATAGGAGCGGCCACGCCATTAGGATTGCCAAACCCTTGCATGACGCCATCCACCATGCAGTAATAACGCTGCAACACGCGCTGCATCTCGACACAATGGAGTCTCAGCCGCAACGTGTAGGAGTGGCCGGCAATCGGAGTGAACACCGTGCCTGCCTCAACACCGTTGACTACCGGCACGATGACTGTCACACCGCCGGTACCACTCACGCTCTGCCGCACACGAAAACCCGCGAAGCACTCTGCGAGAACCGGAAGCCCCTGATACATGCCTGCGAGCATGCCATCGCAAGCAGCAGAAAGCAAAACCCCACTCAACTGCACAATAACTGATCCACCCATCTCGATTGCGTCAACCGCCGTCAGTGTGGTCTGGCCATCAGAGCCATTGCCGCCATTCATCGTCAGGCCCGCAGAAGTTAGCGAAAGGTAACTGCCCGGATCAGCCACAATCCACTGTGCTGGATTCAACGCCCCCTCCCTGAAGTTATCCTGCGCCAGCGTACGATTGGAATCGCGGTAGCCAGATTCGCTAAGATCGAAGACAGTGGTCGTACCGTCACCAAGGAAGTTTTCCTCAATGTACGCTGCCGGCTCCTCGGCACCCGTAAGCGTCACATCGTTAGCCAGTTCACGTACGGCGTTCGTCTGCAACTCAGGGACCGACAAAGTGCCATTGGCGTCGCTGAACGCATGGGTCACATTCCCTACCGGCTGCATCAAGATCTGCCCATTCAACGCGCGATAAGCTGCGTAGGAAGAATTGGCCGCATTCGCAGCATTCACACTGAAGGGCGATGAAGCGCGCGCTGCAAACACGCCTGTCGTCGCAACCGTTCCCGAGCCATTAACTGTCACCCCCGCTGATCCTGCCGCCTGCACACGCGACGCCATCTGCGCCACTAACGCCATGCCACCGAGGCCAAGCGATTCGGTGTCCCTCAAACCCGCGCCGGAGCCAAGATTATCGAGGAGCCACTCATCGCTTACCGCAGTAACACGCGCGCGATAAACAGCGCCCTCAGATGAGTTCCCCGCGTACAATCTGACCGGCTCGGTCGCCAGGTACCCGGTGAACAACAGCGTCGTATCCGCCGCGATCACCGTTACTTTTCCGCGCCGTACCGGAACGGCAAATCCGCCCACCCCCAAGACGATCTCCGCCGTGCAGCGCGATGGCTCATTTAGAGCACGCTGCACCGTGATCGGCCCTTCTGCGGCGACTGCTTCGGTGTAATCGATCGCGCCTAGTCCATCAAGATTGTCGATCGTAATGTGCACATTCTCTCCTTCATGCCTTCCTAACCAGCTACATAACTCCGGAAACAAACAACCGTCTCACCGTCTACCGGATCCTTCACCGGCAGCGCGCGGAACGCCGCACTCAGCTGGATCTTTTCGTATCCACCGCCGACATTCGTACACGCCTCGACTGCACCGCTCATCGCTTGCAACCGCGGATAGTGCCAGATCACGCGCTCACCCTGCTGTCCTTCGCCGACGAATACCGCAGACCATTCCTGGAAGAAGCTCGAACCCTCTCGATCGCAAAATCCAACCACGCCGCTGACCTTCATCGCTGCAGTCGGAACCCCGGCAATCAGCGGCCACTGCAATGTCAGCGCACCTGTCGCCAAGTTGACGGCCGTAATGCGCCCCACGTTCAACGTCACCCGGCGAATGTAATCCACATCCGTTAACGCGCCTTGCACGTACGCCCCGCTCACGCCACTACCCACAAACCCTGTCTGCGTTCCATAGTCCACATCCACCGCAATCAATTCGCCGACGGTGAACCCATTGGCAGCGGGCGCGCCCACCTGTATAACGTTTGCGGTTGAGCCGGACTGTAACGCTACCGCAGAGACGGCCGCGCCACCAGACCCTTCACCAGGTGATCCGGACGCTGCCTTGAGCAGATTCATCTGCTGTGTGCCAGCCGACAACGCAAGCTGCAATTTTCCCCAACTCTCAAATGCGAAGCTCACCGTGGCTTCAATTTCCGTGCGCGCCTGCATGTGTGCGATCGCAGGGGATCCAGAGCGTACCGGCTCAATCTTCGTCCCGCACTTCCGCGTGAACCCCGCGATCCAGCCTAGACAAATCCAAGGCGCAGGAGGGCTATCCAATGCAAATCCCCCATTCTGCGCCGCATCAAAGATAGTGGCTTGCTGCGCCGTGCGATTGACTGGCGCAAAATATGCGCTCACCCGTCCCATCATCGGCGACATCGTATCCATCACGTCACTCACAGCTCACCTGCTTCCTGGTAACTCATCAGCTGGACAGTCGCAGTCCGAGCCAACCTGTCATCCTTCGTAATCGTCGCGCCAAAGGCAACCTCACTCCACCAGGCTCTCGTGTTCATTGCTAGCGCAGCAGTGCCATTCGCCAATCCTGAATAGTTCGTCTTGAGCACATTCCTCGGCAAAGCATTCACCGCACCCTGCAACTCGGCGTCCATAGCTGCCAGAGCTCTCCCGCGATCCATACCACCGTTCATCCCGGTACCTGCAGTCTCGTAGTCAACGGAGCACACCAGCGTCGCCAACGGCATTGTCCCGTCGGCATCCACCTGCGCCACAGACCATCGCAGTCGAAAACAGTCGGGAAGCGCAGCCGATGACAGCAGCTCATTCTCCTCGACCACGACACCGGGTCGCACCACGCCGCGCAGCACAATCGTTCGCTCCGGATTGAGCGCGACTAGCCGGCTCCGCAACACTTCATAAAACGTATCCTTCGCGTTCTGCACAATTACCTCCTTGGATTTATGCGCCGGCGATTCTCGCTAGCGCACCGGCGGCTCCAACGTCAGCCAGTAGCAATAAGGCATGCCCATCGCCTGCGACGAATAGCTATTCGTGATCTTGTACAGCAGGTCGTCGATAAACAAACCCACGGCGGTCTCGAACAAAACATCAGCTGAGTCAAACCCAAGCGATCCAAGAACCTCATGCACGGCGCTCGCCGAAATCAACAACTTGATCACACTATTTGCCTTGTGAAATGTCGCCGGACCCAGTGCTACATCCTGGTATGCCGGAGTAGCGAGGCCCAACTGCTCTGCGTCAGCGTTCTGCACAGCCGGAGCTGCAAGACGCAACCACACCATGCGACCACCAGCAGATCGCATCACTGCGTCCGCAAGGCGGATCGCACCATCACTCGATTGCAGCAACTCGCCCATCGTCAGCCGAGCCTCTCTGCCACGTAAGGCCGCAGTAAGGCCTGCACCTGGCTGTCGATCAGCGAATCACTGAAGTACTGGATCTTCAGCGTGTCCATCTTGCTCGATTTCACGTTCAATCCAGGGGTCGTCTGGGCATTGCGCACAATCTGCGCGCAAGCTACCTGAACAGCATCCGGCACCGTCGTGAAGCCGGCAGTATACGTAACTTCAGCTTCGCTATAGCGCATCCCCATCACATTCCATGCGAAGCGAAATTCGCCTGTAGGCACGCTCACAAATAGTGTGGTTGGATCCACAGCTACCCACTGGCCCGGCAGCGCAAACGCCGCGGCGAAGCCCGTCTGGAAAGCAAAGTCTCCCGAGAACTCCTCTCCAAATCCGGGTCGCGCATACTGCGCCTGCACCGCATCCACGCTGATCAGCGGACCATAACTAAGGCGCACCGTCTGCGCTTTGATCGGAACCTTCATCCGCTCGGTATAACTGGCCGACATCAGCGACGGTCGCCGGCAATAAGCTTCGATCATCGCAGAGGCAGTCGTCACCCACGCATCGGCCGTCTCCGCCGATAATCCATACGCCACATAATCTGCTGGCAACAAATATCCCATCGATTCCCTCCCTCTCTACTCGCACCTGTATCTGGCACGAAGCCGGAGCGCCCACCGCGCTCCGGCCCCCTTGCTCCTAGCGATCGACCAACACCTGGTAGTGTGCATAGCTCGCGCCCTTGACTACAACGGCTCCGAACTTGACCACCGCATACTGGCTCGCCAGAGAGCCCTGCATGCCCAGCTGGAACACGCGTGGGTTCTGCTCGCCCAGCCAGTGATACTCGATCAGATCCTCGGTCACGATGTAGGCAGGCAGCACCGCGGAGCCAGATCCTGGAACCCCGGTGTACGGCAGTGTCCATTCAGGAATCAGTGGGATGTCGCCCGCCTGCGTGCTCAGCGTCTTCACCGTGAGGCCGCCCTCGATGTTCCTGGTATTCAGGACCACATTGAATTCAGTCTTCATCTCGCGATCGATGAGATCCAGCAACACCGGGTTAGCGTAGATCGCCGTCGGCCGCACGCCGAAGTTAGAGTTCGCAAGCATCTGCGCGATGGTCGACTTCAGGCCATCCACGATGGTCGCACCCGTGCTAATGCTGGTTGTATTGCCACCCGCGACGATCTGTCCAACCGCGCCAAAATACTGCGCGGTCGTTGGTGAACCGAGGCTCGTGTCGGTGCCGTTCCACAACGCGATATCATGCGTGCGCAGAACGCCATCCACCGTGTCCGTCAAATCCTTCGCCTGCAGATAAGCAAACTGGCTCTGCTGCTTGCCTAATTCGAGATCGAATAGGTTGTAGTTGATCTGTGCGACCAACGCCTTCAGAGGTACGCTGTTTTCAATCCGCGTTGGCTGCACGATTGCCGGAACAATTGCCCGTGGGTTCACAAACGCCGACGATGCGGAAGCCACAGGAATCGCGGTCTCCTCAAAATACCTCGAAGGATGACCGGTAGCGGGAACCTGCTTGATGCGCTGACCGAAGACTCCACGGCGCCGCACCAGATCCAGGATCTCTGTCTGGTAGATGGGAACTTCAATTGCACCCGGTCCAATGTAATCGGCTGTTGCGTTGATGTTCGTAAACTTCGCGTTCATTCTTTTCTCCTGATAATTCTGTAAAAAGACAAAGGCCAGACTCTCGTCCGGCCTCCGCCTTGTTTTCTATCCACCCACACACGGTCAGCTCGACCGCAGCAGTCCGTCCTACCCCAGTAAGCCAGCGCGCCTCAGTTCTGTTTTCACAGCAATACGCTGCTCGATCCCCAGGCTTCCCATGGCACTATCCAGCACTGCCGCGTCAATCGGCCCACCCGAAGCACCCAGTTCCAGAGTCACGCCTTGCTTTGCGAGCATGGTCGCCATGCCCGCAGGCAAAGTTTTCCGCCCGTGCGAGCGCGGCTCAGCCGCTGCCGTGAGCTCTGCAATCTTTGCCTCGGCTTCGACGAGCCGCCGCTCCAGCTCGGCCTCGCGTGCCGTCTCCACCGTGGCCACGATGCGGCCGACATGCTCTTCTGCCTCGGCAGCGAGTGCCACCTGTCGTTCGGCCAATTGCGATGCGGCCTGCTCCAGTGCACGAGCCACGGCTTCCAAACGCTCTGTTGCTTCCATCAAATCCATCACGTTGCTATCTTCCATTTCCTTCCTCCGTCTCTCTGACGTCCCTCAGGACGCCTCACTTCGTTGCTGCGACTCGTGTCTGCCGGCACTCGCCCACGCGGGTCACGTGAAACGAGGTCGCCCGGTAAGCCGCCTTCTCACGCAATAGAATGGCCGCTCCCGTAAACGTAGCTCGCGTCAGCCGCCACACCGTATCCCTCATATCCGCGACATGCGCATCCGCCAGTTCGTAGCTCATTCCCATCGCAGTATCCATTCCGGCAGTCAGGCCACCAACCCTCGCCTCCATCTCCGGATAGTCCCGCGCAAACAAGGAGCCGCCCACCAGCAAGCGCGTGCCCTCCAGGTGCGCCGAGGTGATAATGCCGCACTTCTGTCGTGCATCATGCCCATCCCATCCAGCTTTGTAGTCCACCGCCATTCCCAACAAACTGGGAAGTGCCATCTCCGCTGCTGCCCTCGTCAACACCACGCGATGGCCGCGCGCGCCGCTCGGCGCTTTGTCGCTGGGCACATCAACCAGCGTCAAACACCCTTCAAATGGCAATCGATTGGGATGCCCTGCCACCTCTGGGAAATCCACTGCCATCGCCCGCAGTTCGCGTTCGCCGCAACGTCGCCGCCCTGCTCGACGCAAATGCACTACTCTTTCCACTTGTACCTCCTCGTATCTCTCCTTCAGTTGACCCGCACGAAACACGTCACGCCCTTTGCGGCTCAACCAAAGGACTTACCAACTCTGCCGGCGCCAGGCCACGCATCGCCCTCACCTCAGCAACCGACAGAACCCCCGCGGCCAACAACTTCGTCTGGATGTCGACCTCCACCATCTCGTCCCGGCTCTCCAGGTCGGTCCACGCGAATCTCAGGTCTCCCCAACCAAGACGCTTCACGATGACATCGCGCGTGATGTGATCGGCAATAAGCTTTGCCAGCGGAACGATCGCGTTTTGGAACGCCTCATCTGCGAGCTCGCTTGCAGTCGACTGATTCACGTCCTGCGCGACGCCAAGCATCATCGCGGGCAGATCAAATGCATTCGCGATCATCGTCAGTAGAAACTGCTGCCACTCCAACCGCAGATCGGCATCAGTTCCAGCGGCAAACTTCAGCACCTCGGGCTTCTGTTCCGAGCTCAACACAGGAACTCGTCCAGACCCCTCAACCTCATCCTGCCACCACCGAGTCAGCCGCTCATGCTGCTCCGGCGTTCGCTCGTTCAGCCACAGCGCATACTGCACGACGCTGTTCGAAGCCAACCTGCCCGCATAGCGATGGGCCTGCAGAAAGTGCGAAATCGATTCAAACGCGACCTCCACTTTGCCCAATCCAAATGGCGTATGGCTGCGCGAGTTCAACCGCACATACATCAGCTCATCGTCACGCAGCGGCAACAAAGAATCCTTCCCTAGCCTGCCTGTAATCTGGGCATATCGGGGATCGTTCGGATCGCCCTTCCAGTTCGCATTCACCTGGATTGACGCTCCATCCACCGGATACAAGCGAACTGGTAAGTCAGCGTCGCCTGTCTCAATCTCAGCTGCGCCAAACCCGCCTACCAGCGTGTCTTCGATCACCTGCTCGATCATCGTGCGAAAACTGTCACACTCATTCGGCGTGTCGAGCGCCCTGCTAAGGGCCGCTACGCGCTGCACGCGATCACCCGCCACGTCCTCGCCCGCCCCGCGCCGCACCTCAATCTGCCAATCCATGCACGCAATCCGGTCCTTAATGCAATTGATGGCGCGCCGGGCCACAGGTGTCTCCGCAAATCTGCGCAGGTTCGCTGCTGTAGGTTTAGGAAGCGCGTTCTGCACTCCCGTCGTCCTGAAAGGAGCGAAGATCGAATTCATCCCCAGCGGAGTAATCGCTGTCTTCCGCTCGCCCACGTTATCCGTCGATGCTGCCGCGCCGGCAACTCGTTCCCAAATATCTCTAACCGCAGCTCCCAAATCCATTCCGATCTCCCTCTTAAACGCATGAGGCGCGACCGCTTGGGTCACGCCTCGTCTACATAACTTCGCCCGTTCTTATTGTGCTAAGCCCTCAGCTCTCGCTTCGCCGTCTCCGCGACTCTTCCCATGTCGGCAACCGTCAAGACGCGGATGGCCTCTCGCTCCAACACGCTTACTCCAAATCCATATTGCTCCTGGTCCGCAATCGACGCGATCCTCTCCACCACCGCAGTCAGCTCCAGTTCAACGCCTTCACTGTTCAACACACCAGCGCGCAAAGCGGCCGCCGAGTAGGCCATGCTCTTCGCACCTTCAACATCATTCTCCAGCGACACCGCGTGAAACATGCGCACCTTGCCATTGCGATAACCACAGTCGATCTTCAACGGATCACCGGCCTGCGTGTACGTCGCAGCCGCAATCTTCTTCCGCATCAACCGCCACACACCCGCCTGCTCAAACGCAGTACGCATGGTGGAAACGATCGCACCCCGCCCGCTCGCCTTCCTGCGCGTCGATGGCAACTTCAAGGGTTCTACATACATCCGCAACAGCTGCTCCAACTCCGCAGGAAAGCTCTCCGCCAACGTTCCCCTCATCTCCGTCAGCTGAATGCTGTTCGATAGCGAGTCCTCCAGCGTGTCCAACATTGGCTTCGCGTTTACCTTCAGCTCTACTCCAGCCTGCAGCCGCAGCCCCATTTCTGACTCCAACGATTCCAGCATCTCCACATCGGCATCCGGATCCATGCATCGCACCCTGCTCCAGTCGCGCGTAAATCTTACAGTCGCCGTCTCGTCCCGCCCGGCCTCCCGCAGTACGACGCCGATGTTCGCAAACTCTCCCTTCACCACATCCGGCACATACCGGATGAGAGAAAATTCGCACTCTAGCCGCTCGCGCAACAAAACCTCCAGAATCTCCTGACCAGTTCAACTGCCCACTCTACATTACAAATTTTCCTGGGCTAACCATCACCTCGAAGCCTTTCGGAATCACTATATTCTTCGCCATTCCCCATAGTGGGAACGGTTCCCGATCTGACTCGCGAAACTGTCCAATCAACTCTCTCACTCTCGACCTGCGCTATAATAGCGACTCCATCAAGCGTTCGATCACCCCGGGATCCCCACCGTACCACTCAGGAGGAATCTCCTCAGCAACTTTACCCAGCTCATCTTCCGAAAACTCCTCGACCCTGCTCAACCAAGGCTCAAAACTCTCCCATCCGCGAACGCCCGCATAAACCTGGTTGCGTGCGAACACGCCACGCAGCGGCGCATCTGGAAACGTCCAGTCCCCCGCGTTGAAGCAGTATCCCTGGTCAATGAACGTCGCCCGATACTTCCGTTCCCGAGGTCGACGCTCGAACACTGCCTGCCGCCCATTGCAATTCCCCGTCCATTTGTCCACCACCAGCATTCCAGCAAACTCCGCCAGGTTTCGGACCTCATCCATCTGCGGCTCCGGCAGATAGTCAACCACCTGCCCCGGCATCAACCCTCCGACAAACCGGCTCCCAAACTGCAGCCCGCCGGCGCATCGCTCGCGAAGGCCCCGCCCGAGATCCACCACCATCTCCGCACTATTCTTAATCAACCACTCGCTGACCTCGATCACGTCGGTCTTCGGCACCGACAGACCGACGGCCTCCGCAATCCGTGTCGCAATTAATTCATTCGCCAGCACCCGCAAATGCTGCGGATTGTTCTTGAACTTCACCACCCACAGGTTTCCATCCGCACCCAGCATCAATTGGCTCTGTGCTCCACCGCGCATCCGCCGGATTGCCTGCACCGCCGTGACCGCCAACGTCCATCACCTAGCTTCACCTTATCCCATTTGCCCATTGTCCACCGAAGCCGCCCCTCAACATCTCCGCCCTCACCGCTTGTGCCACCCCCATCGCCATTACCAGGTCATCATGCGCACCGTTGGCCGCTCCCGTCTTTCCGCGCTCTCCACCTACAAACGTCCTGCACTCGCCCAGCAATCTCCTACTTAGAAACATCTCGGGCCACTGCTCCAGCAGCGATCCCACCCGCGCCACCATCTCAGGCTTCGAAGCCGCCGTCGTCAACCAGCCCACCTCGGCTTTTTGCCGATACACATTCCGGTAACCCTCACTGGCCTCAATGAACGCCAGCACCGCGGCTCCGTGATTATTCCTCTCCACCGCTATCAACGCCCCGTCATACTCCTTCGCCAAATCGACTGCAATCTTCGCCAGTTCCGACGGCCGCAACCGCTCCTGCAACTCCGCACATTGAAGTCCCGTCTCCTGATCGATTACCTGCACCGCGGCAAAATCTCCTTCTTCGCCACCGCCCGCCGAATCCACTGCCACGATGTACCTGCATCCCGGCAATGGCGGAAACCATACCATCAGCGCCCCGCCACGTCGTTGCATCCCTGCCGACTCCAGCTCCGCCATCCGCCGCTCAATCGCATCGATCGCAAAAAAACACGACCCGGTCGCCCGGAAACAAGTCTCCGCGTCCTCAGCAAACTCCTGCGACCGCAGTCCGCCGTAGTCGCTCTCCAACCCTCTGCGATAGCCGATCTGCTCCTCACTCAGCCCGTGCCGCTCAACCAACATCACTTCTTCATCGCGCATCACAGCCGCAGCCACAGGTCTCCCTGCGTACGCTGGCTCCAGCCACCACGGCAGAAAATGCCGCACCAGCGCACTCCCATCCCCACACGTATCGACACCCCGACACCACTCCTCATAGAACGCCCCATACGCTCCGTTCGGTGTGCTCTCTAACACCAACTCGCCGTTCGGCGCCAAGGACGCGCGCAGTCCCGCCAGCGTCTCTGCTGCATTACCAGGCCATCGACTCACTTCGCTGCAATGCAGATTCTGCACACTCAATCCTCTACCTGCTCCCAAATCAGCCGCACTCGCCACGCGGTACTCACTGTCGAGTTTCGGAAAAACCATCTGTCCCACATTCGCTCGACTTCGCACCAGCGGCCCATTTTTCAGATCGACCGGCAGCTCATCCCACATTCTCTGCACAATCTGAAAGATCGACTCCGCAGCCTCACGCGTATGCGCCACCTGGAGAGTAAGTGTTCCAGGTCTGCTGATCGTTCGCAGGAAAAACCTCCCCGCAACCCAGGTCGTGATGCCCATCTGCCGGGCCTTCAGCACAATGTTCTGTCTTCCCCGACGCTCTTCAAACCTTCGCTGCGCCGCATTCGCTACCAAAGCCTTTACACAGCCATCACGATCGCGCACGCGCAACCAATCTGCTGCGGTCCGTATGGCCAACGCACGATCGTGGTCCATCTGACACGCAATCTTCAACAAGCTCTCTGCATTATCCTTCACGTCTCATCCCACCCCGGCGCCGATCGTCCTCCTGCGCGTCGCGCAGCCATGGAGGATCGACGCCTCGTTCTCTTTCCTCTGCAAGACCCCTTCAATAGGGTCGGGGAGTCCCGGTCGTCGGCGCATCCATCAGGCTATTCTGGAACCACGTGAAGAGTGGCTGAGTGCTCCACATATTCGGATAGACCGCATAGCTCGCCGTTGCGGTTCCTTCGTAGCTCTTGATGAAGATTCCATTCGACACGGTCATCGTTACGCCGGTTCCGGTGGGAGACGTTAGCACAATAGTCGGTGTGCGCGTGACGGTTGACGCCGATGCGGTCGTAGCCACGCTGGTGACGTAAACCCCTGCTCCCCCCGTCATGCCGCTAGTCTGCGAGACAATCTTCGTACCGGTTGGAATACCCGTACCTGAGATCGTGTCACCGATTGTGATGGTACCGAGAGTCACAGCTGAAACTGTAAGATTTGCCCCGTTCCCTGTCGCCGTGAACACCGCAGGTGTGCATCCGTAACCCGTCCCACCATAGCTAGAAGGTACAGGGGCGTACCAAGGGGTCACCACTGAACTGGGAACGCCGCTAGTCGATAGCATATAGCCGGTGGTGTTACAGGATGGGCCTCCGCCTACGGACGTGAACGCGGTAGCACTCGCGTACCCAGTTCCACCACTGAGAGTAATCGTCTCACCCCCTTGGAAGTAGGGGCTTATGACCTGCGCGAGATTCTGGTTTGTCCAGCCCTGTACCGTATCTTGAGTAGTTCCCACTGCCGCTTGACGGAGTGGATCAAGCGCGGTGCGAGACACATAGATTCCGGGGCCCCCAGGGTTAGGGGAACCTCCCTCGAAGTAAATAGGATAGTTACCCGTATTGTTCAAGAGGCTCAAGTAAGCCGTCGGACTGGTGGCGAAGTTGCCCTCGAACGCGTTTACCCATCCCCCGTTGGCGTAGTTCTGTGCCTGAAGCTGCAACCCAGTGAGAGGCGAGATGCTATCTGCGGAACTCAACTGGAAGTTGTTATAGCCAGTCGCCGTCTGCGTCATCAGTACGTCAATCGGCCTGGTCGAATATTTCGCAAAGAGAGTGCGGTACATCGTTGTCGCCGATTCATACGACGCAGGGTTTTGCGGAGTGTTCGCGTTGTACGCTGTGATATTTGCCGCTGGACATCCGCCGAGGTTTGGCCCGTATTGGTTAGTTCCTACTGACACAGGCACATCAGCCAACCCAGCTTGGTCGAGCATCTGCCTAAACCAAGGCGCAGAGTTGTAACCATTCGCCGAGGGATCGTCGTCGTCTATACCGATCAACCGAATCAACCCAGCCTGGTGTGCTGCAATTACCATCGCCGTTGTCTGATCTGCGCTGAAATCAGGGCCGCATTGATAATTACCGAAAATCACTAGCGGCGGATTCGCTGTGAGACCGGGATAGACGAGATTCTGCCAGAACTTTGTCTCATAGAAGATATTCGTTATTTGGCCGAAAGATAAGTTACCGGGAAACTCGGCAAACTCATCAACGTACAACGGATTCTCAGATGTGTCGGTTCCACCAGGGCCATAATAGACTCCTGCATATACATAACCCGGAACCACAAGAGGATAACTAGGAGAGTTCATTGTCATCGGATATGCCGTCGCGGTGAACACAGCTCCCGATCCGGCACCGCCTGTGACAGTAATTGCGGGCGCATAAATGCAGCCCGAAGAATGAGCAACTACGGATGTAACGACTCCACTGGTAACTGTTGCAGTGGTTCCGGCGATCGTACAATTCGTCCCTCCCCCTGTCGAACCGATGGTGGGCGCAGAGGTAAACCCACTTCCTCCGTTCGTGATTGCTATAGTTACGCCGCCGAACCCGTTGGTTGAAACAGCCGAAAGAAGGGACTGAGCACTTCCATTGATCCACATACTTATAGCGGTGGGCGATCCTGTGCCGTTATCCTCCACGACGATATCGTAGTTGAAGGTGTTAGGTGTAGCGTCAGTTATTGTAGGAGAACACCACTGTTGATGTGCCAGAAATGAAGCCCCGCCACCCAGTTGCGTGTAAGGGGCTGGCCCGTTGCGGGAAAAGCACAACTGAGAGGCCGCCGCATTCCCCCCATTTTGCTGAATGAACAACTGCCAATTGTTATTGTTGATGGCCGCCGCGTTTAGGTCGCCTTTGCTCGCAAGAATCAGCTTAGGCCCGTGATCCCAATTGAGCTTGTTGATATGAAGCAGCATCGTCCACGGTGTGTTCCATTCCATCGTCGAACCAAGGGTGACGTTGGGCGCAGCATTCCACGCGTTATACGTGAACCCCGCTGAGTAATTGGAATTGTTCGTGTTGTCGAACCCCGATTGTCGGATAGCAGTCGTGCCGGCAGAGGCCTGAATCACGCTCGCTGTGATGCCGTAGCCGTAACCTGAAGCGCACGTATAGGTATTTGCCCCGCCAGGTAGAGATGCATATCCGCTGATCGAGCAGGCGCTTCCACCCGCCAAGGTTCCGTAGCCGGGTTCCGTGCCGCCTGCTCCTACCCAATAGCCGATCAACTGCCCAGAGGTTACCGTCACCGCTGTAAAGTTCGTGGGTGCTGTGAAGATCTGCGTAAGCGTCGCAGCAGCAACGGAGACGCTGAAGCTGTTGGCGATTGTGAAACTGTTGCTTCCACCGTTGTTCAGGATGACGATGGTCAGTGGACCCGCTGGAGGTGCAGAGGCAAACTTCACCGTAAAGGAGGTAAGAGAGCCCGTCGGTAGAGGGGCATAGCCGTTCACTGCAATCTGCTCAGCAGCCCCCGCAGAAAGTGAGGCCGGTACAGTACCCTCGACAACCGGGCCGCCGGCAGGCCCGAAACTTGCCCCCGATACGGAGTCCTGGAAGGCCGAAGTGCCTTCATTGAAGTTTAACCACAGTGAAGGGCTGTCACTATTCACCGCATTTGCAAAGGTGTTTTGCGGGTTCGTTGCCTGCGCAAATGAGTATGTGGCCGCCAGGAACAGTATTGCCGAAAGGAAGATTTTTCTCATTATTGACTCCGTCCTGTCACCAACGTCGCACCCGTGAAATACACAGGAACCGCCGATGTCGCGTCAGCAAAGACACGGATCGTGAGCATAGTCGGTGTCGTCATACCTGCAGCCGGACAGCCGTTCACTCCCGGGGTAGCAATTCCCGAGATCATGGCAGTCCTGACAATGCCATTCGCCGTCGAACTTACCGGCGTGCTGTTCACCACAGCCGTCGAAAACGTAGGTGATCCGATTACTTGCCCCGGCATTACACACGCCGTCTGTACATCGAGTACAGCATTTCCCGACGTCGCTGATGAGTAGAAGTTGAGGTAAATTGCCGTACTGGTCCAATAAGGCGGTGCGGTCGTCGTCAGCTCCGCATATTGAGGCTGGGAAGGCGATGCCTGGAAGAGCAGAGCTCCAGCTCACCAGGATCGTGCCGCCTACCGGTGTTCCGTTGGCGCTGTAGACCGTATCGGATACCGTCGTCACTGGTACCTGGGCCGCTGCCATACCCGCGCACGCAGCGATCATCGCCACCAGTACCACCAGCAGCATCAACACTCGTTTTGTTCTGCTCATCGCTCCTCCACCTCTACTGCTGCTCTAATCTCTGTTGGTGCCTTCATCGCGAAAATCACCTTCCCTTTAGACGGCCACCAGAGCACCTGCAAGCGGAGTGCTCGCTCCAGTCGCACAACCTTGCTCAGCGACCGCGACTGGCGCAATCGAACGCAGCAATATGCCATTCGCCGTCTGCGCAAGCTCTATAAAATCTCCGCACCCAAAGTGTCCGATCGACACCCCACTGTCGTGGGCGATCGCCAATCCGATGTTCAGCAAGCCAAGAATCCTCTGCAGTTCCACTCTGTTCATATGTCTCTCCTCGGCCTCACCGGCCTCTCTAACTTCCGCAATCACAAATTCTTCGATTCCAATCCCGCATTCGGTCGAAACCTCCGCACTGCAGTGCACATTCCTGCCTGCGTCCTCGCTCACGGCTGGTCATACGTTGCAACCATCTCCGCCGAACCGCTACCATCACCTTTAGCAACATGCTCTGAAAGGCTCCTATGGAATCCAGCAACAGCAACTCCGCACCTCGCCGCTCTGAAGACATCGCTCTTGATCTCCTCAAGTTCGTTGCCGCACACACCAATCTCGGCACCAAAGGCGCCTCTTCGACCGGCTTCGGCCTTCCCTCTGCTCCCAAGCCCGAAGATCAGCTAACCCAGCTGTTCGAGCTCTACACCCGCTGCCGCGTAGCCGTTGAATCTCCTCTGCCCGGCGCCGCAGCTCAAAAGTAGCCGTGCCTCCTCTTCGCGTCGCAGTTGTGGGCACGGGCGCCTTCGGGCGTAATCACCTTCGCGTCTATCGCGAGCTCGAAGCCGCTCAGCCCCAACTCGTCCAACTCGTCGCGCTCGTCGATCCCCTCACCGAGCGCCGCTCATCCTTCGCCTCTACCTACAACATCCCCGCCTTCGCGTCCGTCGCCGAGTTGCTCGCAGCCAACCTCTCGCTCGACGCCGCATCCATCTGCGTCCCCACCAGCCACCACGCTTCGGTTGCCGAGGAGCTTCTGCCCGCCGGCATCGACGTCCTCATCGAAAAGCCCTTCGCCGCAACCCTCGCCCAGGCAGACCACATCCTCGCCATCTCGCAGGCGCATGACCGCATCGTCGCCATCGGCCATCTCGAGCGCTTCAACCCGGCCGTCACCGCGACCCTCGCCGCCCTAAACCACCCAATGTTCTTCGAGTCGCACCGGCTCAGCGTCTTCACCCCGCGTTCCCTCGACGTCGACGTCGTTCTCGATCTCATGATCCATGATCTCGACATCGTCCTCAGCCTCACCAACTCACCCGTTCGCGAAGTCCGCGCCGTCGGCCTGCCCATCCTGTCGCACAAAACTGACATCGCCAACGTTCGCGTCGAATTCGACTCCGGCTGCGTAGCCAACTTCACCGCCAGCCGCGTCTCTACCGAGCAAGTCCGCAAGCTTCGTCTCTTCCAACCCCACCAGTACCTCTCCCTCGACTTCGCCCGCCAGGAACTCCTGACCATCAGCGTCGATCCAACCGTCGTCGCTGCCGCAATCGCTGCCGCATCCGCTAAGACGCCCGCTACAGGTTCTTCTCCCCTCCCTGTACCCACCGCGGCCGCCCCCACCACCCCTCCATCCTCGTCCGCACACGGTGAGCACCCCACCGCAGGCCTCTCCCTCACCAAGGCGGACATCCCCAAAGGCGAACCCCTTCGCCTCGAGCTCGAAGACTTCCTGAATGCTGTTCGCACACGCACGCAACCCCGCGTTCCCGCTCAAGCCGGCCGCGAAGCTCTTGCACTGGCTCTCTCCATCAACGACCAGATCGCCGCGCACGCTCACCGCGCCGGCCTTCTCTAGCAGCTCCGTCCCCTAAGGGCCTACTGCAGCTTCTGCACGGTAGTCCCCGGCGGAATCGTCAGCTCAAACTGGTCCGCCTCGAACGAATCATTCAGCGTCAGCTTCGTCACATCGATCTTCAACGAGTACTCATCCAGCGGCCTGCGGATCGTAATCTCCGCAGGAAACTGTTGGCCACCATGCGTCTGGTAGTTGTCATACGTCGCCTGCGTCACGACCTCGCCCTCGTCGTTGTAAATATCCTGTTGATACGGCAGCATGGTCACGCGGTTGATGCGAATCACCCGCTGCACATGCAGAATGTTTCCGCTGGTCGCCTTCAGCACCGTCAGGTTGTAATCCGGCTCAATCGTCTCCGTCTTATGGTGCATGTCCTGATGCAGCACCCGCGACGACTCCGTCATCGTGACCCACTCTTTCGGATCCACGCCCGGCACCAGGAGCGAGTCCAGAAATACCGACGGCCTCAGGTTCTCCAACCCGTTCTTCGACGGCGTCGTTACCTTCCCCGTTCCCTGTATCCAGACATTCCCATGCGACGACGCATGCACCAACGTAAAGGTGTCCCCTGTGCTCACCATATCGAGCGCCCGCGAACCAATCAAAGGCAACTGCAAAATTACCCTCAGGTCCGCCGGCTTCTGCACAAAGATGTACCCGGTAAACGACGTGTACTCCTTCAGCTTGCCTTCCTTCGACCCGCCCGTAGTCGCCGTAATCTGTACCTGCGCATTAAGCGTCTTTACCGCAGCATCCCTATCCGAAACATCCTTCTCCAATTGCTCCACGCTGGCAGTCTGATAAACCGTCGGAACCTCCGACTTCAGAACAAGACGAGTCGTCGAAAAACAGCCGGTTAACCCGCCTGTCATCGCGACCAACATCACCGACAACGCTCTCAAATTCTTCATCAATTGCAATTACTTAGTATATCGACTCTCGTCCTGCCCTCTAGGATGCAGAATGATGCGGAATTGGGACTCTCCATCTCATCGCCGCATTGCAGAATGCCTCTTCGCAACTGTTCACCGGCCTGAATTTTCCCGGGTTCCTCACGAGTTTCGCGACTCTTGGCAGATGCTTAGCCCAGAGCCGCATCCACATGGCTCCAGATGGCACTGTACGCGATCATCCAGGGCTTTCGAATGATCGTGATCAGAATCCGCCCCTCGCTGATGCTCCAACTCAACGTCACCCCATCAGCGCTCGCTTCGCCCGTAGCTTGAGTCGGATCAAGCGCCGGTCCGCCAGCCGCCTTCACCTTCGCGGCAATGGCGGCTGGATCGGATAGTCGATACGTCTTCGCCTGGCTCATCTCAGACCGCCGCCGGCAGGGCAGTCAACAACGCCGTAATTTCCGCGTCGATCATATTTATGTACTTCTCAATACTCGCCACCACTGTCGGATTGCTCACCTTCACCGCTGCCAGCAGTACAGGAAGCTGCGTCTGAATATCCGCCAGCAAACTCGGTAAGCTGGTCGCTCCATTCGCCGCAGTCACCGTCGCCAGCGCCGTCGCAAGATCCGTCTTGATTGTCGCGATGATCTGGTTCGCCTCATCCCCCAGCGCGGGTCCCCCACCAATCGTCAAGATGGTCACCACGATCGGCCCAAGATACGTCAGTACCCCCTGAGCAATCGCAATCCACGAGGGCGCGTCCCCAAACAATTTCTTGAACGCCGCTTCAACCTTGGCCGAAAATGATTTCAAATCCTTGATTACATTGCTGAAAACACTCATCGATCTATCTCCTGGCGGCTGTCCGCCCTGTTATCTAAAATCTCGTTCCCAAAATTTCGCTGCCGTCCGCGCCCTGCAGTTCCTGGCCTGCTGCGAGCTGCTCTTTCTTCAACTGCTCTTTTTCTCGTTCTTCTCTCTGCAGCATCTCCCAGTACTTCGTCGCCGTTCCCTTCTTCCGTGAAGGCCCCGTCCGTATCGGCTTGAGTAACTCCGTCGCCAACTTCAAATGCGGACAGCTTCCCTTCTTCGCCGCGGCAACGAACCCCTTCACAATCTCGTCGAACTCCTTCGCCAGCGTCCGCCTCATGTGACTGCGGCACTCACTCGGCCGCATGTACTTCGCCTTCCCCTCATCCAAAGCTTCCTTCACCTGATCAAGCTCCTTGCTTCGCGTCATCTCAGCTCATTTCCCAAAACGCAAAACGGGAGACCCCGAAGGGCCTCCCGCTTTATCTCTACTTAACTAGAATACCAAGTTGACTAGGGTAACTATGCCAACTTTTTCAATTTATTATCAGCTTTAGAATGACGCACTTCTGCCGATTTCGTCGCCGTTACCCCCTTGACAGCTTTTCAGCGGTTCCAACATTCCAGCCTCCAGAAACATCTCCGTCAGCGCATCCAGCGCATATCCGTACTGACGAATACAGTTTCGCAGGCTGAGCCCCAGCATCCCCGCGGCTTCGCCTTGCGTGTACTCCTGCAGACCCATCCGTTTGATTAGCTGCTGCTCCATGACCGTCAGCCTGCCCAAACGTTTCTCCACATCGAAACAGAAGATAACGCCATCTTCGAAGCTGTGAACGCGATAGCTCGTCACATTCCCGCGGAATAACTCCCGACCCAACAAGGACGGCACTCGGCCACTCTGGATCGATATCCGCAGATACCGCCTCAGCATCGCCTCCGTGTACTTTCTATAAAACGCCAGCTCCACTGCCGGCTTTTCATCCGTCTCCGGTATAACCTCCTGCGGTGAGGCAGCAGCTTTCTCTGCAACCGCCCACACTCGCCGGAGCTTCAAGGCGTTGGTTAGCGTGGCCACCACCCGTCCCGTACTTCCCTCCCGGATGACCTGCTCCTGCCCAGTCCGCCGTACCGATTTGGGAACCAGCCTCAGCCCCTCTATCTGCTCTCTGCTACGTAGTTGCTCACTCATTGAGCACCCCCTGCATACGCCGTACTCACCGTCGTACGCCTTTGTGCCCGTCGGCTTGACGCTCGCGGTGCCGGAAAATCCGACAGCCACAACGCGCATCCAGAGCAGTACACCCCGTGACCCATGGCTCGCAGCCACAACGCCCCGCAAGCTTCACACACTTTTAAATCAACGCGGAAGTCCTTCATTCTGTTATATCTCCAGGCACAGTTTTCCCCCGGCGAGCCTCAGCAATTTTTCAGCGGTCGAATGGGCTCGCTCAGTTGCTATGAGGTCTGCTTCGCCTGTGGCTCACACTCTGCGTCGGAATCCATGCGCGTCGCGACCTGCATTACGTGTTGTGAAAGGACCTGGCCCTGGAAGTGCCCGCCCGCCCCTGCTTCCCCTCGAAGACTCTATGCCCCCGCAGCTCAACCTCTTTGGGCTCCGGTCGACTGATCCTCGTAGTTGAAGTGTTGCGTTTGTAGCTCCGCACCATGCGAATGTCAACCGATAATTTCTGGCCACCCGGAAGCGCCCTAACTTCAATAAATACAATAAATTGGGTAGGCAATAAATACGCTGACTAACCCACACAGATAAAGGCGTAGAATCGGCGGGAAACTCAGGGAGAGCTGCTTACATGAGTGTCCAACTAATCTGCCAAGCAATCCACGATCAGCACCTTATCAGCTTCTTTTACACTGGGGATACGGTTCCTGGAATGCGAGTCGTGGAACCTCACATGATTGCCTACACTAGAGCGAACAACCTTGCCCTCAGCGGATGGTTTACCGGAGGGGTCAGCGGCTCCGGTGAGGGGCAGGGGTGGCGAGAGTATCTGGTCGAGTCGATAAGCTCGGTTACCGTGCTTGAAGCGACATTTCCCGGGCCGCGTCCGGGATACAAGCCGGACGGTGGAAAGTCATTTCATAGTGTTCAGTGCGCCTTGTGACATCCTTGGCGGTTTGCAAGTTCCAAGCTTTCAAATTGCCGAGCACATCCGCTTCGGGTAGCGAGTTTCCCCACGAACCAACGGTGCCTAGCAAGTCTGCTTCAGCCCCGAGTAGGACGAGAGCGCGGTAAATCTCTTGGACTATTTCTTGGTTCGGTTGAGCATTCGGCATGGCGCACACTCCTGTGATAACGTTTGAGTGTCAGCCCGACGTTCGAGATGCCCCCGACTCCAATCGGGGGTTTCACTTTTCGCTACAACATATCACAATGCTGCGACAGCTTACAGAGTTCCAGAGGAGTTATATGCCTAAGTTCGGGTGGTTTAAGGGACAGAGTCAGGTGGCTTCAGTGGAGTACGAAGCGGACTATATGGAGATGGAGAAGGATTTTGTGAAACTCTACAACTATCCCGCAACGGACAGCGGCATTTACATTGCCCACCTTGTAGCAGCCATCAAGCTGGACAAGGGGCAAGACGTGAGAATGCTGAAGTAGCGAAGTAGACTTAGCACATCAGGGGCGCTTAGAAACCGGGTCCTCAGAAACCGAAATCGGGTACGATTTCACTCGGTCGGTAGCTCTCCCTTGAATCCGGGTCTGCCTGATTTCATTGTTGTGACGATCAGTTGCATGATGTCCGGGTTTGCGTGAGACGGAATCAAATCAACTTCGGGATGCTCTGCCGCAAAGACGCGGAATATTTGGTCGGCAAATGCTTGACCAATCATGTCTACACCCTCGAAGTTAAAGATGACCTGAGAAAACCGATCAACTCGCATGAGCACGCGCTTAGCTTGGGACCTTGATACCAGTTGATCGGTTCCATACTTCGCCAGCCTTACCGGGACTATTGTCTTGTTGAAGCCGTCCGATCCATCAACGCTGTACTGGTCGTAAACATTTTTGACAGTCCGTGCCGTATGATTGTCGACTTTTAGGAAGACGGAGGTTCCGGGCTTGAATGCGTCTCTGTCCATCATCCAGTCTTCTTCGTTACCCAGCACATGGCTAAAGAATACGCCGCCCGATAGTATGTCGAAGCCATTAACCATCCTGGATGTGAAGAAGATACCCTGTCCCGAATGATTGACCGAATCCGTCGTTAGCTTTCCCTTTTGAAGTTCAAAAATCGCTTGTTTTTCATCTGGAAGATCTAAGGCATCCTGAATCTTTTTGAAAATGCCGATGCCATCGTCCATTATCAATACTTCAGTATCGACAGCCGACTTCTTGATCCCTACGTAGATGTAAGAGCCGCCAGAATGGTCGATGGCATTATTGAACATCTCCGTGAAGGCATAGTTCCAAACCTGTAAGACGTTGTCCGGTAATGCTCCCAAAAATGGCTTGATGTCCTGACGCCAGACCACGTCTTCCTCAAGTCCGGGTACTAAGTCGTACCTGAAACTAACCGACGCGGTTTCTGCCATTTTGTACGAACGTTTTCTTGTTTTACCGTCCGCGACCAGAGAGCCTTGTCCAGTCAGGTTTTTGAGGTGCTTGTTTGCCGCTTGTCGAGTGATATGGAATTTTTCGCTTACCTTCGCCGCGACACCCTCTTCATGGATGTGCTCCAAGATGAACGACCTAATCTTTTCCGTGTTTTTACGAATCCGTGTCATGGCTTATTTGTAAACTTTAAGTATTGAAAGTGTCAACTTTAGCCTCTAGTATTGGAAACATTACGGGGACTATTGGAAACATGAAGACTTCGCCGAAAACCCTTACAGAAGCAATTCGCCACTATTCAGATGCCCAGACCTGTATAGACGCTGTAAGAACTCTTCGGTGGCCTGATGGCAAGCCTGTCTGCCCCAAGTGCAACGCCGTCGAAGGTGAGCGTAAGCACTACGGGCTGGACACTCAAAAGCGGTGGAAGTGCTACTCCTGCCGCAAGCAGTTTTCGGTCAAGGTTGGTACTCCGTTCGAGGATTCCCCGCTCGCGCTGGAAGTATGGCTGATCGCTCTGTGGATGCTCTGCAACTGCCGTAATGGGGTTTCGAGCTATGAGATTGCCCGTGCCACAGGAATCGCGCAGAAGTCTGCGTGGTTCGTTCTCCAGCGGCTTCGCCTAGTTCTCAAGACAGTAAAGCCGATGCCGTTAGGCTCAGGCGCAGTCGAAATAGATGAAACATTCATCGGCCCAAAGCCAATCAATATGCACCTGAAGAAGCGCCTCGCTCAAAAGATTGGCATAAATAGAAATGCAGAGAAGGCGGCGGTGATGGGGATGCTAGATCGAGGCACCCGCGAGGTTCGCGCGATGGTCATACCGAACGTCCGCCGCGAGACATTACAAAACAAGATTCTTGAGCATGTCGGGTTTGGTTCAACTGTCTATACGGATGGCTGGCCCGGCTATGATCGGACGGGCGATGCGATGCGCTACATTCACGAGACGGTCAACCACGCGAACGAATATGTGCGGGGTGAGGTATCGACTCAGGCCATCGAGAACTTTTGGTCATGTCTAAAGCGTACGCTCAAGGGAACCTATGTTGCCGTAGAACCCTTCCACCTTGACCGCTATCTGGATGAGCAGATGTTCCGCTTCAACAACCGCATCGGCCACAACGACGGCACGCGCTTCCAGAAGGCTCTCTCTCAGATTGGCGGCAAGCGCCTGACGTGGGTCGAACTAACCGGAAAGGAGTCTCCCAAAGCCATCTAAGAGCGGCCCTCTTCGGGGTCGTAGGTGTATCGCGTATGAGGAGAAGGCTTCTCGTCCTTGGCTTGAGCGAGACTTTCCTGGGTTTGTTTTGGATCGGCGGAGAGGACATAAGCCAAAGCTGCGTTGAACTTCTTCGCGTTCGGGTTGTCCGTAGTTTTCTTCATCCTCAGACTTCGATCAATTCGGCTATATCAGATACAAGGGCGTTGTATTCATCTTCGGAGACTTCCGGCGCAGCGTTGTGCTCCCGCATGTTGTTAAGCTGCTTGTCAACATACTCTTTGGCGGCTTCGTACTTTTGTTCTTCGCTCATGATTTCTCCTTCGCTAGTGAGTTAAGGTGCTCTTCTACGATGTACTCGCCGAACGATTCCCTATATCGACGATACCGTGCATGTTTATCTTCTTGATGCTTTCGCAGCGTGTCATTGACTTCCAGCATGGGAACTAAGAACTTCAAAATGTCGTCCCCTAGCGGGGCTTCTCCCTTGCTTATGTGCTGCTTCGCGAAAGCACATGCCTCCACGGCCATCTTTTCCCAAACCGGCTTGTGTTGAATGTACAGGTCATCAAACTTCTTATCGTGAAGTTCCTTCTTCTTTGACTCAGTTAAGCCCATTTGCGGTGCGTCCTTTTTACGTGCTCAGGAACGCAGCAATTATCGCGTATACAGCCGTCGTTGCAAGGACAATCTCAAAGGCCAGAATCAACCAAGTGGCGCACCAGTCATGGCCCCAATGTCCGATACGTAAAACTCTAACGCCCATACCACTGCAAAACAGAGCAATAATTACGGGAATCAACCCCAATTTCGCCATGCGTAAAAACTTGTCTCCCGCCCGATCTCCTCGGTAGTCGGCACCCTTAGCGGCTAAAAACCCCGAGTAGATCAGCACAAGACCGGCAATCGCAATAGCGGCTTGAAGGATAGCCAGAGCGACGTCTTTGTCTGCCATAAGCTAAGCTTACCCCCCATTGGGTTAGTCAGCGTATTTATTGCCATTGGGTATATATTGCCGAAAATATGCCTGCATATATTCGCTAAATATTCGCCTTTCTATACCTTGCAGATCCGATCCGAATACTCCTCCCGTGCGAAACCGCAAGCTGTTGTATCTGTCCCACTACGGCACAACGCACGCGCCCCCCAAACCCTCCGAACTTAAGGCTTCATCCCAATACGATAAGCGGCAACATTCGCGTTGTGTTCGGCCAGGGTTGCAGCGAATTTGGTCGTCCCCTCCGGATCCGCGACAAAGTACAAGTAACCCGTCTTCGCTGGATGAAGTGCAGCCTGCAGCGCCGCAATTCCCGGATTGCAGATCGGCCCCGGCGGCAATCCCGCGTGGGTATACGTGTTGTACGCCGAGTCAGACTTCAACTCGCTCTGATGAATCACCCCCGTCCACGTCCCCCGCAGCAGCGACGCATAGATGACAGCCGGATCCGTCTGCAGCGGCATACCCGCCGCCAGCCGATTCTCAAACACACTAACTACCTCCGGCCGTTCCATGTCGATATGCACCTCCTTCTCCACCAGCGACGCCATTGTCACCGTCCGCGATACCTCGTCCGGAGTCATCCCCAACCGCCTCGCTTCCTGCCCAAACTTCCTCACCATCGTCGTCAGCATCAGGATCGGCGTCGCATGGCGGCTGAACTTATACGTATCCGGAAATAAGTAACCTTCCAGCGAAGTCGCGCGGCCCTGCGGCACCCAATCCGCGATCAACTCCGTGTTCTTCCGTTCGGCATTAAGAAAATCCTCCCGTGAATCCAACCTCGCTGCTGCCACGGCATTCGCAATATCGAAGATGTTGTAGCCCTCGGGAATCACGAGGGTCACGGTGTACACATCTCCCTGTCTCAGGCGGTCATACACTTCTTCCATCCTCGCTGAATGGTCAAACCGATACTCCCCAGCCTTCAGCGACCCCGCACCGTGCCCCCGCACCGTCTTCCAGATCACCAGCACATCAAACGCCAGCGCGCTCCGCACAATCCCGGCCTTCTGCAACTGGCGCGCTATCCCCAGCGTCCCGGTACCCGGCAGAATATCGACAAACGTCTCAGCGCCAGGCCCATACGGCACATACACAAAGAACCCCATGACCAGCCCCACCAGAATCGCGACCACCACCAAAGCCCTCAATACCCGCACACGCACCGCCTCTAACCAGAATTCTATCCACTACGCTCTACCCCCTATCCTCTACACTCTGCCTTCCCCCGTACACTAAGTCCGTGCCTCACCCCCGCACCCTCGCGCTGGACGTCGGCGACCGCCGCATTGGACTCGCCATCACCGACCCTCTCGGCCTCACCGCCCAACCCCTCTTCACTCTCCACCGCACCACCCTGCGCGCTGATCTAAAGGCTATCGCCCGCTTCATCCGCCAGCACCAGGTCGAAGCCCTCCTCGTCGGTAACCCCCTCCACGCCGACGGCACACCCAGCCCCCAGGCCGCCAAAGCCCAGGCCTTCGCCCAGGCCCTCAAAGAAGCCCACCCCTCGCTCACCCACCATCTCCTCGACGAGCGTCTCACCACCCGCGATGCCCACGCCCTCCTCGATCTCTCCGGCCACGCACCCCGATCCTCTGGCCGCTCTTCCAGCCTCGATCGCCAAAGGCGCCTCGATCGCACAGCCGTCATCGATCAGGTAGCCGCCACGCTGCTCCTCGAGAGCTTTCTCTCTGCCTCCAGTCCCACGCTGCTTCCCGACCCTGAAGCCTCCTAGCCCTTTTCCCCGTCTCCTTTCGTATAATCAAGCTTTTACTCCCCTGCCCTGCTGCAACCGCACAGGGCCAGCAAAGCAGACAAAGCATGGAAGATATCAAAAAGGCTCTTGAAGAGCAGATCAAGGCTCTTGAGTACGAACTCACCACCGAACTCCCCGCGGAGATCAAGAAGGCCGTAGCCCTGGGCGATCTCTCCGAGAACGCCGAATACCACATGGCCAAGCAGCGCCAGGTCTTCGTCAACGCGCGCCTCGGCCAGCTCAAGAAGCGCATGGGCGAGCTCGCCATGGTCAACCTCGACAACATCCCCCGCGATAAGGTCGGCTTCGGCTCTACCGTTGTAGTCTTCGATTCCACCAAGAATGAGGAGTTCAGCTACAAGCTCGTCACCAGCGAAGAGTCCGACGTAACCAAGGGCCTCATCTCAACCACCTCGCCCATTGGCCGCGCCCTCCTCGGCAAAGAAGTCAGCGACATCGCCACGGTCGTCACCCCTAACGGCAAGCGCGAGCTCGAAATCCTCAAACTTTCCACCATTCACGACACCCTCAAAGTCGTCGAATAGTGCCGATCGACCTCTCGCCGCATAATCTCCCCGCCTTCATCCGCGATAAACTAGTCTGACGCGATGACGTGGACACGTGCTTTCGGCAAGGGCAGCGGCTGGCTGCTGCAGAAGATCGTTAACGGTCTCGCTCTCTCCAAAATCTCCCCGAACACCCTCACCTTCATCGGCCTCATCATCAACGTCATCGCGGCCTTCTTCTTCGGCTACGCGCGCGCCGACAACTACGTCCGCATGTTCCTCTACGCCGGCTTAGTCATCATCGGCGCCGGCCTCTTCGACATGGTCGACGGCCGCGTAGCCCGCCAGACCAACCAGGTCTCTGTCTTCGGCGCCTTCTTCGATTCCGTCCTCGACCGCTACTCCGACGTCGCCCTCTTCTTCGGCCTGCTCGTCTTCTACGCCCGCGGCAACCGCTTCTTCTACGTCTTCCTCGCCGCCTTCGTCATGACCGCCAGCCTCATGGTCAGCTACACCCGAGCCCGCGCCGAAGCCCTCATCGGCTCCTGCAAAGTAGGCTTCATGGAACGCCCCGAGCGCATCGTCCTTATCATCCTCGGTGCCCTCTTCGAGCGCTGGGGAGCCATGGCCCCCGCCCTCTGGGTCCTCGCCATCATGACCACCATCACGGTCATCCATCGCATCCGCTACACCTATCTCGAAACCGAACGCCGCAAACTAGAACTCTCCCAGCCATGAGTGCGCAGCCGATTCTCCTCATCCACGGCGGCGCCTGGGCCATGCCCGACGACGCAGTCGCCTCCCACGAGCGCGGCATCGCAGCCGCCCTCGCCGCCGGCTGGTCCGCTCTCTCCCGCGGCGGCACCGCAGTCGACGCGGTCGAAGCCGCCGTCACCGTCATGGAAGATGACGACACCTTCGACGCCGGCCGCGGCTCTTTCCTCACCCGCGACGGCCGCGTCCAACTCGACGCCCTCCTCATGAACGGAGCCGACCTCCGCACCGGCGGCGTAGCCTGCGTCGAGCGCCTACGCAACCCCATCCAGGCCGCCCGTCTCGTGCTCGAAAAATCCCCGCACGTCTACTTTGTCGGGACCGGCGCCGAACGCTTCGCCACCCAGAACGGCATGCGTCTCGTAGACAACACCGAGCTCATCGTCCCCCGCGAGCGCGATCGCCTCATGGCCTTCCAGCAAGCCGAAGCCGCCGGCCACCCCGACACAACTTTCAGCGGTACCAACACATTGGGTGCCCCAGGTCTCGTCTCTGAGACCTGGGATGAAGCCGCGACCCCCTCGCAAACGCAGACTGCCCTCGACACCGAAGTCGAAGCCGCCCTCCCCGAAGAACTCCGCATCGTCGACCCCACCCTCCACTCCCACGACACAGTAGGCGCGGTAGCCCTCGACCAATACGGCAACCTGGCCGCCGGCACCTCCACCGGAGGCACCCTCAACAAAGCCCCCGGCCGCGTCGGCGACAGCTCCCTCATCGGCTGCGGCTGCTATGCCGACAACCTCTCCGCCGCCGTCTCCCTCACCGGCTGGGGCGAACCCATCATGAAGCTAGTCCTCGGCAAATGGGCCGTCGATCGCGTAGCCGCCGGCGCCACCCCCCAGTCCTCCTCCGCCGCCGCCATCGACTACCTCTTTACCCGCCTCGGCGGCCACGGCGGCATCATCCTCCTCGGCCCCGACGGCCAAATCGGCATAGCCCACAACACCCCCCGCATGGCCTGGGGTTACGCCACCTCTGAAGGCACCCAATTCGGCATCACACGCAACCCCTGAGCCAGTTCAACCTTCCCGTGATCCAGTTCAACCTTCCCGCTGCGCTTTTGCTTTTCTGGCTGTCATCCCGCTAGGGATCTGCTTCTTCCTTTGCTCTTGCCGTTGCTTTTCTCCCACCGGCGAACCACCCGCTTCCCGAACCACCACAGAACCCATAGCATCCAATCAACATGCCGCCCGAACTCTTCACCAACCCGGACGCTTCTGCCGAACTCGACACCGCTCGCCGCCCCCTCACCCCCGAGCAGGCCGACAAGCTTCCCCACGTCCATCGCCTGCTCCTCGGCTATTACGGCGAACCCAAACCGCGAGAACCCTGGGACCCGCTCACCCAGCTCATCTACTCACTCCTGGCCTCCCGCACCAAAACCCCCACCTCCCATCAGGTCATGCGCGATCTCGAGCGCGCCTTCAATGCCGGCCCCGGCAACTGGGAGCCCGTCCGCGACGCCTCCGTTGCCGACATCGAACGCGCCATCGCTATCGTCACCTTCCCCGAGCAAAAAGCCCTCCGCCTCAAAGCTCTCCTCGAGCAAATCACCGCTCGCGTCGGCACCCTCACCCTCGACTTCCTCGCCAAATACCGCACCGAAAAAATCCGCTCCTGGCTTGAGCAATTCGAAGGCGTCGGCAATCAAGTCTCCGCCGCGGTCGTCAACTTCTCCACCCTCCGCCGCCGCGCCCTCTGCATCGACGCCAACCACCTCCGCGTTGCCCAGCGCCTCTGCCTAACCCCGCGCGCCGACGCCACCACCACCGAAGAACGCCTCATGCGCCTCGTCCCCGAAACCTGGGACGCCGCCATGCTCGATCAGCATCACTCCCTGGTCAAGCTTCACGCCCAAACCCTCTGCACCTTCGCCGACCCCAAATGCGAGAACTGCCCCCTCCTCAAACTCTGCCCCACCGGCCAACGCAATCTCGCCGAACTCCAACTCATCAGCGCCTAACCACTCCAACGCTCTACACTATCTAACGATGGATCTCCAAACACTCTCCGACCACTTCAGCATCCCCGGCGTTCTTGCCTTCTCTCAGACCGAGCAAGGCCTCATCCGCGCCAATATCACCACGCCCGCCTGCACAGCCGAGCTCTACCTCCAGGGCGCGCAAATCACACAGTGGCAACCGATGGGACAGCAGCCCGTACTTTTCCTCTCCGAGCGATCTTTCTTCACCCCTGGCAAGGCCATCCGCGGCGGCATCCCCATCGTCTTTCCCTGGTTCGGAGCTCGCACCGCAACCCCGGACGACCCGCGCACCGACGGCCCGTCGCACGGCTTCGCTCGCATCTCCGAGTGGACCCTTTCCTTCGCCGCCCTCGCCGGCAATGAGCTCCACGTCACCCTCACCCTCGGCCCATCGGACAATACTCGCTCCCTCGGTTACGATCAGTTCGCACTGGTCTACGAAATCACCTTCGGCGTCGAGCTTCACGTCAAGCTGACCGTCAACAACCAGGGCAACAAGCCGCTCCATTTCGAAGAAGCGCTCCACACCTACTTCTCCATCGGCGACTCCCAGCAGGTCTCCATCATCGGTCTCTCCGACACCGAGTACCTCGACAAAACCGACGACTACAAAAGGAAGCGCCAGACCGACCCACTCCTCAAACTCACCGGCGAAACCGATCGCCCCTATCTCGACACCCTCGTCCCCGTAAACATCGACGATCCAATCCTCCGGCGCCGCATCACCATCGATAAAGCCGGATCCCAAACCACCGTCGTCTGGAATCCATGGTCTACCCTCACCGCGACTCTCCCAGACATGAGCCCTCTCTGCTGGCTAACCATGCTCTGCATCGAAACCGCCAACGTCGCCACCAATGCCGTCACTCTGGCCAGCGGCGACCACCACTGCATGGAAGCCCACATCTTCGTCCAGCAATTCGCCGCAGGCTACACCGCCGTCGACTCTTAGTTCTCACTTGTCAGCTCCACTATCTCAGCTTTTGACTTTTGGCCGGAAGCTAACCAACTGAGAACTGACAACGAACAACTGAGAACTAAAAATATGCTCATCCTCGCCTCAGCCTCTCCCCGCCGCCGCGATCTCCTCGCCCAGGCCGGCCTGCGCTTCGACGTCCTCCCCGCCCACATCGACGAAACCCTTCAGCCCAACGAGACACCAATCGCCTACGTCCAGCGCCTCGCCCTCGAAAAAGCGCAAGCCATCCACACCCTCCACCCCAAAGCCACCGTCCTGGGTGCCGACACCACCGTAGTCTGTGAACAACAAATCCTCAATAAACCCACAGATCTTTCCGACGCCGAACGCATGCTCCGCCAGCTTTCCAACCGAGCCCACCAGGTCCACACCTGCATCGCCGTCGTCACGCCCACCACCCAACGCTCCCACGTAGAAACCACCAGCGTCTTCTTCTCCGCCATCCCCGACGCCGAGCTCGCCCACTACCTCACCACCGGCGACTCCCTCGACAAAGCCGGAGCCTACGGCATCCAGGGCTACGCCGCCCGCTGGATCCCCCGCATCGAAGGCGACTTCTTCAACGTAATGGGCCTCCCCATAGCCGCCGTCCTCCAACTCCTCCGCGAAACCCAATCCCTCTAAGCGGCCACCATGACTGCTTGCTCAAAGAGAGTGCCCGAAGAGAGTGCCCGAACTCTCGTGAACTAAAGCGGCTTGCCTATTTCCCAGCGATGCCCTAGTGGATCTTCGATAGAGCCGTCACGCCAGCCATAGTCACGATCCTGCATTGGGGATCGGACGACCGCACCGGCAGTCACGGCCCGGGCGAACAGGGCATCCGGGTCGTCTACGATCAGCATGAGCCGTACTGTGGTACTGCCGGGTTGTGGCGCAGGATTGCCGATCGCCTCGCCCGCGGGATGCACCCAGAATTCCGCGCCGTGGGCCTGAAGTTGTGCGACCATGTCCTCGGCTGGAGGAGTGCTCCAGCCGATCGTCGCGCCAAACGCCTGCCCATAGAACGCAATTGCGTCGCGGACATCGCCGGGAATGTGCAGCATCGCAGAGAACCGGTAGTTCATGTTGCAAAAGCCTACACCTTTGGCGTAACCCGGTCGACACACAAAGCCGAATCGATCCGAGTTTCGCGTCCCGCCCACCCTAAGACGCGATCACTCCGAGTTCTGGCTTCAACGACGGAAAAGTATGCCGCCAACTCGTTGGGACGCATCTTAACACGTCAATGTCTACGAAGACCAAACCGCCTGTGATGACGGAGTGCGAGGTTAGCGTGCGTGGGCGTTGGCTCCCCTGCACCCTCTTCGAAGCGCTCACAGAACGCTCTGAACTCATGCGCTGCAAATATTGCCACGGCCCAGTGCAAGCGCTCAAAGAATCCAGCAACGGAGCCCACATCGAACACCTTCAAAGACACACCGGCTGCCGGTTTCCGGTCAACACCTTCAGTGGAGTCGAATCGGAACATCCTCTTGCGCTGAAGTAACGCGAAGCGCCATCGAAGTAGTTGCTACGCTAAATGCGCTGCTGTTGACCAAAGTCGGCTGGCCCTGCAACGTCGCGTTATCGGCAACTTCGTCGCCGACGTTTCCACATCCCTAATCTCAAATCTGAAACCTAAGCTCGCAGGCCCCAATCAAACCCCCGCAATCACCCCAGCCAGCAACACCGTCCGCTCCACCAAATGCCCCACCATCACATGCTCATGCGCAGCATGAGCCCCACTCCCCACAGCCCCCATCCCATCCAGCGTAGGAACCCCCAAAGCCGCCGTAAAATTCCCGTCAGACCCACCCCCGGTCGCCGCCTCGTCCAACCTCAACCCCGTCTCCGCAGCCAACCCCTGCGCCATCCGAAACAGCGCCACCGTCCCAGCCTTCCGCTCCATCGGCGGCCGATTGATCCCACCCGTCATCGTCAACCGACAAGCCTTGTCCGTAATCTTCAACCCCCGAAACATCCTCTCCACCCGCACCGCATCCTTCGCCTTCGCAATCCGCACATCCACCTCCGCGCGACACTCCGCCGCCACCACATTCGATCGCGTCCCTCCCGAAATCACCCCCACATTCACCGTCAACCCTTTGCTCAAATCCGTAAATCCCGACACCGTCTCAACCAGCCTCGCCATCTCCAGCACCGCCGAGTGCCCGCTCCCAAAATCCACCCCCGCATGCGAAGCAACGCCCTCCACGCGCAGCTCAAATTGACCCACACCCTTGCGCGCCGTCTTATACGCCAACCCCTGCGCGGGCTCCAGCACCAACACAGCCGCGCACTCCGCCGCCAGCCTCTCCGTAATCGCGCGAGACACCGGACTACCTACCTCCTCCTCGCTCACCAGCAGTAGAGTCACTGGCCTCTCCGCATCCAGCTCCCGCAACGCAGTGATCGCCTCAAGAGCCATCACCACGCCCGCCTTCATATCCAGAATCCCCGGACCCCAAAGCTTCCCCTCCGCCTCACGCCAAGGCATCTTCTTCAGCGTCCCCATCGGCCAGACGGTATCCAGATGCCCCAGCAAGAGCACCCGTCCCCGCTTGCTCCGAGCCGCCCCAAACCGCAGCTCCAGCACATCCCCAAACGCCTTCTGCCGATGCCGCCTCACCGTCCCACCCAGTTCCTCGGCCCAGGCCACCACCAGCTCACCCGCCCTGTCCACCGCCACCTTGTCCTCGCTCGGCGACTCCACCTCCACCAACTCCCGCAACCTCGCCCGCAGCCGTCCCTCACCCGCCGAAACAACCCGCTTCAAATCCATCATTCTCATGGCAATACCCTAATGCTCCACCCCCCATCCCGTCATCTCCTCGCGCCCGCCCGCCTGAAGCGCCTCCGGCGGTCAGGCTGGGTACCTGTGGTAAATTTTCCACACCGCCTGTTCTCAAATCTGGGTATAGCCTTCATGTGCGGTATATTGCGCTGGCTACGAATCCACAACTCGAGCACACGATCCATACCCCGCTGGACTTCCACGGAGTGGGTCTGCACTCCGGCGCCGCCGTCACCATGCGCCTCATCCCCGCCCCCGCCGGCTCCGGCATTGTCTTCCGCCGCTCCGATCTCGACAACTTCGAAATCCCCGCGACGGGCCGCAACGTGGCGCGCGTCTCCTACGCCACCTCCCTCATGCGCCAGGGCGTCCTCATCCAAACCACCGAACACCTCCTCTCCGCCCTCATCGGCCTCGGCGTCGACAACATCATCGTAGAAATCGACAACCTCGAGGTCCCCATCCTCGACGGCAGTTCTCTCCCCTACGTCTCCGCGATCCTCGCCTCCGGCCTCAAGCGCCAGCGCCGCAAGCGCGAGTACCTCCGCATCCTCAAGCCCGTCGAAGTCCGCGAAAACTCGCCCTCCGGAGACAAGTTCATCGGCGTCTATCCCGGCGACGGCTACTCCATCCACTACGCCATCGACTTCCCCGAGCCCATCGGCCGCGATACCTTCAGCGGCGACCTCGAGGCCGGAGCCTACGCCGATCTCATCGCCCCCGCCCGCACCTTCGGCTTCAAAGAAGACGAAGCCATGCTCCGGGACATGGGCCTCATCCGCGGCGTATCCGACGACTCCGCCATCATCGTCACCCGCACCACACCCGCCCAGCCCGGCACCGTCCTCAACGGCCCCCTCCGTTTCCCCGACGAGTTCGTCCGCCACAAAGTCCTCGACCTCATCGGCGACCTCGCCCTCGCCGGCCGTCGCATCTGGGGCCGCGTCGTCGCCGAACGCGCCGGCCACGCCATGCACACCGCCCTCGTCCAAAAGCTCCTCCACGACCGCTCCGCCTGGGAACTAACCCACCGCACCGAAGCCTCTTCAATCGCGCAAGATTCCTCCGCAAAGTCTCCCGCATTAGCCGGCCTCCACTCCCTCCATGCCTAACCAGCATCCCCCACTCCACAGTGGCGCGGAGCCTCCCACCACAACTCCGGGTGCCCCATGTCTCGCGTCTGAGACATGGGTGGCGAGACACGCCATCCCTGGGAAGCTCACAGCATGATCGCCGCCATCGCCCTCGGCTCCAATCTCCCCTCCCCCTTCGGCTCTCCGGAAGGCAACCTCCGCGAAGCCCTCACCCGCCTCGCCAACCTCGGCCATGTCGTCGCGGTCTCCACCTTCCACACCACCAACCCCGTCGGTTACCTCGATCAGCCACGCTTCTTAAACGCCGCCGCGCTCCTCGAAACCAATCTCACCCCCATCGATCTCCTCCACTCTCTCCTCGCCATCGAGCACGCCATGGGCCGCGACCGCTCCACCGCACCTCCCAAAGGCCCCCGCATCATCGACCTAGACCTCCTTCTCTACAACGACACCATCCTCCAAACCCCCGAGCTAACCCTCCCCCACCCCGCCCTCCACGAACGCCGCTTCGTCCTGGCTCCCCTCGCCGAGATCGCCCCCGACCTACAGCACCCCACGCTCCATCGCAACATCGCCGACCTCCTCGCCGCCCTCCCGCAATAAAAAAGCCCCAGCCATACCCGGCTGGGGTTCAAGTGAATCTCCTCCACGATCAGAAGGTGAACCGGCCACCGATCGTCGGCGCAAAGTTGCTGTTGTGGAGATAAGGCACGCCCGGACCATGAGGGATGGCGATGGCCATCCCGCCGTACACAAAAGAATAAGCAAGCCCGAGAAAACCATCGAAGCGCTTGGTGAAGTGATGATCCGCATACAGTGAACCCTCGTTGAGGGCGCCTGCGCAGGAAGAGCGGAAACCCGCCGCGACCGAGCACGTCTGCGGAACCCGGAAGTTGTTCTGCAACTGCTCATACCAGGCGAACGTGATATCAGTCTTGTCGTCGTAAGCGTACTTCACGCCCGTCCACCAAACCCTCAGGATCTTTTCGGAATCGAGATTGTCGTCTTCCACACCGCTCAGGCTGTAGCCGCCTTGATCCGAGGCGCCGACACCCAGCGGGTTGTGAGGATTGTTCTGCCAGATGTATTCAAAGCCGGCGTAGAACTTGAATATTTCCCCGTTATATTTGCCGGCACCCATGATGGCGTTGTTGTCCGTCACAATGCCGTAGACAGTGTCACTGGCTGGGATGAGATTGGCGCCGGTAATGGGATTGGTATTGATGCTGTTGGTGGTGGACTGATACGGCGCCGCCAAACTCTGAGGCCCCAGCAACGGATTCAACACGCTGATCGCCTGGTTGTAATGCTGGTAGACGGCGTCGCCGGAGTACTTGCCGAGGATACCGCCGAGGTCCCCGCCATAGGCATTGTTATGCGCCGTCTCCGGTGTACAGTTCGCCGCAGTCCACGTCGAGGAAGCCGAGAAGCAGCCGCCATTCCCGTCGGCGAATTTATACATCGCTGCGAAATGGACGGGCCCGTAGACGAGGCGATACTTCACCGCATCGTCCCACCGGCTGTCTTCGGTATCGCCGCCGCCCGACATCGTGCCGTTATATCCGATATACGAGAAGGCATAGCCGCCCCCGGCTGGATCGGTTAGAAGCATCACGTCCGTACCGAGAGAGCGCTGCCGACCAAAGGTGACCGTGCCGAAAATCGTGGACGATACACCACCGTAGTATTCGTCATTGAACGGCTGACCCGCACGCGCGCCGTCGATGGCTTCCGAATAGCTGGCCCTGGGAAGTCCATTGTTGACGATGTTAGTCTTTGAAGCGTTTGCCAGCAGCCCGGAATTCGGATTGATGCCAGTCGAAGCGTTGAAAACAACATACCAGCCCGGGTGAAACTCTATTTTCCCCCTGACGCCAAAACCTGTCTGCTGCAGATTGTTCGGTGCAACAAGGAATCGGTGTTGATATCCATTCCGATTGACCAGGGATTCACCCTCGTAGTTGTAGCCGTTCACCGGTAAGCCGTGGCTCACCCAGCCCAAGCCGATGTCATATGCACCGTACAGCGTGATGCCGTGCCACGTCAGCGTGCAATCGGAGTTGGCGATTTCGCGCCCCTTCGCGCATGGATCAGGCGGCTTCGGCAAACCTGCCGATGCCGCACCCGCCTGTGGCGTGCCAGCGTCTTGGACGTCTGCCCGTTCCACGTGAGCCTGTTGCGCTCTCACTGCAACAGCGCCGACAATCAGGAAGGTAGTGAAAAACAGTGCAGGCGCGAAGACAGAACGTCTGCACCGCGAGAGATCAATTGACCAAATAGGCGTTTGCATATGTATACGATTTTATATAACGATTTTTGGATGTATACCAGTGAATGATTTTGCTCTAGGAAAATCTCAGGAGACAAAACCAATGCCCTCAGTCGACGTTCTGCTCAAACCCCGCGAAGCAGCGGCCGCCCTCAATGTCAGCTATCCGACACTCAAGCAATGGATCCTCGCCGGCACCATCAAAACAATCAAGACCCCCGGCGGCCACCACCGCATCCCCCAAAGCGCCCTCAACCCCCTCATGAAATCGAAACCCACCGCCTCCCGCAAGTCCTCCCGGGAGCGCTTCCGCAACGTAAGCGGACGCAATCAACTCGTCGGCACCATCACCCAGGTAAAAATCAGCGGCCTGCTTGCCCAGGTCGTCCTCACAATTGGAGACCAGCAGATCACCTCCATCATCACCGCCGACGCCGCTCGCGAGATGCAGCTCCGCAAGGGACAGACTGCCGGCGCCCTCATCAAGTCCACCGAGGTCATGATCGTTCGCGTCTAAACGCCCCCTCGCAAACCGCCTAGTGCAGCGTCACCACCGTATTGCGCCCATTCGCGTCCCGATACTCCACCATCTTGCCCGTCATCGCCGTCACCTTCGCCCCGTCATCCGTAACTAGAAACGCCGGCACGTCCGCTTCCATCAGGCACGCCATATACGCCAGGCAGTGCATCTCCACCGGCGTTCCTACACGGTCACCGTGCTGGATCAACTTCACATACATCGGCGCGTTATAGTTCTGCAACAAAACATCGTTCGAGTAGTTGATCAGCACCTGCGCGCCCTGCTCTTTCACCCCGTCACGCGCGACTGACCCCAGCGGATCCCGCACATACAGCCGTTGCCTGTTCCACACCACAAATACAACGGCAATCACTACAAGCAACACGATGAACTTCCTCACGCAACCCTCCGCACAACCCTGATCGAACAGAATACTCCGCGCTTAAAAATCCGAAAGCTAGAAGCTATCAAACCTAACTCTTCTTCTCTTCGTGATACTCCTGCTCCGAATTGATCCCCCACACCGCATCCTTATCCACATACCCCGTCGCGATCCCATCCACCACCGCCATCGCAGTCAGCATCGAGTGGTCCTGGTTGTTGTACTTGTGCATCCCATTCCGTCCCACCAGAAACAAATTCTCAAAACGATCCATCCACGTCCTTAGCTCTTCAAAACGATCATAAGTCCCAAAGTACGCCGGATAAGTCTTCGGCACCCGCACCACGTGCGCATCCAACACCTCGGCCGTCTTCAGAATCCCAATCTTCTCCAACTCCCCCGCCGCAAACCGCTTCAACTCTTCATCCGGCATCGTCCACAGCGCATCGGTCTCATAACAGAAATACTCAAGCCCAATCCATACCTTCGTTGGATCAGCCACCATGTACGGGCTCCAGTTATTGAAAATCTGCAGCCGCCCCAGTAGCACGTCCGGCTCCTGAATATAAATCCACGTGTCCCGTATCCGCGTCTTATCGGACTCCGTCACATCCAACTTATTCGCGAGCACGCCCACCGTAATAAAGTCCCGATACTGTAGCCCCTCGCTCACCTCTTGCACATTGGCCGGAACCTCAACCTTTAGCGCCCGCACCAAGTCACGCATCGGCATCGTTGACAGAAAATAATCCCCCTCGAACCGCTGCGTCTCTCCCGCTGCATTCACCACCTCGACCGCAACCACCCGCGATCCCTCAACCTCCACGCCCACCACCGTCCAGCCCATTTGGATCTCGCCACCCATCGCGACAACCTTCTCTGCAACGTGCTCCCACAACTGCCCCGGCCCGAACTTCGGATACAGAAACCGTTCGATCAGCGAAGTATCCGTCCCCTTCTGTGCAATGTCCTTCCCGCGCTCCTCCTTCGCTCGCGACGAAAACATCTTGCGCACGAAGTGCTTCAGCGCCGTCGTCAAACTCAATCCCTTGATCCTCTGCGCACCCCATTCCGCCGAGATCGTATCGCAAGGCGTCCCCCATACCTTTTCCGTATAGCTCTTAAAAAAGGTCAGGTAAAGCTCGCGCCCAAACCGGTTGATCAAGAAGTCCTCAAGGCTCTTCTCTTCCTTAATCGGCCGCAAGCGGCTCAAGCCATAACTCACGCCGATCTTCACCATCCGCACCGGCCCCAGATTCGACATGGTCGTTCCACTCAGCTTGATCGGATAATCGAAAAACTTCCGCAGATAATAAATCCGGCTCTTGCGCGGCCTCACCAGCATCACCAGGTCGTCACTCTCAGGAGCAGCCGCACCCACCACCGTCACCGTCGGCGCATGCTCGGCCAACTCCTCCGCACCCACCTCATCGTCTTTGTCCCCGACCTTCAGCGGCCCCATCCCGCGCAACGGAGGCTCTTCCTCCACCGCCACCGGAACAGCCACCGTCCGCTGCTTCCCCTGGTAACTGATCTCAGCCGCGCCTTCACCGGACTCCACCGGCATCAAGTCCATCCACCATTGCATCACCCGGTCGCTCTTGGAAAAAAAACGGTGTCCCCCAATGTCCATCCGGTTGCCCTTGTACCGAATCGTCCGCGAGATCCCCCCAATCTCCTCCGTCGCCTCCAGCACGATGGGCTTCACATCCGTCTTGCGTAGAAACTCCAGCGCCGCCGTCAGTCCCGCTGGTCCTGCACCGATCACGATCGCCTTCTTCATCTAACGCACCAACGCACCGGGCTGTCTACCCAACCCGCTGCTCCTTCTCCTCATTCATCACAACTCCGTGTTTGCAGTTGAACTGCCTTATGGTACGCGTTTGGAAGGCTTGCCGTGTCCATAAAAAGCTCTGCCATTTCAAGGCTCTTTTCAGCTACGGCACACGACCATCAACAGAGCAATCGGGAAAACGCACCACATACACAGCTGCCGAAGTATCGACCCACATTCGATAAGGTACCGGTGCGAACTTATTTCCAAGGATCGGATCTGGACGAAGGGAGATCGTGTAATACGGAATCACATGAGGGAACATCTCGCAGTAAAACCACGGACAATTCTTCAACCCATAATGGGTTGGCTTTCCAAGCTGCACGCCTGCAGGCACACGCATCCGCGGATCAAAAATATGGCTGCTGACTTGTAGCTCCGTCCATCCGTCATAATCCCAACCGCCACTAACCGACGTTGCTGGTACGCCCGCGGCAAGCACCTCTTGTACCGCAGCAACGCGTGCTCGGTACAGTGCAAGCCGATCGTGCAACGAGGCCGTAGCATACGCCCCGATGCAGATAGCCAATACCAGTGCTGCCACTGGCAAACGAGCCTGAAACCGATCCTGGTAAAACCGAAGAAGGAAAATGATTGCGACAAATAACAGTGGGAGTAAGTAACGATCCCAGATATTTTCAAACCCGGCGCGTGGCGAGAGCAGCCCCATGTAAGCGATCGTAAACGGAACGATCAGCTCAGCAAGCTGACGAGGCGATAAGGAAAATACATATCCTTGCGCGGATGGAACTCTTTCTCCGCCGGTCAGGATGGCCGTAATCAGCGCGAGTAGACAGAGAAGCACCGCGACCGTCAATATCGCACCAAAGCCCCTGAGCGATGCGAACGGCATGACTCCACTAAGATATGGTGCAGACCAGGCGCTCAGATTGCGAATTCGCCACATCCGCAAACCGTAAAGAAGAAATCCCGCTCCAAGCAGATACACCACCCTCGTATGCTTCTTTCTTCGAAACGCGGGCAGATACATCAGCAGAATCGGCAGCAACAAGAGAACAACTTCCAAACATGCGCGTATCCACGCGATCCCAAAGTTCTTGAGGACATGCGGCTTCACAGGTCCGCGCGTCAGCGGTTCATACAAAATGTACGGCTGTTGTTGAGACCAGTGGTTGATGGCGAAGATCAGGGCGACGCTCACCGCCCAGAAGCCGATTCCAGCCATCACCACGCGGCGATTTCGGCGCATCATCCATAAGACCGATGGAACCATCACTAAGACACCCAGCCACGCGATCTGACGCGAACTGCCGAAAACCACGTTCGACAGCGAGGCGACGCCTATCCAGGTAATCGTCGCCCATTCCCTATCAGTTTGAAGCGCACGCAGGCAAATGTAGAGGCACGCAACGATCGCAAACATCCCCGGCATGTCCGACATGAACGTCACTTCCAAGGGCATCAGCAGCGGAGATAGCATCAGTGTAAGCGCGCCTATGCTTGCATTCCATTCATTGATCCCTGTGCGAACAAACGTTCGTTGACAAAGAAACGTCGTGACCACGGAGAGAAAGATAATGCTGGCGCGGGTAGTGGTGAAGGAGAAGCCGAATAGTTTTATGAATAACGCAGCCAGATATAACTGCCACCCCAGGATGGCCATCGCTCCCCCGTTGTAAACAACGTGACCGCTTTGGGCGAGAAGCTGTGCGCTCCTAACATAAGAAAAGTCGTCAGAAATCCCCACTTCCGCATAGGGATGCGCCACCAGAATTGCCGCGAGCACCGCCAGCGCACACCCCAGCGCACACATCGGCACTCCCATGAATTGAAACGAACGCTGTTGATCGTTCGCATCTGCATCCTCAGGAATTGGCAATAGACTCATGCGGCTCTTATGGTCAACCTCTGGTCAATTGTTATGCGAAGACAAAGCTACGACCTACGCTAAAGTTTCGGCTCGATATGTCAGTATAACTTCCGATCGCTCTGGTCATCGCTGCATCTCATTACTCTCTGCATCTAACCCTGCGCGCTATACTGATGCTGCCAGCTGCCACCGCCACACGGGAGTTTCTTGCCGATGTCTCAAAGTGAGCCCACCAGAGTACCCATCGGAGAGCGGCTCCGTGCCCACCTCGCCATCGCCCGCCTCGACCACTCCATCAAAAACCTCTTCGTCCTCCCTGGCGTCATCGTCCCCCTCAGCGTCGACCCCTCCCTCTTCAATCTCCACCTCATCAAGACCCTCATCCTCGCCTTCGTCGCCATCACCCTCGTCGCCTGCAGCAACTACGTCATCAACGAAGTCCTCGACGCGCCCTTCGACCGCCTCCATCCCATCAAGAAAAACCGCCCCGCCGCCCGCGGCCTCGTCAGCATCCCCGCCGCCTACGTCCAATGGCTTCTCATGATGGCCGCAGGCATCGCCATCGGCCTCACCATCTCGAAGATGTTCGCCCTCATGGCCCTCATCCTCTGGATCATGGGCTGCATCTACAACTTCCCACCGATCCGCTCCAAAGACGTTCCCTACCTCGACGTCCTCACCGAATCCATCAATAACCCGCTGCGCATGTTGCTCGGCTGGTACGCCGTTACCAGCCTCATCCCTCCCGTCTCACTGCTCATCGCCTACTGGATGATCGGCTGCTACTTCATGGCCCTCAAACGCTTCAGCGAGCTCTCCGAGTTGCACAAGTCCGGCGACCACGCCCTCGCCGGATCCTACCGCGCCTCCTTCAAGCGCTACACCCCGGAATCGCTCCTCGTCTCCGTAGTCTTCTACGCCTCCACGGCGATGCTCTTCCTTGGCGCCTTCATCATCCGCTATCGCATCGAACTCATCCTCGGCTTTCCCTTCGTCGCCTTCACGATGGCCATCTATCTCAAGCTCTCCTTCAAACCCGACAGCGCCGTTCAGAATCCCGAGAAGCTATACCGTGAGCCCCTCCTCATGGCCTCCTTCGCTGCTACTGTCATCGTCATGGGACTTCTGCTCTTCATTCGCATGCCGCGCCTCGAACAATTCTTCGGGCCCACACTTCCGCCCTCAACGGCTTCCGCTCCCGCCTCATCGAAACTTCGAAGCCCCTCCCTTCCCACCGTGCGCCTTGTGGAGATAGAACACGCATGAGGCAACACACGGCTTCGTCTCCAAAGACACCCTCCTTTTCCTACCCATTGCTGGCCCTGTTCCTTCTTCTCTCCGCCGCCCTTTCGCTTATCTGGTCGCACATGCGGCTCATGTGGAACGACGAGTTCCTCTCCTTCTACTCCGACGGCGTCGCCACCTTCAAACAAGTCATCCTCGTCCAACTCCACCACCCCATCTCCCTCGATCCCCCCACCTACCACCTGCTCTCGCACCTCAGCATGGACCTCATCGGCCGCAACGCCATCGCGCTGCGCCTGCCCGCGCTCGCCGGTTTCCTGCTCTTCCAGCTCTGCCTCTTCTTCTTCGTCCGTCGCCTCGCCGGCGACCGCTCCGCCATCATCGCCATGGCCGCGCCCCTCCTTACCGCCAGCTTCCGCTACTCCGTCGAAGGCCGTCCCTACGGGCTGCTCCTCGGCCTCTACGCCCTCAGCCTCCTCTGCTGGCAAATCGCCACACTCGACGACCCTCCCACCGACCCGGTGCCCCGCTCCCGCATCCTCCCCCTCACCGGCCTCACCCTCTCCATCGCCCTCGCCATCACCAGCCACTATTTCGGCGTCCTGATCCTCATCCCCGTCTCCCTCGGCGAACTCTCCCGCACCTACATCCGCAAACGCCTCGACTTCGGTGTCCTCACTGCCCTCATCCTGGGCCTAGCCTCCGTCGGCATCATCCTCCCCTTCCAGCGCGCCCTCATGGTCTACCGTCAGCATTACTACATCAAGGGCGTCAACATCCACGACATCAGCCAGGGCTATCGCGAACTCTTTATTCGTTACACCACCTGGCCCATCCCTCTGCAGAAGCTTGCGGCCGCGATCATGGTCGTCCTCGCTCTCACCCTCGTCTACGCAGGCTATAAACGCTTCAAGCGCCGCCCCGCCCCGGAGCACGCTTACACCTGGGTCGCCCTCTTGTCGATGGCCCTTCTGCCCTTCTTCGGATACCTCTTCGGCCGTTTCGTTACCCACACCATGGAAGTCCGTTACGTCATCGCAGCCCTCATCGCCTTCGCCGCCACCTTCGGCATTGTGCTCGAGCGCAAGCTCCGCAGCAACGCCTTCTATTACGCGGCACTCACCGTCATCTTCATCGCGGCCATAGCCATCAATGTCCGCCACATCTACCAGGAGCGTCGCGACTCAGCAGCCATCCTGGCCAGCTTCCAACTCTCCCCCGAAGCAGCCGCCGCGCTCCATCAAAATCCCCACGAGCTCATTTACCTCCAGAGCCTCAATGATTTCTATCTCGACACCTACTACGATCCAGATCCTACCCTGCGCCCACGCTTCTCTCTCCTCTACGGGCAGCCGCAGGAAATCTACTGGCTCGAACACGACACCAACTTCGTCACGGCCGTGAATATGCTGACCTTCGCGCCACTCTCCATCACGTCCTATGCAGACTTCCTCCAGCAGCCCCACCCTCTCCTTCTCCTCAACCACAGTGGCTGGGAGTGGATCGACAAACAACTTGACGCCGACCACACCCCCCCAACCCCTATAGCCCGCGGCCTCCGCGGCAATCTAGTCCGAATCACCAACCCACCGCTCACAGCGCGCCATTAGACCGCAACCCCTGAGTGCTTGACCTCGAACTCCAGCCCCTCCACGCCTGCGTCCGCCACCACGTGGTCGCCGTGCAGCACGCTGCTCCTTGCCGAGTCCCCCGCCCCCTCCATCCAAAAGTTCATGGTTTTCGCCGCGACCCGCAAGCCCGACCTCATCTGGATGCCCAACACCGCCTACACCTACCAGCGCGGTGTCCTGTTCTCCGACCCCACCTTCCTAGCCCAATACGACCTCTACGCCGGCGCCGCCGACTACGGCATCGCCATCCGCAAAGACTCACCCGTCCGCCCGCAGATGGAACGCCAGCTCAGCATCTTCTGGTCCCAGGTCTACCCCGGCACCACCCCCTCCGACTACCTCGTCCACTCCGCAACCTGGACCGGCCAGAAGCACACAGTCCCCGACAACTAACCACACCCCAAAACCACGTCATCTCGACCGAAGCGCAGCGCCGTGGAGAGACCTCTGTATTGCTTTTCCCTCCCCCGCCACGAATCCGGGTGCCCCAGGTCTCGCCTTTGAGACCTGGGATCCCACGAACCTCCGCGAATCCAACGAACTACACCGCAGCCACATCACGCTGGACCTCAAACACCAGCCCCTCCGCGCCTGCATCCACCACCACGTGGTCGCCGTGCAGCACACTGCCGTCAAGGATCTTCATCGCCAGCTTATCCTGCACCATCCGCTGAATCGCCCGCTTCAACGGCCGCGCGCCATACGCACGATCGTATCCAGCCTTGAAGATCGCCTCACGCGCCGCGTCCGTAAGCTCCAGCGTAATGTGCCGATCCACCAGCATCTTCTGCAGATCCTTCAACCGCAGATCCACAATGTGCGTAAGCTGACTCTCGCCCAACGGATGAAACACCACAATGTCATCCACGCGATTCAGAAACTCCGGCCGAAAATGCTTCCGCAGCTCATCCATCACACGAGCCTTCGCATCCTCAAACCCATCCTCGCCCTCAGCCCAGGCGGTCGCTAACTGCCCCGCACCAATATTCGACGTCATGATCAGCACCGTGTTCTTGAAGTCCACAGTCCTTCCCTTCGAGTCTGTCAGCCGCCCATCATCCAGCACCTGCAGCAGCACATTGAACACATCCGGATGCGCCTTCTCGATCTCGTCGAACAACACCACCGCATACGGCCGTCTCCGCACCGCCTCGGTCAGCTGCCCGCCTTCATCGAAGCCAACATATCCCGGAGGCGCGCCAATCAGCCGCGCCACCGCATGTTTCTCCATGTACTCGCTCATGTCGATGCGAACCATCGCCTGGTCATCATCAAACAGGAACTCTGCCAGCGCCCTAGCCGTCTCCGTCTTTCCCACGCCCGTAGGCCCAAGAAAAATGAAGCTTCCAATCGGCCGCTTCGGATCGCTAAGCCCCGCGCGCGAGCGCCGAATCGCATTCGCCACAACCACCAGCGCCTCATCCTGCCCAACCACGCGCTCGCGCAGCCGCTGCTCCATCTGCGTCAGCTTCTGCACCTCGCCTTCCAACATCTTCGACACAGGAATGCCCGTCCACTTGGAAACAATTCGCGCAATATCTTCCTCGTCGACCTCCTCCTTCAGCAGCCGCGACGCACTTCCGCCAGCCTTCGCATCGGCCACGTTCGCATCCTGCATTGCGGTCAGCTCCGCCAGCTCCTTCTCCGTCTTCGGAATCTCTCCATACTGCAACTCCGCCGCGCGCTGCAGATCACCCTTGCGCGTAGCCTCGGTCGCCTCAAAGCGCATCTGTTCCAGCCGCTCCTTCAGCGTCGCAATCTCGCCAATCGCCCCCTTCTCCTTCTGCCAACGCGCACGCAATCCGGCCGCCTGCTCCTTCACCTCAGCGAGCTCGCGGTCCACTTCAACCAGCCTTTCCCGCGAATTCACATCGTTCTCGCGCTTCAACGCATTGCGCTCAATCTCAAGCGAAGTCGCCCGCCGCTCCAAATCATCAATCTCCACCGGCACCGACCCAATCTGAATCGCCAGCGCCGCCGCCGCCTCATCCACAAGATCAATCGCCTTATCCGGCAAGAACCGATCCGAAATATACCGATGACTCAGCTCCGCAGCCGCCACAATCGCCGAGTCCTTAATCCGCACCTTGTGGTGCATCTCATACCGCTCCCTCAGCCCGCGCAAAATCGCAATGGTGTCCTCAACATTCGGCTCGCCCACATACACAATCTGAAACCGCCGCTCCAGCGCCGCATCTTTCTCGATGTACTTCCGATACTCATTCAGCGTCGTCGCGCCAATCGCGCGCAGCTCTCCCCGAGCCAGCGCCGGCTTCAGCATATTGCTGGCATCAATCGCGCCTTCAGCAGCGCCTGCGCCAACCAGCGTATGCAGTTCGTCGATGAACAAAATAATCTGCCCATTCGACTCCTCAATCTCCTTCAGCACCGCCTTCAGCCGCTCTTCAAACTCTCCGCGAAACTTCGCGCCCGCCAGCATCGATCCCAAATCCAGCGAGATCACGCGCTTCTCCCGCAACACCTCCGGCACATCGCCCTGGAAAATCCTCCGAGCCAATCCCTCAACAATCGCGGTCTTACCCACACCCGGCTCGCCGATCAGCACTGGATTATTCTTCGTCCGCCGGCTCAGCACCTGGATCACCCGCCGAATCTCCTCATCGCGCCCAATCACCGGATCAAGCTTCCCGCGCCGGGCCATCTCCGTCAGATCCTTCGCATACTTCTCCAGCGCCTGGAATTTCCCTTCAGGGTTCTGATCCGTCACCCGCTGCGATCCACGCACCGCCTGCAGAGCCTTCAGGATCGCCGCATAGTCCGCACCCTCAGCCGCCAACGCCATCTGCACCGGCTCGTTCTTCTGCTTAGCCAGCGACAGCAGCAGATGCTCAGTCGACACATAATCGTCCTTGAAGTTCTCCGCCTCTTTGAACGCGCCATCCAGCACCTTGGTCAGCGACGCACTCAACCCCGGCTGCTGTGCCGCCCCCTGAACCTTCGGCAACTTGGCAATCGCCGCATTCACATTCCCCAACAACTGCGGCACCGCCACGCCCACCTTCTCGAGCACCGGACGCACCACGCCCTCTTTATCCTCCAGCAACGCCGCCATCAAATGCAGCGGCAGCACCTCCGGATTCCCATTCTCCGCCGCACTCCCCTGCGCCACCTGCAGCGCCTCCTGCGACTTCACCGTAAACTTGTCCCATTTAATTGCCATCTTTTATCTCCCTTACCGGCTTCAGCCGATCATCAAACCATCATCTGTTTGCAACTCATGCCCGACAACTTATCCAACCCGCCCGCAGACTCTTCAATCGCCGAACACCTTGCCGTCGGCTCCCTTCCCTCCGCCATCCTTCTCGCCCTCACTGGCGGCTCGCTCGACGCCTTCATCTACCTCAACCACGGCCACGTCTTCGCCGCCGCCATGACCGGCAACGGCGTCCTCCTCGGCGTCGCCATCCTGCATCACGACTACGCCCAGGCCCTCCGTCATCTCCTACCCATCTTCGGCTTCATCACCGGCATCTTCTTCGCCAACCTTCTCGATAAATCCCTCAAACATCATGCCGTCACCGTTGGCCTCGTCTGCGAAATCTCGGCGCTCTTCGTCGCCTCATTTCTTCCCGGCCACTTCCCCGACCTCGCCTTCGTTCCCATCATCGCCATCGTCGCCGCCTACCAGGTTGCCAGCTTCCGCACCGCCGACAACTACGCCTACAACTCCACTTTCATGACCGGCAACCTGCGGACTGCAGTGGATGGCTTATATGACGCCCTCCAGCCCACCACGCGCAAAGCCGGCCTGCGTAAATTTCGCAAACTTTCCCTGATCGTCCTTGCGTTCCTGGCCGGCGCAACCGCCGGTGCCATCCTCTCTCCACGTCTCTACAACCACACCCTCTGGCTCATCAATCTGCCACTCATCGCCGTCCTGATCCTCACCCTTAGGGGAGCTCACCGAGCGCCCTGGGCAAGCGCGAAAAAAGTGGGCGAGCCCGCTCTTCAAACGGACCCGCCCCAAGGCACTTCGCTCTAAACCGGCTTACGCCTTCACAGTCGCCTCAACCTGCTTCTTCTCAGCAGCGGGCGCGACCTGCACCTGTATCTGCTTCGGCTGAGCCTCCGCCTTCTTCGCAAACGAGATGCTGACCACCCCATCGGCGCTCGTCGCCTCCACCTTCTCCGTGTTCACCGTCGAAGGCAGCGTGAAGCTGCGCACAAAGCTCCCATACCGGCGCTCGATGCGATGAAAATTCTCTTCCTTCTCCTCGCTCTCGAACTTGCGCTCGCCCTTCACCGTCAGCGTGCGTCCTTCCACCCGAATATCCAGATCCTCGCGACGAATCCCCGGAACCTCAAGCTTCAACACCAGCTTCTCTGCATCCTCGTACACATCCACCGCCGGAACAAAGTTCCCGGCAGCCAGCGCCTCAGACGCCTCATCCGGCCGGGCAAAGTCCTGAAAAATCGAATTCAACCGATTCTGCAATACAGCCACATCATTCAAACCGCTACGAAAGGGAACAAACCGAGTCAATGTCATAACCCTATCTCCTTGATTCTGCTTGGTAAGGCTCGGGGTTTACCCAAGCCCGCACTCCTTTAGACGCAAGTAGAGCGCGGTGGTTGCATAAAATCTGATATAAAGTCACTCACTTTTACTCGGTAATCGTCATCCGCCCAAACCCGCTTCCCCAAGCCCACTAACGGTATCCTTTACTCAATCCCAGGAGGCCCCTCCCGCAATGCGATCCGCACTGGCGCTCGTCACCGCATCCCTGCTCGTTATCTCAGCCGTCGCCAGTTCCGCTCAAGCTCCCGCCCCACCCCCCATCGACTACCTCTCCGAGACCCCCGCCCGCGCGCCCCACGCCATGGTCGTCTCCATCCACCACGACGCCACAGACGCCGGCGTCGAAATCCTCCGCCAGGGCGGCAACGCCGTCGACGCCGCCGTAGCCGTAGGCTTTGCCCTCGCCGTCGTCTACCCCGCTGCCGGCAACATCGGCGGTGGAGGCTTCATGCTCATCCGCCCCTCATCCAACGCCCTTAACCACGGCAAGCCAACCTTCCTCGACTACCGCGAAGAGGCCCCCGCCGCCGCCAGCGCCAACATGTACCTCGACGCCCAGGGCAACCTCATCCCCCAGGCCTCCATCACTGGCCCCCACGCCTCAGGAGTCCCCGGCACCGTCGCAGGCCTCGCCTACGCCGAAGCCCACTTCGGCCGCCTCACCCTCGCCAAAGTCATGGCCCCCGCCATCCGTCTCGCCCGCGACGGCTACGTCCTCTCCGCCGAAGAAGCCGCCAACCTCCACTCCACCAACCTCACCCAATTCCCCGCCTCCCGCCGCATCTTCCAGCGCGACGGCAACTTCTACAAAGCCGGCGAAACCTTCAAGCAGCCCGAGCTAGCCAACACTCTCACCCAGATCGCCGCCGACCCAACCAGTTTCTACCACGGCAAGCTGGCCGCCCAGATCGCCTCCTTCGAAGCCGCCAACCAGGGCCTCATCACCGCCAAAGATCTCGCCCATTACGAAGCGAAGGAGCGCACCCCGCTCGTCGGCTCCTACCACGGCCTCGAGGTCCTCACCTCGCCCCCACCCAGCTCCGGCGGCATCGCCCTCATCGAAATCCTCAACATCCTCAGCGGCTATAACCTCCCCAAGATCGGACCCGACCGCAGCCCCGACCAGATCCACTACATCACCGAGGCCTTCCGCCGCGCCTACATGGATCGCACCGACTACCTCGGCGACCCCGACTTCAACAACATCCCCATCGCCGAGATGGCCCAACCCTATTACGCCGACGCCTGGCGCAAAACCATCGACCCCCTCAAGCCCACGCCCTCCGCCGACCTCGTCCGCCCCGCCGGCTACCTCCCCGACCCCGCCACCGTCCTCCACCCCCAGAAAGAATCCAACGAGACCACCCACTTCTCCGTAGTCGACGCCGACGGCAACGCCGTCTCCAACACCTACACCCTCAACTTCGGCTTCGGCTCCGGCGTCACCGTCGACCCCCTCGGCTTCCTCCTCAACGACGAGATGGACGACTTCACCTCCAAGCCCGGCACCCCCAACGCCTTCGGCCTCATCCAAAGCGCCGCCAACGCCATCGCCCCCGGCCATCGCCCTCTCTCCTGCATGTCGCCCACCATCATCAGCGACCCACCCGTCACCGACCTCTACGGCCCCCTCGCCAAACCCGGCTCAACCCCAACGCCCACCCGTCCCGGCAAACTCCGCCTCGTCCTCGGCTCCCCCGGCGGCTCCACCATCATGACCACTGTAGCCAACGACCTCATCAGCGTCGTCGACAACCACCTCAACATCCAGTCCGCCGCCGACGCTCCCCGCTTCCACCACCAATACCTCCCCGACATCCTCCAGTTCGAAAAGGCCTTCCCCATCCCCACCGTCGACGCCATGAAAGCCCGCGGCTACACCACCCGCCGCGCCGCCGAGTTCGACGAAAAATCCGAAGGCGTCTGGGGCGACAGCGAACTAATAGCCGTTGACCCTACCACCGGCGACCTCCTGGGCGGCCAGGACCACCGCCACCACTTCGGCAAGGCCGCCGGCTACTAACCCTCCCTCGCCCAGTACCTTCTTTCGTCCAACCGGCCCGTAACCCGTCATCTCGACCGAAGCGAAGCGCAGTGGAGAGACCCCTGTATTGCCCTTGCCCTTGCCCTTGCCGTTGCCGTTCTGGTTGTCATCCCGTAGGGATCTGCTTCTTCCTTTGCCGTTGTCGTTGCTTTTCTGTCTGGCATTCCGAGCGCAGCGAGGAACCTGCTTCTCGCTTGCAAAGCAAGCGCCCGTTCTACTTCGCCGCGATCGCCGCCTCCGCCATCGGCTGCATAATCGCATACCCCGCCCCATTCGGATGCACGCCATCCTTACTAATCCCCGGCTTCATCCCACCATCCGGCCCAGCCATCGCGGTCCAATAATCCAAATACGTCAGCTTCTCCTGCACGCAATAATCTTTCAGCCAGGCATTCAGCGCCTCAATCGACTGCGGCACCCCGGCAACCTCTGGCCGCCAAGGATACTGCGCGGCCGGCGTCACCGACGCCAGAATCACGCGAATCCCATTCGCCCGCGCAATCTCCACCATCCCCTTGAAATTGTCCTCAATCATCTCCATCGTCGACGGCCCTGTGTTCCCCGCAATATCGTTCGTCCCTGCCAGGATCACCACTGTCTCCGGATGCAACGCCACCACATCCTGCCGAAACCGCACCAGCATCTGCGGCGTCGTCTGCCCGCTGATCCCGCGATTCACATAAGGCTTACCCGGAAAGAATGACCCGCCGTTATATTCCCACGCATCCGTAATCGAATCCCCATAGAACACCACTCTCCCCGCAGCCTCCGCCGGCAGCGCCTGGTCTGCCGCGCGATACCGGCCCAACTGCGCCCAATCCTGCAGCTGCGCCTTCATCTTGGCATTGTCCGCCTCCATCTTCGCCTCGCTCCCCGCCGCCACTTGAGCTGCGGGCGGCGTTGGAGCAGCAGCAGGATTTGTAACCTGCGCCGCCGGCGGCAGCGGCACACTCGTCTGCGCACCCGCCGTCATACTCATCGCCATCCCCGCCGCCATCACACCAGCCATCCAACGCATCACACCCTCCTCGTAAACGTAGAATCACCACAAACGCAAACCATCTATAAATCCGTAGCCCAATTCACGACGGGCCGCAAGAATCCAACCTGCGCGAACCCCGCGTCGCGCGTAACGAGGATCGCGTCGGTCGCCACCGCATGCGCCGCAATCAACATATCCAGCGCCGAGAGGCTCTTACGCGTAGCCGTCAGCCGTGCCCGCAAGGCTCCATAAGCCGCCGCAGCCGCCGAGTCCCAGGCCAAAATCTCGACACTCTCCAGCAGCGCCTCGACCGCCGCTCGCAGTCGCGTCGCCTCCGGCCGCTTGGCCAACCCGTAAAGAATCTCCGCTTCGGTAATCGTAGAGATAGTAATGCGCGCGTGGTCTATCCCTTCGACCATCGCCGCCCGCGCCGCTTGTGATCGTCCACTCACGATGTATCCCACCGTATTTGTATCGAGCAGATAGGGCGTCGGCTCCCTCACATCCACTCCCGCTCTTCAGCTTTCTCCGTATCCCGCTCGACCAGCAATTCGTCCGCGCCACCCGCAGCGTCCAGCATCGCGAAGATCTCTTCCAGCGGACGCCTCTGCGGACGCTCCGAAAGCGTAATCTCCCCACTCCGCGGATCGCGCCGGATATACACTTCGCTCGACTGGAACCGGTACTCCGCAGGAATCCGAACCGCTTGACTGCGCCCGCTCATGAACACCCGCGCCCGCTCGATCTTTGGCATCCCGCACCTCCGCCACCTGCTATATATCATGCTATATAGCAGGTGCCAGGTCAACCTCCACCCTACTTCCCGTCGTCCACCAGTCCGAGATCCTTCAGCATCGGCGCAACCGTCGGCTGAGCCCCCAGCCACGTCGAATACATCTTGTCCAAATCCTGCGTGTTCCCCCGCGACAGCACCATCGTCCGGAACCGGTCACCATTCGTCCGCGTCAACCCGCCATGATCCTCGAACCACTGGTACGCCGCATCATCCAGCATCTGCGTCCACGAGTAGGCATAGTACCCAGCCGCATATCCATTCGCCCAGATATGCAAAAAGTAGCTCGACCGGTACCGCGGAGGCACGGCCGCCAAATTCAAATGCATCTTGATCAGCGCCGCCTTCTCAAAGTCATCCACATTTTCAAGCGGAGCATTCCCCGGCAGCATGTGCCATTGCATATCCAACTGGGCCGCCGCTAACGCCTCGGTCACAAGATATCCCTGGTCGAACTTCGCTGCCTTCTTGATCTTCGCCACCAACTCATCCGGCATCGGCGCGCCCGTCTTGTAGTGAACCGCGAAGTGCTTGAACACCGCCGGATAGCTCGCCCAGTGCTCATTGAACTGCGATGGGAACTCCACAAAATCCCGCGGCGTGGCTGTTCCCGACAGGCTCGGATATTCGGTGTTCGCGAACATTCCATGCAGCCCATGCCCAAACTCGTGGAACATCGTCGTCACATCCGAGAAGCTGATCAGCGCAGGCTGCCCTGGCGCAGGCTTCTGAAAGTTCGCCACGTTATAAATCACCGGCAGCGTCTTCAGCAGCGTCGACTGCCCTACAAAATTACTCATCCACGCGCCGCCCGTCTTGTTGTCGCGCTTGAAGTAGTCAAAATAAGCCAGCGCCATCGGCTTGCCATTCGCGTCGAACACCTCAAACACCTTCACATCCGGCTGATACACCGGGATGTCCTTACGCTCCTGGAACGTCAGCCCATACAGCTGATTGGCCGCGTAGAACACGCCATCCTGCAGCACGCGATTGATCTCGAAGTACGGCTTCACCTGCGAATCATCGAGGTCATACTTCGCCTTCCTCACCTGCTCCGCATAAAAATTCCAGTCCCACGGCTGCACCTGGAAACTGCCACTAGACATCCCTCCACCCTTACCCGCGTTCTGCTTATCAATCAGCGCCTGGATCTCCGCCTGCTCGCTCTTGGCCCTCGCCGTCGCCGGCCCCACCAGCGCATCCATAAACTTCTGCGCCGCCTCAGGAGTCTTCGCCATCTGGTCCTGCAGCACCCACGCCGCATAATTTGGGAACCCCAGCAGCTTCGCCTTCCCCGCCCTCACCTGCGCCAGCCGCGCGATGGTCGCCCTCGTGTCGTTCGCATCGTTGCGCTCAGTCCTCGTCCACGAGTCGCCAAACAGCGCCTTCCGCGCATCGCGATCGCTCATGAACGTCAGGTCCGGCTGCTGCGTCGTGTTCTGCAGCGGAATCACATACCCCGTCGCCCCGCGCTCTTTCGCCGCCACCGTCGCTGCCTGCACCTGCGCGTCGCTCAACCCCGCCAGCTTCGACTTGTCTGTCGTCGTATACGCCGCAGCCTTCGTCCCCGCCAGCAGCTTGTTCATAAACGTGTTCGACAGCACCGCCTCTTCTTCGTTCAACTTCTTCAGCTTCGTCTTATCCGCATCGCTCAGCTTCGCTCCCGCCTTCACAAACGCGCGATAGTCCACCTCCACCAGCCGCAACGACTCCGCATCCAGCTTCAACGTCGCGCGCGCGTCATAAATCTTCTGCACCCGCGCAAACAATTTGTTGTTCAGATAAATCGAGTCCTGCAGCGCCGCCAGCTTCGGTGTCTCGATATCCTGCACCTTCTGCAGCGTGTCATTCGTATTCGCCTGCGTCACCCCAAAGAACACCAGCGTCACGCGATTCAGCAGTTGACCCGTCTTCTCCATCGCCACAATGGTGTTATCGAACGTAGGCGCTGCAGGATTATTCGCGATCGCGTCCATCTCCTGCATCTGCTGCGCAATCCCCGCCTCAATCGCCGGCTGATAATCCGCATCCTTGATCTTGTTGAACGGCGGCGCCTGGAACGGCAACTTACTAGCCGCATAAAAAGGGTTCGACGGCCCAAACGCTCCGGCTCCATTTGACGCCCCACTCTGCGCGCCAGCCGCGCCCGCCATCATCGCTCCAACCATCACCAAGCCACACATCCTCTCAACGCTCTTCATCATTCGCCAATACCTCTTTCCTCCGACGTTACCCCCCACCCCCTCCCCAACACAACCCCTGCCTTCCACGACCGCGTCATCTCGACCGAAGCGAAGCGCAGCGGAGAGACCCCTGTATTTTGTTTTGCGTTTGCCTTTCTGTGTGTTATTCCGGCCCTGAGCGAAGCCGAAGGGGAGGAACCCGCTTTCTCCCCTTCTAGCCTTTAGCTGGAAGCTAGGAGCTAAAAGCTAGAAGCTAGCCGCCCATCCCCGCGTAAACTAAAGTCGCATGCCTACCGAAACCACCACCCCCGCCGCCCCCATCACCACCATCGCCGACATCGGCAAGCACGAAGGCCAATCCATCACCCTCCGCGGCTGGCTCTACAATCTCCGCGCCTCCGGCAAACTCCTCTTCCCCATCTTCCGCGACGGCACCGGCACCATCCAGGGCATCGTCCCCAAAGCCGCCGTCCCCGAGCATATATTCGAGACCCTCAAGTCCCTCACCCTCGAATCCTCCCTCGTCGTCACCGGCCGCGTCCGTGCCGACTCCCGCGCCCCCTCCGGCTTCGAGCTCGACGTCGATGACGTCACCGTCACCCAGCGCATCCCCGACGAAACCCCCTACCCCATCCAGCTCAAAGAAGCCGGCGTCGACTTCCTCATGGAAAACCGCCACCTCTGGATCCGCACCCCGCGCCAGTCCTCCATCCTTCGCATCCGCGCCACCATCATGCGTGCCGCAGCAGAATATTTCGACACCAACGGCTTCATCCGCACCGATCCACCCATCCTCACGCCCAACGCCTGCGAAGGCACCTCCGAGCTCTTCGAGATGGATTACTTCGGCGACGACAAGGCCTACCTCACCCAATCCGGCCAGCTCTACATCGAAGCGACCGCGATGGCGCTAGGCCGCGTCTACAGCTTCGGCCCCACCTTCCGCGCCGAGAAATCCAAGACCCGCCGCCACCTCACC
>DATHQT010000049.1:0-193754 GCA_035482415.1 Acidobacteriaceae bacterium | reverse complement strand
CATCGCGCACCACCCGGGTGAGAACGTAGCCGCCATCTTCGCCACCATCCCCGCAACCCCACCCTTCGCTACCACCCTCACCGCATCCCCCAACGACTGGACCATGTCGCTCACCGTCACCGGCGGCGGCCTCAACATGCCTACGGCTCTAGGCGTGGACAGCCAAAACAACATCTGGGTCGCCAACCAGGACGGCCCGCTCTCCGCCTTCACCGCGCAGGGCACCCCGATATCCTCCACCGGCTACGGCGCCGGCACCATCGCCCAGGTCTATGGTCTGGCAATCGACCCTTCCAATAACGTCTGGGTCACCAACTACAACGGCGGCGGCGGCACCGGCAGCGTCACCAAGTTCCTCGGCGTCAACGACCCCTCCACCCTCGGCACCTCCACGTCCACCTCCGACTCCATCTGCTATCCCACCGCGGCCGCCGCCGACACCAACGGCAACATCTTCATCGCCAACGAAGAGTGCTCCTCGGCCACCATTCTCGACAGCACCGGCACCGCCGTCACGCCCTACCTTGGCGCCTCCTTCGGCCTCGCCGCCAAGCCCCTCTTCCTCGCTGTCGACGCCGCGCACGGCCTCTGGCTCTCCAACAACGACAACACCATCGCGCACCTCGCCCCACCCTCCACCGGCTATCCCAGCGGCCAGCTCCTCAGCCACCCCGACTGCTGCTACGACTCCCACGGCCTCGCCCTCGACGCCCAGGGCAACGTCTGGGTCGCCAACTATCTCAACAGCAGCTTCAGCGAAGTCGGTCCCGACGGCACTGTCCTCATCAGCCAGCAATCCCTCGACAGCAACCGCGCGACTCCCTACGCCGCCGCCATCGATGCCGCCCAGAACGTCTGGTTCACCTCGCTCGACAGCTCTTCGATCCTCGAGGTCGCCGGCTCGTCGGCCACGAAACCCGGCACCGAGCTCAGCCCCTCCACCGGCGTCCATGGTCAGGGCGGCTTTGGCCTCGACGCCTCGCTCACCGAACCCTACAGCATCGCCCCCGATCGCACCGGCAACCTCTGGGTCTCGAACGACGGCCAGAACACCCTCGTCATGTTCTTCGGCCTCGCCGCCCCCACGGTCACCCCCCTGCAGCCGGTCCCCAACGCTCCATAGGAACGCCTCATTACCTTGGAACTCATTAACAAGCTCGGGTCGCGATGCTCAAATCTGCGAAAATACTGAGACTTATTACTAACAAACAGTTAGAATGGGGGGTAATAAACTTAAAGTTTCCCCCAAACAATTGTTTGGAGGTTCCCATGAGGCCCTTCTTGTCTACCCGCAACCGTACCCCCCGTGCGTCTTTTCTGGCTCTTAGCGCGTCCCTGGCCCTTGCCACCCTCGGCCTCACCGGCTGTGCCGGCGTCGCCACCATGCCGGACACCGTGCTCCCCGGTGCATCGGCGCAGTCCGCCCCCCTTCAAGGCAGCGTCTTTGGCGGCCATGCTCCCATCGTCGGCGCCCACGTTTACGTGTTGCAGGCTGGCACCACCGGCTACGCCTCCGCCCCCACTTCCTTGCTCACTGCCGGCGACGGAACAGATGCCCACGGGACCTATGTTTTGACCGGGCCTATCGGCGCCTTCAATATCACCGGCGAATACGCCTGCACCTCCGGCCACCCCGTCTATCTGGCCGCTGTCGGTGGCTCGTCTACTGCAAACCCCACGATCACTCTTACCTCCGCGACGTTCACCGAGACTGGTAACAGCGGCAAATATACGGTCACCTTTCAAGCAAACAACTCGCTTGCCATCGGCCAGACCGTCACGTTCTCCGGCCTCACGGGTGGCTATGCCCAGTTGAATGGCACCACCCAGACCGTGATCGCTCCCGTCACCACCACGTCGTTCACCATCGCGTTTACCGGTGGCCATGGCTCGCTGCACGCAACGGAATCAGGCGCAGGCTTCGCTGTCTTTAATGTCAGCGCTTCCCTTACCAACCTCGTGACCCTCGGGAACTGCCCCTCCTCCGGCAACTTCTCCACGCCGGGCAACGGCGCCATCTCCTTCCTCTATATGAATGAGGTCTCCACCGTCGCCACCGCGTTCGGTTTCTCCGGCTTCGGATCCTCGGCCTTCAACATCGGCGCTCCCGCCACTAACCTGGTGGGCATTCAGAACGCCGCCGTCAATGCCGGCCAGCTCTACGACATCCAGGGCGGGAATATCAGCACCACCTTGGACGGCGACGACCACATCGCACGCGCGACCACCCCTGCCGGCAACGGCATCGTTCCGCAGGCCACCCTCAACACCCTCGCCGACATCATCTCCACCTGCATCGACTCCAGCGGTACGAGTTCCGTGCAATGCACCACGCTCTTCCAGAACGCCACTGCCGACGGCTCAGCCACCGGCGCGCAGCCCACGGACACGGCGACCGCTGCGTTCAACATCGCTCACTTCCCGGGCGGTTCCCATGCCAATAATGCAGCGTTCATGACTAATCTGTTCGCCCTGCAATCCTCCGGCGTCGTCCCCTTCACGCCCAACCTCACCAGCCAGCCCAACGACTTCTCCATCGCCATTGAGTATCCAGCCTCCTCCAATGCCGACATCGGGAACCCGGAGAGCATCGCCATCGACGGCTCCGGCAATATTTTCTTCAGCAACCAGAGCAGCCATTTCATCACCAAACTGCTGCCTACCGGAGCGGTTGCCGTCAACTTCGACGCCGGCGAAACTCCTGGCTACCTGGCCATCGACCCCGACGGCAGCCCCAACACCCCAGCCAATAACAACGTCTGGTTCGGCGGCATTAACGGCGGCACTCCCGTCGATGAACTCAGCGACGCCGGCACCCTCAAGGCGCATACAACAGCTCCTCTCGTTTTCACCACCGTCTCTGCCGCTGCCATCGACGGCCGGGGCAACTTCTACTTCGTTAGCGCGACACCGCAATTCGATGTCTTCGAACTTACCAACACCATGCTCAGCACCGTGAACTCTCCCTTCTCGGCCTCTAACGCGTGCATCCCCAGCGGCGATACTTTCGATCACCTCGCCGTCGATGGTGCTGAACAGTTGTGGGGTTCCGATGAACATGGTGGCGTACTCTGCCGCTTCACCACCACTGGTGCCGCGGCGCCGCACTTCCCCGTCAGCCTCGGCGGCAGCTCCTCTCCCGAATCCATCGGTATCGATGCCAACAATGGCGCATGGGTCAGCCTGGAATCTGCCAATGAAGTCGATCTGGTTACGATCCACGCCGGCAATAACCAGGTGAACGTCAACACGCTGACCAGTGCCTCTACGGGAGCTACGTTCAGTGCGCCGTTCTCTGCGACCATCGACGGCGCGGACAATGTGTGGGTCACCAATCGCGGCAACAATACCATCACCGAACTGAACAACGCCGGTGTTGCCATCTCTCCCACCCTCAATTACCAGTCCGGCACCGGCATCCTGAACGACCCGCTCAACGCCGCCATCGACCCCTCTGGCAATGTCTGGATCACCAACTACACCGGTCAGGAGGTCGTGGAGCTGGTCGGCGCTGCAGCCCCCACCGTCACCCCCCTCTCCTTCGCCTCCGGGTCCAACGGACTCGGCGCCAAACCCTAACCCCCGCTTTCACTCCCCTTACCGATAGCTCACCCCGAGCTATCGGTAAGTGCGGAGAGAACGCCATCCGCCTGAGTGGTCCATTCATCGCGTTTCTTGCGATGAGGACGCCTCGGTGTGGCCCGCCCAGCCCATTTCTTCCCGCAGTCCACCTCGCCAATCTCCTGCCTGCGAGCTCATTCCTGCGCCGCTCCTTCTGCTAACTCCCAATTGCACAAATCCCTGTGCAAATACGAGATAGAGCGCGGGTTTTCTCAGAAATTACATCCGTTGGCGGTTAGACCAGTTACTATGTAGGTCCCCACGACCGCCGAGCCTCGCGCGTCGAAGGCCATCTTTTCGGAGCATCCCATGAAGCCCTCTGTGTGTTTCTGCGGCTCTACTCGTAGTGTTTCGTCGGCGATCTTCTCGGGCTCCCTCGTTCTCGGCGCCCTCGCTCTCACCGGTTGCGGCGGCATGGCCAGCCTCCCGGACACCACCACATCCAGCCCCCCGGCCACAACACCCGCTCTTCAAGGCAGCGTCTTCGGAGGCCATGCGCCGATCGTTGGCGCCCATGTCTACGTGCTACAGGCCGATCCCCACGGCTACTCCGGCGCTGCCACCAATCTCATGACCAGCGGCAGCGCCGGATCCGATGCCCACGGCCCCTACGTCCTCACCGCCGCCGACGGCACCTTCAGCGTGACCGGTGACTATACCTGCACCGGCGGCCACCCCGTCTATCTCGCCGCTATCGGTGGACAGACCTCTGACCAGATCGGTGGCCCCAGTTACAACACCACGCCCATCACCATTACCTCCGCGTCCGCCACCAACCTGGGGAGTAACCTCTGGGAGCTCACCTTCACCGCCAACAACCTCCTCTATCCCAACCAAAGCGTCAGCTTCGCCGGCTTGAGCGCGACTGGCGGATGGTCCACCCTCAACGGTGGAACCCACCCCATTACCGCCGCCTCGACCACCGCCTTCCAGCTCGTCTTCACATCCGCCACCACCTTCTCCGGAAGCACCACCGGCACCGCAACGCCCCAGAGCGCAATCAACCCCGCGATCGCCAACATCGCCGTGCTCGGCAACTGCCCTAAGGCCGGCAACTTCTCCTCCCCCGGCAACGGCAACGGCAATGGCAACGGCAATGGCAACGGCAACGACGTCATCAACTTCGTCTACATCAACGAGGTCTCGACCGCGGCAGCCGCTTACGGCCTTAAAGGCTTCGGCTCAGGAGCGTTCAACATCGGCTACCCCTCCGTCGGTTCGTTGGCCCTGACCGCCATCCAAAATGCCGCCAACAAAGCCGGCGATCTCTACGATATCCAGGGCGCGCATATCAGTACCACCTTCGCAGGTGAGGGCCACGTCGCCAGACCCAACACCAACCAGGGCAATGGAAAAGTCTCCCAGGAAGAACTGGACACTCTCGGCAACATCCTCGCCTCCTGCGTCGACTCCACCAACATCAACAACAGCGCCGCCAATCCCGACGTGGAGGGTGCTTCCGATTCCTGCTCCACCCTCTTCACCTACGCCACCAGCAATGGCATTCCCTATGGCTCGCCGGGCGCCGGGGTTGTTGCCACCGATACCGCAACGGCTGTCTTCAACATCGCCCATAATCCCGCTGGCAATGCCGCGTATACCTCGGACTTCATGACCAGTATCTATGCCCTCCAGGGGAGCCAGGTCATGCCATTCAGCCCCAACCTCGTCTCGCAGCCCAACGAGTTCACCGTTAGCATCCAGTTCAGCGCTGGGTTGAACCCTGGACCCAGCGGGGACCCATCCTTCGTCGAAGGCCCGCAGGCAGTTGCGGTCGATGCTTCCGGCAATTTCTGGTTCACCACCAAGCCCACACCTTCCTTCACCAGCGGCTACCTGGTGGAGGCCTCACCGCTGGGAGTCACGCTGTATAACAACTACAACTCCTCCTGGACCTACGGCGATGTCACCATCGACAGCCTTGGCGATGCCTGGACCGGTAACCAGGCGAACTCCGTCTTGGCCACAGAAGTCGTACCCCCCAACGGAACCACCAGCTCGTACACCCTTGAGCTTCAGGGCAGCAATTACACCTACGCGCAGGCACTCATCGCCGACGGGTCGGCCAACGTCTTCGTCCCCTATGGCCCGACCAGTGTGGCGAACAACAACGACCAGACGCTCACCGAGCTGAACTCAGATGGTGTCGAAAAAGCGGGCGTGACGGGCAACATGGCTGGCTCCTTTGGCCCCGGCGCGTATATAAACCACGGTGCCATCGATAGCAGCCATGACCTCTGGTTGACCAGCAGCAACGGCAACGACATTGCCCGCGTCAATACCTCCAACGGCGACTCGATCAGCGGCTTCCCCATCAATGCGTCCACCGCCACCGCCGGCTGCCCTTCCGCCACCGCGGCCACGATCATCAATCCCCAGCAGCCAGCCATCGATGCTGCCGGTAATGCGTGGATCCCCCTCAACGACGGTGGATCCGGAAGCACCGTCATGGAGGTAACCCCTGCGGGTGCCTGTACCCCCTTTACGGTCGGTACAGGCCCCTACGGCGCTACCATCGACGGTGCCAACAACCTCTGGGTTACGAACAGTGCCGGCAACAGCATCACGGAGATCAACACCGCCACCGGTACCGTCCTCTCACCTCCCGCCAACTACACGGTCGGCGGCCTGCTCTCCGGCCCGCAAGGCATCGCCGTCGATATCTCTGGCGACCTCATCATCACCAACTTCACCGGCAACTCAGTCGTCGAGGTCATTGGCGCCGCAACCCCAACCTACCTCCCGCTCGGTGTCGCGGCACTCAACGGTAAGCTTGGCGCCACGCCCTGAAGGGCAGGCATCCACTCCGTGCGAGCGAGTGGATGCCTGCCGCCGTGCTCATCGCATGCAGTTAGAATCATTCCTGCATGTTGTACGGCTCTCCATCGACGCTCCCCCGTCCGCAAGTCGCCCGGCTTGACAGGATCACCCCCTCGGCGAGCTGCAGAATCGTCAGAATTCCTGCTCCCCAAAATCGCCGCGGACGTCCTTTGACCCAACTCCGCGCACAGCCTCCTTGTTTCGCGATCTGCGCGTCCCGAGACCGGGCTAAAGCAGTCGATTTGTGTCCCGAAACCCACCTAAGTCGTGCAGGAACGATGCGAGGTTTTGCCCAAATGAAGGCAAATCCGACCTTCCCGCAACAGGCGGCTGCCTGATGTCGACCCGCGTCCGCTCCTTCTGCAAAATAAATCTGGGCCTGGCCGTGGGCCCCCCCCGCGCAGACGGATTCCATGCCCTCGTCACCGTCTACCAGACCCTTCAACTCCATGATTTCGTGATAGTTACTGCAACCAGAGCCGCCGACACCACGATCCAGATTACCTCCAATCACCGCGGCGTTCCCCGCTCCGAAGCCGGCAGTGCCGAGCGCAATACCGCCTGGCGCATGGTCCACAAGACCCTCGAACGCCTCAAAATCATGGCAAACGTACACATTCACATCGAAAAGACCCTCCCCATCCAGGGCGGCATGGGTGCCGGCTCAGCTAACGCAGCGGCTGCAACTCTAGGACTGGAAAGGGAGTTAGGCGTTGCCCTCGACGGCCCAACCCGCCTCGAAGTGGCGGCCGAGATAGGCTCCGACGTCCCCCTCTTTCTGCTCGGCGGCACCGTCCTCGGCCTCAACCGCGGCGAAGAAGTCTACCCCCTCCCCGACTCCCCACCCCTCCACTGCGTCGTCGCATTGCCGGACATTGGCGTCTCTACGGCCCTTGCCTTTCAACAACTTGACGCGGCCGAATTGACTTCCGGCGCGGCTGTGGATAAACTGAAACAGTTGAGCCGCGCTCTAGCCTCTGTCTGGTCGACAACTGGCGTCGAGTCCGGCCCCTCCGGTATCGCTTTTATGGACCGCACTGGAATGATTCCAGGCGACTTACCTTCGGGTTTGGCCTCAGAGATGAGGGACGTATCAGGCGATCTGGCCGAGAATCCCCTTCTCGCGCTTGTCCGCACCGGGATTGAGAACGACTTTGAAGAGGTCGTCTTCTCGCAGCATCCCTCCTTGCGTTCAACCAAGCGTGATTTGATGGGAAGTTCAAGAGAATCTGCGCTTTACGCAGCTCTCTCGGGTTCTGGTTCGGCGTTGTTTGGACTCTATAAGTCACAAACAGACGCTCTCGCCGCTCAACATCGTGTCCAACAAAACGGAACGCGGGCAATCTTAACCGAAACCCTGCCACGCCGAGAGTATTGGCATACGATGTTCGCAGAGTAACTTTCCCGGCAACAGCGCGCCGGCAGTACTGGGCGATCGACTAATGGTAGGTCAAGTGCCTTTGACGCACTTTGTCTAGGTTCGAATCCTAGTCGCCCAGCCATTCAGTCGTTCGCTAGATCTACGGAGTGTTTCGTAAGTCCTGCGTTCCAAGAAGTTAGGGAACTTTTGATTTTTCGCGATGGAACCGATATCGCCCAAGATTCGCAAGGCCCGCACATGTTTACTCGGCACAAAGCCGATGCGCGGGAGTAGCAGGAAGTTTGCAGTTAGCCTGGAAATGAACCAATTTCAGGAGATTCATAAGGAACCAACGTCTCGCACCATGCAGATGACCGGTGATAAACAATGCCGGCCGCATAGCAGTAAGGCAAGCAGTATGGAATAACCCAAAGGTCAACCAGCCTGGAGGATTTCAACGTGAGCGAACAAGACACGACTGTGGTTCCTTTCCCAAGTTCTATTCATGAAGCCTCCACCGCAACGGCCGCATCGGCCCCAGTTGCGGTGGAGCAACCGAAGCAAGCTGTCGAGACGGTATTGACGCCGACAGCCGCTGCAGCGGGAACGAAGGCGATCGATGCAAAAGCAGGAGACAAAAAACGCTCCTCACGCCTGAGTGAAGACAAGCGCTTCAAGATCTTCTCCGGCTCGGCGAACCGGCCGTTGGCGGAGGAGATTGGTAAGTTTCTGGGCGTACCTGTCGGGGAGACGCGTTTGCAGCGTTTCTCTGATGGTGAAACCCACTTTCAGCTCATTGAAAATGTGCGTGGCGCGGACGTCTTTCTGATACAGCCCACATGTCGTCCGGTGGATCAGCACCTGGTCGAACTGCTGATTATGATGGACGCGCTGAAGCGCGCCTCGGCAGGCCGGATCACGGTAGTGGTTCCGTATTACGGCTATGCGCGGCAGGATCGTAAGGATCGGCCACGCGTTGCGATTACCTCCAAGCTGGTAGCAGATCTGCTTACCACCGCAGGAGCGAATCGAGCGCTGTTTGTAGATTTGCACGCAGCGCAGATCCAGGGGTTCTTCAATATTCCCGTGGATCATTTGTTTGCCAGCCCAGTGCTGGTTGGGTACTTCCGGGACTTGAAGCTGCCGAACCTTACGGTGGTGAGTCCGGATGCAGGCGGTGTAGAGCGCGCGCGATTCTTTGCGCAGAGATTAGAAGTGCCTTTGGCGATCGTTGATAAGCGCAGGACGGATATCAACGTGACCGAAGTGATGAACGTGATTGGCGATGTGCGCGGGCGGACCTGCTTGATCCTCGACGACATCATCGACACGGCAGGAACTCTCGTGAAGACGGCCGAAGCCTTGTTGGAGCAGGGTGCTGAAAAAGTTTATGCGTGCGCTACGCATGCAGTTCTCTCTGGCCCCGCTGTGGAGAGAATCGAGGCGTCGAAATTGGAGGAGGTTGTGGTGACGAATACGGTCCCGCTCTCCGAGGAAGCGCAGCAGTTGAGCAAGATCAAGGTGCTATCGATCGCCGGGTTGTTAGGCAGAGCGATCGAGAGCATTCACATGGAGACGTCGGTATCGACGCTTTTCAACTAGAGTTTTGCAGTTTGCAGTAGTTTTGCGATGCAGGAAAGGGAGCGAGGCTCAACCTCGTGCCCGAAAGGACAAAGAAGATGGCAGAGAAAACGATTGAAGCGGTGGTAGCCACTCCCCGCACGGGAACGTTCAACAAGAACCACGCACGCCGCGTGCGCGTGCAGGGACTGATTCCGGCCGTTGTGTATGGCGCGGGTAAAGAGTCGGTTGCGGTGACGGTTGATCCCAAGGTGATTACCAAGATTCTGTACGGCGAGGCTGGCCACAACACGATTTTCGATCTCACGATCGAAGGCCACGGTGCCGAGAAGGCGATGATCGTTGATTGGCAGCATGAGCCTATCAAGGGCAAGCTGCTTCACATTGATCTGAAGCGCATCGCGATGGACAAGTCGATGACGGTGTCGGTTGAGGTCAAGCTGATCGGCACTCCTGTGGGCGTGAAGATGGGCGGCGGCATTCTGAGCCAGGTGCTGCACGAGGTCGAGATCGAGTGCTTGCCGGGCGACATTCCGAGCCACATCGATGTCGATGTGAGCGGCCTCGAGATTAACGGAGCAGTCCATATCTCGGATCTGCCGCACTCGGACAAGATCACGTTCCTGGGTGAAGAGGATGCTCTCGTCGCTCATGTGACTGTGCTGAAGGAAGAGGTTGTGGCTGAGCCGGTTGCTGGCGCGGCCGAGCCGGAGGTAGCGAAGAAGGGCAAGCAGGATGCTCCTGCAGCCGATGCTGCTGCACCTGCTGCGGACAAGGGCAAGAAGTAGGCTGAAAGGCGTTGTGCGAGCGTGAAGCTGAGCGTGAAATTGTGAAGCTGATTGTGGGCCTTGGGAATCCTGGTCCGGAGTACGCGTTCACACCGCACAACGCCGGGTTTCTGGCGATCGATCGCATTGCAGCGATATGCGATGTGCAGGTTGCCAACCGTCGCGGACGAGCGTTGACGGCTCGGACGAAGCTGGCAGGACATGATGTTCTGCTGGCCAAGCCGGAGACCTTCATGAACCTAAGCGGGCTTTCGGTAGCTGCTCTGCTGAACGAGTTGGAACTCGGCTTGGAGGACTTGATTGTCCTCTATGACGAGCTGGCAATTCCGCTGGGCACGATTCGCATTCGCGAGCGTGGATCAGCGGCCGGGCACAACGGAGTGAAGTCGATCTCTGGTGTGCTTGGGACCGAGGAGTGGACGCGCATCCGTATCGGGATTGGCAAACAGCCGACCGAGACCGGAGGCATCGTCAAATCCGGCGGCAAGGATTTCCTTCTGACTCCCATGCGCAAGCAGGCGATGAAGGAGTTGGATGAATCGCTCGACCAGGCAGTACGCGCAGTCGAGGCTGTGTTGACGAAGGGTGTCAGCGCGGCAATGAATGAGTTCAATCGCAAGGTTGAACTGGGTAATGAGAACGGTGTTTCTTGAATTGGCAGCAACAATCTTCCACACCGGTTTCGGATGGAAGTTTCAACCGAAGCGGTGCGGGGCAGAACCCCGCAGAAAGAAGTAGAGATGAATCGCACTTACGAAATCATGTTTATCGTTCGGCCCGACGTTGAAGAGGTCGAGCTCGACAAGCTCATTGAGACGTTCTCCGGCCATGTGACCGCAGGCGGCGGTACCGTGAAGACGACCGAGAAGATGGGTCGCCGGAGGCTGGCTTACACCGTCAAGAAGTTCAACGATGGATTTTACGTTCTGCTCATCGTCGATGCGCCCGCGTCGCTGATCTCCGAGATCGAGCGTCGTCTGCGCGTCTCCGAACAGGTGATCAAGTTCATCACGGTTCGTATGGACGAGGAAGACAAGCGCGTGGCCAAGATCAAGGCTCACCGCGATGCGCACGTGAAGCGCAGCGCACAGCCGCAGGTGAACGTCGAGGCTGCTGCCGCGACGGAGACGCACGAAGCTCCTGCCGCTCCGGTTGCGGAGGCCACTGCTGCTGCAGAGCCCGTCGCCGAGGCTGAGCCCGCCGTCGCTTCGTAGAACGGGCTTCGTCGCGAACAACACAAGCTTCGCAGGCTGGCGATTCCGGTCTGCTGACAGGACAAACGCAACGCTGCGAGACGCTTCCACGATCTTCGAGTAGATGACGAAGATCCAGTCCAGAGGCCCCAAGCGGGTCTGGAGCACGAGCAGCAGAACCGGCTGATGGCACAAGAGCCATCAGCAGACAAAGGATAAGCAACATGGCTGACGAGACAGTGAACCAGGCAGCACCCGCGGCACCGGCCGCGGCATCGACCGAGGGCAGCGCCCCGGCGCCACGCACGGGAGGTTACCAAGGACAGGGCGGCCCGCGTTCGGGTGGATCGCGCCCACCGCGCCCGGCGGGAGCTGGCGGCGGCGCAGGCGGAGCTGGCGGACGCAAGTTCTTTCGCCGCAAGAAGGTTTGCAAGTTCACGGTGGAGAAGATCGACACGATCAGCTACCGCGATGTGCGCCTGCTGCAGCAGTTTGTGTCTGACCGCGGCAAGATCATTCCGCGCCGTTTAACGGGCACCAGCGCTCCTTTCCAGCGCAAGCTGACACGCGCCATCAAGCAGGCCCGCGCGATTGCTCTGCTGCCGTTTGCAGCGAAGTTCTAGTTCAACCGCGTCCACTGCGGCGCGAACCAAGTACGTTGGAGACGTGTCATGGAAGTCATTTTGAAAGAGGATGTAAACAAGCTGGGCCACCGAGGCGACGTGGTGAAAGTCGCCGACGGATATGGCCGCAACTACCTGTTGCCCGGCAAGCTGGCGATGGAAGCCACGCCGGCAAACAAGGCTGTGATCGAGCAGATGAAGGCTTCGGCGATCCGCAAGTCGGCGTCGGAGAAGGGCGGAGCGGAAGAGCTCGCTGCCAAGCTCAACGAGCTGGTGCTGACATTTGAGCGCAAGACCGGCGAGAACGATCACCTGTTCGGGTCGGTAACCTCGCAGGACATCGCGCACGCGCTCGAGGCAGAGGGCTACAAAGTCGATCGGCGCAAGATCCACCTGGAAGAGCCGCTGAGGTCGATTGGCGAGTTCCATGTGCCGATCAAGCTGCACCGCGAGGTGTCGGCGCATCTGCAGGTGAACATCAAGAGCGATGCTCCGGAGCGCTCGGCTGAAGAGGCATCGGTAGCGGACGATTCGGTGTTCAAGTCGACCTATACCGGGGAGCTGGACGACAACCGCGACTAGGTGTTCGAAGCTTTACAGCAACGCCCGCGTTTCCGGATGGAGGCGCGGGCGTTGCTGCGCCTGGCGAGTCCTTGGAGGGTGACTTGTGGAAGCCACGGTTTCCTGCAGGGCGGGCCAAAGGTGGGCAGGGGATGCTAGGCTAAGTCCATGTGTGGTCGGTATTTCCGTAGGTCAGATAAGCAACATATCGCTGAAAGATTTCATGCGAGCAAAGTCTTTGAGGATCCGCTGGCGGCGGACTATAACATTGCGCCGACAACGTTTCAGCCCATCATCCGGCTGAGCCGGGACTCGGGCGAGCGAGAGATGGCGCTGCTGCGGTGGGGATTGGTGCCGTTCTTTGCGACGAGCTTGAAAGAGTTCAAGGGGATGACCACGTTCAATGCGCGGGCGGAGTCGGTGACGACCTCCGCGACGTGGAGGGAGCCCTTCAAGCGGCGGCGATGTTTGATTCCAGCAGACGGATTTTATGAGTGGGCGGAGAAGAATGGAGAGGTGCGCGTGGGAGCGCGTTCGAAGACACAATCCAAGAGTGGAAGGCAGCCATACGCGATCACGTTGAACCCAGGTGGTGCGGGGCTTATGGCCTTCGCGGGATTGTGGGATGCGTGGAAAGAGCCTAAGAAATCTCCGCAAGAGGTAGACCGCTGGCTGCAGAGCTTTGCGATCGTTACGACCGAGGCGAACGAGTTGATGTCGACCATCCACACCCGCATGCCGGCAATTCTGCATGCGAAGGATTGGGAGGAGTGGCTGGACAGGGATGAATCGAGGCCGGCGCCCGCGCACTTATTGCGGCCCTACGAGTCGGATGGGATGAAGGTAGAACTTTGCAATACTGCGGTGGGAAATGTGCGGAATAATGGGCCGGAGATGTTGAACAGCGCCTAGCGACTTGCTTTCAGGACTCTGGAAGAACCCGTGGCTCTGCGGGCTCGTTGAATCGGCTGAGATGCCATCGAGTGTAGAAACTACTCGTACTTGAGGGTGGCCACGGGATCGAGAACGGCGGCGCGGTTGGCGGGCAGCGTGCCGAAGATGACTCCAACTGCGACGGACGTGGCGAGAGAGATGACAGCGGCCCAGTAAGAGAGCGGGATGGCGAACGGGGTGAAGAGCCCAACGCTGAAGGGCACGGCGAGACCGATGATGGTGCCGACCAACCCTCCCGACAGCGAGAGGAAGACGGCTTCGGTGAGGAACTGGAGGCGAATCTCGCGGCTGGTGGCGCCGAGGGCCTTTCGAATGCCGATCTCCTTGATGCGTGCCTGCACATTGGCGAGCATGGAGTTCATGATGCCCACGCCGGAGACAACGAGCGTGATGGCAGAGGCAAGCACCAGAACAATGGTGAGCATGTCGGCGATGCTGCGCATGGAGTTGAGGATGTCGGTGAGGGTGGCGGCGTTGTACTCGCTGGTGGGACGGTGGCGGCTGGAGATGAGAGCCGTGATGCGCCTGGCTGCGGGCTCTACGTCCTCTCGTCTGTCCATGCTGAAGAAGATCTCTTTGAGATCATTGGTACCGCTGAAATATCGGCTCACCTCGTAAGGAACGAGGAGGGTATGGTTGCTGATCTCGGATGAACCAAAGGTATCAATGCTTTCGGTGAAGACGCCGATGATGGTGAAGGGAATGCCGCGAATCGAAAGGGTTTGACCGATGGCAGCACCGTAGCTGCCGTAGAGTTCAACGGCCATGGGTCCGACGATATCGGCGACGTAAGCATGGTTGAAGGCGTCCTGGTCGTCGAAGAAGCGGCCCGCTTTAATCTTAAGGCCGCGAATGTCTTTGTACTCTGGGCTGACGCCGAGCAGCATGGCGTCCTTGGTTTGGCCGTTGGGGACGGCGATGCTCTCGTGATACTCGAGCATGGGCGAGCTGTAGCGGATGCCCGGAACCTGCTGGTCGACGGTCAGCATATCCCGGATGGTCAGGTAGTCGGGGGTACTGACATTGTCGGGACCCATGACCACGCCGCCGGTGTATTGCATCTCGACTTTGTTCGGGCCAAGGGAGGAGATGGTATCGATCGCGAACTGCTTGCCGGTAAGGCCTACCGTGGCGACCAGCACGATAGAAGCGGAGCCGATCACCATGCCGAGCATGGTAAGCAGGAAGCGGGTCTTGCTGGCGCGGAAGCTGTCGTAAGCGAGGTTCAACGTCTCGCGGAAGGCGACGTTGGAGCGCGCGCTGCGGAGGGTGTTTTCGAAGGTGTCGCGGACAGTCGTCATAGACGAGAAGGATCGAAGTTACGTAGCCTCAAGTATCGCAGGGCGGTCGCCCTACGGCCAGCGTGCGAGGCAAACTTCTATCTTTGTTGGATGCCGGGGGGACGAGGTCGATTCTCTCAACGGAGAGCTTTACACTGATCAGGACACCACTTCAGCTCCTGCCCTGAACCGCGCAAAATGCGCCGTTCGGGTTAGGCGGTGGGATAAAGGGACGGCACCCCGAGGAGGCAAATGGGGTGCCGCAAATTCTTACAAGAGGTGGACGCCGCGTGCGCAGGAACCGGCCTGCGGCTGTCCTTGTGAATACAACTCTATCGACTGCGCGTTATGGCGCGCATCGGTCAATGGATTGAATTATTTTCAACCTGGATCAGACTGACTTGATTACGGAGACGCCGACTGGATTGATATCCAGGCCAAGGTCGAGGGCGCGGACGCTGTGGGTGAGGGCACCTATGGAGATCAGGTCGACACCTGTGGCGGCAATGTCGCGGATGAGGCCTAGCGTAATGCCGCCGCTGGCTTCGATGAGGGCCCGGCCGTTGATCTGCTGAACGGCGGTTCGAAGATCGTCGACGGAAAAGTTGTCGAGAAGAATGGTGTCGACGTTAGCGGCGAGGACTGCGTCAATCTGGTCGAGGCGATCGACTTCCACTTCAAGGTGAGTGGTGTGCGGAAGCGCTGCGCGCACGGCGAGCAGAGAGTCGGTGAGACTGGTAGACGAGTGGGCGGAGAGGATGGCGAGGTGGTTGTCCTTCGCCATGACGGCGTCGGAAAGCGAGAAACGGTGATTATGTCCGCCGCCGCAGCGGACGGCATATCTCTCGAAGAGGCGGAGGCCCGGGGTGGTCTTGCGAGTGTCTGTGATCCATGCGCGAGTACCTTCGGTCTCCCGCACATAGGCTGCAGTGACGGTGGCGATGCCGGAGAGACGCTGCGCGAAGTTGAGGGCGACGCGCTCGGCCTGGAGGATTCCGCGGGCCGGACCATGGATGGTCGCGATGATCGCGCCAAGGTCAAAAGCTTCGCTATCAAGAATATGGAAGTCGGTTGTTATGGCGGGGTCGGTGAGAGAAAAGGCTGCGCTCACGATGTCCTGACCGCAAAAGATGCCGGGTTCGCGCGCGCCGAGATGCGCGGTAATGGTCGCGGTGGCGGGGATCAGGGTCTGCGAGGTGAGATCGCCCCAGGGAGCGTCTTCCAGGAGAGCCATGCGAACGATGGTGTCGACGGCGTCGCGACTGGGTTTCATCAGCACGGGACGGCGGCCTGCAAGGTATTGATCTTGCGGATTTTCGCAATCTGAGCGTAGATGAGGGAGTGCTCGAAGGCGGCGGACGGGTGGGGAAAGTCGGTGCGGAAGTGGGCGCCACGGGACTCTTCCCGGGCTAGCGCTGCGGTCACGAGAACGCGGGCGAGAGCGAGAAGATTGGCAGTTTCAAGATCATAGACGGTGATGCCTTCGGCGTGAGAGCCCTTGAGGGTGTCGAGGACAGAGCGAAGATCGGTGGCATTCCGCTCGATGCCGGCGTGGGTCCAGAGGAGGGTTTGGAGCTCGAGACGGGTGATGGGAGTGGTGCAGTCCGGGCTGACAGCCTGTAGCTCGTGGAGGGCTGTAGGTGTTTCAATAAAAGGGGTTATGTCGGTGGAGAGCGAGTCGGTCTGAAGCAGCATGTGAGCGCAGCGCCATGCGAACGTTAGGCTTTCGAGGAGGGAGTTGGAAGCGAGGCGGTTGGCGCCATGGACTCCGGTGCAGGCGACTTCGCCGACGGCGTAAAGTCCGTGGATTGAGGATCTTCCGTAGGTATCCGTGAGGACGCCTCCCATCCAGTAGTGGGCGGCAGGGGTGACGGGGATGGGGTTGTGGGACCAATCGAGGTTGCGGGCGCGAGTTTCTGCGTTTATGGACGGAAAACGCTTGGCGAGGAAGTCCGGGGACATCGCGGTGGCGTCGAGAAGGACTGGAAGTCCTTGTTGCAGAGCCATTTGGCTGGCAATGCCGCGGGCAACCACGTCGCGGGGGGCGAGCTCGGCGGCGGGGTGGATCTGGGGCATGAAGCGATTGCCATCGGAGTCGAGGAGGACGGCGCCTTCACCGCGGACTGCTTCGGAAATGAGAAATGGCGATGAATCTAAAGAGGTTGCGGTCGCCAGAGCGGTGGGGTGGAACTGGTAGAACTCGAGGTCGGCTAGCTGGGCGCCGGCGCGGAGGGCCATGGCGGTGCCGTCGCCGGTGGCTACGGAGGGGTTGGTGGTGTGGAGGTAGAGCTGGCCGGCACCGCCGCTCGCGAGGATGACGGCGTCGGCGGCCAGGGTGCGTGGAAGACCTTCGGAATCAATGATTTCCAGGCCGGTGACGACGCCGTTTTTTAGCACTAAATCGAGGGCAAAGGTGTGTTCTAAGACGCTGATTCTGGGGGTGTTGCGGACGGCGCGGACCAGGGTTGTTTCTACGGAAAGGCCGGTGGCATCGCCTCCGGCATGGAGGATACGTGCTTTAGAATGAGCAGCTTCCAGGCCTCTGGCGAGGTCGCCGGAGGGGGTTTGGTCGAAGGGGACGCCGAGGCGGATGAGGTCGCGGATGCGGGCTGGGCCTTCGGTGCACAAGATGTTGACGGCGTTAGGGTTACAGAGGCCTGCGCCGGCGGCGAGGGTGTCGGCGGCGTGGCTGGCGGCGGAGTCGTCGTCAGTCATTGCGGCGGCGATGCCGCCCTGGGCCCAGCGGGTGTTCGATTCGGCCAAAGCTGCTTTGGTTACAACAGTTACGTCGTACTTCGCGCTCAGCTCGAGGGCGGCGATAAGGCCGGCGATGCCGGAGCCTACGACCAAAATGTGTTGCGTTTTCGACATACTTAGCCTGGTTTCGGGTTACACGACGACGTGTTTAGCCTAGTTTCGGGTTACTCGGCGCTAGAGAGAGCATGGTTTTGAGCGCGAGGCGGGCGGGGACGGCGATGGACTCGGGGACGGTAATCCGGTTGAGGACTTCGCCGTGCTCCAGAGCTTCCAGGACCCAGGCCAGGTAGCCGGGGTGGATGCGGTACATGGTGGAGCAGGGGCAGACGATGGAGTCGAGGCAGAAGATGGTGTGCTCGGGGTGCTGGGAGGCGAGGCGCTGGACGAGGTTGATCTCGGTGCCGATGGCGAAGGTGCTGCCGGCGGGTGCGGCGGCGATGGCCTTGACGATGAAATCGGTGGAGCCGGAGGAGTCGGCCGCGTCGACGACTTCCATGGGGCACTCGGGGTGGACGATGACCTGGACACCGGGGTGACGGTCGCGGGCCATGGCGATCTGGTCGACGGTGAAGCGTTTGTGGACGGAGCAGAAGCCGTGCCAGAGGAGGACGCGGGCGGATTGGAGGGCTTCGGGGGTGTTGCCGCCGTTGGGGAGATTCGGATCCCAGACGGGCATTTGGGAGAGAGGGATGCCCATAGCCTTGGCGGTGTTGCGGCCGAGGTGTTGGTCGGGGAAGAAGAGGACGCGTTGGCCGCGCTCGAAGGCCCATTCGAGGACACGGGCGGCGTTGGAGGAGGTGCAGACGACTCCGCCATGTTCGCCGCAGAAGCCTTTGAGGGCGGCCGAAGAATTCATGTAGGTGACGGGAATGACTTGCTGGCGGCCGTCGGGTGTGAGGTTGTCGCCGAGGACATCGATAAGTTGTTCCCAGCAATCGGTGACGGAGTCGAGGTCGGCCATGTCTGCCATGGAGCAGCCCGCGGCGAGGTTGGGGAGGATGACGGCCTGGTCGGGACGGGAGAGCATGTCCGCTGTCTCGGCCATGAAGTGGACGCCGCAGAAGACGATGGTTTCGGCGTTGGGGCGGGTGAGCGCGGCGTTGGCGAGCTGGAAGGAGTCGCCCACGAAGTCGGCGTACTGGACGATCTCGTCGCGCTGGTAGAAGTGGCCGAGGATGACGAGTTTCTCACCCAGCGCAGCCTTTGCGGCCCTGATGCGGAGGTCGAGTTCGGCGGGGCTGGCATTGCGGTACTCGGCGGGAAGGCCGGGCTGGCGGGGGGCCGTGGCGGGGAGGTGGTCGGCCATGGAGGCGCCGGGGCCGTAAGTGGGTTCGGCGTCGAAGGTCCAGGGGGCGTCGGCGAGGCCGGAGGCACAGGTAGTTGGTCCGGTGTGGCTTCCTTGCTGTTCGTTGATCTGAATCAGCTGGATAGTGCTGTCGACAGAGGGCACTGCGGACTCCTTGAGGCTGCGCTTCCCTGGCCCCCGAAGGTGTGGTGGGCCGGGAGGTATTGGATGCAGCCGTACCTTTCTAGGGTACAAGAATCGCGGGGATAGCGAAGGTGGTTGGCGTCACCGAACGCGGGTTAAGTTCAGCGGGTGGGAGTTGGGGCCGAAAGTTACTTTGATCAGGACAAGCACGTTTCCGGGAGCTCATTTAGCGCGTAGCCCAAGCTCGATGGAGGCACTGCGCTGTTGTATTCGCTGAAAATCGATCGTGCCGGAAGGCGACTTCACGGGCACTTTAACTCCGCGTGGCGGCGCCTAACCCTTTCGGTCTGGATCATTGCAAAGATTGCCCCTGTGCGATGACCAGCTTATAAGCGACGTAATATTTGTAGATATTGCTCACGTATTCGACAGTTATTGGGCCAACGCTTTGGCCGACCAGTAATTCGACATTACCAAACCACTTATTCGGATCCAGTCCCGCCGCCGGCGCTTTCTTACGGAGATCTGCGATGCGATTAGGGCCGGCGTTGTAGGCTGCGAAGGTGAAAAGGAGCCGGTCAACCGGATCGATCTTCGGGTCATTGAAGTAGGTGTCCGTGATATTACGGAGCTCCTTCACCGCCGCGTGAATGTTATTGTCGGCCGTCATGACGTCGGGAATACTGATCGGGGCGGCGGCGGCAATTGCTGGCTTCAACTGCATGATCCCGACAGCGCCGCCGGGACTTCGCGCAGCCTGGTTCAGCATCGACTCCTGGTAGCCCTGCGCGACAATCATTAGATAATCGAATCCGTACTGGCCTGCATACTTTTTGAAATATCCGACGGTCTCATTAAATTTCTTAAGTTCAGCTTCTGAGGTCGCGTCCTTCACGAACTGGTCGTTCTTGAGATAGCGCCGGACCAGCGTATTGCCGAACGAAGTACCAACGGCCCGCGTCTTGATGAATTCATCCAGCAGAGCTTTCAGCTGGGGATTGTTCTTTCTCATCGCCCACGCCAGCTGGCCTTCGTCACCGATGACGAGGTTGGGGTAGGGCTTGATGTTGGGTAAAACCTGTGACCAGAGATTGGCGCGCTCGGTGGTGGTGATGGTCGCGGGGATGAGGCCCGCGTTCACCATTTCCAGCAAATCTTCGTCCATCAGGCTCCGGTCAGAATTCTCTATCTGAATCGCGGGCTTGCCTTGCTGCTTCAGTGAGGCGTTTACGGTGTTCAGGCTTTGGGAGTAGGTGGTGAGCGGGTTGACAAAGATTTTCTTGCCGGCGAGATCGTTGAGGGAGATAACAGGTCCGAAGTTTTTGCCGGTGACGACGATTTGTTTGACGTCGGTCTGAATTGGGAGAGAGAAGGCGACGCGCTGTTGGCGGGCCGGCGTCACGACTAGTCCGAAGGCGATGACGTCACCGACGCCGTCGTTTAACGCGGCCTCGACTTGATCCGGGCGGACGGGGATGAAGGTGATCTGGACATGCTGCCCCTTCGCGCGCAGCTTTTCATTGACGTACTGCTGGAAGGTGTTGAGCGCCTCGTAATAGATGCCTTCGGGGCGTCCGTTGACGTAGAAGAAACCAGTGCGGCTGTACAGGACGAGAGCGCGAATGGTTTTGCGCTTGATCATGTCGTCTAGGTCGCCGGTGTGGCGTGCAAAATTCAGTGGCAATGCGGCTTGAGACGTGCCTGAGGGACGGGCGGCGTCGGGAACCGACTGAGCACGGGGGACCATCCATGCCGGAGCCAAGAAGAATAGAAGCAGGAGCATCGAAAGGGACGGCCTACCCACTTCCATGCGACGAGTGGCGCTTGTTGCACGCACGGTTCACCTCGTTTTCGCGTTCTGCTGGTCATCGTATACCCAAAGATTGCCCTCTAACGACTCCAGCCGCTGCAGCGCTACCAGTTCATCTGGCGCATGCGTTCCTGGATTAGGGTGCTGTAGCGGGTCATGTGGTCGGGGCGACGTTTTAGGGGGGCGGGTAGGATGGCGGCTAGCTCGGCGGCCTGGCGGCGGTTGAGGTTGCGGGCGGAGGTGTGGAAGTAGTAGCGGCTGGCGGCTTCGGCGCCGTAGATGCCGGGGCCCCACTCGACGACGTTGAGGTAGAGCTCGAGGATGCGCTGCTTGCCGAGGACGAGTTCGGCGATGGGGACGAGGGTGGTTTCGGCGCCTTTGCGGAGGAGGGTGCGGCCGGTGCCGAAGAAGAGGTTCTTGACGAGCTGCTGGTCGAGGGTGGAGCCGCCGCGGAGACGGTGGTTGGGCTTGTGGTCGTCTGGGCCGCCATGGTCGCTTAGGTCACCTTCGGCGGCGATCTCCATTGCCTGCCAGTCGAAGCCGTGGTGCTGGTAGAAGCGGGCGTCTTCGGCGGCGATGACGGCGTGCTGGAAGTCGGGGGAGATGCGGGTGAGGGGAACGAAGTCGTAGGAGGCTGTGTAGGGCTTGGAGGAGAACCAGGACTGGATGCGGCGCTCGACGTGGACGACGGTGGTGGGCGGGTCGATAAAGCGGAGCGCGACGAGGGTGAGGGCGGCGAGTAGCCAGAGCGATGCGAGAACGAGGAGGAGCCAGCGAGCGGAGGAGCGGAGGGTGAGCTTTCGGCGCGGCGCGGCAACGGGCTGCGAATCGAAGGGCGGCGAATCAAGAGGCGTGCTGGGCGTGGTGGCGATGCTTCAGGATATCGCGCGGCGCCGGGGCGGGAGATTTCGGTTGGGGTGAAGGGGGTACCGCGGCTTGGGCGGGCCGGGTGTGGAACGTGTTAATCTGCGCGTCGTATGATGGGCCTGTAGAGCTGCCTTGTTGTTTCCTTGTGGTGCTGCTGACGATCTGCCTGGGGGAAGAAATGGATGGTGGGATCGGCGAATTGATTTCGCTGCATTCCCCGTCGATGGCTGGTGAACGCAACTTCACTTCAGGATGGGCAGGAGTCGCATGAATTTTTCTACGCGCGCAGTCGAGGGGTGGAACCGTGGTTGGGCAGGGATGCGGCGCTGGGTGTTGGCGTTCGGCTGCGTAACGTTGGGCTGCGTAGTGCTGACGACGGGCGGGTGTGGTTCGACTGCGAGCATGATGCAGGACTTTACGCTTGCGGTGACGCCGGCGAGTGTGGCGTTGTCGGCGGGCGGGGCGACGCAGCAGATCACCGTGACGTCGACCGCGGTGAATGGGGATAGTGCGCAGATTGCGATGGCGATTTCAGGATTGCCGGCGGGGGTTACGGCGAATCCGGCGTCGGCGATGATTGCGCCGGGGGCGACGGAGACGATTACGCTGACGGCGGCGGCGACGGCGGCTACGAGTTCGGGGATGGTGACGATCACGGGGACTTCGGGAACGCATGTGCATAGCGGAACGGTGACACTGAGCGTGGCGGCGGCGCCTCCGGCGGACTTTACGCTGGCGGTGAATCCGACGACGGTGAATGTGACTGCGGGGGGAGCGGGCGGGTCGACGGCTGTGTCGGTGAGCGGGGTGAATGGGTTCAGCGCGGGGGTGGGGATTGCGGTGAGTGGGCTGCCGGCTGGGGTGACGGTGACGCCGGCTACGCCGACCGTCATGCCGGGAACGCCGCAGACGCTTACTGTGACTGCGACGGCCACTGCGGTTGCGAGTACGAGCACGATCACGGTGACGGGGACTTCGGGTGCGCTGATACATACGGCAACGTTCACGTTGAAGGTGGCGGCTGCGGCGCCGGCGGATTTCACGCTGACGATTAAGCCGACGAGCTTGACGTTGACGTCGGGGGCGCTGGGACAGGGTGCTGCTGTGACAGCGAGCGCAGTGAATGGGTTCAGCGGGGTGGTGAGTGTTACGGTGTCGGGACTGCCGGCGGGGGTGACGGTTGCGCCTACGTCGCTGACGCTTGCGTCGGGAACGCCACAGACGTTGACGTTCACGGCGGCGGCGAATGCTGCGGCGGGGACGTCGAGTGTGAGCGTCACGGGGGTGTCGGGGGCGCTGACGCACACGGCGACGCTGACGCTCGCGGTGGCGGCGCCGGTGGGGGTGAATGTGACGACATATCACAATGACAACTCGCGCGATGGGTTGAATGCGAGTGAGACGATCCTGACACCGGCGAATGTGAGCTCCGCGACATTTGGGAAGCTGAACTTGTTGGGCGTGGATGGGCTTGTGGATGCGGAGCCGCTGTATCTGTCGGCGGTGACCATCAGCGGGCAGACACATAACGTGCTGTATGTGGTGACCGAGCATGACAGCGTATATGCATTCGATGCGGATAGTGGGACGCAACTGTGGAAGGTGTCGGCGCTGGGGAGTGGGGAGACGACGAGCGATGCGCATGGTTGCAGCCAAATCACACCGGAGATTGGGATTACGTCGACGCCGGTGATTGATCGGACGAAGGGGGTGCATGGGACGATCTTCGTGGTGGCGATGTCGAAGGACAGCAAGGGCGCGTATCACCAACGGCTGCATGCACTGGATGTGACGACGGGCGCGGAGACGACGGGAAGTCCGACGGAGATTGCGGGGACGTATCCGGGGACCGGCGATAACAGCAGCGGCGGCAACGTGGTGTTCGCGCCGGGGCAGTATGCGGAGCGGGCGGGGTTGTTGCTGATGAACTCGACGATCTACCTGGCATGGACGTCGCACTGCGATGCGCGACCGTACACGGGATGGGTGATGGCGTATAGCGAGAACACACTGCAGCAGACGGCGATTCTGAATCTGACGCCGAACGGGAGCGAGGGATCGATCTGGATGGCGGGCGATGGGCTGGCGGCTGACAGCTCGGGGAATATCTATTTCCTGGATGCGAACGGCACGCTGGACCCGAAGGATACGGTGACGGGATTCCCGGTGAACGGTGATTATGGAAACGCGATGATGAAGTTGTCGACGACGGGGAACACGCTGACGGTGGATGATTTCTTCGAGACGTATAACTCGATTAATGAGTCGAACGGCGATGTGGACCTGGGCTCCGGGGGAAGCTTGCTGTTGCCGGACATGGTCGATGCGAAGGGCGTGGTTCATCAGCTGATAGTGGGCGCGGGCAAGGACACGAATATTTACATCGGCGACCGGAATAATCTTGGGAAATATAACGCGGCGAATAATGACGCGCTGTATCAGGAGATTACCGGGGCGCTGCCGGGCGGGGCGTGGTCGATGCCGGCTTACTTCAACTATGCGGTGTATTACGGCGGGGTTGGCGACAACTTGAAGGCGTTCACGATTACGAATGCATTGCTGGGGACGACGCCATCGAGCAAGTCGGCGACGACGTTTGCGTATCCGGGAGCGACACCGAGTGTGAGCGCGAACGGGACGTCGAATGGGATTGTGTGGGCGTTACAGAGCAGTACGGGATCGACCGCAGTGCTGCATGCTTACGACGCGACGAACTTAGGCAAGGAGCTTTATAACAGCACGCAAGCGGCGGGGAATCGGGATGCGTTTGGGACGGGTAACAAGTTCATCACACCGATGATCGTGAATGGCAAGGTGTACGTGGGAACGCCGAATGGAGTGGCGGTATTTGGCCTGTTGCCGTAGGGAGCGCTAGGGTGTGAGGCCTTCGGTGTGGAGGAGAGCCTGGACGCGGGCGCAGATTTCTTCGCGGATGACGCGGACCTGGTCGAGGGGAAGGTTCTTCGGATCGGGGAGGGGCCAGTCTTCGCGGCGGAGGTTGGGGATGTAGGGGCAGGCTTCGCCGCAGCCCATGGTGATGAGCAGGGTGGCGTTGCGGGCGAGGTCGGCGGTGAGGAGTTGGGGGTGGGCGGTGGAGAGGTCGATGCCGACTTCGCGCATGGCTTCGACGACGATGGGATGGACGTGGGGACCGGGGTTGGTGCCGGCGGAGAGGGCGCGGGCCTGGGTGGGGTCGGCGAGCTGGTTGAAGAAGGCGGCGGCCATTTGGGAGCGTCCGGCGTTGTGGATACAGGCGAAGATGTAGGTTTTCATGGAGTGATTAAGAGCAGCAATTGGGGCCGCAGCAGGAGGCGGTTGCGGGCTTGAGGGCGTAGACCTTGACGCTGGCGGCGGCGGAGTTGACGTCGTAGGTTTCGAGCAGCTTGGATAGATCGGCGTGGAGGGTGGTGGTGTTCGGTGTGCAGCACGAGGATTGTGTTGTGTTGTCGTCCATCGCGGGCGAGCAGCAGCCGGATTGGTTTTCTACTTTGGCGTAGGCGTTGAGGTCGGCTCCGCTGTCGACGATGGCGATGTTGGAGAAGCCGGCTTTGAGGAGTTCGTTGCGGTAGGTTTCGATGAGGATGGCTCCTCCGATGCAGCCTACGTAGGCGGCGAGCGAGGAGGCGATGGCTGGGGGAAGGTCGGTTTTGAGGGCGATGTCGCTTGCGGCGAGGCGGCCGCCGGGCTTGAGGATGCGGGCGATCTCACGGAAGACGGCGGGCTTGTCGGGGGCGAGGTTGAGGACGCAGTTGCTGATGACGCAGTCGACGGAGGCGTCGGGGAGGGGGAGGCGGTCAATGGTGGAGAGGAAGAACTCGACGTTGGTGTAGTTGCCGGAGGCGGCGTTGGCGCGGGCGCGGTCGATCATGGCGGGCGTCATGTCGATGCCGATGGCGCGGCCGGTGGGGCCGACTTGCTGCGCGGCGAGGAAGACGTCGAGGCCACCGCCGGAGCCGAGGTCGACGACGACTTCGCCGGGGCGGAGGTGGGCGGTGGCGGTGGGATTGCCGCAGGAGAGGCCCATGTTGGCGGCGGCGGGGATGCTGGTGAGCTCTTCGGCGGTGTAGCCGAAGGCTTCGGCGACAGCCTTGACGCCGGCGTGGTCGGAGGAGAGAGAGCTTTCGGCGGCGGCACCGTATTTGGCTTTGACGGAGTCGATGAGTTGGTCGGGCATGGGGCCTCCTGGTGTGGGCGAAAACATTTGCTTAGGCGAATGTATGTCTTGTCAACACATCTGTCAAGGCGTATATATAGAACATGGCGAAGCGGACATTTGATATGGAGCGATTTTTCCAGGCGCTGGGTGACAGGACGCGGCTGCGGCTGTTGAACCTGATGGGCGAGCAGGAGATTTGCGTGTGTTATTTCGTGGAGATATTGGGAGGGCCGCAGCCGAAGATTTCGCGGCACCTGGCGTATCTGCGGAGCGCGGGGATCGTGTCGGCGCGGCGCGAGGGGAAATGGATGCACTACCGGATTGTGATGCCTCCGCATCTCGGGGCGACGCAGATTCTGCGGCAGACGATGGAGTGGTTGCGCGAGGATAAGGCGATGCAGGCGGACAGGGCGCGGCTTTCGAAGGCATGCTGCGCGCCGGCGAAGTTTACCGCGCTTGAGGGTGCGCCGCTGCCGGCGAAGGTTACCGATGTTTGCTGCGAGGCTTGCTGACGATGACGATGATTGCGACTCAAGGGAAAGTGTGTGCGCCGGCGGCGCGGAAGCAGCTGTCGTTTCTGGATCGGTACCTGACGCTGTGGATCTTTCTGGCGATGGCGATCGGCGTAGGGGTGGGGCACTTTGTGCCGGCGTCGGCTGGATTTGTGAACCGGTTCCAAGTGGGGACGACGAATATTCCAATTGCGATCGGGCTGATCATCATGATGTTTCCGCCGCTGGCGAAGGTGCGGTACGAGAAGCTCGGCGAGGTGTTTCGGAACAAGCGGGTGCTGGCGCTTTCGCTGGTGCAGAACTGGGTGATTGGGCCGCTGTTGATGTTCGGGCTGGCGGTGGTGTTTCTGCGCGGCGAGCCGGCGTATATGCGCGGGCTGATTTTGATTGGCATTGCGCGCTGCATTGCGATGGTGCTGGTGTGGAATGAGCTGGCCGAGGGCGATACGGATTATGTTGCTGGGCTGGTGGCGCTGAATAGCGTGTTTCAAGTGTTGTTTTACAGCTTGTATGCGTGGGTGTTTCTGACGATTCTGCCGGGGCGGTTTGGGTTGCAGGGCAGCGTGGTGCATGTGGGGATTGGGCAGCTGGCGAAGAGTGTCGGGATCTATCTTGGGGTGCCGTTTGCAGCGGGATTTGTGACGCGGATGGTGCTGCTGAGGGTGAAGGGTGAGGAGTGGTATCGGACGCGGTTTGTGCCGCGGATCAGTCCGCTGACGCTGGTGGCGCTGCTGTTCACGATCCTGGTGATGTTTTCGCTGAAGGGCGATTTGATTGTGCGGCTGCCGCTGGATGTGGTGCGGATTGGGGTTCCGCTGGTCATCTATTTTGCGGTGATGTTCCTGGTGAGCTTCTGGATGGGAAAAAAGCTGGGGGCAAACTATGCGCAGTCGGCCACACTGAGTTTTACGGCGGCGGGAAATAATTTCGAGCTGGCGATTGCAGTGGCGGTGGCGGTGTTCGGGATCAATTCGGGCGAGGCGTTTGTGGGCGTGGTGGGGCCACTGGTGGAGGTGCCGGCGCTGATCGGGCTGGTGAACGTAGCGTTCTGGATTCGACGGCGTTATTTCTCAGGCGATGCAGGCGGGGATCAGGCGTCGGTATTGGGGGCCTGAACGAGGATGGTTTCGAAGTCGGGGCGGACGGGAAGGGTGATGCTGAAGGCGGTGCCGGAGAGGTTGGTGTCGTTGCTGGAGCGGACTTCGACGGTGCCGCTGTGGCGCTCGATGATCTCCTTGGTGACCCAGAGGCCGAGGCCGGTGCCGACGTCTTTTTTGGTGGTGAAGAAAGGCTCGAAGATGCGATCGCGGTGTTCGGGGGCGATGCCGGGGCCGTCGTCTTCGACGGTGACGTTGACGGTTTTGCTGGATGCATCCTCGTGGCAATCGATGCGGACGCAGATGGTGCCGCCGTGGGGGACGGCGTCGGCGGCGTTGGAGACCAGGTTGGCGACCGCCTGGTTGAGCTCGCCGGAGAGGCCCTGGATGGGAGGGCACGGGTGGAAGTCGCGCACGATGGTGATGTTCTTGGTGCGGAATTTATTGGAGTAGATGTTGAGGACGGCCTCGACGAGGGTGGGTAGATCGACCTCGTTGGGCTCCTTGGATTCGCGATAGAAGCCGAGGGTCTGGCGGGTGATGTGGGAGACGCGGGAGAGCTCCTGTTCGGCGAGCGAGAGGTTGACGAAGGCGGATTCGGGGAGACCCTCGATGGCCTTGGAGAGATAGATGAGATTGCCGATGGCTTCGAGGGGGTTGTTGATCTCGTGGGCGACGGTGGCCGCGAGGCGAGCAGCGGCAGCGAGCTTCTCGGTCTTGCGGAGGACTTCCTGGGACTTGCGTTCCGTGGTGGCATCGCGGAAGACCAGGACGACGCCGACGATTTTGCCGCGGCCATCGCGGATGGGAGCGGCACTGTCTTCGATGGGAACGTAGGTGCCGTCGGTGTTGAGAAGGACGGTGTGGTTGGCGAGGCCGATGACCAAGCCGTTCTCCATGACTTTCTTGACGGGATTGTCGACGGGCTTGAGGGTGGTCTCGTTGAAGATGGGGAAGACGTTTTCGATGTATTTGCCGCGAGCGACGGAGAGGGTGGTGCCCATGAGTTTTTCGGCCATGGAGTTGAGGAAGGTGACGTGGCCGGACCCGTCGGTGGCAATGACGGCGTCGCCGAGGCCGGTGAGGGTGGAGCGGAACCACTCTTCGCGCTCTTCAAGCTGGCGAGCGTAGATATCGTGGAGGGCGATGGCCTTGGTGATGAAGTAAGCAAGGAAGAAGAGGCCAATGGCGGCGACCAGGGAGGCGAGATAGATGGAGAGTACGGTGTTGCGGATGCTGCGGCGTGCGGCGGCGGTGCGGGCGGCGGCGAGGGAGGCTTCCTGGAGCTGAATCTTGCCGATGAGGTTATCGATTTGCACCATGATGAGCCGACCGCGATCGGAGAGGACAAGGGTGCGGGCGGCGTCGGGTTGGCCGGTCCGATAGAGCAGGACGGTTTGTGAGAGTTCGGCGAGCTTGGCCTGGGTGAGGCTACGGAGCTGAGCGACCTCGGCCTGCTCGGTGGGATCGCCGCTGGTGAGCTGCTGAAGAAGCCGAAGCTGGGGAGGGAGTTGGGTGAGGGCGAGATTGTAGGGTTCGAGATAGCTGGGTTGGTTGGTGTAGAGGAAGCCGCGCTGGCCGGTCTCGGCGTCCTTGAGGAGGGACTGAGCCTGGTTGACGGCGATGAGCACCTGCTGGGTATGCTCCACGTCTGCCTGATGGCTGACCATGTCGGCCAGCTGATGCCGGGTAATGAGGGCGTTGACAAGGAGCAGGATCAGAAGGAGAACGAAGCCCGTGATGACGCCGAAGCGCTTGTAAATGAGTTGCATGGCGATTTTGAGGTCGGGCCGACGTGCGCCGCGCTGCGTGATTATAGCGTGAGCGGGATGCGGGATGCGAAAACGGAATGGGCCGGAGACCAGGGACCGCCATCGGCGCGTTGATTGCATGAACGAGAGCAAGGGTTCCAGCGAAGCAGTTGGTTCCTGGCCGGCCTCAGGTGGAACGCTTCGTCGCGGGTTTTGAGTTTGGGGCGGCGGTGGTGGATTCGCGGATCATTAGCTCGGGTTCGAAGAGGATGACTTCGGGGTAGGGGTTGGTGGGGGCTTCAATGCGCTTGAGGAGGGTTTGGACGGCGGCTTCGCCCATGCGGCGGAGGGGTTGGCGGACGGTGGTGAGGCGGGGGGTCTGGTAGGCGGCGCTGGAGATGTCGTCGAAGCCGATGACGGAGATGTCCTGGGGGCAGCGAAGGCCGGCGTCGGCGATGGCGCGGATGGCGCCGATGGCAGCGATGTCGTTGAAGCAGAAGATGGCGGTGAAGTCGCGGGTGCGGGCGAGGAGATCGCGGATGATGGGGTAGCCGAGTTCGGGGGACCAGGAGTTGGCTTCGAGGTAGACGCAGAGCTCGGGGTAGATGGTGAGGCCGACTTTTTTGGCGATGGTCATGATGCTGTCCCAGCGGAAGTCGGAGTCGGAGACCTGCTGCTGACCTTTCATGAAGGCGATGCGGCGGTGGCCGAGGTCGTAGAGATGCTGGAGCGCGAGCAGGGCGGCGCGATCGTGGTCGAGCATGATGTTGGTGTTGCCCTTGAGTTTTTTGTGTCCGGAGATGGAGACGACGGGGACGCGAAGCGGTTCGGTGAGGGAGGTATTGACGAGCAGGAAGCCGTCGACGGAGCGCTTGGTGAGCAGGCGCGGGTATTCGTCGATGAGGTCGGGCTTGCCCTGATGCGCAACGACATAGTGGAGGTAACCGGACTGGAGGAGGCTGTCTTCGATGCCGTTCATGAGGGTGGTGAAGTAGCCTTCGGAGAACTCAGGGACGATGACACCGATGGTGAAGGTATGGCGGGTACGGAGAGAGCGCGCGATGGGGTTGGGGCGGTAGTCGAGACGGGTGGCGGCCTCGAGGACGCGCTGGCGCGTGGGGGCAGAGATGGCCGAGGCGCCGGGCGCGTTGTTCATGACGAGCGAGACGGTGGCGGGCGAGAGGCTGAGGTGCTCGGCGAGGGATTTTAGGTTTACGGGTTTGGTGATTTCGGGTTCGGCGATGGGTTTGGACTTGCGCGGCATTGGTTGACCCCGTTGTACTAGTGGGAGGCACTTGAGATTGGGTGCTGGCTTTTCGTTAAGAACGGATGCTCGCTGCGCGAGCGAGAAGCAGGTTCCTCGCTGCGCTCGGAATGACAGCCAGAAAGGCAAAAGCAAGAGCAAAGGCAACAGCAACAGCAACAGCAAAAACAAATACGGGGGTCCTTCGCTGCGCTCAGGATGACGACGAAAAACAAACAACGGCAGCGGCAAGTGCTGGGCACGGAGATGTCCACGCCCCACCGGTGGCTAGTGGATGGGGCGTTGGAGGACGACTACGTCGAATCGGTTGAGGGTTACGGAGTGGGTGGTGGGCTTGGAGGCGTCGGCGAGGACGTCTTCAAAGGCCGAAGGCAGGGTGATGGTCTGTGGTGTGTTGCCGAAGTTGATCAGGATCCAAACTTCGTGGTGGGCGTCGCTGCGAATGTAGAGGTCTACGCCGGGAGGGAGGGTGCCGAAGGCGGGATGAAGGTTGGCGTCGGCGACCATCCACTTGGCGGCGTTGGTCAGGGTGTCGCCTTCTAGGTCGGCGCCGATGTAGGTGATGCTGCCGTTGCCGACCTTTCGGGTGATGGCGGCGGGTTGGTCGTCGAGCCAGCCGAGGGGAGTCTTGCCGTAGCGCATGAGGACTTTGGTGTCGGGGCTGGAGGTGGAGAGGAGCTCAGCCCAGGTGTTGGTGGGACCGGAACCCCACTCGCCGGAGACGGGGACGGTGGTGTCCAGCGCGTAGAACTGTTCCACGCGACCGCCGAGGAGGGGGACTAGTGGGCCGGGTTGGCGCTGGGGTTGGAGGGCGTTGTCGATGGTCTTCATGACGGAGCGCTGGGTGAGGACGAGGTGGCCGCCGCTGTGGACGTAGTCGATGAGGTTCTTTGCCTGCGGGTCGGTGAGGACGTTGAGGGCGGGAGCGATGACAAGCTTGTATTGCGAGAGGTCGACGGATGGGTTGACGATGTCGACGGAGTGGGTAAGGGCGCGGATGGCACCGTAGTAGCCGATCATGGCGGCGAGGGGATCGAAGGCTTTGTTGTGACGCTGCCAGTTGATGGCCCAGAAGGCGTCGTAGGAGTGGAGGATGGCGACGTCGGAGTGGACGGTGGTGCCGGCGAGCGCGGGGCCGGCCTTGGCGAAGTCGGCGCCGAGCTGGGCGACTTCGGAGTAGAGCGGGACGGGGGTGCCATCCGCACCGAGTAACGTCCCGTGGTATTCCTCCTGGCCGTTGAGGTCACTGCGCCACTGCCAGTAGGAGACAGCGTCGGCACCGTGGCCGACGTCATGCCAGGCCATGGCGCGGACGGCGCCCTTATCGAGGGAGTTGTTGTTGACTTGCCAGTTGACGAAGCCGGGCTGGGTCTCCATGACCCAGAAGTTCTTGCGGAGGAAGCCGCGAGTGAGGTCGTGGGCGGCGCCGTTGTAGATGGGATTGAGCTGGCCGGTGCCGACGTAGTCGTCCCATGAGGCGAGGTCGAGGTCCTGGGAGACGGTGTAGTGGTCGTAGCCGTCGAAGAAGCCCATCATGTTGGTGGTGATGAACTGGCGATGATCAATGTTGGGGCGGAGGACGTCGAGCTGATTCTTCTGGTAGCTGCGCCAGGTGTCGGAGACGAAGCGCTTCCAGCTGAGCAGGAGGCCGGGATTGCCGTAGGTGGTCTGGATGGGGACCTGCGACCAGTCAGAGTAGGTCTCACTCCAGTAGGCGGTGGTCCACTTGTCGTTGAGATTGTCGAGGGTGCCGTAGCGGGCTTTGAGCCAGGCCTGGAACTGGGCCTTGTCGGCGGGGCCATAGGATTCGTTGGCGTACTCGTTGTCGATCTGCCAACCGATGACGTTGGGGTCGTGGCCGAAGCGTTTGGCAAGTTGCTCGGCCATTAGACGGGAGAGCTCGCGATATTTGGGGTCGGCGAAATCGAACTGCTGGCGGTTGCCGTGCTGGTCGCGCTGGCCGTCTTCCTTGATACGAAGGGTCTCGGGATATTTTGTGGTGAGCCAGGCGGGCGGCGCGGCGGAGGGAGTTCCGATGACGACGGCGATGTGGTGATGCTCGGCGGCGCGGATGGAGCGGTCTAGCCAGTCGAGATCGTAGTGGCCTTCGGAGGGCTCGAATTTGGACCAGGCGAATTCACCGACGCGGACAAAGCGGATGTGCGCGGCTTCCATGAGGGCGAGGTCGGCGTCCCAACGGGACTCCGGCCACTGCTCGGGATACCAGGCGGTGCCGAGGTAGAGAGCGGGCGGCGCGGCGGGCGCGGGCGCGGGAGGGGCCTGGGCGTGGAGGATGGGGGCGAGAAGAACGGCGGCGGCGAGGGGAAGGGCAAAGAGCCGGATAGCGGAGTTCATGAGTTGATCCTAAGGGGGATAGGGCGATGGGCTCTAGACAAACGTTATACTCCGCTGCGAAAGGGACTGGGCAAAGGTATTGCCGTCCTGATATGCTTCGACGCCAGAAACGATTCGCACAAAGCTAAACCGTTTTAATAACGATTTGCAAGTTGGAATCGCTTGCGTGTAGGAATGGTTTCGGCCCTGAAAGACAATTTGAGGCCGGAACACAAGCATTGGAAGGGGAGAACGGATGAGGATTGGGTCGGCTATTGGGAAGAGCTGTGTTCTGGTGGGATGCGCGTTGCTGAGCCTGGGCGCGGCGAGAGTGGGTTGGGCGCAGACGGTCGTGACCCATCAGCCGTGGATGAATGCGTCGCTGGATCCGGACACACGCGCCGACATGATGATCAAGGAGATGACGCTGGATGAGAAGATCCAGCTGGTGCATGGGATTGGGTGGGGGCCGCTGCGTGCGGGCGCGTTTGTGCCGGTGGCGGATAATGGCGGCGCGGGATTTGTGCCGGGGATTCCACGGCTGGGACTGCCGGACATCAATGAGGCGGACTCCGCGGTGGGCGTACGGATGGCGGCGAAGGATAGCCGGTATGCGACGCTGCTGCCGAGCGTGATCGGTATGGCGTCGAGCTGGGACCCGAAGATGGGATTTCTGTATGGGTCGGTGATTGGGCGCGAGCTGCGTGACCAGGGGTACAACATGTCGATTGGCGGGGGCATGGACTTGATTCGTGAGCCGCGCAATGGGCGGAACTTTGAGTATGCGAGTGAAGATCCGGTGCTGGCGGGAACGATGGTGGGCGAGCTGGCGATGGGTGTGCAGTCGAACCAGATTATGGGCGACATTAAGCACTATGTGCTGAACGATCAGGAGACGGGGCGGAATACGCTGAATGCAGTGCTCGACAAACGGGCGATGCAGGAGACGGATCTGCTGGCGTTCCAGATTGCGATTGGGATGGCGAAGCCGGCGGGCGTGATGTGCAGCTACAACCGCGTGAATGGCGACTTCGCGTGCGAGAACCAGTACGTGCTGACGGATGTGCTGAAGAAGGAGTGGGGGTTCAAGGGGTTCGTGTTGTCGGACTGGGAGGCGACGCATAGCACGGTGAAGGCGGCGCTGGCGGGACTGGACCAGGAGCAGCCGGGCGATGGATTCTTTGGGGCTCCGCTGAAGAAAGCTGTGGAGGATGGGCAAGTGCCGCAGGCGCGGCTGGATGACATGGTGCACCGGATTGTGCGCAGCATGTTTGCGACCGGCGCGGTGGACAATCCTCCGGTGCGTCGCGTGGTGGACCCCTTCAAGGGTCGCGAGGATGCGCGGAAGATTGAGGAAGAGAGTTTGGTGCTGCTGAAGAACGAAGGTGGGATTCTGCCGCTGACGGCTGGGGCTGGGAAGACGATTGTGGTGATTGGCGGGCATGCGGATGAGGGCGTGCTGTCGGGCGGCGGGTCGGCACAGGTGGACGCGCCCGGCGGTCGGCCGGGGGGATCAGTGTGGGGGAAGCCGGTGTATTTTCCGTCGTCTCCGATGCAGTTCTTGAAGGAGCAGGCGGGCGATGCGAATGTGAGCTTCGATCCGGGCACGGATGTAGCGGAGGCCGCGAAGGCTGCGGCCAAGGCGCAGGTAGCTATCGTGTTTGTGACGCAGTGGATGAGCGAGGGCATGGACCGGCCGACGCTGAGCCTTCCGGATAACCAAGATGCGCTGGTGGAAGCGGTCGCTAAGGCGAATCCAAATACGGTGGTGGTGTTGGAGACGGGTGGGCCGGTGTCGATGCCATGGCATGGGCGCGTGAAGGGAATTGTGGAGGCGTGGTTTCCTGGGATTGGCGGCGGCGAGGCGATTGCGAATGTGCTGTTCGGGCGCGTGAATGCTTCGGGGAAACTGCCGGTGACGTTCGCGGAGAATGAGGCGCAGCTGCCGCATCCGACGGTGACGGGGCTGACGGCGACGACTGAGAATAACGGCATGAATGGCGGTGGCTTCCACGGCATGCAGTCCAAGAACTTCACGGTGGACTACAACGTCGAGGGGATGAAGGTTGGTTATAAGTGGTTCCAGGTGAAGGACGAGACGCCGCTGTTTCCGTTTGGATTTGGTTTGAGCTATACAAGCTTTGCGTACTCGGGGTTGACGGTGGCGCCGGGCGCGGAGAGTGTGAGCTTCGAGGTGAAGAATACGGGCGCGCGTGCGGGTGATGAGGTTGCGGAGGTGTATGTGACGCTGCCCAAGAGCGCGGACGAGCCGTTCCGGAAGCTGGTCGGATTTGCGCGAGTATGGGTGGATGCGGGCGCCAGCAAGACCGTGACGGTGCCGATTCAGCCGCTGTATCTGAAAGTGTTTTCGACCGAGAAAAATGGTTGGGAGCGGCTGGCCGGCAAGTATGAGATTGAGGTGGGCGGGTCTTCGGCGGAGTTGGCGCTGAAGACGGAGGTCACGTTGGCGGCGGACTAGGGATCGGTGGAGTAGGCCGCGAAGATTCTGAAAGGCTTCCGCGTCGCGCGGCCATTGCTTCTGTACAGGGATTGTGCGCGGGAGTTAGATTGGCTGCGGTGACTTTCCTATGAGAAAAATCGTTTTAGTTGTTACGCTGCTGAGTGTTGGGTCTTTCGCTGTCGCGCAACAGAAGCCGGGCGCGATTCCGGAGACGGCGGTGTATGCGGACAGTGCTGCGCCGGTGGAGGCGCGAATTACCGACCTGCTGAGCCGGATGACGCTCGAGGAAAAAGTCGACGCGTTCAGCACCGATCCGACGGTTCCGCGGCTGGGTGTGGTGGGGACCTCGCACGTGGAGGGACTGCATGGGTTGGCTCTGGGCGGGCCGGGACATTGGGAGGGACATGTTGGACCGCACAGCGTAATCAGCGTGATTCCTACGACGACGTTTCCGCAGTCGCGGGGGTTGGGGCAGACGTGGGATCCGGCGCTGCTCGAGAAGGCCGCGGCGCAGGAGGCGTATGAGACGCGGTATGCGTTTGGGAAATATCACCGCGGGGGGTTGGTGGTGCGGGCGCCGAATGCTGACTTGAGTCGCGATCCGCGTTGGGGGCGGAGCGAGGAGTCGTATGGAGAAGATCCGTTTTTGGTGGGGACGCTCGCGACGGCTTATACGCGCGGACTGCAGGGCGATGGGAAGTACTGGACGACGGCAAGTTTGCTGAAACATTTTCTGGCCAACAGCAACGAGAATCTGCGGACGTCTTCTTCTTCGGATTTCGATGAGCGGCTATTTCAGGAGTACTACTCCGTGCCGTTTCGGATGGCGATTGAAGACGGGCACGCGAATGCGTTTATGACGGCATACAACTCGTGGAACGGGAAGCCGATGATCGAGAACCCGGTGCTGCGCGACGTGGTGATGAAGGTGTGGGGAGAGGATGGGATCATCTGTACGGATGGCGGCGCGCTGACGGCGCTGGTGAAAGATCACAAGGCGTACAAGACGATGCCGGAGGCGGTGGCAGCGACGGTGCATGCGGGGATCAATCAATATCTGGATGACTACAAGCCGGCGATGGAAGAGGCGTTGAAGGAAGGCTTGATCAACGAAGCGGATCTGGATCGGAATCTGCGCGGGGTGTATCGCGTGATGATCAGGCTGGGAATGCTGGATCCTACGGAGATGGTTCCGCAGGCGCGGATTGGGTTTGATGATGGCGCCGGAAAGATGCTGGCTAAAGATGCGTGGTGGAGTCCGGACGCGAAGGCGCTGGCGCGGAAGGTGACGGACGAGTCGATTGTGCTGTTGAAGAATGAGTCCTACGCGGACGGCGAGAGTAAGAGCGGTGGCAATGGTGGCGGCAGACTCCCAGCGAGGAAATTGTTGCCGCTGGATGCGAAAGGGTTGAAGTCGATTGCGGTGGTGGGGCCGTATGCGAATGAGGTGCTGCTGGATTGGTATAGCGGGACGCCGCCGTTTGCGGTGACGCCGTTGGAGGGGATTCGCGCGCGCGTTGGTGCGGGCGTGAAGGTCGAGTATGCGACCGGTGAGGATTTGGGCGCTGTTACTGCGCTGGCGAAGCGGGTGGACGCGGTGGTGGTGGTGATTGGAAATCATCCTACGTGCGGTGCGGGGTGGGAGAAGTGTCCGGTGGCGAGTGATGGCAAGGAGGCTGTCGATCGGAAGAGCTTGACGCTGGCGCAGGAGGAGATTGCGAAGGCGGCGCTTGCGGGGAATCCGAAGACGGTGGTGGTGTTGCAGGCAAGCTTTCCGTATACGACGACTTGGACGCAGGAGCATGTACCGGCGATTTTGGAGATGACTCACAACAGCGAGGAACAGGGGGATGGGTTGGCCGATGTGTTGTTCGGCGACTATGATCCGGCGGGAAGACTGACACAGACATGGGTGCGCGATGAGGCGGATCTGCCGCCAATGATGGACTATAACCTTCGCGATGGACGGACGTATCTGTATGCCAAACAGAAGCCGCTGTATGCGTTTGGGTATGGGTTGAGCTATACGAGCTTTGCGTACTCTCATCTGCAAGTAAGCGCGCCGATGTTGAAGGATGGGGCGACGGTGATGGTGAGTGTTGAGGTGAAGAACACGGGTTCGCGCGAAGGGGATGAGGTGGTGCAGATGTATGTGTCGCACGAGGGTTCGAGCGTGGCGCGGCCGGTGGAGGAGTTGAAGGGGTTCGCGCGCGTGTCGTTGGGCGCGGGAGAGGTGAAGACGGTGACATTGCCGCTGGCCGCGAAATCGTTGGCGTATTGGGACGAGGGGCAGAAGGCGTTCGTGGTGGAGAAGGATCGCGTGGTGGTGAAGGTGGGAGGGAGTTCGGATGATTTGCCGGTCAAGGCGACGGTGTCGGTGATGTAGAGGTGCTAGAGCAAGAACGGGAGACAGACAGCAGGTTCCTTGCTGCGCTCGGAATGACAGCCAGAAAAGCAAAGGCAAAAATAAGAGCAAGAGTAAGAGCAACGGCAAAGGCAAGTACAGGAGCCAATGCAGGGATCTCTCCACTACGCCGCGCTCGGGTCGAGATAACGAGTTGTTGGGTGGAGTAGGTAAGCGTTTTCAAGAGCCTGAGCGAGAACGGTCGGGTGAGGGAGGAGTTGCATATGAATTGCAAGGTTGCAGTCGTTCGTGGCGTTGGTTTGCTTGCGTGCCTTATGGCGATCGGTGGGGCTTCGCGCGGACAGCAGTTGACGCTGCAGCGGGGCGCGGCGACGGTGGTGGTGGAGGCTTATGCGCCGAATATTGTGCGGGTGACGATGAGTCTGGATAAAGCTCGGGCGCTGGGGGCCGCGGGGTATGGGATTGTGGCGCGACCGCAGAGCGATGGATGGACGGCGGAGAGCGGAGCGTCGGGGGATGTGCTGAAGTCGTCGCGGATGGTGGTGGAGGTTGCGCCGCAGCCGAAGCCGTATTCGGGGAAGCTGCCGGATACGGCGAAGTTTTTCAACGGGTACACGCCGTATGTGGGGCTGTCGATTAAGACTCCGGAGGGCGCGACGCTGCTGGATATGCGGGGTTGGGAGATGTCGGTGCCGAACTATAAGGATGGGAATCACAACATCCTGAATGAGCGGCGGCCGACGGATGATCCTTATTTCCAGGTGGGGGCGACGTTTGCGGCGCCTAAGGATGAGCACTATTACGGATTGGGACAGAACCAGGAAGGGTACTTCGACCGGCGAGGGCGCGTGGTGCGGTGTGCGCATGATTACAACGCGCCAGGCGGGCAGAGTGTGTGCGTGCCGTTCGTGGTGACGAACAAGGGGTATGGGATTTTGTGGGATAACCCTTCGCGGACTACGGTGGCGTTTGCGATTGCGAATTCGACGAAGTGGACGAGCGATGTGGGGCAACGTGTTTCGTTCTTTGTGATTGCGGGCAAGACGTATGACGAGATTTATGAGGGGTTTCGAACGCTGACGGGCGATGTGCCGATGCTGCCGAAGTCGGCGTATGGGTACATTCAGTGCAAGCAGAGGTACTCGAACCAGGCGGAGCTGATGGGGGTGGCGAAAGAATATCGCGCGCGGCATTTGCCGATTGATGACCTGGTGATTGACTGGTTTACGTATACGAAGATGGGGCAGATGGATATGGATCCGGAGAAGTGGCCCGATCCGGCGGCGATGTTGAAAGAGTTGCACGCGATGAACTATCACGTGATGATCAGCGTGTGGCCGCGGTTTGTGGAGGGGAGCCGGTATTATCCGCTGCTGCTTAAGAACGGGTGGTTCGAACACCTGGCGGATGGGACGCCGACCAATGGTGAGCCGTATGACCACGCGGGGTCGGACATTGATACAACGAACCCGGAGGCAGCGAAATGGTATTGGGGCGTAGTGAAAGAGAACTACGTGGACAAGGGGTTCGATGCGTTCTGGGCGGATGAGACCGAGCCGGACTTGTCGCCGAATGGGAGCTACTTTCATATCGGGCCGGGGACGCAGTACTTCAACGTGTATCCGCTATTTCATACCGCGGCGTTTTATAACGGCATGCGCAAGGACATGAAAGAGCGCGCGCTGATTTTGGCGCGGGACGCGTATCCGGGGGCGCAGCATAACGGGGCTATTTTCTGGTCGTCGGATATCAGCCCGACGTGGGATGTGTTGAAGCGGCAGGTGCCGACGGGGATCAACTTTGTGGCGTCGGGCATGCCGTACTGGAGCACGGATATTGGTGGATGGCAGGCCCTGCCGCACTCGCACAAACCGGAGCGGCCAGTGCTGATTGATCCGAGTGATGCGCGCTCGGTTGTTGGCGAGTATGACGACTATCCCGAGCTGTATGTGCGGTGGTTTGAGTATGGAGCGTTTCAGCCGAATTTTCGCACGCATGGAACGCGGCCGGAGAACGAGGTTTGGAGTTATGGCAAGCAGGCTGAGCCGATTCTGGAGAAATTCCTGAGGCTTCGCTATGAGTTGATGCCGTACATCTATTCGTTGGGTTGGCATGCGCATGAGACAGGTGCGCCGTTTATGCGCGGGCTGTTTATGGACTTCGGCGATGATCCGAAGGTCGCGGATGTTGGGGACGAATATATGTTCGGGCCGGCGCTGCTGGTGGCTCCTGTGACGGACCAAGGGATGACGAGCCGCGAGGTGTATCTGCCGGCGGGAACGGACTGGTACAACTTCTGGACGAACGAACGGGTGCATGGCGGACAGAGTCTTACGGTGAGCGCGCCGATCGACGAGATTCCGCTGTTTGTGCGGGCGGGATCGATTCTGCCGCTGGGTACGGTGGTGGAGAGTACAAACCAGGTGCAGAAGGTCGCGAAGGTGCGAGTGTATCCCGGAGCGGATGGAGCGTTCGAACTGTATCGCGACGACGGGACGTACGCGTACGAGAAGGGGCAGTTCGAGGTGAGCCATCTGCGCTGGGACGATGCGGCGCAGAAGTTGACGCATACCGGTGCGGAGGTTGGATTCGCGAATGGTGAGGCCGTGGAGGTTGTCGGGAAGCAATAAACGCGTGCTGGCCGGGGTTTGCGCGGCCGGGCTATAATCTCGCTAACGAGCGGGAGCACTATGTCGATGCAGCGCAATTCGGCGACGGACCTCCAGGGATTCCGGAGGGATGCCAGTACACGCGAGAGTGTGGCGGCGCCTTCGCGCGCGGTACCGAGCAGCCTGCGGCCCAATCTTTTCTCCGGCGATTAAGCCTTCCTCCTGTAGCGCAATGGTGTCATGCGTTCTTTCGACTTCGTCGAAATGAGCGATGCGTTCATGCCTCTCGAGGACATGGCCTTCTATCCGCTGCAATGCCAAAGGAGAAATTTGATGAACACACAGACACAAGAGTTTGTACGCGTGGCAAGCCCGGAGACGCATGCGCGTTTCGGCCCGAAGTTTGTTGGGGCAGTGCCGGGTCCGAAGGCGAAGAGAATTGTCGCCGAAGACGATCTTTATCTTTCGCCGAGCTATACGCGCGGATATCCGCTGGTGGTGAAGCGTGGGTATGGGTGTCGCATCGAGGATCCGGATGGAAATGAGTTTCTGGATTTCACAGCGGGGATTGCGGTGACGTCGACGGGACATTGCCATCCTGAGGTGGTGAAGGCGATACAGGACCAAGCGGCGCAGTTGATTCATATGTCGGGCACGGATTTTTACTATGACCTGATGCCAAAGGTGGCAGCGAAGCTTTCGGCGATTGCGCCGATGCCGGGGCCGCACCGCATCTACTACGGGAACTCTGGCGCGGAGGCGGTGGAGTGCGCGATGAAGCTGGCGCGGTATCACACGGGCCGGCCGAACATTATCTCTTTCGTGGGGAGCTTCCATGGGCGCACGATGGGTGCGCTGTCGCTGACTGCATCGAAGGTGCAACAGAAGAGGCGGTTTGCTCCGTTTGTGCCGGGTGTAACGCATGTGCCCTACCCGTATGCGTATCGCGGATGCAGCGGAGGGGCGCAGGAGCAGGAGGCGTTTGCGCTGGGATGTGCACGGTATATCGAGGAGAAGCTATTCAAGACATTGCTGGCCCCGGAAGAGGTTGCCGCGATTTTTGTCGAGCCGATCCAGGGTGAAGGCGGGTATGTGGTGGCGCCGGATATTTTCCTTCAGGAGATTCGGAGGATTTGCGATCGCCACGGAATTTTGATGGTGGTGGACGAGATTCAATCGGGCGCGGGACGCACGGGCAAGTGGTGGGCGATTGAGCACTCGGGCGTGCAGCCGGATATTGTGTGCATGGCGAAAGGCATTGCATCGGGCATGCCGCTGGGCGTTTGCCTATCGAAGGCCGAGGTGATGGATTGGGTGCCGGGCTCGCACGCGAGTACGTTTGGCGGAAACCCGTTGTGCCTGGCGGCGGCTCTGGCGACGATCGGGATCATTGAGCGCGAGGCGATGGTCAACGCAGCGACGGTTGGCGGCGCAGCACTCGAGCGCCTGGGGACGTGGGTCGAGAAACATGAGATTGTCGGCGAGGTACGCGGGCGCGGCTTGATGATCGGCGTGGAGATCGTTGAGAACAAGAAGACACGCACAATTGCCGGCGAGCTTCGGGACAGGATCGTCGACCTCGCTTTTGAGAAAGGACTGCTGCTGTTGGGGTGTGGAGCGAATACGGTTCGCCTCTGCCCGCCGCTCGTGGTGAGTCAGGATGAAACGGACGTTGCGCTTGATCTGCTGGAAGAGTGCATCGTTCAGGTGATGCAGTAAGGCGAAGAGCGCTTGTGCGCGGAGAACGCTGAAGGAGAGTTGTATGACGACGGATACGGTTGCGTTGGAGCAGGAGGTTCACGAGTTGCTGTCGCGCCTGGGCGTGCCGGAGAAGAGGTATTCCCAGGGCCAGCTGGTTGTGCGGACGCCAATCACAGGGCAGGTGATTGCGCGCGTGGCTACGACTACGGAGTCGGCTGCGCGTGAGGCGATCGCAGCCGCGCACGAAGCGTTTCTGGAGTGGCGCAATGTTCCTGCTCCGCGGCGGGGAGAGTTGGTGCGGGTGCTGGGCGAGGAGTTGCGCGCGGAGATTGAAACGCTCGGGCGGCTGGTGACGATCGAGACGGGGAAGCTGCTATCCGAGGGGTTTGGCGAGGTGCAGGAGATGATCGATATCTGCGGCTTCGCGGCGGGGTTGTCGCGGCAACTTGCGGGCCTCACGATTGCGTCGGAGCGCGCGAACCATCGGATGATGGAGACGTGGCATCCACTGGGAGTGGTGGGTGTGATCTCGGCGTTTAACTTTCCTGTTGCGGTGTGGTCGTGGAACGCGGCGCTGGCATTGGTGTGTGGCAATGCTGTGGTGTGGAAGCCTTCGGAAAAGACGCCGCTGACGGCGCTGGCGACGCATGCGTTGTTTGAGCGAGCGGCGGCGAAGGTGGGAAATGTGCCGGCGGGACTTTCGGCGCTGCTGATCGGCGATGCGCGGCTGGGAGAGATGCTCGTGGATGATGCGCGAATTCCGCTGGTGTCTGCAACGGGCTCGACTGCCATGGGGCGCGCGGTTGCGCCGCGATTGGCGAAACGGTTTGCGCGGGCAATCCTGGAGTTGGGCGGAAACAATGCAGCTATTGTTTGTCCTAGCGCGGACCTCGATCTTGCCTTGCGGGCGATTGCGTTCTCTGCAATGGGAACGGCGGGTCAGCGCTGCACGTCGCTGCGACGTTTGATTGTGCACGACACGATTTACGACGATCTGGTTGCGCGATTGAAGCAGGTATATCTGTCTGTGGGGGTGGGGGATCCGAGGGCGGACGGAACACTGGTGGGGCCGCTGATTGACGGCCGTTCGTTTGCGGGGATGCGGGCTGCTCTCGACGAGGCAAGAAGCGGTGGGGCGGTGATTACGGGAGGCGAGCCGGTTACTGTGGAGGGAACCGAAGGTGCTTTCTATGTTCGGCCTGCGTTGGTGGAGGTCGCGCAACAATCTGATGTCGTGAAACGCGAGACGTTCGCGCCGATTCTCTATGTGTTGAAGTATGGCGAACTCGAAGAGGCGATTCGATTGCAGAACGATGTGCCTCAAGGATTGTCGTCTTCGATCTTTACGTTGAACGTGCGCGAGGCTGAGCGGTTTGTGTCGGCTGCCGGATCCGATTGTGGGATTGCGAACGTGAATATCGGTACATCGGGTGCGGAGATCGGCGGCGCGTTTGGCGGCGAGAAGGAGACGGGAGGCGGCCGCGAGTCCGGTTCGGATGCGTGGAAGCAGTACATGCGGCGCACGACCAACACCATCAACTATGGAACGGATCTGCCGCTTGCTCAGGGGGTGAGCTTTGACATCACGGCATAGGGACCAGGGACTCGGTGCGGAAACATGCTGACATGCTGCGAGGTTGTTTTCTTAGTTTGCTGATTATTCCCGTGAGTCCTGATGGTTTTATTGCATGCCTCTCGCAGAAAAGGATGCGCATATCTATACAACGAGTCATGAATAATCATTCTCGTTGACGATTGCGAATTCGCCTGCCATTCTTCAGGCTATGCAGACACCTAATAATGTCAACGCTAATGTGCGCCTGGCAACGAAGCCGTTCATGGAAAGCTCAACTCATCCCGGCAGGCCTGCCCTTCTGATGTGCGTTCCGAAGTTGTACGAAGTGAGTTACGTTATCAATCCCTGGATGAAGGGCAATCTGGGGAGTTCTTCGCGGCGGCGAGCTTTGCAGCAATGGGAGGACTTATATACGGTCCTTTCAGGGTTGGCAGAGATCCATTTAGTGGAACCGATCGCGGGATCTCCGGATATGGTGTTCACGGCGAATGCCGGGCTGGCGCGGGACGGTGTGGTGGCCATCAGCAGCTTCTATCATCCGGAGCGGCAGGGCGAGGAGCCACATTTTCGTGAGTGGTTCCGGAAGGCTGGATACGCAGTGGTGGATCTGCCGCGTGACACGCCGTTTGAGGGCGAGGGAGATGCGCTGTTCTCGACGGATGGCTCGCGATTGTGGGCCGGGCACGGTACGCGATCGATCGAGGCCAGTCACGGCGCGTTACAGAGATTGTGGGATGTTGAGGTGATCAGCCTGCGGCTGATTGATCCACGCTTCTACCACCTCGATACGTGCTTTGCACCGCTTGAGGATGGGTCGCTTCTTTACTATCCGCCGGCATTCGATGACGAGTCGTTGAAGAAGATAGAGGCGGCGTATTCGGCCGAAAGGCGGATCGCGGTTCATGAAGCAGACGCGATGGCGTTCGCCTGCAATGCGGTGAATCTGGGTAGAACGATCGTGCTGAATTGCATTAGCCCGGAGCTGGAGCAGGAGCTTCGAGGCCGCGGATTCGAGGTGATCCAGGTGCGACTCGATGAGTTTCTGAAAGCTGGAGGCGCGGCAAAATGTTTGGTGATGAAGCTGACTCCGGAGATCCACGCGAAGAGTGAGGCGTGTGATGTGGTCGATCCAGGTGGCGGCATGGAGGCGAAGCTGATTGCAATGGAAGAGGAGTATGGGGCGCACAACTATCATCCACTGGATGTGGTGATTGATCGCGCGCAGGGAGCATGGGTGACCGATGTCAACGGGCGGCGTTATCTGGATTTTTTGGCGGCATATTCCGCGGTGAATCAGGGACATTGTCACCCGAAGATTCTGGCGGCGATGGTGGAGCAGGCGCAGAAGGTGACGTTGACTTCGCGTGCGTTTCGGAATGATCAGCTGCCGTTGTTGCTGAAGGATTTGCATGAGCTGACGGGCTACGAGATGGCGCTGCCGATGAACTCCGGCGCGGAGGCTGTGGAGACGGCGCTGAAGGCGGCGAGGAAGTGGGGCGAAACGGTCAAGGGGGTCGAGACGAATCGGACGGAGATTATCGTCTGTTCGAATAATTTTCACGGGCGAACGATTTCGATTGTTGGATTTTCCACCGATGCACAATACCGTGCGGGTTTTGGGCCATTTCCGGCGGGTTTCCGGCATGTCCCGTTTGGCGATGCAGAGGCTCTTCGGCAGGCGATCACACCGCAGACAGTGGCGTTCCTCGTGGAGCCGATTCAGGGAGAAGCTGGGGTGGTGGTTCCTCCTGAGGGATATCTGCGGGCGGTGGCCAATATTTGCAAGGAGAATAACGTTCTGCTGGTCGCGGATGAGATTCAGTCGGGACTTGGCCGCACTGGGAAGCTTTTCGCGTATATGCATGACGGGATCACTCCCGATGTTCTGATTGCGGGCAAGGCGCTTTCGGGCGGGTTCTATCCGGTGTCGGCTGTGATGAGCTCTCGTGAGGTGCTGGGAGTGTTTCGGCCGGGAGATCATGGCAGTACGTTTGGCGGAAACCCGTTGGCGTGTGCTGTGGCGCGCGCTGCACTGCGGGTGATTGTGGACGAGAGGCTTGCGGAACGGTCTGCCGAGTTGGGAGCGTATGCGCTGGCGAGGCTACAGAGAATGCGCAGCACGACGGTGCGCGAAGTTCGCGGGCGGGGATTGTGGATTGCGATTGAGTTGAACGTGCCGGCGCGGCCGATCTGTGAGGCGCTGCGCGACCGCGGGGTGCTCTGCAAGGAGACGCATGAGACTGTGATCCGGATTGCGCCACCGCTGGTAATCCGCCGCGAAGACCTGGATTGGGGGCTGGAACAGATCGAGCTTGTACTGGCAGGTGATTTGGAAAAGCCAACTGAAGAGCGTCTGCTTAGAAGCGAAGAGGACGCTTTCTCTCAAGTGGGGTAGAGAGGACCATGCTGGTAGTGGGACTGCCGTAGGGTAGAAGCTTCTCGATGAGGTCTTCGAGTTCCGTCATGGAGGCGAGGACGACCTTGAGCAGGAAGGCGTCGTTGCCGGTGAGGTGGTGGCATTCCTGGACGGCGTCGAGCGTGGGCAGGAACTTGAGGAACGGCTTGTAGCGCGTGCCCTCGCAGGTGAGCCGCACGAAGGCTGTGATGGTGAAGCCGAGGGCTTGCAGGTTGATTTCCGCGCGGTAGCCGCGAATGAACTCGAGGCTCTCAAGGCGGCGCAGGCGCTCGGCGGTGGCGGAGGGGGAGAGGCCGATACGCCGTCCCAACTCGGCTACGCTGAGGCGCGCGTCGGTGGTAAGCTCCCGCAGAATTTTGCGGTCGATCTGGTCGATTCCAGTGTGGAGAAGCATGCGGCGCTCCTTGGGTTCGGTTGATGCGTGAACGCGAGCGGTGCGGGGCGAGCGCTCAGCCGTTGATTGTGGCTATATTAGCGACATTCGGCCTTGAATCAACGGTGTACCTGCCATATTACCGCGGCAGGGAGGTTCCCCTCCATCCAGGCAAGTCCATAGGATTACAGCATGATTACTTTGAATGGGGCGTCGCTCACGATCGAAGAGGTTGTTGCCGTCGCTGAAGGTCGCGAACAGGTTGGCATTGCTGTCGAAGCGTTGGATCAAATGCAGCGGTCGCGTGACCGTGTTGAGAACGCGATGCGCGGAACGACGCCTGTCTATGCGCTGAACACCGGCGTTGGATTATTGGCGAATATCCGGCTGGAGGATCACGAGATTGAGGTGATGCAGGTTAACCTCATCCGGTCCCACTGTTGCGGGATTGGCGTGCCGTTGCCAGTGAAGGTGGTGCGCGGCATGATGTTGATCCGCGCAAATGTGCTGGCCAAAGGGCTGTCGGGGATTCGCGCGGTGGTGGCGGAGCGCATCTGTGATTTATTGAACCGCGGGATTACGCCGGTGGTTCCGTCGCGCGGAAGCGTTGGGGCTAGTGGTGACCTGGCACCCCTGGCGCATATGGCGCTGGCGCTGATTGGCGAGGGGCGAGCGGAGTATCAGGGCGAGGTGCTGGATGCCGCGGTGTGTATGGAGCGTGCTGGACTGGAGCCGCTGAAGTTGGAGGGCAAAGAGGGCATCTCTCTGCTGAATGGCACGCAGGCGATGCTGTCGATTGGATGTCTGCGGCTGAAGGAATTGGAGGGCCTCTTCTTTGCGGCGCAAACTACGGCGGCTCTGAGTATCGAGGCGTTGCGGGGAACGCCTGCTGCGCTTGATGCGCGGCTGCACGCAGCGCGGGCGCATGCGGGACAGGTGTTGAGCGCGCAGCACCTTTTGCAGTTGCTCGAGGGGAGCACAATTCCGCGGACGCATGGCGAGGGCAGCCGGATTCAGGACGCTTACTGTCTGCGCTGTATTCCGCAGGTGCATGGTGCGGCGTGGGACACGATGCAGTTTGCGCGGGGAGTGTTTGAGATTGAGTTGAACAGCGCTACAGATAATCCGCTGGTCTTCGAGGATGCGATTGTGTCGGGCGGAAACTTCCATGGAGCTCCGCTGGCGTTGGCGTTGGATTATCTGGCGATCGCGGTGTGCCAGCTTGCGGGGATTTCGGAGCGGCGGACGGAGCGGCTGATGAATCCGAGTTTGAACGAGGGTCTTCCGGCATTTCTTGCGTCACAACCGGGTATTGAGTCGGGGATGATGATGGCGCAGGTGACGGCAGCGGCGCTGGTGGCGGAGATGCGGGTGCTGGCCTCGCCGGCGTCGACGGGGTCGATTCCGACGAGCGGCAACCAGGAAGATTTTGTAAGTATGGGTATGACGTCGGGTTTGAAGCTGGAGCAGTCGGCGGACCTGGCGCGGATGGTGATTGCGATCGAATTGTTGGCAGCCGCGCGGGCGCTCGATCTTCGTGGAGACACGAGTACCCCGGCTCTAGAGGAAGCGCGGTCCCGCTTCCGCACGCGGGTGCCAGCCTGGAAAGAAGATTGCGTGCTGTCGGTTTGGATGGAGGAGGCAGCGAAGTTTTTAGAGGATGATGGATGGAGAGACCAGGAAGCTGGGCAGGTCGCAATTGAGGAGGCGGTTCGATGAGTGAGGGATATTCTCCGGTTCGTGCAGCACGCGGTAGCACCAGGACAGCGAAGGGCTGGATTCAAGAGGCCGCCAAGCGGATGCTGATGAACAACCTCGATCCTGAAGTGGCAGAGAAGCCGGAAGAGCTGATCGTGTATGGCGGACGAGGGAAAGCGGCGCGCAACTGGGAGTGCTTTCACACGATCGTCGAGACGTTGGACCGGTTGGAGAATGATCAGACGCTCCTAGTGCAGTCTGGGAAGGCGGTGGCGGTATTGAATACGCACCGGCTCGCGCCGCGAGTGTTGATTGCGAACTCCAACCTGGTGCCGCATTGGGCGACCTGGGAGGAGTTCGACAAACTGGATGCTGCGGGGCTGATGATGTACGGGCAGATGACGGCGGGGTCGTGGATTTATATCGGCACGCAGGGAATTCTGCAGGGAACGTACGAGACGTTTCGTGGTGCGGCAAAGCTGCACTTCAACGACACGCTGGCGGGGACGATCACGGTAACAGCGGGACTAGGGGGTATGGGAGGCGCGCAGCCGCTGGCGGTAAAGCTTGCCGGCGGCGTGAGTATCTGCGTTGAAGTGGATGCAAAACGGATTGAGCGGCGATTGGAGACGCGCTACCTGGACAAGGCGACTCGCTCGCTGGAAGAGGCGATTCAATGGGCGCAGGCAGCGAAGCGGGAGCGGGAGGCGGTGTCCATCGGGCTGCTGGGGAATGCGGCCGAGGTGCTGCCGAAGATGGTTGAGTTGGGATTCATTCCTGACTTGGTCACGGATCAGACGAGCTCGCATGATCCGCTGTGGGGATATCTGCCGCCGGCGAAGGCGGATGAAGATTTGAATGCTCTGCGGTCGATGCAGCCTAAAGAGTATGTGGTGCGAGTGCAGGCGGCGATTGCCCAGCACGTGAGGGCGATCCTGGAGATGCAACGACGCGGTGCCGTAGCGTTTGATTATGGAAACAACTTGCGCACGCAGGCGAAGATTGCGGGAGTGACGGACGCATTTTCGTATCCGGGATTTGTGCCGGCGTTTATTCGCGATTCGTTTTGCGAGGGGCGCGGGCCGTTTCGTTGGGTGGCGCTGTCGGGTGATCCGGCGGATATATACGCCACTGATAAAGCGCTGTTGGAATTGTTCCCGGAGGATAAGCGGCTTACCGAATGGCTAACGTTTGCTTCCAAGCAAATTGCGTTTCAAGGACTGCCAGCGCGCATCTGTTGGCTGGGGTACAGGGAGCGCGATCGTGCTGGGCTGCTGTTCAATCAGATGGTGCGGGATGGGCGACTGAGCGCGCCGATTGTGATTGGGCGGGATCACCTGGATGCAGGATCGGTGGCCAGCCCCTATCGCGAGACGGAAGGGATGCTGGACGGATCGGATGCAGTTTCCGATTGGGCGCTGCTGAACTTTGCGACGGGTGTCGCAAGCGGAGCTGGATGGATGAGCTTTCATCATGGAGGCGGCGTGGGGATGGGGTACAGCCAGCATGCAGGCCTCGTCGCTGTTGCGGATGGAAGCGATGAGGCAGATGAGCGGCTGAAGATGTGCCTGACCAACGATCCGGCGATGGGTGTGATTCGGCATGCAGACGCGGGCTACGAATTGGCGAAACAGACGGCTGCGAAACGAGGGCTGGATCTGCCGAGTGTGCGATGAAGACAGAGTTGCTCATCACGGGAATCTCACAGCTTGCTACCGCTGAAGGTGCGTCGGCAAAACACGGCCGGAGTATGAGTGAACTCAAGGTCGTGAAGGATGCGGCGTTGGCGATCTCAGGAGAGTCGATTGATTGGGTGGGTGCGAGGAGTGACTGGACGGGTGAAGTTGCAGCGACGCTTGATCTGGGTGGCGCTGCCGTTTTGCCGGGCTTGATCGATCCGCATACCCATGCGGTGTGGGCCGGCGATCGGTTGGGAGACTTTGAAGCGCGCGTTGCGGGTGCGACGTATGAGCAGATTCTGCTGACAGGCGGTGGGATTCGTAGCACGGTGCGAGCGACGGCGGCGGCTTCGATAGAGGAACTTGTTGCGCTGGCAAAGCCCAGGGTGGAGACGCTGCTTCGCTCCGGCGCGACGACGATCGAGGTGAAATCGGGATATGGGTTTGCGATCTCCGCTGAGATTGCGATGTTGGATGCGATTGCAAGGCTGGCGGCTGAGTCGCAGGCTCGGATACTTGCGACGCTCCTGATTCATCTTCCGCCGATGGAGTCAGCTGAGCGTTTGCGGTATGTTGAACAGGTGTGCGCGGAGCTGATTCCGGAGGTTGCTCGACGAAAGCTTGCCAGTGCTGTGGATGTGTTTGTTGAGCGAGAGGCCTGGCATCTAGCGGAAGCGGAGCAGATGTTTGTTTGCGCGAAGAATCATGGGCTGTCGGTGAAGCTGCATAGCGACCAATTTCATAGCATCGGCGGCGTTGAGATGGGTGTGCGGATGGACGCGCTAAGTGTCGATCATCTGGAGGCCGCAGGCGAGGCGCAGATCGAGGCCATTGCACCTAGCGCAACGGTGGCAACGATTCTTCCGGGAGTGTCGCTGCATCTTGGAATTCCTGCGGCTCCGGGACGGCGACTGATCGATGCGGGCGCAGCGGTAGCTGTCGGTACAGACCTGAATCCTGGTTCAAGCCCGCTGTATTCGGCTGCAGCCGCGTTGGGGCTTGCGGTTCGCATGAATGGATTGACGGCGCGTGAGGCGATCGCTGCGGGAACGGTGAATGCGGCTTGTGCGTTGGGTGTTCGTGATCGAGGTCGGTTAGAGGCTGGATGCATGGCGGACTTCGTGGTGCTGCATAACGAGGATTGGCGCGAGCTGGTGTACGTGCTGGGTGCGAGTCCTGTTCGCGAGGTGTGGGTGGGCGGAAAGCGGGTGGTGGGATGAATACTCTTTATCGACCAGAGTTGCTGTATGTCGACGGCAGATTCGTTGCGGGTGGTGAGCTGCTGGTGAGTCCCGAAGGGTTTGTTTTGAAGCGTGACGACGATCTGGATCGCTCGCCGGCAACGGTTGTCGAGATGCCGGGCAAGGCGTTGATGCCCGGATTCGTAAATACTCACTCTCACTCGTTTCAACGATTGATTCGCGGAAAGGCAGAGTCGCGCGTTGTGAGTGGACGAGATTTCTGGTCGTGGCGCGGAACAATGTATTACGCCGCGAGCCAACTTGATCCGCAGCAGGTATATGACGTTGCGCGTATGGCGTTCCTTGAAATGGTGCTTGCGGGCACGACGGCCGTAGGTGAGTTTCATTATCTGCACAATGCTCCGGATGGAAAACCTTATGACGATCCAAACCTGCTGGGCAAGCAGGTGATTGCCGCGGCGGAGTCGGTGGGGATCCGGATCGTGTTGCTGCGAACCGCGTATCTTCGTGCGGGATTTGAATTGCCGCCAGAGCCGGGGCAGAGTCGCTTTTATGAATCGGCGAAGGCGTTTCTTGAGAACATGACGGCGCTGGTTAAGGAGGTTTCGGCAGATCATCCGAGCGTTCATTTTGGCGTTGCTCCCCATAGTGTTCGGGCGGTGCCACTGGGTGAACTTCACGAGATCACTGCGTGGGCGCGGGCGAACGGGCTTCCGGTGCACATGCATGTCGCGGAGCAGGTTGCGGAGAATGCAGCGTGCGTTCGCGAGTATGGATCGACGCCGGTCGACTTGCTCGCTGCAGAGAAAATTCTTGGGCCGGACTTTACCGCGGTGCACGGGGTGCATGTGACGGCGGAGGAGATAGCGATGTTGGCGCGCGCAGAGACTACGATCTGCTCGTGCCCGACGACGGAGCGAAATCTCGGCGACGGATTTGTGCGCGCGGATGAGATGCTTGGGGCGGGGATCCGTTTTGCGCTGGGGTCGGACAGCCAGGCGCAGATTGATCCGCTTGAAGATGCGCGGGAGTTGGAGTATCACCTGCGGCTGTTGCAGCAGAAGCGAGCAATTCTGGACCAGGTTGGCGGGAAGACGTTGGCGGCGCATCTTTTTGATTCTGCTACGGCGAATGGAGCGCGCGGGTTAGCAGTGCCGTCGGGAACGCTTGAGCCGGGCAGGCTTGCCGATTTTATTACGATCGATCTCGATGACAGCTCGATTGCGGGAAACTCTGCCGAGGATCTACTTTCGACGCTGGTGTTTTCGATGAGCCGGTCTGCGGTCCGGGACGTCGTTGTTGGGGGGCGCTTCATACTTCGGGATCAACAACATGCAAACCACGAGGAGATCATCTCGCGGTATAAAGAGGTGCATGAAGCGATTTGGTCTGAAGCGGGTGGACGTGGTTAGTGCCTGTTCGGAGCGCTAAACGTTTGCAATTTTCCTTGGGGGCTTCGACCTGATTTCGGGTTAGACTAGCTCATCTACCTCATGTCCCAGTGTGTGAAGGCTACCCCATTGCCAGTCGGCATGGAGTTCTTGAATAACTGTTTGAAGACCACGTAAGAATGCAAATTGGTGTTGCTGTAGCGGCTTGACCACAGGGGCTCCTGCTGCTTGTTGGGACCCCTACATCTGGACTGTCTACTCGTTTTTCTGAACTGTCAGCAGATTTGAATTCGCGGAGGGTATCATGGCGGACGTACCTGCAGTCGAGATGAAAAAGACACTGGGCCTTACTGGGCTCACAAGCAATGCGATGGCGTTGATTGCGCCGGGCGCTTTTCTTTGGTTGACCTTCTTCATTCAGGCGGGAACGGGCGTTACCGGACCTTCGATGTGGATGGGGGTCGTTGGTGCGTTGCTGCTCTGTCTTTCCACTGCGGTGTGTTATGCGGAGATGGCGAAGCTTTATCCCGGAACCGGGAGCTCTTATTATTTTGCGGAGCAGGCGTTTCTGAACCGTGAGCGCGCCTGGAAGTATGCGCGTATCTCGAAGTTTATCGTGGGGTGGGCGTCGCATCTTTATTACTGGATCTATCCAGGAGTGATGGTGGGGACGATGGGGATCGTGTGCGGATACCTGGTCGGAACGCTGTATCCGAACTTCATGAGCGCGTCGAATCCTGGAATGCTGTTCATGATGAGCGTGGCAGTGGTTTTCTCGTTTGCCGTGGCGTATATCGCGTATCGCGGTGCGAATGCTTCGACGGCAATCAATCTGGGCATCAACGTGATTCAGATTACGGCGCTGATGATCTTCAGCGTGCTGGCTTTGGGGTACCGAATGAATCATCCTCCGGGGTCGGTGGCATTCCAGTTTGATTCGACGAGCGGTGAAGCGTACACCTACGAATTCAAGACGGCGACGGCGATGGTGGGCGGAGTTTCGACGGACACGATCGTGCGCGACCTGAATGGAGTGCCACTGCCGCAATTGGATGCGAGTGGCAAGCCGGTTCCGTATCACGTCAGCTATCCGGAGCACGACGCTGCGGGAAACTTCCTTACCCACAAAGACGCGAAGTCGGTAGTGAGCCCGCATCGTTGGAGCTGGGTGTTTATCCAGGCGACGGTCGCGATCCTGATCCTGGTGGGATTTGAGTCGGTGACAACGATGGGAGGAGAAGCAAAGAATGCGAAGAAAGACGTGCCCATTGCGGTGATCACGTCGCTGCTGGTGCAGGGGGTGGTGTTCTATTGCTTCGCATATTTTGCTGAGAATTATTTTCTGAATAGTGGCTACACGATGCAGAGCGCGACGGGATCGGCGGCGCCGATTGGCGACATGATGGTGATGGTGGGGGATGCGCTGTTCGGGCAAGGACATGGACGCACGTTCATGCTTGCGGAGGCGGCGACGGTGGTGCTGGCGTTGATTGGAACGACGCTCTCATGTATGAATACGGGCGCGCGTGTGACCTATGCGATGGGTAAGGACCAAGAGGTTTCGAATCGCTTTGGCCTGCTGCACAAGAACAACCTGACGCCGCATCGTGCGGTGTGGACACTGGCTGCGATCTCGGCTGTAATCGGGTGCATCGCGGTGATGCTGGTGTTTGGAGATAGCAGCGCACCAACAGCATCGGCGATCGCTTCGATTCCGAACGGCATCTTTTCGAGCTTCGGTTACACGACGCACGACAAGATGGCCGCTCTGCCGAACAGTCTTCTGACGGTAACGTTGGCTTCTAACTTTGGCACGTTTCTCCTGTATGCGCTCAGTTGCACGCTGTGCATGGTTGCTTATCATAAGCATCCGAGGTTTAGCGCGGTGCGGCATCTGGCGATTCCGCTGTTTGGATTGTGCGCCAATCTTGCGTGCATGGGTTTTTATCTTGTGGGGCCGTTCATGGGCTACGGCACGAAGATGGAGCCGCTGCTGGCGCTTGGGATTGCGGCAGTGTGGGGCATTTATGGCAGTTTCCACTTCCTGAAGACGGGTAAGGCAGCAGGGAAAACGGCCCTGATCGAATCGCGGCCGACTTCGGCGTAGACTGAGGTCGCGGGGTTGGATTTCGTGATTCTGAACGGCGTATAGACTCTCTTATGCTCGATCTTGAGTTCGCAGAACGAACCGACCCGGGAAGGGTACGGTCGAACAACGAAGATGCTATTGGCCATGTGCTGCCCATGGGATCGGCGCAGGTGCAGTCGCAGGGGTGGTTTTTTGCGACGGCCGATGGGATGGGCGGTCATGAACAAGGAGAGGTTGCTTCGGCGCTTGCGTTGACGACGGCGCTGGAGGGCTTCCGCAAGATTCCTAAAGGCGTGATGCATGTGTCGTTGCTGCCGCGGCTGGTGCAGGAGGCCAATGCTGCGGTGTATGACGCTGGGCTGGCTACCGCGCTGCGGGGTGCGCGCATGGGAACGACGTTTGTTGCGTGTGCGTTGCGGTTCGACTCGGCGGTTGTGTCACATGTTGGCGATTCGCGTTGCTACCTCTTTCGCAACGGCAATGGAACGCAGCTGACACGGGATCATACGATGGCCGCTGAGCAGGTGAGGCTGGGTATTCTCACGAAGGAAGAGGCTGCGGCGCATGACGGACGCCACGTACTGACGCGGTCCCTCGGCAATGAGTTGTTTGTCGCTGCGGACACCATCACGGTAAATATTCTTCCGGGCGACGTGCTGTTGCTCTGCACGGACGGGTTATATGGATACGTGCCGGACACTGCGATCCTTCAGATCATTCTGCGCAACCGCGATCTGGAGAAGGCGGCGGACGCGCTGGTGGCGGCGGCCAATGAGGCCGGTGGCCAGGATAATGTCAGCGTGCAGTTGATTCGTGTAAAGACGATAGAACGAATGGGGCTTTATCGTGGCCGACCGTACAGGTTGCTATAGATGATCGCGCCGAATCTTACACTTCGACCCGGTGACAAGCTCGACGGTTATGAGCTGGAGGACGTTGTTGCGACCAGCGGCATGGCGACGGTGTTTCGCGCGCGCGATCTGAAGAGTGGGCTGCAGGTTGCGATCAAGGTGCCGCATCCTGAGGTGGAGAGCGATCCAACGATGTTCGATCGCTTTCGTCGCGAGGAGGAGATTGGCACGCGCATCGATCACCCGGGCGTGATGAAGGTCTTTGCGAATCCTGAGCGCACGCAGGTGTATATGGTGATGGAGTGGCTGGATGGCCGGCTGCTGCGCCAGATGTTGAACGAGGAAAAGAAACTACCGGTAGAGCGCGCGGTGAAGCTGATGATCGGCATCTGCGATGCGTTGGATTACGTTCACGCAAATGGCGTGGCGCATCGCGATCTAAAGCCTGAGAACATCATGGTGGGGGATGACGATGAGATTCACTTGATCGATTTCGGCATCGCTGCGAGTGCTGGTGCGCGACGGCTCACGTTTGCGCACTTTTCGCAGAGCATGGGGACGCCTGACTATATTTCGCCAGAGCAGGTGCGAGGCAAGCGTGGCGATGCGCGCAGTGACATCTATGCTCTAGGAGTGATGCTGTACGAGATGCTGACGGGTGTGGTGCCGTTTTCGGGGCCGAACCCGTTTGCCGTGATGAATGACCGGCTGTTGAATCAGCCGGTGCCACCGAGAGAGCTAGAGCCATCGATTTCGCCGCAGCTGCAGGAGATTGTGTATCGCGCGATGGAGCGCGAGCCGAAGAACCGGTATGCCAGTGCGCGGGAGATGGCACACGATCTGCGGCACCAGGAAGAAGTGGGAGTGGCTGCGCGCCCGGATGCGGAGCGCTGGAGGACGCGGCGATCGCCCGAGCGACGGCGAATTCTTTTGTATGCGGGGTTGGCGCTGATACCGGTGCTGTTGTTCGGATTGCTGTTGCTGGTTTCGCGGCATCACTAAAAAGATAATTCGCAGCGATCGAGGGTTCGCTAACGCGGGACGAACTCGTCGGCATGAACGACGAACTCGGGGTAGGCGCCGGCGCCCAGCTCGCGGATGTCCATGCCCTGCCAGTCGCCGTCGGCGTCTATGCGGAAGGGAATGAGCTTGTTGAGTAGTCGGTGCAAGATGTGGATGAGGGGGAACATCACGCCCAGCAGCGTCGCGATTCCAATGAGTTGCGTGAGGATGAGGGCTGGACGCGAGCCGATGGTGGGGGCGAACAGGCCGAAGGCGAGAATACCCCACAGGCCGGCTCCGAGGTGGACGGAGATGGCGCCGCCGGGGTCGTCGATGAAGAGGCGCAGCTCGAGGGTCTCGACGAGCAGGGTGACGAGCGCGCCGGCGACGAGGCCGATGAGGATGGTTGCGAGGGGAGAGAGAAGACCACAGCCGCCCGAGCCGGCGACGAGGCCGGCGATCCAGCCGTTGGCGCTGAGGGAGGCGTCGGGCTTGCGGTAGCGAAGCTGGGTGGTGACGACTGCGGCCAGGCAGCCGGTGGAGGCGGAGAGGACTGCGTTAATGAGGGTGAGGAGGATTTCGGGATAGGTGATGCGGTAGAAGAGGATGGCTGCGGCGCAGTCGAGGCCGATCCAGCCGATGAGGGCGAGGATGCAGCCGAAGAGGACTTGCACGATGTTGTGGCCGGGGATGGCGGTGGCGATGCGGTCGGCGTACTTGCCTTGGCGCGGGCCGAGGATCCAGGCGACGGAGAGAGCGGCGAGACCGCCAAGGACGTGAAGGATTGCGGCTCCGCCGAGGTCGACGAAGGGAGGGAGGCCGAAGAGCGGGGAGAGCTGGGCGAGCCAGCCGTTGCTCCAGACCCAGTGGGCGAAGAGGGGAAAGATGATGGCGGCGAAGAGGGCGCTCGCGGCGCAGATGGTGGCGAGACGCCAGCGGTCCGTGCCAGCGCTGATCGGGATGATGGAGGCGAGGCCTGCAGCGAAGATGCCAAAGGCGAGCACGAACGCTGGGTAGGAGCCGTGAGTGCCGTTGGAGGTGAGGCCGGTGGCGAAGAGTGGCTCGGCGCCGAGCCAGTCGATGGATTTGCCGGCGAGGTGGAGGGTGTGAGCGAGACCTCCCGAGAAGCCCATCCAGGAGGATCCGATCAGGACGAAGACGATCGCGGCGATGGCCAGGGAGCAGAGCGTGGCGAGCATGGCGTGCGCTGCACTTCGGGAGCGACCGAGGCCCTGATGGATGAGAGCAAGGCCAGTTGCGGCGAGCGGGATGAGGATGATGCAGACAAGGCAGAGGTCAGGGGTCATTCGGGGCCTCTTTGCAGGGAGCGATAGCGGAGAGCGATGAGGGTGAGACCGAGGAGCTCGACCAACAGGCCAGCGATGACGAAGGCGAAGCGTTGCCCGAGGCCGCCGAGCAGGAAAAGGGACGCCACGACCAGCAACCAACCGGAGACCATTAATAGATAGCCGATCAATATCACGTACAGCTCCTCTGGCACACGGATCGTTCCGCTGGCTTGGGTTTGGTTGGTGTGAGTCACCAGTCTATCTGTATTTGCATGCAGGTGCGATCGCCGTGTTGAGGCGAGAACGCTGCGGTCTAGTAGACTCGGATGCATTCCAGAATATTTGCGGGTGAGGAGAAGTGCGATGAAGAGCGTGCTGAATCAGATGGTGTCTTCGCCGTTGGGAGCGTTCGTGGTGCTGGTGGTGGCGGCATCGTTGGAGGTACTGGGGGATTCGTTCTTCCAGTCGGGTCTGTATCGCTCGTCGGGTGCGCAGCGGGCGTTGTGGTTTGTGGCTGGCGTCGCGGTGCTGGGGTTCTATGGGCTGAGCGTGAACCTGCCGCAGTGGGACTTTGGCAAGCTGCTGGGAGCGTATGTGGCGCTGTTCTTCGTGGTGGCGCAGGTGGTGGCGAAGGTGCGGTTTCAGCAATCGCCGACCGCTCCGATCTGGGTAGGCGGAAGCCTGATCGTGGCGGGCGGTTTGGTGATCAGCTTCTGGAGAGGGTAGGGACGGATGTAATGCCGTCCCCGATCGTGGGACGGCACGTCATCAGCACTCGGTTCTCGGCGTGGCTCTGCGCGGGACTATAGCCGCTTATGGAGCCGGCTGATATGTCCGAGCCGACTTAGGGAAGGATGGTTGTGGCGTTGGGGGCACCCCCCCCGGTGTTTTTTTGGCCCAAAGTATTCCGTTTGCAATCCTTAGTCAGCGTATTTATTACCGTTCAATCTAGCTCAGACAAAATATATATGGGGCAGGACTAAATTTGGGCCAAGAGTAAAGCAGCCTTAGCCCCCGGAAGGGGGCTGTTTTTGCTTTTGACGTACGAACACGGTGAAACATGATTGATCCCAAACGGTACTTTGTTCATCGGTGGAATCCAGACAAGACGGTGGATTTCGATATGCTCGATGTGTTGCTTGACGGCCTGTACTGAGTCGTCTCTAGCGCGCTCTCAGGAACGCGAAGCCCAACACAAATGCCCGCATTGGGCTCTCAATCGATTCAAGGACGTTTTGGGACAACCCGTTGCTGAACGCGTGGGTTAGTCAGCGTATTTATTACGCTTATGGAAGTCTGCCTTCATGGGAGGACCGGATGTAGGGGGGCATGGGGCAAAAGTTATGCCGCCCCACGTGCTGGCGACGGCATCGACCTTGGGCATATAGAGCTCGGCGTAGCCCGTCTGTTCAACCAATGTATAAGATTGCACACCGATGTCTATGTGACGCCTATCACCTTGGCGCCCAAATAATTGAACTGTCTCCAAAAGGGAATTCCGTGTGTCTTGGGGAGCATTCCGGCTGTTTCAAGACGATGCGCTAGTTCCATTATCGAGAGCGGCGGGGGTAACTATGCCAAGTTTCCTGGAACTCTATCGGCAGTGTTTTCATGGAGTTATGCCAGACGGGGAAGGCGTGGGGGCTTGACAAGGTTGAGCCGGGCGAACGAGTCGGCCAGAACCCAGGCGGCGCCGAAGATGGTGAGATCGAGAGCGAGTTCTGTCCAATGAGTTGGATTTTGTGATCGGCGAACGGCATGCGGATGTGGACGAGGAGGGTAAAGGACGCGAGGTCCTGCGCGGACGGCGATGGGCTTCGCGTGGCTGGCGATGGACTTTACGTGGATAGGACTGCTGCATGGTGCAACTGATGCGATGAAGGGTGCCATCTACCTTGAGACACGAACGCGGTGGAAAACATCTCTAACAGGCGATTGAGGTGCATTCGAGGCTTTGTCGCCTGTCATGGAGATGCTATGAAACGGTCGTCTGCACCCTGCTTGCGTCTTGCTGCGCAACTCTCAAATTCTTCCACGCAACGCGTACGCTCGTCCGCGCAAAGCTTCATGTCCGGGACGCTGATTGCGTTGCTGTTGTTGGGGTGGATGCCGAGAGCGCGGGCGGATGCGATGCCGGTGCGGTATGTGCAGGGAAGCTTTCACGGATTTCTGGAGCTGCGTTCGGAGGGCGGGAGCGTGGTGGCTTCGGGAGACAGCCTGCAGTTTGTGCGTGGCGATCGGATCACCTCGGAGACGATCTTCCACTTCAAGGATGGTTCGGTGGACGATGAGACGACGGTGTACACGCAGCATAGGACCTTTCATTTGATCAGCGATCGTCATGTGCAGAAGGGGCCATCGTTTCCTCATCCGCTGGATGTGCTGATCGACGCAACGAGCGGCATGGTGACGGTGCGGTCGAGCAATAAAGATGGCAAGGTGGACGTAACGAGCCAGCACATGACGCTGCCAACGGACCTGGCGAATGGGCTGATTCCGGTGGTGATGGAGAACATGCAGGCGGCGCAGCAGGGGATGACGGTGGAGATGGTGGTGATGGCGCCGAAGCCGCGGGTGGTGAAGCTGGTGATCACGAATCTTGGCGAGGAGAACTGTTCGGTGGTCGAGGTGGCGTCGAAGGCGACCCATTACGAGATTAAGATCGTGCTGGGCGGAGCCATCGGGTTGATTGCGCCGCTGGTGGGGAAGGCGCCGCCGAATATCCAGGTGTGGATCATTCGCGGATCGGCGCCGACGTTCGCTCGATCGCAGGGTCCGTTGTATGGGGACGGGCCGATGATGAACATTCGCCTGGCCAGCCCGGTGTGGCCGGTGGCAAAGGCGGGAGATTAGGGGTGCTGGCGGGGGGCGCGGATGTCCTTAGAATGGCTGGAGGAGATTTGGCCTGATGACGATGGGATGGATGGTGTTGGCGGTGGTGTTGGGCGGCGGCTCGCTGGGTGTGGCGCAGACGGGTGCGGTGGGAAATGCGGCGGTGGGGAGTGCGGTGAAGACGGACACGTTTACGAATCCGCTGCTGGAGCGAGGGCCCGATCCGTGGGTGGTGTATTGGAAGGGGTTCTACTACTACTCGAATTCTGAGGGACGGAATTTGACGCTGCGCAAGACGGCGGACATTACGGATCTGCGGAATGCGGAGGTGAAGGCGGTGTGGACGCCGGAGCCGGGGCATGCGTGGTCGAAGGAGGTATGGGCGCCGGAGCTGCATCGGTGGGGAAAGAAGTGGTACATCTATTTTGCGGCGGACGCGGGAGAGAATTCGGGGCACAGGATCTTTGTGGTGGAGAACGACAGCGACGATCCGATGCAAGGAACATGGAGATTGCTGGGGAAGGTGGGAGACGCGACGGACCGGTGGGCGATCGATGCGACGACGTTTGAGTTGCGGGGGCAGCACTATTTGGTGAGGTCGGGGTGGAAGGGGGCGGTGGATGGGGAGCAGGATTTATTCATTGCGCACATGAAGAATGCGTGGACGATCGATTCGCCGCGGACGTTGATCTCGGAGCCGGTATACGACTGGGAGAAACATGGCGACCTGCCGGGGCGGCATGTGAATGTGAACGAGGGGCCGGAGTTCCTGGCTCATGGGAAGAAGATGTTCATTGTGTATTCGGCGTCGGGGTGCTGGACGGATTTTTATTCGCTGGGGGCGCTGGAGGCGGATCGTGATGCAGATCCGCTGGATGCGAAGAGCTGGACGAAGATCGATCATCCGCTGCTGAGCACGGACGCGACGGCGCATGCGTACTCGCCGGGACATAACGGGTTCTTCACGTCGCCGGATGGAAAGCAGGACTGGATTATTTATCACGCGAATCCAGGGCCCGGGATGGGATGCGGCGGGATGCGGTCGCCGCGGATTCAGAAGTTCACGTGGGGGAAGGATGGGGCGCCGGATTTTGGGACGCCGGTGGCGTTGGGCGAGAGGTTGGAGAAGCCGGCGCAGTAGGAGAGCTACAAGGTGCGGACGCTGAGGTCGACGACGAGATCGTCGACGGAGATTTTTAGGGCGCGGCCGACTTTGCGGAAGCCTTCGCGCCACTCGCGGGACCAGTAGGTGGCGTCGGAGCGGCGGAGGAGGTCGTTCCAGATATTCTGCGCCTGCCAGAGGTTGACTTCCATGGGGAGGGTGCGGAGGGACTCGGCGATAGCGAGGGTTTCATTGAGGATGGAGAGGTTCTGCGGGGCCTGCTGTTCGGCGGCGGCTTCAAGGCGAACCATGGCGCGCTTCATGCGCTTGTCGGCGGTGTAGCTGAGGAGATCGTTGTCGAGGGTGACGTGATCGACTTCGGCGCGGTGGAGGAGACGAGCGATCTCGGCGGAGTCGAAGGTTTCGGCTTCGAGGAAGCGGCGCAGGCTGGCGTTGATGGCGAAGCCGGCGGTGAGGGCGAGGGCGGGAGGTGCGGCGACGTTGGCGTCGGCGAGGAAATCGAGCAGGGTGGCGTGCTCGTTGTAGATGCGGATGAGCGAGCCTTCAACTTCGGAGAGGGTCTGGTTGAGGATGCTCTGGAGGATGCGGTGCTGCTCGTCGGCGAAGAGCGAGGTGAGGGAGTAGAGGGTGCTGTCGAAGTAGCCGTCGATGAAGCGGATGAGCTCGGGAAGATTGGCGTGGCGAATGGAGTTGCGGGCGTTGGTGATGAAGGTTTCCCAGGCGGCGGCGTCCTGCGGGGTGTAGCGTTTGACGGCGGCGGAGAGGTTCTGGTCGCCGAGGTGAAGGACGACAAAGCAGATGTCCTCGCACTCCTCGGTGATGCGGGAGCAGAGGGTGGCGCGACCGACGGCGAAGCGGCCGCGGCCAGAGGTGATGACGTCGTAGGAGTGACGGTTGACGTCGAAGCAGAAGATGTTGCCGGCGTCGGGATAGCTGCGGAACATGGAGCTGATGGCGTAGTGGGCGCCAACGCTTTCGAGGTCGAGGCGGCCGGCGTTGACGAAGCGGCGGTAGACGTCGGCGCCGGTGCCGGCGTCGGGATCGTTGCTCTCGGCGCGGGCGAGGATGGAGAGGAAGTCGGCTTCGAGGGTGGTGGCTGTTGCCCGCATCTCAGAGTCGAGATGCGGGGTACCCGGACCGGTGGCCGTTCCGAAGAGCTTACTTGCGAGTTGAATCACACGGCCGGCGTAGGCGATGATCTGCACGGTCTCGATGCCGGAGATGTCGTCGAAGAACCAGCCGCAGGAGGTGTACATGAGCTGGGTATGGCGCTCGAGCTCGAGGAGTTCGAACACGGTGATGCGTTCGGCGGCGGTGAGGGTGCGGGTGGCGTGGGCTGAGAAGAAGCGGTCGAGGTTGTCGGAGGAGCGATCGAGGATGACGTGGATGTAGGCGTCGCGTGCGGCCCAGAGATCTTTGAGGAGAGGCTTCGACACTGCTTCGGCGAAGGGTGCGGTGCGGTCGCGGAGGAGATCCAGGGCCTCGCGCAGAGGGCCGCGCCAGCGCTGATTCCAGTCGGAGCGGCTGCTGCAGCCGCAGTCGGAACGCCAGCGCTCGACGCCATGGGCGCAGGACCAGGAGGTGTTCTCGACGACCTCGGCCTCCCAGGTGGGCGGAAATTTTTCGAGGAACTCGCCGTAGTTGGTAAGGCGCGCGAGGTTGTTGTCCTTGATGTAGTTGAGGGCGTAGCTGAGAGCCATCTCGCCGTGTTTGTGGTGGTGGCCGTAGGATTCGCCGTCGGTGGCAACGTGGACGAGCTGAGGTTCGGAGGCTGGCTTGTCGGGGTTGAAGTTGGAGAGGAGACGGCGGGCAAATGTTTCGCCGTCGTTGAGGAGACCTTCGAAGGCGATGGCGCGGGAGGGAGGGCCGTCGTAGAAGAAGACGGCGATGGAGCGGCCGTTATCGAGCTTGACGAGATAGGGTTGGGTAGGGTCGACCGTGGCGTCGGGAGTTTCGATCCAATCGGATCCCGCTGGCGGCTGCACGACGGTGGGGTCGACGGTGGCGTCGGGGGTCTCGAGCCATTCGGAATCGGCTGCGGCTCCTCCCACCTTAGCCGACGATGAGGCCATCGGCGAAGATGGGGCACCCGGTGGGGTGGGGGATTCGGTTGAGAGCTTGCGGACGCGGGCGGCCTGGTGGGGAGCGAGGACGGTGAACTGGATACGTTCCTGAGCGAGGAGGTCTAGGACGGAGCGGGAGACGGCGGTTTCGGCGAGCCACATGCCTTCGGGCTTGCGGCCGAAGCGGTGCTCGAAGTCGGCAATGCCCCAGCGGATCTGGGTGCGGGCGTCGCGCTCGGAGGCGAGCGGCATGATGATGTGGTTGTAGACCTGGGCGAGGGCGGAGCCGTGATTGGAGTAGAGCGAGGCGCTGGCCTGGTCGGCATCCTGGATCATGCGGTAGGTGCGGGGAGCGAAGTCTTCGAGCCAGCTGAGCAAGGTGGGCCCGAAGTTGAAGCTCATGCGGGCGTAGTTGTTGACGATGCGGATGATCTGATGCTCGTGGTTGACGATGCGGGAGGCGCCGTTGGGGGCATAACACTCGGAGGTGATGCGCTCGTTCCAGTCGTGGTAGGGTGCGGCGGATTCCTGGAGCTCGACGGTTTCAAGCCAGGGGTTCTCGCGCGGCGGCTGGTAGAAGTGGCCGTGGACGCAAAGGTAACGTTGGGGAGCAGCGGTTGTTGAGGGTGTACGGCGAGTTGCAACCATCGTCTACAAGGATAGCAAGGTGGTTCGGGGCCCTAGGGTTTGGCCGGGGGCGTGAACCACACAACGTAAAGAGTGCCGGGGGTTTGGAAGGGCCAGCGGGAGTAACCAACGGGCGCGAAGGGGGCAGGGCCGTAGCAGGCATTGGGGTCGAAGGAGATGGCGTAGTGCGGGTTAATGTGCGGCGTGTCGTCATGCCAGATCAGGTTGCAGAGGCCGTCAGGGAGGGGAGGCGTGGGCACGTAGGCGTTGGCGGGTGTGGCGATGCGGTAGTCGTTGAGGGAGGGGGCGTGCTGCAGTTCGACGTTGAAGTTGTACTCCCAACCGTTGTCGACAGAGGTGTCGGGGATGCCATTGGCGCCGAGCTCGTCCGCAATAGCAACGCGTGCCCTGTAGAGCGCAAAGGTATTGCGGGTAGTGAGGATGCCGTAGAGGGCGCCGATGACAAGTAACAGGACCGAGGCGCGCGGCAGGCGCGAATGGAAATTTTCCTGGTAATAACGCAACAGGAAGAATGAGGCGGGGACGGCCAGTTCCAGCACGTATCGGTCACTGAGTCCGACGGTGGCTGCGCGGGGGATAAGAAGAACCGTATAGGCGACAATCAATGAGCCGAGCAGTACATCCATCTGCCGCCAGGAGAGCTTTGCGTGAGCTGCTATTGGCGGGTGTCTGCGGGCACGGATGAAAGATACTGCCAAGCCCAGCAGGCCGCCCAAAGACGCAATGGTGATCAGCACGCGCACCCAGGTTCGCAGCAGAATTGTGGGTTCGCCGTTAATGCCGACCTCATGAACGGTGCCGAACACGGTGACCCAGTCGCCCATGGGTGGTTGCAGCATAGGGATAAATCCTCGCTGGATGCTCAGCGCGATGTAACACAGAGAGACGAAAGCAGCGATTGAGAGAGTGCGACGGTCCCTCCAGATTCCCGCGGCGAAAACCGTGATGACGGGAAGAAGGAGGAAGGAAGTTTCGAGATAGGCGTGGACGATGTTGATGAAGATGGTTGAGGCCGGAAGATATTGGGGCGGAAGCAGATGTTCTGGTTGGATGTACGGCTGCCTCGCAAACCAGCGCAGACACACGAAGACGCAGAGGCCGCCGGCGAGGTTTACTAGTGTGCCGAGGAGGAGAACTCGGCGCTGCGAGCGGAGGAGCCAGAGGGTTGCAGGGACCAACGCGAAAACTCCCAGCCACGCGACCTGGCGGGAGGTTCCGAAGATTGTGTTGCTGATAACGGCGAAGTAAATCCAGAGGAGTGTGCGCTGAGTCGTAAGGGCGCTCAGAGCGCGGAGGCAGCAATACAGGCAGATAACGATCGCGAAGAGGCCAAAGATGTCGCTCATGAAGGAAACGGAGAGCAGGAGAGAGAGCGGCGACAGAACGATCACGAGGGTGCCGACGGTGGCGTTTCGCTCGGTAATGCTGGCGCGAACAAGGGTGCGCTGGAGGACAAAGGCCATGACGATAGCTACGAGGAGCGTAGAGCTGCGGACGGTAGTGAAGGAAAAGCCGAAGAGCTTGATGAAGGCGGCGCCAAGATAGAGCTGCCAGCCAAGCATGGCGGCTGGCCAACCGTTGTAGATGACGCGGCCAGTGTTGGCGAGGGTTTGCGCTATCAGGATATAGGGGCCGTCGTCGCATAATCCCATATTCGCGACGGGATGCGCGATGCTCTCACAGAGCAGGACGGCGAGTGCGCAGAAAAGAGCTGGAATGCGGTACTTATAAACGATCTGCATTGTTGCCCGATTCATTAGGTAGTGGGTATGGAAAGGTGTGGGTCTGCCTCAGGATAGCAAACGTGCGTGCTTCAGAATTCTGGAGAAAGATGTCGCGTGGCTAAGGCTGGGAGTGGGGTGTATTGCGGACAACGTAGAGCGCTCCGGGGCTGGAAGCTAGCCAGCGGGAGTAGTGGATAGGGGCGAAGGGGGCGAGGCCGTAGCAGGCGTCCGGATCGAAGGAGACGCTGTAAACAGGGCGGATATGGGGGGTGTACTCCCTCCAGAAATCTGGCATGGGGCAGATGCCGATGGGACCTGGAGGTGAAGGCAGGACGTGGGAGTGTGCGGGGACCAGAATGTGGGGATCATTGATGTGGGTGGCGTACTGCAGCTCAACGTTCAAGTTGTATTCCCAGCCATTGTCGACCGAAGTGTCGGGAACGCCAGCGGCGCGGAGTTCGTCGGCCAGGGCTACGCGGGCGCGATAAAACGCGAATGCATTATGGGTGAAGGTCACGCCATAGAGGGCCATCACGCCGACGAGAAGAACCGTAGCGAGTGGAAGCTGAGACTGGATGCTGTCCTGGTAGTACCGGGTGAGGCAGAGCATGGCGACGACGAGCAGACCGAGGAGGTATCGGTCGCTCAGGATCGCGGTGGTGGCTCGAGGAACGAGGATCAGGATGTAAGCGAGCGCGAAGGGGACGACCAATCCGCCGAGCTGATTCCACGAAATTTGGACCGAGGCGGGCTCTGCGATGGCTGCTGGCCTGGGGCGAAGGAGCGCAGCGATCAGGCCGAGCAAGCTGCCCAGGGAAGCGATGGTGAGCAAGAGTTGCAACCATTCTGGCAGGAATACAGGTGGCATACCATGAAGCTGAATGAAGAGAAACGCTCCGCGCGAGCTCATCCAATCGTTGATGGTGGGCTCCAGCACGAACTCTCCGCGGAGATGGCTGGGATAGAAGCTAAGGAAGAGGTAGCCGAAGATGAGCGCGGAGATGATCAGGAGGCCGCGGGGGCCGCTCTTGCGGATTCTGAACAGAAACAAGCCCAGGATAGGGAGGAGAATGAAAGGGACTTCGAGGAAAAGGTGAGTCAGGATCCAAAAGGTATCGGCGATCGGGAAAGCTTCGCGAAAAATGTGTTCCGGGACCGAGTAAGGCTGGTGCTTGAGCCATTGCATGCAGGCGAAGATGAAGAGCGCTCCGGCGAGAGTGGCGGCTGATCCAGCGATCAAGATACGGCGCTGGGCACGAAGCAGCCAGAGAGTGGAAGGGACCATGACGAGAACGCCTAGCCAGGCGATCTGGCGGGCGGTTCCGAACAGAGCGTTGGCAGCGACAGCGAAGCAGAGCCAGAGAATCGTCGAATTCGGTGTTGCGGAGTGCAGGGCGCGCAGGCAGCCATAGAGACAGAGGACGATGGCGAAGAGGCCAAAGATATCGGTCATGTAGGTGACCGAGAGCATGAGGTAGAGGGGTGAAAGAACCAGAGCGAGAGTGGCCAGGGTTGCATTACGCTCCGTGATGCCGGCGCGGACAAAGGTGCGCTGCAGGAAGAAAACGAGTGCCAGCGATACCAGGAGCGTACTCATGCGCACGGCAGTGAAGGAAAAACCGAAGAGCCTGATGAAGGCGGCGCCGATATAGAGTTGCCAGCCGAGCATAGCCGTCGCCCATCCGTTATAGGCGATGTGTCCGGTGGTGGCGAGGGTGTGCGCCATGAGGATGTAAGGGCCGTCGTCGCAGACGCCCATGTTGGCGTAGGGACGGCTGATGAGTTCGGAGACGAGCACGGCCGATGCGCAGAAGAGAGCCGGGATACGAAACTTGCGGGCGAGTTCCAATTAGCCTCCAAGACAGCGCGGCGAGTAGGTCAGATGCAGGGTGCGCGGGAGTCGTCCAATGGCTACAGGTTAGCAAGCGGACGGTAAGGTCTAGGGTGTGGCGACGGGTGTATAGCGGACGACGTAGAGCGCTTCGGGGCTGGAAGCTAGCCAGCGGGTGTAAACGGCGGGGGCGAAGGGGGCGGGGCCGTAGCAGGCGTTGGGGTCGAAGGAGATGCCGTAGATCGGGGTGATGTGGGGGGTCTTGTCGTGCCAGAACATCTTGCAGGTGCTGGCGGGAAGAGGAGGTGTGGGGACATAGGCCGTCGAGGGATACACGATCGTTTTGTCATTGATGTGGTCGGCGTGTTGGAGTTCAACGATGAAGTTCTGCTCAAAGCCGTTGTCGACGGAGGTGTCAGGGATTCCGTTGGCACGGAGCTCTGCGGCGAGGGCGACGCGAGCGCGATACACGGAAAAATGATTGTGGGTGATGGCGACGCCGAGGACGGCCATCGTCGCGACCAGGGCAATGCCCAGAAGCGGAATGCGCGATTGAATCTGCTCCTGGAAATAGCGGACCAGACAGATGAGAGCGACCAGGCCCAGCTCCAGCGTGTAGCGGTCGTAGATCCAGCCCGTGGCCGTGCGCGGAATCAGAAGAGCTGTGTACGCGAAGGCGAATGGCACAAGAAGGATGGCAAGTTGTTTCCACGAGAGATCCTGCGGGGATTTCACGGATGGCAACGTGCTATGAGGATGCATCCTATAAAACGGCAGCAGGGAGACCAGAATGGCGAGCAAGCCACCAAAACAGATGAGGGTGATCCATGCCTGTGCGGGGACGTTGAGAAACAGGGGCGGATTGCCGTGGAGCTGATGACCTTCGTGGATTCCGTGCACGCTTATCCAGTTGCCTCCACCGCCCATGGTTGGTTCGAGCGGAAAATTCCCACGCAGATGGCTCGGGTAGATGCCGAGAAAGAGATAGCCGAGGAGGACGAGGGCGAGGATCGCAAGGACCGCGGGGCGGCTCTTGCGAAGGGTGGGAAGGAAGAGGGCCATGATGGGAAGCAGAAGGAAGGGAATGGCGAGAAAGAAATCTGCGAGTGTAAGAAGACTGCTGGCAAGCGGGAAATGAGCCGGCAGGGGTTGCGGCGGAAGGACGTAGGGCTGTCGCTTGAGCCACTGCATGCAGGCGAAGATGAAGAGCGCTCCGGCGAGAGTGGCGGCGGATCCCGCGATCAGGACGCGGCGCTGGGCGCGAAGCAGCCAGAGGGTGGACGGGACCATGACGAGAACGCCCAGCCAGGCGATCTGACGTGCGGTTCCGAAGAGAGCGTTGGTAGCGACAGCGAAGCATAGCCAGAGGATCGCGCCGCGAGGCGTGGCGGACTGGAGGGCGCGGAGGCAACCGTAGAGGCAGATGAGGGCGGCGAAGAGGCCAAAGATGTCACTCATGTAGGTGACGGAGAGCAAGAGGTAGAGCGGAGAAAGAGCCAGGGCGAGCGTGGCGATGACCGCGTTACGCTCGGTGATTCCGGAACGGACCAAGGTGCGCTGCAGGAGAAAGGCGGTTGCCAAGGAAACGAAGAGTGTGCTCATGCGCACGGCGGTGAAAGAAGAGCCGAAGATCTTGATGAAGACAGCGCCGATGTAGAGCTGCCAGCCGATCATGGCTGCCGCCCACCCGTTGTAAACGACGTGTCCGGTGGAGGCGAGGGTTTGTGCCATGAGGATGTAGGGGCCGTCGTCAGAGATACCCATGTTGGCGTAGGGGCGGCTGACGAGTTCGCAGACCAGCACGCAGAGGGCACAGAACAAGGCTGGAATGCGGTACCTGCGGACGAGTTGCAATGAGCCTCCAGGGAAGGTTGAGCGTTGCTTCGATCAAGCGATGCAGGAGGGCTGCATCGTGGTTACAGGATAGCAATCGGTCATGGATGCGAAGGTGACGTGTAGCGGACGACGTAGAGGGTGCCGGGTGTGGCGTAGGGCCAGCGGGAGTAGTGCGCTGGAGCGAAGGGCGCGGGACCATAGCAGGCGCTGGGATCGAAGGAGACGCCGTAGAGAGGATGGATGTGTGGCGTGTAGTCGTACCAGAAGGCATGGCAGTGGAACGGCGAAGGCTGGGGTGTGGGGATGTAGGCGTGGGCCGGGATGGTGATGGTCGGGAAGTTGATGTGGTTGGAGTGCTGAAGCTCGACATCAAAGTTGTGCTCCCAGCCGTCGTCGAAGGAGGTGTCGGGAATGCCTGCAGCGTGAAGTTCGGCGGCGAGGGCTACACGGGCGCGATAGAACGCGAACGTGTTGTGGGTAAGAACGACGCCGAAGGCTGCCATGATCGCGAGCAGGAGAAGGCCGGCGACGGGGATGCGGGGATCGACCTTGTGCTGGTAGTAACGGACGAGACAGAGGACGAGGACGATGAGCGGGCCCAGCATGTAGCGATCGAAGAGCAGGTTGGTGGCGCGCGGAAGAAGAAGCAGCGTGTACACGGCGGTGTAGGGCACGAGGAGGATCGCGAGCTGCTTCCAGGAGACGGCGGGATACGACGTGCCGGTAGACGCGGGGTCGGCCGCAAGCGATGGGTTGTGCCACAGGAAGGAAGCGAGCAGGCCGAGCAGGCCGCCGATGGAGACAATCGTGATCAGAATCTGCAGGCCGGTATGGAGCAGGATGGGAGGCTCGCCGAGGAGGTCGGTGCCCTCGTGGATGCCGTGGACGCCAACCCAGCCGCCACGGGCACCGGCGGTGGGCTCGAGGAGGAAGTCGGGGTGTGTGTACCGCAGGTGGATGGCCAGCAGAAGGTAGACCAGGGCGATCGCGGCGATGAGGATGCGGATGCGGGGGCGGGTCTTCCAGAGTTGCGGAAGGAAGAGCGCGAAGAGCGGGAGGAGGAGGAAGGGGATATCGAGGAACGTGTGGACAAATTCGCCGAGGGTGTGGGCGAAGGGGAAGATGTCGGGCAGAAGGTGCTCGGGAATGGAGTAGGGCTGATGCTTGAGCCACTGCAGGCAGGCAACGATGAAGAGCACACCGGCGAGGGTGGCGGCCGATCCAGCGAGGAGGACGCGGCTGCGCGAGCGCAGGAGCCAGAGGGTGGAGGGAAGGATGACGAGGATGCCGAGCCAGGCGATCTGGCGGGAGGTTCCAAAGACGGCATTGGTGATCACGGCGAAGCAGAGCCAGGCGATAGCGCTGTTGTCGGTGATGGATTGCAGGGCGCGCAGGCAGCCGTAGAGGCAGATGACGATGGCGAAGAGGCCGGTGATGTCGGTGAGAAACGTAGCGGAGAGAACCAGGTAGAGAGGCGAAAGGACGAGGGTGAGGGTGCCGAACGTGGCGTTGCGCTCAGAGATATTGGCGCGGACCAGGATGCGCTGCAGAACGAAGGCCATGGCCATCGCGATGAGGATGGTGCTCATGCGGACTACGGAGTAAGAGAAGCCGAAGAGCTTTACGAAGGCGGCGGCGAGGACGAGCTGCCAGACAAGCATCGGTGCAGCCCATCCTGTGTAGAGGATGTGGCCGGTGGCGGCGAGGGTGTGGGCCATCACGACATAGGGGCCGTCGTCGGAGATTCCCATTTCAGCGAACGGGTGGCTGATGAGCTCGCAAAGCAGCACGGCCAGGGCGCAGAAGACGGCGGGAATGCGGAATCTTCGAAGAAGGTGCAAAGAACCCCCTGAAATGCGAAATGCGAGGTGTGAGATGCGAAATGCGGCGATGCGAGGATGTTAGCCAGGTGGTTGGTCAGGCGCTTTCGCGGAGCTGTGGGTGAAGAGAGTGAGCGGTGGGAGCGGGGTGCGGATCATGCTCGGACAAACGCATCTTGTGGAGCGTGTAGAAGATCAGCAGGCAGCCGGAGGCGGGGGCGAGGAGGGCTGTAGCGGACAGCAAAACTCCGTGCGCGAAACGGAGAAAGAGAGAGTCGAAGAAGAAGCTGAACTCGAGGGTGCAGAGGACGAGAAGGAGCAACTCCAGCTTGGAGACGCCGTGCTCCAAAGCTTCGTTCCATAGAAAGAACGCTGCAAGAAAGACGAGGCCATAGGCACTGCGCCAAGCGACGGGGGAACAGTAAAGCGAGAGGAGAGCGATGAGCGCGAGGATCTTCGCGCGGTCCATAACGGAGCGCAGGGGCCCGAGCCGATAGATGCCGATGAGCGCTGTGAGCATCACTGCACCAGCGAAGAGCTTTGACCCGACGACGACCGCGTGGGGAACAGTTGCATATTCCGCGATGAAGTTTCCGCCTGTCAGGCCGAGGTAGAGCTGCTGCAATGCTGAGGGCAGGGAGACGTTGGACGCCGAGATGAATCCGGCGGACATGGGCGGCATGACATGCAACGTGTAATCGAGCAGCGACTGAGGGCCATTGACCAGACAAAGGATGAGGCCGATGGCGGCGAGAGAGAGGGCAAACCAGCGGACCCAGCGGCCCTCGCGCCACATGAGGAAGGGCAGAAGCACGAGCAACGGTGTGAGCTTGATGGCGGTGGCGAGCGCGAAGACAGCGGCTGAGGTGCGGGTGTACCCCTTGACGTAGCAGACGATGCCGGCGGTCCAGAGCAGGACAAGGACGCTCGAGATCTGGCCCTGAATAAAGCCCCATCCGTTGGCGCGAAACATAAGGATGCCGAAGAAGAAACCGATGCAGGCCAGGTGAAAGACCGTGTCGTAGAGCATCCAGGTGATGAGCATGGCGGCGCCAAGGATGGTCAGAATGTTGAAGGCGAGCCACGCATCGCTGGCATGCTGCACGGAGAGAAAGGTAAAGGGCACGAGCAGATCGGCGAGGGTGGGGGGATAGACATAGAGGCGGACGGCCGGTATTCCGATGCGCGCGGCCGTCTGCTGGAAGGTGCTGCCGGCGGTGGCATAGCGCATCTGGGGGTTCAGGCCGGTGTCGGCGTCGCTGTAGATCTTGGCACCCTTGTGCTCGCGAACCAACTGGGCAGCGGTGAGGTAGACCCTGAAGTCCACCTGGTCGGGCGCGCCCAGGCCCTTGATCAGCTCACTGCCGGCGAGCAGGAGCAGGAGGAGAAGGGTGATGGACGCGGCAATGCGGACAAGGCTCTTTGAGGCGGCTCGCTGCATAGGTTCACCCCATTATCGCTTATGAAACTAAACGGCTAAAGGCACGCGAGTGTCGGGGAGCGGGAGTGGGTTGTGGTAGCGAAGATTACTCCGGCTGCTGCTGTCGGCCGGCGGCGAGGTCGCAGGCGCGCCAGAGGTACCAGGTGGCGACTGATCGCCAGGGAATCCACTTCTTTGCGCGGCGCTCCATGACGTTTGGTTTCGGTAAGAGGTCGGGAGTGACCTTGGTGGTGGGCTTGAGGTCCTGGAAGGTGAGGCCGAAGCCTTTGCGGATGCCGTAGTCGGTGGTGGGAAAAATGTCGGGGCGGCCGAGACGGAAGATGAGGAACATCTCGACGGTCCACTTGCCGATGCCGCGGACCTGGGTGAGGTGGTCGATGATGGCCTGGTCGTCCATCCGACGTATCTTCGCCAACGAAGGGACGGTGCCGTCGAGGGTTTTGGCGGCGAGGTCGCGGAGGGCGAGAGTCTTGTTGGCGGAGAGGCCGGCGGCGCGGAGTTCCTGGGTGGGAACGTCGAGGATCTGCTGGGGTGTGGGGTGGATGGGTGAGAGCGTGGGCATGGGTTGGAAGCCGGCGATCAAACGGGCGTGGATGGCGGCCGCGGCTTTGCCGTGGAGTTGCTGATAGATGATGGATTCGGTGAGGGCTTCGAAGGGGGATTGCTGGCCGGCGAGGCGAGGGGTGAAGGGGCCAACGCGCGCGATGAGTTTGGCGAGCTTGGGATCTGCGGCGGAGAGTGCGGCTACGGCTTCGGCGGGGTCGTAGGGTAGCTTGCGGGTGCGGCCTGAGGGACGGGGCATGAGGAGAATGATAGGCGCAGAGAGTCGAGGACGGAACGATCCAGACCGCGGGTAGAGGGGGGCAGAGAGAGGGCGAAGGGATAACCCCGGGGGGCGATTCCACTCAAGCGGAATAGTTAGAAGCTTGGTGCGGAGGTTTTGACGGGGTGAGAAAGGATAAGAAAAATTCGGACACGGCGCAAGGTTTGATCGATAAGCGACCAAAATCCCGTGTATTGATTGGGGGTGAAGTGATAGAGGTCACATCTTTTATTTGCGGCTGTTATACTCGAATTTTGAAAAAACTCGTAGCCGCAGACAAGCAGGATGTCGGCTGAAGTTGAGTTCCAGTTGTCCACCCGCAAATGTGAAGTCATCAACCTCAACAGTGGTTTTCTGACGCAGAGGAAGCAGGAACGGATTCATGGCGCAAGTATTTGACCGCAGCTCAAATGCCCTGGCTCGCGCAAGCCTGGTGCTGGCGGGCTTGATTGTCATCGCACTCGGGGTGACGCTGAACAGCTTGCAGCGGTCGCCGTGGGTGACCAGGCAGGGACAGCGTCCGGACCAGCCGGTACCTTTCAGCCACAAGCATCACGTGGAGGGGCTGGGGCTGCAGTGCCAGTATTGTCATGTGTCGGTGGAGAAGAGCTCGTACGCGGGCATTCCGCCGACGAAGACGTGTATGAACTGCCATTCGCAGATCTGGACGAATGCGCAGCTGCTGGAGCCGGTGCGGCAGAGCTGGGCGACAGGGGCATCGCTGCAGTGGATTAAGGTGCATGACCTCCCGGACTTTGTGTACTTCAATCATGAGATTCATGTGAACAAGGGCATTGGCTGCGCGAGCTGTCATGGACGCGTGGACGAGATGCCGCTGATGTATGAGCAGAACTCTCTGCAGATGGAGTGGTGTTTGAACTGCCACCGCAATCCTGCGGTGAATCTGCGGCCGACGGCGGAGATCTACAACATGGCGTGGGCTGCGCCTTCGACCGACAAGCCCGTGTGGTGTGCGCCGACAGGAACGGCGGGACCAACCGCGCAGCAGGTAGGGTGCGTGGCAAGCGATCCGGCGACCAGCAATCCGCAGGTAGCGCAGCTGAGTGATCCGACAGGAATGGGCAACGCGCAGATGGTGCCGGCGGCACCAGTAGTGACCATGCCCGCTACTTATGTGAAGTTCACCAGCCAGGAAGAGCTGGGACATTATTTGATGAAGCAGTACCACATCCGCACGGCCAACGAGCTGTCCAGCTGTGAGGTGTGCCACCGATGAACGAGACATTGAGGGCGACAGGGTTGCCGATGCACAAGCAAGAAGCAGATTCCTCCGCTACGCTGCGGAATGACAACCAAGCAGGCGGAGCTGCGCAAGTGGTCAATACCATTGCGCCGGCGAAGATGACGCTGGCCGAGGTGCGGGCAAAGCTCGACGGCAAGAGTGGCAAGCGCTACTGGAAGAGCCTGGATGAGCTGGCCGACACGCCGGCGTTCCAGGAGTTGATGCAGGAGGAGTTTCCTCGGCAGGCTTCGGCTGGCGAGTGGGTGGACTCTGTATCGCGGCGTGGATTCTTGAAGGTGATGGGCGCGAGCTTTGCGCTGGCAGGGTTGGCGGGTTGCACCAAGCAGCCGGATGAGCAGATTTTTCCGTACGTGAAGCAGCCCGAAGATTTGGTGCTGGGCAAGCCGATGTTCTTTGCAACGGCGCATCCGTTTCCGACGGGCGCGATTCCGGTGCTGGTGAAGTCGGATGCGTTCCGGCCAATCAAGCTTGAGGGCAATCCCGAGCATCCGATTGCGAAGGGCAAGTCGGACGCGTTCACGCAGGCGTCGCTGCTGGATTTGTACGATCCAGACCGTTCGCAGTTCCCGCGCTTCCGCGGCGAGCAGGCGGACTTCAACGAATTCCAAGCCCAATTTGCGAAGGCGGTTGCCGCGACCAAGACGGGTGAGGGCGTGGTGTTCCTGTCGGAGACGGTGACTTCGCCGACGCTGGCAGCGCAATGGAAGCAGGTGCAGGCGAAGTATCCGCAGGCGAAGCTGGTGCAGTACGAGCCGGTGAACCAGGATGCTGCGCGCGCCGCGTCGAAGGCTGCGTTTGGAGAGTATGTCGACACCCAGTACAAGCTCGAGGATGCGGATGTGATTCTCGCGCTGGACGCGGATTTCCTGGGTGGGATTGGGTTCCCGGGATTCCTACCGATGTCGGCGGCGTGGGCGGAGCGGCACCGGTTCGATAAAGATAAGCCAATGAATCGGATGTACGTGGTCGAGACGAGCCCAACGGTGACGGGCTTCAAGGCGGACCACCGGTTGGCGCTGAAGCCGAGCGAGATCGATCAGTTTGCGAATGCGCTGGCGGGCGGAAACTCGACGCTCAGCAATCCTGAGGCGCAGAAGTTTCTGTCGGTGGTGATGGCCGATATCAAGAAGTCGGGCGGACGGTTTGCGGTCATCGTTGGGCCGGGCAGCTCGCAGGCGGCGCACGCAGCCGCGCTGACCATGAATGCTGCGCAGGGCGCGGTGGGCAAGACGGTCTTCTACACCGAGACGGTGGCGCCGTTGCCGACGGAGCAGGCGTCGGATTTGAAGGCGCTGGTTGCGGACATGAATGCGGGTAAAGTGCAGTGGCTGGTGATGCTGGGCGTCAACCCGCTGTACAACGCTCCGGCGGATCTGGCGTTTGAGGTTGCGTTCAACCGGGTGCCGAACTCGGTGCACCTGGGATCGCATGTGGATGAGACGGGCTTCTACTCGACGTGGCACATCAACAAGGCGCAATACCTGGAGAGCTGGTCGGATGCGCGTGCGTACGACGGCACGATCTCGATTGTGCAGCCGATGATTGAGCCGCTGTATGCAGGCAAGAGTGCGCACGACGTGTTGCAGACGCTGCTGGATCCGTCGGTGAGCGCGTACAACGTGGTGCTGGCGAATGCGAAGTCGTACCTGGCTGGCGGCGGTGGAGCGGCGGCGAGTTCTACTCCGACGGTGGTTGCAGCGAAGAGCGCGGCGAGTGTGTCTCCGGACCAGGCGTCGAAGGCTGCGCTGGGATTGGCGGCGGCCAGCACTCCGTTGGAGCTGGCATGGCGCAAGGCGCTGCATGATGGCTGGATTGCGAACACGGCCTTCACGCCGAAGACGCTGGGCGCGCCGAAGGGCGGAGCCGCGACGGCGGCGCCTGTGGGCAGCGGGATCGAGATCAGTTTCAAGGCGGATTCTTCGGTGTACGACGGCCGCTATGCGAACAACGGCTGGCTGCAGGAGTTGCCCCGGCAGGTGACGAGCATGAGCTGGGATAATGCCGCGCTGATGAACATGGACCTGATGGGCAAGCTGGGCATCGAGGAGAATGAGGCGATTGAGCTGACACTCAATGGCCGCAAGATCATTACGCCGGTGCTGATGTCGCCGGGACATCCGAACGATGCGGTGACGGTCCAGCTGGGATCGGGACGGCGTGCGGAAGCTGGACGTGTGGGCGCGGGTGTCGGGTTCAATGCGTATGCGCTGCGGACGTCGGATGCACCACTCTCTGCCAGCGGGCTGACGATTGCGCGCGGTCATGGGACCTACGACCTCTGCGTGACGAAGGTGCACAACATTGAGCACCGCGGGACGTTTGCGCAGCGCGATTTGGAGCATCCGGAGTCGGACAAGGAAGGCACGTACTCGCTGGCGGGGCATGAGGCGATGGAGCGGTCGATCATCCGCTACGCGACCTACGAAGAGGCGATGAAGAATCCTGACTTCGCTCACGCGGGCACGAAGGATTCGAATGGCACGCTGGTGAACAAGGTTGGATATAACCCTCAGGGCGAGGCTGTTCCTCATGATGAGAGCTTCTGGCCGGACAACTGGCGGTATGACCATATCGAAGAGGTCAGCGCGGGCAAAGTGCTGCAGAACAAGTGGGGGATGTCGATTGATCTGAACTCCTGCGTGGGCTGCAACGCGTGCGTGGTGAGCTGCTATGCGGAGAACAACATTGCGGTGGTCGGGCGCGAGCAGGTAAAGATTGGCCGCATCATGCAGTGGATGCGTATCGATACGTACTTCGAAGGCGATCTGCACGCGCCGTCGGCGCACTTCCAGCCGATGCTCTGCCAGCACTGTGAGAGCGCGGGATGCGAGCAGGTTTGCCCGGTGGGTGCGACGGTGCACACGCCCGAGGGCATCAACACGATGGTTTATAACCGGTGCGTTGGGACGAGGTATTGCTCGAACAACTGCCCGTACAAAGTGCGCCGGTTTAACTTCCTGCTGTACTCGGATTACGACACGGAGAGCTTGAAGTTCATGCGCAATCCGGATGTGTCGGTGCGCTCGCGCGGTGTGATGGAGAAGTGCAGCTACTGCATCCAGCGCATCGAGGCAGTGAAGATCGAGGCCGATAGGAACAATCGCGCGATTGAGGATGGAGAGATTCTGACGGCGTGCCAGCAGGCCTGCCCGACGGATGCGATCGTCTTCGGCAATCTGAATGACCCGAAGTCGCGCGTGGTGCAGCGCAAGGCCGAAGAGCGCGACTATCAGGTGCTTGCTGATCTGAACTACCGCCCGCGAACGACGTATACCGCTGGCGTCATCAACCCGAATGCGGAGCTTGCCTAATGGCTACCAAGGGACCCGTACCTGAAATCGATGATCCGATGACTGATCCGCGCACCGGCGAGTACGCGGTCATCGCGCCGGGACACACGTTCAAGAGCGTGACGCAGAAGATCGCGGGCATCGTATTGACGTCCAACACGCCGGTGGCGTGGATGGGCGGCCTGTTCCTTGCGGCGAGCGTAGCGATGGGCGTTGTGATTGCGGTGACGTGGCTGGTGCTGAAGGGCGTTGGAATCTGGGGCATCACGATTCCGGGCGCGTGGGGCTTTGCGATCATCAACTTCGTCTGGTGGATTGGTATCGGCCACGCAGGCACGCTGATCTCTGCGATTTTGCTGCTCTTCAAGCAGACGTGGCGTAACTCGATCAACCGGTTTGCCGAGGCGATGACGATCTTTGCCGTGGTCTGCGCGGGCATGTTCCCGCTGCTGCACATCGGGCGTCCATGGCTGGGGTATTGGCTGCTGCCGTATCCGAACTCGATGAACGTGTGGCCGCAGTTCCGCAGCCCGCTGGCATGGGACGTGTTCGCGGTCTCGACGTACGCTACGATATCGGTGGTGTTCTGGTACATCGGCATGGTGCCGGATCTGGGCACGCTGCGTGATCGCGCGAAGCTGCCGCTGGCGAAGTACATCTATGGAATTCTGTCGCTCGGCTGGCGTGGATCGACGCGGCACTGGATTCGGTATGAGTCGGCATCGCTGCTGCTGGCGGGATTGAGTACGCCACTGGTGCTGTCGGTGCACACGACCATCAGCTTCGACTTCGCGGTCGCGGCCATGGCTGGCTGGCATACGACGATCTTCCCGCCCTACTTCGTCGCCGGCGCGGTGTACTCGGGATTTGCGATGGTGCTGACGCTGGCGATTCCGATCCGCAAGTTCTATCACCTGGAAGATCTCGTAACGCTGAGGCACCTGGACAACATGGCGAAGGTGATGTTGGCGACGGGTTCGATTGTGGCTTATGGGTACGGCATGGAAGTGTTCATGAGCTGGTACTCAGCGAGCCACTGGGAGTTCTTCATGATGTGGAACCGTATGTTCGGGCCGATGGGCTGGGCGTACTGGATCCTGATCCTGACCAACATTGCGATTCCGCTGACGACGCTGTGGAGTCGGAAGCTGCGCGTGAATGTCGGCTACCTGTTCTTCCTGTCGTTCGTGGTGAATATTGGTATGTGGTTCGAGCGCTTCGTAATTGTTGTGACGAGCCTGTACCGCGACTACCTTCCGTCGAGTTGGGGAACGTACCGTGCGACCAAGTGGGATTACATGCTGTTCATTGGAACGTGGGGATTGTTTACCACCCTGTTCCTGCTGTTTGCGCGGTTGGCACCGATGATTCCGATGTCCGAGATTCGAATGATGCTGCCACAGACGAAGGTGCGTCCGGGTGGCGCCAAGGCCGATGTTGTTGTTGAGGAGGCGCTCTAATGCCGCCGCGCGAGGGAGTGTACGGCCTGCTGGCCGAGTTCAATACGCCGAGTGAGTTGGTGCATGCGACGGAGATGGCGCACCGTGCAGGCTATCGCCGCATGGAGTGCTACACGCCGTATCCGGTAGAGCAAGCAGCGGAGGCGCTGCGGTTCCACAAGACGCGCGTTCCGCTGCTGTGCCTGCTGGGCGGGCTGTGCGGATTGACGACGGGAGCGCTGCTCGAGATCTGGGTGAACGTATGGGGCTATCCGCTGAACATTCGCGCAATGCCGCTGTTCAGTTGGCCAGCGTTCGTGGTGCCGGCGTACGAGATGACGATTTTGTTTGCGGGCTTGTCGGCAGCTTTTGGAATGATTGCGCTGAATGGACTGCCGCAGCTGTATCACCCGCTGTTCAATGCGCCGAACTTTGCCAGTGGAGCGACGACGGACAAGTTCTTTCTCTGTCTGGAGTCGAATGACCCGAGGTTTGAACCGGCTGCGGCGCGGGCATTTCTGGAGCAATTTGCGCCGGTCTCTGTTGTGGAGGTCGACCACTAGTGAGATACGAGATGCGAGATACGAGATACGGGCAGGTTGTGCGTGCAGGGGTTGCTGCGAGTGCGATGGCGGCGACGCTGGTGCTGGCGGGCTGCCGGCAGGACATGCAGAATCAGCCGAAGTTTATTCCTCAGCGCGGAACATCGTTTTATGCCGATGGCCGGTCGGTGCGCCCGCAGGTGGAGAACACCGTGGCGCGCAATCAGATGGACGAGGACACGTACTTCTATACCGGGATCCATGACGGCAAAGAGGGCGATGGGCTGCCCGTTCCATTGAATGCAGCGACGCTCGAGCGTGGGCAGGAGCGCTACAACATCTATTGCACGCCGTGCCATTCGCGGGTGGGCAACGGTGAGGGCATGATTGTGCAGCGCGGCTATCGTCCGGCGGGCAACTTCCACACGGACCGTCTGCGCAATGCGCCGCTGGGACATTTCTTTGCGGTGATGACGAATGGATATGGAGCGATGCCGGACTACTCGGCACAGCTGACGCCGGCCGATCGGTGGGCAGTGGCCGCGTACATTCGGGCGTTGCAGTTGAGTCAGGATGCGAAGCCGGGCGATGTTGCGGCCGGCACTCACGTCGAGGATCTGCACGCGATCGCGCATGATCTTGGAATGCCGAACGGGTTTGCAGATCCATGGGCGCAGCCTTCGACAGCGGTCTACGGTACGCCGAACAACCAGGATAACGGGATTCCCGGGCAGCCGATGGGGACGCCTCCATCGGGAGCGGGCGCGCACTATGGACAGGGCGCGACACAAAATTCAGGCCAGCGGGACTCTGGCGGTGAACCGACCGCTCCAGCTTCGAATGGCACACCGTATGGCAAGCCGTATTAGGGCAGAACAAGGATTCGTAACTACAGGATTGAAGGCGACTGACGCATGGAAATGGCAAACGAACATCACGGAGCGGATTTGACGCTGGGACACGCACACCACGGTCCGCAGACGCTGCCGGCTGTCCTGGCAGCGCCCGACGTCGTCTCGAAGTGGCGGGGGCGCGCAGGGATTGTGGCGGTGGTCTTTGGCCTCATTTCGCTCGTGTTTTTATTTGTTCCGGGCGGCCGGGAACACCTGCTGCGCGCGTATCTGATGGGCTACATGACGTGCTTCAACTTCACCGGTGGAGCGTTGGCGTTCCTGATGGTGCAGTATGTCTCGGGAGGCAAGTGGGGGCAGATTTTACGGCGCCCACTGGAGGCAATGACTCGCACCATCTGGGTGGTCATCGTGATGCTGCTGCCGGTGCTGCTGCTGATGAAGCATTTGTATCAATGGGCGGCGTATCCCAATGCAGCGGCGACGTTGTGGGCGTATCAGAACGGCTTCATGACGCAGGAACAACAGCTGACGGCGAACTCCAAACGTGCGATGCTCAACCCGACCTCGGCAGTGGTGCAGGCGGCAATCGTGCTCGGCCTGATGGCGTTGGTCATTACGATTTTGAATCGCTGGTCGGTGCAGCGCGATAACGATCCTGCGGCGGGCACGGCAGCGAGTTTCGACAAATGGCGGGTCCGGTTTGAGAATCTTTCTGGACCGTTCATTCTCTTCTACGTAATCCTGATGACCGACTTCGTAATTTTGTTCGTGAAGTCTCTGGACGTGACGTGGTACTCGTCGGTCTATGGGCTGCAATTTCTGGTGGCGCAGGGATATGGAGTGCTGGCGCTCGGCATTCTGACGCTGGTGCTGCTCTCGCGCTATGAGCCGATGAAGACGATGTTCCGGATCACCGAGCAGCACGATCTGGGCAAACTGGCCTTCGCTTTTACGATGCTGAACATCTACCTCACCTTCGCGGAGTTCCTGATTATCTGGTCCGGCAATGTGCCCGACGAGATTCCCTGGTACCTGCATCGCATCCACGGCGGATGGTGGGTGATCTGTTCGCTGGACGTGATCTGCCACTGGATCATTCCGTTCTGCCTGCTGCTGTCGCGCGACATCAAGCGATCGAAGCACAAGATGATCTGGCTGTGCGCCTTCATGATCGGCGCGCGGTTGATTGACATGTTCTGGCTGATCGAGCCGAACTTCAAAGATGCGGCGAGCAACCTGCACATCGCCGGCAATTTCGGGATTCTGGCGTACGTGACCGTGCCCATCGCGGTGGTTGCGGTCTGGATGTGGTTCTACCTGAACGAACTGAAGAAGCGGCCGCTGATCAACGTGAACGATCCGCACACCGAAGAGCTTTTGGAGCCTGAACATGCACACTGAGGGACACGACATGGGGCAGCCAGAGGGAGTGCAGGCGCACCCTTCGCCCAAGCGCGACAGCGAACACCCAGGCTACGAGACGGAGGATGTCAGCGTTGGCGGCATCATCACGTTTCTTGCGGGGCTGTCTGGCTTTGTCATTATCTTCTTCTTTTTCTGCTTCGCGATGGGCAAGGCGATCGACTACGCGCTGGTGAAACACGATGGCGCACCGGATAAATGGCATTCTCAGCCGGTGACCCTGGGAGCAACGCCGCGTGGCGACAAGCGCGAAGACCTGACCTCAAATGCCGTTATGGAGCAGCGCGAGTTGTCGCAGATGACCCAGGTATTTCCGACGCCGCGGCTGGAGACCGACGACGGCAACCAGGATCTTGCCGATCTCCATGCACGCGAAGATCTGCTGCTGAACTACGCCAGCAGCTCGCAGGATCTGCCTGCGGGTATGATTCGCATTCCAATCGATCGCGCCATGCAATTAATCCTGCAGCGCGGGCTGCCGCAGGCGCCTTCTCAGCAGCCGGCAACGGCGTTGATGGCTGGCGAGAGCGCGCCGACGGTGACGGCTCCGCTGACTAACGGCTTTGCACGGACGGGCTATGAGCTTCAGACGATCGAATCTCGCGAAGAAAACAACGAGTACAAACGTGCTGAGGGCAAGCAGTAGGGCCGAATTTCAGGAGAGCAGGACAGCGTGATTGCAGGACGCACAACTCGCAGCATGACAGCCCTGATGGGGTTGGCGCTCGTGCTTGGCCTGGTGGCCGCGCCGCTGCGGGGGCGTGCCCAGGTCTCAGCTACCGGCGAGAAGACCGAGGGCGAGAACCTGAATGATCAGTTGCCGAGGGTGTTGAGCAAGGTGCAGGTCACGCAGCATCTGAATGCGCAACTGCCGCTGGATGCGCCGTTCGTGGACGACGAAGGTAAGGCGGTGACGCTGGCGAAGTACTTCGACGGCAAGCACCCGGTAGTGCTGACGACGGTTTACTACAACTGCCCGATGCTGTGTTCGGAAGAGATGGACGGGCTGACGAGTGCGCTCGAGATGGTGCACTTAGTGCCGGGCAAGGATTTTCAGATTGTCATCATCAGTATCGATCCAACCGAGACACCGAAGCTGGCTGCGGAGAAGAAGGCTTTCTATCTGCGCCGCTACGGTCATCCAGAGACGGCGGCGGGCTGGCACTATCTGACCGGTCAGGAGCCGGCAATTAATGCGGTCACGAAGACGGTCGGCTTTGGGTACGTGCGGGTGCCGGGACCGGATGGCAGGCTGACACAGTACGCGCATGCGAGCTCGATTGAGATAGCGACGTCGCAGGGTAAGCTGGCGCAGTATTACCTGGGCGTGGAGTACTCGCCCAAGGACGTGCTGCTGGGACTGGTAGACGCTTCGGGAAACCGGATCGGATCGCCCGTGGCGAACATTTTGACGTACTGCTACCGCTACGATCCGCAGACCGACAAGCATTCCCTGATGGTTGTGCGTGTCGTACAGCTAGGCGGTATCGTTACGGTAGCGTCGCTGGGCGGCTTCATTTTTTTAATGTTTCGACGCGATATCCAGCTTGCGCGCGAACAAGACATACCTCAGCCGGGCAAAAAAAAGCCTGGTGAAATGGATAAAGGCTAAACGATGGGACTTAGTCCAGTACTGTGGCAATTTCTAGTGCACTGGCTGCACGCTTCGGCGCTGTTTCCAGCAGAGGCTAGCGGCATTGCGCCGTATGTCGATGCGTTGTATTTCTTTCTGGTAGCGATGACGATTTTCGGGACGACATTTGTGGCGATCCTGCTGCTCGTGTTTTCGGTTCGCTATCGGCGCGAGAAGAACCCGGTCGCGACGCAGATTGAAGGATCGACGTTGCTGGAGGCAACGTGGACGATCATTCCGCTCGCCATTTTCCTGGTTACGTTCGTGTGGGGCGCGCTGCTTTACTTCCGAATCTACGATCCACCAGCGAACGCGATGAACATCTATATCGTGGGCAAGCAGTGGATGTGGAAGGCGGAGCATCCGGGCGGACAGCACGAGATCAATGCGCTGCACGTACCCACGGGCAAGCCGATTCAGCTGACGATGATTTCGCAGGATGTGTTCCACAGCTTCTCGATTCCCGACTTTCGGATCAAGCGCGAAGTGATTCCGGGACGCTACTCGACGGTGTGGTTTGAAGCAACGCAGGTGGGAACCTATCACCTGTTCTGCACGCAGTATTGCGGCACACAGCACTCGGGCATGATCGGGGAAGTCACGGTAATGACTCCCGGGGATTATAAGAAGTGGCTTGAGCAGTCGAACTCCGGCCAGAGCCTGGCACAGAATGGCGAACGCCTGTTTGCGAGCATGGGTTGCAACTCCTGCCACAACGGCACGGCGGCGGCGCGCGGGCCAAGCCTGGCGGGCGTTTATGGCTCCAAGCTAACCCTGACCGACGGGCGGCAGATCCTGGTGGATGACGCCTACCTGCGCAACGCGATTCTGAATCCGTCGGAACATGTGACCGCCGGGTTTGCGCCCATCATGCCGACGTATCAGGGGCAGATCAGCGAAGACGGATTGATCGACCTGGTGGAGTTTGTGAAGAACATGCAATCGAACTACCGTGTGCAGCAGACGCTCGTCACAGCTACTAGCGGGGAAGCAGCTCCAACAACGCCCTCAGAGGGCACAACGGAAACGGTGAAGCCATGAGTGCTGCGATCGGTAATACCATCGTCTCTCTGCCCGACCAGAGCACGGCGCAGATTCCTAAGCGCAACTACATTACCAACGAGCACGGCTTATTGAGCTGGCTGCTGACGGGTGACCACAAGCGCATCGCGATCCTATATCTGATTTCGATCACGTTCTTCTTCTTTATCGGTGGAGCGTTCGCGGGCCTGATTCGCCTGGAGCTGTTGACGCCGCAGCCGGACCTCGTGGCCGCGGACACGTACAACAAGTTCTTCACCATGCACGGCATCATCATGGTGTTCCTCTTCCTGGTGCCGTCGGTGCCGGCGACGTTGGGGAACTTCCTGATACCGATCATGCTGGGGGCGAAGGATCTGGCGTTCCCGAAGATTAATTTGTTGAGCTGGTACCTGTACCTGGTTGGTGGCGGTTTGACGCTGGGGGCGCTGGTGCTGGGCGGCGTGGATACTGGCTGGACGTTCACCACGCCTCTCTCGACGCATTATCTGAACACACACGTGATCACGGCGGCGACTGCGATCTTCATTGCCGGTTTCAGTTCAATCTTTACGGGACTGAACTTCATCGTCACAATCCATCGCATGCGCTGCCCGGGTATGACGTGGTTCCGGATGCCGCTGTTTGTGTGGTCGCACTATGCCGCGTCCTTGCTGATGGTGCTGGGAACGCCGGTGCTGGCGATTACGCTGGTGCTGGTCGCGCTGGAGCGGTTGTTCGGGATCGGTGTCTTCGATCCGGCCAAGGGCGGCGATCCACTGCTGTTCCAGCATTTGTTCTGGTTCTACTCTCATCCGGCCGTGTACATCATGATTTTGCCGGGAATGGGTGTGATTTCCGAGGTGATCTCGACCTTCAGTCGAAAGCGTGTCTTCGGATATACGGCAGTCGCGTTCAGTTCGGTTGCGATTGCGCTGTTCGGCTTCTTTGTGTGGGAGCACCACATGTTCATCATGGGTGTCTCCAACTATTCCGCGCTCGTTTTCTCGCTTCTGACCATGCTGGTCGCTGTACCTTCGGCGATCAAGATATTCAACTGGGCATTCACGCTGCAGAAGGGATCCATCACGTTTGAGACGCCAATGCTATATGCGTTCGGCTTCATGGGGCTCTTCACGATCGGCGGTCTGACGGGCGTATTCCTTGGCTCGCTGGGCATGGATATTCACCTCACCGAAACCTACTTCATCGTTGCCCACTTCCACTTTGTGATGGTCGGTGGGATGTTGATGGCGTTCCTTGCGGGAGTGCATTTCTGGTGGCCGAAGATGACGGGGCGCATGTATCCGGAGTCGCTCTCGAAGCTGGCCGCGGTAACCACGTTCATTGGATTCAACCTGACGTTCCTGCCGCAGTTTATTCTTGGGTACCTCGGCATGCCGCGGCGGTATCATGCGTATCCGCCGGAGTTCCAGGTGCTGAACGTTCTGTCGACTGCAGGCGCGACGGTACTCGGAGTTGGCTACATGCTGCCGATGCTTTACCTGGCTTGGTCGCTGAAGTACGGAGCGATCGCTGGCGATAACCCCTGGCAGGCCACGGGACTTGAGTGGCAGATTCAGTCCCCGCCGTTGACCGAAAACTTTATCGAGATCCCGATCATGGACCACGAAGCGTACGACTATGAGTGGCTCGAGAACAAGACGAAAAACGAGGTGACGACCGTTGGATAGCGCACTCGCGACTACCGATCACGCTGATGTCCACGCCGAGCACGACCACGTGGCGCTGCCGCAGCACCGGCATCATTTTGAGACCGAGGAGCAGCAGCGCGAGGCGGGCAGCTTTGGCATGTGGCTGTTCCTGTTGACCGAAATCATGTTCTTCGGCGGCCTGTTCTTTGCGTACCTGCTGTATCGCAACTGGTATTATCCGGCCTTTGCCGCGGCATCGAATCAGTTGAGTGTGCCGCTAGGTGCATTCAATACGGCGGTGCTGATCAGCTCAGGTTTCTGCATGGCGGTCGGCGTGTGGGCGGCCGAGATGCGCAGGAAGAGTTTGCTGGTGTTCATGCTGGTGCTTACCACCTTCTTTGGCTTGATCTTTCTTGGCGTGAAGTATGACGAGTACCACGAGAAGTATGAGCTCCACCATATTCCGGGTGACAGCTTCAACATCTCGATGTTTACCAACCCTGCCGGCTACGGAATTAAGGAGGAGCCGCTGGCGCCGGATATGGCGCAGAAGGCCCAGATCTTTTTCTTCCTCTACTTCGCGATGACGGGAATGCACGCCCTGCACATGATCATCGGCATCGTTCTCCTGTTCTGGTTAACGTGGCGAGCGCATCGAGGAGACTTCAGTTCAGGCTACGTGGCGCCAATAGAAAACTTTGGGCTGTACTGGCACTTCGTCGATATTGTCTGGTTGTTTCTTTTCCCGCTGCTCTATCTGATTAATCGGCACCCGCTCCACTAAACGTCGACGCTACGACAAAGGAAATATGATGGCCCACGAAGGAATTCATACCGACGCGAACGATCCGAGCAATGTGACGAACCCTGAACATGCGCAGCATCACATTGTGACGCCGCTGCAATACACGTACGTCTTCGCGACCTTGCTGCTGTTCACCGGCATCACGGTGGGCGCGGCTTATGTCGACCTGAAGTGGGCGAATCCCGTGATCGCGCTGGGCATTGCGTGCTTCAAGGCGGTCATTGTTATCCTGTTCTTCATGCATGCCGCGTATCAGTCGCGGCTGATCAAGATGACCATTGGTGCTGGGTTCTTTCTTTTTATCGTGCTGATCACCATGACCCTGACGGACTACATTAGTCGCGCGTGGGGCATGTGGTAGGTCTTCGAAACTTTTGGAATGAGATTGGCCTCACCTCTGGGTGGGGCCAATGTGTTTTGCGGGCGCGCGCTACTGGGGCGGCGCTGGCGGCGTGATCTTTACCGAGTTCGCGCGACAGCTGCGCAGGCCCTGGCACACGATGGGCTTGAGGTCCTTGCTGAAGCAGGCTTCGATGGCGGTGAGATGGTTGCGGCCGCAACTGAGAAGTATGCTGCCTTGCGGGAAATCAGGGTTGGCCTTCGCGAAGAGGTCGAGAATCGCGTTGGGGGCGAGGCTGATCTCGTGATCGATGTGTTCGAGCTGCGCCGGGATCTTGAGCGAGTGGAAGGCCTGATGCTCCATAGCGAAGAAGCGACGCGGGCCAACACCAGAGCAGGTGCCGTGCTTGGACCACTCGTGTTGCAGAAGAGAGAGGTCGGGTGTGATGTCGAGGTTCTGCGCCAGGTTGGCAGGGGCGGGCTCCTCGCTGCAGAAGACAGGATAGGTGCCGTCGTTGTTTTGCGTCCAAAGGCCATGCAGGATGAAGCCGGGGTGGGCAGCGCACTCGGGCGAGGTGCCCTGGATGGAGCAGAACTCCGGTGACCAGGAAAGATTCATGAGGTAAAAGTCGAAGCGGCCGGGCGTACCGTGGTGTTGGGCCGTTGCGGAGGTGGCACCGGGAAGGGCGGTGAAGACGAGTGCGGCGAGGATGAGGGAGAGTTGCCGAAAGCGCATGATGGATTCCGAGGTGAGAAGTACTTGCGAGGTCATGATATCGCGAGCGCGGTTGTATTCTGAGAGCATGCATGAGCAGATCGCAAAGAAGAGCGTGGCGGTGTTTTGCGCGTCCGCCAGTGGGGTGAGGCCGGAGTATGAGGTGGCCGCGGATGAACTGGGGCGCACGTTGGCGCAACGCGGCATTGGGCTGATTTATGGCGGGGGGAAGACGGGGCTGATGGGCGCTGTGGCTGATGGTGCGCTGGCAGCGGGAGGGCACGTGGTCGGAGTGATTCCGCATGTGCTGGTGGATCTTGAGGTCGCGCACGATGGCGTGAGCGAGTTGCACGTGACCAGCACCATGCATACGCGCAAGGCGCTGATGGCGGAGAAGGCCGATGCCTTCATTATTCTCCCGGGCGGGTATGGCACCTTCGAGGAGATGTTTGAAGTGCTGGCATGGCAGACGTTGAAGATCCATTCGAAGCCAGTGGTGCTGTTGAACGTGGCCGGGTTCTACGACACGATGCTGGAGTTCCTGGATGTATGCGATCGCGAGGGAATGCTGCGGGGAATCGGGGGATTCTGCTAGTGGCGGAGACGGCGGATGAGGCGCTGGGGCTGGCTGGGCTTGGCTAAACGGCGGTCGGCCCGACGACTACAATGAAGAGAGAATGTTTCTCGCGCACATCCCTCATCTGAACTACATCTGGCTGGTCGTGGCTTCGACGATCGCGGGCGTCATGAATGCCATGGCTGGAGGAGGATCCTTTCTTTCGTTTCCGGCGATGCTGGGGATGGGCGTCCTCCCGGTGCAGGCCAATGCGACGAATACGGTTGCGCTGTGGCCGGGGCAGGTGACCTCGGTGGCAACGCTGCGCGGCGATGTGCGTAGAGATTTGCTGCCGACAGTGGCGATCACGTCGGTGCTGGGTGGCGTGTGCGGAGCCGAGGTACTGCTGCATACCGCACAGCGCACGTTCCTGCATCTGATTCCGTGGCTGATCCTGGTGGGGACGGTAATCTTCGGGATTAGCGGGCGGCTGTCGAAATGGCTTCGGAGGCGAGCCACGCGCGAAGATGTCGAACCATACATTCCGCGGCTCCCGCTGGCGTGCGCGCTGTTTCCGGTGTGCTTTTATATTGGCTACTTTGGCGCGGGTGCGGGGTTCCTGGTGATGACGATTCTCGCGCTGTTTGGGATGGAGGAGATGCATTCGCTGAATGCGCTGAAAGTGGTGGCGGCGATGCTATCAAATCTTTGCGCGATCATAACGTTCATCTTTCAGGGCGCGATCGTCTGGCACTTCTGTTTGGTATCGATGGTGTTTGCGGCGTTGGGCGGATGGATGGGTGCGCGTTGGGCGAGACGGGTGAATGGGGAGGTCCTGCGCGCGATTGTGGTTGGAACTGGCATTGTGATTGCCGCATACTTTTTCTGGAAGCAGGCGCAGGGATGATAGCGGTGCACGTTGGAGCGAGGAAACTGGTATGAGCCACGAGGGAATTCGAATTATTAGCCAGGACGAGGCTGGCGGTGAAGAGCGGTCGAAGCTTACGGGCGACGCGATTCGTCCGGCGAAGGTGAAGGTGGACAAGAGCGGCGGCACGGGCGTGGTGATCGAGTGGAAGGACGGTCATCGCAGTTCCTGGAACTTTGCGTGGCTGCGTGCGGCTTGCCCGTGTGCGACGTGCCACGAGGAGCGAGAGAAAGAAGGACGGGCACCGGGAGTTGCGAAGGCAAAGCCTGCGTCGCTGTTGCCGATGTATGAGGCGCCGCCGCGGCCGGTGGAGGTGACGCCGGTGGGAAACTATGCGGTGCGGTTCAAGTGGAACGATGGGCACGAGGCGGGGTTGTACTCGTGGGACTATCTGCGCAATGTGTGCGACGTTGAGGCAAAGAAGCAGGGAGTGGCGGGAGCCTAGCTCGTGCGTGTCCGATCGAATGTGGGGAGTGCGGGAGTGGCGGCCAGGAGTTGCTGGGTGTAGGGTTCGCGGGGGGAGTCACAGACCTCGCTCCAGGTGCCGGTTTCGACGATGCGGCCGTGTTGCATGACGGCGACGCGGTGGCAGAGGTAGCGCACCAGCGGCATGGAGTGCGAGATGAAGAGGTAGGTGAGGCCGTAGCGTTGCTGCAGATCGCGCAGCAGGTTAATGACTTGCGCGCCGACGGAGACATCGAGCGCGCTGACAGGTTCGTCCAGGACAAGGAGCTCAGGGCGGAGCGCGATGGCGCGCGCGATGTTGATGCGCTGGCGCTGGCCGCCGGAGAACTCGTGGGGATAACGGCGGAGTGCGGAGGGATCAAGGCCGACTTCGTCGAGGAGCTCGTGGAGGCGCGCGTCTAAATTTTTTGAATGGCTTCCGCTTCCGTGAGGTGGCTGTTCGCGGTGGATGGCGAAGGGCTCAGATAGAATCTGGCGCACGGACATGCGTGGGTTGAGGGCAGCGTAGGGATCCTGAAAGACGATGGACAGACGACGGCGGAGGCGGCGCATGTCGCGGGAATTTAGTTGCAGGAGATCGCAGGTGTAAGGAGTGACGCTGCCGGTGTCGTGGAAGAGGACGCTGCCGCTGGTAGGCTCGATGAGACGCAGCAGGAGGCGCGCGATGGTGCTCTTGCCAGACCCGGACTCGCCGACCAGGCCGAGGGTTTCGCCCCGGGTGATGTCGAGTGAGACGCCGTGAATGACGCGCGTAGAGCCGAAGTCTTTGACGAGGTCGCGGGCTTCGATCAGGGGTGTGGGGGACATGCCGCTCCTGCAGCAAGAGTATCGCAGGAAGCTATTTGGATGCGGGAGGCGGGATGACGGTCGTGGAGTCGCGAATGATCTTCCAGCCGGCGGGTGTGGATTCAACGACGAGGAGGAAGTAGCCGTCGGCGTTGCCACCGCCGGCTGCGGTGCGCTCGAGGTGGAAGCTTCCGGTGACGGTAGCGAAGCGGGCGTCGAGCGGCTGCACGGCGAGTTGCGTGAAGCTGAGCGTGCCCATGGCGGCGGGGGCGGGGTAGGCAGACTTGTAGCGGGCAAGCATCTGCGCGTAGCCGTGCTGGATGGTGCGACCCATGAAGACGATGTCGGGCGCGTTTTTGTAGCTCGTGGCGAAGGCGTCGATGTCGCCACGGTTCCAGTCGTCGGCGGATTTGTTGAGGACGCTGACGATGGCCTGGGTCTCAGGCGAGGGGATGGATTGCGCGGTTGCGGTGAGAGGCGCGCAGAGTAGGAAGATCAGGGCTAGACGGTTCATAGGCACTCCAGGGCAAAAGGCTTGGACGCAAAGGGCGCTGCGTGAGCCAGGTTTCGCAGAGAAAAACGGAACTGGACTCGGGGTGACGCCTACAATATAACCATGGCTGGGCAGGTTGCAAACACTGAATTTTCGAAGGAAAAAAATGCCTCGGCGGAGACGAAGACGGTGCATGCGGTGTGCACGCATGACTGCCCGGATTCCTGCGGTGTGCTGGTAACGGTGGATACGCTGACGGGTCGTGCAACCAAGGTGCAGGGCGATCCGGCGCATCCGGTGACGCGTGGATTTCTGTGCGGCAAGGTGGCGCGCTACCTGGACCGCGTGTACTCGCCTGAGCGACTGCTGTATCCAATGCGGCGGAAAGCAGGAGTGGCCAAGGGGCTGCTGCCCAAGGGGCGTGAGGCCGAGGCCTTCGAGCGGATTTCATGGGATGAGGCGCTGGAGTTTGTGGCGCGGAGGTTGAACGAGACGGCCGCGGAGTTTGGACCGGAGAGCGTGCTGCCCTACAGCTATGCGGGGACGATTGGGCAATTGGGATACGGCTCGATGGACCGGCGATTTTTCCATCGGTTGGGCGCGTCGCAGCTGGATCGCACCATCTGCGCGAGTGCGGGTGGAGAGGCGCTGAAGCAGGTGTATGGCGTTCGGCTGGGCACGCCGCCACAGGATTTTGCGCAGGCCGGATTGATCATCGCGTGGGGCGCGAATATTCATGGGAACAACATTCATCTGTGGCCGTTCATTGAAGAGGCGCGACGCAAGGGGGCGCGGCTGGTGGTGATCGATCCATACAGAACGCGCACGGCGGGGCTGGCGGACGAGCACCTGGCGATACGGCCGGGGACCGATGGGCTGCTGGCGTTGGCGATCATGCAAGTGCTATTTCGTGATGGCTATGACGACGCCGAATATATGCGCGAGTGCACCGAGGATGCGGAGGCGTTGCGCGTACACGCCCTGCGTGAAGAGCACTCGCCGAGGCGCGCGGCGGAGATGACGGGGATTGCTGCGGAGACGATTGAGCGGCTGGCGAAGGCTTATGGGCTCGCGGGAAAAGACGGTCGAGGGGCTGCTGCGATTCGGTTGAATTATGGAATTCAGCGCAGTGAGAATGGTGGCACGGCGGCGCGCGCAGTGGCGATGCTGCCGTTGATTACGGGGAGCTGGAAGCGGCGCGGTGGTGGTCTGTTGTTGTCGGTCAGCGGATCGTTTCCTTTCAACTCGGCGAAGTTGCAAATGCCGGAGCTGATGCAGGCGAGTCCGCTGGGCCGCGCGGCACGGGTGGTGAACATGTCCGAACTGGGGCTGGCATTGACGGAGTTGGGCAGCGATGCGAAGGACGACCCAAAGGTGAAGGCGCTGTTTGTGTACAACTGCAATGCGGCGACGGTTGCGCCGGATTCGGAGCGCGTGCTGGAGGGGTTGCGGCGCGAGGATTTGTTTACGGTGGTCCACGAGCAGTTCTTTACCGACACGACCGACTATGCGGATGTGGTGCTGCCGGCGACGACGTTCCTTGAGCACAAGGAGGTGATGGGAGCGTATGGACACCTGTTCGCGCAGATGTCGCAGCCGGCGATTGCACCGCTAGGGGAGGCGCGGTCGAATGTACGGATGTTCGGCGAACTGGGCCGGCGGATGTTTCCGGGTGAAGTTGAATTTGAGGAGGGCGAAGAGGAGTTAATTGCGCAGGCGCTGGAGACGGAGCATCCGTTTTTCTGGGGAGTGACGAAGGAGCGGTTGGAGGTTGAGGGGCATGTGGCGCTGTCGTTGCCGAAGGACGATCGCGGGGAGAGTTTGCCGTTCAGCACGCGCGAGTGGTTCCAGACGGCGAGTGGCCGCGCTGAGTTGATGCCGTTGCCGGTATGGGTCGCTCCGGTTGAGTCGCGCAGTGGATTAGAGGGAGGCGGGAGATTTCCGCTGGAGTTTCTGCCGCGCAAGGCTGACAACTTTATGAATTCGACGTTTGCGAACCTGCCGGGACATCGCTTGATGGAGCGGAAGACGGCAGGGCTGCTGGAGATGCATCCGGCCGATGCTGCGGCGCGAGGGGTCACGTCTGGCGATGGCGTGTCGGTGTGGAATGGGCGGGGACGAATTACGCTGACCGCGAGCGTGGGCGAGACGGTGCCGCCGGGCGTGGTGGCCGCGCGGCTGGATTGGCAGAAGCTGAGCCAGGATGGCGCGAACGTGAATGCGCTGACCAGCGAGCGGCTGACGGATATTGGGGGCGGAGCTACGTTCTACTCGACGCTGGTTGAGGTGGAGAAGGTTCGAGGTATGGCGGCGGCCTGACGGTCTACTGCCTGCATCCTTCGTGTGTGGATGCGTGTGCTTGTTCCAAGCGGATGAGTACGTTCTTGGGGAAGTGGCGCTACACGAGGCCGGTGGACTGGGCTTGCTCGTGGGCGTGGTAGCTGCTGCGGACCAGGGGGCCGGACTCTACGTGGCGGAAGCCCATTTGCAGGGCTTCGTGCTTGAGGAAGGCGAACTCGTCCGGTGTGTAGAACCGGGACATTGGGAGATGATCGCGTGATGGGCGTAGGTATTGGCCAATGGTGAGGATGTCGACCTTGCGGTCGGCGAGGTCGCGGAAGACGGCGAGGAGCTCGTGCATCTCTTCGCCCATGCCGACGATGATGCCGGTCTTGGTAACCAGAGGCGAGATTCGAGATTCGAGATTCGAATCGGCAACTGACTCCTCCTTGCCTTTGGCCAGGAATTCCAGGCTACGCTCGTAGCGGCCGCCGGATTTGGCAACGCGGTAGAGGCGCGGGACGGTCTCGATGTTGTGGTTGAGGATCTCGGGGCGCGCGGCGACGACCATGCGGCGGGCTTCGGGGACGCCCTGGAAGTCGGGAGTGAGGACTTCGACGCGGCAGCCGGGTGCCTGGCGGCGGATCTCGGCGATGACGTTGACGAAGGCCTGGGCAGCGCCTAGGTTGTCGTCATCGCGGTTGACGCTGGTGATGACCGCGTGCGCGAGTCCGAGTTGGGCAACAGCGTAGGCGACGCGGGAGGGTTCAGAGTGGTCGATGGGTTCGGGCTTGCCCTTGGGAACCGCACAGAAGCCGCAGCGGCGAGTGCAAAAATTGCCGAGCATCATGAAGGTGGCAGTCTTGTGATTCCAGCACTCGCCGATGTTGGGGCAGTGGGCGCTTTCGCAGACGGTGTGGAGGTTGAGGTCGCGAGCCAGCTTCTTGAGGTTGTGGAAGGTCTCGCCCATGGGCGCGCGCGCCTTGAGCCAGGCGGGCTTGGGGGCGGGTTTGCGCGGGGAGAGGTCGATCTGGATGAGCGCGTCGGATTGAAGGAGCGGAGCCATCAGCACTTCTATTGTAGATGGTCTTGGTTTCTTCTTTGCAGATGGTTCCAGCGGTTGAATGATTGTGGCTGCGGCGGTCGCGGCTGTCTCGCATCTGGACACGGAATAAGGTTTGCTCGCGCGCTGTCGATAGACCAGCTATGATCCCGGACCTACTGCTCGCCCTTGCGTCTGTCGCCGTTCTGCTTTCGCCCGTGGTTCTAGACGCTGGCCTCCACTTCGAACTTCGGAAAGACCAGGACAAGGAAAAGGCTCGCTGGGACAAGGACCTTCCGTCCTGAAGATGGAGCGCTGAGGCTGCCGTCAAGGGCGGCGGCGATTGCGCAAGTCTTTCTCGGTCAGTGAAGACGTTCGCGGACCTCGGTGCGGCTGAGGTAGAGGAAGAAGACGATGCTGAAGAGCGCCCGAATCAGCAGAAATCCTACATGCTGGTGCGCGTAGAGATAGAAATCACCAGCCGCGAGCAGAAGGAAGCCTGCGGCAACAATGGCCCAGCCCCAGCGTCGCAGCCGAAGGAAGCCGAAGACGCCAATGACCATCAGGGTGCAGATACCGAAGAGGCCATAGCGCGGCAGACCGTTGCCATAGATGCCATGCAGCGCCGCGAAGGCGTTGAGCATAGCCAGCAGCAGCAGGTATATGCCGATGAACGCCATGCCGGGAAGCATGCCCTTGACTTCGCCGGCAGCCGTGCCCGGGAGATGTCGCGTGGTAAAGCCGGTGTCCTGTGCCGGCCCAGGCGTCGTCGGTGGCGCGGAAGAGGATGCGGGTGGCGTTTGAGGATCGTCTGAGGTCATGGATCCGCTCTACAGCGTGTGCAGGTAAGCGAGCAGGTCCTGCGTGTCCTGCGAGCCGAGGTTGATCGCCGGCATCATTCCATGGCCTTCAAGAATGACGACGCCAACGCGGTCATCGTTCGCCGGAGCTCCGCTGGGCAGGTACTGCTGCTTGAAGACGCCGAGCATCGAGGGACCGTGCAGAGCATCCGAGTCGCGATCGTCGTGGCACTGCGAACAGCTGGCCTGAAAGATAGCGTGGCCGCGCGTCTGCTGAGCGTTAAGCTGGTTGAGCGGCATCGGTGGTGGCGTGGTGGGTTTGCAGCCAGCCAGAATCGGATACAGAACGAGGAGAGAGCACAGGGGAAGCCACGCTCGGCGTGCAGGCATCTTCACATTCACTTCGGGTCGTTCTCCTGTTTCGGTATTACTGTGCGCCGCGTTTGAAGACCTGCTCGGCGAAGAAGTTCTCCACCTTGGCCTGGTCACTCAACATCTCGCGGTAGGCAGTTTGCAGCAGCTGGGCGCGGCTCTCGTGAAGCTGCTGCCGGATGCTCTGCTGCACGCGCGGGTCGTCGTACTCACGCTGGCCGGCGGCATCCTTGCTGATCAGCTTGAAGATGGCGTAGGCGACGGGCTTGTGCGTGGTCGGGTCAACCTGCGGGATGATGTCGGTGGTCTGGCCAGCGTTGAGCTTGGAAATCGCAGCGTAGATGGCGGGATTGGCCTTGAGCTGGGACTCCGGGAGGAAACCCATCTCTCCGCCGTTCTGGTTGGTCTGTGTGTTCTCAGAGAAGTTTGCTGCCAGCTCGCCGAAGTCTTCACCAGAGTCGATGCGACCCTTGATGACCTGGATCTTCTTGCGGGCATCTTCGTCGCTGTTGGCCTTGTTGTTCTGCAGATTGCCGGCCTGAGCGTTTCCCTGATCCGTGACCACAATTTGAGCGAGGTGATAGGTCGGCTCGATGAGATTGAAGTCAGCCTTGTGGGCGTTGTAGTAGTTCCTCACGTCTGCGTCGGTGACGGTGATGCGGGAGTTGATTTCTTTGTTGAGCAGCTTTTCCTGGGTGAGGTTGCGGCGGATCTCATGCTTCAGCTGGTCGAGCGTGAGATTGGCGGCTTTGAGCTTGGTCTGAAACTGCTCCTCGGTGTAAGGGGCCTTCATCTCGGCCAGCTTCGCCTCCACCTCGGCATCGGTCGCGGTCAGGCCCTGCTTGGCCGCGCGCTGATCGAGGATGGCTTCGAGAATTTGCGCATGAATGATGTTGAGCCGCAGCGAGTCAGCCTGGTCCGGTGTGGGCGCCTGCTGTTGCGGATTGCTGGCCAACTGTGCCGTGTAGGCTTTGTCGACATCAGTCTGGAAGATTGGGTGACCGTTGACGGTGGCGACGACGCCCTGCTGCGGGCCCTTGTGGCAGCCGGCGATCAGGACGAGCGAGGACGCGAGAAAAATACTAAACGTACGAACATACATAGGCATCGGGGAGGATTCCTGGAGCTGTGGAGTAGAGGCCACAGTCTTCTAAGTTTACAACTTACCGAGTTCGACGGTGCGGACGCTGGTAATCGCGTCGACCTTGCGCAGGGCGACCAGGGCCTGCTCGAGCTCGGGAGAGGTGGAGGTGGAACCGTCGGTTTGGGCGATATCGAGCTGTACGACGGCAAGGGCGTGTCCTTCCGGAACACGCGAAGAGGGATTTGCGGGCTGGCCCGGTTTGGCGCGGCCGAGAGCGAAGCTGGCGATATTCAGTTTGGCCTCACCCAGAATCGTGCCAATACGGCCGATGACGCCCGGAACGTCCTGGTTGCGGATGATGACCAGGGTGTCGGCGAGCTCGGCCTCGATGTCGATGCCATCGTAGCTGAGCAGGCGCGGCGAGTGGCCGTGGAGGACGGTGGCGAGGCCGGTCCAGGTGCCGTTCTCGGTGCCGTGCTCGGCCTTGCGCGACCAGTGCAGGGTGAGGCGGAGGGTTGCGCCGGTGCCGCCGGAGATCTGCTCGCGCTTGTCTTCCTGGATGCGGATGCCGCGCTCGGCCGCGGCGGCGGAGGCGTTGATGCGGTTGACGCCGTCGGCTCCGTGGAGGACGCCGGCGATGGCGGCGTTGCGGATCATGTCGGTCTTGAGGGCGGCGAGGCGGCCGTTGTAGGTGAGCGAGATGCTCTCCACGTGGCCCAGCGCGGTGTTGGGAATGCCGGAGCCGCTGGCGTGGCCGAGCAGCTGGCCGAGGCGAGCGGCCATCTCGATGTAGGGCGAGACTTCGGCGTACTCCTCTTCGGTGAGCGAGGCGACGTTGACGGCGTTCTGGACGACACCGAGCTTGAGGTAGTCGCGAACCTGGTTGGCGAGCTGGATGCCGATAGCTTCCTGGGCTTCGTCGGTGGAGCCTGCGATGTGCGGACTGAGAAGGACGTTGTCTATGCCGAAGTAGGGTGAATCCTTGAGGGGTTCGTGGCGGAAGACGTCGAGCGCGGCGCCTGCGACGTGACCGGATTGGACGGCTGCGGCGAGCGCTTGATCGACGATGAGCTCGCCGCGTGCGCAGTTCACGATGCGAACGCCCTTCTTCATCTGTGCGATGGACTTCTGGTTGATGAGGCCTTCGGTCTGGGGGGTGAGGCCGACGTGCAGGGAGAGGAAGTCGGAGCTGGAGAGGACTTCGTCGAGCGAGAGCAGTGCGACGTCGTTTTCGCGCGCGATGACAGGCGCGATGAAGGGGTCGTAGCCGATGACGTCCATGCCGAAGGCCTGGGCGCGGCGAGCGACTTCGAGGCCAATGCGTCCGAGGCCGATGATGCCGAGAGTCTTGTTGCGAAGCTCGGAGCCCTGCAGCGATTTCTTGTCCCACTTGGCAGCGTGCATGGTGCTGTTCGCGCGCGGAATGCTGCGGCACATGGAGATCATGAGGCCGAGCGTGAGTTCGGCGACGGCGACGGCGTTGGCGCCGGGGGTGTTCATGACGACGATGCCGCGGCGCGTGGCCTCGGCTGCATCGATGTTGTCGACGCCAACGCCGGCGCGGCCGATGATGCGGAGTTTGGGAGCCGAGGCGAGCAGCGTTGCGTCTGCCTGGACGGCGGAGCGGACGATCAGGGCATCCGCGTCGGCGAGTTCAGCGGGCAAACCGCCAGGCGCAATCTGGTCGGCGGTGACGACATTCCATCCGTGCTCTTTCTGCAAGATCGCGAGCGTGGCGGGCGAGACTTTTTCTGCGAGAACGATCTTCAAGCAAGCTCCAGTGCGGTTCTGGCGCGCGTACGCGCAACCCTCCTAGTGTACCTTTCGGAATTCGTATCAACCACTTTGTTGTGTGATCGATGCAAAGCGTATTGTGCGCGATCCGCCGTCAGGCATTCGGTGGGGTACCCCCCCACCCCCCCCTAAGTCATACCTTCGTCGCAAGTGCATGAAAATAAGTAGGTTCAACCCGCAAGTACCCCCCCTCTTCGGGTACTTGCGGGTCCAAAGTAGTCCATTCAGGCGGGTTACAGGCAAAGTACCCCTTCTAAAGGGGTTAGCGGTTTGCGGAGCTTGGGATCGTTCGAAGCGCCTGTTTGTTGGGGGCGCTACTTCTATTTTATGGCTTTGGACAGGGTGACTATGCCAGGTTTTGAAAATATAAATCGCCAGTGTTTGGAGGGGTTTTGGCGGTTTTCGTAGTGATTGGGGGCTTGACAAGCTCCTGAGCGGACGGCGGGGGCTTCGCGCCGCCCCGGGGGAGATGCGGGTGGCGGGGGGCGGTTGGACGTCGAGCATGGGGCTTCTTGTCGAACTGGGAGTGCGGGGGTGGGTGCTATTGCTTCAGTTCGTTGACGTAGGCCTGGTCGAGCTGGGTGACGAATTGCTTGAGGGTGACGAAGTCGATCTCGGCTGCGGCGTTGTCCCGCAGCATCTGGTTGAGCTCGGCGGGGGGAATGTTGGTGATGTCGTAGCCCATGAGGGTGGGGATCTGGGCGTGGAAGCTCTGTTCGCCGGCGCTGATGGCCTTCTGGTTGACGAGGTCTTCGATCATGTAGAGGTCGGAGTAGCGCTGAACCTCTTTGTAGGGCATGAAGCTGAGAGCGCCGGTATCGCGGGCGGTGCGCCAGGCCGCGTCGTTGAGCGTGTCGAAAGACATGGCGTTGGTGATGGTGCCGTGGAAGTCTTTGGGGTGGGTTTGCAGGCGGCGGACGGTGTTGATGTTGGCCTGGATGGTGTCGATTTCATGCTGAAGGCGGTTGATGTCGTCCTGCGCGACTTTGTGGTTGAGCTGGACCTCCAGGCGGATGTTGGCGCGGGCTTCGGCGACGAGGTGGCGGTTGTGGAGGTGCTCGACAAAGGCTTCGAGGGAGAGCGCGATGAAGAGGCCGACGGTGACGATGCCGAGATGGAGGGCGATGTCGCGCCAGGTGTGGATGGGTTCCATGGGGGCGTGAACGTCCATTGGGCAGGCTCCTTGGGGGCTAGAGGGGGGCTAGATGTTACCGGTGCGCTGGTAGATCTTGTCGAGGGACTTGCAGAAGTCGCGGAGCAGGTCGAGGTCGGCGAGGGCTTGCTGCAGGCCGGCGATGGACTGATCGAGTTGGGCGGGGGTGAGCTGGTCGAAGGGACGGCCCCGGGTAGGAGCCTTGGCGCGATAGATGTCGAGGATGTAGGCGTGGGCCTGGTCGTTGACGACGCCCTGCTGGCCGTAGATGACGGACCAGGTCTGGGTGGTGTTGTAGGGCATGAGGGCGAGCGCGCCGGAGTCGCGGGCGGTGTTCCAGGCAGAGTCTTCCATGCCGTTCCACATCCAGTTGAAGCGGAGCGGCTGGGCGAGGGCGAGGTTGGACTTGCGGGCGAGGAGGGTCGCGATGTCCTGCTGCAGCTCGGCCTCGGAGTGGTCGAGCTGGCGCTCGTCGCCGGCGAGGAGGTCGCGATTGGTCTCGAGCTCTACGCGGAGGTTGGTCTCGGCGGTGTGGAGGAGGTGGCGCTGGTGGATGCGCTCCACCAAGGCTTCCAGAGAGAGGGCGATAAGCAGGCCGATGGTGACGACGATGAGATGGAGGGCGAAGTCGCGCCAGGTATTGATGGGCTCATGCGGGGCGTGGACATCCATGCAGGCGGCGGCTCCGGGGATCAGGGGTGCAGATAGATTACCCGAGTCCGGCGGTCCTACGCGGACGGCGTGGGGCTTCGCGAGGTGGGGAGGAGATGGTGGCTTGACGAGGCTCTGGTCCGAAGTTCCGGACCCGGGGCACCCGGTCCTGCGCGGACGGCGGGGGGCTTCGCGTGGTTGGGGCGGGCTAGTTGCCGGGTCTGGTTGGGGCGGAGGCGGCTGGGGCGGCTGGAGGTGCGGGGGCTACGTAGGGAGGAGGGGGTGTGGTGCCCTGGGCGCGCAGGGCGTCGTCGATCTGGCCGAAGACGTAGTCGAGGGGAAGAGCGCCTTCGTACTTCTCGCCGTTGATGAAGTAGGTGGGGGTGGACTCGACGTTGAGCGTGGTGCCGAGTTGTTTGGAGGCTTCGATGGCCGCGGTGTCCTGCTTGGCGATGCAGGCGTCGAGCTTGACGGCGTCAACCTTCTGCTGCGCGCCCTGCTCGCGGGTGAGCTTGTCGAGCTGGGCGTTGGCGCGGTCGAGGGTGTGCCTGGGGGCGTCGGGCTTGGCGGGGTCGGGCTTGGCGTTGGGATCGGAGCCGATGTCTTCACCGTTGTGGTGGATGTAGTCGACGAGGTTCCAGTAGCCGGTGGGCGATTGCGCGGCGAGGCAGTTGACGTCGACGGAGGCACGCATGGCCCAGGGATGCTGGTCGAGGGGGAAGTCGCGGTAGACGATGTGGACCTTGTCGCCGTAGCGCTGGGTGATGGCGGGGAAGAGGCTGTCGTGGAAGCGGGCGCAGAAGGGGCACTCGAGGTCGTCGAAGTTAACGATGACGACGGGGGCGGAGGAGGGGCCGCCGCGGAAGGGACGGCCGGCATCGGAGATCATGGTGCGGGGGTCGGCGGAGATGTCGTACTTGATGAACTGGCCGACGGTCTTGCCGTCGTCGGAGAGCAGGAACTTGATGGGGTGCGAGCTCTTGTCTGCGGCCGTGACGGTGACGTTGATGGTGTGGAAGCCGGGGATGTCGGAAGGCTCGACGGCACCGATGCTGATGGTGGAGCCGGGAGGCAACTGGGCCTTGCCGCGGAGCAGGATCTCTACGCGATAGGCGACGGCGGGGGGGAGGGTGGCGCCGGTGTCGAGCCTGGTTCCTGCAGGGGTTGCAGCTGGGGTTTGGGCGTGGCAACCAAAGGAAGCGAGGAAGGAAGCGAGGAGGAGGGTGGCCAGACGGCTGGAGATAAGCACAATACCTTTGATTATCGCAGAGGGGGAGGGTTAGCCGTCGTGGCTAGAAGAGGCTGGCGGCGCGGCGGAGGTTGCCGGCGGTGCCGATGTTGGCGAGGGTGAAGTTGAAGCTGTAGGCGCCTTCGTCGCGGATGGTGCCGAGATCGTACTTGCGGTACTCGACCGACAAGCCGCAGCAGTTCCAGTTGTAGTTGGTCTGCACGGTGACGTATTGCGCGCTGCCGTAGTTGAGGTCGATGCCGGCCGAGACAGCGGTCGAGAGGCCGGGTTCGCTGGGCTTGCCGAAGCCGAAGAGCAGGCGCATCTGGGAAAAGTCAGCGATGGCGGAGGTGGTGAGGCCGGTGACCTGGTTGGTGACGGGGTTGATGACCTCGGTGTAGTTTTTGCCGGGGGCGTTGAGCAGCGCGTAGGAGAAGCCGCCGAAGATGATGCCTTCGTGGAAATCGAGGTAGGTGTTGGAGCTGAGGAACTTCCTGGCGCCGGTGTCGTAGTCGAAGTCCCAGGCGATATCGACGTGGCTGGAGGTGCGGAAGCGCATGCGGGATTTGAGAGGCGAGATATTGCGCGGCTGGGTGAGGAAGGCGATGCCGGAGAAGTCCAGGGTGGTCTCGAAGATGTTGCGACGCATGTCGATGACGGCGTTGCCGAAGGTGGGGTTGAAGAAGGCCTTCTGGGTCAGGATCCAGCTGAACCACTCCTTCTGCGCGGGGATGGATGGGGGCTGCGCACAGGGGTCGGGCTTGCGCGGATGGGTGCGCAGGGGCTGGTCGGGCGCGGTGGCGGAGGCGTTGGCGATGCCGTTGGCGTCGGTGGTGGCGCGCTCGTCAGGGTCGAGGGTGTCGACGGGTGGGGTTTCGGGGGTGGTGTCGGAGATGGTGGGAGTGACGGGCTTGGCGGGGCAGCCGGGTTTGGGCTTGGCGGGAGGCTTGGGGTGGGGCTTGAAGTAGAGGTGCTGGGTGACGCCGTACTGCAGCTCGTTGGTATCGCTGGCCAGGTCGACGTCGTCGAAGCGCAGGACGCTGAGGAAGTTGTTGATGCCGATGGTGTCGCGATAGGTGAGGGCGGGCTCGATGGTGTGGCGAATCTCATCGCCGAAGATGCGGCGCCAACGCTCGGGGACGATGAAGGTGCGCTCGAGGACCGGTGGGCGAATGTCGACGATGAAGTCGAGGTCGGCACGGTTGAGGCCCTGGTCGCTTTGGACGGGCACGGCGTTGTTGCCGTAGGGGGCCTCTCGCGAGCGAGTGTAGGCGGTCTCGCGCACGGCGGCGCTGGCAAGAACGTGCCAGCCATCGAAGTGCAGGGGAAGGGAGATCTCGGGGCGCAGATCGAGGCGCCAGGTGAGGCCGGCGGTGGCGAAGAACGGTTCGACTCGCTTGAGGCCGGCGGTGGAGGCAGTCGCGCTCCAGAGCAGGGGGGTGCCGGGAATGGGGTGGTCCATGCCGGTGAAGTCGATCGAGGGTACGTGATAGATCTTGACCTCGGCGGAGGGGCTGAAGTCGGTCTGCACGACTTTGAGGCCTTCATAGCGATCGATGCGGGCATCGAGGGAGAAGCCTTGCTTCTGCTGGGTGAGATAGAGGATGGAGGTGATGTCGGTACTGACGGCCTGGTTGAAGTTGGAGGTGAAGACCTCGCGGTAGATCCAGGAGCTGAGGTACTCGGCGTCGCCGACGGCGCGGATGTTGGGGGAGAGCTGACGGCGGAAGCTGGCGGTGACGTCCTCGCCGCCCTGGTTGTTGAAGACCGTTACGGGCTGGCCCAGAGCGTTGACGCCGGTTGAGTAGAAGCCGCGATCCTGCAGAGCGGAGAAGTGGGCGTTGAAGAAGTTGTCGGCAAAGCCTTTGTAGCGGAAGGTGCCATTCTCTGCGAAGCCGCGCAGCGAATAGTAGATGGAGCCGACGGTGAGATCGGCGGAGCGGCCAAGCACCAAGTAGACCTGTTCGCCGATGGTGGCGCCCTTGGAACCAGTGTTCTTGCTGGCGCTGGAGTAGCCGAGCTCGGGAATCAGGAGGCCGGACTGGCGCTGTTGATTGTCCACCGGATGCGTGACGTAGGGGAAGAAGAACAAGGGCATGCCGAGCAGCTTGAAGGTCGACTTGGAGGCCTTCGCCTTGCCGCTGTTGAGGGCGATGGTGCCGGCGTAGAGCTGCCAGTCGGGATGGGGGAGAAGGCAGCTGGTGACCCAGCCGTTGTAGATGGTGTAGTCGGTCGGGCCGGTCTTGAGAATCACCTGGCCTTCGAAGACGAAGGGGTTGGAGGTTTGATAGCTCGGGATACGCGAGGTTTTGTTGGGGGTGGCAATGCCCGCGTTGGTGGGTTTGATGGTTGGCTCGGCGGCGGCGCGAAACAGGCCGACGGAGCCGTGCACATCGAAGAAGCGGCCGGTCTGGGTGCGCAGGTTATAGATGCCGTGCGATGCGGTGATGTGCTCGTCGTTTGCGCCGCCGGTGAGTTCGACGTGACCTTCAACGGTGACGATGTCGGTGGCGTGATCGTAGGTGATGGAGTCGGCGCGCAGAACGTGATCGCCGTAGGTGACCACGACGTTGCCTGAGGCGTAGCCGATGTCGCCGTGGCGGGTCTGGGGATTATCGCTATCGATCGAGGAGATCTGGGGCGGTTGTTCGGGGGGCAGCGGAGAGGCGTGCGGGATGGTGGATAGGTCGGGAGCCTGGGTGCCGGCGGTCTGGCTGTCGGAGGTTTGGGGGTTAGGCGCTTGGGGGATCTGCGGCGACGCCGGGGAACCGGGTATCATGGTCTGATTCGGGACTGAAGCGGTGGGGGGTTCCTCTGGGGTTACGCCCTGCGCATGCAGATGTTGGTGACCCACAGCGAAGAGGGTGGTACTTATGAACAGAGGGATGAGACGAAGCACCTTTCCAGACGACTGGAAACGATGCCTCGCGCGACCGCTGGGATTAACGGCGTGACCGCTGGGAGTGCAGGCGAGACCGCCGGGAGTGCTGGTGCCGAGAGCTTGGATGAGACGGTCCACTATCTTGAGATTAGACGATTCCCGATCGCCGCTGGTTTAGATTCGGCAATTTTGGCAGTAGACGCAAGGAAGATTTGATTATGAGCAGTGCGGCGCAACGCGATGAGACTTCCACTCCTGATCAACCGGCAGGGACGGACGCACGTAGCGCGCTGAAGCAGTTGGCAGCGGAACGTTTGGCAGCGCATCGCAACCGGCGGGGAGTGGTGGAGAATCGCGAGGCGCAGGGGCGTCGCGAACAGGTGGAGGCGCAGGCGGCAATTCGGCTGCAGGCGCGTCGCGAGGCGGCGCGCGCTGAGGGTCATCCCGATGTGTCGCGGGTGCGCGACGCCGTGGCAGCACGGTATCAGCAAAGCTTGAGCTATAAGGAGTTTCTCGCCGCGGAGGCGCAGCGTGCTATCGAGAGAGCGCAGGCCGAGGCTGAAGTTGCCGCGCGCAATGCAGTGGCGGTCGCGGCGGCGCAGCGGGAGTTGCTGGAAGAGATTGAGCAATGGAACGAGCCGTCGCCGGCTTCGAGCGGTGACGCGGAGATGTTGTTCGGCGAGCTGCCGGTGCTGGAGGTCGTTGAGCCGGAGGAAGAGATTGCGGCGCGCGGCGCGCTGAAGGGCGCAGAGAGCCAGCGGGCTGGGAGGAAAGTGCGGGCGGACTCGAACGTCGACTTCTCGGCGGCGGACTTGCAGGTTCGGCTGCCGGAAGACGCAGAGTGGATGGCGCGCGGCGAGAGCCATCGCGTGTCCTCGGCGCGAAGCCAGGGGGCGGCGGAAGAACTCGCCGAGCTGGACGAGGAGATTGAGTTTCGGCTGGCGCCGGAGTTCGATGACCTTGTGCTGGAGACGCAAACGATTCCCGGCAACATCATCGAGTTTCCGCGCGAGCTGGTCGCACCGCGTAAGGCGAGGCCACGCCTGGCGGAGGGTCCGCTGCTGGCTGAAGGCACTCCGGAGCCGCAGCTGCGAATCTTCGAGGTAGAGACGGAGCAGATCTCTGCCGAGCCGGAAGGTGCGGCACTGGCGGAGGCACCGGAGTGGCAGGGAATGCTGCTGGGAGCCGGGGCGGGGGCTGAACCGCGCGGGATCTCGCGGCAGCTTGAGGCGCAGCTGCAGCTGGACCAACAGATCTATGCAGCACCCGTGGCGCGGCGATTGTTGGCTGCCGCGATCGATGGCCTGTGCGTGGCCACTGGTCTTGCGGGCTTCGCGGCGATGGTGGTTAAGATTGCCGGGCCTGCTCTGCAGCCCATGCCGCTGCCGCTGCTGGGCGCGGCCGTCGCGGGAATCAGTTTGTTCTTCGCGGTGATCTATCAACTGCTGTTCTTTACGTTGAATGAAGTGACGCTGGGAATGCGCATGATGCGGTTGGCCTTCTGCACGTTTCGGGAGAACAACCCGTCGCGCAAGGCGATTCGGCGCAGAATGATCTCGACTGCGCTGGCTGCATGCCCGCTGGGCCTGGGCCTGGTGTGGATGATGCTGGACGGCGACGGGCTGGGATGGCACGATCGCATGTCGCGGATGTACCCGCGCGCCTATTAGCTTTTAGTTAGTGCCTGGGTGGGTCAGGGGGCATCGCCATGCCCGCTTGAATCCATTGCGTGAGAGTGGCGATGTCTGCGTCGGACAGCTTGTGACGCGGGGGTGGCGGCATCGGCATGGGGTCTTTCGCGGGGCCTTCGTGGCGAATCAAGTGAAGCAGCAGCGACTGGGCTGCGTTGCCGGGAACGACGACGCTGCCGTCCATGCCGCCGTGCAGCAGACCGGCGCGCGTGGCGAGGCTGAAGTGGCCGCGATGATGGGTGCCGCCGTGGCAGCCATAGCAGTGAGTCTCCAAGATGGGCTGGACGCGCTGGGTGTAGAAGGCGACGGAATCGGGAGCAGGTTCGGTCTGCGCCGCGACGCTGCGTGGTTGCCAAAGGATGGCGGCCGCTGCGAGTGCGAGAGCACCGAGCGAGAGTGCGAGCAGGCTGCAATGGACAGGGAGGCGGAAGGTCTGAAGCCAATCAGCGGCAGGCTGGTTGCGAGGCATGAAGCGAATCTCCGTAATGCTTTCGATGGTACGTGGCGGCGACGGATCGCCCAAACAGGAAAGGATGAATTCTTCAAGTATCAAGTTTGTTGCGATTGGAGTGCGAGCATCCGAATCGGCACTATCGCGGCGCGGGGCTTGGGGATAGGCTGAAGAAGCTCGGCGGCTTCGCGGCCCCTAAAAAAACTTGTGATGATGATGACGCAGTGGGGCCACGCTCCAACGGAAGAGGGCGCACGCGTGAACAAAGCTGCGCGCACAGCGATGTGGATTACCGTGTGGAGCGTGCTGGTGGCGTTCGTGATGTTCTGCGCGGTCGGGGAAGCGCTGGCGGAGACGTATACGCCGCACACGCGCCGGATCACGGCTCGCTACACAACAGCGCACTACGTAACGCATGGCAAGAATGTGCGATCAAGTGCGGCGAGTGTCCGCGCGCGCGGCCGTGCCCCTAAATTTGAGCCGGTGCGAGAGTCTGCATCCTCGCGCAGAGCGAGCTCGATGCATCGAGCGAGCAGCCGTCGCCGGGTTGGGGAGCGACACCATCGCAGCGAGCGTCTGGACGTTGTCGCAGGGACAAACGCGCACGCTGATTCTGCTGCCGAGGCGGCGTTGTCCGTCCATGACGGTGTGAGCGTACCCGCCATGGGCGCCGGAAGCAATGCCAGCGCCGAGGTATCCGCTGCGCAACGTGGGGCAGCGCCGATGCAACGCAGCGCGCCGTCTGATCTGGTCGGAGCGCCGCTGACGGCGACGGCGCGGCCTGAGCCGCGGTCGACGACCACCGTCGCCGATGGCGGGATGCCGCTTGCGGCGCGCGAAGATCTTGCCGAAGAGGCAGGCCAGCCGGTGGTGTTGCCGGGTCTCTATCGTTATGGACGGCTGGTGGTTCAGCCCCCCATGCGCGGCACGCGCGAGATTCTTGTGCATCAGAACATGATCGCGGATGAAGAAGGTCTCAGCCGCATTCAGGATGACGAGGATCTGCGCCGCATGCGCACGGAGCGGATGCTGGTGGACTTTCCCGAGACCACGAGCCTGCATGTGAATGCTGAGCTGGCGGGCGATCGCCGCTGCGCGCGTCCGTGGACGGTGCGGTTCGCGGGAGACATTGCGCGTGCGTACTATGCGCGCTTCCATCAGCCGCTGCAGGTGAACTCGGCTGTGCGGACGGTGGCGTACCAGCTGCGGCTGCGGCGGGTGAATGGAAATGCTGCGGGGATTGGCGGGGAGATGGCCTCGCCGCACTTGACCGGAGAGGCGCTGGACTTTGGCAAGCACGATATGAGCACCGAGGAGATTGCGTGGATGCGCGCGTATCTGCGGCCGCTGATGCAGGTTGGGAAGGTTGACGTGGAAGAGGAGTTTCAGCAGGCCTGTTTTCACATCAGCGTGTATCGGTCGTATGCGCCGGATATGCCTTCCTCGCGGCGTGAGGTTGCGCAGCTTCGCGGGCCGCGCGTGTAGCAAAGATTCGTAGCCAGGGTTTCAGGGGCGGCGCAGCGATGCAGCCGCCCCATTTTTTGTTTACTCGTTCGGGTTCGGCGGAACCTTCTCGCCCTTCTTGCGGGCTTCGGAGAGGCCGATGGCGATGGCCTGCTTCGGGTTGGTCACTTTCTTGCCGCTGCGGCCACTCTTCAGTTTGCCCTGATGCATCTCGTGCAGTTCAGTCTTCACCTGCTTGCCCACGCCGGGGCTGTACTTGCGTGCGGGCTTCTTTGCGGAAGATTTCTTTGCGGAAGACTTTTTGGCTGCGGTCTTCTTGCTTGCGGATTTCTTGGCTGGAGACTTCTTTGCTGCTGCCTTTTTTGCTGCGGACTTCCTGGTTGCCTTTTTGGTTGCCATGGTGGTGGAACCTCCCGTGAAGTTTGAGCGCGCGTGCGAAAACTTCGTTGCATCAGGGAGTGCGGCGATTGCGCACGATGATGTAGGCGGCGATGAGCAGGCCGATGCCGAGCGCGATGTAGAACACGTGGCTGTGCGAGTGGGTGAGGCTTCCATTGCGCCAGGCGGCGTAGGTGAGGTTGAGGTCGGCGGCGAGGCCCGGGATGGTGACGGCAGCGAAGGGTTCGCTCTGGTTGGCTGCGGGAGCGACGGGTAACGATCCGAAGATGCGCGCGGGGCCTGGAGCCGCGCCGTCGCGATCCTTGGGGATGGCGGCGATGAGCGCGTTGATCTCGGCGTCGCGGGTGTCGTTGAAGAGCGCAGCGTCGGCGGTGTTGGGGAAGAGCGTGACGTTGCCGGTGAGCTTGCGCTCGATGGCGGAGACGCCGTCCTGGCAGACGCCGAGGGCGTAGTAGCCGCCGAAGGGAAGTGTGGGGTGCGCGGCGTGGAGATGCAGGTACGCGACGGTCATGAGGCCGGCAAGGCGGGTGACTTCGATGGCTTGCCAGCCAGTGTACTCGTGGGCGTTGCGCTCGAGAACCCAGGGTTGGTCGAGGGTGTCCATGGTGCGCCACTCGGCTTTGCCGTCAATGCCGAAGTAGTAGGAGACGTCGGCGTTGATGAGGGGGCCGCGGATGTGCCACTCGTACTCGGCATGGGAGACGGGGACGAGGAGGTGGCGGCCGCCGGAGTGGGGGATGACGATCTTCGAGTCGACGTAGAAGGGAGCCATGACGTCCTGGCCGTTGTAGTGGAGGTGGGCGAAGTTGGCGAAGTAGCGGGCGTCGTCGACGGTGACGGTGTGGCCTGTCTGTTGGAGAAGACGAATGAGATCGTCGGGCCGTCGAGCCTCGTGATCCAATGGTGCGTTGGCGTTCTGGAGCATAAGCGACTGAGACTTTGCTGTATCGATGACGGTTACGACGGGCTCTGCCGGAAAGGGCGCCGTCCTGGCGATGAACGTGGCGGCGTCTTCCAGCTTATTGGCGGCGAGGCGGTTGAGGACGTCGGCCAAGCGCTGGGATTCGGCGTGCTCGGGGGCGAGGTCATTGGGACCGTCGCCGCGGGTGACGCCTGCGCCGAGCGAGGTGACGATGCCGTCGGTGGTGAAGGGTGGGAGGGTGGAGGGTTGGTCGAGCGAGACGGTTTCGGCTTGGTCGAGCGCGTAGGGGCCGAGGTCGAGATACTGTTTGGCCTGGGCGGCGGAGAGCGGAGCGCCGGGGTGGACGGCGGAGGCGTCTTCGAGCTTCTGGTCTTTGCCGGCGAAGTGGCCGACGACGCGCACGGTGGGGTTGATGGCGCGCATGGTCCAGCCGGGAAAGCGGTCGAGGCCCTGCCAGTCGGAGCCGAGAATGCGCTTGCGTAGCTCGTCGACGAGCTTGGGCGTCAGAAATGCGGGGCCGGTGTTGCCGCCCTTGTTGAGTTGGTCGAGGAGCTTGTTGGTGAAGCCGGGCTGCGCAGAAAGTTGCCGCATCATCTGCGAGAGCAGGATGGTGTTGGGCGGCATCGGCGTTTGCGGGACGACGTAGGCGCGATGACAGCCGGAGGCGGCGAAGAGGATGCAGAGGAGCGCGAGCGTGCGAGGGAAGCGCATGCAGAGATTAGACGCTATCCGCGCGCGTTGAAGGGATTGGTTGGACAGAATTAGCGGGTGCCGAGCTGCCAGTCGGAGATGCGGAAGTTGCCGCTGGCGTGGAGGAAGCTCATGAGGTAGAGCATGCCGTCGAAGTAGCGCTGCTCGCCGTTGGGGATGGGGGTGCGCCAGAGCTCTTCGATGAAGGCTTTCTCGTTGGGGCCGGGCGTTGCGGCGAGGCCGGCGACGGTGCTAGCCGCTAACATACCCGTCGAATGACGCACGGCGAGCGGCTTGCCATCGAGGGTGTAGCGGTCTACGAATGTAGAGATTCCCTGGCCGATGAGGAAGGCCTGGATGTGGTCCGAGAGCGTGGTCTGGCGCGGGTCTTTGTGCCACCAGCTCGCATCGACCGACCAGTTGCTGGCGGTGCGCCAGGAGTCGTAGCTGAAGGGAACGGGCTGGCCGCGGTCAGGGCCGTAGGTCTCCAACAAGGGGCTGAAGTCGAAGTTGCTGCGGTCGGGGGCGAGGCCCGTGTTGGGATTCGTCACGCGCACGAAGAGTTCGCGGCTGACGTCGGCGGCCTTGAGCCAGAAGTCGCGATCTTCTGCGGGTCCCCAGCGGGCGAAGAGCTCGTAGAAGGCGGGGAGGTGATAGCTGGCGTCGGTGAAGTTGCCGTAGAGGCCGGGGACGAATTTGACCATGGTGTGGGCTTCGTCCATCATGGGGCCGCTGGTTTCGGGGCGGGCGGGACGCGCTGGCCAGTGGGGCGCGGCTGGCGGGGTTTTGCCTTCGCCTTTGAGCTCGATCGCGAGATTATGGTCGGCCTGCTGGCGCTCGGTGATGTTGGGGCTGGTGAGCTTGCTGGGGTCGAAGACGAAGGGCTCGTCTTCAGGGTGGATGCGGAAGGGGCCTGTGGCGGTCTCGACGGGGTGATGGCGCATGAGGTGCAGGATGCGGTCGGCCTGCGCCTGGTAGTCGGAGAGGCCGTGGCCGCCGGGCCAGCGGCGCGCGGCGAAGAGCAAGGCCATGGCGTAGTACTCTTCGCCGTCGGGCGCGGGGCCGGTGGAGCGCGGCGAGCCGTCCGTGGCCATCGACCAGGCGAAGTAGCCGTTGTTCGGATTCTTCGGGTCGGTGATGAGCATGTAGGTGTTGGACCAGTTCCAGAGGGCGTCGAACTCGCGCTTGTGGCCGAGCTGCACGGCGATCATCATGCCGTAGCTCATGCCTTCGGTGCGGGCGTCGTTGTTGGCCCAGTCGGTCATGTAGGCGAGGGGGCCGTTGGCGTTGCTGCCGGCCTCGAAGTAGACGCGCTCCGAGAGAGCGTCGCCGTGGAAGAGTTGTTGGAAGGCGCGGTCGATCTTGGCCTGGGTGTCGGCGGGCGAGTGGCCGGCTTCGGCGAAGAGGTCGCGGTAGTGGTGGGTGGCGTAGGCGCCGGTGCCGTCGCCGGGGAAGGCCGGGGTCTGCGCCGCGACGATGCCGGCGCTGAGGAAAGCGAGGAGAAGGGCGCAGAGTTTCACGGCGCCATTAGATCATGGCGAGGCAACGATAGGACAGGGTTAAAGCGGATTAACCGGTAACTTCCAGAGTGGCCGGGCTTAGGCGTCTAGCTTCTTGACGACTAACTCGTTGAGGAGGGCGGGGTTGGCCTGGCCCTTGCTGACGCGCATGACCTGGCCTACGAAGAAGGCGGCGACGGTACGCTTGCCGCCTTTGAACTGGGCGACCTGCGCGGGGTTGGCGGCGATCACTTCGTCGATCATGGCTTCGATGGCCGAGGTGTCGGAGATTTGTTGCGGCTTGTCGCGGTCGTAGACGAAGGGGAAGTCGCGGCCTTCGGTGAAGCAGGTGTCGAGGAGCTGTTTGAGCTGCTTGGAGGAGATTTCGCCCGCTTCGGCGAGGTCGGCGGCGAGGACCAGGCCGTCGAGGGTGACGGGGGACTGGCCGAGCTCGATGCCGGCGGCGCGGAGGCGCATGGTGATTTCGGAGAGCAGGATGGAGGCGACGCGCTTGGGGGACTTGGCGGCGCGGGCGGCTTGCTCGAAGAAATCTCCCAGCGATCTGTCCGTGGTTAATGTTGCCGCGTCCTGCGCGGAGAGACTGTAGTCGGCGACGAGGCGTGCGCGGCGGGCTTCGGGGAGCTCGGGCATCGCGGCGAGAATTTGTTTTTGCCACTCGGCGCCGACGACGAGAGGCGGAAGGTCGGGCTCGGGGAAGTAGCGGTAGTCGTGGGCCTGCTCTTTGCTGCGCATGGAGTAGGTGCGGCCTTCGGCGTTGTTCCAGAGGCGCGACTCCTGCACCACGCGGCCGCCGTCTTCGAGCACGCCGATCTGGCGCTCGATTTCGTACTCCAAGGCGGCGCGGATGTAGCGGAAGCTGTTCACGTTCTTGACCTCGGCCTTGGTGCCGTACTGCGCGGCGCCCTTCAGCATCACGCTTACGTTCGCGTCGCAGCGGAGGGAACCTTCTTCCATGTTGCAGTCGGAGACGCCGGTGTAGAGGAGGATTTCCTTGAGCTTGGTGAGGTACTCGAAGGCTTCGTCAGGGGTGCGCAAGTCCGGCTCGGAGACAATCTCGACGAGCGGGGTGCCGCAGCGATTGAGGTCGATGTAGGTGCGGGTGGCGGAGTCGGGAAAGCCGTCGTGGAGGCTCTTGCCGGCGTCCTCTTCCATATGCAGGCGGGTGATGCCGATGGGCTTCGAAATTGGCGCGCCGGTGGCGTCGAAGGCGGGGACGTGGAGGACACCGTGCTCGGCGATGGGCTTGTCGAACTGCGAGATCTGGTAGCCCTTAGGGGAGTCGGGGTAGAAGTAGTTTTTGCGCGCGAAGATGCTGGTCTCGCGGATCGTGCAGCCGATGGCCCTGGCCGCGAGGACGGCGAACTCGACTGCCTGCTTGTTGAGAAAAGGCAGGGCGCCGGGAAGGCCGAGGCAGACGGGGCAGACGTGGGTGTTGGGCTCGCCGCCGTACTCGTTGATGCAGCCGCAGAAGGCCTTGGACTTGGTCAGTAGCTGGACGTGGACCTCCAGGCCGATGACGGGCTGGTACTTGGCGAGGACTTCCGGCGAGAGGGCGAGGGCTGCGGACATGGCGTTAACCAAGTTTAGCAACTGGAGCGGCGGGCGCAATCGACGTGGCGCCGGGTTCGCGACGTTGGTGGCGGGGTGGGGCTGTGCGGGCGGTTGTTTGAGAGGCGACGAGAGGTTCAGGAAACTCGCTGCTGGTGGCATCTGCGAAGATTCCCCACCGGACATTGCGGGCTCTCGATCATGTAACCTGAGGTCTCTAGACGACATTCCTGCGGCGGATGATACCCGCCATACCGTGTTTTGGGGGCCCGATTTGTTGCAAGCGCTGGTGCTGAGTGGACATGCGGAGGTTCTGGCGCAGTCCTCGCTGCTGGAGGGGCTGGCCGAACGTTGTGATCAGGCCGGAGCCATGAACTGGCTCGGCTACTTTCTGGCCGCTTCCAGCTTCAAGGGGAAGCATCCCTACCTTGTATTGATGATGAAGTTCGGCGCCGACACTGCGTCGCCGCGCCTGGACGACGTGCATGCGGCCGTACTGCTGTTCGAGTACCGCGTGCTGGGCATGGCGACCGGAGCCTTCTCGACCGACGATTGGGCAGGCTTTCGCACCGTGATCGCGCCAGCGGCCGAGCGCGCGGCCATGAGCGGGATGGCGGCCGACGCGCTGTTGGCACGCGGTGCACAGATGGTGGTGATCTCGTATGGTCAGCATCGAGGCATTGCCAGCCCGTTGGTGCCGGTGATCCGTAGACCCGCAATGTGGGTATCGGGGAAACGGCCGGTGGCGATGACGCTGATCCTGGAGCCAACGGTGAAGGAAACGCTGGCCAAGCTGGGGAAGTCGACTCGCTTCAATCTCGGATACTATCGGCGGAGACTGCAGGCGGCAGAACCCTGTGAGTTAGTGAGCAACGCCGGAGATTTCCTGCAGGAAGATGAACTCGAAGGGCTTAACCGCACGTCTCTGAATCCCATCGATCCTGTCGACTTTCGCCTGCAATACGAATGCGCCTGCAAGCTTCCCGGGGGGTTTCTGTTGGGTCTGCGTAACCGCCAGGGGAAATGGCTGAGCCTGATTGGCGGCTGGCGGCAGGGCGACGTGACGGTGCTGCATTGGCAGATGAATGCGGCCGGGTATGAGAAATTCTCGCTCGGAACCGCCATGCGCTCATACTTCCTGGAGCACGAAGTGGAGCGCGGTGCGAAGAAGCTGACCTATTACGGAGGCACGCCGCATTCGATGGGAAACTCCTTCGAGCGCGACGAAGTAACCGACCTGATTGTGCGACGGCGATCGCTGCGAGCGAATGCCCTGCTGGGAGCGGTGCGAATGCTTGCTTCCATGCGATCATACGTGGGAATCAACAGCCTGCTCGTCCAGGCGATCGGGAGCAGCCAACTGGATTGGCGTTCGGTGGAACAGAGGCCGCTGGCGGCTCGGCCACAGGCAGTGTGGCCATGATTGCTGGTGTCAACGCTGTATTCATTTGGCAGGCCGTAAAATAAAAGCTGCATGATTCTTCCCTTCGTCCGCGAGTTGATGGCGGACCTGGAGCACTCCGACGCCTTTGAGCGTGCGCGTCGCCACCTGGCGGGCGGCACGGGTCGGAGGCGTGTGTCTGGATTGACTGGGACCGCACGCGGCCTGTACGTTCCCTACTTTGTCCGCGCTGCGCAGTCGGCGCACGGCGCGCACGCGTCGGTGCTGATCCTGGTCTCGGACAACAAGGCAGCCGAGGCGCTGCAGGCGACGGTGCTGGCAGCGTGCGAGTTGACGGGCGCGCTGCATGCCGACGAGGTGCTGCGTCTGCCGGCGCATGATGTGCTGCCGTTTGAGAACCTTTCGCCGCACAGCGAGATCCAGGAGCAACGCGCGTCGGCGCTGTGGAAGCTGGCAAGCGGGACGGCAAAGCTGGTGATCGCGCCGGTCGAGGCAGCGTGCATGCGGCTGTTTGGGCGCGACTATTATGCGGCGCTGGCGCTGCGGCTGCGCGTGGGCGAAGAGCATCTGCCGGAGATGCTGGTGGAACACCTGCTGTCGGTCGGCTACACGCGCGTGGATGTGGTGGAGATGCCGGGGCAGGTTTCGATGCGCGGCGGGATTCTCGATGTGTATGGGCCGGAGATGGAGCGGCCGGTGCGCATCGACTTCTTCGGCGACGAAATTGAGTCGATGCGGCGGTTCGATCCTGAGACGCAGCGCTCTAGCTCGGCTGTGGACGAGGTATTGCTGCTTCCGTTGACGGAGACGCCGGCGACCGAGGCGCTGCTGAGCGCCATCAACGCGCGACTCACGCGGAGCGGAACTACCGGCGCGGAGCTTGAAGGGGGAGAGACGCCTGCCGAACTGGTGAATCACGTGGCGCACGCGGCGTCTCGAACGGGCGAGGCAACGATATTTCCGGGATGGGAGTTTTATGCAGCGGTGGCGGGCGCGAAGTCATCGCTGCTGGAGCTGATGGGCGCGCAGACGCGCGTGCTGATTGAAGAGCCGGCGATGGTGCAGAACCAGGGGGAGCGCTGGTGGGACAAGCTCGAGCAACGCCACGAGCGTTCCGGCATTGGATCGCTGGTGCGCGTCGAGGATCTGTACCTGTCGCCGTGGGAGTTGCAGGAAAGCATCCGCGCCTACAACGGGTTCGATCTTGATCAACTTGGAGCGGTCGATGTGCTGGAGGGGGATCGCAGCGATGCCAGCGAGATTGAGTTTGCGACGCGGCCGACCATGCGCTTTCATGGATCGATTCCGGCGCTCATCGATCAGTTGAAGCTGCTGATGCAGGGCGAGGCGCGGGTGTTGATTGCGGCTCCAAACCAGGGCGAGGTGGAGCGGCTCGCCGGCTTGATGCAGGAGTATGGCGTGGCCTACCGGATTGGCTCGCGGGTGGACCAGGGCGGCTCGACGACGGTGTATTCGGAGTCGAGTTATATGGCGGGCGACCTGAGTACGCCGGTGATTGTGCGCGCGGCGATTGCGAATGGCGTGCAGGTGTTGGACCTGGACCGCAGGACGGCGCGGCAGGTGATCGTCATTGGCGCCAACGACATCAACGACGACGCGGATGTGATGGCGCGGCCGGCGCGGCGGAAGTCGAAGACGGCAGCGTTTGTGTCGGATTTTCGCGATCTCGCGGTGGGCGACTTCGTGGTGCACGTGGAACACGGCATCGCGCGCTACGACGGGCTCCGCGTGATCGAGCAACCGGACGGGGCTAGTGGGTCCCAGCTGGAGCTGATGATTCTTACCTTCGCGGAAGAGGCGAAGCTGTATATTCCGCTCACACGGTTGGACTTGATCCAGAAGTATCGCTCGACCGAGACTGGGCCGGCGCCGCAGTTGAACCGGCTGGGAAATCCTGCGTGGGCGAAGACGAAGGCGCGCGTGAAGAAGGCCATGCAGGACATGGCCGAGGAGCTGCTGAAGCTCTACGCGCAGCGCAAAGCCGCCGTGGGTACAGCGTTTTCTGCTGACAACAATATGCAGCGCGAGTTCGAGGACGCTTTCGATTTCAACGAGACGGACGACCAGATCACTGCGATTGCGGACATCAAGGCCGACATGGAATCGACGCAGCCGATGGATCGTCTGCTGTGCGGCGATGTCGGCTACGGGAAGACCGAGGTCGCGATGCGCGCGGCCTTCAAGGCGGTGCAGGATGGCAAGCAGGTTGCGGTGCTGACGCCCACCACCGTGCTCTGCTTCCAGCACTTCGAAAGCTTCAAGCGCCGCTTCAGCAAGTTCCCCGTCGTGGTCGAGATGCTCTCGCGTTTTCGCACCGCGAAAGAAAAGAAGGAGATTCTCGAGCGCACCGAGCAGGGTAAGGTCGACATCCTTATTGGCACCCATGCGTTGTTGTCGCAGGGCTTGAAGTTTCAGGACCTCGGGTTGCTGGTGGTGGACGAAGAGCAACGCTTTGGCGTGCGGCATAAGGAGCGTCTGAAGCAGATGCGCGCGGCGATTGATGTGTTGAGCATGAGCGCGACGCCGATTCCGCGGACGCTGCACATGTCGCTGGTGGGGCTGCGCGATATGAGCGTGATCGAGACGCCGCCCAAGGATCGCATGGCCATTCAGACCATCGTTGCGAAGTTCGACGAGAAGTTGATTCGCACAGCGGTGGAGGTCGAACTGGAGCGCGGTGGGCAGGTGTACTTTGTGCACAACCGCGTGGAGACGATCTACGAATTAGCCGCAAAGATTCGCGAGCTCGTGCCGCAGGCGCGCGTCGTCGTGGGGCATGGGCAGATGCCCGAAGCCGAGCTGGAACGCACGATGCTCGCCTTCATGGACGGCGAATATGATGTACTCTGCGCGACGTCGATCATCGAGAATGGATTGGATATTCCGCGGGCGAACACCATCATCATCAACCGCGCGGACCGTCATGGGTTGAGTGAGCTGTACCAGCTGCGCGGGCGTGTGGGGCGGTCGAATCGTCGGGCATATGCGTATCTGCTCATTCCGCCGGAACAGCAGTTGACGGAGATTGCGCGGCGGAGGCTGGCGGCGTTGAAGGAGTTCTCGGATCTTGGTGCGGGCTTCAAGATTGCGGCGCTCGACCTCGAGCTGCGCGGTGCGGGCAACATGCTGGGCGGCGAGCAGTCGGGGCATATCGAGGCGATCGGGTTTGAGATGTATACGACGATGCTCGAAGAAGCAGTGAGCCGGCTGAAGGGCGAGGGCCAGGAGGAGCGGCCGCAGGTGACGGTGAACCTCGGAATCTCGCTGCGCATTGACGACACGTACATTCCCGAGGAGGGGCAGCGGCTGCGGATGTACAAGCGCATCGCCGGCGCGGAGTCGATGAGTGCGCTGACCGAGGTGCGTGCAGAGCTCGAGGACCGCTACGGGCAACCGCCGGATAGCGTGCTGCACCTGCTGATCGCGGGCGAGATTCGGCTGACGTGCGAGATGCTTGGGATTGCGCAGATCGAGCGCAAGCGCACACTGATTGAAGAGCCGAAGAAGGCTGCACCGCCGCCGCCTGCGAGACCCAATGTGCAGAAACCGAGTTTTGGGAGCTGGTCGACGGCGCAGCCAGTTCGGCCGCCGCTCGCGGGGCGTCACGGGCAGCTGCCGCAGACGGCGAATCTCCAATTCTCGACGCGCGCGGCGGCGAGTCGTCCCGTAACCAACGCAACGGTTGCGATGCGCGAGACGGCGGCGGTGCGGCCAGCGAATGCTCCGGGCGCGCAGGCGGGCAAGTTGAGGCCAATGCGCGAGATGCTGTACATCACCTTCAGCGACAAGCTTCACGCTGCGCCGCAGCAAGACGGTAGGGGCATCAATGTGGGGGGGCTGATGAAGCTGGTGGCGCGCAACGCGAAGAACGGGGCGCAGCTCACGCCGCAGGGCACGCTGCGCTGGCCGCTCTCGAGCGCGCAGGCGGACGTCGTGTTGTCCGAGACGCGCGAACTCCTGGAAATACTGCGCACGCAGAGTGCGGCAGCGTCCTAAAGATGGGCGGCGGCAGGAAAGCGGTTGCAATCTGCGCTACACTTTGCCCATCATGAAATTTTGCGGCTTCCTCGCCCTTCCTCTTCTCGCTACTCTTATGGCTACGTCTCCAGGACACGCGCAGAACCTCGCGGCCGACGGCGGTAACCAGACGTTCGACTATCTCAGCAGCCAATACTTCGACAGCATTCTCTTCAAGTTTGCGCCGACCGAAGGCACTGCTGCCGGCCTGCATCAGTACGACTCTCAGCTGGAGGATTACTCGGCTGCCGGCGTGCAGCGCGAGGTTGCGGCTCTGCGTGATTTCGAGAAGAAGCTTGAGAAGATTGATCCAAGCGCGCTCGATGCCCAGCCCGCCGCGGACTACCAGATTCTGCTGAACAATGTGCGTGGGCAGCTGCTTCAGCTGGAAGTGGTTCGTGGGTGGGAGAAGAATCCCGATCAATATTCGAGTGGCGTGACCAACGCCATCTTCGTGATCATGGAGCGGCCGTACGCGTCGGTGGACGTGCGGCTGCGCGCTGCGATTGAGCGTGAGATGCAGATTCCTCAAGCGTTGGAGTATGCGCGCGCGAATCTCAAGAACCCGCCGCACATCTACACCGAAATTGCGCTGGAGCAGATTGACGGCGATATCAGTTTCTTCGAAAAAGACGTACCGAGCGCCTTCGCCGCCGCGACGGATCCGCAGGCCAAGGCGGACTTCGCCAAGAGCAACGCCGCGGTCATCGATGCCTTCAAGAGCTATGCTGCGTGGATGAAGACGGACCTGCTGCCGCGCTCGAACGGCGACTTCCGCTATGGTGCGGACACGTTCTCCAAGGCGCTTGCGTATAACGAGATGGTCGACATTCCGCTGGATCGGCTGCTGCAGATTGGCTATGACGACCTGCACAAGAACCAGGCGGAGTTTGCTCGCGTCGCGAAGGAAATCGATCCCACCAAGACGCCGCAGCAGGAGCTGGCGGAGTTGGCGACGATGCACCCGGCACCGGACAAATTATTGCAGGCATTTCACGACCGCTTCGAGTCGGAGATCGGGTTCATTCGCGCGCATCACATCATCACCATTCCGAGCGACGTGCAGCCTACGCTGGAGGAGACCCCGCCGTTCATGCGTGCGACGACGCAGGCCTCGATGGATCCGCCGGGGCCGTTCGAGACCAACTCCAACAAGGCTTACTTCAACGTGACGCTGCCGGAGCCGAGCTGGTCTGCCGAGCGCACGTCGGAGTACATGGCCGCGTTCAACATGGGCACGATTGTTTCGACCAGCGTGCACGAGGCGTATCCCGGACATTACGTTCAGTTTCTGTGGACGCCGCAGTTTCCGTCGACCATCCGCAAGGTGCTGGGCTCGAGCACCAACATCGAAGGCTGGGCGCACTACTGCGAGCAGATGATGCTGGATGAAGGGTATGGGCAGCCGGGCGTGGGGGCAGCGACCGAACGCGAGGCTAAGCTGATTCGCCTGGGACAGTTGCAGGATGCGCTCTTGCGCGATGCGCGGTTCGTAGTTGGTGTTCGCATGCACACCGGCGTTGGCGGAGCGCTGACGATTCCCGAGGCGGAGGATTTCTTCGTCAAGGAAGGCTACCAGGCGCGGCCCATTGCGGAAGTCGAAACGAAACGTGGCACCGCGGACGCGCTCTATCTCTACTACACTCTCGGCAAGCTGGAGATCCTGAAGCTGCGCGCCGACGTGCAGAAGAAAGAGGGCGCTGCCTTCAACCTGCAACACTTCCACGACGACTTCATGCGCCAGGGGTTTGCGCCCGTCAAGGTGATCCGCAGGGCGATGCTGCATAACGACAGCCCGGTGCTCTAGGCTACGGTGGGCCGGCTGGCTACGATGGCTCCGCGCAGCCAGCGGATCTCCTCGGAGCTGAAGCGGCTGTGATCCATTGCAGCGACATTGGCGCGCAGATGGTCCAGCCGTAGCATCGAGGGCACCACCCACTGCACGCCGGTGTCGCGGGTGATCGTGTTGAGCATCACATCCGCGAGCAACGCATCGTCGGTCGGCAGAAGCTTCTCGCGGAGCGTCGTGGGGGTTTGTGGAGCGCTGGCAAGCTGGGTCAGCAACGCCTTGCCCGCGGCGATGCCCGCGGCGCCGCCAAAGGGATGGTTGGCGATGGCGAGGACATCGCTGTCCGGTTCGAACCATTGCCCCGCCAGGCTCGTGTTGAAGAGGTTGCAGGGGAACTGCACGGTTTGTAGCCCCGCAACTCGCGCCGCGATCGCGGCTTCGATCACCTCCGGCGCCGAGGCGATGCCGAAGCGTCGAACCTTGCCCGCGGCGACCAGCTGCCTAAGCGTGGCGAAGAGGTCGTCCTGCTGAAGAACGCTTGCCGGCGCCTCATGCAGGAAGAGGAAATCAACGTAGTCGGACCGCAGAGCGCGCAGGCTTTCGTCGAGGCTCTGGTGGAGTGCGGCCACGCTGAAGTGTCCCGCAGAGGACATGGAGGCGAGCTGCCCCTGCATGGACCTGCGAGCACTTGGAGCGAGGCGTAGCAGCGTGCGTGCTAGGGGCTTCAGCACGCGCTTGAGGGAGCTCGCCGCGGCTGGGCGAATACCGAATTTGGTGGACACCAGCACCTGATGGCGTCGGCCACGAAGAAACTCGCCGAGCAACGCCTCGGATTCTCCGTAGCCATAGGAGCGGGCCGTGTCATAGAAGAGGACGCCGGCGTCAAACGCCGCCGAGAGCGCTGCCAGCGAGGCTTTTCGGCCGACACGTCCCATCACCGCGGAGCAGCCAAAGCCCAGCGCCCGGGTGCCTGTGTCACGGTTGATGGGCGCAATCGATGGCGTGCTCATCGGTCTTGCGGGGCGCGTGGCAACCTGTCAGAATCGATTCGACATCTTAGCCAGAACATCCAGTATTCTCCCTGGTCCTTCTGGTTTGTACCACGGCGATCCCTCTGCGTGCGTTCATGTTCTGTTCTCGACCTGACGATACTGAAGAGGTAAAACAGTAGAGAGACATCGAGTTCAATGATCCCGCAAAAAATCCGCAAGGCAGTTATTCCCGCAGCCGGTTTCGGCACCCGATTCTTACCCGCCACCAAGGCCACGCCGAAGGAGATGCTTCCGCTCGTCGATAAGCCGCTGATCCAGTACGCCGTAGAAGAGGCCGTTGCCGCCGGTTGCAGCGACGTCATCATCGTCACCGGCCGCGGCAAGACGACGATGGAGGATCACTTCGATCGCTCGCCGGAGCTTGAGGCTGCACTGCGCACGAAAGGCCGGACCGATCTGTTGAAGATCACGTGCGCCGTATCGAAGCTCGCGCGCATCAGCTATGTGCGCCAACCGGAAGCGCTGGGGCTCGGCCACGCTGTGCTGATGGCGAAGCAGTTGGTGGGGAATGAACCGTTCGCGGTGATCCTGCCCGATGACATCGTGGATGCTGAAGGCGGATGCCTGGCCCAGATGGTCGGGGCGTTCGACGAGACGCAATGCACCATCCTGGGCACTGAAGTTGTGGAAGGCGACGCGATCTCGATGTATGGCTGCCTGGACTGCGATGAGGTGCCTACGAATCCGCGGATGGTGGCGGTAAAAAACCTGGTGGAAAAGCCGAAGCCGCAGGAAGCGCCGAGCCAAAATGCGATCATCGGCCGCTATATTTTGACTCCGAAGATCTTCGAGATGATCGAGCAGCTTAGCGCGGGCGCGGGTGGGGAACTGCAACTCACCGACGCCATCAAGGCGCTTCTGAAGTTTGAGCAAGTCTACGGATTTCATTACGTTGGCCAGCGGTACGACGCGGGTGACAAGCTCGGATTTCTAAAGGCAACGGTTGATTTCGCCATCAAGCACAATGGGGTGGGGGCCGCCTTTCGCGAATGGCTGAAGGCGCAGAATTTTTAACACCGATCTCTTCGCTCGCGCCGGCATCGGTTTTCCTCACGCCGGACGATATGCTGGAGAGTGTCGAAGCCCGCGCGGAGCCGGTCAGTAGCCGGCGGCGCGGATGCCCCTGAGGACCTCTTGAAGAAGAATCTGCTGCCCATTGAAGCCATCGCCGCCAAGCTCAACCTGACCGGCGATCAGTATGAACGACGCACGCCCGTCAGCGCCAAGCTCAACCTTGAGCTGCTCAAGCAAAGCCCTCGCGGCGATCGTCGCGGCAAGCTGATCCTGGTTACGGCGACGTCGCCGACCGCCTCGGGCGAGGGCAAGACTGTTACCTCGATTGGGCTCGTGCAAGGCCTGGAGAAGATTGGCAGGAGCGCCATCATCACGTCGCGCGAGCCGTCGCTTGGCCCCGTCTTTGGCATGAAGGGTGGCGCGGCGGGCGGGGGCAGCTCGCAGATCGAGCCGGCCGAGAAGATCAATCTGCACTTCCATGGCGACTTCCATGCGATCACCTCGGCGCACAGCCTGCTCTCCGCGTTGATCGATTCGCATCTCTTCCATGGCAATGAGCTGGATCTCGATCCGGACGCGGTGACGTGGCCGCGCGCTGTGGACATGAACGATCGCGCGCTGCGCAACATCGTCGTCAGCGTCACTGCTCCCGACAAGCGGCAGCGCGACGGCAGCAATCGTGCCGCCGGTTTTCTGATCACGGCTGCATCGGAGATCATGGCGATCCTCTCGCTGGCTTCGGGGCGCGAGGACCTGCGCCGCCGCATCGCGCTCATCGTGATCGGCCAGAACCGCAAGGGCGAGCCCGTAACGGCTGCCGACCTGCGCGCCACCGGGCCGATGCTGGCGCTGCTCTCGGAAGCCATTTTGCCGAACCTTGCACAGACCACGGAGGGCGCGCCGGCGATGGTGCATTGCGGGCCCTTCGCAAATATCGCGCACGGAACCAGCTCGGTGATTTCGCACGAGATGGGCTTGCGCCTGGCTGACTACGTGGTGAATGAAACTGGTTTTGCTTCGGATCTCGGGTTTGAGAAGTACATGGATCTGGTGATGCCGACGTCGGGAATCAAGCCGTCAGTTGCGGTGCTGGTAACCACCGTGCAGAGCCTGCGCAACCAGGGCGAAGGGGACCTCGAGCGCGGTTTCGCTCATCTCGAAAAGCACATCGCGATTGTGCGTGGATTTCATCTGCCTGTGGTCGTCGCCATCAACCGCTTTCCCAACGATACGGCTGACGAACTTGAAACCCTGCACCAATTCTGCGAGGCCCACGGCGCGTCGTTTGCGTTGTCGGAGGCGTTTGCGAAGGGCGGCGAGGGCGCGGTCGAGCTGGCGAACAAGATCGTTGAGGTCATTGACGCGCATCCGAACGTTGAACCCACCACAACGTACGCGCCGGAAGATTCTGCCATCGAGAAGATTGCGAAGGTGGCGCGCTCGGTTTATGGCGCCGATGGCATCGAGCTCAGCGAAGGCGCGCAGGAGAGTCTTGCCCGCTTCGAGCGCTGGGGCTTCGGGCACCTGCCTGTCTGCATCGCGAAGACGCAGTACTCGCTATCGGATGACCCCAAGCGCATGGGCGCGCCGACTGGATGGACGCTGCACGTAACCGACGTCGCCCTCTCTGCGGGTGCTGGATTTCTTGTGGTCATCGCCGGCTCGATGATGCTGATGCCCGGCCTGCCCAAGGTGTCGCGCGCACTCGACATCGATGTGGATGAGGACGGCGAGATCATCGGGATGTCGTAGCGCGTGCTTTTCGGCGGAAGAGCCTGGGCCTGTCTACGCTTTCGGGGAGTGCAGCATGCTGAGAGAGTTCAGCCGGTTGCGGGAATGGGGGCACACCGCACTGTAGCTGTTCAGACGTGCCGCGAGATTCCAGGCGACGGATGAGGTTCGGGGGTCGCGCTGTTGGCAACCATCAACTGATTGCGGCCGCAGTCCTTGGCCGTGTACATCATGGTATCGGCTGCGCGAATCAGCTCATGCAAGGTGGCACCGTCCTGTGGAAACGTGGCCAGCCCCAGGCTCGCGGTCACCGAGAGGGAAAGTCCTTCGCCGGTAAGAAAGCGGTTCTGCGAAAGCTGTTCGAGAACGCGCCGCGAGAGCTCGGTTGCCGCGGGTTTATCGAGTCCGCGCAGGATCGCGACAAACTCATCGCCGCCATACCGAAAGGCCGCGTGATCCGGCCCGAGGATTCGCTTCAACAGGTTACCGACCTCGGCCAGCAGCCGCGACCCTACCAGGTGGCCATGGCGGTCGTTCACCCGCTTGAAATAATCCAGATCCAGAAACAACAGGCTGAAGTGCGGCTTCATGATGGGAACAACGCGGAAGGCGGTCTTGGAGACGTGTTCGTTAATCTCCTGCTCCAGCAGCGTGTAGAGGTGGCGCGCATTGAAGAGGCCGGTGCAGTCGTCGGTGATGCTCAGGTGGTGGATGAGCTTCACGTGGCGCGCATTCTCGAGCGCAATCGCGGCATAGTCGCAGAGCACTCGAAGGAACGCGATCGAGGACTCGGGCAGCAGGTCGAGCTTGCTGTTGTTGAGCTGAAGCACGCCCAGGGTGCGCTCGCCATGGCGGATGGGAAGGCAGGCGATGGAGCGCAGATTTAATTCCGGATGGGCCTTGGCATAGCGCGACCAGTCGGGATCGGCGCTGATGTCGGCGACCACCAGGGGATTGCCCGTGGACGCCACATAGCCTGCAATGCCTTCGCCTGGCTTCAGCCGCAGGTCCGTCAGCATCGAATCATCGAGGCCCGTCGAGAGGGCGTAGTACAGCTCGCCGGTCTCTTCATCGACCATCAGGAGGGACCAGTGTTCGGGTCCGAAGAACTCCTCCATCTTCGCCATGATGGAGCGCAGCAGCGAGTCGAGCTTCAGGTTCGAGGTCAGAGCGCGAGCGACCTCGTGGAACACGCGCAGGCTATCCATCTGGCGCGAGTCGATGGAGGCCAGCTGTCGCCGATCGTGTTTGCGTTGGTCGCTCATGATCTGCGGCAAGGTTTGCCGCTTACCCCTTCCGAGCGGTTTTGCATGGTTGGCAGCGTCTATCTTCAGATTCCCGCTGCAGCTCAGCGAAGTCCAAGCGGTTCTCTAGGATAGCTGAGAAAACGTTTGATTTCCATGTTCCGCCCGACAGAGCGTATTTCCTGTGATCACGCTCACCCGGCTTTGGTTAGCCGCCGATGTGCACCATGCTGCGCGAGGGTTTGAGAAATCCCGGCTCGCCAATGTGATGCCGAGCCTCTTTGTGCTGGACGATCTCGCGAATCCGGCTCTCCATCTCGACGTCGGTTGCTCCGCGCAGCATGTGTCCGACGAGGTCGTGGTCCGACTGCGAGAAGAGGCAGGTCCGTAGCTTGCCGTCCGAGGTCACGCGGACGCGGCTGCAATGTCCGCAAAATGCCTCAGACACAGGCGCAATGATGCCAATCTCTCCCAGCCCATCGTCGAAGGTGAAGCGCCGTGCCGTTTCGGAGAGGTGGGTGGCCGGAAGCGCCACCACGGGCCGCACCGCATTCAGCCGGGCGAGGATCTCTTTCATCGGCACCACGGTTGCCGGAGTCCAGGTGCGGTCTTCCTCCAGTGGCATGCACTCGATAAAGCGGACGATGACCTGCTCGTTGCGTGAAAATTCGGCGAACGCTTCAATCTGGGAATCGTTGAAGCCGCGCAGCAGCACGCAGTTGACCTTCACCGGTCCCAGACCCGCGTCCTGGGCTGCGCGAATCCCGTCGCGTACCCGCTCAAAGCTGCCCGGAACCCGCGTGATCCGCGTAAACGTCTCCGGGTCGACTGCGTCCATGCTGACCGTGATCCGCGTTAGGCCGGCAGTCTTCAGCTTCTTTGCCATGGGAGCGAGCAGATGCCCGTTGGTGGTCATCGCAATGTCGAGTGGGGCGTCCGAGAACGCAGGCTGCATCTCGGCCGTCTCCCGAATCAGGTCCAGCAAACCTTCGCGCAGCAGCGGCTCGCCGCCGGTCAGCCGTACCTTCTCAATCCCCAGCGAAACAAAGACCCGCAGGATGCGCGCATAGACGGCGATGGGGAGCTCGGTAAACAGCGGGCCCTCGTTGCCGGTCCGGCAGTATACGCAGCGATAGTTGCAGCGGTCGGTTACCGAAAGCCGCAGGTCGGTGAGTGCGCGGCCGTGACCATCCCGCAACCGTAACGCCTCGCCGCGTTCCACGTGCAGTGCCGCGGACGCCGTTGGTGGCGCTGCGTGCTCGGGTTCGACGAGGTTAGGCGGGGAGAGGGCCATAAGCAACAATACATCCAGTTAGATGCCGGGTGAGTGCCGTCGGCGTCAGGAAAGGGTGTCTGGGGGCGTGTCTGCCAGCGCGCGCAGCGTTCTGCCTGGATTGCGCAGTTGGATACCTGGATCGCGCAGCGGGCTACCTGGATTCAGGGGCTGGAGTCGGCCTGGATGCCGATTAGATTCCTACGCCGAACTCGACATCCTGGACCTGGTCGCCGGAATGGGCGTAAAAGTCGTAGGGCGTGCGGCGGTTGAACTTGTAGCGCTCACGGAGTTCGCGTCCAATGACAACCCCGATGGCGACCGTTGCGACGCCGGCGGAGATCCAGCCGATACTGCGCAGGAAAGAACTTCCGTCGTCGGTCACGCGTTCGACCGAGTCCTCGATGTGGTCGCCGATTTTGCGGAGCGAACGAGAGAGCTTCATGGTCTGGATGATAAATCAATCGGATAAACGTTGCGTAATTCCGCGTTCGGGAAGCCCGTCCGCTATCAGCAAGTCAGTTAACATTCTTGCAAAGCAAGTCCGTTAGCACTCATGCATTGGATGCAACACGGTACTCATCGGCAGCTTACGGTTACGCTTTAGCCGGGGCCGAGGACGCAGGCGCAGGGCTGGCTGCTGCCGGCTCGGAACTCTTTGCGGGCTTCGCGCTGTCGCTGGATTTGGCGCCGCTGGATTTGGTGTCGCCGCTGGACTTTGCCCCGTCGGCAGCGCTCGCGGACAAGGTGGCGGAGCTCTCCACATTACCGCCGGAGTTGCCGCTGTCCGAATTGCCGTTGTCGGACGCGCCCCCGCCGCCGTCGCCTCCCGCGCCTTCGCTCGCAGCCGCCGGCTTGGCCGAAGCATAGCCGTCCTTGTACCACCCGCCGCCCTTGAACGAGATCGCCGCGGCCGTGATGGTGCGTTCCAGTCGTCCGGCACAGTGGGGGCAGACGGTCAGTTCAGCGTCGGAATACTTCTGGATCTTCTCGGTGAGGCGGTGGCAGGCAGAGCATTCGTACTCGTAAAGCGGCATTGCGGGTCCTTAAGGTGTCCGGCTGCGTAGCACTTGTTCCGCGTAAATCAGCCTTTTCTCAGGATACAGAGTCGCGCGCCCGCGTGGCCAATTTCCGTGGGTCACAGGGGAAACCTGGCCCACGAAGCCACGGTATTTTTGCCCCGAAGTATTAGAAAACTCTCATAGTTGTGGCCGGTCCTGGTACACGTCTCTTGGCGCGATTAGACGTTACCCATGATTCGAGGCGCGTGCTTAGACTTTGCCAGGAGCTGGTCTGTGGAAACCCACAGTTCCGCGCAAGCTCAGCCAACTCCAGAGGGTTCAAAACGTCCGATGGCACCCCACGCGCTCGTCCCCAGGTTGTCGTACCGCAGGCTCTCGCGGCGTCAACTTCTGCACGGTTTTGCTGCCGTGGCGGCCAGTTCGGCGCTGACCGGCTGCGGTGCGGCGCTGGTCCGCTCCATTAGCTCCTCCAACGGCGCGCCGCCTGCAACGCCCCCCGTGCCGCCGTCCGTGCCGCCCGCAACGCCGCCCGTGCCGCCCGCAACACCGCCTGCGCCGTTGCCTCCAACGCCGCCCGCGCAGACTCCTGGTCCGGTGGCGCAGCCCCTGCCGAGCGGGGCGATCACCTCGGCTTCGTTGACCGTCGCCTCCACCACGGCAGGCTCTTTCGATCCCAGCTTCCTCGGCCTTGCCTACGAAAAGCAGGCGCAGCTCACGCCGGTCTTCGACGCGACTAACGCCGACCTGCCCGGCCTCTTCCGGCGCCTCGGTCCGGGCGTTCTTCGCATTGGCGGCGCATCGGTTGACCACAGCGTGTGGACCGCCGACGGTCCGGGCCAGACCGCCGGCCAGGTCGCACCCTCGGATGTCGACGTGCTTGCCTCGTTCCTTCGCGCCACGGGTTGGAGCTGCATCTACGGCATCAACCTGGGCGGCTCGGCTACCGGCGCCACCACGCCGGCGCTGGCCGCTGCGGAGGTTGCGTACGTCGCGCAGAGACTTGGGGCGACGCTGGTCGGCGTCGAGCTCGGCAATGAGTGTGAGACCTACGGCAGCACCTTCTACTCCGACAACTGGTCGGTGGAGATCTTTGAGGCGCTCTGGCAGGAGTACCGCTCGGCCATCGTTGCCGTGACGCCGGGCGCGCCCCTGTGCGGCCCCGCAGCTAGCGGTGATCTCGACGCCTGGACGCTGCCCTTCGGCGAATATGTCACCAGCAGCCAGATCAACCTGCTCACCCAGCACTACGACCGCGGCGCGGCATCGACGGCGACCGTCGACGACCTGGTCCGTCCCGACGGCGCGCTCGCCAACGAACTGCTGATGCTGCACTACGGAGCGCAGTCCATCGATGTGCCTTTCCGGATCGACGGCCTCAGCTCCTACGACGACGGCGGCGCGCCGGGGGTCAGCAACAGCTATGCCGCTGCCCTCTGGGCGGTCGACGCCATCTTCCAGAGTGCGCTGGGCGGTGCATCCGGTCTCAACCTCCAGTGTGGGGGCCTGCAACCCGCCGTCGCCATTGCTGACAACAACGGAATGGTCGTCGGCCCGCAGCCTGTCTTTTACGGCGCACTGCTCGCGGCCATGGCCGGCACGGGAACCCTGCTCAGCACGCAGCTCTCCGCGGGTGGGCTCAACGTGTCCGCCTACGCGCTCCAGACCGCGGAGGGCATGAGCGTTCTGCTGGTCAATAAAGACGCAGCGCAGAGCCTGGACGTCAGCATTGTTCTGCCGCAGGCCATGTCTGGCGCGACGCTGCAGCAGATGACGCAGATCTCAGTTGGAGCGACCGGGCCCAGTCTTGCCGCACTCTCCGGCATTACGATCCAGGGCGCAACGGTTGCGACCGACGGCGGGTTCCAGCCAGGGGCTGCCTACACTCTCACCCTCAGCGGCACGCAACTCAGCTGCTACGTGCCCGCACTGAGCGCTGTCCTCGTCCAGCTCACCTGACGGTCGACCGCATTGTGCAGACCCCACCCGCGCAATGCTATCGTCGAGGCCATGGGGCATTTCGTTCGCCGGATCGCAGTTGCAGGATTGTTCTCGATGGTCGCCGCAGCACAGCAGCCGCAGTCAAGCGTAGCTCCCACCCCACCGATGGGATGGAACAGCTGGGACTCTCATGGCCTCACCATTACCGAGCCGCAGTTCCGCGCCAATGTCGAAGTGCTCCGCGACAAGCTTCTCCCCCTCGGCTGGAACTACGCCGTTGTCGATGAAGGCTGGTTCTTCGAGAACCCCGGCGACCGTCCCACTCCTGACAGGCTGCACTACGCCATCGATTCGTACGGCCGCTATGTGCCCGTCCCCGCGCGGTTTCCGTCGGCGGTCATGGCCGGCTCGCCGTCGCCGCTGGCCAGCCCCGCGGATGCCACGCACAAACTGCCCGCGACGATCGAATCCACCAGCTTCACCGCTCTCGGCGCATGGGTGCATGCGCAAGGCCTCAAGTTCGGCATCCACATTGTGCGCGGCATTCCGCGCGCGGCGGTCGAACGCAATCTGCCGATTGAGGGCAGCAGCTTTCATGCGCAGGATGCCGCGGATCAAGCCGACGCGTGCCCCTGGGATCCGACGAACTGGGGCGTTCGCGACAACGCCGCCGGGCAGGCCTGGTATGACTCGCTGCTGCGCCAGTATGCGTCGTGGGGCGTCGATCTGCCGAAGGTGGATTGCATCGCCGACCACCCTTTTAAGCTCGATGAGATTGAGATGATTCAGCGCGCGATCGAGAAGACGGGCCGGCCCATGGTGCTGAGCCTCTCGCCCGGCCCCACCGCGCTGGCGCACGCCGCAGACGTCGCGCGCCTGGCCAACATGTGGCGCATCGCCGACGACGAGTGGGATGTATGGGCCGCGGCGCCGGGCAAAACCTTTCCGCAAGGAACGAAGGATCAGTTTGCGCGGCTTGCTGCGTGGGCGCCGTACGCGCGGGCCGGCAACTGGCCTGACGCCGACATGCTCCCCATCGGCGAGTTGCGTCCCGCGCCCGGCTGGGGCAATGCGCGGTCCTCGCATCTCACCGCCGACGAGCAGCGCACCGAGGTCACGCTTTGGGCCATCGCGCGCAGCCCGCTCATATTGGGAGCCAACCTGACGATGCTCGACGCGCCGACTCTCGCGCTGCTCACCAACCGCGACCTCATCGCCATCAATCAGACCGCGACGAAGAGCTTTCAGCTTCTCAAGCGCGAGGATTTTATCGTCTGGCAGGCCGACCTTCCTGGCAACCGGATCGCGCTCGCCTTCTTCAACAGCGGCGATGCGCCGATGAACCTGAAGCGCAGCTTTGCGGAACTTAGCCCCATGCTCGGCGATCACTCGTGGAATGTTCAGGATGTCTGGGCGGGAAAGGACCTCGGTCAGCAGCGCGGCATCGCCACCGATCTCCGGCCACACGCCAGCCTCCTGCTCATCCTTCGTCCTTAGAGCCTCGTCCCTGGCGCGCCGATATGCGAAGATAAAACTCGCAGGCCATGCAGCGACGCCTCTTATCCATTTTGTTGTTCTGGGCGACCCTGTTCCCCAGCTTTGCCCCCGCGCTCACCACCGGCGCGATGGGTCAATCCATGCTGCCGGCCTGCTGCCGCCGCGGCGCCCAGCATCATTGCGAGATGTCTCCGGAAGTTCGCGCGCTGCTGCTGCACGAGGACAATGGTTCCACGCGCATCGGCGCAAAGCCTGAGCAGTGCCCCTACCGCCAGCGCTCTCTCGCTGCGACGCATCTGCAGACGCTCACCCGTGGCGCCGGCGCAACGCAAGCTGCGTTCTCGCTTCATGAGCCCTCGGCCGCGGCGCAAGCCGAGTGCCTGCGCCGCGTCTCCTTCGATCGCTCCCGCCAGAAACGCGGCCCTCCCTCTTTCCTCGCCTAGCACTCGCACGCGTCCGAGCCCTCCTGCTGTTCTGCAGCCGTGAGTCGTCGAGCGTGCTCCCTTCAGTGCCAGTAAACCGTTACGCTTGCGTGACCAGGAAAGATTCCATGTACCCCTTCGTGTTGTATCGACGGTCGCATCTCGCGCGTCGCATTGTTCTCTCTCTCTTTGTGCTGCTCCTGCCCGCGACGTTCGCGTGGGCCTCCATCTTCGGAACGGTGCAGGGAGTTGTTCACGATCCGCAGCATCGTCCCATCCAGGGAGCTCAGCTTACGCTGAAAGCGCAAAACTCGGCGTTCACGCGCTCGGCGAAGACCAACGTGAACGGCGAATTCATCTTCACCTCTGTGCCGATCGGAAACTACACGGTCACGGTCGCGGCGAAGGGATTCCAGCAGATGAGCCAGGACGTAATCGTCCAGTCCGACACCAGTCCGGTTCTCCATTTCCCCTTGGCAGTCGAAGGTTTGAACGAGAGCGTGGTAGTCCCGGGAACGGCGCAGGCATCGACCGATAGCGTTACGCCGACCACGATGCTGAGCCGCACAGATATTCAACAAACTCCGGGAGCGGACCGCACCAACGGCATGGAGATGATCACGGATTATGTGCCGGCCACGTACATTGCCCACGACATGCTGCACATGATGGGTGGCCACCAGGTGGAATGGCTGATCGATGGCGTTCCCATTCCTAACACCAACATTGCCACCAACCTGGGGCCGCAGATCCTTCCCAGAGATATCGATACTCTCGAGGTATATAGCGGCAGCTACGACGCGGACTATGGGGATCGCACGTACGGCGTCTTCAACGTCGTGCCGCGCACCGGTTTCGAACGCGACAGGGAGTGCGACCTCGTCATCACGGCCGGAAATTTCTATCAGACGGATGATCAAATCAGTTGCGGTGGACACACGCAGCGCTTTGCCTACTATGCAAGCCTGAATGGGAACCGCAGCAACTACGGTCTCCAAACGCCGATTCCGCAGGTGGTTCACGATGCAGTGAATGGCTACGGCGGATTCGCGTCGTTCATCTTCAACCCCGATCCGAAAAACCAATATCGGGTGGTCGGATCGCTGCGGCAGGATTATTACCAGATCCCGATCGACCCCGATCCGAACTCGGTGGGGAACCAGGTTTATCCATCGAGCGGCCTGCGTGACGCCGAGCGTGAGCCCGATGGCTACGTCACGTTCTCGTGGATCCACACCTTCAATCCAAAAACCCTGCTAACGGTTTCGCCTTTCTACCATTACAACGGCGCCGACTATCAGGGGGGGCCAAACGATTTTCCCGTGATCTCGACGGTCGATCAGAACGCCAGCTATGCGGGAGGACAGACGGAGGCGCATAGGACCTTCTGGAAGAACGATCTGCAGGCCGGCCTCTATGGATTTGGCCAGCACCAATACAACTACTTCAACAACGTCTTCACGGACGGAACGCCCAATGTTCCGGCGTCTTCGATCAGCGTAAACGGCGGAGTGGTGTCGGAGTTCATTAACGACAAATTCAAGATCACTCCATGGTTCACGTTGATCACGGGCTTCCGCGCAACGCAGTTCGACGCGGCGATCTCTGAGACTGCGACGGATCCGCGTTTCGGCGCGGCTCTCCGCATCCCGCGGCTGAACTGGGTCTTCAGCGGTTTCTACGGGTACTACTATCAGGCGCCGCCGCTGGCCACGGCCACCGGACCCCTGCTCGACCTGGCCAACGGCGCGAGTCTTACGTTCGCTCCTCTGCACGGCGAGCGCGACATCCAATGGCAATATGGCGTGACCATTCCATACCGCAACTGGACTCTCAGCATCAACAACTATGAGACCCGGGCAGAGAACTGGCTGGACCACAACAATATCGGCGAATCGAATATCTTCTGGCCGATCACGTGGTCGTATGCGCTCATTCAAGGATGGAGCCTGAACCTGCACTCTCCCGATGTCTTCCATCATGGCCAGTTCCATCTTGCGTATGCCAACCAGATCGCGCAGGCGACGTCGCCGATCACCGGGGGGCTAGTTTGTCCAGCGCCCATCACGTCGGCGTGCCCGCTCAATATTCCGCCAGGGCTTGCGCCGGTCGACCACGATCAGAGAAATACGTTGAACGTGGGCTTCGACGGAATCCTTCCGGGAAAGGTCACGGCCTCGACCAACGTCTACTACGGATCGGGCTTCGTCAACGGACAGTACGGTACGCCGCAGGCGCAGTATCCCGGACCGTATCTGCCCAGCCATACCACCTTCGATCTTGCCGTCGGCAAGACGTTCGCAAAGAAATACACCGTTTCGGTGAACGCGCTGAATGTGGCCAATCGGCGCGTGCTGTTGGATAACAGCCTGACCTTCGGCGGATTTCACTGGAACGACCCGCGGCAAATCTACGGGGAGATTCGCTATCGGTTCAAGTACTGAAGCAGCTACCGTCCCGCCCCGTCGTGGAGCACCTGTTCGATCACTGCATGGACATTGATCAGGCTCCACGGCGTGGTGACCTCGTCTGCCCGCGTTTGGCCGGCATGATGCACCATCACCGCGGGCCGCGGATCGAATCCCGATTGCGATGCTGCGCGATCTTCAGCCGTCCATCCGGGCTGATCGTTCCACAACCATAGGCGCCAGGAGTGGTCACCCTGCACAATCAGCGTTGTGTCCTTCCAGCGCGGCGAGCTCTTCAACGTGGCCATTATGGCGCCCAGTTCGCGGTCGGCCAGGGCCAGGCCGTCGAGATACGAACCGCCGCAGCTCTGCGCATAGGCGCCACGCGCGCGGTTCCAGATCGCCGGACTATGCGGCACGGGCAGGTGTAGAAACACGAAGTCCGCCTGATCGCTCTCGAGCACCTGCACGGCGTGCTCTTGGAGGGCCTCGTAGGTTTTCGTTCGCTGCCGCACCCCGTAGGTACAGATATCTTCGTCGGCGCGGGCAGGCCACACGATCCGCTCTCCGGTCTGCTTCAGCGGCGACCACACGTTGGCCCAGAAGCTCGCATCCTGGGCCATGGGCCCATCCATCCTGTCGAGATTCATCCAGTAGCAGTCGTCGATTGCGCCTGCATACATGGTGCAGTAGGGGTTGTACCAGCCCACCGCGGCAGTACGCCAGCCATTGGCCTGCGCATCCGCAAACACTGTCCCCGAGCCATCCAGCGGCGCGTAGCCATGCGTCCCCTGGTCATGCACCTGGAGGCGATTGTCGAACGTAAATTTGTAGTTGTCGATCACATGCCCGCTCAGCAGCGAGGGCAAAATCTTCACCGTGTGGTCGCCAATGGGCTGCGCGTCGGTGAACACCGTGCTCTCACTGCGCAGGGCATCGAAGTTCGGCAGCGCCAGGCCATCGGCTCGATCTTCGAATACCTGGTCATACGAAAGTTCGTCAAAGACAATCCACACCAGGCGCGGATGTTCTCGCGGTGGCTGCGTCGTCGTCGCCCAGGTCGCCGTGTGTTGGTGCGGCCCGGGCTTCCAGCGCAGGATCCAGAGCAATTGAAGCATGCTGCAGAGACAGAACACGGTGAGGATAGCCGCGACAAACTCGCCCACGCGCATCAGTTTGCGATACGCGTCCTTGAACCGGGTCCACAACAGCAGCACAAACGCCGTCCAGACGATCGCAAGGAGCAGAACCAGATTTTTCGTAACGGCAAGGGAGATCTCGGAGCGCGTGAGCAGGATCACGTAGGGCGGCACCGTGATGGTCAGCAGCAGTCTCACCCACGGATATGCCTGGGTGCGTGAGAGCGGGCCAAGTACCGCGAACAGCAACAGCCCCAACAGAACGATGTCCGTCAGCTGCGCCCATACGATCGCGTGTAGTGCAAACGGCACATGCATGCGGGCGTCATACCCGCCGCCCAGCAGGTCGCCGTAGCTCATCACCAGCAATATGGAGGCGAGGCCGAGGCACTGGCCGAGCTTCTTCAGCATCTTGTCCTTTTCAATCTGTCCGTGCGCGAAGGCTCGAGGCGTGGCGCTCTATCCCAAACCATAGCCCGCTTGTCCTCTCGTCATGATTCCTTCGCGAAGAGAAATAGAATACGACCATTTTCCAGGGGCTGTCGGCGCAGCGTACGAAAGCGGCCCGCGCACGCCGTCAACAGGTCAGCCTCGCCCAGCGAGCCGTACAGTGCGTCGCGGCCGCGCATGAGGCTTTGATACATCGGATCGGACACCGGCACCCATTCCAGCACCAGGGTTTGCGAGGTCAGCTTGTACGCCAACTCGAGAATCGCGCTGATCGGAATCTGCTCCATCAAGATCAAATGATGGATCACAGCCAGCATAAGCACCAAGTCTGACTTCGCCTCCAGCCGATGCAGCAGGCTACTGGTCTCGTGGTTCTCCCAGCCCGCCGCCGGCGTCGGCCGCGCTAGGTCCGCATGAATGGTCTGGATGGATAGCTTGCTGTTACAGGTCATCCGATAGAGGCTTTCGGCGGCCGCCGCATCCCGCTCCAGCGCCACCACCTGCGCGCCCTGCTCCGCGGCCAGCGCGCTGAAGACGCCGGTGTTGGCTCCAATATCGAGCACGCGCGCCGGCTTCAGCTCTTCGAGCACGTGGCGCACCCAGTCCAGCTTCTGCGCGCTCTCCTGCGCCGTGTAATGGGTCAGAGTCGCCGTATAGTTGGACCACTCCGAGCCCGCATATTCCGGCATGGCTCGAAGGGTCTGCCTGCGTAGATTCGCGAGCGTCCGCTTGAGCAGATGCAAGGCCAGCTCCGGAGACTTGTGCTGCGGAGGCGTCTTTCCTGCCGGTTTCTGCTCGCTCTTCCGGTCCAAACGAGCCGCCAGCGTCACCGGCCAGAACGCCTCGGACGAAAGCCGCTGCCGCCAGCTCAACGCCTTGTATAGCTCGACCGGCTCATATCCATCGCGCTTGAACAGCGATAGCTCCAGCGGCCAACTCAGCAGCCGGTTCATCAACAGCGGCAGCAGAAACGTGCGAACATACTGCCCGTACGCCAGCCAGATGTGCGAGGGATACTTCTTGGGTGCCGGGTCCCAGCGCTCGAAGGACAGCACGTCCACCAGCACCGGCCGTGATCCGACAAACAAGATATTCAGCGGGGTCGCATCTTTCAGAACCCAACCCTCATCGAGAGCCTCGGCGCACAGCGAAAGGGTCAATTGCGCGGCGGCCAGCCATTGCGACGGCGTCCACTCCCACGGGTAGGTCGGCACCGGCACCCTTGGATGGACCAGTTGAAGACCCGCCGGGGTGTCGTTGATCGTGATGGCGATCATGTCCCCGCGTTGCTGCAACTGGTTGCAAAACGGCGAGGTAACAAACTCCATCACCTGGTCGCGGGCTTCAGGATGGATGGTGCGGACGGCGAAGTCGCCTTCGAGGCTCAGAGATCCGGCGGGGTCGCGGAATGTGGCGGTCGGCGTTCCATTGGTCATGCGGCGTTGCGAGAATCTTCTTTCCGCCCCGCCAAGCGCGAATCAACCAAGCGCTCGGTGCTGGCGAAGGGCTTCTTTTTGCTGAATAGCCCCATGATACGCCGCCGCATGAAAAATGCTGCCGCCGCCAGCATCGATCCAATCGACTGCAGCGCCAGCAGCCCCGACCCTGGATCGACATAGGCCATCGCCCGGCGTTCTGTTGCGAGCATCAGGCAAGCACAGCAAACTATCGTGAGACATACAGAGATCAGGCGCTTCATCAATAAGTTCCCATCCGGCGTGCGCCTGAAAGTCAACGCCCACCTTGACCAAAATTTAAGTTCATCCCTTAGCCAACCGCGGGGCGGCATCTGGCCGGCTCGCACACTAGCTTTCCCGCTCGTTCGCAACATGACAAAACGGTTACGCATCAGTGAGACGCAACTTCTTCGCACCAAGACGCAAACTACATCTTGTTTTTGATGCAGGTATTTTGTCGAGCCATCGCCTCACCTCCGGGCAACCAAATTTTAGGGCTCAGCATAGTATCCTGTGCTGGTCGCCACGGTCAGACCCGGCTTCGCCACCGTAATTTTCAGCGAGTGGTACACATCTCGTTTCTCCGTCAGCGGCGGTTCAAAGGACAGCCGATAGTACGCGACGTTATCCGCCACGGACTGCTGCAGCAAGCCCGAAACATCGGTACTGTTGAGCACCAATCCACCGGTTTCGGTCGCGAGCACCTGCACCCCGAGGTTTCCAATGTTGTCGTCCGACGGCTTTTTGACCCCTGCCGTAAACTGCTGATAATAAAATACCTGGCCAGGGGATTCCCCAACTCCCAAGGGGTCGATGCTGTACACCGTCGTGTGCGCCTCGCGCAGCGTCGTGGACAAGAAGGTAATGTCGTTGAAGATCGCCGTCCTCTGATCCCCCGTGAGGTTCATCCCTGGTCCGGAGAGCAGCGGCCAGCCCGGCGACACCCACAAAATAATCTTCCGGCCCGGTCGCCCCGACTCATACGCCGCCAGTGTACGGATCGCCTTCAATGAGTCGCCCACGTGCTCCGCGGCTCCCTGAAAACCCGCCGACCGGCCAATCTCCCGCAGGCCGATCGAGTACTTCGCCAAAGTGTCCGCGAGCGCGTTTCCGTCGCGGCTATAACCGCCCTGCATCTTGATCCCCCGGTCGCCGAAGATGGCCAGCGCTGTCGGCAGCGTTAATTTGCCCTCATTGGCCTTCAGGAATTTGTCGATCTCGATGCGCTCCTGCGAAATCACGGTATACCCCGTATTGACAGCGTCAATCAGGAGGATCGCTTCCACCGGTTGCTTCCGCTCGTCGACCGCCTCGAACGACGTAATCTCACGCGGCGTCTTATCGTCGAGTAAGGTAAAGTCCTTCTGCTCCAGCCCGGTGACCGGCTGCCCCGGCCTGCTCGTGACCACCACATCCAGATGAATCGTCCTGGAGAGAGGTCCGGTGCGCACGTGGAGCACGGACGAAGCCGGCGTTCGCCCGGCCTGAGGCGACGGTGCCTGCGGCATCGCCTGCTGTGCATCCCCGGTCATCGAGCTCACCAACAGCGCCGCCACCAGCCCCAAATTCGATCGTGACGACATAGACATGAACTCTCCCGGGATCCGGCTTGCTCGACAGCCGCCAGATCGAATGCCTTTTAAGATGCACGCCCACTATAGACGTACGCATTTCGCGTTTGGCCGCGAGAGCTCCGCACGCTACGATCGCCGCAGCCGCGCTTGCCCTCCAAATCCCCCGCGAAAACTCCCCGCACTTCCTTCCACAGATTGCTTCAGCGTCCGCTTCGCCTTATCCTCGCCTGAGGATGGACTTCGAGCAAAAGCGAAAAATTGGCTTGGGCACCGCCGCGCCGCGCAGCGGGACAGACAGGAGCTCGGACGCAGAACGTCTGGTGTCCGCGGGCCGCGTCGACGACGATGATGCGGTCGAGCTCAAACTGCGCCCCAAGCGGCTGGCCGAGTTCATCGGGCAGACGAAAGCAAAAGAGCAGCTGGCCATTGCGCTCGAGGCTGCCAAGTCTCGTGGCGAGGCCCTCGACCACGTGCTCCTCTTCGGCCCTCCCGGCCTGGGCAAAACCACCCTCGCAACGATCATTGCGAATGAGCTCGATGTGGGATTTCAGCAAACCTCCGGCCCGGCTCTGCAGGTCCAGGGCGACATGGCCGCCATCCTCACCAACCTCAAGCCCAAACAAGTTCTCTTCCTCGATGAGATCCACCGCCTCCAGCCCGTGATGGAAGAAAAACTCTACACCGCGCTGGAGGACTACCAGCTCGACATCATGATTGGCACCGGCCCGTCGGCCCGAACGCACGTCATGCGCATCGACCCCTTCACCTTCGTCGCGGCTACGACGCGGCCTGGCCTGCTCTCGTCCCCGCTGCGCTCGCGCTTCGGGATTCTCCTCCGCCTGGAGTTCTACACCGACGACGAACTGCGCTGGGTAGTCGAGCGCTCGGCTGAGGTTTTGGGCGTCCCCATCGATCGCGACGGCGCCGCCGAGATCGCGGTGCGCTCCCGCGGCACACCGCGCATCGCCAACCGCCTCCTCCGCCGTGTCCGCGACTTCGCCGAAGTCCGCGCCGCCGGAAAAATCGACCGCCCCACTGCCGTCGCTGCGCTCGAGATGCTGGAGGTGGACGCCCACGGCTTCGACGAACTCGACCGGCGCCTGCTCCGCACGATCATTGAAAAATATGATGGAGGCCCGGTCGGCCTCAACACTCTCGCCGCCGCGCTCGCCGAGGAGCAGGACGCTCTCGAAGAGGTCTACGAACCGTTTCTCATCCAGATCGGCTTTCTCGACCGCACCCCCCGCGGCCGCGTCGCCACCCGCCTGGCCTACGAGCACCTGGGCATTGACATGCCGCGCAAGCACACGCTCTTCAGCTAGCGTGCGGCAGAGGCACTGGCCGGCCCGGACTACGCAACAGCCCGCTTGGCAATCACCACAAACGCCAAACCAAGCAGCGCCCGGCGTCCAAGCAGCTTCAGATAGGTTTTGGAAATGTAGGTTCGCATACGGCAACTTTAGTCCCGTGTTGTTGCGCTCTCATGAACGGCTTTGCACATTTTTCGCCAACGCATCCGGGAGAATACCCCCCGCTTTGGCCAGCAGCTCCACCGCCGCCGCGCGCTCCACGCGCAGCTTGCCCATCACAATCGCAACCTTCACATCGTTCCCGGACTCCGCGAGCAACCGCGCCGCTGTCTCGGCGTCGCAGCCCACAGCCGCAGCGATAATCCTCTCCGCGCGGTCGACCAGCTTGGCATTGGTCGGCCGCATATTCACCATCAGGTTGCCAAACGTCGCGCCGGTGCGCACCATTACGCCGGTCGACAACATATTCAGCACCATCTTCGTCGCCGTGCCCGCCTTCATCCGCGTGCTTCCGGTCAGCACCTCCGGCCCGGTCGCCGGCGTAATCGCAATCTTCGCCGCCTTCGCCAGCGCCGACCCCGGCACACAGCTCAGCCCCACTGTCAGCGCGCCCAGACTCTTCGCGTACTCCATCGCCCCCAGCACATAGGGCGTCCGCCCACTGGCCGCGATCCCTACCAGCGTGTCGGGTTTTCCGTCGACGCCAAACCCCGCCGCCGCAAGATCCCGCGCGCCCTCCTCGCGCGAGTCTTCCGAGTGTTCACTCGACAGCCGCAGCGCCGAATCGCCACCGGCAATCAACCCCTGCACCAGGTCCGCACTTACCGAAAACGTCGGCGGACACTCACTGGCATCCAGCACACCCAGCCGTCCACTGGTTCCTGCGCCGATATAAAACAGACGCCCACCGCGCCGAAACCGCTCGGCAATCGCGTCAACAGCCCGCGCCACATTCCCCAACTCGGCCTGCACCGCAGCCGCAACCGTCGCGTCCTCGGCGTTGATCAGCGCCAGCATGTCCAGCGTCGGCAACTCATCCAGGTGTTCGCTCGCAGGATTGCGAGCCTCCGTCAGCAGGCTGCCCAGCGTATCTCGATCCGGTGCACTCATTCTGTCCCTCTAGTTTCTATTGCCGGTCTCTATCATAGCGGCGCGTTCATGACTGGCCCACCCCAACTGTGTCAGCATAGTAGTTCAGATGAGCGATGCCGCCCAGCCAATTCCTAGCGCCACCAGTGCATGGCAGTCGCGCGAATTCCGTTTCTACTCCACGGCCCGCCTCATGGGCATCATGGGCGCCGAAGCCCAGTCCGTGGGCGTCGCCTGGCAGGTCTACCAGATCACTCACTCCGCATTAGCGCTTGGATACACCGGCCTCGCGCTCTTTCTTCCCGGAATCTTCTTCGTTCTTCCCGCCGGCCATGTCGCCGACCGCTACGACCGACGCACCGTCATCCTCACCTGCTACACCGTGCAGGCGATCGCTACCTTCGCCCTGCTGTGGCTGGCGCTGCACCACTCGCAGAATATCTGGCTGATCTACGCGATCCTCTTCGTCATCGGTGCGGGCCGCTGCTTCAGTGGTCCCGCCGCCAGCGCGCTCGTCCCCTCGCTCGTCCCTCAGGCCCACTTCGTCAACGCCGTCACCTGGGGCGCCACGATCTTTCAGATCGCCAATGCTACCGGCCCCATGATCGGTGGCCTGCTCTTCACCATCCCGCTCGCGCACCTCTTCGGCGGCCGCTTCGCCAGCTTCAACGGCGCGCCGCTGGTCTACGCGTTCACGCTCTTCGGTCTGCTCTCGTTCCTCAGCTTCTTCAGCGTCATCAAGCCCCGCGGCGCGGCCGAGAAAAAAGGCTTCACGATCGACACCATGCTTGCCGGTCTACGCTACGTCATCGGCACGCGGCTTCTGCTCGGTTCCATCTCGCTCGACCTGTTCGCGGTTCTGCTCGGCGGGGCTGCCTCGCTGATGCCCATCTTCGCGGTGGACATCCTGCACTCCGGCGCCAACGGCCTCGGCCTGCTGCGCGCCATGCCCTCTCTGGGGGCCCTTGCCGTCTCGCTCACTCTGCTCGTCTATCCCATCAAGCGGCGCGCCGGCAAAACCATGCTGGTCTGCGTCGGCATCTTCGGGATCGCGACGATCATCTTCGGCCTCAGCCGCAACATCATACTCAGCTGCATCGCGCTGGTTATCATCGGCGCCTCGGACATGATCTCGGTCGTCGTCCGCTCCAGCATCCTGCAACTCGCCACGCCGCCCGCGATGCGCGGCCGCGTCTCCAGCATCAACTGGCTCTTCATCGGCGTCTCCAACGAAGTCGGCGAGTACGAGAGCGGGCTGACCGCCCACTGGTGGGGAGCCGTGCGCGCGGTGGTGATCGGCGGCATTGCCAGCGTCGCCGTCACCGGCTCCTGGAGCATCTTCTTCCCCGCGCTCCGCCACGCCGACACCCTCACCGCCGAAAGCCTTATCGCGCTCGAAAAACAGTTCAGCAGCATGGAACCCGTCGGCTAGGCTGCTCTTCCGGCAACGACCCGTTAGTACTGCCCATACCGCCCCTTCGCCGAATCCAGCAGCTTCTGCGAGTCATAACCCACGCCATCCTTGAACACAATCTCCGTGTTCTCGATATCGGAAATCTTCCGGCTGGGATCGCCCTCTACCACCACCAAATCTGCATTCTTGCCCGGCGCGATGCTGCCAATGGAACTCGCGAGACCCTCATACGTCGCTCCATTCAGCGTCGCAATTTTGATCGCCTCGAGCGGTGTAAAGCCCGCTTCCACCAGCAATTCCACCTCGCGCTGATCGCCGAATCCCGGCAGCACGCCACCATCGCCCGTCGGATCGGGCCCCGCCATCAGCAGGCCGCCAGCCGCCACAAACTCCCGCTCCAGCGCCATCCCGTTCTTGAAGATCGCAGCCCTCTGCGCCGCGATATCAGGATGCGCTGCTGCGCGCATCAGTTCTACATTGCGCGTGTACAGGTACGCCTCGCGCGTTGGCTCCGCCATCGTCTCCAGCACCCGCGGCTGAAGATGCACCTGCGTCGGATCGTCCGGCTCGAACACTGGCAGGGTCGACGTCACGGCCACATGGTGGATCACCAGCAGGTCGATCAGCGCCTTTGCCTCCGGTCCGCCCGCGGTCATCTTCTGCAGCGTCGGACTACCCACCGTGTTCGGGCACTCATCCGGCTGCTTGCCCGGATCCAACTGCGTGTTCACAAAGAATCCATGTTCCAGGTTATCGATTCCCAACTCCGCCGCCTCGGGATACGTCACCGCGCACAGGTGACCCGTAATCTTCAGCCCATGCTTATGCGCCTCATCAATCGCCGCCTTCAGTTCCGCGCGTGTGATGAACATATACGCCTTGAAGCTGGTCACACCCTGCTTCGCCCAGAAGTCCACCGTGGCGCGCGCATCTTCCGCGTCGCGCAGCTTGTGCATCTGGATGAACACCGACTTTGATCCCTCGAGATAAGGCCCTGTCACATCCATGTGCGGCCCGGGAATCTCTCCCTTGTCGATCGCATCGCGCATGTTCAAATCCGTGTACGGTTCCACGGACCCCGTCGTGCGCAGGGTCGTCACGCCCGCGCCCAGGTACAGGTGCGTCGACGAAAACGCCAGCTGCGGCACCATGAGCGGAGGCTCCGAGCTCCCCGCCGCATTCAGGTTCGGCCGCGCAATGTTGTACAGGTGATCGTGCATCCCGACCAGCCCTGGAAACACCGTGTGCCCGCCCAACTCCAGCACCGTCGCACCTGGCGCAATTTTCTCAGCCGTGCCGATGGATTCGATCTTGCCGTTATGAATCACCACGTCCGTCTTCTCGATCTCGGGCGCTCCCGTACCATCGATCACGCGCACGTTCTTCAGCACAATCCACTCGGCCGCGGGCACCTTTACGTAGCGTGTCACGGCCGGCGACAGCGTTACCGCGCTCTTTCCAGCCACCTGCCCGGGTGCAGGCAGCAGCGTCAACATCATCGGGGCGAGCAACAGGATGCGGAGCACACGCATGGCAGGAACCCTCACGTTCGGTATGCAGGCGATCATAACGCAGCGCCGATTTTGTGCCCATCCCTCGCAACCTTTCCCAGACCAAGCTAATCTGTCAGAAGGGAGGAATCTCATGCAAAAGGGACTCAAGATTGGCCTCGGCCTAACGGCAGTCATGGTGCTCGCCGTCGGCGTACGCATCGGCCTCATCTACAAGGCCAACCACGAAGACGTACCGGTCAAAAAAGATCCCTACGCCGACATCAAAGTCGATCCCGACGACAATGTCTTCCTCAAGAAAGAGCGTCCCGACTCACTCGCCGACCAGCGCGCCCTCATCGGCCAGACCGTCTGGGTGAGCGCCGGCGGCCAGCTGGACTACTACGCCGATAGAGGCAATCACGTCGACTACGCGCACCCCGTCGGCACCCTGCTCGGCGCCACGCCCATGCTCATCAAGGGCGTCTTCGAGCAGAAGGCGCCGGCCACCGGCCTCGCCGTTGTCCGCATCGCCCCCGGCCAACGTCACGTCCTGCTCGCCTTCACGCTGCCCAAATCCTCTAATCCCGACATCCTCTACGCCACGCCTGTCGGCAATTACGACAACGGCGGCTACAACTTCATCAACGACAATATTTTCTTCTACGAAGACCCCCACAAGCTTTACAGCTTCTGGCCTGCCGCCATGTGGACCGCCATCGATCAGCACCAGGCCGTACTCGGCATGAGCGAGAACCAGGCCATGATGTCGCTCGGCGAAGTCACCGTCCCCAACTCCGACAACACCGGCAACCGCGCCGTCAAATTCGACAACAACGGCCATCCCGTTCTCATCGTTTTCTCGAAGAACAAGGCCATCAAGATCACGCCTCAAGCCGCATCGAAATAACTACGCCGGCTCCGGGGTCTTTCCGATCTGACCCTCAGCCTGTGTTCCGCAGACCTGCGCTGATCCCATTTATCGTTGCCGTAATCGCGCGATCCAGCTCCTCACCCTGCTCGCCCGAGCGCTTGCGTCGCAATAGTTCCAGCTGCAGCAAACTCATTGGATCCACATAGGGATTGCGCAGCCGGATCGACCGCGCCAGCACCTGGTTGCTCTCCAGCAACTCTTTCTGCTGCGCCACCGCCAGGACCATCCGCCGGGTGCGATTGAACTCCGTCTCCAGAGTCGTAAACACTCGCTCGCGCAGCCCCTCGTCCTTCACCAGCATCGAGTACTGCCTGGCGATCCCAAAGTCGGCCTTCGCCATCGCGATCTCAACATTCTTGATAATGTCCACGAACAGCGGCAGCCCCAACATCATCTCCTGCAGCAGCGCCAGCCCATTCTCATGGGTCTCCGCATACTGCTCCAGCGCATAGCCCACGCCAAAGTATGCCGGCACCACGTGCCGCGACTGCATCCAACCAAACACCCATGGGATCGCGCGCAGATCCGCGAGGCTGCGCTTCGCCGCGGGCTGGCCCGACGCACTCGCATCCGCCCGCTTCGCCGGCCGTGACCCAATGCGCGCATGTTCCAGCTCCGCCACCGGCGTTGCCTGCTCGAAGTAGGTGAACACCTCGGGATCATCCATCAGGTGCTTCGTATAAAACGCAAAGGAGGTCGCCGACAACTCATCCATGGCCGCCTCCCACTCCGGCAGCATCTCTCCGGTCAGCACCGGCTTCACGCCTGGCTTCACACCCGGCCGCGCAAGAGCGTCTAGCGAAGCAGCAATCATCAGCTCCAGGTTCCGCTCAGCCAGCACCACGTCACTGTACTTCCAGTTCAGCACCTCGCCCTGTTCTGTAATTCGCAGCTGCCCGGTAAAGCTATCCAGCGGCTGCGCGAAGATCGCTCCATGCGTTGGCCCGCCGCCGCGCCCCACTGTGCCTCCGCGCCCGTGGAACAGCCGCAGCGTCACGCCGCACTCCCGCGCCACCTCGTGCAGCGCGCGATGCGCCTTCCATATCTCCCAGGTGCTGGTAATCATGCCGCCATCTTTATTCGAGTCCGAGTAGCCCAGCATCACCTCCTGGTGCCCTTCCCACGCCTGCAACAGCGGGGTGTACAACTCGTTGGTCCACAGCGCGCGACACACCACCGGCGCATTGCGCAGATCCTCGATCGACTCGAACAGCAGCACCGGCTGCAGCCCGGGATCACGTTCCCCACTCGCACTCGTTCCACCTTCGACCTTCACACCGCACCTCCGCGCCAACTCCACCACCGTCAGCGCATCGTCCACCGCCGTCGCACCCGACACCACGTACAGCGAAATCGTTGCAGGCAAACTCTGCTTCAACTCGGCGATCGCACGGAAGGTTGCCATCACCTCCAGCGTCTGCGCGCTGAGCTCTCCGCCGGCCGTCAACTCCCGCAGCGCCGCCGCATCTACTTTCGCATGCTGCCGAATATCCAGCGTCTGCAGATGCAGCCCAAACGTGCGTACCGCCAGCAGCAGCGGATCGACAAACCGCTCTGCCAGCCGCTTGCCGCGATTCTCATCCAGCGATTCATGCAGCAGCGTCAAATCCTCCAGCAACTCTGCGGCGGTCTCATAGCGCGGCAATGTCGCCTCCAGCGGCAGCGCCAGGTGCTTGTGCATCGACACCGCAGGCGCTCCACCGAGCCGCAGCGTCATGCACGCAATCTGCATCCGCACCGCCTCGGTAGGGAAGTCGCCCACGAATTCCATCGCATACCCCGCCGCCTTCAGCTGCTGCAGGGAACCCGCGAGCCGGTTGTGCAGCGCGGACGAAATCGGCGCCTGCCGCGTCGATGGCGCGAGCTGCTCGAACAGCTCCGCCATGCGCGCCACATAGTAGTCATGCACCACCTCGCGAGACATCGCTACCGCCTCGGCTGTCGTCGTTGCAGTTACAAATGGATTGCCGTCGCGATCGCCGCCAATCCACGAGCCGAACTGCACCACCACCGGCAGGTCGGCCAGCTGCGTCGGCTCGGTGCCCGGGAACTCCGCATCCAGCGCGCTCGCCATCTCCGCATATAAGACCGGCACGGTTTCAAAGAGCGACGCGTCATAGTAGTCCAGCCCCATCTGGACTTCATCGCGCACGGTGGGCCGCGCGTGGCGCACATCGTCGGTCTGCCACAGCGCCGTAATCTCCGCCAGGAGCGCGGCCTCAAGCTCATCCAGTTCTGTGACAGGCAGCGGAATCCCATCCAGCTTCTCCAGCAGGTCCGAGATGCTGCGCCGCTTGAACATCACGCTGCGCCGCGCTACTTCGGTGGGGTGCGCGGTGAATACCGGCGTGATACAGATCTGCTCCAGCAGCGCCAGCGTAATCTCGCGCGAGAATCCCGCGTTCCGCAATCGCCGCAACGTTCCACGCAGGCTACCGCGCTGAGGCGAAGCGGCAGCCTCCAGCAACGACGATCGCCGCCTGCGCTTGCGATGGTTTGTCTCGGCTAAATTAATCAGCTCAAAGTAAAACGCAAATGCCCGGGCCAGAAAAAAAGCGGTCCGCGTATCCGCTGCCACCTCGTGGGTAAACGACTGCGCCCGCTGCAGATGATCCTGCGCCGCCTCCACGTCTTGCTTCGCATCGGCCTCGCGCCGCGCAATCGCCGTCCGGCGCAAGCTCTCCACCGCGCCAAACAGCGCATTCCCCGGCTGCTCGCGCAACACCTGTCCCAGCAGCGCTCCCAGCGAGCGCACATCGCGGCGTAACGGCGCGTCCTTCGCCGGGCTGGTACGTGCTTCAAGTTCTGCAAGTCGATCAGACCAACTGGTGGGAGTCCAAAGAGAAGCCATAGGTGATTATCGCCCAAGCCTCGGCCACGCTCTACCGCGCGCCAATCAATCCCGCCGAATACACACTCAACTGCGCATACGCTGCGCGTAGCAGCGGGGCCTCTACTCCGTGCCGCCGGCCGCGCTCCAGCAGGTCGCCGAGGATCTGGTCCGCCTCCACGCGCGCGCCCTTCTGCAGGTCCCGATACATCGACGTCACCAGCGATGACCCCGGCTCCACCAGCCGCCTCTGCGTCGCCGCATATTGCGCCGCGTCCTCCGGAGGGTAGCCATTCGCGATGGCAATGGCCAGGCACTCCGCAACGATCGCGCCGACCGTCTCCACGCCGCCGGGGGCCGCGACTACCGCTCCAATCGATCCCCGCAGCAAACACGTAATCGCTCCGGCCGAAGCAAGCATCGTCCACTTCTGCCACATGGTGGCCACAATATCCGGCCGCAGTCGCACGTCGAACCCCGCCCCCATCAGCGTCCGCTCAATCGCCTTGATCCTCTCTGTCACCCTGCGGTCGCGCTCCCCGAACGTCACATCGTGCAACCGCGCCATCGAGTGCACCCGCCCCTGCGCATCCATGTCCGCGACGATATACGTCGTCCCGCCCAGCACACGCTCCGCGCCAAATTGCGCGTCCAACGCATCCAGGTGACGCATGCCGTTCAGCAGCGGCAGAATCGCCGTCCCGTCTCCCACGGCCGGCGCGAAGTCCTCCATCGCGCTCTCCAGCGAGTAGGCCTTGGTGCTCAGCAGAATTAGATCGAACATCTGCGGCCGCGCCTTCAGCTCCTGCGCCGTCAGCAACTTCAACGCGGAGGCCTCCACTGTCACGTCGCCATACACATCGAAGATCTGCAGCCCCGCGCGCCGCAGCTGCTCTGCCCGACCCTCACGCACCAGGAACGTCACATCGCGCCCAACCGTTGTCAGGCGTCCGCCAAAATACCCACCCACCGCGCCCGCACCGATCACAAGAATTCGCATGAACCTATCCTATGCAGAACTCGCAACGGCTGAGGGCTTCTGCCCCGCCGCTCATGCGATGCTCTGCTCCTCAAGCTGCGTCGCCAGATCTTCCCACTCCGCGGTGCGCTCGGCATGCTGTTCGCGCAGCGCACCCAGCTCCGCCGCTACCGCTTGTGCCGCTTCAGCCGTGGTAAAGAACGCCTGCTGCTGTTGGGCCGCCTGGATGCGCGCCTCCAGATCCGGAAGCTCGCGTTCAATCGTAGCCACGCGGTCCTCCAACTGCTTCAGCTTGATCGGATTCAGCCGCTTCACATTCGACTTCGGCGCCGGCGTCACTGCGGACAGCGACCCCTCAATTTCATGTGTACTCGTCGCCGCCTCAACCTTCACCTTCGGCGCGGCAGCCGCTTTGAACATCCCCGTCGCCGCATCCACCTTTGCATTGGTTGTGGCGTCGTGCGTCAGCATCTTCTGCGCCTCAGCCGTGTTGGTCGGGATCCCGCCCTGCTTGCGGAACAAATAATCCTCGTAGTTGCCGGGATAGATATGTACGCGGCGATCCTCGACCTCAAACACCCGCGTAGCCAGCCCGTCAATGAAGTAGCGATCGTGCGACACAAACAGCACGGTCCCGCTGAAGTCGCGAATCGCCTCCAGCAGCACATCCTTTGCGCGCAGATCGAGATGATTCGTCGGCTCATCCAGCAACAGAAAATTCGCGGGACTCACCAGCATCTTCGCCATCGCATACCGATTGCGTTCGCCACCGCTCAACACCCCAAGCGTCTTGAACACGTCATCGCCACTGAACATAAAGCATCCCAGCAGCGACCGCAGCGTCACCACATCCACCTTTGGATTGCTGCCCGTAATGTCATCCAGCATCTGCGCCGACCCATCCAGTACCTTGTACTGGTCCTGCGCAAAATAATCCGCCAGCACGTTATGTCCCAGGCGAATCGTTCCACCGGTCTGCGCCTCGAGCCCGCTCAGCATGCGGATCATGGTGGATTTACCCGCGCCATTCGCTCCCACCAGCGCAATGCGGTCGCCGCGCTCAATGGTAAAGCTCACGTCGTCGAGCACGACTTTCTGGCCGCCGTCGGGAGTCGGGTAAACCTTGCGCAGGTTGTTCACCTCGATCACCGTGCGCCCACTCGCCGGCGGCTGCGGGAAGCTGAAGTGAATCGTCGCCTCTTCCTCCGGCACCTCGATACGTTCAATCTTCTCCAGCTCTTTAATGCGCGACTGCACCTGCTTTGCTTTGGTCGCCTGCGCGCGGAAACGATTGATGAATGTCTCCAGCGCTTCGATCCGATCGCGCTGATTCTTGTACGCGCTCATCAGTTGCGTGCGCCGCTCTTCCTTCAGCAGCTGATACTTCTCGTAGTTGCCGTGGTACACATGCATCCGCTTGTTCCACACCTCGACGGTCTTGTTCACCGTCACGTCGAGAAAGTAGCGGTCATGCGAGATCAGCACAAAGGCGTTCTCGTAGTTGTGCAGATAATCCTCAAGCCAGTTGCGCGACTCAAGGTCCAGGTGATTCGTCGGCTCGTCTAAGAGAAGCAATGACGGCTTTTGCAGTAGCAATTTCGCCAGCGCAATCCTCATCTGCCAGCCGCCGGAAAATTCTTCGGTCCGCCGCGCCCAGTCTTCCTTCGTAAATCCCAACCCACCCAGCACCGCGCCCACCTGCGAGTCCAGGGTGTAAATGTCGTGGTGATGCAGCAGGTCCGCAATCTCCGAGTAGCGATCCGCGGCCGCCGCATACTCGCGCGACTTCGGGTCAGCATCGCTGAGCACATGCGTCAGCGCCTCCTGCTCGACTTCCATGTCGCGCAGCTCGTCAAACACGCTCAGGCACTCATCGAAGACCGATCGCCCCGACAGCGCGAGCCCATCCTGCGGCAGGTATCCCAGGGTCATGCCCTTGATGTGCGTCCGCTGACCATAATCCAGCGTCTCTAAACCTGCCAGAATCTTGAGCAGAGTAGACTTGCCCGTACCATTGCCGCCGACCAGGCCAGTGCGCTCATTGGGCGTGACCAGCCAGTTAACATCTTCGAAGAGGAGTTTGTGGCCGTATCGTTTGCCGGCGCCAGCTAATTGAAGCATCACACCCATTTTCTCATCCCCATGCCATCGCCCGGCCCCGTCGTTGCGTTTGCCTGAGTTTTTGCTGTTGCGTTCGCCTTTTTGGCCGGGATCCTCTCTAAAAGCAAAGCCCCCGCAAATCCCAGGCTGACACTTCTGTCACTCTGCGCATCGAATCTTGACTGGAGCAGGAAATTGCCTGAAATCAGCACGACAGAGGGCGATCCACCGACGCATCGCCCGCACCGCACGCGCAATCGCTGGCTAGCCGCCCTTGGCATCACGCTGGGCGTGCTCGTCATCGCGTTCGTCGCCGCGGGCGAATACGTCGCCCACAACCTCGGGCCTATCCTGCGCTCCAGCGTGGTCGACACCCTCAGCCAGCGCTTTCACTCGCCCGTGGAGCTCGATTCGCTCGACGTCTCCGTAGCCAAGGGCCTCAAGGTCGAGGGCCGCGGCCTGCGCATCTTCTATCTCGCCGGTCCTACGCAGCCCGACCTCCAGCAGAAGATGGGCAAGGCCGCCCCTCCCATGCTCAGCGTCAACCACTTCGGCTTCCGCACCTCGCTGCACGCGCTGCTGCATCTCCAGGCCAACATCGCACGCGTCGACATCGACGGCATGGACCTCCACATCCCGCCGCACAGCGGAGCGCACACGCCGCACATCACCGCGCCCAACTCGCGCATCAAGATCACCGTCGCCGAAATCTTCTGCAAGAACGTCAACCTGGTCATCGAAAACGCGAACCCGGCAAAGGATCCGCTCAGCTTCAATATCCAGAACCTCAACCTCACCGACGTCGGCCCCGGCGTGCCCATGCTCTACGACGCCTACCTCATAAACCCCAAGCCCATCGGCGCTATTCACGCGACCGGCCATTTCGGCCCCTGGCACAGTGACGATCCCCGCTCCACCTCCGTCGACGGCCACTACACCTTCACCAACGCCGACCTCGGCAGCATCAAGGGCATCGGCGGAACGCTATCCTCCACCGGCGACTACGCGGGCCGGCTCGACCACATCACGATTGACGGCACCACCAACACTCCCGACTTCTCGCTCGATATCTCGGACCACCCCGTCCCTCTCGAGACCACCTTCCACGCCTACGTCGACGGCACCAATGGCGACACCACCCTCGACCCCGTCCAGGCCACCCTCATCCACTCCCACTTCAGCACCCAGGGAACCGTGGTCAATATCCACGGCAAGGGGCACGACATTAATCTCACCGTCCACATGCCCAACGGCCGTATCGAAGACCTGCTCGCCCTGGGCATGAAATCCCGGCCGCCCATCATGCGCGGCAACGTTACCCTCGACGCCAAACTCCACATCCCTCCCGGCGACGTCCGCGTCGCGGAGAAGATCCAGCTTGCGGGCAAGGTCCACATCCAAGGCGTCGAGTTCACCAACCCCCAGCTGCAGGACCGCATCGACTCCCTCTCCATGCGTGCCCAAGGTAAGGCGGGCGACTCCAAGGCCGCCGGCAACGACCTCAAGCCTGAAGTCGCGTCCCAGATGACGGTGGATTTCTCGGTAGGCAGCTCGCTTGTGCTCGTCCCCTCGCTCAAGTACGAAGTTCCCGGCGGCACCGCGGAGCTCCATGGAGCCTACCTGATGACCGGCGGCGCCTATCAGTTCCTCGGCCACATCAGCACCGACGCCATGGCCTCGCAGTTGGTTACCGGCTGGAAGTCCGTCCTGCTCACCCCCCTGGACCCCTTCTTCCGCAAGCACGGCAAGGGTCTCGAGCTGCCGGTATCCATCAGTGGTGTCAAGGGCGATGTAAAGTTTGGCCTCGCGATGCACGGCGTCGACGAACCTGCGCAGCAGATCGCCAACGACCTGCACGCCCCGCCCCCCACCGATCCCGCCCCCCGCCACTAGACCAATCCCGCCGTCCGCGCGTGACCTATCGCCGTGCGCGCAGCACCTGATAACCTCAGGAGACGATGGCAGCGCACCAGGACCCATTACTGATGGAAGCCGCGAAACCACCCCGCGATGCCCCCGCGCAGCACGGCCCGCCGCCCGCACCCGTCTGGTTGCAGCGCATGAGCCTCATCGTCCTCGTGCTCTTCTGCTTCTATATTGGCGGGCTCCTCGCGGTCCTTCCCTGGTCGCCGCGCTACTGGGACCAGAATGGCTGGCTGCTCGCCCACCCCGGGGTCGAGCGCGTGATCAACAAGGGCTGGGTGCGCGGCCTCGTCTCCGGCCTCGGCCTGCTCGACGTCTGGATCGGCGTCAGCGAGCTCCTCCACTACCGCGACTTCCGCGGCTGACGAAAGCGACTCTGCATGCCCCCTGAAAACCCCAACCAGCCCAACCCCGCGCCCCTCCCCACCGCGCCGCTCGCCTACGAAAACTCCGACTTCCTCGACTCCCCCGATGGCCGCAGCCTGCGCATCCTCGCCGAGTACAACGAGCCCATGGCCCGCTTCCGCCGCGAACGCATCCAGGACACCGTCGTCTTCTTCGGCTCCGCCCGCTTCCGCGCCCTCGACGTCGCCAGCCACGAGCTGGAGCTCCTCGACAACACCGGCTCCGTCGCCCCCGCACCCGAGTCCGAGCAACCTGCCCGCGACCCCGAGGAAACCTCCGAGCTCCGCCACAAGCGCGCCGAAGCCGCCGTCGAGATGGCCCGCTACTACGAAGACGCCCGCTCCCTCGCCCGGCTCATGACCGAGTGGTCCAAGAGCCTCCCTGGCCGGCGGCACCGCTTCGTCATCACCTCGGGGGGCGGTCCCGGCATTATGGAAGCGGCCAACCGCGGCGCGTGGGAAGCCGGCGGCAAGACTATCGGCCTCAACATCATGCTGCCCTTCGAGCAGCAGCCCAACCCCTACATCACCCCTGCGCTCAACTTCAACTTCCACTACTTCTTCATGCGCAAGTACTGGTTCGCCTACCTGGCGAAAGCTCTCGTGGTCTTCCCCGGCGGCTTCGGCACGCTCGACGAAATGTTCGAGCTCCTCACCCTCGACCAGACCCACAAGCTCTCCAAGCCCATCACCATCGTCATCTACGGGTCGTCCTACTGGAAGAACGTCGTCAACCTCGAGATGCTCGCCGATAAGGGCGCCATCGCCGTCAAGGACCTCGACCTGTTCCAGTTCGCCGACACGCCCGAAGAGGCCTTCGCGATCCTGAAAGAAGGCCTCACCCGCAACCATCTCGATGCCGAAGCCTCGCGCAGCGACCCCTGGTCTCCCGGCGCCCCTGTCCCCGAAGGCCCCGCGCCCAGCGCCCAGGAACTCCTCGGCCCCGACATCGCGCAGACCAGACCGGAAGCAGGAAGCAGGAAGTAGCTAGCAGCTTCAACTGACAACTGACAACTGACAACTGAGAACTGAGAACTGAGAACTAAAAACTCCCTCCGCCCTGCGCGCAGCAGTTCTCTGTCCTTTCATCCGCCCCTGCTACCATCTCCGACGATGCCGCCTCCCCGCGCCCCACGCATCGCCTACTTTCCCGACAGCTATCACGAGGTCAACGGCGTCGCGCACACCAGCCGCAACTTCACCGCCTACGCGCGCCGTCACGACATCCCCATGCTGTGCGTTCGAGCCGGCCAGACCACGCGGCTGCTTGATCCGGATGGCTCCATCGAAGCCCTTGAGCTGGGACGCAGCCCGCTCGCCGTGCATCTCGAAAAAGACCTCAGCTTTGATCCGCTTTTCTTCCGCTACTCCGACTTCATCTCTGCCACCGTCCGCGCCTTCCGCCCCGACGTCATCCACATCACCGGCCCCAGCGAGCTCGGCCTCTTTGGAGCCTACTTCGCCCACCAGCTCAACGTCCCTCTGGTCGCCAGCTGGCACACCAATCTGCACGAGTACGCGGCCCGCCGCATGCGCTGGCTCTCCCGCCACCTCGGCCGCGCCGGCACCGGCACCGAACGCATCGTCGAAGCCGCCGCGCTCCACATCGCCTCTCACCTCTATCGCCGAGCCGAAGCCCTCTACGCCCCCAACCCCACCCTCTGCACCCTCCTCGAGCGCACCACGCACCGCCCCTGCCACCTCATGCAGCGCGGCGTCGACACCGACCTCTTTACCCCCGCGCGCCGCACCCGCCCGCCCGACGACACCGAAATCGGCACACCGGTATTGGGCTACGTGGGCCGTCTCTCCGTAGAGAAAAATGTAGCGCTTCTCCCCAAAGTCGACACGCAGCTCCGCACCCTCGGCATCACGGCCCGCTGGCTCATCATCGGTCACGGCGCCGAAGAAGAACACCTGCGCTCCGCCCTACCGAATGCGGAGCTTCCCGGCGTACTTCGCGACGAAGCGCTCGCCGCAGCCTATGCCAACATGGACCTCCTCATCTTCCCCTCGCACACTGACACCTTCGGCAACGTAGTCCTGGAAGCCCTGGCCAGCGGCGTTCCCGCCATCGTCACCCCCGACGGAGGCCCTGCCCACATCCTCCAGTCTGCCGCGCAATCCGCCATGCGATCCCCAATCGCGTCCGCATCCGCGAGCTGCGAAACATGCCGCGCCGGCCAGGCGATCGCACCGCCTCTTACTCCCGGCCGCATCGCCGATGACGAAGCCTTCGCCGCCGCGATCGCCGACGTCTTGCATGATCCAGAAAATCGAATCGCCATGCGTGCAGCCGCCCGCACCTACGCCCAGCGCTGCTCCTGGGACGCCGTCTTCGACAAGGTCCTCGGCGCCTACCCCACAGCAAGGATCTGGAGCAGCAGGTCCCCGTGATACCGCGAAGGCATTAATAGTTTGTGTTCAGAAATTCGCGCAGGTATTGGAGGCGGAAGGTGCTGTCGCCGGTTTCGATGCCGAGAAGAAGCTGGGTGGTGGTGAGCTGTTTGCGGAAGTCGTAGGCCGCGGTGGTGTCAGGCGTGGTGACGAGCTGCAGGGTCTTCGCGATCTGGTCGGCTTCGCGCTGGGCCGTCCGCGCAGAACCTCACCGCGTCTCGCCCACCACCACCGCACCTGGCTCCAGCTTCATCAAGTCCACCGGCGCCGGCTGCAGCAACGACCGCATCGCCCGCAGCGTCACGCCACTAAGATCCGTCAACACCACCGGACTGTCCGACAAATTACATGCCGCCACCACGGTCGTCGAGGTGCGCGAGTTGGCCGGCGCGTGCCGCACCCATACCAGCGCGCCCACGTCATCGCGATTCAGCACCGTCTGCGCTCCGCTCCGCACCGTCGCATTATCGTGGTGCAGGCGGATCAGTTGCTTGTACAGATTCAGCAGCGATCGCGGATCATAGGTCTCCGTCACCACGCTCGCCGACGCACCGTTCGGAGCCACCATCGCGGCATCAAGCTCTCCCCCGGTAAATCCCGGCATGGCCGCGATTTTTTCCGGGGTCGGCAAGTCCGCCTCCTCAACAACCGGCATCACGGGTGGCGGAAAAAGGTTCTTCGGCAGCGGTCGAACATACGGCTGAAACGCCTTATATCCGGCCGCGGAGGCCGCGGCTTGCGCGTCCGTCGGCGCCGCAGCCTTGCTCGTTACATTCGTAGGCGTCCACTGCATCAGCGGCCGGTTCGCGCCCGCCATCTCCAACCCCAGCTCCTGCCCATACTCCAGCAGCACTGCCGACCGCGACGCCAGCAGCATCACGGCCAGCGCCCGTTCCATGGCCACACGCCGCACAGGGTCCGGGAACGCAGGCACTCGCACCGCCACCAGCAGCGGATTGTTCCCCACCTGCGCCCGCGAAGTTCCTTCCCGCCGCTCCCGGTGTCCTCGCGCTGGTTGCGTTGCGGTCGAAGACTCAGCGCTGACCGACGCCTCGCCGTCTCGCGTATCTCCCATACTGGCCATCCACTCTTGACGCAGCGCCGCCACCGTTGGCGCCGCGCTGCCTGCGCTCGCAGCCCCCAGCGGCGCACTCGCCGTCAGCTGCGCGTACTTGGCCAGCCCATTCAGCAACATCGTGTCCTGCGTTTGCGCGGCAGCATCGGCCAGCAGCACCCGCTCTCCGGGAAAGCTGTTGGTCAGCGCGCGCAGTTGTTGCAGCAGCAGCGCAATGTGCGCTCCTCCATCGATCTTCTCCAGCGACGGCGTTGGAACAAAAACTCCCGCAGCTCCCTGGTTCAGCCATGCCCGCGCCATCTGCACATACTGCGCGTCCGATTGTTGCGACGCCGGCGCTCCCAGGTCCACCAGCACCCGCACATGCCGCCCCACGGCTTCGCGCACCAGCGTGTCGAATGCCAGGCTCACCTCGGCCGTCGGCAGCAGCGTTGCTTTGCCGCCTGGCGGCGCTGTCTCCACGATCACCGCATCGACGCCCAGCGCCTGCAGGTAGTCCAGCCGCTGTGCAATCCCCGCCAGGTCGCCCTTGCCACTGCCCGTCGAGTCCTGAAATTTCGTTGGATCGATCCGGTAGAAAACAGCCCGCTTCCACCACACCTCAACCGACACACCCGACCCTGCCCAGTTCTTCTGCGCCAGCACCTGCGCGCGAGAGACTGCCGGCAGGCACGCAAGGCCCACGCCCAAGCAAAAGAAAGCAATCCTAACGTGTCGTGCTGGTGACAGGGTTGAGATCCGCATAGACAAAACTGTCGCGCTCGACCACCTCGCCGGGCAACACGTCAATGCTACCGGAGAACATCGGCCCGGCGCTCACGAAGGTATGAAACTCACCACGCTCGCCACAGGGGTCAACCGACTCCGGCAACTCCGCCAATAGTTCCGCGTCGAACACCCGGCCCGCAAACTTCCTGTCCATCTTGCGCGGATCGATGCACACCAGGTGCGCCCGTATCCCCGCGGCGATCATCGAACGCGCCAGCTCGTCCGTCGGAATCAACCAGCAGGGAAAGATTGGCTCCAGGCCCGTCGCCACCATCTTCTCCACGCGGTACGCTCGTATGTCCTCGAGAAACAGATCGCCGAACGCAATCCCATGCAGCCCCTCGGCCACTGCACGCTGGCACACCTCGGCCATCAGGCCTTCGTAAATTTCGTTCGAGCACGGCCAGGGCAGCGGCACCTTCCACAGCGGCAGGCCCGCAGCCTTCGCTTGCAGATCCAGCAGCTCTTCCCGGAACCCATGCATGGCCACCCGGCCAAAGTGCTGGTTGACCGTCGTCAGCAGACCCACCACCTCAAACTCGGGATGGTTCCGCAGCAGGTGCAGCGCCCAGGCGCTGTCCTTGCCTCCCGACCAACTCAGCAGAATGCGCTTTTTCTCCACACCCCATCCTAGCCGCAGCTGCGCTGCCCGAAACCGGGCTAAAGCAGTCGATTTGTGTAGTGAAACCGGGCTAAGTCTTACGCAAAATTCACTGCTTGCCCAAATAGGAGCGATAGCGGGTCTCCACCACACCCGTGTTCCGAGCCAGTTGCAGCTTCGCTACGTTGTACTGATATAAGGAGTTAACCAGCTGCGCCTGCGCGCTAGCGACCGACGCCTGCGCATCCACCAACGGCAGGTTGTCATCCACGCCCGCCGCAAATCTCTCCCCTTCATCCGACAATTCCTGCTGCGCGAGCTCCACATTGCTTTGCGCAACCCGCACTAACTCCTTTGCTGCGTTCACATCCAGCATCGAAGTACGGATCTGCGCGTCGATCGTCACGCGCAAATCGGCCTCCCTCTGATGCAAAGCCGTCAACTGCGCATCCACCACATCCTGCTCCCCCCGCTGCGCCGCCTCGCGGAAGATAGGCACACTCAAAGAACCCGCCGCGGAGAACACTCCGTGGTAGGACTCGGAAGTGGTGAGGCCGATAACTCCATAGAATCCATTGAATGCAAGTGTTGGCAAACGTTGGTACTTAACCGCTTTCAGTTCACGTTGCGTGAGAGCAATTTGTTCCAGCACGCTCAGGTAATCCTTGCGGTGTCTGTAGGCGGTGATCTTCGCCGCATCCAGGTCCATCGCAGCTAGTTCCGCAAACGGTGCAGCGTCGGTGAGGTCCAGCTTTTGCCCTGCCGGCAACCCGAGAATCCGTGTCAACTGAATCGTGTCTTTCGCAAGCTGTGACTGGGCTGCCACCACATCCTGCTGACGCTGCTGATACTCCACCTGTCCGCGCAGCGCGTCGAGGTTGGTGCCGACGCCCGCCTGATGTTTCTGGGTGGCTTGATCGAACAGCGTCGCAGCGGAGCGCTGTTGAGCCTCCGTATTCGTCACATTGGCCTGGTCCGCGAGCACCTGGAGGTAGCTCGTTCCTATGGTTAGAACGAGATCGCCATCATCCGCAAGCCTTTGCAGGTCAACAACACGCGCCTCGTTAGTCGTACCACGATATAGTTCATAATCGGGCAGGTTGAAGAGTACCTGGTTCATGTCGACCGAAGCTTGCGTCGTCTGAACTTTCACGATCTCATTGAAGACGTACCCTGGCGGAAGCAGCCCCGGGGGAAACTCCGAGATCAACGAACCTTTGAAGCCCAACGCCGCCAGGTTGATTTCTTGAGCACTGCTCTGTGCGTTGACGGTTAGGTTCGGAATAAGCGCATTGAGCACCCCGAGGGTGTCGCCCTTGACGGCCCGCAGATTGGCGCGATCGTACTTGAGCCGCACATTGCCCGCCAGGCCAATGGACATCGCGTCATCGAGCGAGATGGGCAGGGCAGCATCGCTGGCGCGATCGACCGCGAGGCCACCCGGCCCGGTAAAGCTGGCCTGCGCCTTGAAGACAAATCCAGAACCTGTTGGCCTGCTAAGTGCTTCGTTTTGAGCGGCAATGATGGCACCGGGATCGGTGGGAAGGGCTTGCTGAGCCTCCGCGCACGCAGAGAATGCGGTGAGCGCGCAAGCCGCCGCGAGCACAGTACGTGCGGCACGGTCGAGAGGCCCCAGGTTGGAAAAGGTCGTTGTCACTGCAGTCTTAGATTGCCACGTATGGGGCGGCGATGCGAAATCCTTGCCGTCGAATCTAGTGCTGGGCGTTTAGCGTCCTGGCGGCCGCTTCCAGCGTATCGTCGGTCGAGGGCTTCCAGTCTGTTTTTACCTCGTCCTCCTGCTGGCCGATGGTGTGGAACAAGAGGGCATGGCCTCCAATATGTACGTGGGTTTCGGTGATCTGCCAGTGGTCCTCTCCCACCAGGCGGCGTTCGACGTCGAACGTCCCACCCTTATACATCTTGGCGAGCAGGCCAAACCCGAGCAATATGTTGTAACTGAGTTGGCCGCGCAGGGTGCGAATACGATTTCCGTTGCGCGCGATGACCATCTGTCCGACCATGGCGCCCATGACGCGAGACTCCATATCCGGGGCGGAGAAGCTCGGATTGGGCCGGAAACTCAGCGTGATGAATTCGGGGGTCTCGCTGACGGTCGACCAAAGGAAGGCATCGGGAAGCATTTTCAGCAGTTCGGAAGCCTGTGCGTCGTCGTGGGCCGTGTTCTTGCGCGCTTTCGCCTGTGCGGAAGGATCATGCACGTAGCTGTCGATTCGCTGGGTTTCAGCAGCGGCCGCGGCGGGCGAAAGGGGCTGACCGTTGCGCGCAATCAAGCGGCGAAGTGTGCCCTGACGAGTTTCGATGGCGAGGTAGGTCCCATCCACGTCGGGTGTCTTGTCGTGATCGTCGTAGATCCAGATGGTTTGGTCGGTATGATTTGCCTCCATCTCCGCATGGACGGCAGTGCGCAACGCCTGCAGGGCCTCGGGTTGAGACGCTTGTGCAAGAAGGCGAGGAGGATGAATGCTTAGAACCGGGAGAAGAATTGCGGCATATCGTGATACGTTGCGCATAAAGGCTTTGGATGCATTGAAGTGGAGCAGGTTTGCGTTCAATTTGTGTTCGGTCACACCGGTCTTCGACCAGTGTATTTGCTTTCTGCGATGGATACCGCGGGACGCTGGGAGGCCGTTATTCCGGAATGATTTTGACGAAGATGCCGTCCGGGAGAACAGTGCCACCGAGCAGGTGAATGCTTCCGTCCCGGGTAAAGCCGCGCAGCATGGATGGGCCGGGAGGAGCTGGAACGGCGCCTTTGTTGGCTTCCTTTCGGCTGCTGCTGGATGAGATTGGGGTAGGGGAAGTGATCCTGGGTGGCGGCGATTGAACACTCGCGGCCGTGGTTCTCTGGCGGCTGGTACCACGGTCCATGGCGTCGTTCGCCAGTTGATCGGCGGCCTTGTTCTTATGGCGCAGGGCGTGACTGATTTCGAAGCGATCGAGTTGGGCAATGCGGCGCCGTGCTTCTTCCCACAGAGGACGCAGATCGGGCGAATTCACCTTGTATTTGCCTTGAATCTGTTTCACCATGAGCTCCGAGTCGGAGATCACGCGCAGGCGGTGGTGGCCGTGATCGAGAGCCCACTGCAAGCAGCCGAGCAGGCCGGAGTATTCGGCGTAGTTGTTGGTGCGGTTGCCGAGAAACTCGGATAGCTGGGCGAGGACGGCTCCTGCCTCATCCTGAAGGAGAGCGCCGTAGCCGGCTGGGCCGGGGTTTCCACGGGCCCCGCCATCACAGTGGGCGATGACCCAACCAGTCTGGCTGCCGGAAGTTGTTTCGTCGGGAAATAGATTTGCGGAGGAACGGACCATCGAGACAAGTTTACTGCCAGCGGAGAAAGTTTCCCGCGGGGGTGCTTACGTTTGCAGCGGGCCCTGCGTCTATCGAGGTGTAGTTACCCTGACTCCGGAGTCAGAAACAACATGAGTAGCAGCGACGCGATTGTTCTCGCCGGCGAAGGCCGTCGGCGACCCAGCCCATTTAGTCTCGGCTTGACGGAGACAGCGGCTATCGGCGCGGTAAAATCGACCGTGATGATACCGACTGTCGCCGCCCAACCGGGAACACGTACAAAGCTGACTGCCGAGCAGATGGATGCCCGGCAACAACAACGCGCCGAAGATGACGAATTGATTCGAGCAGCGCAGAAGGGGGATCGGCAAGCCTTCGATGCCCTGGTTCGACGTTATGACCGCAGTGTGCTTCGGCTAGCCCTGCACATGCTGGGCAATGAACAGGACGCTCAGGATGTGCATCAGGAGGCGTTTCTCAAGGCGTATCGCCACCTGGCAAACTTTCGGTTCGAGTGCTCGTTCTACACCTGGCTATATCGGATCGTAACGAACCTTTGCCTGGATCAGCTGCGCAGGCGAAAGAGCAGGCGTGAGGATCCATCAACGGCACTGGATGGAACCGGCGACGAGATCGATCTGCTGGCGAATTTGACCGACGGGCGCGCCAGTGCAAACCCCGCCCGCGAGCTGGAACGCAAGACAATGAACAGCGCGATCCAGGGGGCTTTGGATGAACTGACCCCGCGGGAGCGTACAGTTTTTGAACTCAAGCATTATCAGGGTTTGAAGTTGAGAACGATTGGCGAGATGCTTTCGACAACCGAAGAGACAGCCAAGAACACGCTGTTTCGCGCTACGAGAAAGTTGCGAGCAAGACTCGCAGATGCTCGATAAAGGACAGAGGAATTTTCTGGCCATTAGTGGGCAAGCAAGCTATAGACCCGCACCAGGCATGGACGATCGCAGGACTTCGAGGCCGTAGAGGTACGCAATATGAAGTGTGAAAACGCACAACAGAACATCATCCTGGCACAGTACGGAGAACTGCCCGATGAACTCCAATTTCCGTTGGAGCAGCATCTGGGGATTTGCGAAGATTGCCGGCGCGAGTGGAATGCGTTGCTGGCGTTGAATGAAGAGCTGGCGCTGACGCCAATGTTGGAGCCGTCGCCGAATTTGCTGGCTGCGTCCCGTATGCGGTTGGACGAAGCATTGGATAGCCTGCCGCCTCGCTCGATCACGCAACGCTTCTTCGGGAATGCGTTTCGTTGGGTGGGATTTCTGCAGGGAGCGCCTGCATTGGCTACGTTGCTGCTCGGAGTAGGGTTTCTGGGCGGAAATTTCATTGCGAGATATCAGGCAGCGCACGCTCCCCAGTTGCCGCGGCCGGTGATTTTATCGAATACCGCGAATGGGGCGATTGCGAGCGTTTCGGGTATTGTGCAGACGCCGAACTCTGAGCTGGTGCAGGTGAAGTACAACCGGCTGGTGCCGGAGACGGTGCAGGGTTCGCTGGATGATCCACAGATCCGCCAGTTGTTGATGCTGGGCACAAAGCTTGCGACAAATAATGACGTCCATGCAGATTCGGTGGCGCTGTTGGCGAGCGAGTGCCGCGCCGGCCACAGCTGTGATGGCGGTGATGATGGCACCAATCAGATTCGCGCAACGCTTGTATCCTCGCTGCGGACCGACAAGAATGCAGCGGTGCGATTGAAGGCGCTGAACGGACTCGAGCCCTATGTGGCGCAGGACGAACGTGTGCGGAATGCTGTGCTCGACGCCTTGTTGTATGACCAGAGCGCGGAGGTGCGGACGCAGGCGATCTCGATGCTGACGCCGGTGCAGGCGGACTCGAGCGTGCGGCAGGTGCTGCGTACTGTGTCTTCTCAGGATGCGAATCCGGCAATCCGCAATGCGTCTTTCCAGGTATTGCAGGGATCGGCTGATATCCAGTAGATGCGGAACCTGCGAGTGGCCATGAGGCAAAGTCTTGAATCCGGTGGGCTTGCACGGCGTCAGGGGGTTCGTTTGTGGCGGCCCTATGGTGCTGGCGCGGTGGTTCTGCTGGCGGTGGCCTGCCAAATTGCTCATTCTGAGGGGATAAGGGTTTATCCGACGAAACAGAGCGGGAGCGTGTCGGGAGCACGTGGGGCGGCCGCTAAAGGCGCAGCGGCGCATGCGCCCGGCTACCTGGGGATTCTCTTCCAAAATCTTACGGATGAACAACTTACGTCGATGCATGTCAAGGTCGGCAATGGGGTGGAAGTGGTCATGGTGGATCATGACGGGCCTGCGGGGAAGGCGGGGTTGCAGCCGCATGATGTGATTATTCGTTTAAATGGGCAGAATGTTACGGGCGCGGATTGTTTGCGGAAGATGATTCATGATGCCGGGGTGGGGGCGGCGGTGTCGCTGACGGTGCTTCGTGGGGGACGGCAAATCACTGTAAACGCACAGCTTGCGTATCGGGGAGAGGTCGAAAAAGAGGCTGTGGCGCGGATGGTGGAGGCGGATCCGCCGGCTAGTGACGATACGCCGGTGGCGAATGACTTTGGGGAGGGGGATCCGGGTGATCCGGTGGCTCAGGGCACGACTTCACGCAGTCGGAGCTTCCTCGCGCAAGTGCTTCATACTACGCCGTTTACCGGACTCATGCTGGAGCCGATGGAGCCGCAGTTGGCGGGGTTCTTCGGGGCGCCGGTGGGGGTTGGATTGCTGGTGGAGACGGTGGCGCCGAACAGTCCGGCGGCGACGGCTGGTTTGAGGGCCGGGGATGTGATCCTAAAGGCTGATTCTGTTGAGGTTAAGTCGAATGGGGCGTGGGTGCGGGAGCTGCATGAGACGCGCGGACGGGGGATTGTGCTGGTGGTGCTCCGGGACAAGCAGGAAGTGCGTATCTTGTTGATTCCAGACCTAAAGAAGCACTCGATGGTGGAATGGCCGGGGTTTGCCGCGGCGCTGCCGGTGTTTGCGTAGGGCCAATACCCAAATAGCGTGTAAGACATAGCCCGGTTTCGGGTACTCACAGACATACTTAGCCTGGTTTCGGGACGCAAAAGCGTGCGTTTCGGAGGTGTTGCTGGAGGGGGGTGCGTCAAATGACGCAGGTGGGCCTTAGCAAGCCAGCGAGCACAGAACGCTCGCGGAGAACCCCTCTCTCCGCAATGCGCTGGGTGGGGGCGACGAGGAGAATGTCCAAGGGGGCTAAAGCCCCGAGAGGGGGGTGTCCTCTGATGTCCGGGCTGAAGCCCGGACCTATCTCAGGTGCAAAGGCAAAGGAAGAAGCAGATCCCTGCGGGATGACAACCAGAAAGGCAAAGGCAAAGGCAAAGGCAAGGGCAAGGGCAAAGGCAAGGGCAAGAGAAGAAGCAGATTCCCAGAGGGAATGACAGAAAGAAAGGCAGGTGCAAAGGCGGGTGCCAAGGCAAAGGCGGGTGCCAAGGCATTGGTCTCTCCGCTGGGGCTTTGGTCGAGAGGACGGAAGTTTTGGTGGGGCTATTTTTTTACGGTGGCGGGCTTGCCTTCCTGGACGTAGTTTTTGTTCCAGGAAGGGATCTCGGCGACGTAGGTGCCGGGCTTCTCGATGACGCACTGGCAGCCGAGGCGGGAGTTGAGCTGGAGGCCGGGGGCCATGTCGAGGCGATCGAGCTCGAGGTCTTCGGCTTCGGAGACGCCCTCGGCACCCTTCTTGAGGAACATGTGGCAGGTGGTGCAGGCGGCGACGCCGCCGCAGGCGTGGTCCATAAAGATGCCATAGTTTTCGGCGACGTCGAGGAAGCTCATGGGCTGGCCGTGGCCGTCGTAGGGCATGGTGTCGTAGACGAATTCTACGGTCTTGTTTTCGGGTTCGAAGGTGACGCGGACGATGTTCTCAGCAGGGGGCCTGGAGAGGTCGATTTCGGGGAGGGGAGTGCTTTCGTGATCAGACATGACCTTTCTAGTTTAGAGCGTGCGGGGCTGTTGTGCAGGGGCGAGGAAGAATCGGCGTGGTTTGGGTTCCGTCTTGAGGTGAAGCGGAGGAAGAAGTCTCGCTTGATCCAGAAGACCGGCGTTCGGAATCTACCGCCGGTCCTCCGTTTACATTTGGCTATTGCCGTGCCATGGCGACCTGCAGGGCGTGTTCCGGATCGACAAGGTGGTCGACACTCTCAGCGTCCTCGGCGATTGCGAGTTGGACACCCTTGATGGTGCCCGTAAACTCGTTGCCTCGTGCGCCGTAGTCCGGTGAGACAGGGGATCCTGTATCCACGCCCACGTCGCAGCCGTCATCGGCGGAGAAGACCACCGCTGCCGTCGCGGCAACGTTGCCCTCACCAACCTTTTTGCCGTCCACGTAGAGAGTCGCGGTGCCGCCCTTGCCCATGCCGCCGCCAGCGTAAGTAAATTCCATGCGAACCTGGTGATCGCCCGGTGTCAGCGGGTCAGCTGATTCCGCATAGAACTGCTGGATACCGAGGAGGTTATAGCAGTACTTCAGCTTGCCACCCTTTATATAGAGGCTCCAGCCGCCGATGTTGCCGCCTTGCGCGATGATTACGCCCTCAGCTCCAGCCTTGGGTATATTGATCTCGGCAGTCACGGCGTGCGATTTGTTCTTCATGTTAAGGACCGAGTTCTCGGAAAGACGACCCATATTGCCAAACAGAATTTGGGATTTGCCCTTGATCAAGACGGGCCGTCCCGCCAAATCTGAGTTCATCCGCGCGCCGATGTTGTCATCGAGAGGCAGCACATTGAAGCGCGTCGCCTCGATCAGCCACAGCCGCTGCAGTTCATGCAGCTTGTCGGGCATCTGCTTTGCCAGGTTGTTTGACTGGCTCCAGTCGTTGTTGGTGTCGTAGAGTTCCCACACGTCGTCGTCGAACGCAGGCGTTTTTTCACCCTGGAGAATCCACGGCGTCTTGTGTCGCGTCACTGCTGTCCAGCCCTTGTGATAGATGCCGCGGTTGCCGAACATCTCAAAGTACTGCGTCTCGTGCTGTTCGGCTGCCTTGGCATCGTTGAAGGAGTAGGCCATGCTGACGCCTTCGATCGGGCGTTGTTGAACGCCGTTCACGAACGTTGGCTGAGGCAGACCAGCCAATTCAAGGATCGTTGGTGCGATGTCGATGACGTGATGGAACTGCGTGCGGAGTTCGCCCTTCCCCTCGACGCCCTTGGGCCAGTGCACAATCGTGCCGTTGCGCGTGCCGCCAAAATGCGAGGCGACTTGTTTGGTCCACTGATACGGCGTGTCCAGCGCGTGTGCCCAACCTACGGCGTAGTGGTTGTAGGATTCCGGGCCACCCAGCTTGTCCAGACGCTCCATCAGGAACTCCGGTGTCTCCAGAGCGGCGGCGCCATTGAAGTTGATCATCTCGTTGTAGGTGCCATTCAGCGTTCCCTCGCCGGAGGCGCCGTTGTCGCCGATGATGTAATAAATCAGCGTGTCGTCGAGGATGTTCAGAGCTTTCAACGAGTCCACCAACCGGCCAACGTGATGATCCGTAAACTCCATGAAGCCGGCGTAAACCTCCATTTGGCGGATGAGCACCGGCTTGAGCTCTGCAGCCAAATCATCCCAGGCTGGAATCTGTGGCGGTCTCGGGGTGAGTTTGCAATCGGCGGGGATGACGCCTAGTTTTTGCTGGCGGGCGAAGATCTCTTCGCGCAGTTTGTCCCAGCCCTGGTCGAATTTGCCCTTGTACTTATCCGCCCACTCCGTTGGGACGTGGTGCGGCGCGTGCGTAGCGCCGGGCGCGAAGTAAACGAAGAAAGGCTTGTCCGGAATGAGCGCTTTCTGCTGACCAATCCAGTTGATGGCCTTGGTCGTCATGTCATCCATGAGGTGATAACCCTCTTCGGGCGTCTTCTTTACCTCGATCGGCGTGGTGCCCTCATAAAGCGACGGATACCACTGGTGAGCTTCGCCGCCGATGAACCCGTAGAAGTATTCGAAGCCGCCTCCGCCTGTCGGCCATGCATCAAACGGCCCGGCCGGACTGGTCTGCCAGACGGGCACCTCGTGGCATTTGCCGAACTGCGCGGTTGCGTAGCCGTTGAGCTTGAGGGTGCGGGCAAGCGGAGAACAGGTGTTTGGGAGGATGGAGTTGTAGCCCGGCGATCCGGTCGCGATTTCGGTGATTCCACCCATGCCGACCGAGTGATGATTGCGTCCGGTCAACAATGCCTGACGCGTCGGCGAGCAAAGGGCCGTCGTATGGAAGCGGTTGTACTTCAATCCCTCGGAGGCGAGCCGTTCCGCGGTTGGCGTGGCGCATGGCCCGCCAAAAGCACTCGATGCGCCAAACCCCGCATCATCAATGAGAACGATTAGAACGTTAGGGGCCCCGGCCGGAGGCGTCACGGGAATAATCGGCGGGTACTTGTTCTCGGGATCTTTGGCGTCATATAAAACCAGGCCTGAACGTGGCTGATCCGGAATTGGAAGAACACTGCGCTGGAGATTTTCTGGGGAGCTCATCGAGTGGAAGCCTTTCTGGAATTTCTGGCATCAGGGATGTAAAGGGATTGGGGAACGGAGCCGATCGATCCTTCCGGCTAAGGTGGAGATTAGGCACCTAACAAGAAGCGGACAACTGTCAAAAGATACAGTTTGGCGGTCGGGCGCCGTTTGCCGAACGCGCAGCGATCCCGGGACAAAGTCCGGCAACGGTTTAATGCCAAGAGTGCCCTGAGCGCCTAAGATTAAATTTCTGCAAACGCCGTTGCTACCTTTATCGATCAGGTTGGCGTTTGTTATTGCGCGCTCAAAGTTCGCTCGTTCCCAGCGAAAGGCGTAGTGCTCGCAGGAGAAGATTTTTGAACGAGGGCTTCCTTTACGGAAGGAATGAGGTGGTCATTCAATGCGTATTTCTGGCATTGGTTCATGGTGTCATGGTCGACCTTGATCGGCCACGCTCCGGATTTGTTCGGGCGAATCAACAGCCCATGACTGATCTGCTGCATCAACCCTGAGATGGTCAGGCTCTTAGTTGGGTGGGGGCAGGTCTTCTTGGCCAGCTGATGTCGAAGCGGGTTCCTTGGCCCCAGGCGGATTCGATTTTGACGTCGCCGCCGTGGCGGGTGAGGATCTGGCGGACGGTCCAGAGGCCCATGCCGTTGCCTTGAACGCCTTTGGTGGTGACGCCGAACTCGAAGATGCGGGGTAGGACTTCGGGGGAGATGCCGCTGCCTTCGTCGGTGACGATGACTTGGACGAGGTCGGAGTGTCCGTGCAGGGAGACGGTGACCTTGGCGCCGGTCCGGGTGATGGATTCGCACGCGTTGCGGATGACGTTGAGGAGAACCTGGCGGGTTTCTCCGGCGTAGCATTCGACGATGCAATCGCCGTTCACTTCGACATGGAAGTCGATGCGCTTCTCGAGGAGGATGGGATTGATGAGAAAGCGGACGGACTCGAGAGCTTCGCAGATGTCGACGAGCTCGAGCTTGTCGGTATGGCGGATGAAGGAGAGGCTGGACTGCGCGATGTCGAGGACGCGGCTGGCTTCCTGGGCGGTGGTGCGGGCGAAGGCTGCGACTTCGGGAGAGAGGTTGTCGGTGGAGAGGATGAGGTGCTGGAGGTTCTGGATCGCCTCGAGGGGTCCGCGAATTTCGTGGCTGACGGTGGCGGACATGCGGGACCAGTCTTCGAGCTTCTGGGCGGCGAGGAGACTGTCCTGCATCTGGAGGCGCTGGGATTCGGTGTCGGTGAGGCGGTCGGCGTAGTCGTTGATGCTGAAGGCGATGGTGGCGGCGCGGCGGATGAGCATGATGGCGACGTAGGCGGAGAGGGTCGCGGTGACGACGTTGACGGCGGCGTCGACCCAGAAGATGGGGATCCAGGTGGTGATGACGTCGAGGAGGTGGGTGGAGCCGCAGGCGATGATGAAGAGTGCGAAACCGATGACGAACCAGGCCCAGTCGCGGGCGATGACGCGGCCGGTTCGGCGGGCGAGATAGGCAAGGGTGCAGCTGATGCTGAGATAGCTGAGGAAGGTGATCGCGTTGGTGATCACCATGGTCCAGATGAGTCCGGGGGCCGAGGCCCAACAGACTGCGTGCGGCATGAGAGGAACAGCGTCCATCGCGAACAACTTTCGGATCGGTTTGGGAACAACGTTTGTTCTGGGCCCGAGGAACGTTTGCCTGAATGTGCTGTCGTCGACTAGGAGAGTTATAACGCTTAAGCAACGTTGGACGCGCGGGTTGTGTCTTCGGTTGGTCAACAGCGGATGCGATTAAGGGGTTTGTATCTCAGGGCGACTTTGCGCTGCTGGATGGGAGGCCAGGCTTGGGATGAGGCAGGGGACGGCTTTTGACCGCATGAACATTCGTGGGGAAGGAGGAGAGGGGTGCGACGTATGGGGGGCGCCTATGTCGGGTGCCGGACACTGCCGACCGCACAAAAATGATAGGGTAGCGGGACTCCCAATCTTTTGGATTCTGCGCGCGGAGGCGTCCGGGGCGGCGCCTTGCAGAGCAGATTCGATCGGACGAACGCGATGATTGAAGAACGATCTGAGGCGGATTCGGCGAACGATGGCGCGCTTCCGGCGGGCGCACGCCGCGTGTATGCGGCGGGGGAGATGGCGGAGTGCATTCGGGAGTTTGCGTGGGATCGGACGCCGGTGGGCGCGATGGAGGGGTGGTCGGATAGCTTTCTGTGCACGGTGAACCTGATGTTGGAGAGCCAGTTTGCGACGGTGCTGCTGTGGGGGCCGGAGCTGGTGGTGATGTACAACGACGCGTATCAGCCGCTGATGGCGGAGAAGCATCCGTGGGGTTTGGGAAGAGGGGCAGAAGCGTGTTGGAGCGAGGCGTGGCACATCATCGGGCCTCTCTTTGGAGCGGTGTTGGGGCGTGGTGAGAGATTTTATTTCGAGAACAACCTTGTGCCGGTGATACGGCAAGGGATTCTGAAGGATGTGTACTGGACGTACAGCTACAGTCCTGTGCGAGACGTGGATGGCGGGGTGTGCGGCGTGCTGGTGGTGTGCCATGACGTGACCGAGAAGTTGGCGGCGGAACGGGAACGCGACGCGATGGCCGCGCGGCTGAAGAACGTGCTGGAGAGTACGACGGATGGGTTGGCGACGCTGGATAAAGAGTGGCGCTACACGTACCTGAATGAGCAAGGGGCGCGGATGGTGGGGCGGCGGCCGGAAGACCTGGTGGGGAGGTCGTTGTGGGAGGTGTTCCCGGAGGCGGTGGAGTCGGAGTTTGGGCGGCAGTATCGGAGCGCGGTGGAAACAGGGAAGCCACGGCACTTCGATGCGTATTATCCGGAGCCGCTGAATGTGTGGCTGGAGTGTCATTGCTATCCGACCGAGCACGGGCTTTCGGTTTACTTTCGGGACGTCACGGAACAGAAGGTGACGGAGAAGGAGCTGCGGGAGCGGGAGGAGCGTTTTCGGGTCCTGGCGGAGAGTGTGCCGCAGATGATCTGGATGTCGAATGAGGTGGGCGAGACGATCTACGCCAATCGCCGGGGCGCCGAATACCTGGGCGTGGAGGAAGCCGAGTTGATGAGATTTGGCTGGACGAGGTTTATTCATCCAGACGATATCGAAAAGACGGGCACGGTATGGAAGCGGTGTTTTGATACGGGGGAGCCGTACGTAGACGAGTTTCGGATGCGGCGGAAAGACGGCATGTACCGGCATTTTCTGGCGCGTGCTGCGCCGATCAAGAACCAGGCGGGCGTGGTGGAGCGGTGGATCGGGAGTACGACGGATATTCACGATCAGAAGCTGGCGGAGGCGGCGCTGCGGAAGTCAGAGAAGCTGGCGACGGCGGGGCGGCTGGCCGCGAGCATTGCGCATGAGATCAACAATCCGCTGGCCGGGGTGACGAATGCGCTGTACCTGGCGCTGCAGGATGAGTCGCTGGGGGAGGAGACGAGGAGTTACCTGAACACGGCGGAGCAGGAGTTGCGGCGAGTGTCGCACATGACGACACAGACGCTGCAATTTCACAAGCAGGCCAACCTGCCGGCGCGGGTGGATATCAGCGAGGTGGTTGGGTCCGTGCTGGAGCTGTTTCGGGGACGGCTGGCGACCAAGAATATTGTGGTGCATGCAGAGTGCGAGCGGGGAGCGTTCGCGACTTGCTTCGGGGACGAGATTCGGCAGGTAGTGGCCAATCTTGTGGGCAACGCGATGGACGCGATGCCGGAAGGAGGCAGGCTGCGGGTGCGGGTGCGGGGGGCGCGAGGCTGGGCGAAGGGATGGGTGGAAGGCGTGAAGATTGCCATCGCCGATACCGGAAGCGGAATTCCGGCGGAGGTGGTGGAGCATATCTTCGAGCCGTTTGTTACGACCAAGCAGGCGACGGGGATCGGATTGGGGCTTTGGGTTTCGGATGAGATTGTGCGCAAGCATGGGGGATGGATCCGGGTGCGGAGTTTGAGTGAGGGGCGCGTATCGGGGACCGCGTTCGCGATCTTTATTCCGGCGGAGGCGCGGGCGGAAGCTGGCTAGCTTAAGCGGTGCGGCGAGCCAGGGATAAAGATCTGGCGAGCTAGGGATGGGGCGGAGGAGGCGTTGCGGCGCTGGCTGCCTTGGGGGCGGGTGCGGGGAGATTCAGTGCTGGAAGGTCGTCTCGGACCTCGAAGACGAGGAGCTTCGGGAGTCCATCGGCGGAGGGCTTGTAGGCCACGACAGCGGGCAGACCGGCGAGGTGGTAGCAGGGAGTGTAATGGTCTTCGCCCACCCATAGGGTGTCTGCGAATCCATTTTCATAAGGGCCTGCGGCGAGCAGATTCAGGGGTGGGGCGGTGGGGTCGGCCGGTTGGAGGACGACGGTGAGGCCGAGCTTGCTGCAGTTGGTGCTGAGGATGGTGCCGCGCGCGATGGTTGCGTCTGCGGGCAGCAAGAGTTTGAGCGGCGGCCCGTCTCCACGATTGGCGGCGGGCACCTGATTCCAGAGGTCGACAGCTTCGTCGTGATCAGAGCCGGGCCAGCGATCGGCGACTTCTCGCGCGTAGGTTGCGGCCACCGCCGGCTGGCTTCCCTGCAGGAGGATGTGTCCGGTCAGGAGGTGATACTCGGCGCGCCAGGGCTCAAGTTTCTCGGCGGCGAGAGATGTTTTGTAGGCCTGGTTTAACTGGCCCTGTCGCCATTGAATGAGGGCGAGCTCGACGAGGGCGGGCGCGAACTTCGGGGCTTGGGCGTTGATGGCTTCGAGGGCCTGTTTGGTCTGCTCGAGCTGTAGCGGGGTTTGCCGGGTGAGCGGAGTGCCGGACATGAGGAGGGCGAAGGAGGATCGGTAGGAGGAGGGGTCGGCGGCGATTGCCTTCTGCCATTCCGACCTGGCCTCGTCATCGTGGCCGGCGCGCCAGGCGATAAAACCCAGCTCTTCATGGGGGCCGGCGAGCTTCGGGTCTGCAGCTTCCGCTGCCTGGAGGAGGGTCCTGGCGGCGGCGGGATCGCGAGCGCCTAAATCGACGGAGCCGAGATCGTAGTCCGCTTCAGCTTTGGAGAGGACGCGAGCAGGAAAGGATTTTGCGTCGAGACCCTGGATGGGGGGCATGACGCCAGCGACAATCCCGAGACGCAAGAGGTACTGGGAGAGTTTGTCTTGAAAAGCCTGAGGGTCGCCGAAGGCTTGTCGAAAGGCTTCGGGCTGAGGTGTTCCCTTTTCGAGTAGAGTCACAAACGTGTTCAGCTTCGCGCCGTTTTCCATGTTCGGGCCAAAGGCGATGTAGTGGACCATGGCCCAGGATTGGGCGTAAAAGAGTTCTTCGCGTTGCTGATCTTTGAAGAAGGTGCGATCGTTTGCGGTGAGCATCTGCGGAATGGGAATCAGGGGTTGGCTCCTGAGAAACCTGTACCGGATGGTGGGCGCGCCAATGTAGATGTGGTCGTTCTGGAAGCGAGTGTAACCGTAGAACTCAGCGAGGCCTTCATCGAGCCAGGCGGGCAGCCAATGCAGGTTGGCGTGGAAGATGCTGTGGGTGTATTCGTGGAAGATGACGGCCTGGTTGAGATCGCCGAAGGAATCGAGACGAACCATGGCGTACCTTCGTTCCCAGCCCTGGAAGAATTCGCCGGCCCACTTGTCGCGCTCCTTCCAGAACATGGGCGCGAGCGAGCGCAGGCCGTCCTCACGCACGGCGATGATGAGCAAGGGTGCGCCTGCTTCGAGCGTCCAGTGGCTATAGCGGGTCGCGAAGACTGAGCGCATCTGCTCGAATTCTTTGGCGACATTGCGACCGTCGCTGTCGGAGCCGTCGGTGATTACCTTGAAGTGCGGGCTTTGAATCTCGCGCCAGGTTTGTGCGGAGGCTGGGGCGGGGTGAAGGAGCGCAAGACAAGCAACGCAGGCCAGCAGATGGCGCTGAGAGATGTAACGTTTGAGCATCAAAGTATTGTCGGGAGGGGAGGGGGGCTCGTCAAGGAAAAGATTGAGGCCACGCGAAAACATCTGGCTGAGGGTATGCACACGACGTGGCAGCAGCGGTAGAATTTGAGCGTAAGGGAGTTGCCACCGTGTCTGCTGCGGAACACACTGCGGGTCGACGGACTTTGGGATGGATCGCGCTGGTAGTGGTCGGGGTGGGGGTCGCAATGCAGGCGGTGCGGCCGTCTTTGGGGAAGCCGGCGGGGCCGCAGGTGGAGGCGGCGGTGCCTCCAGAGGTGAAAGATATTTTGGTGCGGCGGTGCTATGCGTGCCACTCGGATGAGCCGCGGCTTTCGTGGTGGGATCATATTGTGCCGGTGTACTGGGTGGTGTCGTCGGATGTGCAGCGGGCGCGGGCGGCGGTGAATTTCTCAACGCTGGGAACGAAGCCGGAGGCGGCGCAAAAGGCACAGCTGTATGAGGCGGTGAACCAGGTGCAGCTGGGGGCGATGCCGCTGAGGCTTTATCTGATGGGGCATCCGGGGTCGGAGGTTACGGCGGAGGAGTTGGCGGTTTTGAAGAATTATTTGGCGCCGTTCAAGCCTGCGTCGGGGCCGAGTGGGGTGGCTGCAGGCGAGGCTCCGAAACATTTGAGCGCGGCGGCTGCGCCTTCGCCGAATGGGGTGCCGTTTCTGCCGGGGTATGCGGACTGGAAGGTGGTGAGCACGACCGATCGCGGAGACAATCACACGCTGCGAATTATTACGGGGAACGATTTGGCGATCGGCGCGATCGAGCAGCACCAGCTGCCGTCGTGGCCGGAGGGTGCGGCGTTTGCGAAGATTACGTTCCAGTCGGTGGACGATGGGCAGGGGCATATTGTGCCGGGGAAGTTTGTGCAGGTGGAGTTCATGGAGAAGCATCGCGTGCAGTATGCGGGGACGGGGGGATGGGGGTATGCGCGGTTCAAGGGCGCCGAGTTGAAGCCGTATGGGGATGGGCCGCACTTTGATAACGAGTGCCAGGGCTGCCATGAGCCGGTGCGGGATAACGACTATGTGTATTCGATGCCGCTGCCGAGGGGGGCGAAATGAGAGCGCGCCTGGTTGTGGCTGCGTTGACGCTTGCGATGGTGTGCGGGTGTAGCGGGAAGAAGATTGCGGATGCGGATTTGTATAACGTGCAGGCTGCGGTTGGGGCGGGGCTTCCGTATCCGGTGATGGAGTGGAAGGCGATTACGACGGTGGTGGATCGTGGGGCGGGGACGACGGGGACGCTGTTTGGGAATGATGCGGCGGTGAGCGCGGCGAGGGCCGGGGTGGCGTATCCGGCGGGGTCGGTGTTGGGGTTGGTGACGTGGCGGCAGAGGGAGGATCCGCATTGGTTTGGGGCGCGGATTCCGGGGGCGGTGGTGTCGGTGGAGTTTGTGGAGGTGGGGACTTCGACGGTGGATCGGGAGTTCGTGGGGACGCCCTGGAGAGAGGTGGCGGGGACGTCGGCGGGGGAGATTGTGGGGATGAAGGCGGCGGTGGCGCCTTAGGCGTAGGCTCCGAGCATGTACCCGTCGCCGCAGGAGAATCGAAGCTATTTCACAACGTTCTCAACGGCGGGGCGGCGGCGGTTGTTCTTGGTGGAGGAGACGGCGCGGTTGATGGTGGAGATTTTGCAAGGGTATCGGCGGCAGGGGTCGTTCGAACTGCATGCGTTTGTGGTGATGCCGGATCATGTGCATGTTTTGTTGACGCCGGCGGCGGAGGTGTCATTCGAGAAAGCATTGCAGTTGATGAAGGGTGGGTTTTCGTTTCGGCTCAAGAGCAAGATGGATGTTTGGGAGCGTGGGCATTTTGATCGGCGGATTACTGATCGGGAGGGGTATGAGGCTTGTGTGAGGTACATCCACGAAAATCCTGTGGTGGCCGGGATGGTTGAGCGAGGGGATGCGTATTTGTTTTCGTCGGCGTGTGGGGGTGCGGTGGTGGATGCGATACCCCGGTGGTTGGGCCGCGGATAAAGGCCGGGGCTGAAGCCCGGTTTTATGGCGGGTCGGGAACCGCGGGCTAAAGCCCGCTGCTACTCCGGAGGTGGGCTTGCGCCCGGCGTTTAATCCTCGGTGGATTCGCCTGGGGTGTCGGGGTTGGCTTCGGCTCGCTCGAGGTCGTTGGTGGGGATGGTCGCTGAGACTTCGGCTTTGGCGAAGGCGTGGGGGGCGGTGGGGGTGGCGCCTTGCTGATTGGCTGCGAGGGATTCGCCGGCGGCTGCCATGGTTTTGCCGCCCAGGGCACCGGTTACGGCGGCGTCCATCATGAGTTCGGCGAAGCGGCGGGTGGCTTTGTCGAGGTACTCGATGCCTTCGCGGATGGCCTTGTAGTCGTCGCCCTGCATGATGCGGCGGAGCTCGGTGGCGTGGGATTCGATGGAGGCGTGCTCGCCGAGAGAGAGCTGCTGCCAGGCGCCTGATTTTTCGCCCTTGGCGAGGGCGTCGAGGATGGTCTGAGCTTCGTTGCGGGCTTCGATGAGTTGACGTGCGGTGATGTCGGACTCGGCGTGATCGAAGGATTCAAGGATCATGGTTTCTACCTGCTCGTCGGTGAGGCCGTAGGTGGGTTTGACTTCAACCTGCGACTCCTGACCGCTGCGCTGTTCGCGCGCGCTCACATGTAGGATGCCGTTGGCGTCGATGAGGAATTTGACTTCGATGCGGGGCAGGCCGGCGACCATGGGTGGGATTCCTTTGAGGTCGAAGCGTGCGAGGGAGCGGCAATCCTTGGCTAGCTCGCGCTCGCCTTGCAGGACGTGGATGGCGACGTTGGTTTGGCCGTCGACGCCGGTGGTGAAGTGCTCGGTGGCGGAGGCGGGGATGGTGGAGTTGCGCTGGATGATTTTTGCCACAACACCGCCTAAGGCCTCTATGCCCAAGGAAAGCGGCGTGACGTCGAGGAGGAGGAGATCGTTGGTGGCGGCGTTTTCTGTGCCGCTGAGGATTTGCGCCTGCACGGCGGCGCCGAGGGCTACGACTTCGTCGGGGTTGAGTTCGGTGTGGAGCTTACGGCCGCGGGCTTCTAAATCAAACAGCTGGGTGACGAGGGCGCGGACGGCGGGGATGCGCGTGGAGCCGCCTACCATCACGACTTCATCTATATCCGACGCCGTGAATCCGGCGTCTTTCATCGCCTGTTTGACTGGGGCGGCGGTGCGCTGGATGATGGGCGCGATGAGTTGCTCGTACTGGGTGCGGGTGATTTCGCGTGCGTAGGTAACTGGCTCGGCAGCACCGGTGGGATCCCACGTCTCAGAAGCGAGACGCGGGGCACCCGGGATCTTAAGCTGGAGACGGGTGGAGTCGGCTGAGCTTAGGGCGATCTTGGCGTCGATGACAGCTTGGCGGAGTTGCTGGATAACTTCGGGGTTGGTGGTGACGTCGATGCCGAGGTCGCCCTTGATGTCGTCGAGGGCGACGGCCGTTAGGAGCAGGTCGATGTCGTCGCCGCCGAGGTGGGTGTCGCCGCCGGTGGCGATGACTTCGAAGATGCCGTCGTGGAGCTTGAGGATGGAGATGTCGAAGGTGCCGCCACCGAAGTCGTATACCGCGATGATGCCGTCCTTCTTCTTGTCGAGGCCATAGGCGAGGGCGGCGGCGGTGGGCTCGTTGACCAGGCGGAGGACGTCGAGGCCGGCGATGCGGCCGGCGTCTTTGGTGGCCTGGCGCTGCGCGTCGTTGAAGTAGGCGGGGACGGTGATGACGGCCTTGGTGACTTCTGCGCCGAAGAAGCGGGTCGCGTTATTTTTTAGCTGCAGGAGGATGTAGGCGGAGATCTCGGGGGGCGTGAGGGTGAGGCCGCCTACGTTGAGCTTGAGGACTTCGCCGGGCTTGAGGCCGGGGGCGAGGCGGAAGGGGAAGTGTTCGAGCTCGGGCTGGACGTCGGCGAGGTCGCGGCCCATGAGGCGCTTGACGGAGTAGACGGCGTTGGCGGAGTTGGTGAGGAGCACGTTGCGCGCGGCGTTGCCGACTGCGAAGCCGTTGGGGGTGTCCTGGTCGAAGGCAACGACGGAGGGGACGATGGCGCTGCCGTCCTCGCCGGGGATGACGGCGGGGGTGTCGCCCTGCATGAAGGCGATGAGGGAGTTGGTGGTGCCAAGGTCGATGCCGACGACGGGTGCTGCCAAGGAAGACCTCTTTCAGGAGCGTGCTGGTGCGTGGACGCCCGATCTCTATTTTCGCTTATTTTGATGGCTGGATTCAGCCTCGCGACAGATTGCCGGCTTAACCTCGGCGGCTGAAGCCGGTTGCGGGGACGAAAATTGGCAGGGCTCAAGCCGTGCCCCTTCGAGGAGCAGTGCGGCGGGAGCTGGGGAGTTGAGGTGTGAGGGTGCCAGCGGTCTCGCGCGGACAGTTGGCCGCTACTCCGGGTGGTCGGTCTCGACGAAGGCGCGGAGGCGTTGGAGGGCGCTGTCCCATTGGTGGGAGAGGGCGTCGAGGTAGTTTTTCAGGGACTGGACGGGAAGGGGGTCGAGCTCGTAGAGGCGCTCGCGGCCGGAGCGCGTGCAGCGGACGATGTGTGCGCGCTCGAGGACGCGGAGGTGTTTGGTGATGGCCTGGCGGGTGAGCGGGGAGTTGTGGGCGAGGTCGGTGATGGAGCGTTGCTGGCCGGCGCTGAGCTTGGTGAGGAGGGCGAGGCGGGTGTCGTCGCCGAGGGCGGCGAAGAGCGGGGCGTGGCTGCGGGGGTGCAGGCTGCGGGGGTGCAGGCTGCGGGCGCGAGGACGAGGGCTAGGGGTGCTGGGCGACATAGGCCTCGATGTTGCGCATCTGTGCGGCCCAGCCTCCGCTGTTTTTGAGGAAGGCTTCGGAGCGGCGAGCGGCGGGGATGTTTTCGAAGCCGGATTCGACGACGCGGAGGAGGGTTCCGGTGGCGGTCGGGGAGAGGGTGAACTCGACCAGGGTGGGGGGTTCGTGGGAGTAGTCGACCGCGGGGTCGATGGCGTAGGGATGCCAGGTGAAGGAGAAGGTGTGTTCGGGCTCGAGTTTCTGGACAACGGCCTCCCACTGGAGGTGCTCGTAGCCGGGATGAGTGATGTGGCCGGTGGAGGGCTGGCCGGGGTGGAAGGGTGCGTCGATACTGACGCGGAACCATTCGCCAAACTGGCGGTGGTCGGTGAGGGCTTGCCAGACGCGGGAGACGGGGGCGTTGAGTTCGATGGATTTCTCGATAACGTTGGAGTCCATGGGCAACCTCTTGGTTGCATATTAGTGTATTCGAGATGGAAAGAGCAACCTTTGGGTTGCATGACGATTTTATTTAGGCTTGAGGGCGGCGGTGTCGGTGCGGATGTTGTAGTTTCTGGGGACGCGGAGGATGAGGGTGGGCCTGGGTGGGAGGTGGACGGGCGCGACGGCTTGGCCGGGTTGGGGTGGGGCGACGGGTGGGGAGATGGATTGGAGCTGGATTCCGGCGAAGGTGTCGCCGCCGGTGAGGGGGACGGTGGCGGTGTAGTGCTGGTAGCCGCCGGCGAGGACGTCGACGTTGATGCTCTGCGCGGGCGGCGTAGTGCTGTCCATGATGAAGGCGTAGCGGCCTTCGCTGTCGGTGGGCTGAGAGGCTAGCTTGGCGCCGAGGTCGGCGGTGACGATGGCGTCGACGACGGGCTTCTGGGTGACATCGTCTTCGACGAAACCGTTGAGGCCGACTTGAGCGGCCGGGGGTGGGGGCGTTGGGGGAGGTGGGGTCGTGAAGTGATAGACGAGGACGCCGGCAATCACGGTTGCGGCGATTCCGCCGGCCCAGGTGAGGAGAGCTCCGAACTTGGTTGGGTTGTCGGCCATGATGTTTCTCCGGCAACAGGATAGTCGCGGAGAGGTGATGATGGGCGAACTAATTTGGGGCGTCGAGAGGTGTCAGGCTGTCGGGGTGCGGGTTCGTCTTCGGGCGAAGAGCGCGAGGGAGGCGCAGGTGAACATGGCGAAGGCCCAGATCCAGAGCAGGAGGGAGTGAAAGCGGATTTCTTTTGACTCGCTGAGGATGAGGCTTTGGCCGGCGACGGCGAAGCCTCCGGTGGGGAGAGCGTCGCCGGTGAGGGCGACACGAATGCCGACGCGCGGCTGCCAGGTTACGCGAAACTCACGGCGATCGCGGATGGTGTTGAAGATGCCGTGCGGGAGACGCGGGAGGGTTCCGTGCAGGACCGCGTTGCCGGCTACAGGCTGACCCGCGGCGTCGTAGATCAGGAGGATGGGGCTGGAACTTTTAAGCCAGGCAGGAGAAGAGATCTCCTGTTTGGGAGCGGCGAGGGTTGCGGCGATCGATGGGTCTTGTGGGGAACTGCGGGTGAATTTCTCGGCGAGGAAGGCTGGCTGGCGGTCGGCGCCGCGGCGCAGGATTTGCTGGTTCACTACGGAGACACCGATGAGCAGGAAAGTGAAGAAGAGGGCGAAGGCGGCGACGTAGCCGGGGCGGGCGGGGGTGGCGGCGCGGAGGTGCTCGCGCAGGAGAGAGCGGAGGGTGTCGGAGGCAAGGGCGGCGGAGAAGCGTACGGGGTGGGGGGAGCGGGCGAATTCGAGGCGCGCGGTTTGTAGCATTTCTTCGGCGTAACGCGCGCGGAAGGCGGCGGGGTAGAGGCGGAGGGCGAGGGCGTAGAGGCGGAGGCGAGGCTGGGTGGGGGTGTTCATGCGCGGGGCTCCGGGGTGCCGGCTGGGACAGCGACTGGAATGCGGGTGAGGACGCGGACGCCCTTGCTGCGAGCGCGTTTGACGGACTGGGCGAGGCGGGCGGTTTCGGCGGCGAGGGCCTGGTGGCCGAGGGCGGAGAGGCGGTAGTAGCGGCGGCGCTCGTCGTCGGTGAAGCCGGTTTCGGCGATGAGGCCGCTGGCGAGGAGGCGATCGATGGAGCCGTAGAGCGTGCCGGGGCCCATGGCGATGTGCTGGCGGGCTTCGAGCATGATGGCGTAGCCGTGCTTTTCTCCGTCGGCGAGAGCGAGGAGGATCGAGAAGACGGCGGGGGTGAGGGGGAGGTGGTCGCTGGGGGAGAGGCCGGAGGTGCTCATGGAGAAGACTGTATATCCGTTGCGGATATATCGTCAAGGGGAATAGTTCCGGAGGTGGAAGATTTTTGAGAGTCGGTCTGGCACGCGTGGTGGTGGGTGCCCGAGCAACGCCACCCAACTCATGACGATGAAGCTGTCATGAATGGGTACCCGGAAAAGAAGAAGCAGATCCCTGCGGGATGACAACCAGAAAAGCAGAGGCAAAGGCAAGAGCAAAGGCAAAGGCAAGAGCAAAGGCAAGAGCAACGGCAAAGGAAGAAGCAGATTCCCAGAGGGAATGACAGAAAGAAAAGCTAAGGCCGCAGAAAAGGCGAAGGCGAGGGCTTGCGGAATCGTTGGTTGGTCAGGGTTGGAAGACGAGGCGGACGCCGTGGTCGCCGGTGTTCCAGAGGGTGGTGACTTCGCTGAGAGGGGCGGTTTTGAGCGCGAATTGCAGGGGGTTGGTGGCGATTTGGGCGAAGAAGGCGAGGATGGCCTGGCGGATCTGGTCGAGGGAGGCGCTGCCAAAGCCGCTGCCGAGGAGCTCGAGGCCGGAGCTGCGGAGGGTGGCAGCGGGGAGCGAGATGTTGGGGCCGGCCATGTTGCCGATCTGCACGTAGCGGATGCGCGGTGCGGCGTGGCTGAGGCCTTTTTGCGCGATGGCGGCGAGGAGGGTTTCGGCGGGCGGGCCCCAGAGGTAGTCGAGGACGATGTCGACGCCGCTGGCGAGTTCGTTGCGAAGTGCGGCGGTTAGGGCTTCAGGAGATTGGTCGAGTGAAATGGTGGCGTCGGCACCGAGGCTGGTGAGCTCGGCGAGGGCTTGCGGATTGCGGCCGATGGCGATGACGCGGTGGGCTCCGCGGGACTTGGCGATCTGCACGGCGAGCTGGCCGGAGACGCCGGTGGCGCCGAGGATGAGGACGCTTTCGCCGGGCTGGAACTGGGCGCGCATGAGGGCGACGGCGGAGGACATGGCGGGGTTGGCGATGGCGGCGGCGGTGGCGTCGGGGAGCGCGTCGGGGACGGGGATGAGCATGGAGGCGTTGGCGAGGGACTGCTCGGCGAAGGTGCCGAAGGGCGGGCGGGCGCTGCCGAAGAGGACGCGGGTGCCGGCGGGGAGTTGGCCGAAGGAGGCTTGGAGGCGGCCAACGCCGTCGACGCCAGGAACGAAGGGGAGAATGCCGGTGGTGCCGTAGTGCGTGCCATTGGCGAGTGATTTGACGATGCGGTGAAGAGCGGCGGCGGTGACGTTGACGAGGACCTCGCCGGCGGAGGGGTTGGGGACGGGGTCGTCGAAGGTGGTGTAGAGGGGCGGGGCGGTGAAGGATTGGACTACGGCAGCTTTCATAAGAGGCTCCGGAATGACCTTGATTTTAACTGTACAGGCGCTGATTGCGGGCGTAATGATGGTGGCGAGAGACGTTGGGCCGGAGGTGCGATTATGGCTGGATCGATGCTGATTCCGAGCGTGCGGTACAAGGATGCGCATGCGGCGATTGAGTGGATGGAGCGTGTGCTGGGGTTCCAGCGGCAGGCGGTGTATGAAGGCCCGGACGATACGGTGGCGCATGCGCAGCTGACATTTGGAGGGACCGGGATGTTGATGCTGGGGTCGGCATCGAATGCGGGTCCGCATCGGGAGATGTATGCGCTGCCGGAGGAGGTTGGGGGGAGGGTGACGTCCCCGCTGTATCTGGTGGTGAAGGATTGCGCGCCGGTGTGGAAGCGGGTGAAGGCTGAGAAGGCTGAGGTAGTGATGGAGTTGAAGGAGATGGAGTACGGCGGGAAGGCGTTCACGGTGAAGGATCCGGAGGGGTATGTGTGGTCGGTGGGGGAGTATGATCCGTGGGCTTGAAGAGGTGTCAGTTCTTCGTTGTCAGTTCTCAGTTGGGTGAGGGGGCGCGCCGATGGCTTGGCGCGCCGGTGGTTGGTGGGCGATTACTTCTGGTCTGAGGGTGGGGCGAAGCGCTGGACGGAGGGGTCGAGGCGGTTGGAGCCCTGGGTCTGGACCATCCAGCCGGGGTACTCGGGGGGAAGGGCGCTGACGGCGTCGAGTTGCTTGAGTTCGTCGGGGGAGAGCTGGAGTTCGGTGGCGGCGATGTTGTCTTCGAGCTGGTCGAGGCGCTTGGCTCCGATGATGATGGAAGTGACTACGGGCTTGGAGAGGAGCCAGGCTAGCGAGATGCGCGCGGCGGAGCAGTTGTGGGCCTTGGCGATGGGGGCGATGACGTCGAGGATGCGCCAGGTGCGCTCTTTGTCGACGATGGGAAAGTCGAAGTTGGAGCGGCGGGAGTCGGCGGGCTTTTGATTTTCGCGCGAGAATTTTCCGGAGAGAAGGCCGCCGGCGAGCGGGCTCCAGACGAGGAGGCCGGTCTTTTCTGATTCGAGAAGGGGGACGATGTCGCGTTCGAGGTCGCGGCCGGCAATGGAGTAGTAGGCCTGCACGGTGTCGAAGCGGGCGAGGTTGCGGAAGTGGGAGATGGTGAGAGCCTTGGCGATCTTCCAGGCTTGCCAGTTGGAGATGCCGATGTAGCGGACCTTGCCGGAGGTGACGAGGTCGTCCAATGCGCGGAGGGTTTCGTCGAGCGGAGTGACGGCGTCGTTGCCGTGGATCTGGTAGAGGTCGATGTGGTCGGTCTGGAGACGGCGGAGGCTGCCGTCGATGGAGTCCAGGATGTGGCCGCGAGAGGCGCCGATGTCGTTGCGGCCGGGGCCGACGCGACTGAAGACCTTGGTGGCGATGACGACGTCTTTGCGCGCGATGTTGAGGTTCTTGAGGGACTGGCCGAGGGTCTTCTCGCTCTCGCCTTCGGAGTAGACGTCGGCGGTATCGAAGAAGTTGATGCCGGCGTTGAGGGAGGACTGGACCAGCGAGTCGGCGGTGGGCTGGTCGACGGTGCCGATGGATTTGAACAGGCCGGTGCCGCCGTGGAAGGTCATGCAGCCGAAGCAGAGTTGGGAGACGAGCAGGCCGGTGTCGCCGAGAGTGTTGTATTGCATGAGGGATCCTTTGCGCCGAGTTCGGCGTGGTGGATTGGATGCTCGGGATGCGATTGGGGAAGCAGAATGGGGCTGTACAGCGTGGGCGCTTGCGATGATGATAACGAGAGAGACGGAGGTGTGAGGATGAGTGGAGTTCCGTATGTGGGTTTGCTGGAGGGGCGCGATGCGGCGAAGGTGATTGCGGAGACGCCCGTGCGGCTGGGGATGATTCTGGATGGATTAAGTACGGCGGAGGTTGAGGCGCGGCCGGCGCCGGGGAAGTGGAGTGTGCGGGAGATTGTGGCGCACCTGGCGGACTGCGAGATTGTGTGGGGGTGGAGGCTGCGGCAGGTGTTGGGTGAAGAGCACGCCGTGATTCAACCGTTTGAGCAGGATGCGTGGGCGAAGGTGTATGACGCGTATTCGTTCGAGCTGGCGTGGGCTACGTTCAAGGCGCTGCGGGCCTGGAATGTGGCGTTTGTCGGAGCGCTTTCGGAGGCGGATAAGAAGAAGGGCTATACGCATCCCGAGCGTGGCGGGGATGAGACGCTGTGGACGCTGGTGGAGATCATGGCGGGGCATGATCTGCATCATCTGGCGGGGTTGAAGAAGCGCTAGTGGTGAGGGTGAGCAGTCGCGGCGGCTTGCTGGCGGGCCAGGTCGGCCTCGAAGGCGGCGCGGCTTTGGGCGATGGCGCGGTGGTAGCCGGTGGGGTCGATCCAGACGGAGGGGCCTTCGGCCGGCATGCGGGCTAGCTTGGGGAGCAGGTCGAAGTATTCGCCGTGGGAGCTGAGGAAGATGTCGCAGGGGAGGGCTTCGAGCGTGGTGAAGGTGTGGGCGAAGTCTTGCGCGATGCCGGGGTAGGCGGCGGGGTGGCCCGGGGCGGCGATGAGGCGGTACTCGTCGAGCGCGGTGACGCTGCAAACGATGACCACGTTGAGGGGCTTACCGTTTTCGACGACCTGCGTGGTCCAGGTGGTGCAGCCGGGAGTGTGGCCGGCGGTCTTGTGAGCCGTGAGGGTGATACCGCCAAGTTGGACGGTACTACCGTCGTGGAGGGTACGGTCGACATGGGCTGCCGGGAAGGGTTTGAAGTGGGCGAAGTCGGTGCGGCCTCCGGTTTGGATGGAGGAGACGTCGGCGTCCATGACCATGTATTGGGCGTGGGTTTGTTTGAGGATTTCAGCGCTGCCGCCGGCGTGGTCGGAGTGGGCGTGGCTGATGAGGAGGATCTTGATGTCGGAGGGGTGAAAGCCGAGTTGCTCGATGCTACGGAAGATCAGCGGAGGCGAGGAGACGAGGTTGGAGTTGATGAGGATGTCGCCGGCGGGGGTGGTGATGAGGTAGGAGGCGAGGTCGCGGCTGCCGACGTAGTAGAGGTTGGGTGCGATGCGGAAGGGGGTGAGGGGCGTGGTCCAGCTGGGGTTGGACTGGGCTTGGAGGGCGGGGAGTGCGAGGAGCAGGGCGGTGAGGGCGGCGAAGTGGAGGAGTCGGGCGCGCATGGTTTGTTGATAGCAGGATTGGGTGTGCGGGGGAAGCGGAGGGACGTGGCGAGGATGGTTCGGTGGCTTCCGGCAGAGGCAAAGGCAAACAACAACGGCAAAGGAAGAAGCAGATTCCTGTGGGATGACAGCCCGTAAAGCAAAAGCAACGGCAAAAGAAGAAGCAGATTCCCAGAGGGAATGACAGAAAGAAAGGCAACGGCAACAGCAACAGCAGGAGTCCTTCGGCTGCGCACTTCGCTCAGGATGACGGGGTTTGGGGTGGGCAGTGGATTATTCGAGGGCGGTGTTTACGTCGCGGACGAGGTTGCGGATGTAGCTGCGGCGGTTGAGGAGGGCGACCATGGCTTGGATGGCTGCGGCTTTCGCAGGTTCGTTGCTGGTATCGACGGCGGTGTCCCACTGGGTCCAGAGGCCTTCGAGGGTCTGCTGCGTTTCAGCGAGCATGGCTGTGAATTTGGTGCGGGCGGATTCCAGTTCGCCGCGGGCGTCGGGGTCGTCGCCGCCCATCTTCATTTCTTCGAGGGCCATGTTGAGCTCGAAGGCTTCTTCGAGGAGGTCGGGTGGGGCTACTTGTTTCTTTTGCGTGCCGGTTGACTTGGCGAGGTCGGTGGCGGCGCGGGATTGTTCTTCCAGCTGGATGCCCTGGAGGGAGAGGAGGTATTCGGTGCGGAGGATGGGGTCGCGGAGGGTGCGGTAGGCGTCGTTGAGCTGCGAGGAAGCGGCGAGCGCGGCCTGTTGGGCTTCAGGAGGCTGGGCGGCGAAACGATCGGGGTGGAGCTTGCGGGATTGGGCGTAGAAGGTCTTCTCGAGGGCTGCGAGATCGAGGTGTAGATGCTGCGGGAGGGAGAAGAGGGAGAAGTAATCGGTCGCCATGCTGTTCTTAGAGTACCGCGCCGGCGCCGAGGTGCCAGGCAGAGTTCTAATTCCAGACGGAGATGTGGAGGGAGCTCGACGAAGAGGAGAGCTCCAAGCTCAGGTCTGACGAGAGCCTGACAACCGCGGTACGTTCGGGCCACCGCTTGAACGCTGCGTTCAAGCGGTGGCCCGATTGTCAGGGCGCGTTGACGACAATGTAGGTGGTGGAGCCTCCGGACATTTGCGGCTGGTACCAGGTGCTGCCGCATTGCTGGTAGGCCAAGCCACCGACGACCTGGGTTACGCAGCCGGCGGGCGGTTGGTTCACGATGGAGCCGATGGCTGCTGCGGTGACCGCTACTGCTGCTGTGACGGCCGCGGCCGCGGCGACGGGATGGTAGCAGCAGCCTCCGCCATAGTAGCCTCCGCCGTTATAGCCGCCGTTTACGTTCACGTTGACATTGCGATTCACGTTAACGTTCTGGTTCACGTTGGTGTTGCGATTCACGTTTTGATTTACGTTGGCGTTGCGATTGACGTTCTGGTTAGAGTTTGCGTTGCGATTGGCACTCTGGTTGCCGTTGCGGTTGGCGCCCTGATTGCCGGAGCGATTGGCGGCCTGGTTGCCGCCCTGGCCGGCGCTGCGATTGCCTCCTCCGCCGCCGCCGCCGCGAGATGGAGTGGAGTTGACGCTGGTGCGGGCGCTGCTGCGCGTACCGCCGCCGCCTCCTCCACCACCGCCGCGGCCGCCGCCGCCACCACGTTGGGCGTGGAGGGTAATTCCGGAGAACAGGACTGCGAGGGCGAACAGGGCAAAGATCTGAGTGGAACGTTTCATAGCAGTCACCTAGTTCCCTTTCTTGATGTCGGCGACGGTTTGCCCGTCGAAGAGGATGCGCTTGGCATCTGGCGGAGGATCGAAGACGAAGGCAGCTTCGTTGAAGGAGGGCGCGAGGTTCCAGTCAAAGTTGATGGTGTGCTGCGGTCTGGCCTCGTCGGTGAGGGTGGTGATGACGAGCCTGCGGGGGAGAGGATAGTCGCCGAGCTGAATCCAGAGTTGCCAGTCGACGCCTTCCTGGTGGAAGACGTACTGCTCGCAGGTGACGCCATCGACGGCTGTGGGGCCGGCGTCGATGGCGGTCTTGATCTTATTGATGTCGTCTTCGTTGGTGCCCCATTTGAAGAGGTCAATGAGCGGCAGTTCGATGTCGAATTTCTCCTGAACCTGCTGAAAGAGTTCAGGGATGGTTGGCGGTGCAGGAACGGTTGCGTAGAAGTTGTTCAGCCTTCCCCAGGCGGTGAAGGTTTTTCCATCGTAGAGATAGAGCCTGTGCCTTTCATCGCTGACGACCTCGATGCGCATGCGGTTGGGCTTGACGGCGAGCATATCGATTTTGCTGCTGGATTGAATGATCAGGCCGTCATCGAGGACGTCGTCGTGGGTGACGGCTCCGAGCACCTGGAAGACCTTGAGGCTGCGAAGGTAGGCACCCATTTTCCTGACGGCATCGACTACATCAGGGTCGACCGCTGGGGCTGCGTCCTTCGCGTCCGCAGCGTCCGCAGCTGGAGCTGTCTGTGCCAGCAGATGCCGTCCGGAGCCGCCGAAGAGGCAGACGCCCGCAATGGCAGCGAGTAGGGCGAGGCGACTTATTCGTGGGGCAGAGAGCCATGTTGCTTTTGGATGTAGCGGATGGGCATATGAAGGCGCTTGAGCCGAGTGGGTGAACGATCTCTGCAGAAATCTCATATCTCTTTACCTCGCGAACCATTTCCGGTGAAGCCCCTGACGGGCAGGTCCATGGACAGATTGTGCAGGTAAGCCTGCCAGGTTCAGATAACGGGCCAATCTGATGCTGGGAGTGCCTCCCGAGTGAGCCGTAAACCCCTGGACCTATAGGGGGTAAGTGGCGGTGCTTCACAACGACAGAAGACGTTCACAGCAGATCGGCTGCGTTGCGTACAAAGTAGCTCTTTGGCGTCTTTTGCGTAACTGGGGAAAACCCTAGCTTTGAGCTGTGGGTTGGAAGCGGCCGAGGCCGGAGAAGTCGTTGAGGAGGAGGGCAAACCGGCGGGACGGGGGCGGCGAGAAGAAGGGCGTCGCCGGGGGCCACTAAACACAGCTTCTAGCATTTAGCCTCCAGCTTCCAGCTAAAAGCCAGGACGGCGTTGGTGGCGGGAGAGAGGATTGGAGTTTGAGGGCGGCCCCGAGGATGCTAAACTCCCGCCTATGCGTTTACAAACCTCTTCTTATTCTGCGGCCGTGCTGGGCTGCGCGCTTTCCTTGAGTGTCTGCCTGGGTGCGCAGACGGTACCGGCGAAGCATGGGATCACGCCGGATGACCTGGTAAAGATGGCGCGGGTGGGTGCGCCGGTGGTGTCGCCGGATGGCGCCTGGATAGCGTATACGGTAAGCAGGATCGATGCGCACGATGACAAGAATCTCACCCAGCTGTGGATGGTGAGCTGGGATGGCAAGCAAGATGTGCAGCTGACGTTCAGCAAGGATGGGGCGGGCGAGCCGCAGTGGAGTCCGGATGGAAAGTGGCTGGCGTTCACGACGGGGCGCGAGGCGGAGGGCGAGCACGCTGCCAAGGGTGAGCAGGTTTGGGTGATGGACCGGCGCGGAGGCGAGGCGCAGCAGTTGACGAATGTGAAGCAGGAGCTGCAGGGGTATCGGTGGTCTCCTGACTCGAAGACATTGCTGCTGACGCTGCAGGAGCGCGATGAGCCGGTGGAGGACAAGGGTGCGAAGCCGGCGCCGCCTAAGCCGATTGTGATTGACCGCTACCACTACAAGGAAGACCGGGTGGGGTTTCTGACGGAGAAGGAGCCGCATCTTTATTTGTTTGATGTCGCGACGAAGAAGCTGAGCAAGTTGACGAACGCGCCGGTGGATGGTGCGGGATCGTACGGCGAGGAGAGTGGGACATGGAGTCCGGACGGGACGATGGTGGCGTTTACGAGCAACCAGTCGAAGCCGGATCCGGACCGGGTGGCGAACCCGGATGTATTTGTGGTGGACGCCAAGGCGGGAGCTGCACCGCGGCAACTGACCACGTTTGCGGGGACAGATTCGGGGCCGCTGGCCTGGACCAAGGATTCGAAGGAGATTATTTACCGGCAGGGAACAGCGCCGCATTATTCGATCTATGACCTGCGGCAGATGGCGATGGTCTCCGTTGCGGGTGGCGAGCCAAAAATGTTGGCGCCGAAGTTGGATGGATGGGTGGGTGCTCCTGTGCTGGCGCCGGGTGGACACGCGGTATTGACGGCGGTGCCGCAGGATCGCGAGGAGTGGGTGGGGGAGATTCCGCTCAATGGCAGCGGGAGTGTGACGCGGTTGACCAAGGGGAGCGGCGCGGCGAGTGGGCTGGATGAGGGGGGCGGACACGTAGCGCTGCTGTGGTCGACCGACGCTGCGCCTGCGGAGCTGTATGCGCTGGAGGGCGATAGCCTGCGGAAACTGACGGGGCATAACGACGCGCTCCTGGCGACGCTGGAGGTTGCGCCGACGGAGAACATCGAGGCGAAGACCAAGGACGGCAGCGAGGTGCATGGGCTGCTGACGATGCCGGTCGGGTATGTCGCGGGGGCGAAGGCTCCGATGATTTTGTTTATTCATGGCGGGCCGACGGCGCAGGATCAGCATGGGTTTGATTTGTCGCGGCAGATGTTTGCGGCGCACGGGTATGCGGTGCTGCAGGTGAACTATCGTGGCAGCACCGGGCGCGGGCAGGCGTATAGCATGGCGATCAGCGGGGACTGGGGCGATAAAGAAGTGATCGACCTGATGGCCCTGACGGATGCTGCGGTGGCGACCGGCAAGATCGATGAAAACCAGATGGGCGTGGGGGGATGGAGCTACGGCGGCATCCTGACGGATTACACGATTGCGAGCACGACGCGGTTCAAGGCGGCGAGCTCGGGCGCGGGCATGGGGAATCTGCTGGGGTTCTACGGGATCGACCAATACATCCTGCAGTACCAGGATGAGCTGGGCGCGCCCTGGAAGAATCTGGATCTGTATGTGAAGCTGTCGTATCCGTTCCTGCATGCGGATCGGATCAAGACGCCGACGCTGTTCATGGGTGGAGATAAAGACTTCAATGTTCCGGTGGAGGGCGGCGAGCAGATGTACGAGGCGCTGCGCGCGGTGGGAACGCCGGCGGAGTTGATCGTGTATCCGGGACAGTTTCATGGATTCACGCGGCCTAGCTTTATTAAGCAGCGGTACCAGTCGTGGTTTGATTGGTACGACAAGTATGTGAGGGGCATTGCGCCGAAGCCGGTGGAGAAGAAGGCGGAGGAGAAGAAGGACAAGGACACGGATTAGTCGCCGGGCGCGAAGGCGCAGCGTCGATGCGAGCGAGCGGGGTCTACACTTGAGGGCATGAAGATGCTGAGAGTGTGGGCGCCGCTCGTGTTGTGTTTGGGGATGGTGAGTGGGGTCGTGGCGCAGGAGACGGCGGCTGCTGGTGGCGATGCGGTGTGGAGGAATGATCTGGCGGCGCGGCGGGCGGAGTTGATCAAGCGCAATGGGGCGGGGACGAATGTGGCGCTGCGGGATAAGTTGGTGGCGATGTATGCGAGGGACCAGGAGGCTCGCGGTGCGGGGACGGGGCAGCCGGCGTATACGGCGAAGACGGCTGCGGTGGATGCGGAATTGACGACGGAGTTGAAGGGGATTGTGGCGCGGCATGGATGGCCGACGATTGCGATGGTGGGCTTCGATGCGTCGAATGACGCGATGGCGATGCTGACGCATACGCGGGATCATGCCTGGCAGCTGGCGTTGGTGCCGCGGCTGGAGAGGCTTGCGGCGGAGGGGAAGATTGACGGGTCGGCGCTGGCGACGGTGGTGGATAAGGAGCTGGTGGGCGAGGGGAAGCTGCAGCGCTATGGCACGCAGTTCAAGGTGGTGGATGGCAAGATGGCGATGATTGCGGTGGAGGATCCGGCCGGGTTGGACGCGCGGAGGGCGATGGTGTTCCTGATGCCGATCAAGGCGTATGAGGAGATGCTGTCGGAGCAATATCACTTGAAGGTGAGTGACGCGGTGGTGGCGGCGAAATGAATTGTGGTGCGGGTGGGGCAAGCGTTTGGTAGGATGTTGGCTCCAAGACGTGGGCCCACTCTCCAGGAGGATGACGATGCCCCAATTCGTAATTGAGCGCACGATTCCAGGCGCAGGCAGTTTGACGGCGGAACAGTTGAAGGCGGTATCGCAGACGTCGTGCGGCGTGTTGAAGCAGCTGGGGCCGACGATCCAGTGGGAACACTCGTATGTGACGGATGACAAGATTTACTGCGTGTACTCGGCGCCGAATGCGGAGATGATTCGGGAGCATGCAAGGTTGGGTGGCTTCCCGGCGGAGTCGGTGCAGGAAGTGCGGACGGTGATTGGGCCGGCGACTGCGGGGTAGAGGCTGGGCGAAGAAGAAGCTCAGGCAGCTACGGAGATGCGCTCGGCGAAGGTACTGGGCTCGGGGATGGGGAGGCCGTCTTCGCGCAGGCCCGCGAGGTGAAGGGCGATGCCTTCGCGGATGAGTATTAAAACTTCATCGCGGGTTTCAGCAGCCACGCCAAGGCCGGGCAGGTCAGGGGCGTAGGCCCCCCAGCCGCCGTCTTGGCCTTGCTCGAAGATGACTAGATACTCGCGCATGGATTACTCCAGACCTGCCTGCCGGCAGTGAGTAGTGGGTAGCTCACGGCTAATGTCAGGCGGAGAAGGAGGAGCCGCAGCCGCAGCTTTTGGTGCTGTTGGGGTTGATGAAGTTGAAGCCCTGGCGCATGAGGGTTTCTTCGAAGTCGAGGACCATGCCGGCCAGGTAGAGGAAGCTTTTGGGGTCGACGAAGAGGCGGACGGGCTTGGCGCCGCTGGGGTCGTTGGGGGTCTCGATGCCGGCGCCGAAGGTGAAGGTGCGATCGCGCTCGCGGGGCTGGGTGTCGAAGCGGATGTTGTAGCTGAGGCCGCTGCAGCCGCCGCCCTGGATGCCGACGCGGAGGCCGCCGGCGTCGGGCGAGATGCCTTCCTTGGCCATGGCGACGCGGATGCGCTTGAGGGCGTTCTTGGTGATCTCGATGGCCGCCTTGGCGCGGGGCTGCTGGCCCTCGGCGGAGAGCAGCGTCATGCCGGCGAGCGGGTCTTTGGTCGCATCGGGCGCAGGGGCACTCATGGATTGCGAGGTGGTGGTCGAGATGGAGACGGTGGACATAGTGGTGGTCCTGAGGACTTGACCCGGGGCGCTGCCCCGAGTGGTATATGTCGGGCCTTCAGCCCTTGGATTTTCGCGGCCCGGGTACCTAGGCCTTCGGCCTAGGCTGTTATATGTCGCGCCGTTGGCGCTAAGGCCCAGGCTGTGATCGGCCGCGCCGTTGGCGCTAACGTTACAAATCCCATCCATGACGGTGGGCTGTCATGGATGGGCACCTGGGAGAAACGCAAAGTTAGTGAGCGGCTACCGTTGCGGTGGCTGCTTCGGCTACGCCGTTCTTGGCCTTCCAGTCGCCGATGGCGGCGCGGATGGCGTCCTCGGCGAGGACGGAGCAGTGGATCTTTACTGGCGGCAGGGCGAGCTCTTTGACGATGTCGGTGTTGGAGATGGTGAGGGCTTCTGCGACGGTTTTGCCCTTGACCCACTCGGTGGCGAGGGAGCTGGAGGCGATGGCCGAGCCGCAGCCGAAGGTCTTGAATTTCGCGTCCTCGATGACCTGGGTCTCAGGGTTCACCTTGATCTGGAGACGCATGACGTCGCCGCACTCTGGCGCGCCGACCAGGCCGGTACCGACCTCGCTGGAGCTCTTGTCGAGGGTGCCGACGTTGCGGGGGTGCTCGTAGTGGTCAACAACCTTGTCACTGTATGCCATGATCAATCCTCTATGAGTCCGGGACTCCAACTCATGTCTCTCATTTAGATGATACTCCGACTGTTTCGGTGCGAAATAGCAGATTCGCTGCCGCAGAAGCCGATGTGCCTCAGAACTGAGGCATTCTCTGGGGTTACCGTGAGGTAGCGGGCGGATTCCCGGGAACAGATTTGTTGTCTTCCGCCTGCAGTTTCGTCTCAGCAACCTTGATTGCCGCTGACAGCGCGTCCTCCCGCGAGGTCTTGTAGTCGGGAGTGACGCCGGTACCTTCCCAGTCGGTTTTGGTCACCGGGTTGATGGGTCGCGCGACGGGCACAGCCATATCGAAGTGGGCGTCGATCGGAACGC
>DATHQT010000048.1:0-123914 GCA_035482415.1 Acidobacteriaceae bacterium | reverse complement strand
CGACCAGTGGGACCTATGGCGAGTGGAAACGTTCCAAGCCCAACTGCCTGTATGGGTTAACCTCTGTGCTTCAGCTAAGTAACCCTCGCTCCGCCGCAGGGCCTCTCCAGCGCGTTTCCGGTCCTCGATGTCCGTGTTTATCCCGAACCAATTGACGATGTTGCCGGATTCATCGCGTAGCGGGTTAGCACGGAACAGAAACCATCGATACTCGCCGTCGAAGCGGCGCAGGCGCGCCTCGCTCTCGCCTTGCTTACCAGAAGCGATAATGGATTGCCACGAACCAGCGAGGCCGTTCAGATCGTCCGGATGAACCGCAGCCGTCCAGCCCCAATTTTTCACCTGTTCCGCGGAGAGACCCACATAATCAAGGTAATGCTGGTTGAAGAATTCGGCCGAGCCGTCCGGACGCGCCGACCATGCGTTAGCCGCCGAAGACGCTGTTGAATATCCACCGGCAGCGAGTCTTCGCTCCCGGCTACTGAGTTGCTACCGCAATCCCTGTGGCATAAGACTCCGCTGTGCCGCTGGGCATGGGCAACAACGTGGCCTCGCCGCCGTTCACCCAGTACGCGGCGGTTTGGCCCACGCCGGTGGTGGCAGCCAACAAATCTCCCACCGCATACACATCGCTGCCCGAGACCGCGATCCCGACGGCGGAAGAAGAGGCGGTGGTCATGTTAATGTTGCTGGGCATGGGAAACGTCGTGGGCGTGCCGTTCACCCAGTATGCCGCATTGCCAACGCCCGTCGCGCCGTTCGTCCCACCTCCCGCCACATACACATCGCTGCCCGAGACCGTGATCCCGACGGCGTCATAGTTTCCTACCGTGTCATTGGGGGGTATGGGCAAGATCGTGGCCGCGCCGTTGTTGACCCAGGATATGGCGGAGTCGAGGTTCGCGCTGGAGTCCGCATGTCCCGACACATACACATTTCCGCCCGAAACCGCTATCCCATAGGCATAATAATCCCCCGTCAGGCCGCTGGGCATGGGCAACAGCGTGGCCGCACCGTTCACCCAGAGTACGGCGCTATGGTCGCTATTGTTATTCCACGCATATCCCGCCACGTACACACTGCTGCCCGAAACCGCGATCGCGTTGGCGTCAGAATATGCCATGCCGCTGGGCGGGGACAACATTGTGGCCGTGCCGTTCACCCAGAGTACGGCGTTGTTGCTGCCCGCACTGTTCCCCTCATATCCCGCCACATACACGTTGCTGCCCGAGACCGCGATCGCGTTGGCTTGCGAGATGGTCATACCGCTGGGCAACGTCGTGGCCGCGCCGTTGTTCAACCAATATACGGCGGCGCGGCTCGTGCTGTTCTCCTCATATCCCGCCACATACACTTCACTACCCGAGACCGCGATCGCGTTGGCTTGCGCGCTTGTCATGCCGCTGGTCATCGATAGAGCCGTCGCGGTGGCGGTTGGGCTGCCGGAGGCAAGCTGCCATACCTCGGCGAGGGTGTCGTCGGCGTTTCCTGCAGATGCGGAAGTAATCGCATACCCGGCGATGTAAATGGTTGTGGTTGGGCCGATGGCCGGGTTGACGGTGAAGCTCTGCGCCACTTGCGAAGCTGCCGCATAGGTGCTGTTGCCGGTCACGCTGGCATTGATTGTGCAGGTGCCGGCGGCTCCAAAGGTGACCGTCGTCCCCGAGACCGTGCAGTCGCTGGGGGTCGCCGAAGTAAAGGAGACCGTGAGGCCGGAGTTAGCCGTCGCCGAGATCGTCAGCGGCGCTCCCACTGTCTGCGTGCCGGGATTGTCGAAGTTGATGGTCTGCACGGAATGACCGACGTTATTGCCGCTGCTGCAACCTGCGGCGAAGAGGCCCAGCGACGAAACCGAAAGAAGAGAGAACAGCTTGAGATGCCGCAGCGGAGAGTTCCTGTTTGTTCGCATGCACTTCCTGGTGTTGCACGGTTGTTGCCGCGGTGGCGGCGGTTTGTGGATTTTGATTCTGGCATGGAGCCGGTTCATGGTCACGTCCTGTACTTCAGTGATCTAACCTTCTATTTGGCCCGAGTCAGAAGCATCGGCGTCAGCAAGGCCGCGAACCAAGGTAACGGTGAGTCGCCGGTGCGGTTGTCACTGCATTGTTAATTGATTGTTTGTGGCGAAAAACTACAGGCCGAAGGGGTACCGGTTGCTGATCCCGTAGAGCTTCGCCTGGCACCGGTGGAGTTCTGCTTGGGAATCAAGCCCATCCATGCAGCGAACCGTCGCCCCTGCGGTAAGCTCCCCATTGCCGATCGACGCTACGATCACAGTGCTAACAGTCCACCCAAGTCATCGAAACCCACGCCGAGACGATAGCTCCATCAGAATTTCAGCCGAATTTCAGCCGCGCCAGGTGCCCTCGTTCCCGCGAAGTCACGTTTTGTCTAAGTTCGCCAAGGTCCCTCCGGCCGAATGAACTTGACGGAAACACCGTCTTGCAGGAGGTTTGTTTCTTTGGCCCCTGTAAAGCCACGTTTTCACCGGAGAATCACTTCTAATTTGCAAGCTTATGCGTCGGCGGGGCTGCGGGTTTTCCTCTTGTCCTGCGTCTACGATGGACTAGAGCATGAATCAAATCAAACCTCTCCTTCCGGAAATTCTTCTTCACATTGCAAAACTGCTGAATGTGCCCTCTAGTTCCGTCGTAGCAACCATCACGCTGCTGGACGAAGGCGGAACCGTACCCTTCATCGCTCGGTATCGTAAAGAAGCAACCGGCGCACTCGACGAAGTAAAGATCCGCGACATCGAGGAGCAGCTCGCTTATTTTCGTGAGCTCCTGGGCCGCCGCGAAACCATACTGGCATCCATCGCCGAGCAGCAGAAGCTGACCGAGGAACTCCGCCGTAAGATCGAATCCACCCTGGACAAGGGAGAGCTTGAAGATCTCTATCTTCCCTATCGTCCGAAGCGCCGCACGAAGGCAACCATCGCGCGTGACCGAGGGCTTGAGCCACTCGCAGACTATCTCTGGTCGCAGCAAGCCGCCTCCCGCAGCTTGCTGGAGTTCGCTGCGACCTTCATCGACGAAGAAAAACAGGTCACCACGATCGCTGAGGCGCTGGAGGGGGCGCGACACATCGTCGCCGAACGGATCGCTGAGACAGCTGACGTCCGCAAGGCCCTCCGTCAGTTGCTGAACGACGAAGGCGTGATCGTGAGTCGCAAGGCCTTCGATGCCGTTGATGCGCAGGAAAAATTCAAGATGTACTACGAGTACCGGGAGGCGGTGAAGTCAATCCCTTCTCACCGCATGCTCGCCATCCGCCGCGGGGAGGCCGAATCCGTTCTCTACTTCCTCATCGAAGTTGATCCGTTGCGTGCCACTGGCATCCTGCGCCGCCACATCCTCGGTCCCGAAGGCGATTGGATTCCACAGCTCGAACTTGCCATCGAAGACTCCTGGAGCCGCCTGCTCTCCTCCAGCATCCAGAGCGAACTTCGTATCGAACTCAAGAAGCGCTCCGATCTCGATGCCATCCAGGTCTTCCGCGACAATCTTAATAACCTGTTACTGGCGCCGCCCGCCGGACCCATCTCGGTCCTCGGCATCGATCCCGGCCTGCGTACAGGCTGCAAGATCGCAGTGGTTGACGAGACGGGCAAGTTCCTCGCACACGACGTAATCTACCCCCACACCGGCCAGACTGCGAAATCCAACCAGACGCTAGCCCACCTCGTGCGCCAGCATCACGTTCGTGCCATCGCCATCGGCAACGGCACGGCCTCGCGCGAAACCGATGCCTTCGTCCGCGACTTCCTCGCCGAGCAGAACCTCACCGGCATCTTCAAGGTCATGGTGTCCGAATCCGGCGCCAGTATCTACTCAGCCTCGGACGTAGCCAGGCAGGAGTTCCCCGATCTCGACCTCACGGTTCGCGGGGGCATCTCGATCGCGCGTCGCCTACAGGATCCCCTATCCGAACTCGTCAAGGTCGATCCAAAGTCCATCGGCGTCGGACAGTATCAGCACGATGTCGACCAGCGTCAACTGCAGCAATCTCTCGAAGCCACCATCGAGACCTGCGTCAACAAGGTCGGCGTCGACCTGAATACCTCTTCCTGGACCCTGCTGCGTTACGTCGCCGGCATCACCGAGCGCGTGGCCCTCAATATCGTAAAGTTCCGCGATGACAACGGCCGCTTCACCTCCCGTGCGCAACTCAAAAAGGTCGAAGGGATAGGTGCAAAAACCTTCGAACAGGCCGCAGGCTTTTTGCGCGTCCGTGGCGGCACGCAGCCGCTGGACTCCACCGCGGTTCACCCTGAGAGCTATGACTTGGTGGAGCAGATCGCCGCCAACCTCGGTGCGCCTGTTCCGCAGATCATTGCAAACCCTCAACTTCTCGATCACGTGGATCGATCAAAGTTTGTCGCAGGCACGTTCACCTTCAACGACATACTCGAAGAGTTGCGCAAGCCCGGCCGCGATCCAAGAGATACCTTCGTCGCACCCGTCTTCCACGAGGGCGTCCGCGAAGTGGCAGACGTGCAACCCGACATGGTCCTTGAAGGCGTTGTCACCAACGTGACCAAGTTCGGCGCGTTTGTTGATATCGGCGTTCACCAGGACGGCCTCGTCCACATCTCTGAGCTCTCCAATCGCTACATCAAGGATCCCAATGAGGCAGTCAAGGCCGGACAGATCGTCAAGGTCAAGGTCCTCTCTGCCGACCCCCTCACGAAGCGCATTGCCCTCTCGATGAAAGCCATGATGGCGCCATCTGAGCGCTCGACACAAGCATTTTCAAAACGCAATGCTGCAATTCCAGTGCGTAGTCCGCGCTCACAATCTCAGCCAGCTCCGACGCTATCTCTGGATGAAAAGCTAGCTGCCCTCTCCACCCGCTGGAAGATTCAATAGTTGCGCTGGTTAAGCCAAAGGCTCAAAACAAGACCAATAGAACCCTTCACTTCCATATCGTCATAACGGATGTTCCCGTGAAGTCGTTCTTTCCGGCAAGTTCTCTAATCCTGGCTCCCAAACAGAATGAAGTTGCCCATAACCCCGGCGGTCTCAATCGGGCCAACTTGCCGATAACGCCGGTGGTCTCAACGAGTCGATGCAACACTATCTGATTTGGAGGTGGTGTTGATGAGACAAGGGAGACAGCATGGGCTTGCAGAAACTGCGCAATCTAGCAATCATCGAGCCTCTTAGAGTTTCATTGGGGACCGTCGGAAGTGGGTTGTGATACAGTCGTGAAATTCCAAGCTGCATGAAGATCAAGGCCTACATGCGATCCACTCGATTTTCTCGGCTGATGACCCTGCGCGCTATTCTGGCTCCTGCCGTTCTGGCCACTGCTCTCTCGACCGCGTCTACACGCGCTCAACACCCGGACGCCCCCGTGGGCCTCCTCCCACTTGCCTTCGAGCAGAACGTCGGGCAGGCTGACCCCACTGTCCTATACCTTGCGCACACCTCCAGTGGAGTTATGCGTTTTACGCGCACCCGGGTGCAGCTACCATGCGCAAACGGTGAGGCCGGTCTTTCTTTCAACATTCGCAGCCTCGACCAGCAGCCAGCCAATGTGCACGCTGTGGGGCCTGTCAGCGGCCGCGTCAACTATTACCCGTCCTCTGACCGTTCCACATGGATCGAGGGCGTGGCTCTGCAACATGAACTGGATTACAGTCAAATTGCGCGAGGCGTTGATCTCGTCTTCCACGGAGAGGGAGGTCGTCTCGAATATGATCTCGAGGTCGCTGCGCAAGCGGAGCCCGAGGCCATTTCTTTCGCACCTGCGTCCGGTACATCCTTCTCGCTTGAGTCCGATGGGTCGGCTCGTCTGCACACCGCCTCGGCCAGTCGTTGCTCAGCAGAGGGCATGCGCCTGCTTGCGCCGATTGCTTATCAACAGCGGGCCGGTCACCGCATCCCCATTCAAGCAGCCTTTCGTCTCGACGACGACGGCCGCCTAGGCTTTTCCATTGGGTTCTACGACCACCATCTACCGCTTGTCATCGACCCCGTCGTCTCATACACCCAAATCATTGGTGTTAACAATTCCACGACGGTCAACGGCATGCAGGTGGACTCCTCTGGCAACGTCTACATTGTGGGCGGGACGTTAGCGAATAACTATCCCGTCGTGGGCGGCCAAAGCGGCGTCGACGGCGGCGAGGAGGTGTACGTTACCAAGCTGGATCCCACCGGAAAGATTCTCTTTTCCACTTACATCCCTGCCTCAGACTTCAACTCCGCTTCGGCGATTGCCCTTGATCCCGCTGGAAACGTGTACGTCGCGGGCGTTACCGGCACGTCGAGCTTCCCCACCACTTCGCAAAACCTGGGCACCTGCTCCAGTGTCTGCAATACCGGCTTCGCGGCAAAGTTCAGCCCTACAGGCACGATGGTGTACTCCACGCTGCTCGGTTCGGGCCAGCAACTGCCCACAAGCATCGTCGCCGACGCCGCGGGAGAGCTCTATATCGCCGGGCTCACTGCCGATTCCGGCCTGCAAGCCGTGAACGGCTTCCTGTCTACGTATGCAGGGGGTGTTTGCACCTCTTGCGCGGGTCCTTTCTTTGGCAAGCTCAACGCTACCGGCAACGCATGGGTGTTTTCAAGCTACTTCTCGACCGCCGGCAACAGTGCGATCGAAGCCCTCGCCTCCGGCATTGCATTGGACACAAGTGGGAACGTCTACATCGCAGGCCCTGGAAACACGGTCCCCCTCCAGAATTGGTTTGAGAACGGCGTAGGCGAGTACTTTGTCGCCGAATTTAGCCCCGACGGGCGGTCTCTGCTCTTCAGCACGCTGCTTGGCGGTAATTCATCATCGCAGTATGACACCCTGGCACCCATCCAGGTCGGCTCGGACGGAACCATCTATCTGGCGGGGTCGGAGTATGCGACTGACTTCCCATACAGCACCAACGCTTTTCTTCTTCCCGTCGGGCAAGCCAATTTGCCAAGGCTCTTCGCTCTCGCTATCAACCCCGCACACTCCGGGCTCACCTACTCCACTTCTCTGGGCAGTGGCTATGCAAATGTATCCGCGCTGGACTCCAAGGGAGACTTGTACATTGGCGGAAGTTATTACAACGCCAGCCTGCCGTTCAAGAACTCTCTCGCTCACGATAGCGCCTACAGCGGTTTCGTTGCGGAGATCGACCCCAGCGGCGCGCTTCTTAGCGCTACCGGCTTCGGCGGCCGCAATACCTCCCAACCTCCAACCGGTCTCGCGGTCGACAACGTAGGCGACATCTATGTCGCAGGCGCGCCCGTTGACTCCGCTATTACTAACGCCACACTCGATCCCATTAATGTCGGTACGGGCAAAACCTATAGCGCGCAAGCCGCGCTCGGGACCACCACTTCGTTCATCGGATACTCCACGTTCATTGCAAAGATTATCCCTGCCAATCAACCGCAAATTAGCCTTTCCTACGAGAATCCCTTCCTTGAGCTTCGCGACGCAGGGTCAGCCGATCTGCATATCTCGAGTCTGGAGGTTTCGGGCGGCTTCGCTTCTGCCAACAGCACCTGTGGTTCAACAGTACCGGCCGGCACATCCTGTTTTCTCACGCCAACGGATTCCAGTGGCGGTGCTGCAATCGGAAATATCACCATCAACAGCGACGCACTACCCGCATCGCAGAGCTTCACACCGTCTCCTGTACCCACGACGACAGGGCCCATCGGCGGCAACCTCATCGTCGACGCCAGCCAGCTTATCTTCCCGCCACAGCAGACAGGAACTACTAGCCCGGCCCGTCCACTGACCCTGACCAACACTGGCACAGCGAGCCTCACTATCAACTCTATTCTGACGTTCGACGAGTTTGCTGAGACGAATAACTGCGGCGTTCTCGCTCCACAGGCGTCCTGCACCGCCCAAATCACCGTCTCTCCCACGGCCAGTGGTGCAGGTAGTTCTAACGTCGGCGTCGTCTACAACACGAACCTTCGCACCGACGTCTACGCTTACTTCGCGCCTAACCCAACCACCGGCCCCTTGCTCGTATCCACACCGAACATCAGTTTCGGTGGCCTCTTCCCAGGTCAGCAGTCCTTGCCGCGTTCTGTCACGATTACGAACACCTCCAACTCCACAACCGCGGTAGACACCCCCACCATCACCGGCCCCAATGCCAGCAGCTTCAGCATCGGCGCCAATACCTGTGTGGGCGTTTCACTGCAGTCCCAGCAGAGTTGCGCTGTCTCCGTCGTGTATCAGGCGCCGACGAGCGGCGCACCGGTCTTAGCCACGCTCAACATCACGGACGGCGCTGCAGCGGTCGACACAGTGTCTCTCTATGGCTCAATCATCACGCAACCGACCATCACCATCACGCCTGGTCCTTTCTCATTCGGGGCGCTGACCGTTGGGCAAAGCGTGCAACAAGTTTTCCATATCACCAACACAGGGTCCGCAAACGAGACCCTGAGCAACATCTATATCCTTCTCGCCAATAGCATCGCTCCATCCGAGTACGGCCTGCAGAATAGCTGTACCAACCCGCTTTCCCCCTCCGACTCCTGCACGGTCGCGGTCACATTCACGCCCAGTACGGTTGGTACGTACAACGCTGTGCTCAGCATATCCATTAACGGCGGCGTCGCCGTACAGACGCTACCGATCCCGGCAAACGTCGTCGTCCCGTTCTCGGTTAGCCCGTCCAACCTCACTTTTTCGTCGACAATTGTCGGCTCTGCCGCGGCCGCCCAATCCATCACCATCACCAACAACTTGAGCACCGCCATCAACTCCCCGGCTTTGGCAATCACCGGCCCTAACGCGGGGGACTTCAGCCAGACAACTTCCTGCCCAGCCTCCCTGGCCGGAGGAGCTATGTGCACCGCGAACATCACGTTCAAGCCGTCTACTTCCTCGGTTGAGACGGCCACCCTTACCCTGACGAGCAGTACTGGCAACACAACGCAAACGGTGGCTCTTTCCGGGACGGGCCTTTCGCCGGACTTCTCCATAACAGCCTCACCGTCTTCCGTGACCATCACTGCTGGCCAAGTCGCCGCGTATAACTTCTCGGCCGCGCCGTCTGCAGGCTTCGCCGGGAATGTGACCTTAGGCTGTTCCGGACTGCCCGCGTTTGCCACCTGCTCTTTCAGCCCGGCCAGCGTCGCGATCATGGGTGGAACCACCTCTACTTCTGTACTTTCCGTTGCCACAGCCTCACAGGCTTCGCTGTCGCACGATACTTCAATCCAGTTCGCCGTTGCATTGTTTGGCTCAATGATGGTTCTTGTTCTACCGGGACGCCGGCGCAAGGTGTTAGCACGCATCTTCTGTTCACTGCTCTTCGCTTCAACTGGCCTCTTACTTGTCTCTGCCAGCGGATGCAGCGGCGGCTCCGCTCCGCCAGCTTCGGAAGCCGGGACGTACACCGTCACCGTTACCGCGGTGAGCGGAACGCTGGCGCACATGTCCACCGTCACCCTCATCATCCAGTAAGCAGATGGTGAATCATACGGATCTACCAAGACTCCCGTTACTCTGTACCCGGGCCCAAACAAGTGTGTATGCGGCCGAGTGCCGAGAGCGCATATGTAGTGCACGAAAAACGGGGTTTTGACCAACTTCGGTGGGCTGGATTCCCGAGCGTGAACTTGGACAAAACCCGACTTCGCAGGAGGTTCTAGGATCGACTTTGGTTTTGACGGCATTCAATAGCAACATTCTTGTATCTACGTCAGCGGCTTTGCGAGATAGCCAACCACCCCTATCGATCGTAAAGGCCCACAACGCCGATATCACCGATGTTTGTTACTGCAATCTTCCGAGACGGGTTCGGAAAGTGCGCGCAGGAGCGAGACAAATCGTGATGTGAAAGCCCTCTTTCGTTGGGGTACGGATAGGGGTATCGCTGTGGAAAATTGGCATATCTTCTTTATTGTCAGCCTCCGTGAATCCCTGGGGGCAACCAAGACATGATTGTGTTCAAAGCAATATCACCGCCCGTGTAAGGTGGTAACGTCGCAACGCGGATCGTAACCGCTCTCGGAAAGCGGTTTGGGTTGGATTGATCCATTGCGCTCGCCGGAGTGGTTTAGAGATCTTGAGGAGCATGGTGCGTGATCTATCGCCAGGGCCCACGCCCATACGACGGGCAATCCTGAAGCTATAGAATCACTACCGTCTCTGCGAAATATGTGTGATCGGGCGCGGCTTCGACGCCTCCGTCGTACTCAGCGGCTGCGGATGAGGACGGCTGTTGCATCGTCGGTCCGAGCCGATCCGGCGCCGAAGCGGTTGACCTCGGCGATAAGGCCGTCGACGCAGGCCCCGGGCCGCAAAAAATGCTCGATGAGGCGAGCCGAGCCATACTCTTCCTCCCTGCTATCCATTGCTTCCGTAATGCCGTCGGTATAAAGGAGCAGTTTGGTGCCGGGCGTGAGCGTAATGGTGCACTGTGGGTAAGAGGACACGCCAAGGCCAAGCGGAAGCCCGGTATCTAATTCGAGAAACGAACAATGATGATTGATGAGCAGCGGAGGAAGGTGTCCGGCGCTGGCCAGGGTGAGTTCGCGAGTACTGGCATCGAGCACACCGTACACCATAGTGACGAATTTGCCAGTGGGAAAATCTTCCTCCAGCGTCCGGTTGAGATGCGCGAGGGTCTCCGCCGGCGAGGAATAGAGAGGCGCAAGCGTGCGCAGGATCGCCCGGGTCGCGGACATCAGGAGGGCGGCAGACATGCCCTTTCCGGAGACATCGGCCAGTGCGATGCCGTAGCGCTCGTGGCCCAGATCGATGAAATCAAACCAGTCGCCTGCGACGGCTCCCGCGGGCTGCCAGGCTGTTTCAAAGGCGATGCCGGGGATGAGCGGCACGGGCTTTAAAAAGAGCGCCTGCTGGATCGCGCGGGCTTCGGCGGACTCCTTCTGCATACGTTCCCGCTCAAAGCGCTCGAGCCGGAACAAGCGCGCGTTCTCGATGGCTATGGCGATGTGTCCGGCAAGCGCCTGCATCACTTTGAGTTGGTCATCCGAGAAGGCATCCGTCTGATGATGGTCGATGCAAAGAACGCCGCTGACCACGCCGGCTGTCTTGAGGGGGATACCGACTTCTGAGCGGGTGCCGGGTTCGCAGGCGATATAGTAGGGGTCCTGGTGGACGTCGCGCGCGTAGCGCATCTTGCCCGTAGCTGCCACGTGCCCGACCATGCCCTGCCGCCCGATCTGCAGCCGGTCGCCCTTCTGATATTTTGTCGAGCCACGCACTCCATGCAGAACCATATCGTCTCTATCGCCTGCGCGGAGCCATACGGCAACCTTCACGCTTCCAATAGAGTCGGCGATTTCATTGACAACGCGATCGAGCAGGGCGTCCAGGTCGAGGGTGGAGGCGATCAGACTGGTGGCCCGTTGCAGCTTCATCAGGACTTGAACGAATTCGCGGGAGGAGTGGACGCTCGGTGTGATGGCGCGGCTTGTCGGAACGGTGGCGGGGAAGGCGGCCATAGGTGCCCCTTTTGAACCCATTGTGTGGGTTACCGAATAGATGTTGGAGCGGGAGTTCCGATGCAATCTCTTGAGCACAGACCACTCGCCCAAGACGGACCGGACCAGGTCAAAGAGTGTTGCCCCGACTGGTTGAGACCGCCCCGTTTGCAGGCAACGATAAGAACAGGGAACAAATTTCTCTGAATCGGATTAGTATTGTGCGGCCATGCTGGAATCGACCGTTGAAGCGAGCGCCCGGAATCCTGGGCATACTCATTTCTTCTTCCACCGTGCTTTGACGGCCATAAACCGGTCAGGCATCCGAGTTGACACAGATTGCATGCAACGATGCGGGGGGTAGGGAGAGGCTGTGGCCAGGTCTCTCGGAGTGGTGTCGGGGATGCGGATTCTGGATTTGGGGTGCGGTGATGGGACGACGGCTCTACCACTGGCCCAGACGGGAGCACACGTCACGGGGATCGACGTTGCGAGCAACCTGGTCGAGGCAGGGAACAGGCGAGCCGCGGAAGCGGGGCTGAAGAACCTGAAGTTCGAGCAGGGAGACGCGTGCCATCTGGGCGGCTGAGCTGAGTGTTGCGTCGACCCATTGAGGCCACCCCTTTGGGGGAATCACAAATAAGGTTCGCCCCAGCAAAGAACCGTTCGGCCCTGGGAACGGCGATCTGGCGCAACGGATCTACGGCCGCCCATGTCTCCGGTTGTCTTCCACGAAGTCCACCTGTGACCTAACCGTGCCGGTGTGGTACGTCGATGAAGTCCAGGGCGCGGTGAGGAGGAACGATGCGAAGGACTTGCAGCCAGTGAAGTCAACCGTGAACGAGACGCTGGCTGAGCCGCTGGCCGGAATATCCCCAAGCAGCAGGCTGCCGGAGGTGGTGACCGACGGTTTGCACGGTCTGCCAGAGATCTGTTGCAGCGTGAGTCCGGTGATCTGTGTCGCGTACGCTGGGCCCACGTCACCATTGCTTGCAGTCAGGGTCAGAAGGCTTGTGTCGTTGTCTCCCGGTTTCTGGGAAACACTGAACTTCAGACCGTAGCCGGGGAGATGTTTCGGATTCACAATTCCCCAATATGCTGGCTTGGCCTGCAGTTGCATGTCGAAGGGAAGCGGATAGTCGGTACGCGCGACTGGGAAGCTGTCCAGCCACGTATCGTCGTCGGCCATGCCCCAGATGGTAACGGCACTGAGTTTGTGTTTCAGCTCGCGGAACTCGTCGAAGTACTCCTCGTAGAGCCAACCCTGTTCAGCCAGAACCGAGGGCGGAATGGTATTGCCGTAGTTCGAGGTGTCGTCCCCTCCGTTGTAGACGCTCACATCCAGCTCCGTGACCTGCTGATCGATGCCGGGGAAGTTTTCTGCCACGGTGTCGATGGCCTTCGTCATTGCACCGGGTGCGGGGTAGTTGATGTCGTTGTGCATCTCGTGCCCAATGCCGTCCACCGGAACTCCACGATCACGCAACTCGCGCACTACGCGAACGAGACATGCGAGGCGGTCCGGATCCGTGGTGCTGTAGTCGTTGACGAACAACTTCGTTCCGGGAGGAGCATACTGTTTCGCTGCCTTGAACGCGACATCCATGTAGCTTGCTCCGAGCACATTATAGAAAGGGCCATGAGCGAGGCAGTCAGACTGCGTAGGATCGATCGGTTCGTTCACCACATCCCATGCGTAGACCTTGGTGCCGAAGTGCTGCACCTCGCTCTTGATGTGCTCCTGGATGTTCGCCGTGACGACGGCCTGGTTGGCCGCCGAATTTGATCCATCTCCGGTAGCGTAGGAAGGCGTCTGTTCACCGGTTGCCCAGACCAGGTTTTGTCCGCGGACGCGCATGCTATGGCACACTGCCTCGCCGACAAGGGCATCCCCGTTGGTGAAGTTGTAGGTACCCAGGCTCGACTCAACCGAGCTCCACTTCAGGTCGTTTCCAGGGGTCATGCTGTCGAAGTGCTTGAACAGGAGCTGCGAATGTGGGCCCGAAAGGTCCGTAGTGTCTACCGCTGCTCCGATCGGGAAGTAATCCGCAAGGGTCTTGTAGATCGAGGGAATATTTGTCTGAATCGTGGGTGGCGCAACGTACGTGAGCTGGAAATCATCGATGTAGAACGAGACCAGGTCGCTGCCGGAGGGAGGCACTGTCTGGAAGTAGAGGGTCGCGGTGCCCGTATCGTAGGGGCTCGCCATGTTATAGCCGGTGACGCTGACCTGGTGCCAGTTGCCGTCGGCAAGCACGGTCACTCCGGGGTAGGCAGTCACGCTCGGGTAACTCGTAGTCCCATTGAGCGTGGTCTGCAAGCTGATGTTGATGACGTGGCTGGAGCCGTCGGTAGGTACCAATCGTACCCATCCGCTGATGTTGTATTCAGAGCCGTTGTACATCTTGTTGCTCACGTTGATCTGCGGGCCATCATAGTTCGCGACGCGACCAGTGGTCAGCAAACTATGCGTGCCGCTGTGGGCTTCGGCTGTCGAATTCGTGACGGAGGAACTGCCGGTGCGGGAGCTCCATCCATCGAGTCCGCCATCTTCGAACGTGCTCGTAATTCCCGTGTTGTCCTGCTGGCTGGCGCTTAGAGGGGCCGGTGACAGCTCTCCGATAACGACATCGCTAACGTAAAACGAGTCCGTTGCGCTGCTCGACTGAAGGTACAGAGACAAACTCGTAGGAGGTCCGGGGAGATCGCTGAAACTGAACGTCCCTTGCACCTTCGTCCAGGCAGTACTCGACAGCGGCCCGGACGTTCCGATATTTCCGTAGGCGCCTGTCGTGGCGCAATCCGCTGTTGCGGTCGATAAAGTAACCGTGGGATTCGCGCTGTCCGGAGCTGCGAGCATTACATAGGCCGTCACCTCGTACGTCGCGCCCGCAACAACATTGTTGACCGCCAGCAAATTCAAGCTTGGTCCCATATACGTGGCGGTGCGGTTGGCTACCAGCAAGCTGCGGGCGTCGCCGTTCGGGTCGAGCACTGGCGGCGCGGCATTGGTCAGCGTCGCGGAGCCAAACGGCGTCCAGCCATCCAGACCGCCATCTGCAAAGTTGTACGTCGCAATCGGCGACCCGCCCGGAGGCGGCGCAGTTTCGGTGATCACCACATCGTCCAGGTAGAAAGATTGCGCGCTTGTTGCGCCCACCAGTTGCGCATAGAGGGTCAAGCCCGTTTCCGTAGCGCTGACGGTGTAGCTCCCGCCAATCTGCGCAAATCCAGAGGCTGATACCGGCACCTGGTAAGCACCGATGGTGTCGTAGCAAGTTCCGCCAGAGCAGCTGGGATCGGTGCGTGCGATCGTGAAGTTGGCATTGGAAGCGCTCTCGCCGCTGGTCAGCCTGACGTAGCCCGTAATCGTATAGGTTGCTCCAGCTTGCAGGACGGTGTTCAAGTTGATCGACGGACCGCCCGCACCGGTTGCCCCCGTCGTCGTCAGGAGACTGTACGAGCCAGCATAAGCTGCAGCGTTGCTCGCAACGGGCGTGCTTGCCCCATTGAAGGAACTCCATCCGTCCGCCGTTCCGTCTTCGAAGCTGAATGTCGCAACTGTCTGTGCTTTGAGGCCGGCGGCGCCGAAACATAAAGACGCCACGAAGCAGGAAATGACGCGCCAATTCCAGAACAAACCGTTGCTTAGCTTTCTCGATGGCTGCAGCATGACAATATCTCCCTTTGAGGAAGGACCCAATGGCGATCGCCCACACGGCGGATTAATGCGCTTTATCTGAAGCGCAGGGAGTGTAGCCAGCGGTCCGATGGAATGTCAAGCAGGTAATTTCGTGGCAGTTGGGGGAGGAAGGCCTGAGGGTTTGGCCGAACGTTTGTCTTTAGCCGGTTATTCGAATTGGCAGGCTCTCGATACCAGCGCCGTTGAGCCGCTGCAGGCCGCCCGCTAAAGTCGCATTTTGATTATGTTCGCCAAAGTCCCTCCGGCTGAATGAACTTGGTGAAAACACCGTTTTGCGGGCACTTCAACAGCGAGGTGGAACTGGGGGCGACAGGATTACTTGCGTATAGCCGACAATCTCGCAGTTGGAGGCGGCGGTGGTGTAGGTGCTAGATCGAAATAGGGTCTCTGATATGGCAGTAGAGAATAGCTGGGTGGCAGCCTTGGTTGCCTGGTGACGTTGCGCGTGCGAGCCGGTGCTACTGTTTCGTGACGGTGAAGGTGTAGGTGAAGTCGGGACGGGCTCGGCCGTTGAAGTCGAAGATGTGGATGTAGAAGGCCTGGTTGGCGCTCGAAGTCTGGAGCGTGAGGTAAGAAGACGACGTTCCCGGAATCGCGGATGAGTGGCTGATGCATGGGTCGGTGAAGTTCTTCGCGCCAGCGCTGTAGGGAGCCCCCGACGGCGGGCTGTCGACGACAGGATCATTGCAGGTGGCGAGGCGATTGCCGTTCGCGTCGACGAGTTCGAGGGCGGCATCGATCGAGGAGTACGTCGGAGCACTGTAAGTGCCGTTCCAACTCTCGTAGCTATTGGAGACGCCGACCTGGTAGGCTTCGCCGGGGTTGACGCCGGAGAGGACGTAATAATCCTGGTCAGGCGCGGCGTTGCCGGAGTTGTCGGTGTACGGGCTGAGTGAGGCGTAGTAGGTGCCGGGCACGATCGGCGTCGCGGTGGCGATGGTGTCGTTGCGCGAGGGCAGAGGCGCAGGGGTAACGAGAATCGTGTCCGGCTTGGCAAGAGTGAACTGGTCGAGGCCGGAGGAATCCTTGAGGCTAACCGTGAACTGTGTCAGACCAGCAGATTGCGGCGTTCCTTTAATCTCTCCGGTAGCTGTGTTGAGCTGAAGGCCGGGCGGCAGGGAACCGGAGGTCACGGTGAAGGTGAAGGGAGGCGCCCCGCCGCTAACAGCAACCGTGTGATCGAACGGTTGGCCCACGGTGCCGATTTGCATGAGGCCGTCGGTGAGCGTCAACGCGGCGGGAACGATGCGGATGGAGGCGTTGGTCTGAAACTGGAAGTTGGGATCTTTAGCCGCAATGGCAAAGGTATAGGTTCCGGGTTGCGTCGGGTTTCCCTGGAAGTTGAGCTGGTAGTCAACGCCGGGATATGGGAGCATTTGGAGGCCGGGTGGAAGCGAACCGGAGACAAGGGTCCAGGTGACCGGGTCCTGGGCGCACTGAAGGGCGATACCGTTGTCATAGTAAGCGCCAATCTGGCCTTGCAGGAGGTCGGTGTAAAAGCCTTCGGCGTTGAAGGCGATCGTGCCGGAGGCGGTCTGCGCAGGTGAGGACGAGTCCGTGACCGCGACCTCCACGTCAACAGGGCAGCCGGGGCTGGGTACATTCCCGCTGAGGATGCCGGTGGAGCTGTCGAGGTTGACTCCCCGCGCTCCGAACGTGACTTTCCAGGTGAGCGGGGCCGTCCCGTTCACCGTCGTCAGCTGGGCCGAGAACGGGACGCCGACCTGAACTGGCGGAAGACTCTTAGTGACGATGGCCAACGGCGGCGGCGCGCTAGAGCCTCCACCTGATCCCGAGCCTCCACCTGATCCCGAGCCACCACCTGATCCCGAACCACCGCCTGATCCCGAACCACCGGAGGCTGCTCCGGTGGAGCCGCCGCAGCCGCTAAGAACAAGGGCGATGACGAGGAGTGCTGCGGGTGCGAACGCGAGTCTCAAGGATTGACTCCGGTGGTGTTGCCGGAGGATGTCGTGTCGGGCCCTTCGAAGATGTCGAAGGTGGGCGCGGTGTTGTCGAGGGTGATGTTGATGTTGGGCGTGACCTGACCGGCCTGCACGGTGACGTAGTCAATCTGGCGGGGGACGGTGCAGTCGATGGTGGAGAAGTTGGCGTCGGTTGCACTCTCGTGCGCGTTCCAATACTCGCCGGGGCCGGGGAGCGGGATGATGGGGTTGTTGGGACCGATCACGCCGCCGTCGTTGATGGGACCGGCTTCGACTGCATAGGTGCCAGCGGGGATGGGGATCTCGAACCAGCCGAGCAGAGCGGGTTTGCGCGAGCCGAAGGAGTCGCCGTCGGCGTTGTTGCCGTAGAAGCCGTGGGGGCAGGCTGAGGCCGGCGTACATGCGAGGTAGTTAGAGGTGTAGGGCTGCCCAGGGTTGCCGGTAAAGCGGAAACCGGAGATCGTGGACCAGGCTTGAGAGCGATCCTCACCGGCGGTCGTGCCGGACATTGCGGGGTGTGCGGCGACGAGGACGTCCTGGACGTGACTTTGGCCATCGGAGAAAAGCACGAGGCCGGTGATGGTGCCGTAGACGGAGTTGAAGGTGGCTGAGGGATAGAGCCACGAGATCCAGGCCTTGTCGTCTGATGTGAGGCCGGTTTGGCTACTGAGTTGGAAGTACATGATGGGCAGGGCTGCGATGTCAGCGGTGGATGTGCCGCAGGGGTCCAAGCCTGGAAGCGAGTGATCGAGACCGAAGAAGTGGCCGAGTTCGTGCAGCATGACTTGGTCCTGCTGCTGCTCGGTGAGATTGGAGCCGCCGGTGAAGACGGACATTGCGCTGAGGATGTGTCCGTCCTGGCTTAGTTTGCAGGGAGAGGTAAAGCCGATGACGGAGGCATCGCCGACGAGCTGCGAGAAGAGGGTGCCGTTGCTGTCGAAGATCATGGGCGACTGCTGGCCGCTGTCGCAGGAACCGGTGACGGCGTTGAAGTCGGCGACGGTGGCGACATGGCCGTTGGTGACGCCGAGGATGGGGCCGGTGTTCGTAGCCGAGATGGCGACGGTGGGAAGATGCGTCCAGGCAGCAAAGGCGTTGGCTAGATCGGCGGTCGCAGTGGCGCTCGAAAGCGTGCCGAGGGCGCCGCTATCCACGCGGTACTGGACGGGCTGCGCGTTGTTCCAGACGAAGGGCTGACCGTCGACACCAAAAGACGGGCTGCCGACGAGCAAGGGGCCGCCCGCATCGGCAGCCAGGGAGCGCAGAAGGAGGACAGTGGCGCAGAGCAGAGTGCGCTTCATCGGACGGCTCCCGGACTCTGGACGAGGAGATGGACGGACTCCTTCATTGCGGTGAGAGGGATCGGGCCTCGCTGGAACGACTGCACAGTGGCGCGGGATTTTGCGGACAGTTTGGCCGCATTCAGTGCGCCGGAGCGAACGACGTTGTCGAAGAGGCCGGAGTTCTGGTTGGCGTTGATGGCGTAGTCCTGGCCGTCGGTGCCCTTTACAACGCGAAACCGGCCCTGCTGAAGTCCAACCGGAGTGATGAAGCCGAGAGGCGTCGGGCTGTTGAGAAAGAGCAGCACTTCGTCGCCCAGGTGATAGCCGGCGCGGTCGGAGATGTCTCGGACGTCCCAGAGGAATTCGCGGAAGGTAAAGGTGGTGGGCGCCTGACCTTTGAGAACGTCGTCGACTGCAAGAGTGAGGACGAGGGTCTGGAGATGGTTGTAGCGTGGGTCGGGCTCAACGGTCGCGGAGACGACGCGGCCTTGGATGATCTGGCCGGCGTTCGAGCTGAGATCGGCGAGATTACGCGGCAACGTAATGGCTCCGCGCTGCGCATGAGCAGCTGAGGAAACACAGAAGGGTGCGGCGAGAAAAACGATGACTGCGACTGTGAAGTTGATGGACAGAGTCCGGCCGAGCGCTCGGGATTTTGTGACCCGCATACCTGATTCCTGCTATGGTTCGGTTTCTTGATTGGAAAGATTTATAGCATAACAGCCTTGGCGGCGTCGAACAGCTTTGCTATGCATGCGGCGTATAACCTGGGTGTTATCTCGTGGGGCGTGCAGTAAGACATTGGCGGAGTGCCTGCAAAGTCGGGTTTTCGGCAACTTCGCCGACCCCGGCTCGGGGAGGGTGAACTTCCGCATAACGCCGTTTTCAGGGACCTCGATCTTCAAGACGAACCGACAGCCCTCAATCAGTGCCTCGGCCTGGTGGACGCTACTCGCTGGTCGGGAGCGCCAAGGAGGTCGGTTGAGTTCAGCGGCCGAAGGGTTAGTTTGCAGATGGCTTTTCAATATGGTCGATGCTAAGTACATCTACCTGGGTCTTCTCCGCGGTGAGTTTCAACCCAAGCTGCTGCTGGATAGCCTCGAAAAAGCTGGGAGCAGCCTCAGCCCCGTCAGCTGGCTTTGGAAAGCCCAGCGGTTGACCGTTGAACAGCGAGTCGTCTGGTGTGAAGGTAATAGTCAAATCGTATCTGCCGGTCAGTCCGGTCTGATCCACAACAGGGCGGTCGAGCATCATCGATTGAAGAAAGCTTGTGAAGGCTGGAATCGGTGAGTTATTGGCAAACAACATGGCGCCCGACTTGGCAGGCTGAATGCCAATGCCGTGCAGATTGCCGTTCGGTTGGGATGGTTTGAGTTTTGGGCCATCTTTTCCAACCGTGAGAACGAAGGCCGAAAGCTCGCGTGTTTCATGATGGAACTTCATCTGAAAACGGTCCGCAAGAAATTTGCGGATCATGAGTCGCACCTGATCGGCGTTCGGTGTGCCTTCCTGATCGGGCGTCGCGCTGATATCGTATCGATCCTTCTCTATCCAATCGGGAGCGCCGAGGATCTGCTGCCGCTGCACCCTGTACGCAAACATAATCAAGTCAGCCAGGGACGAGTTCTCGGTGAGAAATGTTCGTCCGCGGAATGTAAGGACTTGCATACTCCTTAGACCGGAGTCATTGGGCTTGATGGTGGAGACCTCAAACGATGGGTCAGCGTCAGGGGGCATCGACTTCCGAGGCGGTGGTGGGGCAGGAATCTCCCATGCCGTCTCCTTGGTGGCTCGTGAAAAGCTGAGAGGTAGCGGTGCAACGCCTTGTGTCCAGGTGCCGGTGACCATGTTATTGTTCGCGCTTATCTTGCCTTCATAGGTCGTTCCGCTGAGGTCGATTGCGAACTTAACTGTTGAGCCATCCTGCGAGATGGAAGAAACCCGGAACGGTTGTGCGGTCTCGTCAATGCTGTAGAGTTTGGCCTGCAGCCGTCCATCCTCTTTGGTGACGACCAAAATCATTCGCAGGTCTTTGGTGGACTTGAGCGTTCCCTGCCAGTTGCCTGCAAGGTCCTGGGCACAAAGAGGACCAGCCGCCAGGAACGCCAACGCCACGACCCATAACATCAACTTTTTCACAGAATGAGGCCTCCGCAATCTGTCTGTATTTTAGGCCGGGTGGCCGCGCCCTTGGTCGTCGCAGCAGGTCGGGGTGAGGGGTCATAGCAAACGAGAGTGCTCTAGTTTTCGGTAGGCGTTTCCTCGATGTGATCGATGACCAGGACTGGGTAGGGGCGCTTGGTTTTTTCTAATTTCAGGCCCAGTTGGCGGCTAACAGCGTCGAAGAGCGAGAGAGCGCCATTGGGGTCGGCGCTGCCGGGTTCGGTGCCGTTGGCCGAGCCGCCGGTATCGGGAAGGATCTTATCGGCGGAGCTGAAGCTCAGGGTGAAGTCGTAGGAACCCTTGAGGCCGGTGCCGTCGACGACAGGATTGTAGATGTAGCCGGGGGCTACGTGTTGAAGCTCGTCGCCAATCTGGGCAATGGTCATATTCTGGCAGGTGATGAGCCGGTTGAGGATGGGGTTCGCGATCCTGGGATCTTTGCCGTCAGCACCTGGGCCCTCCTTGCATCGGGTGCGCTCGGTCGGGTCGACGGTGGGCTTAAGCCTGGGCTTGACTGCGATGAGCGTGTAGGCGGTGACGGGGCGGTCCTCCATGCGCCACTTCATCTGAAAGCGTTCGGTGATCATGGCCCGAAGCATACTTTTAAGAGCTTCGTAGTTGATGAGGTTGCCGGAGGCGAATTTGTCGACAGGAACGTTGGAGCCCGCCTTGGCAAGGATGTCGAACTTAGTGGTGTCGAGCCATTTGGGGGCGTTGACGATGCTCTCTTTGTCGTTCGGGTTGAGATCCCAGCCGAAGGTGATGAGAAAGTTGAGGGGGATCGCACGAGTCTCGATCCGGTCGCCGGTGATGCGGCCGTAGCCCCGCTCGTCGGGCTTACTGGGTTTGATGACGGTAACTTCGAAGGGAACGGGAGCCCACTCGGGAAGAGCTTGGGCGATATTGGCCGCGTTGGGGGTGGGAGCTTCGTCAACGCTTGCAACCTGGAAGACGGGACGAGGCGATGTTTTGAGTTCCAGCTTGAGGCCTAGTTGCTTGTCGACGGCGGAGAAGATGGAAATGCCGTCGGCACCCTCCTTGGCAAGGTCGCCGCGGCCGGTCCACTTGATGGTGAAGTTCCAGGCGCCGGGGAGGTTGGTTTCGTCAACAACGGGTTGATCGAGATATCCGCCGGCGAAGTTATGGAGGGTGTCGGCAAGAGCGGCCATGGTGAGGTTCTTGCACTCGACGGTGATATAGGACGGAGCGCCGGCAGGAGGATTTGGAGGCGGAGGGGAAGGCATGCACGAGCCATCGCCGGCGGCGTCGGACTGGGTCATCTTTGGCTTTCCGGGGCCGGCGGAGAGGATGTAGGTTGGCATCGGCGCGGTGCCAGTTTTGACTACGAGATGAAAGCGGTCGGCGAGCAGGGTACGCAGCATGAGCTTGATGTCGCCAGGTGTGGTTCCGGGAGGGACCTTGGCGCGGATGTCGTAGCGATTGCGCTCGAGCCAGGAGGGGCCTCCGTGCACGTTGCCTTCATCGACTCCGTAGGCGGTGGCGATGAGATCGACCATGGTGGCCTGGGATAGGAAATAGCGGTCGCCCTGGATGGAGTTGCCGTGCATGAAGGGGTTGGCCGTAAACGGGCTGGTGTGGACGTCGGCGATGACGAAGGACTTCGAGACGGCTGCGGTCTGGGCCATCGACGAGACGGAGAGAAGCGCGGAGAGAACGAAGGCTGCTCGCATGGAAACCTCAGCGGTGATGCGAATTGAAGACCGAATGCTATAGGACGCAACGCTTAAGTGGAACTGGTTAAGATTGCCTCGGTAACAGTGGTGTTGAGTTTACCGCTATAAGTGGAGTTTTCGGGAACTTGGTGATAGACGCTGCAGGAGCAGATTCGTCTTGAAAAACTTTCTTCTGTCGACTGATCGGCGTCGGTCGCCGAAGCTCCCCAGGAAGCTGTCGCTGCGGAAAGTTCGTAACCTCGGGTGCCGCGAAGGCCGCTTTTGGTGAGCAAGAGGTATTCACACCGTAACGTTCGGGAAAGCCTGGCGTATCAGAGTCGGAAATATTTCCGAGCGGATCAGTTGAGGCCGCCTTCAAAAAATTGGGAAGGAGCGGAAACTTCGCCACTTCCGCTTCGTCTGACAGATATCGCAACAGGAGGCAGCTTGGTTTTATGGTCAAGCGACTGATTTGGCATAGGCATGTCATTTCACTTGGCAGTGCCGCAATCTGCATAGGATTGCTGGTTGCGATTCCACGTCTGCAGGCGCAGGCACCGGCCGTGCCGCCAACGGCGCATGGGAAGGTGCCCGGCTACGATGTGGTGTCCATCAAGCCTGACCATACGGACAGCGGGCGCGTCAGCATACGCATCGACGATGGGAACTTCGATGCCTTGAACGTTTCGCTCAAGACAATGATCCTTGGCGCGTACAGCTTAAAGGAGGCCCAACTATTTGGCCTGCCGAAATGGGGCGACTCCGCGCACTTCGATATCAAGGCAAAGATTATCGATCCCGACAAGAAGCAACTGGAGGCGCTGACACCGGAGGAGTTCGCTTCGATGCAGCAACCCATCCTCGCCGACAGGTTTCAGCTGAAGTTCCATCGCGAGAGGAAGATTCTGCCCGTCTACGAGCTCGTGGTGATGAAAGGTGGCCCGAAGTTCAAGGAGGCAACGCCAATTGAATTGAAGGGAGACCAGGGTATGAGCCTACACAACCGGACTCTGGTTGCGACTGGTGAACTGATGTCCCGGCTGGCTGACCAGCTTTCGGCCCAACTGCAACGCGTCGTTGTTGACAAGACGGGCCTCACCGCCAAGTACAACTTTCAATTGAGTTGGTCCCCAGACGATGCGGGACCGCCCTCGCCTGACGTTGCGGCCCCTCCCGACATCTTTACCGCTCTCGAAGAACAGCTCGGCTTAAAACTCCAACCGGGCAAGGAAGAGATGGATACCTTTGTGATCGATCACGTTGAATACCCGACAGAGAATTGAGAGAAGGCAGTTGCGCCGTAGACGATTCAGCTAACCCCTTAGAGTTTGGAGAACGCGCAGCAGATGATGGAATCGATCTCACGGCGGTGGGCTAAGTGTACTCGTGCGATCCTCTTCGCCGTTGCGCTTCTTGCACTATCGAGCATTGCCCGAGCGTCAGAAAATCGCGGGCAGGTCACGTTTAATGGTGCACCCGTCCCGGGAGCTGCGATTACTGCGACACAAGGCTCCAGCGTGTTTGTTGCCATCTCCGGTGAAGACGGTAGTTACGTATTCCCGGACCTCCCCGACGGTACATGGAAAATCAGGATTTCGATGACCGACTTCGCAACCATCGAACAGGTCATCTCTGTCTCGCCAAGTACGCCCGCGATCAAGTGGGAGCTGAAACTACTTTCGCTTGCGGAGATCCTTGCCCACGCCACGCCGCTGAAGGCAGGAGCAGCCACGTCGGTCACAGCAACCCTTGCGGAGGCGCCAGCAAAGACTTCGGCGAACAAACCCGCCGAGGCTCCTGAGATGCCCAAGCCCACCGAAGCAACGGCGCAGCAGGCCGCCGACGGCTTTCTGGTCAACGGCAGCGTGAATAATGCCGCGACGTCGCAGTTCACGCTCGCGTCCGCCTTCGGCAATACCCGCAAGGGCTATGGGGCTCTTTATACGGGCGGCCTCGCCTTGATCTTCGGCGACTCGGTACTGGATGCCAGACCTTTCTCCGTGAGCGGGCTGAATCAACCCAAGCAGAGCTACAGCACGATCACCGGTGTTCTGACCTTCGGCGGCCCACTCAATATTCCACATCTGCTTCCTCGCGGCCCCAATTTCTTTGTCGTCTACCAATGGGTCAGGGACAACACCGCGGCCAGCGTTCCAGGACTGGTACCCACCGAGGCTCAACGCGACGGCGACCTGTCCACCGGCATCATCGACCCGGTCGACCCCGTAGCCCAGAATCTGCTGCAGCTCTACCCGTTACCCAATGTCCTTGGAAACGCCCAGTACAACTACCAGATTCCCGTTCTCAATAACTCCCATCAGGACGCGATGCAGATCCATTTCGATAAGTCCATCGGCCACAAGGACCAGGTGTACGGAGTTTTCGCGTTCCAAAGCACCCGCGCTGACAACACTAATCTCTTCGGCTTTCTCGATACCACAGACACGCTGGGCATCAATACTACGATTAACTGGCAACACCGCTTGAACCACGACATCTATCTCAACACTGGCTTCCAGTTCAGTCGAATAAGGACCCAGGTCGTTCCCTTTTTCGCGAACCGCATCAATGTGTCCCTGAATGCTGGCGTCACAGGCAATCTCCAGGACCCATCCGATTGGGGGCCCCCCACTCTCACCTTCTCCAGCGGCATCGCGAGTCTCACCGACGCGAACAGCTCCTTTGATCGCAACCGCACGGACGGAGTCTCAGAGTCCGCACAGTATTACCGTGGCCGCCATAACATCACAGTCGGTGGTGATTTCCGCAGGCAGGAATTCAACCACCTCTCCCAGCAAAACCCTCGAGGCAACTTCACCTTTACCGGCGCGGCGACCGGTGTCTCCGACTTAGCCGACTTCCTCGAAGGTATCCCCGATACCAGCCAGATCGCCTATGGCAATGCGAACAAATACTTCCGTCAATCGGTGTACGATCTCTACGCGAACGATGACTGGAGAGTCCGTCCCGAACTCACCATCAACGCTGGCATCCGTTGGGAGTATGGCGCGCCCATCACAGAACTCTTTGGGCGCATCGTGAACCTCGATATCGCTCCAGGCTTTACCGCGGTCGCGCCGATCCTCGGCAGTGATCCCAAGGGTCCAATCACCGGCGAGCAGTATCCAACTTCGCTCATACGTCCCGACAGGCTGGGGATCGAGCCGAGAGTAGGACTTTCCTGGCGACCGATCCCCGGATCATCGGTGGTGGTTCGCGCCGGATACGGTATCTATGACGACACCTCGGTCTACCAGACGACTGCCTTGCAGATGGCGCAGCAGGAACCGCTCTCTACCAGCGTGAGTGTGCAATCAAGTCCTACCTGTCCACAGACACTCGCCAGTGGATTCAACCCTTGTTCCTCGATCACCCCCTACTTGTTCGCCGTCAATCCGAACTTTCGTGTCGGCTACGCACAGACCTGGCAACTCTCGGTGCAGCGTGATCTGCCTGGGTCATTGCAGATGACTGTGACTTACCTCGGCATCAAAGGAACGCGCGGCGTGCAGCAATTTCTACCCCAGACCTATCCAATCGGCGCAACGGATCTGTGCCCCCTGTGTCCCACGGGCTACGTATATCAAACCTCGGGCGGCGACTCGACCCGTGAATCGGGAAGCATCCAACTGCGTCGCAGACTGCGCGCGGGCTTCACAGCAAACCTGCAATACACCTACTCGAAGTCGATTGACGACGACGCCACACTCGGAGGCCAGGGTCCAGTCCCGGCGGGCGGAGTCGCGCCCAACGTACCGGCGGCAACCATCGCGCAGAACTGGCTGGACCTGCGAGCCGAACGCGGTCTCTCCACCTTCGACCAGCGCAATCTCTTGAACGCCCAGATCCAATACACCACCGGCATGGGAATCGGTGGCGGAACTCTTCTTGGCGGTTGGCGAGGGAAAGTCTTGAAGGAGTGGACAGCGGCTGCCACCATCACGGCCGGCACCGGTTTGCCACAGACGCCTATCTATCTGGCAGCGGTGAACGGCACAGGCGTCACGGGCAGCCTTCGTCCTGACCGAGCGAACGGCTCCATCTATGCTGGCTCCAATGGTCACTTCCTGAACCCTTCAGCCTTCGCTGCGCCTCAACCGGCCCAGTGGGGAACAGCAGGTCGAGATTCCATCACGGGGCCAGGGCAATTCGCCTTCAATGCCTCGCTGTCGCGTACCTTCCGCGTCGGGAAGCGCTACAACCTCGATATCCGAGTCGACGCCACGAATCTGCTCAATCACGTCGTCTATTCGAGCTGGAATACGACGCTCAATCCCATCATCAATCCGGGACCAGACTCCGTCTTCATGCCCGAGTTGAATCCACTTTTTGGCCTACCGGCAGCAGCCAACGCGATGCGCAGCCTGCAAGTGACTGCGCGACTGAGGTTCTAACGATGCGATTGATAGTAATCCTATGTTTCTTCGCAACTCTCAGTGCTGGCGCCCAGACCATCGGGCAGAATAAGACTTCCGATGCTGCCCAGACCTACACGATGTCGATGCGGTCGCAGTTGGTTGTCGAAGCAGTCGTAGTCAAAGATAAGCAGGGCAAGCCCATCGAAGGATTGACGGCCAAAGACTTCACACTAACTGAGGATGGGGTCGCCCAGAAGATTCGTTACTGCGAGCTGCAAACCCTGCCGTCGGAGCCGCTTCCCATCGCTCCCATGCCTTCCAATGAGGAGAACATCAAGATCTACAAGCGTCTCGCCCGGACCCAGATTGCTCCAGAGCCGATGGAGTCCGCAAACTACAAGAATCGCCGCCTGCTGGCGCTCTATTTCGACATGAGCGCCATGCCACCGGGCGATCAACTGCGTGCGCTCCGCGCCGCTGAGAAGTTTATCCGCACACAGATTACCGCGGTAGACATGGTTTCGATTCTCAGATATTCGGGTGGCTCTGTCGATGTGCTACAGGACTTCACCGCCGACCGCAATCGCCTGCTCAGCATTATCGAAACGATGGTCGTCGGCGAAGGTCAGGGCTCGGTCGAAGACGTAGACGATGCCAGCAGCTCCGATACAGGCGCTGCCTTCGGGCAGGACGATAGTGAATTCAATATTTTCAATACGGATCGCCAGCTTTCCGCCCTGCAGACCGCATCGAAGATGCTCGGGAACATCAACGAGAAGAAGGCTCTGATTTACTTCGCCAGCGGCCTGCGCCTGAATGGCGTGGACAACCAGGCTCAGCTTCATGCGACTATCGACGCTGCCGTCCGCGCAGGCGTATCTTTCTGGCCAATCGATTCGCGAGGTCTGGTAGCCGACGCGCCGCTCGGAGATGCGACGCAAGGATCGCCGGGCAACATCGGTATGTATTCAGGAACCGCAGCACAGGCCGACACAACAAAATTTCAGCAGTCGCAGGACACACTGTTTGCGCTGGCCGGCGATACGGGTGGCAAGGCTCTATTCGACAACAACGATCTCACCATGGGCATTGTTCAGGCGCAGAAGGCGATCTCCGAGTACTACCTCATCGAGTACTACACGACCAACGCCGCGTTGGATGGAAAGTTCAGGCGCATCAAAATCTCTGTCAGCAGCGACCCTTCGGCCAAGCTGGATTATCGTCAGGGCTACTACGCAGGCAAAGAGTTCGGTAAGTTTACGGTCGCGGATAAAGAGCGACAGCTGGAAGACGCGCTGATGCTCGAGGACCCTATCACCGAACTCACCATCGCTATGGAGATCAACTATTTCCAGTTGAATCGCGCCGAGTACTTCGTTCCCATCGTGGTCAAGATTCCAGGACGCGAACTCGCGCTCGCAAAGCGCGGCGGTGCCGACCACACGCTCATCGACTTCGTGGAAGAGGTCAAGGACGTCTACGGTGGCGTGACCGTCAGCAATGTCCGCGACAACGTCAACATCAAATTGACCGATGCGACCGCGGCCGAGCTGGCTAAGCGGCCCATCGAATACGATGGCGGCTTCACTTTGCTTCCGGGAAAGTACTCGATCAAGTTCCTCGCGCGCGACGATGAGACGGGCCGCATCGGAACCTATCAAACCAACTTTGTTATTCCGAACCTGACGAAAGAGGTCAAGAAAGTGCCCATCAGTTCAGTAGTTTTGAGTGGTCAGCGCGTCGACCTCAAGGATTCTCTGTACAACGCCGTGAAGGGCAAAGAAGAGGTGAAGGACACGGCCGCGAACCCGCTGATAGAGGAGAATAAGAAGCTGATTCCCAGCGTAACGAGGGTCTTCAGCCAGGGAAAGCAAATCTACGTCTACCTTCAGGCATACCAGGAGAGCGCGACCGTCACGACGCCGCTTGTTGCCTTTGTGAGCCTGTACCAGGGGCAGAAGAAGGTCTTCGAAACCCAACCGGTCGCAGTGACGCCTGCGGCATTGAGCCGCCTCGGAACGGTGCCGCTGAGCTTCACGATCGGCCTCAACCAGATACCGCCGGGCCAATACGATTGCCAGGTGACCATCGTCGATCCCAGCGGCCAGAGGGCAACATTCTGGCAGGCGCCGGTCATGATCGTACCGTGATGTCAGCATCTTCGCCTGCGTGCCAATCGCAATTCGCCGTGTCAGTTCGCGGAAGGCTTCTCGATGTGATCGATGACCATCACGTCAACGTTCGCCTTGGTCACGTCCATCTTCAATCCGAGCTGCTCCTGTAACGCGGTAAAGAGGCTGGGCGGTGCATTCGGGTCGTCGGGATTGGGCGGAGGGATATGCGCGCCGAACGAGGCAAACTGCGATTGGTCAGGAGTCCAATTGAGGTTGAAGTCATAGCGGTCGGACAATCCAGTCTGATCGACGACCGGCTTGTCCATGACCGCCTCCTGCATACCGTGGCAGAATTCTTTCATGGTGAAGTTGTTAACCCGGAGTTTACCTAAGCCGCCGAAGCCGAAGCCCCCCGGCGAATTCTTCGGAGCAGTGGAGACGGTCAGCTTGGGTCCGCCCTTGGCGATGGTCAACGCATAGGCTGTCATTTCGCGCTGCTCGGTATGGAACTTCAAGCCAAACCGCTGCACCAAGGCATCCGCAATCAGGATGCGCATTTGCGGAAGGCTCGGCTGGCCTTCTACGTCGGGGACGCCATCGACGTCATACTTCTCGTCCATCCAAGGCGGCGCGTTGAGGATCTCTTTGGTCTGCAGCGAATAGGCGAAGGTGATGAGGTCGTTGACCGTCGTGTTGATGGTCAAGATCTGCCGACCGCGAATGGTAAACAGCTTCCCGGGGCGGTTCGGATCGCTGGGCTTCACGGTCACCACGTCAAACTTCGGCTTGGCGTCGTCCGGCATCGACTTTGGCGGCTCGGGAATGGCCCACGTGTTTTCCGGAGTGACGTGGGTGAGGTTCAGCACATTCGTCTGACCGTGTTGCGTGGCGTTGCCGTCGATCGCGGTGTGATCGGCGTTCAGTATTCCGGAGTAGGTCACATCCAGTAATTTGATGGTGAAACCGAAGTTGAGCTTGTCCAGCGCGATGGAGGTGACCCCGATCGGATCGCCACTCTGGTCGATGCTGTACATCACACCCTTCCATCCACCGTTGTCGGCCTTGGAAATCTTCAGGATGGTCCGCAGACCTTTGCCCACCTGCAGCGTTCCTTGCCAGTTTCCGGAAATGTCAGGGGTTTGTGCATGACCCCCTCCCGTGGCGATCAGCAAAACTGCGGCGAAGCGAAGCAAAATACCTCTCATACTCAAGTCTCTCCTTAGCTTCCGGCTCGCACAAGTGTTACCGCTCTTGAGTAGTATGGCAAGCTCAAACCTGCAATCTATGCCGAAACTAAAGGTGTCGCCACCGCGGTGAAGTTTGGCAGGAAATGTTTCCCCGACTGTCATTGCACTGAACCATGCTTTGGACCGGGCTCTTGTGTCCGATGCAACTTCGAGTGCTTCCATGGGGGTCGGAGTTGGCAGGGAAGCCTACACCCTCTTGGTATCCCAGTTGCAACAAGGAGGCTGCCGTGGAAAACTGAGGATGAGAACGATCCTCGGCGTGGCGGCGGAAGGACTGCACGGACGCTCGACAGTAGGGGCGCCAACTCTTTTCACACTGGTGCAAAATAGCGGCCAAAGGTTTTTGATGCGCATTGTGATTCTGCTCTCATTATGCTTTTTGACTTGTGCACGCATGCCCGCACAGCAAACACCTGGCGTGTCGTCGACGTTTTCTGTTGCAATCATCAAGCCGAGCGCGCCGGATGCCGTGACGGTTACGCAGATTCGCGGCAATCGTTTTGCCACTGAAGGAACGACCTTCGTCGACGTTTTCAAGTATGCGTACAACGTTCATCCCGATCAGGTGGTGGGCGGGCCGGAATGGCTGCGGACACAGAAGTTCGACATTCTTGCCGACCCAGAGACTGAGAAACGGCCAAGTTCGGATCAGATGAAGGTGATGGTACAGCAGCTCCTCGCCGAGCGCTTTCATCTGGTGATGCATCACGAAGCAAAGATTCTTTCGGTGTATGCGCTGGAGAAAACCGCTGACACCCCAAAGCTCACGAAGAGCGCTGCCGATCCGAGCGGGATCCCCGTGGTTGGTTATGATCCCAGGGGCGAATTGGAGGTCGGAAATGCGACAATGGCGAATTTTGCGACCTTCTTGCAGCGCTTCGTGCTTGACCGGCCAGTAGTCGATCAGACAGGGATCGCTGGCCACTTCGATCTTGTGCTGCGGTGGACGCCTGATAACTTCCCTGCAGGCGAGACGTCATACGATCCACAGAAGGACGCGTCTGCGCCGCCAGATTTATTTACTGCGATCAAGGAGCAGCTTAGGCTGAAACTAAAGCCGACGAAGGCCGCTACCGATGTGTTCCTAATCGACCGGGTTGAGCGCCCTTCGGAGAATTAATGTAGCGCCTCTCCGCTGCACTCCAACGACGGTCCGCCCGACGCCGGATCGTGATCGGACGATCTGCTAAAAGAGGAGTCGACCTCCAACCTGGAGGACGCGCATGGCGGATGCGCCAGTGATGGTGCCGAAGGTTCCGCTATTGAACGTACCGGCGGGGGCGCTTAGGCTCACAATGTTGAAGACATTCGTTGCCTCACCGCGGAATTGGAACTTAACGCGTCCGCGTATCGTGAAGTCGCGAAAGATGGCTGCATCGACGTCCCGATATCCCGGTGCATCCAAAGAGTTGACGCGCACAATTCCATCCAGATGCGATGGTCCAGCACCTGCGGGGCATCCTACTGCACCGTTTTTGCAGTATGCGGCAGTATTGAACCACTTTTCCGTGGATGCGGTGAAAACGGATCGCTGGTAAGGAATCAGATGAGCGGTTTGCCCGGGAAGAATATTCGGGCGGTCGTTCGTGTCGCCGTCCAAATTGTCATCCGTACCCGTGGTGATGCTGAACGGTTTGCCGCTATGTAGATTGACAATTGCCGAGATGGACCAACCATTCAAGATTGTGCGTGCCACAACGTTGAGATGTCCAAAGTAGTCAGGCTTCCACACCGCGGAGACAACAAGCTGGTGACGCATATCGTTGTCTTCGCGTTGCCGCTCTAATGAGAGGTCGTGGTAATCTTCGGGCTCTGTTGCCGCGCTGTTCCCTATGTTGCCGGTTGTCTGAAGCGACGCGCTGGCCAGCCCCTTGCTCCAGATATAGAAGCCATTGAGACTCAGGTGCGCGCTCAGGCGTTTGACGACGGTGACTTGAAGTCCGTTATAGTTCGTTGTCTGGCCATCCGTGATCACATAAGCATTGCTCATGTACTTTGATCCAACCGCTGGATTGGCGCAGGTATTCACAGTGGCGAAGGGGATTGCGTCATAGGGTCGACGGCAGTTGACGTCGCCTGTGGTGTTGGCGGCTGGGTTCGCGGTGTTGTAGATTGGCGCATTTTCATCGATGAACAATGGAAGTTTGCGGCTGAATGCTCCGACGTACGCGATACTGAGGGAGAGGTCGCGAGTGAGTTGTTGCTGCACGCCGAAGTTTGTCTGGACGTTATATGGCCAACGCATTCCTTTCTGAACAAAGACAAGCGACGCCGGAGAAACGTAGCGGGGATTTGCCTTGTCGTAGACATAGGGAAATGGAGACGTGCAGCCTGCGAAGTCCTGGCAGTCAGTCGAATAGATGTTCTGCAAACTTACAACGTGCGTGAATGCGTTGGTTTCGCGGACCGCGAATGGCTGAAAGTTCTGAGACAGCATCCATTCATTTCCGGAGATGGTGTCGAAGAAGAGCCCAGCACCACCGTGGAAGACAGTGCGACCATTGTTATAGGGGTCAAACGCAAAGCCCACACGCGGTGAGAAGTGGTTGTAATTGGTGTCGACGCCGCCGGCCGGGACGCCCGGATCGCCGGGAAAGAGCTGCCCCAGCATTGCGCTGGGTGACACTGTGGACTGCACGCCAGGTTCGAAGACGGCGATGCGGCGCTGAGTATCAGTGGGCGCGGTTTGGACGTCATAACGCAGGCCAAGGTTCACTGTAAGCTTGGGAAACACGCGCCAATCGTCTTGCGCAAAGAAGCCGTAGTTCCAGTAATTTTCATTTGCGTCGTCGGGCGAATCCTGGCTCATGGTGTTGGGGTGGCCGATCAGGAAGTCGGAGATGGCGACGCCGGTTCTGGTGTAGGTCGATTGCCCGGTTTTGGTGTTTGGCACCGTCGCGCTCGTAAAGCTGAAGACGCCGTAATTATTCAGTAGCGTCTCAAGACGGTCCTTTTCAAGATAAACCTCTCCGCCGATATTGATCGTATGCCGACCGCGTGTCGTGCTGAACACATCGCGCAAACCGTAGATGTTATCGCCGGCCAGGGGACCGCTGATGGCATTCGAAAGCGTGAAAAAGTTGGAGACGCTGATGTTGGGCAGGGATGGAGTTCCCTGCACATTGATGTCAGAGCCATACGCAGAAAGTGACTCGGCAGGATCACTGATGCGTCCGGCCAGCATGCGCGAGAAGTTGAGCCACACCTGATTCACCGAGCGCGGGGTCACGGTCCACACGTCGCTGGCATTGGCGTTTTGCTGGCGGAACGCATAATTCGAGAGTGCCCATCCGGGAAGCGTGCCCCCGGATGGCAGCTCGATCTGCGAACCGTTCGCCTGAAAGTAGGAGAGCGTGATGCGATGATTTACGAAGGTCTGGAAGTCCCCTTTGATCAGGAACTCGTTATTTTCCTGTGGCAGGCCCTGGTTTCCGACGAAACGATTATCCGGTGTTGGCCGGTTGGGCGAAGGCAATGGAACATTTTTGGCCAGCACGGCCGCGGCGACGGGATCGGGAACATAGTTCGGATCCAGATCCAGGCGGTTTCCAGGGACTGGTTGATGGTTCACCGGATCGCAGACAATGAATCGCCCGCCATAGTTGGTCACCGCTTTATCCGCAGCTGAAAGAGTAGTCGCGCAAGCTCCAAGGCCGCTCGCGATGGTAGTGGAGGTGGGAAGGTTCTCAGAGAAATTGCCAGCCCTTTGCAGGGAGTCGGGTACAACTGTGTTGTAGGTTTGCGGCGTCACCTCCCGCAGTCCGCCGTAGCTCCCAAAGAAGAAGATCTTGCTTTTCTGAACGGGTCCGCCGACTGTGGCGCCGAACCGGTTGATGTGTTGTGGGGTTCGCGTCGTTTGGAGATAGCTGTCCGAGTTGAAGTTCGTTTCCTGGTGAAACTCATACACCGATCCATGCGCCTGGTTGGTCCCGGACTTCGTCAGGACTGAAACAACACCCGCTCCCGTGCGACCATACTCTGCGCTGAAGTTGTTCGTCTGGACGTCAAACTGGTCGATGGCGTCGGGGTTAGGAATGAAATTTCCTGTGTCGCGAACGCCTGTCATGTTGATGCCGCCGTCGAGGTAGTACGTTACCTGTCCCACCATGTTGTCTGAGGAACCATTGATGATCACATGTTCCATTGGCAGACCGATGGAGTTTTCGTTCTGCACGCTCTGTACGCCAGCCGTAAGGTTGAGGAGCTGGTAGGCGTCGCGACTCACCAACGGGAGATTATCCACTTCTTGATTGGTGATTGTCCGTCCAAGCACGGAGTTCGCAGTGTTCACGAGCGGCACCCTCTCTGTAACGGTGACCACCGTGTTTTCACTGCCCACCTTGAGGGCATAGTCGAGGGCAGCCTCTTGCGTGCCGGTCAGCACAATACCGTTCCGTACGATCTCGGTAAACCCGGGCGCGCTCACCTTAGCCGAGTAGGGCCCGAGCGGCAGAAACTCCGCGCGATATTCCCCTTGGCTGTCCGTGGTGACGGTACGGGTGAAGTTGGTCTGCGTCTGGGTCAGAATGATCGTTGCACCTGGAACTGCCGCTCCCGACGAATCGGTGACATTGCCGAAAGCCGTCGCGGTGGAAAGTTGTGCAAGAGAATGGGCCGGGACAATGAGAAGAAGCGCCGCCGCCAGGAAACAGAGGAAAGGTCTCAGGGAACGATTTCCTGCTTCATATCCCCGGCGATCTGCAGCGTGTCGCGCAAGGGATACATTTCGCTTCGTGCCGGCTTGCTTCTGTGACGTCATGGCGATTCTCCTGAAGTGCTGCGGCCTCACGCGATTCCGCTTGCGCAGTGTCTTTTCCGGCTGCGGAATTCGTTCTTTGAGTGGCACGCACACCGTCAGCCCTGCTTTATACCGCTGGCAAGTGACTAACGGTTTGGTTCGCCGTTTGGAATGTATCTATCTGTAAATAAATCAGTTGAGATGGGCGCTAGACTTGTGACAAACATGCCGCAGAGGCAGCGAAAGGCCATCTGCCGTGGCTCACGTCAGCGATGGATGTGGTGTGAAGTTGTGATCCAGGGAAGGGAGAAGTCCTTACCAGACGTCGACCGCCTCAACCGAAGGGGCGCCGGTCTTGCCGTCTATAACGCTAACCTTTAATACCGCCTCGATATTCTTATCCGCCAGACTTACTCCGATCCGGCGTCGTAACAGTTCCATGTAGTGGGGACTTGTAACGAATTGAGCGGCTGCCTCTGTTCCATTCCGGCCAATTCCGGCAACGATGACGTTAATGCCGCCGGTAGTTGCATCGTGGAAGCGAGCAACGACCGCGTAGTCATCGGCACTTGAATAGGGTTGTGCCGGGTTTCTCTCCCATTTCGCTGTCGGGTGATCGCGATCTACGATAGCTTCCGCCGGCCCGGGAGCAAAACGAAAACGCAGGGGTTCGAGCAGGCGTATCGTCCAGTCGTTGTTATAAGCACCCAGCAGGACCACGGGTCGTTCGCGAAGGTCGGTAAGCACCGTTGATGCAGATGAACGCGTCTGTACAGTTTCTCCGAGGCGCTCGAGGTGTCCACTAATGTGCGCGATCGAAGTCGCAATCTGCATGGACACAAAGGGATATTCGATGTCTTTCCCCGCAGTTTTCACGCCGGAGTATCTCTCAGGGGCGAACACCACGCCCCCCGAGCAGATAAGTATGGTGTTGGATTCACCCAGAACGGGAGCCCAAAATTCCTGCAACGCATCCTGCGAATGCGCACGTCCATGCTGCCACACGAATGCGCCGATCAGCAGCAGAAGCATCGCTGATGAGACCGCAATCCAAAGGATCGGTCGTCCGTACCAATTTGGAGTCGCGGTCAGGGGGACGGGATGATCTGACGTTTTCGCATGCTCTGCCATTACCGGCGCGCCTGTAGAAACAGTGGACTCCAAGGCCGCGCTTGCCAATGGTTGCCCATCCGCTTGTCCCGGGCGCGACGGCGCTCGTGGAAGGTCAATCTCCTCGTGATTACAAAGGAATTCCGGAACGTACGACCCTGATGGCAATGAAATCTGGAGTCGCGACTGATGTTCGTGATAGTAGAGTGCGAGGCGTTTCCGCACTTCACCAGCGGTATATCGGACGACCGTGTCGGCGTTGGTGTCGTAGTCTGGCGGCCGATGAAAGATCTCTACACCCAGGGTGCGTTCCTTCAGCAGGTCGCTATGCCCCGATAGCGTGCTCTCAATGACATAGCGGAGCAACGCCGGGTAGCGCTTGCTATTGCAGAATTGAGGGCTGGCGAGGACTTCCTCCATCTCCTGAAGAATCTCTTCCTCGTCCTGTCGGGACTTGGGGTGCCACGTTTCCCAGCTTGATTTCAAAGTGCTCATTGCGTATCGCGATGATACTCACCGATTACAGGGCACTGCAAGGCACGTTTGACACAACCCGTTTCGCGCCAGTTTCCTCAACATTTCAAATAAGTTATACCGCTCGCGATGAACCAAACGGTGAGTCACTTGTCACACTCCGATTCTTTGCCCAGTCTGACAGTGCTATCACTGGAGAGAAAATTGTTCGAGCGCCAGAGGACGAAGCGTCGCGATGTTTGAGAGCAGCCGCCGGCAATTTTTGTTAGGAGCTATTTCGGCTGGAGGCGCGGCCTTGCTGGCACCCTCGCTGCGAGCGGTTACTCGCATCTCCTCGCCCGATAGCGATCCTGTTCGGGCTCCCACGCGACTGGACTCTGGCTGGCAATATCGGCAGGGGCAACTTGAGGGCATCTGGGAGGTGTGGCGCGAAGAAGAGGCCAGCCTCTGGCAGTCGGTAAACCTTCCCCACTGCTTCAATCATGCGGATGCCTGTGATCCTAATCGACCCTACTATCAGGGGCATGGCTGGTACCGAACCATGCTCACTGTTGCCAATCCTTTCGAAGGGGGCCGCACGATCCTCCACTTCCAAGGTGCTGGGCAGACCTCGAGCGTCTGGGTGGAATCGACTTTCATCGGAACGCACAAAGGAGGGTACGACGAGTTTGTCTTTGACATCACTGACGCGGTCTCAGCCCTCCGGCGGACCAAAGGCTCCGCATCCACCATTCCGGTTGCCGTTCTTTGCGATAACGGTCCGGACCCCGAGCGCGTTCCGTCGGAACTGAGCGACTTTTGCCTGTACGGCGGCCTCTATCGACACGTGAACCTCGTCTACCTGCCAGCCCTCGCGCTCGACAACGTTCACATTCTTCCGGCTATTAGTCCAGATGGGTCCGCCAACGTTTCCGTTCGCTGCCGGTTGTATAACCCGGGGAGCATCTCCACTGGCTGCAAGCTTTCGGTAGAAATCTTCGATCCTCAGGGTCGGTCCATCCACCAGTGGTCCGGTTCGATGTCCGTGTGGAGCGGAAGTAGCGATCCGGTGGGTGTCGCCATCTCTCGTCCACAACTCTGGTCGCCGGAGACTCCCGCGCTATATCGCTGCCGGGTGATTCTTTCGACACCAGCAGGCACGTCCTCGATGGAGGAGCGCTTTGGTATACGGCAGGTGGAATTCGTAGAGCATGGGCCGTTCAAGCTGAACGGCAAACGCATTCTCCTGCAGGGAACACACCGGCATGCCGACCACGCTGGCGTGGCGGCAGCGATGAGCGACGGCCAGATCAGGGAGGAGATGCTCCTGATCCGCGAAATGGGTGCGAACTTTATTCGGCTCGCGCATTACCAGCAGGATCGCCTGGTACTCGATCTGTGCGACGAACTTGGCCTGATGGTGTGGGAGGAGGTGCCGTGGTGCCGTGCGGGGGTTGGCGACGCGTCGTTTCAGCAAAATGCGAAGGACATGCTGGCGCACATGATCGAGCAGCACTACAATCACCCATCCATCATCCTATGGGGGCTTGGCAATGAAGACGACTGGCCGCACGAGTACCCAAGTGTTGATCACGCGGCCATTCGCGGCTTCATGATCGAGCTACGCGACCTGGCGCGCCAGATGGATAACTCCAGGCTCACGGCCCTTCGCCGCTGTGATTTTGCTCGCGACATTCCGGACGTGTATTCGCCTTCCATCTGGGCAGGATGGTACGGAGGGAACTATCGCGAGTACGAAGACAGTCTTTTGAAGCAGCGCGAGCTCGTCAACCGATTCATCCATATTGAATGGGGAGCAGACAGCCAGGCAGGCCGCCACTCGGAGGACCCTGAAGCTGTGCTGCGGCGGGTCCCCATCGGAAAGGGAACTGAAGAACGTGGCCTTGCCTATCTCAATAAGGATGGCAACATTCGTGTGTCCAAGGACGGCGACTGGTCAGAAACCTACGCCTGCAATCTCTTCGACTGGCACCTAAAGACGCAGGAGAAGTTAGACTGGCTGACGGGCTCAGCTCAATGGATCTTCAAAGACTTCGCATCTCCGCTTCGTGCGGACGACGGAATCCCAAACGTAAATCAGAAAGGAGTCGTACAGCGCGATCTGAGCCTGAAGGAGTCTTACTTTGTCTTCCAATCGTATTGGTCGAAGAAGCCGATGGTTCATCTGTATGGACACAGTTGGCCGATTCGCTGGGGCAAGCCGGACGAGCCACGCACAGTAAAGGTGTATTCGAACTGCGAGCGCGCCGAACTCTTCTTGAATGGAGCGTCGCAAGGAACCAAACGGCGTGACAGTCAGGACTTTCCGGCCGCCGGCCTGCGCTGGGACGTGATCTTTCGGAGCGGGAAGAATCATCTTCGGGTGGTCGCACAAATAGGGGATGTGACCTTGCAGGACGAGATTGACATGACATACCAAACCGATGCATGGGGAACTCCCGCCGAACTCCGTTTAGTCCAGATACCCGACAAGGATGGTCGTGTCAGGGTCACAGCCAGTCTCTATGATTCAGCGAACGTTCTTTGCCTGGATGCGCGCAACCAGGTGCGCTTCACCCTTGCCGGCTCAGGAAGACTTATCGACAACATGGGGACGACTCATGCTTCGAGGGTGTTGCAGTTGACCAATGGGACAGCATGTATTTCAGTTGATACCGGGTCAGACGGTGCGATCGCAAAGGACGCAAGCTGCGTGGTCGGCATCACAGCCGAAGGTCTTGCTCCGGCCTTCGTCACGATATCAAGCAGCACAAACCCTGGGAGCTCGACATAATGCAATTCACGCGCCGCACGTTTTGCTGCCAAGCCGCCGCGTTCCTTACCCACTTCGCGTTTGCAGATGCACCCAGGCCTACCGGCGGCTACGCTCTCGTCGCCCGTACGGACCGTGCCCGGATCATCGCCGCTGCTACCCGCTACCTGGAACTGCGCCCGCGCACCATTACGAGCTATCCAACCTCGCGCAGTCCGGGCGGCATACATGACTACTTCTCCCAGGCGGATTATTTCTGGCCCAACCCGCAAGACCCGGGCGGCAAATACATCAATCGCGATGGCCAGAGCAATCCTGACAACTTCAACGATCATCGCAAGGCAATGATCGCCTTATCCCTCCAGATGCCGGCGCTGACGGCGGCGTGGGTACTCACCGGAGATCGGCGTTACGGCCAACTGGCTGGCGACCATCTCCGCGCTTGGTTTATTGATCCGTATACGCGCATGAATCCAAACCTTGAATACTCTCAGGGGGTTCATGGCGTTTCTACAGGGCGTTCGTATGGCATTATCGACACGCTGCATCTGGTGGAAGTAGCCCGCGCCGCATCTTTCATCTCACCCGCCGTCCTCACAAGTATTGAGCAGCAGGCGCTGCACGATTGGTTCCGCGCCTATCTGCACTGGATGAAGACCAGCGAGAAAGGTATTGCTGAAAGGGACACCGTTAATAATCATGCAGTCTGCTGGGCACTGCAGGCGGCGGAGTTCGCCCGGTTGATCGACGACCAGGAGACGAGGGAAGAGGTGCGCACGCAATACGAGACGCTCTTCGTTCCCGGCCAGATGGCGCTCGACGGCAGCTTTCCCAAGGAGCTTGCACGTACGAAGCCCTATAGCTATTCCATCTTCAACTTCGATACTATGGCCACGCTCTGCCAATCGCTGCAAGACGATGCGCCAAGCCTGTATTCTTTTGTCTTGCCCGATGGCCGCGGGATCTGCAAAGCAGCTGCTTTCCTTTATCCCTATTTGCAGGACAAGAGTGCGTGGCCGTACAAGCAAGACATCGAGCACTTCGCTTCGTTGCCGGTCCGTTCGCCCGGCTTACTTTTCAGCGGTCTGGCTTGCCACCACCAGGAGTATTTGCAGTTATGGACCAAGCTGAATCCGGATCCGACCGACCCGGAGATTATCCGTAACTTCCCCATTCGGCAACCGCTGCTTTGGGTAAACCCCGTTTTACGTACACTACGATCGGACCTGTACCGTAACTCGAACAAAATGAAATTCGAGCTCTAGACAATGCGGGAATAACTCACTGCACGGTAACAGCGACGCTAGTTGTCGTCGTGACGCTTGAGTTCAATGAATCCGATCCGGTTACCTGGAAGGTGTATGTGCCCGCGGAGGTTGCCGAAACGGTGGAACCACCCGATCCGGAGTTCGAACCGCCGCTTCCTCCACATCCCATTGTTCCCGCAACCGCAACCATCCAGAGCAGACCGATCATGGCCATCCAGCGCCGGCGGCGGCCAGGAAATCCAAGGAAGAGCAGCCCCGCGAGAACTGTTCCGCCACCACCAAGACCCAGCAGCTTCATCTGCTTGTGCATCAGTAGTGCAGTAGTGGACGCTGCCGTTGTTTGGACGGTGAGCATCATCGATCCAGTGCCGCCCGCCGAGAGGCTCACACCGGTTGGACTCAGGCTGCATGTCGGCAAACTGAGCGAGCCTGCGGGCTGATTGGTGAGTCGGCAACTCATATTCATTGTGCCGGAGTAGTTGCTGCCGGCAGAGAGCGTCACAGTTGTTGTGGCGCTGCCGCCGGGTGTGATAGCTGATGGAGTGGGGGCGGAAATCACAACCTGCGAGATGGTGACCACTGTTGCTGCACTTGATCCGGCGTACGTTCCATCACCGGAATACGAAGCGGTGAGCGTGTTCGTGCTATTGCTCAACACCCCGGCTGGAATGGTGATGCTTTCGGCGCCGGCTGCGAGTGTCTGCTGCACGCTGTATGTCCCGCTTGTGAGAGTTACAGTTCCTGTGGGCGTCGGCTGTCCGCTCAAGCCTGCAACCGTGATGGAGACAACATCGGTTTGCTCATTGGTAATCGTAGAGGACGCGGCCGATACGGTCACGGTCGATGAGTTCTTTACCGCCTGCGTCACCGTCACCGACGTCGAACCGGTTGCGCTGCTGTACTTCGGATAGCTGCCGGAATCGGGCGTGTACATCGCTGTGAGCGCGTCCGTGCCGGCGGCCAACGCGCCGGCAGGGACAGCAAATGTTGCGGACCCGCCGCTGAGGGTGGTCGAAGCGGAAGCGTAGCCGCCTCCCGACAAAGTCACACTGCCCGTCGGCGTGGGGTTGCCGTTTCCACCGGTCACCGCAACCGTAACGGTGAACGCCTGCGCAGTGGTCACGCTCATCGCAGACGGGGTCACTGTCACTGCGGGCGGCGTCTGCTGTGCGGGGTCTATCGACACTTCTGCATAGTTCGAGGTTCCGCCGCCTGGCGCCGGGGTGGTCACTTGTACATTGAACTGGCCGGTCGTCGCGATGTCGGAAGCCAGGACCTGGGCAGTAAGGGATGTGGCACTGACGTAAGTGGTGGTGCGAGGGGTTCCGCCAATCAGCACCGTTGATGCGCTGGTAAAGCCGCTTCCCGTCAGCTGCATCGTATAAGCAGGACCTCCGGCGTACACAGTTGCGGGCGACACGGACGCCAGTATCGGCACCGGCGTGATGCTGCTGGAAGTCACCAGGCTGCTGTTGACCACCACGATCTGATTGGCGGTCGGTTCAGAACCTGTGATGTCGACGCTGCGGAATGCAAAGCCATTCGTTCCCCAGCGCACCAGGTCGGTCGCATCCGGCGAGTAGATGCTCAGGAAAGGAACGGTTCCGAGCAGGCCATAGCTCGCCTGATCGTAGACGTCGATGTTGAGCGCCTGATATTGGGAGTACTGCCCGTTGCTGTCGAGGAAGTACGTATGTCTGTTGGCTGCGTCGGGCAGAACTCCTGGCTCGTAGAACAACGGTGAGCCGTTTGCAGCGAGATAGGTTCCAAGCAGTGTTTGTGTGGATGGATTCCAGACTTGGCCGGAATTTGTGTATAGCAGAGTTCCGTCAGAGCGGACGATCGAGCCGGTTTGCTGGTTAGTCCCTCCGGCTCCGCCTCCGGTGTGCGAAAGGCCGGCGGCACTGATCTGCACCTCGGTAAAGAAGGTGCTGCCCTCCGGCAAGGCATAGATCGATGAGGGTGAGGTAAAGGTGAACGAATCCATCTGTAGAGGGTTGCTCGTTGGAGCTTCGCCGGGAAGCCAGTTTACGAGGCCGGAGTCGTTGTAGAGCGCGGCTCCGTCTTCAGCGGGGTCCACGTTGGCAAACAACTCTACGACAATCGATTGGGGTGAGCCTGGGATAACGTGCATCTCCTGAACGTAGGTCTGTCCCCACTCAGAGTCCACGGGCAGATTGAACGTTTTTTCGATGGCCAGGGTCTGCAGGTTGATGCGCTGCAATACGCCCGCGGAGGCGACATAGAGTTCGCTGCCGTCGTCTGAGACCGCCAGCGCTCGTGGACCACTGGCCACGGCTATTGGCGTCATCATCGCTCCGGTTGCCGGGTTGATGGGGATGATGGTGTTTGGATTCTGAGTTGCGGTGGCGGGAATCGCGGCATAGAGCAGGCCGTGGACTGGGTCCACCGTCAGAGCGCTGGCCGTGAGGGGAATCGAGAGATAGCCGATCAGCGGATAGGGCGCACTGCTGCCACCGCCGGGGGTGGGATTGACAACCGTAACCGGGATCGACCCGACTGCATTCAAAAGCGAAGACTGAAACGTGACACGTAGAGATGTGCCGCTTGTGTAGGTCGTCGTCTGCGCGACTCCATTGATGGACACCACGGAGCCGGCAAAGAAATTCGTTCCCAAAACAGTCATGGTGATTGGCGCAGCCACGCTGCTGATCGGGTAGGAGGGGTTAAACAATGCGGTGATAGTGGCTAGTGGATAGTCGCTGAACGCAGTTCCCGTCAGGGACGTGCTGATGGTTGGATGCGCCGGATCGTTGGTTGCCACGGACAGGGTTCCGCTGATCGTACCCGCCGTTGTAGCCGCAAACTCGATCGCGATCAAGCAATATTGGTTGGGCGCCAGCGAACTGGGGCAGTTGCCGCCTGGCGCCAGCGAAAAACCGCTGCTGACGGCGATCTGCGACAGATAGACTGTGAGTGGCACCGTGCCATTGTTGTACAGCGCGACAAACTGTGCAGCGCTGGTCTGTCCAACCAACAGGGGCGAAAAATTGAGCGTTTGAGTATCCCCTGGCGGCCCGAACCCCGCAACCGGTTCGCCTCCGCTGCCGCTGAGCGATATCGAAGTCGTGGCGATGGTGGCGTTCGACGTGAAGGTGAGTTGTCCCGAGTAGGCTTGTACCGCGGTGGGCGTAAATTCCACGATCGCCGTGCATGAACCGCCGGCCGCTATCGATCCCGTGCAGGTGTTGCTGGCAGGCGGCACCGTGAACGCAGCATTGTTCGAAGCAACCGACGTAATGCTTAGTGGCGAGCTGCCGCAATTCGTTACCTGGACGCTCTGCGACGCGGTGGCCTGGGGAAGGAGGGTGCTAAACGAAAGTCCCGCAGCACTGGACCCGGCCAGGCAGAGGGTTCCGGTGGAAGCGGACGGATCAATGAGTGAGACGTAGGCATAGGTGCTCTCACTGTATCCCGGACCGGGGACAGGAACGGATCCCGCGTATACCCCGGGCGTCGCATACATCCCGTATCCTGCTGCGCCGGCGACATGCACTTTACCATGCGAGTCGATCGCGACGCTGCTGGCATATCCTGATGCGTTCCCACCCAGGAAGGTGGAGAACTTCAGCGTTTCACCGGTGGGGTCGAACTGACTCAGAACGGAAGCGGGCTGAGGATACCCTACTGCGGGAAAGGTGCTTTGCATGGGGGCAACGAGAGGAAATGCCGGACTTGAAGTCTGCCCTGCTAGCCAGATATCGCCACTCGCATCCAATGCCATGCCGTTGATCCTGTACGACGAATCGCCGATGACCGTGGAGTATACGAGGCTGGTCCCGGCGGAGTTGAGTTCGGTGAGAAATGCGTCGCCGCCACTCGCATTCTGCTGATAGGCGTTCGACGTTGTCGGATAGCTGGAGCCAACTTCGTCGCCTGCGACAAACACATTGCCATTGGGCAAGACTGCGAGGCCGGTTACTACATACGCATAATCCAAATAGGTGGAATAGATAAGGCTTTTCGCGTCGGGCGCAACCTTGGTTACGAACGGTGTCGCGTAAGGCATCGACCCGGCAATTTGATTCAGGTAGGCGTTGCTGGTGATCGGCCACAGAATTCCAGCCTGACCGGCAACGAACGCATCCCCGGCAGCGTCGACAGCTACGGCCGAGGCGCCAATCGGCCCGCCACCTCCATTTTGTGGATCGGCCACACCGAGGACAGCACTGTACATCAGCGTGCCCGTCGGACTGAACTTGGCGAGGTAGACATTGAATTCGTCGCCCGAGCCAGCTCCTCCACCCTGGTTCAATGCGCCCGTTGTGGTGAAGAATCCGCTGCCTGTATTTCCGGTGACATAGGCATCTCCAGAGGCATCAAGCGCCAATGCCGTTGCATAGGTCATCGCGCTTTGCCCGGCCGACGGACTGCTGCCCAGCAGGGTTCCATAGTTGAGAGAGGAACCATCCGGCGAGAGCGAGACGAGATAGCCTACGTAGTTGTTGTTTTGAACCGCGATGGGCTGCCCGTTCTTCGTCGGAAAGTCGCTGGCGCCGGTCCAGCCCGATACGAGTACGTTGCCGTTTCCATCGACACCAATGCCGGTCGGCTGAGCGAAGCTATTTCCGCCGAGGACGGTTGAGTAGATGAGGCTTGTGCCGTCGGCGCTAAGCTTACTGATGAATGTCACCACGGCGTTCGTCGAACAGTTTGTGCATCCTGGATATGCGGCCGACGTGACCGGGAATCCGAGAGTGGAATACCCCGCCACATAACTATTGCCGCTGGTATCGGTAGCAATCCGATTCGCATCCGGAGCGAGCGAAGAAAGGTACGTGGAAAAGGAGAGCACTGGGTCGATGACCAGTTTCTCTGTCCGATCGTAGCTGCCCACCCGAAAACGTATCGTTCCATCGCGGTCCACCGAAAATTCGGCATCCACAGAACGCCGCTCGCCCGCCACCATCTGGTAAGCAACGGGACGTTCGAAGGTGATGGCTCCGTCCGCCAGACCGATTCGCAGGTTGCCCTTGTGATCCAGCCTTACAGTCCGTGCCTGGTCCAGACGAAAGACGATGCGCGACGGGTCGGCTTCCGGTTGTAGCTCGAAATCATGTTCCAACGCTCCGCCATTGCCGTAGAACACCAGATCGGTTCCGGGATAGATCTGTCGATAGCGAACTTTCGAATAATTCGGTAAACCGCGCAGCCAGTGGGCCGGATCGTTGCCTAACAGATAGTTGGTGTGGCCTTCGAGAGCGCCGTCGCCGGCGATTGCTGCATCCTCCCGCGTACCCAGCAGGCGCATGCTCACATGCGCTTCATGCTTCATGCCGGATAGGAGGCTCAGGCGAACGCTGTCCTTCTGAAACTCGCCTTCCAGGGCACCTTCGCGGAGCACATAGCGGACATTTTCTGGAGCCTGGCCACGATTTGGCTCAAAGATCAGCGGTAACGTAGCTGTAACAGACTGAGCTGCACCACCCAACGTAAAACCGACCAGGATAGATGCAAGCAGGAACAGGGACCGACCCGCACGGATGGAAACTCTCAAGTACGACTCCGCAAAGATAAAATGAGGGGACTCGGCAACTATACATCACAGCCTGCCAGGCTCACTCTCTCGTGAGAACGAAGGGGTTGTAACCCTCGCTGCCCGGCTGGATCGAAACGTGTCTTCCGATGTTCACTAGAGATACCATTGACCGCCCTCCCGCTCTCATGTTTCGATCAACGCAGTGATTTCAAAATCAGCACTCCCGGTCGACTCAATTCTTCCGGAGATGATTGACTCTCTGCAGCACACGCCTAACCTCGTCATCGAAGCACCGCCTGGCGCGGGAAAGACGACTCGGGTTCCGCCCGCGATCCTCGGCCTTGTTTCCGGCGACGTCATTGTCCTTGAGCCTCGCCGAATCGCCGCCCGCATGGCTGCACGCAGAGTTGCGGAAGAGCTGGGCGAAGCAGTTGGCGAAACCATTGGCTATCAGGTTCGCTTTGAGGAACGGGTCAGTCCGAAGACGCGCCTGCGCTTCGTCACGGAAGGGATTCTGACGCGCCGTCTGCTTACCGACCCAACGCTTAAGGGGGTCGATGCGGTCGTCCTCGACGAGTTTCATGAGCGCCATCTCGAAAGCGACCTTGCGCTGGCACTGCTCAAACGACTTCAGTACAGCCGGCCGAAGCTCTGCATCATCGTGATGTCGGCGACGCTCGATGCCGGTCCCATCGCTGCCTATCTAGGCGCATGCCCGATACTCCGCTCGGAAGGTAGGTTGTTTAGCCTATCGACCAGGCATCTGCCCTATTCCCCTGATCCTATGCAGGTGCAAGTCAGGAAAGCGGTGGAAAAGCTTGCGGTTGAGCAGCAGTCCGGCAATGTGCTGGTGTTCCTTCCGGGCATTGCCGAGATCCGACGCACAGCGCGTGAGTGCGAGGCGATCGCGGACAAGATGGCCTTGCTCGTCCTTCCACTCCATGGCGATCTCTCCCCGGCGGAGCAGGACCGAGTCCTTCTACCAACGTCCGAACGTAAGCTGATTCTCGCAACGAACGTGGCAGAGAGCTCTGTCACCGTTGAGGGTGTCACGGCCGTGATCGATAGCGGATTCGCAAGGTTCGCCTCGCATTCCTCCTGGACCGGGCTGTCGACGTTGCACATTGGCCGGATCAGTAAGGCCTCTGCGATGCAACGGGCGGGAAGAGCCGGCCGCACCGGTCCGGGGCAGGTGCTGCGGCTTTATCCGGAAGAGGACTTTCTACTTCGTCCCGAACACGATGCTCCTGAGATCGAGCGCGCCGATCTATCGCAACTGCTGCTCAGTCTCCGCGCGATGAACATCGAACATTTCGGCGATGTGGATTGGCTGACAATGCCTCCGGAAGACGCAGCGGCAGCTGCGGATCGGCTGCTCGATCTGCTCGGTGCGACGGGGGATATGGCCAGGCGCCTCGCTCGCTTTCCGTTAACGCCTCGGCTCGCACGCATCGTCGTCGAGGGATTGGATCGGAGCGTTGGTGAAGCGGCGTGCCGAGTGGCTGCAGTGCTTGGGATTGGCGATCGTACCCCGAAAAGTGATTTGCTGGACGTGCTCGACGTACCGCCCGATCAGAAACAACGCCAGCATACGGATCAGCTTCTAAAAATCGCTCGTCCCCTCAAAAGAACAGGGCACGAGAGAACAGCGTACGACGATCAGGCGCTGCTTATCTCCTTGCTGGCTGGATTTCCGGACCGCGTGGCGCGACGTCGCACCGGCAACCAGGTGTTGCTTTCGTCGGGGCTTTCGGCTGAGGTGTCCGGTCAACGGCCCGCCTATGAGTTCATGCTTGCGATCGATGCCGAAGACCGCCGCGAAAATGCACTTCCGCTGGTTCGCCTAACCTCACGCATTGAGCCCGAGTGGTTACTCGATCTGTTTCCGGATCGAATGCAGGAGACCTCGAGCGTGGTCTTCAATCGCATGACAGATCGAGTAGAGAACGTGAGCGCCCTGCTCTATGACAAGCTGGTGATTGAGGAGTCGCGTGGACCTGCGTCTGAGGTCGAGGCTGCCGATCTCTTGGCTCGAATGGCACTTGAGGCTGGCGTCGATAAGTTCGTCGACAAGGAAGCGTTGGACAACTTCCTGGCACGATTGTCGTTCGCAGGGATGGAAGCACCCGGCATCTCGCAGGCCATGCGCGACGTATGCCGCGGTTGTCACAGCTTCAGCGATTTGAAGACAGCTGCCGTCAACTTCATCCCGATGCTTGAAAACGGTGTGAATACCAGGCTTCTGAATGAACTCGCGCCGGTGAGTATTCGCCTCAAGGGCGGACGTCAGGCGAAGGTTCATTACGAACAGGCCACGCCGCCGTGGATATCGTCCCGCCTGCAGGATTTCTTCGGCATGACGGAGACGCCGACGATTGGCCCTGGTAAGACGCCATTGGTTATCCACCTTTTGGCTCCGAATCACCGCGCCGTACAAACCACCACCGATTTAGCCGGGTTTTGGGAACGGCTTTACCCGCAGGTCCGACGCGAGCTTCAGCGCCGTTATCCAAGACATGCATGGCCGGAGTTTCCCAGCACGCTCGTGTAGCATGAAGCTCCATACAGCAGCCCTCGCGGGTCGCTCCCCAGTGACAAGAAATTCGCGAATGCCGAAGTTCCTGGAAAGTCGGGTTTTGAGCAACTTCGAGCACCGACTCCTTGTAACGCGGTGTATTCCTAAAGTGAAGTACCTCGCTGCCCCCTTTAGCAAAGACCGTCGGTCAACGAGTGCTTTGGCCTGTTATCGCGAGTTGAACCGAGGCTGCCACGGGCACGACGTTGCTTGCCTGATGATTGGGTTAGTCAAGTCCAGTTACTCCCGCGAACGCCGATTCTGCAAAGCGCCTACCCTGGCCGCCTCTCGCAGGGCACCCTGGCTAAGTTTCGATCAGACTCAGAACTCGAATTGAAGGCGAGTCTGGAAGAACTGGGTGTTGCCGCTGAGGCCGAATCGATCCAAATGTCCAATGCCATAAGTGCCGACGAGGCGCAGGTAGTCCGTCAGGTACCAATTGACCATCGGAGTAAATCGCCAAAATTTGCCGCCCGTCAGGGTGCCGCTGTCTAAGTCAATATCGGAGAACCGCGCGACCAACTCTACGGCACCATAACCGCCGGAGAACAACGGCCTCCTGGGTATGACATCTTTGAAGGCTCCCTGGACTGTGTTGTAAGCACGCGTCTCTCCTGTGACCAACCATGTCGCAACAAAGTCGCCTCCGTGGACGACCGGATTGTGCGTGGATGGGGAAGAGACGTTAACCCACCAGTATTCGCTGCCCGCGAGGAACGGGCCTTTGCGAAAATAGGTCTCATATCCTGCCGCCTTGGCGTTGGTCGCGGCGAACTTACCTGTGTCCACGAAGTAAGGAGCAGGAAATGCCTCAGGGCGCGAGCGGAACTGAAGTTGCCCCTTTTCAGGACTTCCGTTGCTCAAATTCACTCCCAGATGGAGCACGGTCTTCTTCTCATCGGAATGAATCGGAAGCCACGCGACGCGCAAAACTGTCTGATTATGGTATGAAGAGAAGCTTTGACTATGAGAAAGCCAGTCGTTGTTGTAGCCGAGATTCCATAGAAAGCCATGTTTTGGCGTGTAGCCGAGCCACTTAAAACCGTCTGCGAGAAGCGGGACGGTGGCATCGCTCATCGTGGAGCGTTCCATCGTCCATCCGTCATAGCCCGTCATCACCTTGTTCAGGGAGAAACCTGTCTTGGAACGGCCCACGAAGATGTTGCCCCAAAGTTCGGGGACCGCGATCATGATGCCGGTCTGACGTATGAACCAGGAGTGCGATGGAGCGTCATACATGACCCCGAGATTAAATGTCACCTTGCGCGGAAGACTGGGAAAGCCGCCATTCAAAAGGAATCGGAAGTCGCGAAGTCTTTGGGCCGGGAGCATCGTGAACTGCTCTTTGCTCGCAGCATCCTGCGCGTAGGCTGCCGTATCGACCAGAAACCCCATTCCCGCCCGGGCGGTGAAGTGCGGGCCGCGGTACTCGTTCCATTTCGCCATCTCTCGTGGCGCGTGATCGATATCGTCGTCCATTTCGCCGGCATCGACGTCGTCGGGGAGTGAGAAGGAAGCAGGCGGTGTCGATTGTGCATTGGTGCCGGCGTTCGCCGGCTGCTGGTGCGGGTTTGCCTCCTGTGGATGTTCGATATCACCCAATACCGCCGTGCTGGCCGCCCCGTCCTGCCCGCGGCAGGAGTGCCATGCGGGCAACACGATGAGAGCGATCGCCGACAGCAAGACCGACCTGAAGATGGCCCCCATGTTGTCATCGCCCCGCGCTCAGTAGGTCATGAACATCTGTTGGATTTCTGCGGGCGTATGAGGTGTGAGCAATGCGAGGGAGAGAAGGATCCGCGACTTCTGCGGATTCAGTTCATCGGACGCGATGAACCCCAACTCGTCGTCGTTCAGCTCAACGTTTCTCCCCACCAGGCCGGTCGCTACACGACTGCTGCGCACCACCACGACCCCCTTCTTGACCGCCCTGGCCGCAGCATCCACTGCGGGCTTATTCATGTTTCCGTTGCCGACACCTGCGATCACGATGCCCTTGGCGCCATCTTTCACGCTATCGTCAATGAGGTCGGGCGACATATCCGCATCGGCAAAGATAATGTCCACGCGCGGAAGCTTGGTAACTCCGGCGACATTGAACTCGCTTCCCGAGGTGTGCTTCCAGGTGGGCGAGGTGTAGAAGTCGCATTTGCCGTAAGAGACAACGCCAACCAGGCCGCGCAAAGGTGATTGAAAGGTGTGAACGTCGGTGGTGCTGGTCTTGGTCATCGAGTGCGCACCGTGAATCCAGTCGTTCATCACGACCAGAACGCCGCGGTCGGCCGCTTTAGGATCAGCAGCGACTGCTACCGCGTTATAGAGGTTCAACGGGCCGTCGGCACTCACTGCGGTGGAGGGCCTCATGGATCCCACCAGCACGACCGGCTTATCCGTCTTCGCAGTGAGGTTCAGGAAGTAGGCGGTCTCTTCCATGGTGTCGGTGCCGTGCGTGATGACGATGCCATCGACGTCGCCGCCCGATGTCAGCGCGTTGATCCGATTGGCAAGCTTCAACATGATGTCGAACGAAATATCCTGAGAGCCAACATTTGAGATCTGCTCACCCTTTATGTTGGCGAGCTCCTTGATCCCTGGAACAGCGTTGATCATCGTGTCGATTCCCACCTGCCCCGACGTGTATCCGACCTGCGTGCCGGTGGGCGCGGCGCCGGCGATGGTTCCGCCGGTTGCCAGAATCACGATGTTCTTCTTTGCCTGGCAGAGACCGCTCTTGAACGGAACGAGAAACACCACAGCGAGAATCAAGGCCCACTGTTTATAGAGATGCTTCATGACGCCTCCTTTGGACACAAGCACTTCGCTCTACCGCTTTCAGGCAGCTCGGCTATTTGTATTTCGATGGATCGAGATTGGTGAGCTTGGACGGATCAAGCAGATCCTTGATCTGCTGTTCAGTGAGCAAGTGTTGCTCGCGAATGATTTCGAGAATCCCCTTGCCGCTCGAATAGGCCTCTTGCGCCAGCTCGGTCGCCTTTTCGTAGCCCAGGATTGGATTGAGCGCCGTAACGATACCGACAGTCGTCTCCATGTAATGCGCCAACTGCTTCTCATCCACGACGATGCCGTCGACACATTTGGTGCGCATCAGCTTCGACGTATTGAAGAGCAGGCTCTGCGACTCCATCATCGCGATGCCTTCGACCGGCTCGTACGCATTGAGCTGAAGCTGTCCGCTGTGAGCAGCCAGCGTAACCACGAGGTCGTTCCCAATCACGCGGAACGTGACGAGGTTCATCACCTCCGGGACCACCGGATTCACCTTGCCCGGCATGATGGAGGACCCGGGCTGTATCGCGGGAAGGTCGATTTCGTTGAGGCCCGCACGAGGTCCTGACGTCAGCAGAATCAAATCGCTCGATATCTTCGAGAGCTTGATGGCGATACTCTTCAGTGCAGAGGAATAGTCCACAAAGCCTTGCTGATCCCAGGTTGCAGCGATCATGTCCGGCGCGGGCACGATGGGCTTGTTGAGCAGCTTGGAGAGATGCTCGGCGAACTTCTCCGCATAACCCTTCGGCACGTTGATGCCGGTACCGATCGCGGTCGCTCCCATGTTCTCGACGTAGAGAGACTTCTCCGCATCCTTCAGCAGTTGGATCTGACTATCAAGCGATGAGGCAAAAGCGTAGAACTCCTGGCCCACGGTCATGGGAACAGCATCCTGCAGCTCGGTGCGTCCCATCTTGGTGACCATGAGGTATTGTTTGCCCTTGGCGCGGAACGAATCAGCAAGGAGCTGCAATTCTCCAATCAGCTTGTCGTTCCGCAGAATGAGCGCAACCTTGATGGCCGTCGGGTACGAGTCGTTCGTGGACTGCGACATGTTCAAGTCGTCGTGCGGCTCGAGATACTGGTACTCCCCCTTCTTATGGCCGGTCAGCTCGAGACCGACATTCGCCAGCACCTCATTGGCGTTCATGTTGGTCGACGTGCCCGCGCCGCCCTGATACCAGTCAACCTGGAATTGGTCATGGTATTTGCCGGCAATCACTGCATTACACGCCATCTCGATGGCGTCCAACCTATCCTTCTTCATCGCCCCAACATCGTAGTTCGCCTGCGCTGCCGCGAGCTTGACGTAGGCCCACGCCTCAACAAAGCCCGGATAGTGGTTGATAGGAATTCCTGAGAGTTGAAAGTTCTCGAGCGCCCTCAAGGTCTGCACGCCGTAATAGGCGTCAGCAGGAATCTGCTTTTCTCCGAGAAGGTCCTTTTCGGTGCGCGTCGCACCAGCCGAAGATTGCGTAGGTTGCTGGCACCACAAAGGAGTGCCGGCAAGAAACGCGGCAAACACCAACGCAGCCGCACTTTGTAGTGATTGTGACCAGGACGCTCGCATCCGCACTCCTTCGTTGACAACAACTGCTCGACAAACCCAACCAGGGCGTTGACAACTGTTATTCGGGGACGAGGAAGTTGACTGGTACGTCAGATTGCTGACGCCAGACCACGTCGTTGGCCAGGATTCTCCATGTCAACTTTCCCAGAACGTAACACCTGCTCAGAGCCGCTTCAACTGGGGATTTCCCTAGTTCGATCGATAATGTTCGTCAGGTGAAACAACTGGCCGCCGTAGATCTATAGAATCGATGCCGCAAATTTGGACCATCGTCTTCAACCCTTATGCACCAACATCACGATGATTGATCCCCATAGCGCCAATACCAATGCGCTGATTGCGTAACTCAACCCGTACCCTAAGACGGGCACACGGCTTTCTGCTTTCTCTTGAATCGCAGCTAAACCAGGGGAAGATGTACCGCTCCCTGCGCACATTCCGAGTAGAATGCCCGGATGTACTCGGAAGATGTAGCGGCCAACAAGAACGGTGATCAAACATGGGACCGAGCACACAATCAATCCGGTAAGTAGAAGCTCAAGCCCGCTCGACTGCAATCCGCGCACAAAACTCGGCCCAGCGTTAATGCCCACTGAGGCCAGGAATCCATTGAGTCCAAGAGAATCCAGTAACCAGATGACAGACTCAGGCACTCTGCCGAACAGAGGCCGTATCGACTGCACCCAGCCGATGACAAATGACGCAAGAAGTACGCCCACGGGAAGACCGAGACCGATGCTGACTCCGCCAACATGTATAGCGGGCAAACCAAGCAGTCCGCCGATTCCAATTGCAAGACAAAGCCACACTAGATTGGTCGCATGCGACGCCCGTTGCACCGGGCCCAGCTGCGCTGCCACTCGGTCGACGTGTTGTTTTGCTCCGATTAATGTCAGCACATCACCACGTTCCAGTACCACCTTCGCCCCTAGCGGCAGTTCCTCTCCTGCCCGCACCACTTTGCGCAAATAAACTCCTCGAGTGGCCACGCTCCGTTCCAGCGCCTCAACAATCTCAGCCAACGTTCGATGCACCAGGTCCTTCCGCTCCAGAACGTGATCGACCGCTATGGCAGGTACATCCAGTAGTTGTGACTCTTCGACCTCGTAGAATCGCAGCGGATTGCCCGCTCCTCCGAGCATTCTCAGACGTCCCGAAAGAACAATCAGGTTCCCTTCGTGCAATCGAAGATCTGGCTTGCCGTCGAAAACGCCTTGCGCGTTCTGCACTCTCTCCACAAACACGCGCTCCGGCGAGAACGCATTCTCGATTTCGGCGACCCGCTTACCATCCATCTCCTCCGGCACCTTGTAAGCCCGCATCACGAACTGCTTGTAGGCTGAGACAAGTCCGATCTCCTCCTTTTTCATGCCCAGTTCGTCCTCGAGCTTCTTGCACTCCGCGCGTAGATCGATCCTCATCAACCAGGGACTAACTTGGACAAGCACGAATATTCCAGCAAAAATTGCCACCAGATACGTCACCGCGTAAGCCACCGTCGCATCCGCGGTTAGAGCGCGACGCACCTCGTCTCCAACGGCCAGCTTTGCAATGGCATCACTTCCTGTTCCTAGCGCCTCCGAAGAATGCAAACCACCGGCAAGAAGCCCTGTCGCGGTTCCAGCATCGAACCCGAAGAGAGTCGCCACTCCGTATGCAGTAATGAATCCAGTCACATCGAACAACAACGTCAGTGCTACCTGTGGAAGAGCACCCCGGCCAAAACCTCGGAAGAACTGAGGCCCGGTTTTGTAACCAATGGAAAACAGGAACAGGAGGAAAAATGTTGTGCCAAGAACACTTGGCACGACGATGCCAATCTGTCCCACCGCAATGCCCGCCAAAAGGCACCCCACAACCGGTCCCAGCTTGAACGAGCCTATGCGAACTCTGCCCAGCAGAAAACCCGCAGCCAGGGTGAGAAACAACGCCAGTTGCGGATAAGCTCGCAGAGCGTCCCTAATCCATTCCATCGTCGTGGTCATTCAATGAGCCCTCATACGGCTGAGCGGATAACACGCGCGTGGCCTTTGGTGCTACCGGCCCTTGAAACGTACGGAATCCTAATCGCGCAGTCCGCCTCTGGGTGATTCGTGCCTATTCGTACAGGGTGAGTGAGATCGAAACAACTAGGAAAATCACTAGCTTTCCCGTCCGCATGGCGCGCTACGGTTTATCCGGCGAAGGTTGACGCATGCGTAACGGTGTTCCACCTGCGCTGCCGCCGTAGAGGGGTGACCTCGAAGAAGTCCCCAACCCCGGTTGAGACACGATTAGTACCTATGAAAGTGTTTTTCATTAGTGATTGTTGAATTGCCAACTACTCGAAAGTTATCAGTGCCTTTGAATCCCGCTGAGTGATAAATCGCCGAGGCACTCATCGACTTGGTGATTAGTCCTGATTTGTCAGCAAGTGTCCGGTGACCCTGGCGGTCTTGTATCTGGATTGGTGACTCCAGACCAATGCACTCATCGAAGCCTCTCGGATCGTGTTGAAGATCGAGGTTCCCGAGAAACGGGGTTTTGAGAAACTTCGACCCCGGAGAGCCCGTCATTAATCCAACTGCGCTTAACCCGAACATCAAAAGAAGGCCGCAGGGCGTGGAAATTTCCTCGGTTCGCTTCGTTCTTACCAACGCCTTACGTCGTTTCAGAAGGTGCGAAGACGTGCCCCCGGAATCGGGATGTGAGTGGCTTTTTAAGTTGGGTATGAATCGGGGTATCGCGGTGAAAAAAAGATCGATCTCCTTTATTTTCACTGCGCGTGAATCCCTGGGAGCAACCAGGACAGCACTTCCTCAGCAGGACAGGCGCTCAGCAGGTTACACCTTTACAATCATCCCATTGAGGGTCTTCAAGATGGGCAGCCAGCCAATTCGCATCTTGAGCGTCGAAGACCACCCGGTTTTCCGGGAAGGCTTGAGCACGATCATTGCTTCGCAGCCAGATATGGTGCTCGCGGCACAGGCAACGAATGCGGTTGAGGCGCTGGCGGAGTTCCGTCGACTTCGCCCCGATGTCACGCTCATGGATCTGCGTCTTCCTGGCACCAACGGCACCGATGCACTGATCGCGATTCGCGGAGAATTTCCGCAGGCGCGCGTCGTGATGCTGACGACTTCCGACGGCGACGGAGAGATCCAGCGGGCGATGCGCGCAGGGGCTTCCGGGTACATCCTGAAGAGCATGCCGAAGGGCGAATTGCTGGAGGTGATCCGCACCGTCCACGCAGGTCGACGGTATCTTCCTCCTGAAGTTGCGGCGCGGCTCTCGGAGCATTGGGGCGAAGACGACCTTACCCCCCGCGAGTTGCAGGTGCTCAAGCTCATTCGGGATGGCCATCGCAACAAGCAGATTGCCGATAAGCTCGCGATCGCCGAGACGACGGTCAACTTCCACATCAAAAATCTGGTGGACAAACTGCAGGCGAACGATAGAACCCATGCTGTCACGATTGCGGTGCGACGGGGTCTGCTCGAAGTCTGATTTCGAGCTGTAGAAAACTACAGCATACAGGCAGTAGATTGTGATGTTCCGCGAATGCCTGAAAGGCGCTATCGTGAAACGCTGAAGTGAGTATTCGTTGACCGGCCCCTGCAGCTTGACTCAGGAGCAGTGCGCTAAGAATCGCCAAGGTGGCCAAGTTGAAGACCTCGCGTTCTCTCCGACTGTGTCTCTTATTGCTCTGGACAACGTGCACCGCCTGGGCGGTCGATCCGAGCCGGCAGATATCGCAGTTTGGCCATTCCGTCTGGAGGTTGCAGGACGGATTCTTCAATGGCCGTCCCTACGCCATTGCACAGACGACGGATGGATATCTGTGGATCGGAACGCAGAACGGACTGGTGCGCTTTGATGGTGTGCGGTTCGTTCCGTGGGTGCCGAGGCCCGGGGACCGGACGCCCTCCTTCAGGGTCCAATCCCTGCTGGGAGCCCGTGATGGGAGTCTCTGGATTGGTACAGAGTCTGGACTGCTGCATTGGGCAGATCATAAGCTCTTCCGATATCCGGGCTCGCTGGGCCGCATCGATGCAATCATCGAACGGCTCAATGGAGAAGTATGGTTCGCGCGCTATCAACAGTATGGTGCGGACGGTGTCGCGCTTTGCCGGGAAGTGGGTCTGGAAACCCAATGCTACGGCCAGAACGATGGAGTCGCCCTGCGAGGAGGCGCATCCCTCGGGGAGGATTCCTCCGGCTCCCTTTGGATCGGGGACACTACCTCGCTCATACGATGGCGTCCAGGCTCAACCAGTGTCTTAAGGATAAAGGGACTGCGAGGGGACCCAGCTCAGGGTGTGATGTCAGTCGCGGTTCAACCGGATGGCGTCGTTCTGGCAGGAATCAATCCGGGTGGTCCCGGACTTGGACTCGAACAAGTGGTCCACGGGGCTTTGAAGCCGTTTCTTGCCCCGGGTATTGACGGGAGCTCTCTGAATGTAACCGCATTGTTTTCCGATAGACAGGGCAGCTTGTGGATTGGCACGGAGGCGCAGGGCATCTACCGAATTCATAATGGCACAGTCGATCGATTTCGAAGCTCCGATGGCCTTTCGGGCGACTATATTATGGCCTTCTATGAAGACAACGAGGGGGATGTCTGGGTCGCGACTACGAGGGGGCTCGATTGTTTCCGTGATCTCCGCGTAACAACCATCCCGGGTCTCGGGGGATTGGGGACGGATGAAATTGACTCTGTTCTTGCTGCACATGATGGAACGATCTGGGCAGGAGGCGCAGGAGCCCTGGGATCGATACGCAATGGGACGATCTCTTCGTTGCAAGCGAAGAAGGGGCTGCCTGGCGACCAGGTGACAGCTCTTCTTGAAGACGACCGAGGCAGGGTGTGGGTGGGAATCGACAATACCCTGAACATTTACGAGAACGGCAGGTTCCGCCGCATCAACAAACCCGACAGCTCCCCGCTTGGATTCGTAGTGGGATTGGCAGAGGATACGGCACACACTGTTTGGGCTGAGATCAGCGGTACTCCGCGAAGGCTGGTTCGGATTAAGAACGATTCCGTGCAACAGGAACTTCCAGCGCCGCAAATGCCGGCTGCACGCAGTGTCGCGGCCGCTCCCGACGGTGCTCTCTGGCTAGGCCTGATGAGCGGCGACCTTGGACGATACGCCAATGGCAAACTCGAGATGTTTCGTTTCGGGCACTCGGAGAGTTCTAACGGGACGTCGAGGTTCAATCAGCTGTTCGTTGGTCCGGATGGTTCCGTCTTGGGAGCTACATCTTCGGGAGTCATCGCGTGGAGGAATGGGAAGCAGCAGACGATGACCGTGCAGAATGGTCTCCCTTGCGATGACATCCAGGCCTTGATGACGGACGATCGCGGTGACCTGTGGTTGTACACGCAGTGCGGCCTGATTGATATTCCACGAATTGAAGTGGACGAATGGTGGGCTAAGCCTGACAGTAAACTGCAGTTCCGAGTATTGGATGCCCAGGACGGCGCGCAGACCGGCCTTGCTCCCTTTAATGGAGCTGCGAAGTCTCCGGATGGGCGGCTTTGGTTTGTGAACGGCGTTGTATTGCAGAGTGTCGACCCGGCAAATCGGATGAGTGATGTAGTCCCGCCGGTGCATGTCGAGGACGTGTTTGTTGACCGGCAGGCTTACGCGGCCGTGAATGGTCTGCGTCTGCCTTCCATCAAGAGCGAACTGCAGATCGACTACACCGCACCCAGCTTCGCCATGCCGCAAACGATACATTTTCGCTATATGTTGCATGGGTGGGAGAAGATCTGGCACGATGCTGGCCCACGGCGGCAGGCGTTCTATGACAATCTTCCGCCAGGGAAATACAGCTTTCATGTGATCGCCAGCAACAGTGAGGGGGTATGGAACACGCGGGGTGCGAGCTTAGATTTTGAAGTGCTCCCCACGTGGTACCAAACCCGTACCTTCTTAGCCGCGTGCGTGGCCGCAGCGATTGTCTTCATCTGGGCGGTCTATCGCCTTCGCGTTCGGCAGATCGCGAGGGCCATTGGAGCGCGGTTCGACGAGCGGCTGTCCGAGCGCACCCGCATGGCGCGAGAGCTCCACGATACGTTCCTTCAGACGATTCAAGGCAGCAAATTCGTCGTCGACGATGGGCTCGAGGAACCCTTGGATCCGGAGAAGATGCACCATGCCTTGGGACAGGTGTCCGGCTGGCTTGGACAGGCAATTGCGGAAGGCCGTGCTGCGCTGAACTCGCTGCGGTCGTCCACGACACTGAAAAACGATCTCGTACCGGCGCTGCGGCGGGCTGCGGAAAGTGGAACTGTCCCGGACGGAATGACCGTATCGATTTCGGTCATTGGGGATGCACGCGAGTTGCATCCGATCGTTCGCGACGAGCTATATCGAATAGGAAATGAAGCGATTCAGAATGCAAAATCACATTCCCACGGAAGTCGTCTGAGCATCGACCTGACGTACGGCCAGGACCTGACGCTTCATGTCGGGGACAATGGGGTCGGAATCGATCCGGGCTACGCCATGAGTGGGAGAGATGACCATCACGGCTTGCAGGGGATGCGGGAGCGCGCTGCCCGCATCCAGGGACGATTGACGATTCTCAGTTCCACTGAATCCGGAACGGATATCTCGGTGACGGTGCCCGGCAACGTGAGCTTCCTGCATCCCGATCATGGCATCCTTGCGAATCTGCGCAAACTCTATCGCCGAGTCGCCGGAGATCATGAGAAGTTGTGAACCCGGTCGCACCTCAAGACGCCTGGTTGAACTGTAGAAAAGAGCAGGTAGTTTTCTGTAGTTCCTGGTGTGTTGACTCACGCGGAAAATCTCTACCGTGATCTTGGATGCGTTGTGCGATCACACTCGATAGCGGCATCGCATCCCGCTGCCATGCCGTGCTGAGCCTGAAATGGTCTGCGTTTCAACCCTTTCAGTTGCATGAGCCCTAAACCCCTTCAGCGCTCCGTAGCGCTTGATAAGCGAGCGATCCGTTTTTGTCAGCATTAGCTCAATCCGTACGGATTTTATGAGAACACGTTCGAGTTCTTCTACGGATCTTCACCAGATAAAGGAGAAATACAATGCAAGCATTCAAGTTTGTTCGGAATGTGGTGGCGACGTGTGTCGCACTACTCGCACTCGTCGTTCCTGCCGCCAAAGCTACGGGACAAACACCGTCCACAGCACGCGTGAAAACCGTACTCCTGATTCACGGGGCATGGGCGGACGGTTCGAGCTGGTCGAAGGTCATTCCGTTGTTGGAGGCGAAGGGGCTGCACGTTGTTGCCGTTCAGATTCCATTGACGTCCTTCGCGGACGACGTTGCCGCAACGCAACGGGCCATTGCTCTCGAGGATGGGCCGGTATTGCTGGTCGGTCACTCATACGGTGGAGCTGTCATCACCGAAGCCGGGAACGATCCTAAGGTGGCCGGACTCGTCTATGTGTCGGCCGTAGCTCCAGACCAGGGAGAATCTACCTTTGGCCTCATTACGAGCGTTGCGACGCCGATCGGCACCGAGCTGCGACCCGACAAAAGTGGCTTCCTCAAACTGACCCCCAAGGGGATTGCTGAGGACTTCGCGCAAGACCTTTCTCCTAAAGAGATTGCGATTCTGACCGCAACGCAGGTTCCTGTGAGCGTTGCCGCGATGAAGGGAGAGGTCACGGTTCCGGCCTGGAAGACGAAGCCGTCGTGGTACATCATCGCAGCCAATGACCGGGCAATTTCACCCGTTCTCGAAGCGGCCCAGGCGAAGAGAATCGGAGCGACAACGACCACTGCGCGCTCCAGCCACGTGATCATGCTGGCGCAGCCGGCGAAGGTCGCTGGTGTGATCTTCGAAGCGGCATCCAAAGCCGGTTCGAAGTAGCGTCCCAGCAATCCCTTCGCTTCTCAGTCGTCATTCCCCGAACCACCAACCAATAGGAGACGGTCATGAAATCAATCGGAACGATTCTCAAACTCGGCAGCGTACTGGCGGTTCTCGCCGTGGCCGCTGGTAGCCTCCAGGCAGCGGCGCAGGACTCCGCGCATGCACTCAAAAACATCATCCTCGTCCATGGCGCATGGGCGGACGGATCAAGTTGGGATAAGGTAATCCCGCGCCTGCAGGAGAAAGGCTTTCAGGTCACGGCGGTACAACTCTCGCTGGCCTCGTTCGAGGACGATGTAGCCATCACCCGGCGTGCCATTGCTCTCGAAGATGGGCCTGTGCTCCTGGTGGGTCATTCGTACGGGGGCGCGGTAATTTCTGAAGCTGGAAATGATCCGAAGGTTGCGGGACTCGTCTTTGTCGCTGCCTTCGCACCGGACACCGGCGAATCCTCTTTCTCGCTCTTACAGGAGGTGCCCGCGACTCCCATCATGAATGAGCTGCGTGCAGACAGTGAAGGCTTCCTCAAGATAACCGAGAAGGGAATTTTCGAGGATTTCGCACAGCAGCTTACTCCCAAAGAGCGGGGAACGCTGTTTGCCGCGCAGGGGCCTGCCTCTGCCACGGCCGCGCTCGGTGCCCCCATTGTTGGCCCTGCGGCCTGGAGAGACAAACCGGATTGGTATATCGTGGCCGCAGACGATCGCGCGATCTCACCCGATCTCGAGCGAACCCTGGCGCAGCGCATGGGAGCCGTGACGATCACTCTTCCATCCTGCCATGTCGTGATGTTGGCAGAGCCTGACGAAGTGACGAAATTCATCATGCAGGCGGCCTCCGGCGATCGTGAAAAGTAACAGCAGCGTCATGACCCGCAAGGTGTCGAGTCGATTCTCGACACCTTGCGCAGGCGTTCTTGCCATTGCCCATTTCTCGCCGGGCTCGAGGTTCGCAGCCGCTGTAGCTCCGGACCCCACGCAGGCCATTGTCGACGAAATTCTTCAAGCTGCAATACGTCTCGAAGCAACCAAATCTCTCGTCTCAAGTTGTCGCAAATGATGACAAGACGCTGACAAATTCATGACAATAATCTGAGCTGACCCCACTACGCTTGCTGAGGATTTCCAAGCGCAGTTTCTCCCCGCCTGCAGCTTAATTCCACGTTCCAGCACCGGCACTGGTCGGGCACATCTGCGGGGACCCACAGTCTCAGGAGAGCTTGCTATGAAGACGTTTCTGCGCGTGACCAGCGGAATAGCGCTGGCCTTCTCCATGTCCGCTGTCGCCTTCGGACAGCACTACACTCAAGTCAACCTCGTCTCCAACACCTCCGGCGTCGCTCCTGTCACGGACCCGACTCTGATCAACCCCTGGGGCCTGTCCCGCAGCTCCTCCAGCCCGTGGTGGATCTCCGATAACGGCACCGGACTCAGCACGCTCTTCAACGGAGCCGGCGTCAAGAACTCCCTGATCGTCACCATTCCCAAGGTCGATCCCAACAGCAAAACGTTTCCCACCGGCACTCCCACCGGAACCATCTTCAACAGCGTGCCGACCGACTTCGTGCTCCCGGGCGGTTTTGCCTCTAGCTTTCTCTTCGCTACCCTCGACGGCGCAATTGCCGGGTGGAATCCTAACGTCGCCATCGCGGCCGGCGCCGCTGCTCCCTCCGTCCATGCCGTCATCGCCGTCAAGACAACGGATGGATCCAGCTACACCGGTCTCACCAGCGCTCTGGTCGACGGCAACCGCTACCTCTACGCTGCCAACTTCAACAAAGGCCGCGTCGATGTCTACGACAGCAACTTCCACCCCGTAACGCTCAACCCGAACGATCAGGATCAAGACAACGGGCACGGCAATGGCAACCAAAACAACAACGACAACGACAACGGCGATAACAGCAAGGCCTTCACCGATCGTTTCCTGCCTCCCAACTTCGTTCCGTTCAACGTCCAGACGGTAGGCAACGATGTTGTCGTCACCTATGCTCTCCACCAGCAGGGTCAGCCTGTCGAAACCGACGGCCCAGGCCTTGGCTATGTCGATATCTTCACCGCCAAGGGACGCCTTCTCCAGCGGCTCGAGCATGGTGACTGGCTCAACGCTCCCTGGGGAGTAGCCCTCGCTCCGCAGGACTTCGGCGCGTTCAGTCACGATCTGCTCATCGGCCAGTTCGCCGGCGGCGGAACCACCGAAGGCAGCGGAACCATCGCAATCTATGACCTCGTCACCGGGCAGTTCAAAGGCCTGCTCCAGAATGCCAGCGGAATGACCATCGCAATCAACGGCCTCTGGGACCTCAGCTCGGCGAATAACTCTGCCGCCGGCAGCTACGATCCCGCTGGCGCTCCCGGTTCTGAACTCTACTTCACCGCAGGTCCGAACAAAGGCACTGGCGGCCTCTTCGGCTACCTCAAACCCGCTGCCGCAGACCTGACCGAAGGCAACGACCAGTAACGCAATCAACTCGACGTTCAGCAGCAGGTGAAATGCGACGGACCCCAAATCCGTCGCATTTCACGTCTATCAAGGTCGGCTCGCTCAAGGCTCTCACCCTAACGCCAAAACTGAACCTCGATCCGGTGCGGCGCGCGTCGGTATCTTGACACCCCTTGGAAAAGTGTCAAGAACCTTCCGACACCTGCATCGTTCCACCCTTGTCTTCCGTGTATCTCGTTCTGAGAACGCACGCTGATCCAATCACATAGAAGAACGACTCACGCCGACCCCAACGCGGCGAGGCTCTTCGGGATTTGGCGACCGGCTTGCATAAGTAACATTGCCGATCAACAAGGAGTTCGGCAAGACGGAGCAATTCAAAGTGAATGAAGCTGCCTAACCCGGCAGCTTCCGTTCGACGGCGACGTACCCCACGATCAGGTGAACAACGTGAGAAATGATTGGCCCACCCTTAACCTCTGTGTGAAGCGGTACATGGGGTCGGGATTCATCGCTGGCAGAAACGGGCAGCAATGAAGGCGCCGCATTTGGCGTGCAAATCTACGGGAACGCATACGCTGTCCTGGGCGCTGCGACGGCTGAGTCGCAGCACCCTATTCTCAGCCGCGGTCACGCTCGCGGTCTTACCCGCGGGTCGTCTCAAATAGGAACCAGATGCGACGCTCGCCTTGATCGATCCAGTTTTCGAGCAGGCTGGCGGTGGCAACATCGCCGGCTTCATCGCAGACGGTGTGGACCGCTCGCATGCTGGAGACCAGGGCCTTCTCGTCCTCGCGAAGCTCGCTCAACATATCTTTCGGAGTCACAAAGTCCGCATCGTTGTCAGGGATGCGCTGCAGGCGGGCGATGTGCCCGATGGAGCGGACGGTGGCCCCACCGATCTTACGGACACGCTCGGCAATGTCGTCCGTCATCGCGAAGATCTGATCGCCGTGGTCATCGAGCAGAAGGTGGTAATCGCGGAAGTGCGGTCCGCTCATGTGCCAATGGAAGTTCTTGGTCTTGAGGTAGAGGCTAAATACATCCGCAAGCAGGGCATTCAGGGCTCCAGTAATATCGGCGACTGCCTCTGGAGTGATATCGGTTGGGACCTTCAGCGGTGCTTTTTGGAGCGCAATTCGTTCTTTCGTGGTTGCCATGAAATCTCCTTTGGATGGTGAGTGTTGTGTAGCGTAGAAGGCGCTCAACTGAGCGGACACGGTTTCAGATTCATCAGCAGGCGGCGGCTAGATTTGGGTTTGGAAACGTATCTTCGTTCTCGGCGTCGCTCAGATCCAGGCAGGCAAAATCCTTTTCGATAGCCACGGAGAGCACCTGGTCGTCACCTACCGCCAGGTCGGTGTAGACCCCAACCTCGTTACTGCCTGCCCACTGCTTTAGTTGGCCCTCCGGCACGCTAATTGTGATATTTCCTAAGCAGTATGCCACAGTTGCCGTTGGGCCAGATAACGAACGGATGATTTCGTACGTAAGCCGGTCCTTAGGATTGGCCGTGAATTGAACGTGCTCTCGAATGGCTCCATCGCGCAGTAGTTGCTCTACGTCGGAGGGCGTCACGCGGAGCCGCAGCGAGTTTCCTTTGATTCGAAGTTTCATTGCAGACCTCCTAACCGTGAAAGGGCGTTCCACCTGGCCCCAGCACGCGATGTGGAGCGGAGTAGATGTTGAAGGACTCGGGGCGCAGAAAGCCGACCAGGGTGATAGAAAACTCGCGGGCCACGTCGATTGCCAGGCTTGACGGCGCACCGATCGCAGCAACCATTGGAATTCCGCCCATGACTGCCTTCTGCAGGAGCTCAAAGCTCGCGCGTCCGGAGAGAAGCAGCAGATGGTTGCGAAGGGGGACCGCGTCCTGAAGGAAGGCCTCACCAAGAAGCTTGTCGACGGCATTGTGCCGTCCAACATCTTCCCGCACGGATTGCAGCCGTCCGTCCGCAGTGAAAAGCGACGCAGCATGCAGGCCGCCTGTTTGTTTGAACGCTGCCTGCACTGGCTGAAGTTGTTGTGGAAGCGTAGACAGAGTGTCAGAGCGGATCATGAAGTGGTCGTGCTGCGGCAACGGGCAAAGCGTTCGAAGAGCGAGGAGCGACGCCTTCCCGCAGACACCGCAACTCGACGTGGTGTAGAAGTTTCGTTCCAGGGTAGACATGCTCACTTCGACTTCGGGTGAGAGTTCTACGCGAATCACCTGCGATCGCAGTCCCGTAGGGAGAGCTACCTGCCTGGCGTTGGTTGCGTTCGCAGGCGCAGTGTTGGCTGCTGATGGAGTTCCGATCCTGGCAATGTGAGTCGAGTCACGCACCACGCCTTCGGTCATCAGGAAACCGGCGGCCAGTTCCTCGTCATTGCCCGGAGTTCGCATGGTGATGGAGATTGACTTGACCTTGCGAGCATCGGTCGCTCCATAGACGAGTTGGATCTCAAGCGGTTCCTCTACGGCGACGGCGTCCTGCACCACGGTGACTTCACCGCGCTTCACTCGGACGATCTCCGCAGGCGTTACCGAAGGATGTGCGCCACGGAACGAGGCGTCAGCTGCCACGTCATCCGATTCGGAGGATCGATGGTTGAGTTCAGCTGCGGGGAGACTCATTTGGAACCAGCTGTTGACCCGGACTTACTGCCGCTTAGCCCCGCTGTAGCGCCAGGTGCACGGGAGTCTACGGCAGGTGCAGCCGTCGACTTTGGCGGCGAGACAAGAATAGGCAGAATGACGGACACCGCCATAATGCCGGCTACCACGTGAAGTCCGCTGCCGTACGACCCGCTGATTTGACGCATGTGTGCGATGAGGAGAGGACCGAAGGCACTCGCGAACCCCCAGGCCGTAAGCATGAGGCCGTAGATCGGACCAACATTCTTGGAGCCGAAGTAGTCGGCTGCAAATGCCGGCATGGTGCCGAAGCCTCCTCCGTAGCACATGAGGATGATGAACGCCAGAACCGTGAGAATCGACGCGGAAGCGATGCCTGGCAGGATCCAGAACAGACCGATCTGAAGCAGGAACATGACCACAAATGTCCAGCGCCGGGTTAGGGCGTCGGAGACCCAGGCCCAGAAGACTCGGCCAAACGCATTGCCAATGCTGGCGATGCCCACCATTTCAGCAGCTGCGACGGCGCTGACCTTGGCGATCTCCTGAAACATCGGCGACTCCTGCGAGATGATCGAGATGCCAGCCGAGGTATTCAGAAACAGCAGCGACCAGAGAGCCCACCATTGCCAAGTCTTCAGCGCGCCACCGAGAGTGTAATCGGCCGCCGCGCGCTGCGCTTTCTCGGTCGCGGTGGGGACCCAGCCTGCCGGTCGCCAGCCGTCCGGCGGGTTCTGCATGAAGTAGCCGGTGGCCATGGTAATTACGAGATAGGCGATGCCGAGATAGGCGAATGTCTGCAGGACGCCGACACTCTGAATCAGGCGAGTCGCAACGGGTGCAGTGACAAGAGCGCCGGCGCCAAAGCCGCCTACCGCAACGCCGGTAATGAGGCCGCGACGATCGGGGAACCACTTGACCAGCACGGCGATGGGCACGATGTAGCTGAGTCCAACGCCTATGCCTCCAATGACTCCATAGCTAAGGTAGAGCCACCATAGCTTGTTGGCGGAGAAGCTTGCCAGGAAGACGCCGAGGCCGTAGAGGAAGCCACCCGTGAGGGCGACGACGCGAGGGCCTTTCTTGTTCAGCCATAGCCCACCGAAGAAACAAGCGACGCTCAGGACAAAGATCGAGATGGTGAAGGTGAGCGTTACTTCTTCGATAGACCAGTGAAACTGCTTGACGAGAGGAGCCCTGAAAACGCTCCACGCATAGACGGCTCCAAGAGCCATTTGCATCAGGAAGCCTGCTACTGCAATTGCCCAGCGATTGTTTTTCGGCATACTCGCTCCGAACATCATTTGTGCACTCTTATTGATGAGTGAATCGCAGGAAAGGAATCATCCGATTTCGCGGCGGGTCATTTGGAGCCGATAGCTGGCCCGACCGTACCGGGGCCCTTGCGTGCCAGCAGCGAAGCACCGAATATCTGTGCCAGCGAAAGACCGAGGCCTGCGGCCTTCCGAACCTCTTTGCTGCGAGCGGCGCGAAAAAGTTGCCAAAGAGAAGGTGTGTGCGTCTCCGCCTCCGCGACCGCTGCGTGAACGCGATCCGCATCGATCGAGGTCAGTGCGTTTCCAAGAATCATGGCGATGCGCAAAGCCGTCACCGCCTGCCTGGAGCTCACCACATCGGTCACCTTGCCGATCACGGTGTCCTCGGCACTGAGAAGCCCATTGATGAGACCGAGCGTACCGCTGTCGTGCAGGCGTTGCAGCACGTCATACGCTTCGAGGACTGCCTCGGCATGCTCGCGGGGGGCGCTCTCAATGCGGCGAACCAGATCCAGGCGTGAATCGGGCGGTGTATAGGTATGAAACTCCACAGCAGCGGCCATGCTATCTTCTCCCTGCCGGCGCGGCCGGCCTGATCTGAACCAGCGAAGACTCCCCGGGAAAGCGATAGTCTGCGCGCTTCCACTTTCTTTCGACCTCAACGCCCATCTGTGGAGTGGGTTTCCCGGAATAGCGGAAATTTAGGCGGCGTAGAGGATCCTCGCCACGCTCTGGAAGGATCTCCATCTTTACGGCGGTCTCCTTGAAAGCAGGTGTGTGCGTCGCCGGATCCACGTGGTTTCCGGTGAGCAAATTCACATGAGCGGTAAGGGGCAAATAGACCTGCTTGGCTTCGACGCGATGGGTTACGAGAACCTTGGTTTTGAGCGCTCCATAGCGGCTTGTCAAACGGACCCATTGTCCTGAGGCGATCGATCGTTCGTGAGCAAGTTCAGGCGAGATCTCGACATAAGGCTCGGGAGTTTCCTGCTTGATTCCCGGCACCCGGTTGGTCATGTTGCCTTCGTGGAAATGTTCCAGTTGACGGCCATTGTTAAGAAATAGATCGAACTCGGAATCAGGGGGATCGCTGGGCTCGCGATAGGCGAGCGGAAACAGCCGCGCCTTCTTGTCGGGGAACTCAAAACCTTCTGTATAGAGAAGCGGTTGATCTTTGCCGTCCGGAGCGACGGGCCACTGCAGGGTGTTGTATCCCTCCAGGCGCTCGTAGCTGCATCCTGCATACAGCGGAGACAGGGAAGCCAGCTCGGCCATGATCTCCGACGGGTGCTGATAGTTCCAGGAGGCACCCATTTTCTGCGCGAGCGATTGGGTAATCTTCCAGTCGGCACGGCTATCGCCCAACTCCGGCAGCGCCTGATAGAAGCGCTGGATGCGGCGTTCGGTACTGGTGAAGGTTCCATCCTTCTCTAAAGCCGGAGAGGCGGGAAGGATTACATCAGCATAACGGCAGGACTCGGTGAAAAAGATGTCCTGAACGACGAAGAAGTCGAGTTTTTCAAACGCAGCCGCGACAACATTGGCGTTCGAGTCTGCGTATACCATGTCCTCGCCGGCGAGGTACATCGCACGCAGCTTTCCTTCGAGAGCGGCTTCGACCATCTCGTGATTATCGAGACCGCGATAATTGGGCAGCTTCACTCCCCACCCCAGTTCGAACTTCGCTCGCACTTGGTCATCCGTGACGCTCTGATAGCCGGGGAAGGTGTTGGGGGCCGCGCCGATATCGCCCGCACCCTGCACGTTATTGTGGCCGCGCAAGGGGTAGGCGCCGGTTCCAGGACGCATGTAGTTGCCGGTAACGAGCAGCAGATTGGAGATCGCGGTAGAGGCATCCGACCCGTCGGTGTGCTGTGTGATTCCCATGGCCCAGAGAACGCACATGGTCTCTGCCTGGGCTATCTCCTCGGCTACACGGTGCAAGGTCTCAAGGGGTACGTCGCAGACTTCAGCGGCGTACTCCATGGTGAAGGGATCAAGACTCTTGCGGTACTCGTCAACGCTGTTCACCCACTTCTGGAGGAAATCCAATTTGGCGTGGCCGTTGTCGAACATGTACTTGCTCATCGCGGAGAGCCACGCCAGGTCTGTACCAGGACGCGGGCGAAAGAAGATATCGGCGCGCTCTGCCATCTCGTGCTCGCGAACGTCAGCGACGATCAGCCGCTGCCCGTGCAGCTTGTGGGCACGCTTTACTCGCGTGGCGATGACTGGATGCGATTCAGCGGTATTCGATCCAACCACCAGAACCAACTTGGCTTCGCCCATATCTTCTATGGATCCGCTATCCCCTCCAAGCCCCACCGTTCGAAAGAGCCCCTGCGTTGCGGGTGCCTGACAGTAGCGAGAGCAGTTGTCAACGTTGTTTGTGCCGATGATAGCCCGTGCAAACTTCTGCATCAGGAAGCCATCTTCATTGCTGGCCTTGGACGATACGACGATTGCAATCGAGTCTGGTCCCGTTTCCTTCTTGATCGCTCCCAGCCGCTCTGCGACCAGTGTGAGCGCTTCTTCCCACGAAGCCTCGCGGAAGCCTCCTTCGTGCCGGATCAAAGGACGTTGCAGCCTGTCCTTGCTATTCACAAAGTCCCAGCCGAACTTGCCCTTCACGCAGGTCGAGATCTGATTGGACTCGCCATGCAGCGGGACAATCTTCAGGATATGACGGTCGCGCGTCCAGACATCGTAACTACAGCCGACGCCGCAATACGTGCAGACAGTTTTTGTCCGCTCGATGCGTTCCTCGCGCATCGCCGCTTCGGTCTGCGACACCTGCATGATGGCGCCATAGCCCATCTCAGGCTCCAGGTCCTTCACAACGTCGATAAGCTTGTTCAACGAGTCGTGCGGGATCGACGTCATGAAGCCGGCTTCGCCCAACATCGACCGCTCCATGAGCGCGTTGCAGGGACAGACGGTAATGCAGTGTCCACAGGAAACACAGCTTGATCCGCCGATCTGCATCCCGCCATCCCAAAGAACGCGGGGGCGGTCAAGCTCCCACCCGATGGACAGGGTTTCGTTCACCTCCACGGTCTGGCAGGCCTGTACGCATTGGCCGCAGAGAATACATTGACTGGGGTCGTAGCGATAGAACGGATTCGACATGTCCACTTCATACGGTTTCGGGGTGAAGGGGTGGTTCTGGTGCGTAACATTCAGCTCGAGCGCCGTGTTGTGAACCCTGCAATTCTCGTTGTTGTTGTCGCAGACCGTGCAGTACAGCATGTGGTTGCCGAGAATCACGTCTAAAGCCTCGGCGCGCGCAGCCTGGGCGCGCTGCGAATCGGTGACTACTTCCTGCATCCCGGCTGACACCGTTGTGCCGCATGCGCGGACCAGCTTTCCACCCACTTCAACCAGGCAGGTATCGCAGGTCTGGATTGGACCCATCAGCGGGGAGTGGTAACAGATGTGGGGAATTTCCTTCTCGCGGAGGACGGCTTCGATCAGCAACTCGCCATCCGCGGCAGCCACGGTGTGCCCGTCGACCGAGATTGCTATCGTCGAACCACCGGCCTGGGAGTTCGGGATCAGGGGTGTAATGGTTTCAGCCACGCTCATAGGTTTTCTGTCTCCGAATTTTCAACTCACTGCCGCAAGTGCCGCTCAATGGATGAGATGGAACCTGGACCTCCGGGGATGCAGTCCTGGTGAAGCGCCAATGCTGCCACGAGGAGAAGCGGCCCCAAGCTCAAGACGGTTTGCGGTCTCGTTTGGTTTCTCTGCCACGGAGTTGAATCGCCGGCACCCCCAATGCGTAAGCCATTGCAATTCCGAGGCAGCACTTCTAATGCCAAATAATTTACACCTCCGCAACGTAAAATTTCCTCTGTTTTCTTTCTATCTGAAGTTGAAATGGTCTTACGTTCGGTTGCCGACAGAACGGCTTCAAGATTTCGACGGCGGCTGTCCGACGCCTGACACCGGGCACAGTCGCAGGGCGTCTAAGTTCGGAGGAGTCGGATGCGGCCGGGATTTGCCGCGGTAGGGAAGTCCGTAATGCCCCTCCAAATAAGGGTGAGGGAAGAGATGACGGCTGGTCGCGGACAGAGGAGGTCGCGGGGCCGCAAATGGACGCTCGATTGCTCTCCGAAGGGCGAGGAGAATAGACAATGGGTCAACCCGAGAACAAACGTGAGGCTTCGCAGACCTCTTCGCGCCGGACCTTCCTGGGTGTCGGTTCGGCGGCAATGGCTGCGGCCGCATTTTCAGCAAAGGGGAGTGAACCAATGAGGCGGCAAGATGCGACTTCGGGTGAGATTTTGCAGGGCAAGGTGGCGGTAGTCACAGGCGCCGCGCGTGGCATTGGCAGGGCAGCAGCGGTGGCCTTGGCACGAAGCGGAGCCAATGTAGCAGGAATTGATATCTGCGCTGTAGTCGATCCACGATCGGGCGTGACGCCGGCGACCCAGGCGGACCTGGACGAAACCGGACAGCTCGTCCGGCAGGCGGGTCGCAAGTGGCAAAGCTTCGTGGTGGATCAACGCGATCTCCCGAGCCTTCGCTCCACGGCCACACAGATAGAGCGCGACTTTGGCGGGATCGACATCCTCTTTGCGAACGCCGGAATTCAATCGTTCTGGCCCATCCTGGAGATGGAAGATTCCGACTGGCATACGACGATCGACGTGAATCTGACGGGAACCGCCAACGCGATTCGCGCCTTCGCCCCCGCAATGGTCAAGCGAGGCAGCGGCCGGATCATTGTGACCACCTCGACCCAGGGGCGTCACGGAACGTTGTATGCTTCCGCCTACTCCGCTTCGAAGTGGGGCATCATCGGGCTGATGAAGTCGACCGCGCTGGAGCTTGGCAAGTACAAGATTACGGTCAACGCGCTCGTTCCAGGATTGATCGATACTCCTTTGACCAGGCACGAAGAGCGCTACGCACAGGTGCTCGAACTTGCCGGACGGAAGCCGACGGGCAACGTTAAACAGGATGAAGAGGCGGCGAAGACGATTCTTCAGACAAGATCGCCGCTCGGCGTGCCGTGGATCGATCCCGCGGATTTGGCGCCAGTTGTGGTATTTCTGGCATCCGACGCCGCGCGAATGGTGTCTGGCGCTACCTACGACGTTACCGCCGGAGACAGCGCGAACAACACGGCTTAGTGCGGCAGGCTGATCGCGTCCGGCTTACTGGAAAAGGATCTTCGCCATCATGCCCTTGTCTTCATGACTCAACAAGTGGCAGTGAAACAGGGATACTCCCCTGATGATAGGGTCCGTAAAGTCCATCATCAGGTCGACGCTCCCTTTGACTGGAACATTCACCGTATCCAGCCACTCGGGCGGCGAGACGCGGTCACGATTTTGAGAATAGAAAAGGAAGTGGACCTGGTGGATATGGAAGGGGTGCAGTTCGTTGGTGTCATTCACGACGCGCCAATGATGATAGGCACCCGTGGGAACCGTAACCATGGGCGGATCGGCCATGCCAAACTTCTTGCCATTGATGTAGAAGCCGCCCTTATCCTCGGTGAACGTGACGGTGAAGTCAGGCGGGCTGTTTTCCACGCCTGCGATTTGCGCCGGCGAGACTGGCTTGTACGTGGCGGCATACCCACGCGGGGATGCGGGCGTGGCTCGCGCTGTAGTGTGCGGCAGAGCTACCAGGTCCGCCAGCGTCATCGCGGGATTCGGATCTCCATCTGGACCGGTGTCGACACACTGCGTGCGAAGGGATGCATGCGCGCCAATCCTGGGTCCGGTAACGATGGCTTCGACCCTGCCAGCGGGAGGCAGGAAGACATGGCTCACTAACTCGGTGCGGCGTTTGGGATCGTGGAAGGCAAGTGGCATGCCGTCAAACGCAACCACTTCGAAGTTTTCCGCGTCGATCGTCAAGTCTGCATACAGGTCGGGCGACGCATTCACAATGCGCCAGAATTGGCGCTCGCCGGGAGCGATATCGATCGCCGGCCGTAACACACCGTTGGTAGTGAAGATGCGTTCCGGGACACCCGCAGATGTGGAACAACCTTGTTCAGAGACTGCCACGCTACGTCTCAAATCGGGTCCGGCAGGATCGCTCTTTTCGACTACCTTGTCCCGGAGGATCAGGATCCGCTCTCGCAGCTTTCGAACCTCTGGAACATAGCGTTCCATTCCGTCGATCACAATCGCGCCCGACATGCCGTCGAGCGACTGTTGATAGCTCTCGCCATGCGGGTGCGTGTGATACCAGTACAAGCCCGGTGGTTGATCGAGGGGGATTTGTACGACGTAGCGAAGGGATTGGCCCGGCATTGCCATCATCGTGAGAACGTCATCCTGCGGCGCGTTGGGGGATACATGGAGCCCGTGGAAGTGCAGATTCGTCATGTTCTGGCAGCGGCCGTCGATGCATCGTTCTGTCGAGTCCGCAGACATATGGTTCTCAAAGGTCAAGCGAATATTCTGTCCGGGCGACGTCCGAATCACCGGCGGGATCTCTTGTCCGGCCAAAGAAAATGCGGACTTGCCTGTCTTCGGATCATTGACGCCCAGAAGCACGAAAGGGGGCCGAACCTCAGGCGGATCGGGCAAAAGAACTCCTGAGATGGCCTCAGCACCGATTGTCGGGCTCTGCGCCCATAGATGAATGCTGCAGAACACCAGAGTTGCAGCGCTTCGAAGCAAGACGCTCGCGAATTGGGTCAGGGCGTCCGGAATTCCGTTCACGCGTCCAGATGTCCGTTCAGTGTTCATAGGCATCGGCAATCGAGATCATGGTCCATTTCTGTCGGTCCCTACGCTGCCTTACCTTTCGCGGGCGCGCGTGTGCTCCACGCGCAACCCTGTCTACTTCTTCTAACCAGATTAAGCCCTAATTGGTGGCTTCCTGCAAGGTTTCGAAGGGCTGCATCGCGGTAGCCGGGGTCTTGCGCGCCAGGCTGAGCTTGGCATGGCGCTTCAGTTGTAAACGGGCTCGCGATACCCTGGTTTTGATCGTGCTCTCCGGCACTCCCAGGGCGTCTGCTGCTTCACTCGTCGTCAGTTCATCGAAGTCGCGCAGTTGAATTGCCTCTCGAAACGAAGGAGAAAGCTCCGACATGAACTGCATAAGGTGGCTGTTCAGTTCCGAGAGCGCGCACTCGTCTTCAGGACCTCGCCTGACATCCATCAAGCTGTCTGACAGACAGCTGCCGCCGTCGTGAGGGAGAGGCTCATCCAGGGATGCGTGCGGTTGACGCGGCCTCTTGCGCAGATAAGAGAGAGCGCTATTGGTAACGATGGTCGTCAGCCAGGTCGTCATCTTTGCGCTGCCCTTGAATTGATCGAGATGCGTGTACGCAGACAAGAGAGCATCCTGGACCGCATCTTCGGCATCGTGCGGGTTTCTGAGGTAGCGATACGCCCTTCGATAAAACAACGGCAGATATCGCGAAACGAGGGCTTGAAGTTCCTCTGTCTTCTGCTCCCAGGTATGAACTGCGGGGTCCGGCTGATTTTCAATCTGCGAATATGGCGCTTGCATCTTTCTGTACCTCCGGTTGGGGCGTTCTAGCGTTCGATTTTGCGGAGAAGGCTTTGTACGATCGACAGATTTACGCAAGATACAAGTCCTCCAGGCACCCCGGAGCCTTGCCTTGCGCGTGGCTCCGGGGTTCATCTTGACCCAAGTTATTTCTGGTTCACTTCTCCGGTGCGATGACTCCCTCGGTCGCGCCGATCTTCTCCAGGAACTCCTCGCCGGTGCCGATGTGTTCGTTCACCAGGCGCAAGGGGATGTGGGCCAGCCACTCGCCGAGCGAAATATCCTCGTACTCGGGCGTTGGGAAAACCCCCAGAAACGGCAGGCCGGGGCGACAAATGCCGAGGTTTGGCGTAAGAACGATCGCCGGCTGGCACCCGCTCGTGCTCGACGCGTCGTCGTGCGCTTTCATGTTTACCTTCCTTTGTTCCGATTCAACTGCAACTAACACATTTGTTTGTCACAGAAATGTTCTAGAAATGTTCTTTAAAGATTTCGAACCTGCTGGGAGTGCCAGCGTTCGGGGTCTCAACGCCCCTTTGCCAAGAGCTAGAAGCACGTCCTTTGCCAATCAACGTGGATTCGAGTGTCTGTTTTGTTTCAGCGATATACTTCGACCGGGGGATCGGTGAGCATCGTGTATTCCAGGGCGCGTGTCATGGGTTCGACGCAAACGTCCGACGTTCGACAGACCTTAAGCCGGAGCCGCGAATGACATCTCGTAGCAGTCCAACCGTGTTTGTCATTGATGACGACGTGAACGTGCGCGCGGCCATTGAGGGGCTGCTGAAGGCGGTCGGCTTGCGGACCGCGTCCTTTGAGACGGCGGAAGATTTCCTAAGCAACAAGGAGCCGGAAGGGCCAAGCTGTCTGGTCCTCGATGTGTCCCTTCCCGGAGTGGGCGGCCTGGAACTTCAGCGAAAGCTGGCAGACGCTGGAGTGAGGATTCCCATCATCTTCATTACCGGCCATGGCGATATTCCGATGACGGTGAAGGCCATCAAATCCGGAGCGGTGGAGTTCCTGACCAAACCCTTCGACGACGAGAACTTATTGAATGCGATTCAGTTGGCCTTCGATCGCGACCGGGCCACGCGCCGCGATCAGGGCGAGCTCACCGCATTGCGCCAGCGTTATGAGTCGCTGACCGCGCGTGAGCGCCAGGTGATGGGCCTGGTGGTCTCAGGCATGCTGAACAAACAGGTAGCGTTTGAGCTGGGCACCAGCGAAGTCACCGTGAAGATCCAACGCGGGCGCGTGATGTCCAAGATGCAGGCGGAATCGCTCGCCGACTTAGTCAGAATGGCGGCCAGGCTCGATCTTCCGGTGGGTGGGAAGTAGTATCGCGGCCAACTAGGAAGGATGCCTGTTCTCCTCACCATGGTTCTCGCGTTGCTGCATCGCCTTCTCCAAGTCTCTCTGGCGATCCGTAAGCAGAGCATGAATCTCGTGGTGAGTTTCGTCGCTGATCGCGTGAATCTGCGGACCAAGGTCCTGCCTTGAAGCATTCGGATTCTTATCCAGGAGTGCCTGGATCTTATCGTGGTGCTGCTGCAGCAGAGGCCGCACCTGCTCCTGCTGTTCCGGAGTCAGCTCCAGATCATTTGTAAGCCGGGCAAATTCCTGATCGATCGATTGGGGGCGATGGATATGCTCAAGCTGCTGACGCGCTGAGGGCTGCTGCATTCCGGGGTCCTGAGCCCTGCCCACCCCCGCCATCCCGAGCGCGAACACAATACCCCATGCCAGCCAGAACGATTGATCTCTCATGTACAGCGATCTCCTCGAAGATCCTCGACGAAACCGCAGTCGAGACTCTGACCTGGATAGACGAGCCATTCCGCAAAAGGATGCGGCAAGTAGCACGCCAGTTCAGTGGGACAAGCCGTGGCCGTCCCACTGTGGATGATTCGACACGTCGTGTCGGTCCTTCGACAGCAACTGCGGCCTCCGCACGTCTATTTGGCCTTTAGCGGCTGATTCTAAAAGGAGGCCGAATGGCATGACTCGTGCACATACGGCTATGGGCAAGTCGGTGGCGGCGCGCCGCCGATGAAGACCGGCGCCGTCGCGCGCGCGGAAAGAGGGAGCGGAAAAGAAAACATGTGGATCGTCAAAGTTGCTCTAAACCGACCGTACACATTTATCGTTCTCGCGATTTTGATTCTCCTCGCGGCGCCGGTCGTCATCCTGCGCACGCCCACCGACATCTTTCCCAACATCAATATTCCGGTCGTCTCCGTCGGCTGGACCTATACCGGTCTCAACCCCGAAGAACTCGAGGGCCGTCTCACGGAACCCTACGAGAAGGCGCTGACTACGCTGGTCGACAACATTCAGCACATCGAATCGACGACCTATAACGGCGAAGCGGTTGTAAAGGTTTATCTGCAGCCTGGAGCATCTCTCGATACCGCCAACGCACAGATTACGGCCGCGTCGCAGTACATGCTGCGACAGCTTCCCCCGGGAACCCTGCCACCCCAGATCATCAACTTCTCGGCCTCAACCGTCCCCATTCTGCAGTTGGGAATCTCAGGCGAGGGGCTCTCCGAGGCGCAGCTGAACGACTACGCGACGAACTATGTCCGCACCCAGCTGATCACGGTGCCAGGAGCCACGGTGCCGTCCCCCTACGGCGGCAAGCAGCGTCAGATCACGGTCAACATGAACCAGATTGCCATGCAATCCAAAGGGATTGCACCGGGCGATATTTTGACCGCCCTGGCGCAGCAGAGCGTGGTCATGCCTTCGGGCACCATCAAGATCGGGCAGTCGGAGTACGACGTCCGGACCAACGGCTCGCCGCGCACGGTTGAGGAACTTGCCAATATCCCCGTCAAGCAGGTCAATGGCACCACCATCTACCTGCGCGACGTTGCCAGCGTAAGTGACAGCTTCCAGGTCCAGACCAACATCGTGCGCGAGGACGGCCGCCGTGGCGTGCTGATCACGATCGATAAGAATGGCAATGCGTCCACGCTGGACGTGGTCAAAGGGATTCGCGCCATCCTGCCCCGCATCGCGAGTACCGTTCCTCCGCAATTGAAGATAACGCCGCTGGCCGACCAGAGCGTCTTCGTCCGTGCCGCTGTGCAGGGCGTCATCCGCGAGGCCATCATTGCCGCCGCGCTCACAGCGATCATGATTCTCGTCTTCCTCGGCAGTTGGCGATCGACGCTGATCATCGCGGTCTCGATCCCGCTATCGATTCTGTCGTCGATCATCATTCTTGGCCTCATTGGCCAAACCATCAACTCCATGACCCTCGGCGGGTTGGCACTGGCCGTCGGCATTCTGGTGGACGACGCCACCGTCACCATCGAGAACATCGAGCGCTTCCTCGAGGAAGGCCACGAGCTGCGCGACGCCATTCTCGAAGGAGCCTCGCAGATCTCCGTGCCGGCATTGGTCTCCACGCTCTGTATCTGCATTGTGTTCCTGCCGATGTTCCTGCTCGGCGGTGTGGCGGGTTTTCTGTTCGTGCCGTTGGCAGAGGCGGTGGTCTTCGCCATGCTCGCCAGCTACGTGCTCAGCCGAACCCTGGTGCCGACGCTGGCGATGTATTTGTTGCGAGCCAAGCAGCACGGCGCCGATGCAAAAGGCTTCTTCGCGCGCTTTCACGCGGGCTTTGAGCGCAGGTTCGAAGGCGTGCGTCAGCGCTACCATTCGTTGCTGCAATCGCTCGTCCTCCATCGGCGCATCTTCATTCCCTCGTTTCTAGGGCTTTGCATCGTCACCTTCGCGCTCGTGCCCTTCCTCGGCGAGGACTTCTTCCCTGACACCGACAGTGGACAGTTCATTCTTCACGTCCGCGCCCCAACGGGGATGCGCATTGAAGATACCGCGCGAATGTTCGATCTGGTCGAGGGCGAGATTCGCAAAGAGATTCCGCCTTCGCAGATCAATAACATTCTGGACAACATTGGCCTGCCCTACAGCACCATGAACACGCAGCACCTCACCGACGGCACGCTGGGCGCGGGGGACGGTGACATTCTTGTGACGCTCAAGCCCGATCACGGACCGACAGCCGATTTTGTGCGCTCGCTTCGGCGCGACCTGCCGCGCATGTTTCCAGCGTTCACGTTCTACACGTTGCCAGCCGACATCACCACCCAGATTCTCAACTTCGGCCTGCCGGCGCCCATCGACGTCCAGATCGAAGGCAACGATGTAAATGCAAGCAAGCTCCAGGCGGATAAGCTTCTCGCTCAGTTCCGCGATGTCCCCGGCCTCACCGACCTTCGCATTCAGCAGCCCTTCGACTATCCCACGCTTCAGGTGCAGGTCAACCGCACCAAGGCCGCCCAGGGGGGATACACCCAGAACGACGTGTCCGATAGCTTGCTCAACACGCTGAGCGGAAGTTTTCAACTCACGCCCATGTTCTTCCTTAACTGGAACAACATGGTGGCTTACAACATCGTTGCGCAGACGCCGCAGTACAAGATGGACACCATGCAGGATCTAAGAAACATTCCCATCAACCACACGTTGCCGAGTAGCCAGGCGGCCACCCAACCCGGCAATCCGGAGATTCTGAGCGACCTCGCCAGTGTCGGCCGCGGGCATGAGATGGAAGCCGTGAACCACTACAACATCCGGCGCGTTGTCGATATCTATGCCAACGTGCAGGATCGCGACCTGGGCGCAGTGAGCAAGGGGATCACGAAGATTCTCGATGCCAATACGAAGTCGCGGCCGCGCGGCACGTTTGTCACCCTGAAGGGGCAGGTAGACACGATGCACAGTTCGTATCAAGGACTGCTCGGCGGCCTGATCTTCTCCATCGTGCTGGTTTATCTGCTGATCGTGGTTAACTTCCAAAGCTGGACCGACCCATTCATCATCATCACCGCTCTGCCCGCGGCACTGGCAGGCATCGTGCTGTTTCTCTTTATCACACGCACCGCGCTGAGCGTTCCTGCGTTGATGGGCGCCATTATGTGCATGGGCGTGGCCACCGCGAACAGCATCCTGGTGGTGTCCTTCGCGACCATTCGTCTGGAAGAACACGGCAATGCCATTCGTGCGGCTGTTGAAGCAGGCACCACGCGCTTTCGCCCGGTCATCATGACGGCACTCGCCATGATCATCGGCATGGTGCCCATGGCGCTCGGACTGGGCGATGGCGGCGAACAGAATGCGCCCCTGGGCCGCGCTGTGATCGGCGGCCTGCTCTGTGCGACGATCGCAACCTTGCTCTTCGTTCCCAGCGTCTTCGCGCTGATTCATGGATCGGGACAGGGCGACCAGGCGATGCAGGAAGGGCGTCCCAAAGAGGAATACGCATGAACTCAAGCCATCGAATGCTTGATCGGGAGAAGAGATGAGCACACAAGATCACCCATTGCCGACCACCGGAAAGGACGCCGCTCCCGCACCCGCGGATGCGTCGCACGCCAAGCCCCCGACGGAGAATCCGGGCGGCCTTCGCACGGTTGCCATCGTTGTTGCGGTCGCTCTTCTGGTGGCGATCGTGTACGGACTTCACGTTCGTTCCGCCAGTGAACGGCGATTGACCATCGCAACCGACGAAGCGTCTATCCCGACCGTCAGTGTGATCCATCCAGGGCAGGGAATCAAAGCCGGCGACCTCGCGCTTCCCGGCAACGTCGAGGCGTTCACCGATACGCCGATCTACTCGCGCACCAACGGCTACCTGAAGAATTGGTACTTCGATATCGGCGCACATGTACACAAGGGCGATCTGCTCGCCGTGATCGAAACGCCCGAAGTCGATCAGCAATTGAGCCAGTCTCGTGCCGAATTGGAGCGCATGCAGGCCAACGCGAATCTTGCCGGCGTCACCAGCAACCGGTGGCAGGTCCTGTTGGCGAAGCATGCCGTCTCGCAGCAGGAGGCAGACCAGACTCGAAGCAATTACATCGCCGCACAGGCTGCAGTCGATGCCAGCAGCGCCAATGTGCGCCGGCTGGAGCAGCTCCAGAGCTATGAGCGCATCATCGCGCCGTTTGATGGCGTCATTACTGCGCGGAACACCGACATTGGCGACCTCATTACTGCCGGCTCCAGCTCCGGTACCGGGTCCAACAATCCGAGTGAACTGTTTCATCTGGATGCATCCAACCGGCTGCGCGTCTATGTCTCGGTCCCCGAAGTCGACTCCGACTCGATCCATAACGGGGATGAGGCAACCCTGACCCAGGATGCCAATCCCAATCTGAAGATTAGCGGCAGAATCGTACGCAACGCCGATGCAATCAGTCAATCGACACGCACGCTCAGAGTTGAGGTGGATCTTGACAACACGAAGGGAGTGCTTCGTCCGGGAGCCTTCGTGTTCGTCCACTTCCACCTGCCCCCGACGAGTGGCTCCGTCACGATTCCATCCAACACCCTGCTGTTCCGCACCGAGGGTCTTCGCGTCGGCGTCGTCCGTAACGACCACGTCCAGCTGGTCCCGATAACCATTGGGCAGGACTTCGGCAACGCGGTGCAGGTAACTTCGGGCATTACACCAGCGGACCAAGTGATCGTCGATCCCTCGGACTCGTTGGCCAGCGGCATGCTCGTGCACCCCAAGGCCGTTACCGCGGGAGGCCAGCCATGATCGTCAGGCACATCCGATCCTGCGTCATGATCTCGCTCCTGGCGGGGTTTGGCCTCGTGCTCTCCGGATGCCGCGTGGGCCCGCAATACGTGCGTCCCACCGCTCCAATGGCACCGGAGTTCAAGGAAGCGCCGCCCGAGAACTTTCCATCCGAAGACGGTTGGAAACGAGCGCAGCCCAGCGACGCGCAATTGAAGGGTGACTGGTGGACGCTCTTCAACGATCCGCAGCTCGATGCGCTGGAGGCACAGATTGATCCAGCCAACCAAACCCTGAAGCAATCCGAGGCGAACTTTCGCGCCGCCCGCGCCGCCGTGCGATTCAACAGGGCATCCGAGGCGCCGACCATCGGTGCCGCTCCCAGCATTGGAGCCGTGCGCTACTCGAACCATCAGCCATACCTCGTGTCGGTTCCGCAACCCAACAACGGGGAAGGCGACTTCGAGCTTCCCTTCGATCTCAACTACGAGATCGATCTGTGGGGACGCGTTCGCCGCACCGTGACTCAGGCCGGTGAAATGGCCCAGGCTTCCGCCGCGGACCTCGCCACCACGCGGCTCTCCTTGCACGCGGAGCTCGCGTTCGATTATCTGGATCTACGATCGGCCGACGCTCAGCGCAAGCTCCTCAACGACACCGTCGTTGCCTACCAGCACGCTCTGCAACTTACCGAGGATCGCTACAACGGCGGAGCTTCCCCGCTCTCGGACGTAACCCAGGCGCGTACCCTGCTCCAGACAGCGCAGGTCGATGCCACCAACGTCGACATCTTCCGCGCCGCCTACGAACACGCGATTGCGGTTCTCATCGGGAAGCCGCCAGCGGAATTCACGCTTCGCCCCGATCCCATCACGGTCGACGCGCCTACGCTGCCCGTAATCCCCGGCATGCTTCCGTCGCAGTTGCTCGAGCGTCGTCCGGATATTGCCTCCAGCGAGCGCAGCATGGCCGCGGCCAACGAGCAGATCGGAATCGCAGAAACCGCCTACTATCCCACGCTGTCGCTCTCCGGTGCGGGCGGCTTCCTGGGCACGTCGGCGGTCAACTGGTTTACCTGGCCGAGCCGCTTCTTCGCCGTCGGGGCCACATTTTCGCAGACACTCTACGACCACGGCCGGCGGCATGCCACGTCCGACATCGCCCTTGCGCAGTATGACGGCACGGTCGCCATGTACCGGCAGACCACGCTCGCCGCCTTTCAACAGGTGGAGGACAATCTCAACGCCCTCCATAATCTTGAGATTGAGGCCGGCCAACAGCACGGTGCCACGGCCTCCGCGCAGCAGTCGCTCGACCTCTTCAATATCCGTTACGAGGATGGTGTCGACAGCTATCTGCAGGTAATTACCTGGCAGACCGCCCTGCTTCAAAACCAACTGAATGACATTGCCATCACGCAGCGGCGCTTCGAAGACAGCGTGCTTCTCGTCAAAGCATTGGGGGGCGGTTGGGATACATCGCAGCTTCCGCAGAAACCGTAAACCATCGATTGCCTCACGCGAGGCCAAGAGCAGAGAGGAGAATACGACACCGATGCCTACGACAAATGTGTTAAGCAAAGAAAAAGTTAGACTTGGATTCATCGGCCTAGGAATCATGGGGAGCCGCCTGGCGCATCGCCTGCACGCAGCCAGTTGGAATATTCGAGCATGGAATCGCAGCCATGAGCCGGCAAGAGAGTTGAGTCAAGCCGGCATCCCCATCGCAGAATCGATGGCGGATCTGGTCGCCGGCTCGGATGTGATTCTGTCGTCCCTGGCCAACGACGCAGCCGTCGACTCGGTTTACCGCGACGATGCAGGCGTTTTCTCCACGGCAAGGCCTGGCACGATCATCCTTGAGATGAGCACGATCTCTCCGACCCTGTCTCAACTGCTCCACCTCGAGGCGTCCGTGCGACGCCTCAGGCTGATCGATCTGACTATCTCCGGCTCGGCGCCAGCAGTCGAGGCTGGAACCGTCACCCTGTTTGCGGGCGGCGATCAAAGTACGTTTGAGCAATGCACCCCAATCTATGAATCCATTGCCAAACAGTGGTTCCGAATGGGCGACGGGGCCTCCGGGGTTCAGATGAAGCTGGTGGTGAATCTCCTCCTCGGCGTCGGAATGCAAGCCGTTGCCGAAGCGGTGTCGCTGGGCGAGCATCTGCAGTTGGATAAAACAGTTCTGTTGGACGTTCTGTCGAAGACCGCAGTGATTCCTCCTGCACTCGTGGGAAAGTTCAAGAAGATCGAGAGCGACGACTACTCGCCACAATTTCCCTTGCGGCTTATGAGCAAGGACATGGATCTGATTTTAGAGACGGCCAAAGCCACCGGAGCTGACCTGCCTGCGGCGTCTGCGGCCAAGTCTGTCCTCGACGCAAATGTGGAGGCGAAGGGAGATTTGGATTTGTCCGCCATCACACCCTTTATGGTCGATCATGCAAGCCAGCAGTCCAAGCTCCGGAAGATTACCGAGACCAGTGGAGTTCGTTCATGAGGCATTGGATCGCGCGAGGAATCCACGCCGCGCGGAAGCAGAGTTAAGGAGAAAATATGGAAACTTCATCGATTCGCGTGGTGCGGCCAGAGCAGTTCAATTCCGCCACGGCACAAACCTCTGGATCGAAGCGTACCGCAGCGATCTATCCCGGTGCCGGCATTGTTTCGCCCATGTGGGGAGGGCTCTTCCTGGTTGAGCCCGAAGCTCGCACGGGAATCCACCATCATGGTGAGCAACACACGATCGCCTATGTGCTCAGCGGGACTTCCCAGGTTCGCTGGGGCGACCAGGGTGAATTCGAGGCAACCGCGCAGGCTGGTGACTTTCTGTTTGTCCCTGCATGGCTTCCACACATGGAGATCAATCCCTCGCGGGATGTCCCGTTCGAGTGGATTGTGGTCCGCAGCACGCCTGAGCCGATCGTCGTGAACTTGCCCGATGACTTTTGGGATAACATCAAACGACCTCTCACGAGTCAGAGGGCTGAAGGCTAACCGCATCACTCATTACGGCAGTAATGGAGCATAAAGATGACATACATACCTTATGAAAAACGATACGACGGAGCATCGTTCCAACGGTGCGGACGATCGGGAATCGTTCTTCCGCCAATATCGCTCGGATTGTGGCAGAACTTCGGTGGGGTCAATGTCTTCGAGACGGGCCGCGCTGTCATTCGTCGAGCCTTCGATCGAGGCGTGACACATTTTGATCTTGCGAACAACTATGGGCCTCCGTATGGATCCGCTGAAGAGAATTTTGGGGAGATCCTCAGGAAGGATTTTCGCGGTCACCGCAATGAACTCCTGATCTCGACAAAGGCGGGTTGGGATATGTGGCCTGGACCCTATGGGCTCGGTGGATCGCGCAAGTACGTGCTCGCCTCGCTGGATGAGAGCCTGCAGCGCATGGGGCTCGAGTATGTCGATATCTTTTACTCTCACCGGCCCACGATCGATGTTCCACTTGAAGAGACCATGGGCGCGCTGGTGCAGGCAGTTCGCCAGGGCAAGGCGCTGTACGTGGGTATTTCTTCCTACAGCCCGGAGCGAACCCGCGAAGCCGCCCGCATATTGAAGAGCGAAGGCGTTCCGCTGTTGATTCATCAGCCGTCGTATTCGATGCTGAACCGTTGGGTCGAGAGAGAACTGCTTGGAACACTGGACGAGCTGGGCGTTGGCTGCATCGCATTCTCGCCGCTCGCTCAGGGGCTGCTGACAGATAAATATCTCAATGGGGTGCCCGAAAGTTCTCGCGCTAATTCGCGAGGATCGTTCAACGAAGAGTTCCTGAGCGCGGAAAACATCGGACGCGTAAAGTCACTCAACGAGATTGCCAAGGGACGTGGGCAGTCCCTGGCTCAAATGGCAATCGCCTGGGTTCTGCGCGATAAGAGAGTGACCTCGGCTCTGATTGGAGCCCGCAGTGTGGAGCAGCTGGACAACTCACTCGACGCCACCAAAAAACTTCAGTTCACCGATGCTGAGTTGAAGGAGATTGATAGCTACGCTGTGGATGGAGCCGTCGATTTGTGGAAGAGCGCACGCGAGGAAGCCGCGTAGAGAACCGAATCCTAATTCACGGCTTCCTGGGAGACGCGATAATTCGTGACGGGCCGTGAGATACCGAATTTCTGCATCTTGGCGATCAGGGTCGTACGCTTCAGGCCGAGCTTTGCAGCAGCGCCCTCCGCGCCGCCGACCATCCATTGACGGGCTTCCAGCGTGCGAAGAATCAGGTCGCGCTCAATCTCCTTCAGCGTGGAGGGTGCGTTCGAAATCAACATATTCTCGCTTTCTGCCGTTGGAAGAGGGTTGGGAAGTTCCCCATCGTTGGAGAGAATGACAGCGCGCTCGATCAGGTTTTGCAGTTCGCGAATGTTTCCTGGCCAGGAGTAAGCGCAGAGCGCAGTCATCGTCTCCTCAGGGATGATATCGACCTGTCTGCCGGTCCGCCGGACGGATAACTCGACAAAATGCTTCACCAAGGCCGGAATGTCCTCACGTCTTGCACGCAGCGGCGGTATGAGTAGTGGAAATACGTTCAGACGGTAGTAAAGATCGCTGCGAAACTCACCCTGCCTCGTCATCTCCGGGAGATCGCGGTTGGTTGCAGCGATGAGACGAATGTCCACCTGCTGCGTCCGATTGCTACCCAATCGCTCGAATTCCTGCTCCTGTAGAACCCGCAAAAGCTTAGGCTGAAGCGCCGCCGGAATGTCACCTACTTCGTCCAAGAAGAGCGTGCCTTTATCGGCCATTTCGAAGCGGCCCAGTTTTTGTGTGATCGCTCCGGTAAATGCACCTTTTTCGTGACCAAAGAGCTCGCTCTCCAGCAGGTCGAGGGGAATGGCGGCGCAATTCAGCTTGATAAATGGTCGTCCACAGCGCGAGCTGAGATTGTGAATGGCGCGAGCGATCAGTTCCTTGCCCGTACCGGTTTCTCCGTGGATCAGCACCGTGGAACCAGTGGGCGCGACTCGACTGACTTGCTCGAGAACTGTTTCGAGCGCGGTGCTGCTGCCGATGAGCTGTTCGAATCTGTGCGGCAGCGAACCGTCGTTTGTTTGCTCAAAATTATCGGATGTACTCAAGACGAACCTCCAATGTTCTTCTCGTGTATGTTCCTATGAGATCAACGCGCGAGGGCTGCCCGAACGCTGTCGACCAGCAGCTCGTCGTCGAATGGTTTTGAGAGAAACTCGACAGCTCCTGCTCTCATTGCTTGCAGACGCATCTCTTGATCGCCGTGCGCCGTGATGAAGATGGTGGGAATTTGGCAGCTTTCAGCGTTCAGTCTGGCCTGCAACTCCAAGCCGGACATTCCCGGCATCCTGATGTCAGCAATTAGACATGCACTCTGGTGTTGCTGTCCGGAGTGTAAAAACTCTTCTGCAGACGCATAGGCTCGTGCCAGCAGCCCCACCGATTTCAGTAGGCCCTGAATTGCCGTGCGCACCGAGTCATCGTCATCGACAACGGCAACAATTTTGCTCTGTATTTGATCGCCCATACAAGAAGGATGCGGGTTCGCTCCGGAGCGCGCAATCATACCTTGGTATTAAGCCTGTAAGTGGCCAGCAGGCCATCACTTCCGTGCGCTGATCGTGGGCAAAGTGAAGGTGAAGCTTGCACCGCGCGGCGCATGATCTGTCGCCCATAATCGCCCTCCATGCGCCTCAACAATGGAGCGGCTGATGCGCAGTCCCATGCCGGTGCCCTTGGGCTTGGTAGTGAAGAACGCATCAAATAACTGGCCGGCAAGCTCCTGGGGCAGCCCTGCGCCCGTGTCGTTCACCGACACCACAATCTGTCCGTCTTCACCATGCTGCGAGTGGATGATCAACTCACGGATGCCCTGCACATCGGCCATTGCATCAATGGCATTCATCATGAGATTCATCATCACCTGCTGCAACTGCACGCGATCTCCCATGACCTGCGGAAGATCGGTCGAAAGTTTCATTCGAAGTGCAATGAGGTATCGAGCCATCTCTCCGTGTAGGTGCACGTTTATTTCTCGAATGATTTCATTGATGTCCACCAACTCCCGCGGGGCAGTGGCTTTCTTAAAGAGCAGCCGAATCCGGCTAATGATCTGGGCCGCGCGTGTTTGGTCCTGAACGATTCTCATTGCGGCTTCACGCGCCTCTTCGACGTTGGGAGTATCGCCAGCCAGCCAGCGCAGGCAAGTCCTGGCATTCATCAGCGAGGCTGCGATCGGCTGATTCACCTCGTGCGCGACCGAGGCCGTGAGTTCCCCCATGGTGGTCACGCGGTTCGCATGCGCAAGGTCCGCCTGTGCCTGACGCAGCCGTTCGCGTTCTTCCTCCGCCTTCTTGCGCTCGGTGACATCGATTCCCGTGCCCACAATTTCAATAAGATCGCCGGATGGGCCGAGAACAGGACGCCCAACCACGTGGATATGCCTGATTTCGCCACCGGGATGATAGATCCGGTAATCCACTTCATAGTCGTCGCATTCGCGTGTTGCTCGCTCCAACTCTTCCGCAACGGCAGGCTGATCTTCGGGATGAATGCGTTGAACAAATGTTTCGAAGGGCGGCATTCCGTCTGCCGGGTCGAAGCCCAGCAGACGGAAGCACTCATCGGACCAGTATCTGTTTTCGCCCGTAGCTGGGCTCCATGCCCAACTGCCGGTACGACTGAGCCTCTGCGCTTCCGCGAGGTATGCCTCGCTCTCCCGAAGCTTCATCTCAGACTGCTTCGTAGTGGTGACATCCATTACGGCACCCACATATTCGAGCGTGTCGGGCGAGGGCCTCGACGGGCGAGCAAGCGCAAGAATGAACTTGACTTCACCATCCGGCATCAGCAGACGATGCTCAACACTAAAATCTATGTGTTCTCTGATTGCATGGTCGATGGCCAGTTGCACCGCATTTCTATCGTCGGGGTGAATTCGCCGCACTACGAATTCCATGGTTGGCCGAACGTTTCGATCCAGTCCAAAGATCTTGTAGGTCTCCTCGGACCAATGGATATCTCCACTGGAAACGTTCCAGCCAAAGCTGCCTGTGTGGCTCAACCTCTGGGCTTGGGCTAAGAAAGCCTCGCTGCGGCGGAGCGCCTCCTCAGCCCGCTTGCGTTCCGCTCTCTCGTCAGCCTCCCGCAGAGCTCGGCGTACGGAAGGCGCCAACCTTGATAGGCGGGTCTTAAGAACATAATCCGTAGCGCCAAGTTTGAAGGCATTAATCGCAACCTCTTCGCCCAGCGCTCCTGAAACGATGATGACCGGTAAATCCGGACGGATGCTCATCGTGAGTTTCAACGCGGAAAGGCCATCGAAGGATCGCTGAGAATAAGCCGCCAAAACCAGGTCCACAGCATCTTTTTCAAGCGAAGCCAGAAATGCAGGCTGAGTATCGACCCGCGTGAATGCGCAGGGAATGCCTTCTGCCTCAAGCGAATCGTGGAGCATCTCGGCCTCGCGAGGATCGTCTTCCAGCAAAAGAATCCGCAGTGGTTGGCGCATGCTCAGTTCCTGGCCGTTCCCGCCCGAGCTGCTGGGATCAGTTTCACATCGTTGAGGTCGTCGTCGACCATCGAAATAGGTCCCAGAGTGTCCATAGTCTCCTTCAGTGTCTGGAAAAGTGAAAGGCGAATTTTATATGGGATGGAGTACATGGCGGAGGTATGGCGAAAGAGCAGCCACGGTATCTTATTCATTTTTAGACGTTTCAGAATCCACGCGGGAACAGTCGGACATGTGTGTGATGTGGCACCGTCGCGGGGTTTCGAATATCGGGCGCCAATCCGGCGGATCGCAAAATTTGTGGACGGCAATTCCTCCATTGTCTGAAGCAATGATTGGATGCGGCTGGCGAAGGTCTTGACTCGATGTGGAGTTGGATCGAGTCCGCCGCTTACCGCAAGGTTTCACTGGATCGGCGGACGGTGCGGAGCGGCTTCAAGTAACCTATGCTTTTACATCGATGTGGCGGGTGCGGAGGAGCTTGGCGATGGGGCTGAGAATCGGTAGAGGTCCGTGGAGAAAGCAGCGGGGACGAGTGGCTGCTGCGCTGCTCTTCGTTCTGTGCGCGCCTGTCGTTGCACAACTGCCCCACCCGGTGGCGGCGCAGACACCGAGCGCGGCCTCCGAGCCCCACGTCGATCCGTTTGGCCGCACCACGCCCAGGGGTACCGTCACGGGCTTCATCCGGGCGACCCAGCGCGGAGATTTCACCGGCGCCACACGGTTCATGCAGCTGCCCGCGGCGCAATCCGCAAACCCGGAGGCCGTGGCGCGTCAGCTCAACGAGCTGATGGATCGCTACTACGTTCACTCAATCGAGAGCATCAGCGACAAGCCCGCGGGCGACGTAAATGACGGTCTCCCCCTGGATCGCGAAGACGTGGGGACGCTGAAGATTGGACCGCAGCAGCTGGACATCCTTCTCGTCCACGTAAGCGACGAGGAGTCGGGCCAGATCTGGCTGATTTCTTCGGATACGCTCGCCCAGGTACCAGAGATGTATGACTTGATGGAAGAGACCTGGGTCAATCGGATGATGCCGCCGGTTCTCGTCGAGCACGCGTTTCTAGGGTTCTCGGCTGCGCAATGGATCGTCTGGGCGGCTTCGATCACGCTTCCTCTTCTGCTGATGTGGCTGGTATGGCGAGTCTGCCTCGCCGTGATTGAACGAGCAGCCGTCAAGGCCTTCGTCAGAGAGCGCCTTACTGCGTGGCTGGTCGAAGTTCGCGGACCTGTCACGCTACTCGTGCTGCTTACCTTTCACCTACTCACGGTGCGTACGCTGGGCTTTTCGCTGAGTTTCCGGCTGGGCTACATGCGCGGCGGGTCGGTCCTGGTTCTGATCGGGTTGGCGTGGCTTATTCGCCGGGTCATGAAGCTGCTCTTTGAGCGAGCGAGCAGGATCGCGTGGATTCACGGCGAGACCAACAGGAAATCGCTGATGCTGCTGGGCGAGCGATTGCTGAATGTCGTGGTTGTCGTGGTGGCGATCTTCGCGATCCTGACGGTATTGGGCGTTGACACGAAGACCGCCCTTGCCGGCGTCGGGATTGGCGGCGTCGCGGTCGCTCTCGGTGCGCAGAAGTCGATCGAGAATATTCTTGGCGGGATCTTTCTGCTGATGGATAATGCCCTGGCCGTCGGCGACCGGTGCTCGATCTCCAACCGTCTCGGGTACATCGAAGACATTACGTTGCGATCGGTAAAGCTCCGAACCGACGATCAGAGCCTGCTGTCGGTTCCGGCGGGAGCGCTTGCGCAGTCGAACATCGAAAACTTCGCAACGCGCAGAAAGACGTTGATGGAGACGAGACTGCGGCTTCGTTATGGAGCCACCGCGTCGCAACTCCGCGACGTGCTCGCCAAAATTCTAGAGCTCGTCGTGAACCATCGACGAGTCGAGCAAGACACGAAACGTATTCGCCTTGTGGGTTTTGGGGAACGAGGCATCGAGATCGAGATGTATCTCTACGTCCTGACAGCAGACACGGCGACCTTCTACCAGATCCGCGAAGAGCTACTGCTGGAGGTCGCAGAGATCGTCGAGGCATCGGGCAGCGGCTTTGCTGGTCCCACCGAGTTCCTCTACCTCGAGGAGCCTGGTGAAGCCGGGCCCAGGGACGACGCTGCCGGTACTCGCGTTACACGGCAACGCACCCCCGCCAAAGACTGAGCTCAGGAGGCGGCGCCCAGCCTTAGCGAAGAGCTCATTCGGAAATGAATGATGGTCTCGGAAGGCAGTGTAATGTCGCGGTTGGTGGTAGCGGCGCCCGCCGTACCTGCGCCTGCACCGATCAGGCCGCCGATCAGGGCGCCCTTGCCGCCGCCAGCGATTCCGCCGATCAAAGCGCCGCCCCCAGCGCCTCCCCCAACCATCGCAGCCGTTCGTTTACCTTTACCCGTTGAGGTTTGATCGTACGACGCGGTGCTAATGGCGAAGGTCGCTCCGTCGAGATGAATGCTGTTCAGCCTGAGACGAAGGGTTGCTCCGCCTTTGAAGCGCCCCGAGGCGTGGGCCTCCGTCACCGTTCCCAGAGCCCGGGTGCCGACCGGGACCACCGTCATGCCGTTCACCACCACCGGCGAAGAGAACGTTGCATCGAAACTCTGGCCGGTCACACTGATCTTGGATCCCACCGATTGCACGAGCCTGACCCGAAGGGTCGTCCCGGCCGGAATGACGACAGGGGCGGGCGGTGGCGGGGGAGTGGGCTCGACTGGCTGCGCGGGAGCTGCGGCTTCGGTGGGCGGGGCTGGGGTGGGTGGGGCTCCCGGGAATGCGGGCGAAGCCGGAGAGTTGGCTGGTGGAGGTGGTGCGGAGGACGGGTTTGCGGAAGATGGAGCTGCCGGGGATGTGGCAGGAGCGGATGAATTCGATGAGGTCGGAGACGAGTTCGTGTCCGACGAAGCTGGCGTTGACGATGTGCTTTTGCACGCGGTGCACCAGACCACAAAACTCAGAAGCAATGTTGGCGTAAGTACGTTCCTGGTTCGCATCGAAGCCTCTTTGCAGTGGGGGTTGACAGCGGGGAGGTACTGTCCTGTTTGCCAACTTAGATGCGGGCTATGGCGTTCTCGGATACATCATAACTCTCGGCTAGGCGAAACATCGTTGCTACGAGCACGGGCAACGCGAAAATGCTCGCGATTCGGGCGATCGCTTGTACCGCGAGCGGCCGGAATATTTACTTTCGGCCCAGGGATTGAGAGAGGAGGACGAGATTCTGAGGCTCGACGCGAATGAGTCCGGCTCGCGGAGATTCGATATCCGCGATGAGCAGAAAGGATACGGACACGAACAGCGGAAGAATTACCGACAACAGCTTTTCTTTCCCCGACCGGCGTGAGGTGTAGCCGATCATCAGGTCGCAGCCCACGCCGATAGCTAACAACAACATCCAGGCTGGGACCGGGATACGGTCTTCCCATGCAAATTGGGTACGGCCGTGGGAGATCAGGACATCGTTCATGCCCGACACGGCGAGGCCAGCGACTGGCGTGGGTTTCTCGAGGGCAGGTGTCTCAACGGCGGCCCAGAGCGCGGCCTGAAGCTGCGCGGTATCGGCTTCGCTTTGCTGGATCTGGCGCGCATCCATGGCTCGGTAGAACGCGATACGCTGATCGAGATAGCTGCGCAGCAGCTGATGCAGACGGTCCGCATCGGCAGCAGGCAGCAGATCGGCCCGCAGGTACTCTGTTTCGATCGAATTCGCCTCCGCTTCTTCAAAATTCTTACGCTGATCGAAGCGAGTCACGGCCATGGAAAAGGTGAATCCAATCATCAGCCCGAGTAAGGTAAGCGCGGCCGTGAGAATCACGTCGAAGTCTTTGCGCGCGTCTTCGCTCAGCGGGCGCCACTTGCGAAGCGCCGCGCCAATCCTCTCGGAAATCCAGAGGAGAATAAGAGATAAGAAAAATAGGGAAACCGGAGAAGTCATATCTCAATGCGTCCTTATGGCGCGACTGCGTTTGATCCGGGCTGATGTCATCGGGTCGGCTTCGGTTGCGACAGCTAAGTACGGTTGGCTTCGGCTATGAAACGTTGTGGTGCAAGATCGATGAAGTAGAAAGCATAGCAGGTCATGAGTTCTGGAGAACCCCCTGCACACGCAACGATATTGTTCCTGAAGGGGCTATTGAAGTTGGGCGGTGCGTAGAAAGTCGAAGCTGCCGTCGGGATCGAGCGTGAGCTTCGTCAGGCGCGCCGAGTGGATGACGATGTTGTCGGGATACCAAAGTGGGATGGTGGGAAGATCGGCGGCGAGGATTTGCTGGATCTGGATGTAGTCCTGGCGGCGAATGGTTTCGTCGGTGCTTGAGGTTGCGGCTTGTAGCAGCGCATTGACGCGGGGGTTGGTGTAGTGGCCGCGGTTGGCCCCCTTGGGCGGAAACATCTCGGTGGCGTAGCAGTAATGGAAGATGTCGGGGTCTTCATTCGACCCGATCCAGCGCAGCAGATACATCTGAAACGCGCCCTTGGTGATGTCGGAGTAAAACGTGCCGAACTCCGTCGAGCGCAGGGAGAGGTCGATGCCCACGCCGCGCAGCTCGGCCTGCATGGCCTGGGCTTCGAGGCGCGTGGTCTCGTCGGTGGAGGTCTTCATGGTGAGGTGCAGGCGGATGCCGTGGCTGTCGGGCTTGAGGCCGGCGGCGTCGAGTAGCTGCAACGCGCGCGCGGCATCGTGCGGATACTGCGTAAGGTCAGCGTTCGGCGCGCCGGCCCAGTGGCCGGGCGGTAGCAGCGTGTTTGCGAGATGCGCATGGCCGCGCCACAGAGCGGCGAGGAGCGCGGGGCGGTCGATGGCGAAAGCGATGGCCTGGCGCACGCGCCCGTCGCTCAGTGCGGGATCCTGCACGTTGAAGTTAAGATAGTCGACGCGCGCGCCAGGACCGGTGGACACTCGGAGGTTCGGCGAGCCGCTGAGAGCGTGGACCATGTCCATGGTGAGGACGTTGCTCTCGACGTCGGCTGAGCCCTTCTTCATTTCGAGAGCGGCGGTGATCGTGTCCGGGACGACCTGGAAGCGGACGTGTTCGATAGTTGCGCTGGGCGGCCCGGCCCAGTAGCTGGGATTACGATCGAGGACCACTTCCTTGTCCTGCACCTGCGAGACGAAGCGGAAGGGGCCCGAGCCGATGGGGTGCAGGCCTTCGTCGCGCGCGGCGCCGGCTTCGACCACACCGAAGAGGCCGTCGCTGAGGTTGAAGAGCAGGCTGGGCTGCGGCGTGCTGGTGTGGACGATGACGGTGAGCGGGTCCGGCGTGTCGACCGCCGTGGTGGCTTTGAACGCGCCGCCCTTGGCCGTGATGATCGCGCCGTTGGTCATGCTGCGAATCGACCATGCAACGTCGGCGGCGGAGAGCGGATGGCCGTCGTGGAAGTACACGCCCGCGCGCAGATGGAAGATCCAGGTGAGCGGGTCGGGGCGATCCCAGGAGGTAGCCAGCCAGGGCTGCAGGTTGAAGTGAGCATCTTTGCGGACCAGGGGATCGTATATGAGTTCGCCGATGCGTTCGGATTGCGAGTCGGTGCCCTGGCGGACGTCGAGATTGTTCGGCGAGGACTCGATGAGGAACGTGAGGGTGCGAGGGTCCTTTGTGGGCGGCGAGCATGCGGCGAGCGCGAGCAGCGTAGTGAGAAGTAGCATGCTGCCAAGTCGACGTCTCACGCGTAGGTTACCTTGCCGAGGACGACGGAACGGCTCGCGCCGGTGGCAGAGGGAATGTTGCCGGGAAGACCATGCCAGGTGAGCCAGCCCATCAGAGCGAACGCCGCCGCTTCTTTGGCTTCGACGGGGAGGCCTGCGCTGGCAGTGGTCGAAACCTTGACGCCGAGTTGCGCGAAGCCTTCCGTGAGCATGCGCATGAGGGTAAGGTTTTTCGTGCCGCCGCCGGCCGCGATGAGTTCTGTGGCGCGGGCGAGCGGCGCATGCTGTCCGAGATGCGGCCAGCAGAAACGGCGGTACGCGTCGAGGATTGTGGCAGCGGTAAGCGCGGTGGCCGTGGCGATCACATCCTGTTTGGGAGCTCGCTTGCAGAGCGCGAGGAGCTGGTGCGCGAAGGCGGGACCAAACTCTTCTCTGCCACAGGATTTTGGTACTGGAGCAGAGAAGTAAGGAGTGGTGAGGAGGCGGTCGAGGACGGGCTTGAGGACCTGGCCACTGGCAGCGACGGCGCCGTTTCTGTCGAAGCGGCGGTTGTAGAGTTGCTGCATGAGCAGGTCGATGAGGATGCTCGCAGGCCCGGTGTCGAACGCGAGAACGTCAGCGGACGTGCACCCAGCGGGAAGCGCGGTGACGTTGGCGATGCCGCCGAGGTTGAGCAGCACGCGGTTCTTCGTGGCGTGGCGGAAGAGGCAGAAGTCGAGCATCGGGACCAGCGGTGCGCCCTGGCCTCCGGCCGCGAGATCAGCGGGACGGAAGTCGCTGATCACGGGAATGCGCAGGCGCTCGGCCAGCAGCGCAGGTTCGCCGATCTGCGAGGTGCAGCGGATGGGCGCGCCAAGGAACTTTGCGGGGACGGCCTGGTGATAGACCGTCTGCCCATGCATGGCGGCGAGTTGCGGCTTGAGCTTGAGCTCGCGGGAGGTTGTGGCGATGCAGTCGGCATAGAGCTCGCCGAGCCGCCAGGAAAGTTGGCTGACCTCAGCCGCGGTCGTCTTCTCGCCGGCCGCGATGGATAAAATCGTTCCGCGCAATTTCTTGTCGTAGGCGAACGAGCGGTGGCCGAGCAGTTTGAGGCGCGGTGCGCTGTCGGCGTGAAGCGGCGGCGAGATGCGGCAGAGGGCTACGTCCACACCGTCGGCGGAGGTGCCGGACATGATGCCGGCGACGACGAGCGGCTTCGGTTGCGGTGGCTTCATGCGTCCCCTTTGAGTTCGCGTTGCAGCTCGGCAAGCAGCTGCAGGGCTTCGCGCGGCGTCAGGCCGTCGATATCGACCTGCTCGATGCGGTCGACGATGCGCAGCGAGAGCGGCGTGAACATGGTCATCTGCACCTTGGCTTCGCGCGTTGGAGCGGACTCGCGGACCTGCTGCGTCTCGGCGCGCTCGTGGACCTTAAGCACTTCGCGGGCGCGGCTGATGACGGCGTTGGGCAGGCCCGCGAGCCGCGCGACCTCAATGCCATAACTCTTGTTCGCGGCGCCCGGTTCGACGGTGTGGAGAAAGACAATGCCGCCCGCGTTCTCGCGCACCGTGACGCGCACATTGCGGAGGTGGCCGAGCCGGTCGGAGAGCAGCGTGAGCTCGTGATAATGCGTGGCGAAGAGCGTGCGGCAGCCGATCATATCGTGCAGGTGCTCGACCGTCGCCCAGGCGAGCGAAAGGCCGTCGTAGGTCGCAGTACCGCGGCCCATCTCGTCGAGTAAAACCAGCGAACGTGCTGTCGCGGTATTCAAGATCGCAGCCGTCTCGGTCATCTCGACCATAAACGTAGACCGGCCGCGCGCGACATTATCCGCTGCGCCGATGCGGGTGTAGATGCGATCGACGAGGCCAAGGCGCATGCTCTCTGCGGGTACGAAGCAGCCGCTCTGTGCCATGATCACCAGCAGCGCCGCCTGTCGGAGGTAGGTGCTCTTGCCGCCCATGTTGGGGCCGGTGATGAGCAGCAGCGAGGGTTCAGCAGCGGCGGTGTCGCCCGCGCACAGATGCAGGGAATTAGGAATGAAGCGCCCGGCGCCCTGGTCTTCCAGACGGCGTTCGATGACGGGATGGCGGCCGGCGTGAAATTCAAGCAGTCCGCTGGCGTCCACCTGCGGGCGCACCCAGCCGCGCAGTGCGGCGAGATGCGCGAAGCAGCCGAGCAGATCGATGCGCGCAATCACACGCGAGGTTTCGCGGATGCGCGCCGCGTTGGCCAACAGCTGGCGGCGAAGTTCGGCAAAGATGCGACGCTCGATCTCGCCGCTGCGCTCTTGCGCGGTCAGAATCTTTACTTCGAGCTCTTTCAGCTCCGGGGTCGTGAACCGCTCGGCGTTCACCAGCGTCTGCTTGCGCTCGTAGTCAGCCGGCACTGACTTGGCATTGGCCTTGGTGACCTCGAGATAGTAGCCGAACACAGAGTTGAAGCGCACCTTGAGCGAGCCGATGCCGGTGCGTTCGCGCTCCCGCTCCTCGATGGAGGCAATCCGCTGTCTGCCTGTTGTGGAGAGGTTGCGGACGGCATCGAGATCTTCGTCGACGCCTTCGCGAATGGCGCCACCATCGGAGAGTGCAACCGGAGGCTCATCTACCAGCGTCCTCCCGATGAGCTCGTTCAGGTCGTCAAGCGTATCAAGACCGTCGGCGAGCTCTGCCCACCGGCTGTTGGGATTCGCCGCAACAAATTCGGAGACAGCCGCGCGCAGGCCGGGAAGGCGCGCAAGCGTCTTGCCCAGCGCCACCACCTCGCGCGGCCCGGCAGTTTCGAGCGAGACGCGGCCGAGCAGGCGCTCGAGATCGAGGATGCCGTCCATGGCGCGGCGCAGGCCTTCGCGGTGGCGCAGGCCGGCAACCGCCTCGCCGACCGCGTCCAGTCGCGCGTTGATGGCGTCGAGCGACTGCATGGGTCGCAGCAGCTGTGCACGCAGAAGGCGCTTGCCCATCGGCGTGCAGCACGCGTCGAGCGTCCAGAAGAGCGTGGTCTGCGGGCCTTCGCTCGAGAACAGCGGCTCGACCAGCTCCAGATTGCGGACGCTGACCGCGTCGAGCTCCAGCGCGTCATTGCGCTCGTAGTAGCGCAGCGTGTCGAGATGCGCGAGCGCACCCTGCTTGGTCGCGCGAAGGTAGTGCACAATCGCGCCGGCGGCGACGGCGGCGGCGTGATGATGGCCGAGCCCCATGCCGTCCAGCGAATGCACCCGCAGTTGCTGGCGGAGCAGCGGAAGCGCGTAGTCCTCGGTGAAGGCCCAGTCCTCGATCTCCGTGCGCGCGCCCGAGATGTCGAGCGCCGCGGGCTCCTCGGCGGCGGCTTCTTTGCCTTCGGCCGGATCCCGCAGCACACCCTGGCGGACGCTCTGCGAGGTAGTGCCGAAACCGGCGCTGCCTCGAGCGTACAAAACTTCCGCAGGCCGCATGCGCGCAAGCTCGTCAAGGGCCAGCGCCCAGGCCGAAGGCCCCGCGAACTCCGTGGCGCGGAACTCGCCGGTGGAGAGATCGAGCGCGGCGACCCCCACAGCAGCGGCTGGCCCGTTGCCACTGGCAGAGATGCTGGCGAGCCACTGGCTCTCGCTCGCATCCAGCGCGGCATCCACCGCGGTGCCCGGCGTGAGGACGCGCGTGACCTCGCGGCGGACGATCGTCTTCGCGGTCTTCGGATCCTCCATCTGCTCGCACAGCGCAACCCGATAGCCCTTGCGCAAGAGTCGCTGCAGGTAGGTGCCAGCGGAGTGGTAGGGAACCCCGCACATGGGCACCGACTTCGTCTTGTCGCGCGAGGTGAGCGTGAGCTGCAATTCGCGCGAGGCGATCAGCGCGTCCTCGTAGAACAGCTCGTAGAAGTCGCCCAGGCGGAAGAAGAGCAGGGCGTCGGGATGCTCGTCCTTGGCGGCGCGATACTGCCGCATGACCGGGGTGAGGTCGCGCTCAGGGGCGGCTGCGATAGTTTCGGTGGACAAGGTCATGCACTCGTATCTGAACGCTCAGAATATCGTAGACGCCTGTGCCACCCCCTTGGCGGAATCCCGCGCGTGGCCCTAGACTGGCAGGATGATCGAGATTCCCATGTCTGAGGCGCAGTTCGCTGCGGCCACCCAACGTCTGCGTACCAATGGTATTGAATTGGCCGGAACCACCGGCACCCTGAGCAAAGATGGCGTGACCGCGAAGTACACCTATGGGGAGGGCAAGCTGGCAGTCGAGATACTGGATCGGCCGTTTATGCTGCCCATTTCGCTGATTGAGGGCAAGCTTCAGGCCTACCTCGAGCAATCCGTCGCGTACGACTCCGGTAAATCCTAACAAATGTGAAGTTTTCGGTGGCCCCGGAACCTGGATCGGTGTAAATTTGTTCTGGTTTACACAGAGTGCGGAGCGAGAGGCACGTCGATGTTCCAACGGCAGGACCCGTTTTCTTCAAGCGCGCCGGCGTCCAACGCACGCCTGCGACGCAATCGCGCGGCCGCCAATGTGAGTCTGCGGAAGGTCTTTCGGCTGGCGATTGTTCTGGCCATGTCGTTTTTGTGCTGGCTCGGGTTGGGATGCTTTGCGTTTCAGATGCTGCAGCTGGCAGGTCGCTGAAACGGTTCCAGTTTCCGGTCTGTGCGCGTAGTCACAAACTGACAGGGCAATGCAGATATACTGGATTTTCGCGTATATCCAGCGCGCGAACCTGACGGTATGACCCTGCTCTGGCTCCGACTTGCGGTGATTCTCTACGGCGTTGCCGCCCTCGCGGTACTGCCCGCCGCGCTCTATAACCGCCCTCGCTGGCGCCACATCGCGATGCCGGCGGCGTTCCTCGGCGCGCTCTTCCACTTTGTCTCGATCGCCGAAACCCTCTACGCTGCTCATCGCGCGTTGCCCGTAGACACCCACGAGACCCTCTCCATGCTCGGCCTCCTGCTGGTGGTCGGCTTCCTGATCCTGGCGGCGCGCTATCGCACCGTCTCCTTCGGGATCTTTCTGCTGCCCATCGCGGTCCTGCTGGCCATCGTCCCGGCATTCCATCCCGGCCATGAGGAAATCGCCTACCCGCTGGTGCGGACGGGCTGGATTCTGCTGCACATTGCGCTGCTGCTTGCGGCCTACGCGGCGATGTTTCTGTCGCTGATCGCCAGCATGCTCTACCTCATCCAGGAACGGCGGCTCAAGGAGAAGCGGACGGAGTCCCAGCGCGGTTGGCTGCCGCCGCTCGAAACCCTGGACCAGATCGGGGTAAACTCGCTGCGCTTCGGCCTTCCCTGTATGACCGCCGGGCTGCTGATTGGCTCTGTGCTTGCCCTCCAAACTATTGGCCCCGCCTTCTTCGCGGACCCCAAGGTGCTGCTCTCCATCGCGATGTGGATTGCCTACATCCTGATGATCTACATCCGCAGCAACAGCGGATTGCGCGGCCGGCGCGCCGTCTACCTGTCGAGCTTTGTGTTTCTCGTGATGGTCGCGGTATGGGCAGCGAACTCGCTCTCTGCCGTACATAGGTTCAAGACGCCATGAGCGATTTGACGCGCGATTCGGTGCAGGACGCGAGGGTCGAGGAGGCTGTGCGGTCGACCCCGCAGACCTCGAAGCTGCTGCTGCTGGGAGTGAGCCACACCACCGCGCCCATTGCCGTGCGCGAGCGATTGGCGATCCCCGGGGATCGGCTGGCTGACGCAACCCGCACCCTCGCGCACCAGCCGGGGATTCGCGAGGCGCTCATCCTTTCCACCTGCAATCGCGTCGAAATTCTAACCGTCCAGGACGGCGTCAATGAAGAGAACGCAGAGCTGCGTGCGGGCAAGCGGCAGGCGCCCGCGCTGAGCGTGATCCAGTTTTTGCATGAGTACCTGCAGATACGCACCACCGACATCGAGCCCCATGTGTACGAGTACCACGAGCGCGACGCGATCCGGCATCTCTTCCGTGTGGCCAGCTCGTTGGACTCCATGGTCGTGGGCGAGCCGCAGATCCTCGGGCAGGTAAAGCAGTCGTGGACCGTGGGCCGCGAGGTCGGCGCCGTGAAGACCATGCTGGACCCGCTGCTGCAACGGGCATTTTCGGTGGCCAAGAAGGTGCGGACCGAGACCCAGATCGGCAACACGACCGTGTCCGTGGCGTCGGTCGCGGCGGAGCTGGCGCGCAAGATCTTCGGGTCGCTCTCCGGCAAGACGGTGTTGCTGGTGGGCGCGGGCAAGATGACCGACCTCACCGCGCGGCACCTCATCCAGCAGGGCGCGACCACGCTGCTGGTGGCCAACCGCACCGAGTCCAAGGCGCAGGCGATTGCCGATGCGCTGCGCACGCCGAGCATCACGACCGGCGTGATTCCGCTCGAGCAGCTTCACGAACAAGCGCACCGCGCTGACATCGTCATCACCAGCACCGGCGCGGGCCAGGTGTTTACGCCAGAGAGCGCGCGGGCAGTGTTGCAGCGCCGGAAAAATCGGCCGGTGTTCTTCATCGACATTGCCGTACCCCGCGACGTGGCGCCCGAAGTCAATAAGGTCGACGGCTGTTTCGTGTATGACATCGACGACCTGCAACAGGTAGCGATGCAGAATAAGGCGGTACGCAATCGCGAGGCCGAGGCGGCCGAGTCGATTGTCACCCGCGAAGTCGCCCGCTACAGCGACCGCATCTCGCAGGCGCCGGTGACCGAGTCCATCAAGGAGCTGCTGCTGAGCGCCGAGGACGTGCGCCAGCACGAGATGGCGCGGATCACGCACCAACTCGCGCAACAGCCTCTCACCCCCGAGCAACTCGCTGCGGTCGATCGCCTCACCAAATCGCTGACCGGCAAGCTGCTGCATCCCCAGATTGCCGCGCTGCGCGAGATGGCTGCCGAGCGCGAGTCAGACGAGTAGGCCTGGGCTGCGTCTAATCGAGTATCTGGTTGCTGCGTATCTACCCCAGAGCAGTTGGCGCGCGACGTGCCGCTTGCACCTCGATCAACGGGCCTCAACACGTTCGTCGATGCCATCAATCGTTCCCAGTGCTGAGGTAAACTTCAGAGAGGCTCCGGTGATGGTCAGGCCGGGAATCATCCCAAGAGAATCGACGCAGGAGAGCAAGCTGAATGAGTCCCATCGCGCCATTGCGGCCAGGTCGGCAATCGCGCCTTAGATTAGCGTACGCGCTGGCCGTGCTGCTGCCCGTGTTAGGGACGGTGCTGACGCAGCACATGGCGTTTCTGCACGGCATCCCCAACTCCACCAACCTGCTTTCGGTGGTCATCGTCGGCATCCTGGGCGGCCTCGCGCCTTCCATGGTTGCCATCGGCGTAGCGGTGGTCACGCGCATCCTTTATCTCTCGATCATTCCGGACCACTCGTTTTTGTTCGCCTACGAGTTTCTGCATGTGCTGATCATGCTGGCGGCTGCGCTTGTGGTGTGGTTCATGAGCCGCAATCGGCGGCAGTCGGAAGAAAAGCTGGAGGCGACGCTGGTGTCGCTCCAGGAGCGCACCGATGATCTGGTGTCGTCCCTCAACAGCAGTCGCTGCGCCTGCTGGACCCTGGACCTCGATAGCGGCCGCAGTGAGCGCTGGTACAGCGGCAGCTATCAGCTCTACGGACGTCCCTACAGCGAGCTGGAACAGCTCTCGTCGCTCCAGCCCTTGGTGCATCCGGAGGATGACGTGCGGCTGCGCGAGGTGATGCTGCGCATGCGAACGTCGTGGGAGCCGGTTGTGTTTGAGCATCGCGTAACCTGGCCCAACGGAGAGATCCACACCCTGGAGATGCGTGGCAACCGGGTGGCTGGACGCGGCTGCGTGTGGCGTGGCGTCACGCTCGATATCACGGAGCGCAAGAAGACCGAGGCCGCCCTGCTGCGCGCCGAGAAGCTGGCGGCGATGGGCCGTCTCGCGTCGACGGTGGCGCACGAGATCAACAATCCACTAGAGTCGGTGACCAACCTGCTCTTTCTTGCGCAGGCCAGCCGGTCGCTGGATTCCGAGACGCAGATCTACCTGGCCACGGCCGAGCGCGAGCTGGCACGACTGAGCAACATCACGCGCCTCACCCTGGGCTTCGTTCGCACCAGCGCCAGCACCGATGAGACCGAGGTGGCGGATGTGGTCAATGAGGTTCTCTCGATCTTCAACCACCGCTTCGAAACCAAGGGCGTGAGGGTCGAGCGCCAGTACGAGCCGGACGTCAGCATCACCATCGCTCCGCATGAGCTGCGGCAGATCGTGACCAACCTGATCGCCAACGCCGCGGACGCCGTGGGCATCGAGCACGCGCGGATTCGCATTCGTATTGCCCGCGAAGGCGAAAAGGCCGTGCTGGAGGTCGAAGATAACGGCGAGGGAATCGACCCCATCCATCTGCCGCGCATCTTTGAGGCCTTCTTCAGCACCAAGGAAGAGGTCGGCACCGGCATTGGGTTGTGGGTCACGCGCGAGCTGGTAGAGAAAAACGGGGGCCACATCTTTGCGGAAAGCAGCACCGAGCAAACGCTGCCTTCGGGTGCGACAACTCAGTTCCGCGTGGAGTTCCCGGTGTCTGTCTGATGCTGCGTTACGGCCGCGGGGAGTGTCCAGCAACGGACGCGGTGAGCCCCTTCGGTTTGCGCGTAAGCAGGAAGATCATCGCGGCCACGATGACCATCGTGATCATGCCGGCGATGCCCAGGATGCGCACAATCGACACCGAGTAGCGCCCCACCGCCGGGCTGTAGTTGCAGCAGTAGAGGATGAGCAGATCCACCGGATTGCTGATCTTCTTGTCCGCAGCCTGCAGCAGCGCCATGCGTAGATCGCGGGCAGGGTAGTCGATGCCGGAAAGATAGCGCGACATCCGGCCATCCGGCGTGGCGAACATGATCACGCTGGAGTGCGCGAACTGGTCCATCTTGCCATCCGGCCCGGGCACGCGCACATAATGAAATCCCGTAGCGTTGGTAATCGCGTCGATGCTCCGCTGATCTGCGGTAAGGAAGTGCACGGCATCTGCCGCGGACGGATTGTTCGCCCATCCGGCCTCGCTCAGAAACGTCTTCTTCTCATCGACGGCGTTGGCGGGCTTATCCATCGTATCGATGCTGACCACCAGCACCTGGTAGTCAGCGCCCGGCTTCAACGTCGTCTGCGCCAACCCGGTAGCGAGGCCGTGCTGCACCTGCGGACACATCATCGCGCACTGGTAATACACCTCCGCCATCACCACCGGCTTATTGCTGAACCAGCTGCTGAGCGGGCCGGTACGGCCAGTCTCGTCGGTGAAAACGGCAGCCATGGGAAGCGGCTGACCGAGGCGCTGTTCGATGCCGGCGTGCGCGAGATAGGCAGGCATCTGCTGGGCAGCCATGCCCATGGGTTTGTCCGCTTCATAGCCCTGCGCGTGCAGCAGGGGGGAGGCCAGGCTTCCCGCAACTACCAGCACCAACGTCCCTAGATACCACTGTCCCAGCTTCAAGGTATGCACCGTTTCCAACCTACTCCATGATAAACGTGTGCTGTGACTCGAAGCACGTGCGAGCTGCCACCCGGAACGCGTATCCTAACGGATGTGAATACATACACGATTCGAATTGGATCGCGCGGCTCGCAGCTTGCCTTGTGGCAGGCCAACCACGTTGCCGCCGAGCTTCGCAGCCACGGCCACACCGTAGAGATTGAGGTGATCCGCACGGTCGGCGACCGCATGCAGGACCCCACCTTCGTCACCCCCGCAACCTTCGACGACGGCACGCCCCTCGATGCCAAGGGCATCTTCATCAAGGAGATCGAAGACGCGCTCCTCGCCGGCCGCATCGACCTCGCCGTGCACTCGCTGAAAGATCTGCCGACCACGCTGCACGAGCGTTTTGCCTTGGCCGCGATCCCTCCGCGCGTCGACGCGCGCGACGCCTTCGTCTGCGAAAAGCATTGGGGCCTGCACATGCTGCCCTCCGACTCGACCATCGCCACCACCAGCCCGCGCCGCCAGGCGATGATTCTGGCCCTGCGCCCCGACGTGCGCTTTGTAGAGATGCGCGGCAACATCGACACTCGCCTGCGCAAGTGGTCAGAAGGTCAAGCCGACGCGCTGGTGCTGGCCTGCGCCGGCCTCGACCGCCTCGGCCACACCGAACACGTGCACTATCGCTTCAGCGTAGACGAGCTGACGCCGGCGCCAGGGCAGGGAGCTCTCGGCCTCGAGACGCGCAGCGCCGAGCATCCACTCGACACCGAAGATCCCGAACGCGATCCGTTTATCTACAAAGCGGTGCGCGCGCTCAACGACCCCGACGCGGAGTTTGCCACGCAGGCGGAGCGCGCCGTGCTCAACGCGCTCGGTGGCGGCTGCCAGTTGCCGCTCGGCGCCTATTGTCATCGCGTGGACGACGCGTGGCACCTGCACGCGATGGTCGTCGCATGCGATGGCGAGCAGGCCGCGCACGTCATCAAGAAAGCTCCCCTGGGAACAGCCGCTTGCGACCTCGGAGCTTCGGTTGCCGAGGCCTTAATCGAACGCGGTGCGCAGGAGCTGCTCGCCACCACCGAGCCCGTCTGAAGCGGTACGCTGAGAAACTACTCCCATGAAGACGGCGTGGACCACCAACGATATCCCCTCGCAAGCAGGCCGCCGCGTCTTGATCACAGGCGCCAACAGCGGCATTGGCTGGGAAGCAGCCCTGGAGCTTGCCCGGCGCGGCGCGGAGATCATCCTGCCCGCGCGCACCGAGGCCAAAGCGGATGACGCGATCGCCCGCATCCGCGCCCAGGTTCCAGCCGCGAAGCTTATCCCCGAGATCCTCGATCTCGCCGACCTGAACTCGGTCCACGCGTTTGCCCGGCGGGTCGCGGAGATGTACCCAGGGCAGAGCCTCGATCTGCTGATCAACAACGCCGGCGTAATGGCCGTGCCCACCCGCGAAGTGACCGTCGACCGCTACGAGCGCCAGTTCGCGACCAACTATCTCGGCCCCTTCGCACTCACGGCGCTGCTCTTCTGGTCGATCAAGCCGCAGCCCGGCTCGCGCATCGTCACCGTCGCCAGCGGCGTCACCAACCATGCCCGGATCGAGTTCGACAATTTGCAGTCCCAGCGCCGCTACAGCCCGATGTGGCAAGCCTATGCGCAGGCGAAGCTGGCGGACCTGATCTTCCAGCAGGAGTTGCAGCGCCGCCTCACGGCCATCGGCTCGCCCATCCTCAGCACTGGCGCTCATCCCGGCTATGCAGTCACGAATCTGCAGACCTCCGGCCCTGGCGAAAACATGCCCATCCTCCTGCGCGTCGGCATGATGATTCTGAAGCCGCTCGCCTCGCAGGACGCTGCTCACGGCGCGTTGCCAACGCTCTTCGCCGCGACATCACCCGATGCCACCCCCGGCGGCTACTACGGCCCCAGCGGCTTCCAGGAACTCAAGGGCCATCCCGTCCCTGCAAAGATCGCCGTCGCCGCCAGAGACAGCGCACTCGCTCAACGCCTCTGGACGGAGTCGGAGAGATTAACGGGCACCCGCCTCGATCTACTCCCGGCTTCCTGACGGAAAGCATGGTCGTCTTACATGCACTCTGACCGCGCTCCGCATGACCCTTCGTTCATGTTCCAAGCGATCTACACTTAACGCAGATGATGCTGCGAACGCTCCAATTCGGAGTGAGTTTGATCGCCAGCATGCTTGTGCCCGCCGCGCTCGCGCAACAGCCGGCACTCGTCCCTGATGCGCCTCCCGCAACCCAGAACATCACCATCGCCGAGGGTGTCCCGCTCTACATTCGCGTGACGCGTACGGCCAATCTCCATACCGGACAGCCAGTCGCCGGCGTACTCACTGCGCCGATCTTTGTCCGCGACCGCATGGTGCTCCCCACAGGCTCAACCGTGCATGGCACCGTGGTCGCGTATGTGCCCGTCGAGCATCTCGTTCGCGAGGAGGCGCTGCTCAACGGCGACGTCACACCGCTGCGCAATCCCGTCGTCAACTTCACCACCGTCCACCTTGCGGCTGACAACACCGATGTGCCACTCGATGCCCGCGCCCTCATCAGCGATAGTCAGCTCGTACGCTTCACCGCTGCGAAGAAGCAGTCGCTGCTCGGACAGGGCGTCACCGAAGTGAAGACGTGCCTGCATGACACCTACAACGCCATCTTCGCGCCCGGCCGCAAAGATCGCGCCATGCGTCTGCTCTATAGCCAGCTCCCCTATCATCCGCAGCGCATCTGGTCGGGCACGCAGTTCGTTGCAGAACTCAGCGCCCCGCTCACTCTCCAGTTACCCACAGAGCCACCTGTCACGGACTCCGAGGACGGCAGCCTTGGCGGCAAAGTCGTCGATGCGCGGCTCGCCGAGACGCTCACTTCCGCAACCGCAAAGAAGGGTGACACCGTCGTCGTGCTCGTCACCGCTCCCGTCTTCGATCAGGACCAAAAGCTCATTCTGCCCGAGGGCGCCCAGCTCGATGGCCTCGTTTCCTACAGCAAGCCGGCGCGCAGCTTTGGTCGCAACGGTCAGCTTCGTTTTGCGATTCGCGGCGTCAAGCAGTCCCAGGTCACCACCCTGCGCAAGGAGACCGTCTATGGCACACTTTCCGGGGCCGCCGGCAGCGCCGGCGAAAATCTCTCCGTCGACTCCGAAGGAAACGTCAAGGCGAACCCGGACAAGAACCGCTTCGTCGCACCGCTGCTGCTGGCCGTCACGGCGATGGCGGGCGCCGACGAAGATGCGGACAAGGCGGGTGGTGGTGGAAGCCCTTCACCAGGAAACATGGTGGTCGCCTCCAACGGTTTTGGTCTGGTGGCTCGTGTCGTGGCGGTCACTGTCAGCAGCCGCAACGTCGCGCTCGGCTTCGGCGCTTACGCCTTCGCGAAGTCCATCTACTTCCGCTTCCTCATCCGCGGCCACGAGGTCACCTTTGCTCGCGACACGCAGCTGGAAATCACCTTCTCCGCCCGTTGAACGTCGCCATCTACTCGCCGTAAGGCACCCAGATATTTTTCACCTGCGTAGCATGGCGAAGGAACCACCGGCCCTGCGCCTGCGCGGGATCGAACCAGTCCACGGCCCGCCCATCATTGCTGAACACCTGCTTCAGGTTTCCGATGGACGCAGCCTTCACCATCGCCGACGCCGCCTCATCGCGGAAGCTCCAGATCGCGTCCATGTCGTCGTGTTCCGCGAGCGTCTTGCCCAGCTCGCTGGCTTTACCCGCGACCAGATTCACCACCCCGCCCGGCAAATCACTCGTATCGAACACCTGGTACAGCACGCCCATCAGCGTAGCCGCGCGCTCGCTTGGAACCGCGACAACGGTGTTGCCCATCGCAATCGCCGGCAGCACCAGCGACAGCAGTGAGAGCAGCGGAGCCTCATCCGGCGCAAGAATCCCGATCGTCCCTACCGCCTCCTTCATCGCCAGCGTCACCATGCGCGCGGGAGGATTGTGCACCGTGCCTTCAAACTTGTCCGCCCACGCCGCGTGCGTAAACGTGCGCTCCACGCTTTGGTCGACTTCCACCTCCGCCTGCTCCGGCCCAACAAACTCCGCCAGTTTCGCAATCAACTCCGCGCGCCGCTGCACCAGATTTTCAGCGACGAAGTACAGCACCTGCGCCCGCCCGTGGGCCGTCATCTTCGCCCACTTACCCGCAGCGTGCGCAGCTTCCACCGCGTTGCGAATATCCTTGCGACTCCCCAGCGGCGCCTCGCCCACCAGCCGACCATCGCGCCCATACACCGGATAGCTGTACCCCGAATCCGGCCGCGCCTGCTTGCCGCCAATGTAATTCTTCACCGTGCGGTCGATTCCAACCGAGTTCTCAGTTGTCCGTTCTCCGTTCTCAGTTGAATCCTCGTTTGTACCTGACACCTGAGAACTAACAACTGACAACTCCCCCTGCAACCAAGCCGGCTCCAAATACTCGTACATCCCCTCCGTGCCGCCTTCGCGCCCATACCCCGACTCGCGATAGCCTCCGAAGCCGCACGCTGCGTCGAAAAGATTCGTGGCATTCACCCACACCACGCCCGCCTTCACCTGCGCCGCCACGTCGAGCGCCACGTTGATGTTCTCGCTCCAGATGCTCGCCGCAAGCCCATAGGCCGTGTTGTTCGCCAGCTCAACAGCCTCTGCCGGCGTGCGGAACGTCATCGCCACCAGCACCGGCCCGAAGATCTCCTCCTGCGCGACAGTAGCACTAGGGGAAACCCCCGTCAGCAGCGTCGGCTTGAAGAACAATCCCTTCTCCGGCAGCGAAATCTCCGGCTGCCAGCACGTCGCCCCTTCGGCAACGCCGGTCTTCACCAGCGCCGCAATCCGGTCATACTGCACCTGGTCCACGATCGCCCCCATATCAATCGCCTTATCCAGCGGAGACCCAATTCGCAGCGTGCCCATGCGCGCGCGCAGCTTCTCGAACAGCCGCTCCGCCACGCGCTCCTGCACCAGCAGCCGCGATCCCGCGCAGCAAACCTGCCCCTGGTTGAACCAGATCCCATCCACCAACCCTTCCACCGCGGAGTCAAGATCAGCATCATCGAACACCACGAACGGACTCTTGCCGCCAAGCTCCAGCGACAGCTTCTTCACCGTCCCCGCCGTAGCCTTGCGAATGATCCGCCCCACCTCGGTTGAGCCCGTGAACGCAATCTTGTCGACGCCCGGATGCTCGACAATCGCTGCACCCGTCCGGCCATCGCCGTTCACCACATTCAGCACGCCCTTCGGCAGCCCAATCTCATCGGCGATCTCGGCGAACATGATCGCAGTGAGCGGCGTGTATTCCGCCGGCTTGATCACGACCGTACATCCCGCAGCCAGCGCCGGCGCCACCTTCCACGCAAACATCAGCAGCGGAAAGTTCCACGGAATAATCTGCCCCACCACGCCCACCGGCGCATACCCCGCAAACTCGCCATCGAATCCGTTGTCTCGCAGGTCTCCCAATAACTGCGCCCACCCGGCATGGTAATAAAAGTGCCGCGCCACCAGCGGAATATCAATATCCCGCGACTCGCGAATCGACTTGCCATTATCCAGCGTCTCGATCACCGCCAGCCGCCGCGCATGCTTCTGCACCTGCCGCGCCAGCGCATACAAATACCGAGCCCGCCAATGCCCCGGCAGCGCCTGCCACTCCGGCAACGCCGCCCGAGCAGCCTTCACCGCACGATCCACCTCCTCTGCCCCCGCGCTCTCCACCGTAGCCAGCAACTCACCGGTAGCCGGGTTCTTCACCGCAAACGTCTCACCCTCACCCGCCGCGGTCCAGGCCCCATCAATATAAGACCCAAACCGCCGCCCCCGCGCCTCCAGCCACCGAGTCACCTCACCCGAATCCTCCAACGCCGGCCCATACTCCATCGACTCAAACTTCTCCACAATGCTGCTCGCCATTTGTCTCTCCTGCGCTCGCGCTGCTACCTGAGATGCCTGCACGCCGGCGCGACTGCCTTTTGCCAGGTTTGATTGCTGCAACCCTCTTCGGTCAGAAAACATTTCTTGATGTGATTCATTGTCGACTCCACCATCGAATATCCAACAGTGAGTGTCCGGATGCCCTCGTCGTCCGTGGTGCGGAAAACCACGATCTGGATTCCCGGTGCATCTTTCGTGGCGCGCACCGACTTTGCCAGGCTATTCAAAAGCAGCGAGACATCCGCAACGTCTGCCTGTTCAATCCTGATCCCATGCGCTTCCGCGTCCTCCTCGTGACTCGCATCGACGGCTGCGCTACAAGTCATCTGGAGCACGAAGTCGGTCGGCGCGATCAGCTTCGGAACCAACGCGCCTTGCTCTCCGATCTGCTTAAACAGCGCGGCCGTCAGTCGGTGTTCCGCTTCGTGATCACGTTCGACGGAGGGAACAAGCGCAGCCGGTTTCCCATTCGTCTGAGCACGCGCGCCCACCCCGCTGCAGAGGAAAACAGCGATCAACCCACACGCGGAGTACAAACAATTAGCTCGCATCGCTCACGCCATCGGGTGCCGATACGCAGCCGAATACCTTCCTGTAACAAAGTGCTCCAACTGCCGTTCAATATCTCCCAGCATCGAACTAGCCCCATACCGAAACAATGTCGGCTCCAGCCACGACCGTCCCAGCTCATCCTTCATCGTAGCCATCCAATCCAGCGCCTGCTTGGCCGTCTTGATCCCGCCCGCCGGCTTGAACCCCACCGCCATCCCGGTCCGCTCGCCATACTCCCGCAGCGCGCGAATCATCACCAGCGACACCGGCAGCGTAGCATTCACGGCCTCTTTCCCGGTCGACGTCTTAATGAAATCCGCCCCCGCCATCATAGCCACCCAACTCGCCCGCGCCACGTTTCTCAGCGTAAGCAAATCGCCCGTCCCAAGAATCGCCTTCATATGCGCCGTCCCACAAGCATCCTTGAACGCCGCCACCTCGTCGTACAGGGCATTCCACTCGCCATTAAAAACATGCGCCCGCGTAATCACGATATCGATCTCGCTGGCCCCCGCCTCCACGCTCCGCCGAATCTCCTCCACCCGCGTCTCCAGCGGCGACAGCCCGGCAGGGAAGCCAGTCGACACCGCGGCCACCGGTATCCCTGACCCCTCCAGCGCCTTCACCGCCGTCTCCACAAACGCGTGATACACGCACACCGCTCCAACCGTCAGCCCCAACTCCTCAATCCCCAGCGCCTTCACAATCCTGTCTTCCACCGGCCGCCGCGCCTTCGCGCACAACCGCCTCACCCTCTCAGCCGAATCGTCCCCACTCAGCGTGGTCAAATCCATGCAGGCGATCGCGCGAAGCAGCCACGCCGCCTGCCACTCCTTCTTCACGCTGCGCCGCGCCGGAATCGTCGCCGCCCGCCGCTCCACCGCGCTGGTATTCACCCGCACCTCTTCCACCCAATCCAGGTTCAGCGCCATCCGCCGGTTCGCCGACATCTCGCGCCCACACAACATCACCGGCCGCGCCGCCGCCGCGTGCAACCCGCCCTCAACCATCTTCGCCTCTGTCGCCATCGCGCTCTCCCGCGCCGCTCTACGCCCGCAGCGCAAACCCAAACAATCCGGCCCGCCATCCACTGGCAGGCCGCTGAGGGTGATAACGATGTAAGTGTATACCGCGAAGCTTTCTACCGCGCGATAGCCTCGTCGCTGAGCGCGCGCCCAACCTACGCGCAGTGCGGCCGATACAAACTGCGCAGGGCATTGTTGCAGATCCGATAGCAATGGCAGGCCGCCTTCTCCAGCTCCGTCTGTGAAAGGATCGTGACCTTGCCGCGGCGGTAGCTGATCATGCCGCGCTCCTGCAGCGACCCTGCCACCAGCGTCACGGTAGTTCGCCGCGTGCCCAGCATCTCGGCCAGGAACTCCTGGGTCAGCGTCATGGTGTCCTGCTCGGAGCGATCGCGACACATCAACAGCCACCGCGCCAGGCGCTGTTCGGCCTCATGCAGCTTGTTGCAGGCGGCCACCTGCTCGAGCGCGACATTCTGCTGCTGCACAAATTCGAGGATGCGGCAGCGCAGCTCCACCGAGGCACTGAAGATTGCCCGCAAATCGTCCAGCCGAATCCGTAGAGCCGTAGCCTCCACCAGGATGCACGCCTGCGACGGTGTAGGCGTTGGTCCCAGCAGCTGCATGGCGCCGACCACGCCCTCGTGGCCCGTCAGGCCCACCTCGGCGCTACCCCCTTCCGCCATCGCCACCACGAGCGACGCTACTCCCGTGCACAGGAAGTACACATACGCCGGCGCCTCGCCCTGTTCATAGAGCTGCGTTCGGTGAGGAAGATCGATGGCGCGCGAGAGCGCCAGAATTGACTCGCGAAGCTCGGGCGAGAGCGCGTCGAGCAGCAGATTTCCGGTCGTAGCAGGCACGTTCGGTCCTTCTTATCTCTTTAAGAACGAGTCCCCCGCAATTGCCCCTCAGGTGCAGGTGGCCATGTTGGTAAAGGTCTCATTTGCCGGACTATAACGGTCACAGGAGGTGTACATTGTGCGGTGGGAGCGTTTTGCCCTGGCCGCGGACAGCGCAGGTATGATGAAAGGCTCGGTTCGAGTTGTGGCCCGAGGCGATATCGAAGGCATGTTCCTCCCGATACCGGATTGCTTGCGCGTAATCCTACACCCGCTTTATTGCATCTGTACGTCCTATTTCTAACACTCACGCCAACTTTATGACGACACCTGCTGCCCCGCTCAATCACGCCGACCGCCAGGCCCTCGGCCTCAATGCCCGCAAGCAGCTTGCCCGCAGCGAGCACGGCAACTTTCTGCCCGCCGCCTGCAAGCAGGATCCCCTCCAGGTCCTGCGCGCCTCCATGGCCGGGCGCGTGCCCCGGCTCATTCCCATCCGCTACGAGCGCATGGCGGCAAGCCCCTTCGGCTTCTTTCGAGGAGCCGTGCCGATCATGGCGGCCGACCTCTCCTGCTTTCCCAATACCGGCATCACCACCCAGCTCTGCGGCGACGCCCACGTCCTCAATCTCGGTGCCTACGCCGCGCTCGATGGCCGCCTCGTCTTCGACATCAACGACTTTGATGAGACCATTCGCGGTCCCTTCGAGTACGACGTCAAGCGCCTCGCCACCAGCTTGCTTCTCGCGGGCAGGGCAGCCGGCATCAAGCGATCGGCGCGGCGCGATGCGGTGCTCCACTTTACCCAGCAGTACCGCACCATGATGCACACCTTCGCCGCCATGCCCGTATTGGAGATCGCGCGTTACCAGATTCATCGCCTCGGCGCGACCGACCCGATGCCCGCTATTCTTTCGCAGGCCAGCCGCTCCACGCCACAGAAGATGCTCAAGTCGCTCACCGAGCCAGCGCCGGCGCTCGCCCGACCCACCGCCAGCCCAGCTCCCAACTCGCCAACCGCGCGCATCTTCCACTCCAATCCCCCGCTGCTCGAGCGCCTCGACGCCAAAGAAGCCGCCCTCGTCCTGGCGGCGCTGGGGCCTTACACCCGCACGCTGCAGCCCGAGCGCGTCCACTTCCTGCGGCAGTACAGCCCCCAGGACATCGCCTTCAAGGTCGTCGGCACCGGCTCGGTCGCCCTGCGCGACTACGTCATCTACTTCGAGGGCCTCAGCCGTCCCCACGGCGTCGACCCGCTCTTTCTCCAGATCAAGGAAGAGCCTGCCTCGGCCTACGCACCCTATCTGCCCGAAGGTTCCGGCCACACCCACGAAGGCCACCGCGTGGTCGATGGCCAGCGCGCCATGCAGCTCACCTCCGATCCCTTCCTCGGCTACACCACCATCGAGGGCCGCGACTTCCTGGTGCGCCAGCTCAATGATCACAAGGCCTCGCTCGACCTCGAGATTCTGAACCCAGCCTCACTGCTCGGCTTTGCCGACATCTGTGGCGAAATGTTCGCCCGCGGCCACGCGCGCGCCGGCGATCCGGTCACCATCGCCGCCTACCTCGGCACCTCCGACCGTTTCGACCGCGCTATCCTCAGCTTCGCCCGCGCCTACGCGGACAAGACCGAGCGCGACTGGGAAGCTCTCCTCAAGTCCAAAGACTTGCGCGACGCCAAGAAGGCCATGCCCATGGACACAAAAAAGCCTCTGCCGAATGCCGCCAGACAGCCGGCGCAGAAAAGTAGCGGCAGCCCGCCCCTTCGACCTTCCTCGCAACGCTCAAAACAGCGGCCAGCTGCCAGGATTGCTCGGTAGCGGTTCAATTTCAGATTCCGTCGAGCTCACGAACCATCAAGATTTTTTCTTGCCAAAGAGCTTCGGGATGCCGGTCTTATGCAGCACGTCGGTGCCCTTGCTGCGTAACGCTGCGGCGTTGCCTTTCACCAGGCCGCTGACATCCGCGGTGATGACGGGATTCTCCGCTGTGCCCGTGATGTTAATGGGGATACCCTTGGCGTCAGAAGGCTTGGTTGCAGCCGAGGTGCTATTCAACTTAGTGAGGATATTCACGCCGACTTTATTGAGTCCTTTCGCGCTCGTGACCTTCGAGATCAAGCGGAAGTTGAGCTGGCCGGAAGGAGACACGGTGCCGCTGCCGGTTGACTCGCCGAGCGCCGGAAGTACCGAGTAGATCTTCGTGGTCACGGTGCCCGCTTTGGTGATGCGCATGTCCGCGCGCGAGATCGTGATGGCGGTTGTATTTCCAGTCTTGATGCCACCCATCGCGGCGATGCCAACAATCTTGGAGCCGAGGTCGTACCCCACCAACTGCGTATTCTTGATCTCGTAGGAGCCCGCGATGACATTGTCGTCGGCCGAGCCCTTGATCGCGAAGTTGGCCGACAGCGTTCCCCCCTTGAGCTTCGCGCCGTTGGGAAGCCTTGCGCCCACAGCGGGCATCAACGCCTGCAGACCGTCGATAGGCACACTTTGCGCGAGCAGCTTAAGATCGAACACCGGCACGTTGGCGGCGAGTTGATAGGTGCCTCGGATGTGAATCGCGACAGCGCCGGTCTGCAGCGCAAGATCGGAGACCTGGCCGCTGTTGCCCTGCAGAGAGTGGCCAACCTGGTAGTCGACGTCGAGAGGATACGGCGCGGCCTTGCCGCCTTTGAGCAGGATGAGATTCTCCGCGTGCACTTTGCCGACGCTGGTGACGTTGCTGCCGTCGGAGACAATGTGCGCGTCGAGGCCCGCGATCATGGAGATTCCCGCCGCGGGGTCCACGTACCCGGCCGCCACGGGGTCCAGGTGCTCGATGATGAGATGGGCGTCAAAGGTGGTGGACGCGGCGTCCTGCGGATTGATCGGCCCCACCGTACCGTTTGCCCCGACCTTGCCGTCGCCCGGCAGCGACGCGCTCATCGCAAACGGAAAGCCCTTGGCCAGCGAGAAGTTCTCCAGCGTCACGTCGAGATGGTCGTAGACCTGGGGATATCGTTGCAGCGGCAGCGTCTCTATCCTGGCGTTGCCGTCTTTAATGGTGATGAGGCCGACAGGGAAATCGCCTGCAGCTGCGGGTTGCGGGGCGTTCTGAGCGCGAGCCGCGCGGCTCAAGGTAGAGAAGTTCCAGTTCCCGTCCTCGCCGAGGATCAGGTGGATTTGGGGAGCATCGACCTCAAAACTCCGCACGATCAGCTGCTTGTGCAAGATCAGCGGCTTCATCTCCACGCCAATGCGCACTTGTTTCGCCGTGAAGAATGGCGCCTGCCCGAACTTCGGGTCTTCGGCGATGGCGAGATCGTTCGCCACCAGGCTTCCTGTCATGAGGGAGAGGCTCAGCGTCCCGAGCGTGACCTTGCGCGAGAGGGCTGCGCTCAGCCGGCTCTCGATCATGGGCCGAAACGTGTTGGCGTCCACGAAGAAGGGAATGGCCGCTGCGGCGAGCAGGGGAAGTGCGATCGCTGCAGCCAGGCCGATCTTGACCGACGTCCTCATAAGTCCTCCCGGACTAAGGAAGAGGCTACTCCAACTTCATTGCGCGCAAGCGTTTTTCCGCGCCGCGGCTCACTGGAGTACCTTACCGCGATTCCCGCGAAACAGCGTCTCCGGCAATGCGCAGGTTGGGACAACCGGAAACCCCAACCTGCCGATAACCCGACGTTCAAAGAACTTGCATCGCGATAGCCTGATGTCTATTTTGGTTTGAGGAATTCATCCGGTAGTCATGGAGGATCGTATGAAAATGCAACGCCGTGAAGTGCTTGGAGTCCTCACCGCCGCTGCCGGATCGGCATTGCTCCCTGGGTCTCTTATGGGCGCAGAGCCCTCTCCGGAAGCAAACGCTTTGCCCAGGGAGAGGGTGACGGGTATCGGTGGCCTGTTTTTTCGTGCGCAGGATCCCAAGACCTTGGCGCAGTGGTATCAGGATCATCTCGGTGTCCTGGTGACTCCCCAGAGTAGCGACGACCCTGTCTGGAATCAGCAGGCAGGACCGACCAGCTTTACACCCTTCCCCGAGCAGACGAAGTACATTGGCGACGCGACCAGGCAGTGGATGATCAACTTTCGTGTCGTCAATTTAGACAGGATGGTCGCACAGCTGGAGTCAGCCGGTGTCACCGTGAAGCTGGATCCGACCGCGTACCCCTATGGTCGTTTTGCCCACACCCACGACCCCGAAGGCAATTCCATCGAGCTGTGGCAGCCTCTAACTTCGCCAGCCGTGAAGTAGGGTTGCGATTCGGCGACTAGCCTCGGCTCCAAATCCGCGACACATTTTCAATGGGACACCTTGCCGCTCCAAATTGGAATGTCGCGTCGTATCCCCCCCTGTCCCTCAAATGCTCTAAAATCAACCCCATCCACCTGGAAGGTCACTATGAGCCGAGTCCTTCTCATCGACAGTCAAAGCCCGATCAGCCGGGAAATTGGAGAACGTTTGGCCGCCGACGGCTTGCCCATCGAGTATGCCGCCGGCCACATCGACGCGCTCCATCGCCTGCGCTGCCGGGCATTTGGTCTCATCGTCACCAGTGCCGAGGGCGTCATCGAAGAAGCCCTCGCGCTCCTCGAGGAAATGAGACTTATCCGGCCCAGTCTCAAGTGCATCGTGCTCGCCCCTTACACCACACCCAACGACATCATCGCGGCCCTGCGTGCGCGTGTCTTCGGATGCTACACCCCTCCCTTTAACGCGGACGAAATCGCTGGCGTAGTGCACGATGCTGCCCTGGGCGAGGATTCGAACGAAGACATCGAAGTCGTCTCGGCACGCCCGGGCTGGATTGCCGTGCGCGTCAACTGCCGTCTCGCCACAGCCGAGCGTCTCATGTCGTTTGCCAGAGAGTTTGCCGCGCAGCTGCCCGAAACCGCGCGCCAGGAGATCATGTTTGCGCTGCGTGAGATCCTCATCAACGCCATGGAGCACGGCGCCAAATTCAATCCCGATCAGGTCGTCGAAGTGAACGCCATCCGCACCGCCCGCACCATGACGTTTCGGGTCCGCGACCCGGGCGCGGGATTTCGCAAGGAAGACATCACCCATGCAGCGCATGCCAATCCTTCCGACGACCCCACGGCTCACATTGTCCTGCGTGCCCAGCAAGGCATGCGCGCCGGAGGGTATGGCATGCTGCTCGCCGCCGGCACGGTCGACGAACTCATCTACAACGAAACCGGAAACGAAGTCATCCTCATCAAGTATTTGGATTAGTTCCCACCAGGCCCTCCTCGTCAGCCCCCCCATCGTCGAATAGCCACCTGAAAGTCGGCGTATCGATACCGATTCCGCTCATCCCCGCAAAACTGCGTTATCGGCACCATCGAACGCGCCGAAAACGCGACTTTCGAGGAATGACACTGTCGAATTCCCGATGCGGTAGCATGGCTCCGTGACGGCCTTTTTTCTTGCAGACGGACCACCGCACGGTGGGTGGGGAACGATTGCGGTGCTCTCGCTCTTTTGGCTGATAATTACCGGCTTACCCACCGGAGCTGCCCTGTATGCCGTCATCAAAATCTACCGAAAACGACGCGGCGAAGGTTAGTCGGATTGTCGATCCGTGCTTCGATTAGTGATCTCCCCGCCAACTTGGTCCCAATCGCCGATGAAGCGGCTTTCGGGGAATATCGAAGCAACCTGGTATGTAAGATATGGGGCCGTCCGCTTGTTTGCATAGATGATTGAGCGCTATTCCACGACGCTTATCGGAGAAACGCAAATGCTATTAACTTCCAACGTCGACGCAGACACTCAAAGGCTGTTTGTGAGGCTCGTCTGGATATTTGGCATAGGCTTCGGAGGGTTTGTCATGGTCGTGTTCGGCACCATTACGAAGAACCGCTTCGGCGCCAACCTCGAAGCCGTTCGTTGCCCACAATGCAACACTCTGCAGCCGCAGATTAGGAAAGCAGCAACTTGGCAACAAGCGCTTTGGGGCGGTTGGACATGCAAAGTATGCAAAACGCAGATGGATAAATGGGGAAGGCGGGTGGGCAGTTAGGGTGACCAATACCCGTTCCCGAAATACGGCGTTTCCGGCAACTTCTCTCACCCTGGAGCCCAAACAGGTCACCCCCGGCTTTCCGCCGTTTCTATCGTGCCCCGCCCATAATTTGCTACCCTGCCTTAATGCGCGCTTGTCTCCTCTCCATCGTCCTCGGCCTGGCTGTCAGCTCCTCGATTCTCGCTCCCACCACTCTCTCCGCGCAGTCCTTCACGCCCAGGCGCGAGCTCAAGAACCTTTCGCCCAACGCGCTCACCACGCTGCACACCCTCGAGACCCTCACCGAGCTTCCCGCCGGCGACTGGCGCCTCCACGTCGGCGACGTCCCCCACGGCGAGTCGCCCGCGCTCGACGACTCCTCCTGGCAGCTCGTAGCGCCGCACAGCCAGGCCCCCAAAGACGCCGTCTGGTATCGCCGCACCATCGAAGTTCCCAAGACCCTCAACGGCTACGACATCACCGGCTCCCGCATCTGGTTCCAGTTCCAGGCCGACGCCAACGGCCCCATGCCCGAGATCATCTACTTCAACGGCCGCCGCGTCGCCCTCGGTGACGACCTCGAGCCCATCGTCCTCTTTGCCCCCGCCAAGCCCGGCGACAAGATCCTCGTAGCCGTCAAGCTCCTCCACACCGTCGACGTCAAGACCTTCGAGGGCATCCGCCTCCGCGTCGACCCCAATCCCGACGACCCCGCCTCCAGCGCCCGCCCCAACCCCCAGGACATCCGCATCCAGTGCATCGCCGCGGCCAACATCCTGCCCGCCCTCCCCAAGCCCCGCACCGACCTTCTCCCCACCGTCGAAGCCGCCATCGCCGCCATCGACCTCCGCGCCCTCGCCTCCGCAAATCAGGCCGCCTTCGACGCCTCTCTCCGCAAATCCCAGCAACTCCTCGCGCCCCTCCACCCCATCCTCCAGCAGGCCACCATGGACCTCGACGGCAACGCCCACATCGACGCTGCCTGGCTCTGGCCCCGCACCGAAACCGTCGACGCCGTCCGCCGCACCTTCACCACCGCCCTCCAGCTGATGAACGAGTATCCCAACTACGTCTTCACCCAATCCGCCGCGCAATACTACGCCTGGATGGCCGACAAGTATCCCGACCTCAACGACCAGATCAAGCAGCGCATCAAGGAAGGCCGCTGGGAAGTCGTCGGCGGCATGTGGGTTGAGCCCGACCTCAATCTCCCCTCCGGCGAGTCGCAGGTTCGCCAGCTCCTGGTCGGCCAGCGCTTCTTCAAAAAGGAGTACGGCGTCACCGCGCGCATCGGCTGGAACCCCGACAGCTTCGGTTACAACTGGCAGCTCCCGCAGATCTACAAGCGCTCCGGCCTCGACTACTTCGTCACCCAGAAGATGCATTGGAACGACACCAACCAGCTCCCCTTCCGCCTCTTCTGGTGGGAGTCGCCCGACGGCTCCAAGGTCCTCACCTACTTCCCAACCGACTACGTCCACACCGACCTCAACCCCACTCGCCTCTCCGCTGACTTCGCCGAGTCCGCCGCCCGCAACCCTGGCACCATCGAGCACCTCGACCTCTACGGCGTAGGCGACCACGGCGGCGGCCCCACCCGCGACATGCTCGACCAGGGTGACCACTGGATAGCCGAAGGCGCCAAGTCCGACACCGCCGTTCCAGCCATGCGCTACACCACCGTCCAGCACTACTTCGACGACGTGCAGTCCCACCTGAATCCCAACTCGCCCACCTGGGACTACGACTCGATCGCCAAGGGCTACACCGCTCCACCCGCCGGCCCCAACGGCGAAGTCGGCATCCCCACCTGGAAAGACGAGCTCTACTTCGAGTACCACCGCGGCGTCTACACCACCCAGGCCGCCCACAAGCGCAACATCCGCACCTCTGAAACCGCCACCCTCAACGCCGAGAAGCTAGCCTCCTTCGCCTGGCTCGACGGCGACGCCTACCCCGACAAGCAGCTCAACACCAACTGGCAAAAGATCACCTTCAACGAGTTCCACGATCTCGCCGCCGGCTCCGGCATCGCCGTCATCTACCGCGATGCCGCCGACGACTTCCACCAGGTCTTCAACGACGACCACGCCATCGACGCAGCCTCCCTCCACACCCTCAACGCCCGCGTCGACACCACCTCCAAAACCGGCGTCCCCGTCATCGTCTACAACACCCTCGCCTGGCCCCGCAGCGAGCGCGTCACCCTCAACATCGAGCTCCCCGAAGCCTCCAACTCGATCACCCTCACGGACGCCAAAGGCAACCTTGTCCCCACGCAGGTCACCAACCACATCGCCGGAACCAACGCCTTCGCAGTCCTAGCCGACGTCCACGACATCCCCGCCCTCGGCTACACCGTTCTGCATGCCGACACCAGCAAGCAATCCATGAAGCCCGCTCACGCTGACCTGAGCCTGGACTCGGACGCCTCCACCTTCACCCTCGCGAACGCGCGGATCCATCTCGTCATCGATAAGGAGAACGGCTGCATCACCAGCATCCTTTCCGACAAAGCCGAGTACCTCGCCCCGCACGCCTGCGGCAACCAGCTCCAAACCTTCACCGACACGCCCAAAGACTACGACGCCTGGAACATCGACCCCGGCACCCTCGACCGCCCCATGACCCCGATCGATCACGTCGACTCCATCGCCATCACCGACAACGGCCCCCTCCGCAAGACCATCCGCATCACCCGCACCTGGAGCAAATCCCACTTCATCCAGGACATCTCTTTGGACGCCGGGAGCGATGTTGTGCACATCGCGACGGAGGTAGCTTGGCACGAGACCCACGTCCTCCTCAAAGCCGCCTTCCCGCTCGCAGCCTCCGGCCCCAAGGCCACCTACGAGATCCCCTACGGCAACATCGAGCGCACCACCACCCGCAACAACTCCTGGGAGAAAGCCCAGTTCGAAGTCCCCGCCCTCCGCTGGGCCGACCTGGGTGGAGAAATTGGTAACGTCCACCAGGGCTTCTCCCTCCTCAACGACAGCAAATACGGCTACGACGCCGCCGGCAACGTCCTCCGCCTCACCCTCCTCCGCTCGCCCACGTGGCCTGACCCCGACGCCGACCGCGGCACCCAGCACTTCACCTACGAGCTCTACCCCCACACCGGCTCGTGGAAAGACGCGCTCACGGTCCGCCGCGGCTACGAACTCAACACCCCACTCCTCGCCCAGCAGGTCTTCGCCCACACCGGCGAGATGCCTGCCACCCACTCCTTCGTCTCCCTCGACGCGCCCAACGTAACCCTCAGCGCGGTCAAGAAAGCCGAAGACGCCAACGCCCTCATCTTCCGCATGTACGAGTGGGCAGGGAAGCCAACCGAAGTAAAACTCCACGTCCCCACCGGCGCGCAATACGCCGTAGAAACCAACCTGATGGAAGACCCCTTCCCCAACGCCACCCACCTGCCCCTGACCAACGACACCGTAACCATCCCCATCAAGCCCTACGAAATCCTGACCCTCCAAGTCACCTACCCAGAGAAGACGGCCATGCAATGAATCGGTGGCTCTGCCTTCATCCGATCACAAGCAGCCATCAGCCACGGAGCAGTCGATGCCATCGATCCGCAGAGTAAACCGAAGCACCGGCTATAAGAATCTCTCCCTGCTCACCCTTGCATTCTTGGCCGCCCTGGCTGCACCCAGCCGCGGCCAGGCTCCCGTTCCCGCAACGCAGGCCGCCGCGCCCGCATACGACGTTGTCTCCGTCAAGCCCAACAAATCTAATAGCGGCGGAATGAGCCTCACCAGCGTGACCGCCAGCTTCCAGGCAAAAAATATTACGGTAGAAGATCTCGTGTGGAGCTCGTATAACCTCACTTCGGAGAAGCTCATCTTCGGTCTGCCAGGGTGGGCGCGCTCGGATCATTTCGATGTCGACGCCAAGATGGTCGACCCTGACATGAAGCAAATCGAGAAGCTCACGGTTGACCAACGCAGGGGGATGCTCCTCGCCATTCTCAAGGATCGGTTTCATTTCCAGGCGCATCTCGAAACCAGAACCCTTCCCGTATACGATCTGGTCATCGCCAAGGGCGGCCCTAAGTTCACCGGAACTAGTGAATCTAACAAGGAGCTTACCGCCTCGATCGCTAAAAGGAATCTCACGCACGGCGGCATGATGATGAGCGACGGAGAGCTGATCGCGGGGGACACGCCGGTAGCAACGCTAACCTATAGCCTCACCAATGCGGTGGGTCGCACCGTCGTCGATAAAACCGGCCTCACGGGCACCTACAGCTTCGAGCTCAAATGGACTCCCGAGCAGGAAGCCCCCGAGAGCGGACAAGCTGACTCGCAGGGTTCCACTTCCTCCATCTTCACCGCAGTCGAAGAGCAACTAGGCCTCAAGCTCCAACCCTCCAAAGGCCCAGTCCAAACCCTGGTCGTCGACCACGTGGAATTGCCGTCAGAAAATTGATCCCCTTGCGGGATGTCTCTTGCCCTTGCCTTTCTTTCTGTCATTCCCTCCGGGAATCTGCTGTTCGCCCGTGCCGCACCCATGCCCGCTTCCATGCAATAATCCGACCACAGCCAAACTCAACTCCCAAAACGCAGGGAAACCTTCGCCCTCGGAGCACGTGCATGCGTCGGATCGTTCTACTAGCCCTTTGCCTCATCCCTGCCACAACGTTCGCCCAAGTTCCCCGATTCATCTCGCCAGACCAGGCTCGTCAGCTGGTTGTCACCCCCGCCGTCCCCGTGCTGTCGCCGCTTGCTTCCATCGCGCACATGTATGGAGACGTCAAGGTGCAGATCGTCATCGATACACAAGGCCGCCCCACGCTGCTGACGGTGGTAAGTGGATGGGTCGGGTCACACGCTGTGGCCATCCGCTCGATTCGACGGTCGTCCTATAAGCCACTCGTCGTCGACGGCAAGCCCGTTCCCGTGACCACGGTAGTCACGCTCAGTTATAACGCGAAGACCCCACCGGCTCCGCCCCAGGTCAGTCCCGACAACCAAAATGCTTCGCGACTTTTTTCTGTAGAACAGGAGGCCTGCGTTAACGCCCTGCGCAATCCATCGAAGCCTGAAAAACAGCTGAAACCCTGCAGCGAGGCTGCAAGATTGGCCGAGCCCCTCGACCTCGACGAATGGTCCAATGGGCTGGAGTATATCTATCTCGCCGCTTCCTCGGCATTTCAAAACAACAAACAGTTTGACCCAGCCCTCGCCTTCGCCGATAAGACCCTGGCTCGCGTTGCAGACGGCTATGGCGATGCATCCACTCCAGGCAGCGCCTATCTCGCTCGTGCCGAAGCCGAGATCGGATTGAAGAACCTGGCCGCCGCGAATAACGACCTGACCAATGCCGAAGTTTCTGTGCGCTCCGCCGTTTCATGGATACAGGAGGACCAGCTCAAACAGATCTACAAGCAGAAACTCAAAGAGCTTCTCAAGTTCCATGCCCAGGTCTTAACCGCAATGGGAAACCAGGCCGAAGCCAAAGCAAAGTTGGATGAGGCAGCAACGCTTTAGCTCGCTAGTCGCCGTTCCCCTCGGAGACCAGAACTGCTACTTGCCTGTCTCTCTGCTCTAATAACCTCGTGGCCCCCCGCGTCCTCATCACCCGCTCCCCCCACCAGGCCTCCGCGCTAGCCGACCAGCTCCGCGCCCTCGGTGCCGACCCCATCCTCATCCCCACCATCGAGCTAGCCGACCCCACCACCTTCGCCCCCCTAGACGCCTCCCTCGCCCACCTCGACCACTTCCACTGGCTCCTCTTCACCAGCGCCAACGCCGTAGAAGCCTTCCACCGCCGCCTCACCAGTACCCCCACAGAATCTGCCAGCACCCCCAGAAAACCGGGTGCCCCAGGTCTCGCTTCTGAGACCTGGGTAGCCCCGACCAAGGCTCAAGCCCCGGCAAAAAACTCTGTCATCCTGAGCGAGGGCCCTGAGCGAGCAACGCGAGCCGAAGGGACGCAGTCGAAGGACCCCGACACCTCCAGCCCCGCCTCAACCGCCGCGCCCCTTTCTCCCCCGATCCTGCTTCCCCCCAACCTCCACATCGCCGCCATCGGCGCCGCCACCGCCCGAGCCCTGGAAGCCATCGGAATCCACCCCGACCTCCTCCCCCCACAATCCATAGCCGAGTCCCTAGCCGAAG
>DATHQT010000047.1:0-2555 GCA_035482415.1 Acidobacteriaceae bacterium | reverse complement strand
AAGCGCGCGAGCTTCCAGAGTGGGCGCAACCTGCGGGCATGGCTTCTCTCAATCCTGCACAACGTCTTCATCGACGGACGCCGGGCGCGGCAGGCCGAAACTCAGCGCATCGCCCAGGCAGCGGAACTGCAAGAGCCGTTTCTCGCTCCCGTTCAAGACCATCAGTTGCGTCTCGCCCAGGTTCGGCGCGCATTCATGGACCTGCCGGAAGAGCAACGCGCCGCGCTTCATCTCGTCTCCATCGAGGGGTTGACCTTTGCCGAGGCTGCCAGCGCTCTCGACATTCCGACAGGTACGCTGATGTCCCGGCTCGCGCGCGCCCGCGCCACACTCCGGGAGATCGAGTATGGAACTGTCGGGGAAATTAGCGACGGCAAGACGTCGCATCGTCTCAAGATCGTAGGAGGGTCGGATGGACCATCCCGTTGATCCGGTCACCGAGGCCGACCTGCAGGCCTATGTGGAAGGCCAGCTCCCAGTCGCCCGCCGGATCGAGGTGGAGGCCCATCTGTGCCACGACCGGGCCGATGCGCTGCGCGTCATGGAGGACCTCAGGGTTCGGGATGAGTTGCGATTGGCGCTCGCCGATATGCCTCGCATGGCCAGGGTCAGCACGACGGACGCCGCACGCCGGCTTGAACGCGGTCTTACGCGCGGCAGTCTCTTCCGCCGATTCCGTCAGGTCGCCGCCGTCATAGTTCTGATTGGCGCGGGCTGGCTCGCCCATGCCCAGCTTGGTCCGATGGTGGTCAGCAAAGTTGTGGCCTCCGCCATGCCGCCCGCCTATGTGACGGATGCAGTAAGGTCTTACCGCACAAAGCTTGTACGGGCTGCGATGCACTCTCAGCCCGAGGTGCCCGACTACGATCCGGCGGAGATCCGTGCGGCAACGGCGATCGTGCTTCCGGCCCTGCCTGAAGACTGGACTGTCACGGATGTGCAGATCTTCCCTTCGACCTTCGGACCCAGCGTCGAGATGGCGATCCGGACCAGAGATTTCGGCTCGGTCTCCCTGTTCGCGGTCAGGCCAGGCTCCTTCGATATCGTCCCGGTCACGCTGGCTCACCAGACCGACCTGACCGCCGCCTACTGGCAGATCGGAAAGGTCGCCTATGCGCTCGTTGCGAGGGAGGACTCCCGCAACATCGACAGGGCGGCCGGCCGGCTGGCCCGTTCCCTCTACTAACTCGACCCGAGGAGCAGTCCACATGAATACGCCCAACTACGAATATGACTGGCAGAGAGACGCCGCCACCCCTGATCGGGTCGTCTTCGATGAGGGCCTGCGCCAGCATATGCTGCGCGTTTACAACTATATGGGTCTCGGTCTGGTTATGACCGGTCTCGTCGCCTTTATTGTCGGCACGACGCCGGCGCTCTACGTGCCGATCTTCTCGACGCCGCTGAAGTGGTTCGTGATGCTCGCGCCGCTCGCCTTCGTGCTGTTCTTCTCGTTTCGCATGGAGTCGATGTCGGCCTCCGGCGCGCAGACGCTGTTCTGGGCCTTTTGCGCGGTGATGGGACTGTCGCTGGCCTCAATCTTCCTCGTCTTCACCGGCACCAGCATCGCTCGCACGTTCTTCATCGCGGCCGCGATGTTCGGCGCAACGAGCCTCTACGGCTACACCACTAAGCGCGACCTCTCGCAGTTCGGCTCTTTCCTCATCATGGGCCTGATCGGTGTGGTGATTGCAAGCCTGGTTAACCTCTTCCTTGCGTCGAGCCCGCTCCAATTTGCAATCTCGGTCATCGGCATCGTCGTCTTCGTCGGGTTGACCGCCTGGGACACGCAGTCGATCAAGGAACAATACGCCGAGAATTTCGACGCAGAATCAAAGCAGAAGCTCGCCGTGTTCGGCGCCTTCTCTCTCTATCTGAACTTCATCAATATCTTTCAGCTGCTGCTGAACTTCACCGGCCAGCGCGAAGAGTAACCACAAAGTCCCAGCAACGGATCCTTTATGACCAACCATCGTAATGCAGGAAATAGCGCTTCAGGACGCGCAAAGGCGGATCGAAGTGCTGGAGCGCCAGAAGGCGGACCGTCCTGCTCGCGGTGGCCCCCTCTCCAGCTTCTTCGGATATTAGAGGCGGCATTCTCCCGTTTTACGGTGCTTAAGTGAGGTTAGTCCTTGCCAACGCTGCGTAGGCAACAAACGCGAAAAGCAGGATCAATTGATACTGGCATTGTAGCGGATGCCCACCGCGTCCCAATGGCCCTCCGCGATAACCCGCCCGCTCTGCAACTTGACGCCATGGCCGTGGCGACTGCGGTCATCGTCACGCCAGCACACGCGACCAGCGCCTCCAGCAGCATGTCCGCCGAGCAGGCCAGGCTCCGGTCCCTGCCCGTGGCCGGATGCAGGCCAGCGTCGGTCTCGCCGCTCCAGGAGTGCACGGGGCAAGCGACGCGATCCCCCATCCGTATCCATTGGTAGGGAGCAAACAATGGAGAAGACGACGCTGACACGGCGCACTGTGCTGAGGACAGCAACGCTGGCGACGACGGCTCTCGCGACACCGTTTGTACGTAGCACCCGCGCAGCGGCGGCAGT
>DATHQT010000046.1:0-121734 GCA_035482415.1 Acidobacteriaceae bacterium | reverse complement strand
CGACCAGTGGGACCTATGGCGAGTGGAAACGTTCCAAGCCCAACTGCCTGTATGGGTTAACCTCTGTGCTTCAGCTAAGTAACCCTCGCTCCGCCGCAGGGCCTCTCCAGCGCGTTTCCGGTCCTCGATGTCCGTGTTTATGCCGAACCAATTGACGATGTTGCCGGATTCATCGCGTAGCGGGTTAGCACGGAACAGAAACCATCGATACTCGCCGTCGAAGCGGCGCAGGCGCGCTTCGCTCTCGCCTTGCTTACCAGAAGCGATAATGGATTGCCACGAACCAGCGAGGCCGTTCAGATCGTCCGGATGAACCGCAGCCGTCCAGCCCCAATTTTTCACCTGTTCCGCGGAGAGCCCTACATAATCAAGGTAATGCTGGTTGAAGAATTCGGCCGAGCCGTCCGGACGCGCCGACCATGCCAAAGCAGGAATAGTGTTGATGATCAGATTAAGATTGTGTTCGCTCGCCCGCAGGGCCTCATTCCGCTGCTTGATTTCTTGCAAAGCGTTCTCGAGTGCCGTCGCAGTGTTTACTTGTTCCGTCACGTCCGTGACGGCCCCTACGAATTCAAGGTCCCCAGAAGGTGTCGTTAGCGCCCGGGCTAAAACGTGGAGGTGCTTGACCGAGCCGTCCGGCATCAGCAAACGGTGTTCAAGATCAAAATCTGCTTTTGTCTCAATCACCCGGTCGAGGGTTTGCTGTACGAGATCTCTGTCATCGGGATGAATTCGTCGCAGCGCCATCTCCAACTTAGGCTTGACCGCCCGATCATGTCCAAAGATATTGTAGGTTTCCTCCGACCAGTGGAGTTCTCCGCTGGCAACACTCCAGCCAAAACTTCCGGTGTGGCTTAGGCTCTGCGCTACGGCCAGGAAAGCTTCGTTCCCAGAAGGATCTGTCCCAAAAGATGTCCTCGTCGCCACGGCGGTAACGCCCGGACTCGGCGCGTCCTGCGACAATGGAGTTTCAAACGGAGATGTAGTCATCTTGATCCCAGCGTAAGTTGATTCCTTTGATGAACCGTGGAGTCCGGGGACGCCACTGAGCGAACTAGGTACAGTGTTGTCATTATTAGTGAAAGCTGTAACTCCTTGAGTTGCAGTTTGCAATAAAACCCGCCATGCGGACAACCTCAAATAGGGGCATGCCGCTGATACCTCTTCCGGGGGGGGGGTAGGGGACAAGCTCCGGTCATCACTGTGCCGACGATCACCCTGAAGGTGATGCAAACGGTGCGCCACATCCGCGCGACTCGGCGTATCGCGCGAAATTCTGCTGGTTGCAATCAATTCCGCCACCCAGTTCACTGATATGCCGCCATCCAGTGCAACGTTATATCGCCACCCGTTACAGCGTTATGCCGCCGGGGCAAACGCATCATCCGCGCCCAGAGCGTGCTCTCGAATCGAGGTTTCTCAAAACCCCGTTTTTACGGAATGACACTAGGTTTCTGAAATATGATCACTGCACAGTCTTGGTTCAGGACTTCAAGCCTCATATGTCACCAAGAGAGTTTTGACATCTGCATTGAGGATGCACCGCCCGCATGCGATTGGCTCTCGTGCCACTTCTTCTCACCTGCGGTCCGGCTGTACTTTCAACGTCCGCCTCAACAAGAACATTGAGAGATTACAGGGCGGGTCGGATCGGTGCCTTTCCGACGTGGGCGGTAGGGGGCGCTTGGCTCGTGACAGCCTACGCGGCCTGTGTATTTCTGCGTTATACCCTGAAGCCTTCCCCGGATCCTCCACCTTGCCAAGATCCTGAGACGCTCGATCTGGCTTTGCTGTTTCTTTTGGCGCCCTTAGGAATCATTTCACCGATTGTCGCGGGAGTCCGTGGCGCCAATAGATGGGTGGTCGCGCCACTTGTGACCGGTTTGCTCATCTTGTTCTCGGTGGGCATCCTTGCGTCATCGTCCGTATAGATAGGCTCTTCACCTCGCTAATCCATGGGTTTTTCCATGAAAGTCGGGTCATCGGCAAGTTCCCGCCCAGTTGCAGATAATACCGTTCCTGCGACTTATCCCGCTCCTTTGCAATGCCGACACGAATCACACGCGGTCTAGCTGATCGGGGTGGCGCGAGTGGAGACGAGGACGAGTTGGCAAGTACCTACGTCGGGACAGCTGAGGACGCCGTGGCGGGTGAGGGTGGCGTGGCTATCGGGGGGAATCTGGAGGTCGAGGTTGAGGTGCTGGACGGCGGCGGCGAGGGGTTGGAGGCTTTGGTCGCCGCTGACGATGCGGAAGGCGGTGGTGCCCTGGGCAGTGACGTCGAGTTCTACGCTGGCCCAGCCTTCTCCGGTGGTTTTGAGGGTGGCGGGGAACTTGTAGATGCGCTGGCTTTGGAGTTCGAAGGCGGCATCGGTGATGGGAGTGAACGGGAGCTGACGGACGGGGATAGCGCGGCCGTTTTTGTTGGAGGCGGGTGGCAGCGACGGCGGTTTGGGGGCGGGCGGTGGCGGCTCGGGTGGGAGGGATTTGGAGACTTTGGCGGTTTCGTCGTCGATGAGTTTCTGGACGGCGGCGGCGTCGGAGCCGCGCTCGCCTTTGGAGGCGAGGTGGAGTTGATGGAGGGCTTCGGGGAGGTGGTTCTGGGCTTCGAGGAGGATGGCGAGGTGATAGCCGGTTTCGGCAGAGTTGTCGTTTCGCCAGGCAGCGCGAATCCAGGGCATGGCTTCGGGGATTTTGTTGTCGTGGTAGAGGATCCATCCGTAGGTATCCCAGGACGAGGTGATGAGGCTGGCGCGGCTGAGGGCGGCGGGGCCGGTTTCGCCTTTGCTGGAGGCATCTTCGAGGATGTCGAGGGAGTGACGCGAGCCGGTGGCGGCGAGGGGAAGGTCGAGGGAGTTGTTGGCGAGTTCGTAGGCGGCGTCGTTGAGCAGGAGAGGGTCGTTGCTGGTGGTGACGATGGATTTGAGGAGAGCTTCGCCTTCGGCGGTTTTCTTTTCGCGGAGGAGGAGCTTGCCTAGCTCCATCTGGATTGCGCCGTTATCGGGGATGGCGACGAGGCCGGCGCGGAGGACTTTTTCGGCGGAGGCGCTTTCGTTGGGCTGGTGGTAGATGGAGGCGAGGTAAAGAACGAGAGAGGGGTCGGTGGGATTAAGGGCGATGGCAGCCTGCATGGCGGCGATGGCGTCTTCGGGCCGTTTGTTGTTCATGTAGATGGAAGCGAGCATGGCGGATACGTGCGCTTCGGTGGGGTGGAGGGAGAGCTCTTTCTGGAGATCAGCGATGGCGGTTGGGGTGTCGTGGTTCTGCATTGCCAAAAATCCGTAGACGCTCCAGAGATAGGGCTGCTTTGGATGGATGGCCTGCGCTTTGTCGAGGAGTGTGCGTGCTTCAGGCAATTGGTTGTGGCGCTCTGCGTCTGCGGCGTGGCGGATGAGGTCGGCGGCGGCGGGATTGTCTTCGGTGACCTGGGTAGTGGCGGCGGAAGTTCCGTTGAGGGCGGAGGGGATGAGCTGGACGTAGGTTTCGCCGTCGAGGCCAGCGTCTTTGAACCACTTGTGGTATTCGGGCCATTGGGCGGCGGGGAGGTTGGGCTGGAGGATTTCGAGGCGGCGGTCGGTGGAGAGGATTCCGTTTTCAAGCTTGTAGGTTTTGTCGAGGGCGGCGAAGCTCGCGTGGGCGTGGATGGAGGGCGGAAGGTTCGCGGTCCAGCCCTTGGGCAGGGCCATGGCGGCGTGTGCGGTGAAGACCTGGGGAACACCAAGCTGGATGGGAGTGACGGGCGGATCGGTTTCGTCGCCTTCGGCGAGGGAGATGGGAGTGAGCTGCGGGAGGATGCGGAGGTTATCCCAGTCGCCGGACTTCTCGCGCTCGTAGTCGTAGGAGACGTGGAAGGGAGCGGCGGTGTCGTCGGGGCGGGAGAACTCGGTGTTGGTGACCTTGCCGGCGAAGGACATGGCGTAGGAGATGCGCTGCATGAGCTCATCCCACTGTGCGGGAGAGACGGTGCGAACGGCCTGGGCGATGGTGACCTGGTCGTCGCCACGAACGATCATGACGATGTGGGAGTGAGAGGTGCCCTTGTCGTCGAGGGTGCCAACGGCTTCGAAGGTGTTGAGGAAGCGGAAGGGAAGAATTTTGGAAGATGTCTCAACGCGAGCCTCGCCGGTGGCGGGGATGACGAGGGACTGCTTGTCGCGGAGGGCGGGATTGATCAGGCCGAACGGGGAGACTTCGGCGGTGGAGTCGAGCCAGACGGGTTTGCCGTCGATGTGGGCGAAGGTGATGGCATGGTTGAAAGAGCCGGGGGACGGCACGGCGGGGTTGAAGGTGATGCCGGCGCCGATGAGGACGGCGTCGGCGGGAATGTTGGCGGCAGAGAGCATGGCGATGAGGAGGGTGGATTTGTCTTTGCAGTCGCCGTACTGGTTGCTGAGGACGTCAGCCGCGGCGTGGGGCTGGAGGCGGCCGATGCCGAAGGCTACTCCGATGTAGCGGACCTGCGAGCTGACGTAGGCGTAGATGGCACGTGCCTTTTCGTCGGGCGTGGATTTGCCGGCGGTGAGGGTGGCGACCTTGGCGCGGATGTCGTCGTCGGGCTCGATGCGGGAGCCTTCGAGGGAGCGGTACCAGGCACCGACTTCCTGCCAGTTGTGGAAGTTGGTCCAGGCGATGTGGGGGAGGACGGGATCGTCGCTGGTGCCGAGGGTGGGGTTGTGATCGAGCTTGAGGAGAGCCGTCTTTTTCTGGCCGGCGGTGGGGGCAAGTTGGGAGGACTGCCAGCGGTAGACGCGTTCGGTTGATGTGGTGGTGTCGGTCGGTTTGTAGTTCGGGCTCCAAACCTGGATGTAGGCGTCTTTGGGGATGTGGAGCTCGACGACTTCAGAACGGATGACCACTTCGTTGGAGGGAAGGAAGAAGGTTTCGGCGCCCCAGAAGTGGCCGGGGACTTCTGGCTTGGTGCGGACGATGCGGATCTTGTACTCGAGGAGGTCGCCGGGCTGGAGGGAGCGAACGGGGATTTGTTCCTGCTTGAGGTCGGAGTAGAAGGGAGCTTCGCGGGTGACTTCGGTGGGGAGCTCCTGGGCGTCGGCTGGGGAGGTGGTGACGATGGAGCCGTCGGCGTGGTGGACGCGGACGTAGTCGATCTCGACGTGCTCGGCGCTGGAGGCGAAGTCGAAGGGGATGACGCTGAGGGCCTTGACGCCGGCCTGGTTGCGGATTTCAATGACTCCGGTGATTTGGCGGGTGCCGGTGCCGTCGGCTGCGAAGGTGTAGGAGCGGGTCAGGTGGTCGAAGACGATGGACTCGCCGGGGTAGTCGGTGGGGAGGGGTGTGGGTTTGGTGATGACGGTTGGAGGCGTTTGGACGTGCGAGATTCCGGAGCCTGCGAGGAGGAAGGATGCGGTGAAGAACACCGGAACCAAGATTTTCATTGTCCTAGCTGTATACCAGAGTCCGCCAGGGACTGCGAGTTCTGACCGCCTGAGGGCGAACTGCTTTGCCATACGTGCGGCGCATAAGGTCGTTGTTATCTTGTGTGGCTGTCTGTGCAATGCCTGGAAAGTCGCATTTTCGGCAACTTCAGGGCCGTAGTTTCCGAAAACACCGTTTTCGGGAGGCTTGGATGGCTGCGCTTTCTGTGCCCTAATACTAGTAATAGTGACAGTTCCCTCGTCGCGGTTGTAATGCGACCCTATCTGCATTCCGGTTGTTAGAACCTTTCCGGATGACGATGCCTACACAGCCGCTGATTGATCATCAAAATCGTGGATAACGATCCCATTTCGATGTGGCGCTTTGAGTTTAGGACTGCTTACTCTCCGCGAAATCAAGCTTGAGGACTGAGCACCCGACATGGCGCAAAACTATCGTCCTTTTCCTCTTCTTCTCCTCGTCGGGTTTTGTTTGCAGAGCGATGCATCGACCCAGACACTATCGGTACAAGATGGAAGAAACAAACAAATCACCCTGGGCGACTCCACGATTCCACTCTATGGACCGTGGAAGTTTCATATCGGCGATTCGCCTGTAGATCCCGTGACACATGTGCTGCTATGGGCTGAGCCGGACTTCGATGACTCGAAATGGGAGCCGGTGGACTTGACGCCGCAGGATGCCTCATTGGATCCCGTCTATGGAGTTTCGGGGATGGTGCCGGGCTGGACAGCTCGGGGGCACGCGGGCGATTGGGGTTATGGCTGGTATCGCCTCACGGTGCAGGTAACAGCACCGGCGGGAAAAGAGCTGGCCATCGAGGGCCCACCTGGCGTGGACGATGGCTATCAGGTCTTCGAAAATGGATATTTGGTTGGTAGCTTCGGTGACTTCTCGTCCATCAGGCCGGTCGTTTACAACACGCAGCCCGTGATTTTCGCTCTGCCGAAACAAGACGACGCTGGCTCAACCACGCGCGTACTAGCCTTCCGTATGTGGATGGAGCCCTCCACACCGGCGAACTATCCCGATGTAGGCGGGCTGCGCACCGCGCCGCTGATAGGTGAGGCAGCGGCTGTAATGCTCGATGATCAGGTGCGCTGGGCCGACGCCCTCCGCGCAGTCACAGACCTTCTTGTGCTAGCAGCAGTATTCGGACTCTTAGCTCTCGTGGCCTTCAGCCTGACCCTGGTTGATCGTGGGGACCGGACCTACTTTTGGCTCGGAACCGCCTTCCTGCTCACCGCGGTAGTCAATGCGGTAGTGGTCATGCTCGACTGCACGCAACGCATTGGGATCGGGGTCGGAGATCCACTCAGGTTCGTCATTCTAAGTCCCCTGATTTTTGCAGCGTGGGTGATGGTGTGGTGGAACTGGTTCGGGCTTCATCGGCCCGCGTGGCTGCCGCGGGCCGTGGCAGTGCTGGCTTTGCTTTACGCGGTTTCATCTGCCATAGGCCGAAACCTGCTGGTTGTTACGGTGGTTCCTCATTCGGTCAGCGCGGTTTTTGCCAACGTGTATCTGGTAGCCCAGTTCCTCTTTCTGCCGCTGATGATCATTTGCATCGTTCAGGGTATTCGCAAGGAGGGACTGGAGGGGTGGTCGGTCCTGCCGGCCGCGGCGCTGTGGGGAGTTGCGCAATTTTGGGATCAGCTCAACTTTCTGCATATCCATCTGACATGGTTTCCATTTGGCGTGCAGGTCACGCTCAGGGATATCGCCAATCTGCTGCTGGCGTTTGTGATCGCCGGGTTGCTTCTGCGGCGGCTGGTCGTGACGGTGCGGCGACAGCGTTTGATGGAGCTTGATGTGAAGCAGGCGCAGGAGGTGCAGCGGGTGATTCTGCCCGAGCCCATCACCACACTTCCGTGGCTGGCCATAGAGAGTGAGTATCGGCCCGCTCGCGAGGTCGGCGGCGATTTCTTCCAGATAATTCCGCACCGCTCCAATGGCAGCATGTTGATTGTCGCCGGGGATGTTGCCGGTAAGGGCCTGCAGGCGGGCATGCTGGTGGCGCTTCTGGTGGGCGCGATCCGCACCGCGGCGCACTTCGATCCCGATCCCCTTGCGGTGCTACAGGTGCTAAATCAGCGGCTCTGCGGACGTAGCCATTCAACCGCCACGTGCCTGGCGTTGCGAATTGGCGCCGATGCCGACGCCATGCTGGCCAACGCCGGGCACCTGCCTCCGTATCTCAACGGCCAGCCAGTCGAAATCGAAGGATCGCTGCCATTGGGCACGATCGAAGATGCGGAGTTTTCCGTCATGCACTTTATGTTTACTGAGGGCGATCGTTTGGTCCTCATGTCCGACGGCGTCGCCGAGGCCACCGACCCCAACGGGAACCTGTTTGGCTTCGAGCGCATTCTCGATCTGCTTCGCAGTTCGGCCAGCGCCGCGGCAATCGCCGCCGCAGCCCAGAGCTTCGGTCAGGAGGACGACATTAGCGTGATCGCCATTACCCAGACCGGAGCTGAATCACTCATTTCAGATTCCGAAGCGGCTAGCTTCTTGGCTCAGACTGACAACAAATAGTTCCCGCAAAGTCGCATTTTCAGCAACCTCACGTTAGTTGCCGATAACACCGTTTTTGGGGAGGAACCTCACAGACGCCCTCCGATGGCAGCACACGCGTAGCTACGCAGAACTCTCAAACGCGGCTATATTCAGGTTGTGTATTTGAGAACCTACGTCGCGGATCAGGACCGCTGGTCGCTTAGGCTCGGACTCGTGTCTTTAGCGGCAATTGCCGTCGTTGAACTTATTTGCAAACTGCCCGGTCTGGTCAGCTTTGTGATGATCCCGCTTTCGTTGCTCGGTTATATGGTCGGATTGATCGTGATCCTAGCGACAACGGTTTATCTCGTACTCAAAAGGCGTCCGCGAAGAGGGGCTTCTGTTTTCTTGATTTTTCTGTTGCCTGCGTTGCTGTGGTGGCCGATCAATTGGGCCGACGACTTGGTACACCTCGGGCTAACAGTTGGCTTCGGAATTGGTCAAGATGGCGTTGTCTCGACGACAAATTCTCGCGATTTCAAAGCCTACGATTGGTCCGTAGGACTAGCCGGCGGACCGAGCACGATCCTAATACATGACGTAACCGATGACATCGCGTTACCAATCTCACAGCACACGCATCCGCCGAGCGACGAAGGCGGTTTCGCGGAAGAGTGTGCAGGCAAGGTGCGCCATCTCGCTGGCCATTACTACGTTTGCACGTTCTAGGCGGATGGCCTGCGAAGGCAATCAGCCTATTGGACCGAAGCCGGTTCCTTGAAAGTCATCGATTACTGGGATGATCCGTCGCCTTGAACTTGGCGAAAACCCCGTTTTCTGGAGGTTCATGCCACCTAGTTTTCAGATGGCCGTTCGATATGATCGATGACCACGACCTGTGCGGGTCCTTTAGTCGGCACTAATTTCAGTCCAAGCTGTTCCTCGATCGCTGTAAAGAACGAGGCCCCTCCCGCGTCAGGTGAGGACGAGGTACCGCTCTCACCTCCGCCGGGTGCTGCAGCTTGCAATGGCGTCCACTTGAGGTTGAGATCGTAGGCACCGGTGAGCCCCGTCTTGTCGACGATCACACGTCCTCCTATGTCTGGGACAACTTCCAGCAGACTGCACAGCTGAGCGATTGGCAGGGCCGTCGCGCGAAATCTGGACGATCCGATCATTGCCATGCCTTTGCTTGCATCGCTATTCTCGGTCAGCTTCGGGCCACCCTTCGCAACGACCAGGTCGTAGACGGGCATCACTCTCGTCTCAAGGTGTGCCTTCATCTTGAATCGATCGGCGAGCAAGGCCTGCATCATCAAATCTTCGTCCTTGCTTCGCTCCACACGATTCATTGCCTTCATCGCGTCGCGGATGGAGTCCGGCGGCTTTCCGCGGATCACATACGTCGCGCTGTTGACCCAAGCCGGTCCGAACACCAGACCCGTAGCGTTCCCGGGCAGACCGAATGCGGTCTGTATGTACTGATGCAAGGGCATGGCGTAGTCGGTCGGCCCCGGAGGTTTGACAGTCGTCACCTCGTAGGCGGGCGCCTGCTGAAGAGGCGGCGGCGTGGCTGACATAGCCGCTTCCGGGGTAGCAGAACCTGTCTGGCACTGACTGAGCGGGCGAGAACTCGCGATCAATATGCCAACGATCAGCAGTCCGAAGAAACGATACTTGCTGCTTGCGACGACATTCCTCGCCATGAATCTCCCTCCTCGAAATCCGACTGGAGAATGATGGCATCTCGAGCTGCTGCCTGAAAAGTCGGGTTTTCGGCAACTACGACCTGTAGAAAGGTGGCACTTCTCGCAAGTGGACTGCTCATGAGTTCTTATTAGCCACTAGTTCAAAGATGTAAAGAATCACTCCGACAAAAACGACGACCCGTAGGTAATCCACGCAATGCGCATTCGAGTGTGCCATTCCCAGTACTGGCAAACTCCGGCAGCGATGACTGCGATCCACGACGCAAATGCAAACGACAACCGCCACTTTCTCAGGCTCATGCCAGCGATGCTACCGCAGTAGAAACTGGACGCGCCAGAAAAGTCGCGTTTTCGGCGGGTTCGGATTTCCGGCCGCATGGCCAAGTTTCCGAAAACACCGTTTTGCGGGAGCTTCAAACTCAACTCTCGGGTCGGTACAAATGCGTTTCGGCTGGATCCCCGCTGGTTATCTCAAGTCAGCGTTCCGCTTGCCCACTCTGTTCGCGACTATCGTATGCTGGCCACGAGGAGGGTCGAGGAGCAACCCGGTCACGCGGCCATCGGTGCTGGTCTGAAACCTGACCCGAAGGAGTAGCTCGGTGCTGAAGAAGTCGGCTATAGCATCCGGGTGGAGGCGTAGCTGCGGAAGCCCCCAATCGTCCGGGAATCGGATTGTCAGAAATTCGCCGGTTCGGGCAACGTCGAACGTGCCTTCCCCCGCCACCTGGTATTGCCCCACATAACTGTCAAGCAAAGCCGGAGCGACCTCTATCTCTGTGCGCCGGATCATCGGTACGGGTTTTGCTAACGGGAACTCTGGACGGAGCAAGTGGCGAGCAATATCGCTGACATCCTCTAACTGATTCGATAGAACGACAATGCCAACGCGGATCCTCGGGTCCCAAGCCATGTCGCTTGCGAATCCCCAAGTTGCGCCATCGTGAAAAATCAGCGCATCGTCGCCGTGTCCACTGATCCGCCAGCCAAGTGCCTGCTCTTCGCCAGGCTCTCCGATTGGGCGTCGCGTGTTGAGCATGACGGCCATCGCCGGGGTCAAAGGTGAATCTTCATATCCCATCGTCGCGGACAGGAACGTCAATAGATCATTCACACTCGAAACAAGTCCACCGGCAGCTGCCATGCTTCCATAGGCCGGGGCAGAGGCAAACGGCTGTGACGGTTGCAAGACAGCGTTGTGGCCCACGGCGAGGTCCGCCTTGGTCTTTGGCGACGGAGTAAAGGTGGTGCTGGTCAACTTCAAAGGGACAAGGACGCGCGTTCGCAATAGGCTCTCGTACTCCATTCCACCTCTTGATGCGAGACATTCACTCAAGAGCCAGTACCCAAGGTTGGAGTAGTCCCAGCCAGTTCCGCGCGTCGGATTGTACTGAGCCAGAAACCGATAGAACTGCGCAGTGTCGTGATTCGGGTTATCGAAACCGTTCGGAGTGGGTGACTCGGCTGGCATGAATGGCAGACCCGAAGTGTGAGTTGCCAGGTCCACAAGAGTGATTGGGCGGCCATTCGGTTGGGGAATTTTATCGTCGGGAGGAACATACTTCGCGACCGGATCATCGAGCGCGATTTCATGCGTTCGGACCATGTCAGCGAGCAGCAACGCCGTGAACACCTTGGTTATGGAGCCGATTTCAAACTGAGTGTCGCCATCGACGAGTCGCGAATCATTTTGGTCAATATGGCCATACGAGATGATTCTGCGACCTTGGGGTCCAACGATACCGACGACGATGCCAATACCGTCTTGTTGACCAGCGAGGGCCTGAACTCGTGCGGTGAGAAGCTGATGAATTTCTGCGTCTGATGGCAGAGAGATTCGACCGGACTCCTGCGTTGTCTGGGAGTGAGCAGCGGCCGTCAGCACGACCGCAAGAAGTCCGACCCGCCAAATATGTCTAGCTACCTGCACGATTACTTTCACCGTCCGATCTATGGCTTAGCAGAGAGTCTTTTCGTGAGACGAGGGTGATACGCGGTACGCAAGGCCCCAGTTCCGTTGGGAAAATGCGAAACGTAGACTCCGCTTTACCCAGGCCGTGACCCCTCAGGGAACTGCCTGGAAAGTCGGGTTTTCGGCAACTTCGCCGTTGTTTCCGAAAACACCGTTTTTCGGGAGCAAGGCGGATTACTGACTATAAGCCGACTTAGGGAGACTTGTGCAGCTCAAGGCTTAGCTCCAAGCACTGCAAGGCGTTGTACTGCATTCGCGTTGCCCGGGTTGAGACTTAGAGACTTCCGGTAGGCGTCGATGGCCTTGGATGGGTCGCCGTTCTTTGCATAGACTTCGCCCAGGCTGTCCCATGCGTTCCAACTTTCAGCGTGCAGTTCGGTGTTCAGCCGTAGGATTGCCAAGGAAGCCGGCACGTCCCCGTTACCAAGAAGCGTGAAGCCCCAGGCATTCAGATCTTCATCCGACAAGGCGAAACTGGGTGTCTGCTTCTGCATCTGGTGATAGATATCGGACGCTTTCCCAAATCCTTGGCGGTTCAGTTCTGCCGCAAAGCTTTCCCGTGTGGGCGGAAGTGGGATTGCCTGCCTTTTGTCCAAAGTGAAAAGGTGGGCAGGTGCACCGGTTTGGGTCGCGGACATGTTCAGAAAACTTCGTGCCGCTGCGTCGCCTTTTAGCTGAGCATCCAGGAACCGCAGAACATAGGTTTCGATCCAGCCGTTCGCGGACGACAGTTCATCCTTGTTGTACTCCCCATAATCGTTGTCGGCGCGAAAGCGCTGACCCAACAGCACGGAGAAATTCCCATGGATGTAAGGGGCTACCGTGACGCGATAAACATCGGCATACTTCATCTTGTTCAGGAAGCTTGTGTCTCTGTTCATTCCTGCCGGTAGAATTTCGAGCTCCTTCGGAGTTGCAGCAATGTAGAGAAGTGGAGCCGTGACCCTTTCCGGTGAAACGAAGTGGGATTGCTCGACGATGGCAGGCCAATAACGTACCGACCCATCCAAAGCAACGAGCGCATCGATGCGTCTATCCTTTGCGGCAGCCATGACGTTCGCGAGGCCGCCCCAGCTATAGCCGATCACTCCAAGGTGATCGTTATCGGCCTCGGAAAGAGTGTGAGCATAGCCGATGAGAAACTCTATGTCACTCATCTGTGCTTCAGCACCCTCCAGGTCAGTGGTCATGCCGCCGGGCATTTGGCCGAGACTTGGGCTCGCGATGACAAGGTAACCAAAACTTGCCAGATACTCGCACAAGTCTGCGTTTTCAGAAGCAGGAGCGCCGAAGCTCGGCGCATAGATAACGACCGGATATTTACCTGGGAGCGCGGGGCTGTTGCGACGCGCCATCATGGGCGCGGCAAGTTCGGCCTGGGCGCGGATCTTCGTGAGATCTGAGGTCTGCAGTGCGACGTAGTCAGATTCCAATCGCGATCGCACCGCCGGTGTGCCGTCAAAAGTGTCAGTGGTTCCACCAAGCTTCAGGTAATCGCCTGCAGTCATAAGGCGACCCGTGTCACTGGCTGCCGGATACCAAACGAGAGTTTGGATGGGCCGCGCCCGTTCGCCGGTAAGGGGCTTGCCCGTGTTCGCGTCGAAGGTGCCTCGATAACCCCTCGAAAAGTCGTACTGCTCGACAACGCGCACACCTACCGGATGTGGCCCGGGATGATTGGCCCGCGTGAAGTTGGATTGAGGAAAGATAGCCTGAGAGAGGCTTAAGGCAAGGCACAGCAGCAATGATCGCAATCAGAACTCCAATAAGCTTGTATACGCATTTGTAACCGCTTCAGGTTCCCAGGCATGAGGAAATCCTGTTCTCTGGTTCAGGACCATTGGGGCACAACAGGTGGCGACGAATCGCCGAGTCACTCATCGAACTTCATACAGGCTCAACATCTTCCAGCTACGCCAAGCATCGAGAAACTCCGCCGAAGTGCCCCTAGAGTCGGCTTTTGACCAAGTTCGTTTTGACGTTCCGGCGACTTCAATAGGCGTCAGATTAAGGACGGTGTCTCTGCTATGCGTCGACTCCGAAGTGACGGGCGAAAAGCTCTCGCGCCCGCTGCTCGCCCTCTTCGGTCAGCAACACCGACTTGGCCTTACTCTTCGGGTCTGAAATGTAACCGCGCTCGTGCAGCCGATCCAGCACACCCCAATCGTGGCTCTTCCAGGCCCGACGATGGCCATCAAGCGTCAGCCACAACAGAGCCAGAACCGTTTCTTGCACCTTCTCACGGTCGTAATCAATGTTCGGCAAGTTCCGCTGCGTATCGGGCATTCGCTCACCCTTCATTCAGTGGTCACCCCCAATAATGCTTCTAGGCCTGGTTCGAGTCAAAGGGATCATGTTGACGCTTGCCCTTTACGGAATCCCGGTCAGGCATACCGAGCAGTTCTTTCCCCTGTGTGGGGGTCAACCAGTCGCCGATTCGCATCCCGAGCCGCTTGGCGCCTTTCACCCGGCGGATGCCAGCGGCGAGGTCAGGGCTGAGCAATCCATTGTCCGACGCCTCATACGCTAACCGCCGAACCGCCGCGAGACGCAGATTGATGGTCGCGGGGGCCAAATGGCGGGCTTCAAGAAAGTAGCGATACCTCAGAACGACGGTTCTGCCGAACGCCAGCCGCGGTTCCGAGCAATACCAACTGATGAAGTCATCGATGGCGAAAGCATAGGTCTTTTGGGATGCGACCGACCCCAGGGTCTGCAGCACGGAGGATTTGGAATGGTCGAGGTCCGGAAGGCGTAAGACCGTCTTCGGTGATCTTCGTTTGGTTTTGTGGCACTTCGCGAAAGGCTTACCGGACGCTCCACAAGATAACGCCTAAGTTGCGCACTGCATGCATCGCAAGGCAGTTCGCCGTCGAGCGGGTAACCGTACGAACGTGTACGTGCAGTTAGCCCACACCAGCTTTCGTGCAACCATCCGTAGTTCCGGACTGACAGCGAAATTGCCATGTTGCAACTGTGACTGCCGAACCCGCCCACCATACCGGGTGAAGATCGCAGATTTCCCGCCCAAACTTCAGAAAGAAATTAGAAGGAGTGCTCCAATGCGTATACGAACATCGTCAGGAACAAGTACGGATGTCTCTCTGAATAGCAGCTTCGAGGAGAAACGCAGCTGAATCCCGCAATCCAGCGAAACATCCCTATCCGCGATTGGCTCTCCCTTCAGTTTCGCGCGGAGAGCTTCAATCTGCTGAATCATCCGAACTTTGGCTATGTGGATCCGACGTACACCGATGCAACCTTCGGGCAGGCTATATCCATGCTGCATTCCAGTCTGGGAAACGTCGCTTCCCAATATCAGCAGGCCGGAGTGCGCTCCATGCAGTTTGCGTTCAAGTTACTGTTCTAATCCCCAAAGCGTCAGATTCTTTCTCAACACAGGAACTCATTATGCCCCTTGCTCTATCCGCATTTCAGAAGTGGCGAGAAAACTCGCGCCTCATTTTGCTCTTTGTGTCCCTCACGACGCTCCTGACCGGCCATCCTTCGTGTACAAAACCGGCAAAGCGAGTACATCTGCTTCTCGGTCTCCCTCCCTCACCACTGTCGGCTATGGCGATGTCCAGCCTGCCAACCAGACGTCTCCAAAGCCGCTTTTGCTCTGATCGCATCGAGGACACTTGCGTGAGGAGATTCACGTTTTGACATCGCGTTCGGGTCTCGTGGGCAGGCCCACCTTCGGTTTGCGGCTTATCCGCTATTCATAATCAAATGACAATCGCGTGACAAGTGCATCAGTGACAGACCATTACCTTGGCCAAGGTCATGGCAAAGCCATTTGCTTACAACTCGATTCAAACGGATAGCGAGATCAGCAAAGCATTGGACGGACCGTGCAGCGGCTTTCATCGATAAAGGATTTGATCACGGGCGTACCAGTTTGTAGTGATTAAATAGAGAGTCTCCCAAACGGTCCGCACTACGAGGCTTGAGCTAGGGCTTTTCTCTAACCCGACTGCTTGTTTTGCGCATTCGTGTCGTCAGAATCTGTATTTGTTGAGTTGTCCATTTCAGGCGTCAAGGTAGATCGAGTGCGCTCTTTGAAGATAGTGGCCCTTTTAATGTTTTCGGGTGGTGCGGCCTGCGTTGCGCAGAGCGTTACCGCTCCCGTACCCACGACCATCAATGCGCCCGTGCCCACGATTAGCAGTGCCGAGCCGGTCGAGATGAATTCGCACGAAAAGGTTTCCCTCGCTACGGGAGCGGTAAGCTTCTTTCTTCCCGTGGTGTCCTTGCCCCAGCGAGGAGGGCAATCTCTCAACATAGGTTTCGTTTTAAGCGGAAACAACTATGCGCTTAGGGAGACAGGTGCGACCTATGTCAGTGTTGAGGAAAATCAAGGGGATATTGCCCAATATACGACTACAATCCAGGGAAGACAGACGCTTTCAGCACCATGGATATACGTCTTGCACCCAAACTTCCCGACGCTCAGCGCTGATGAAAGTTATGCGGGATTTGATGCCTATCAACTACACCCTAACACTCCCCCTCCGCAGTGGTACAACATACCCGAATACTGCATGCAGAACTGGACCTTTGTGGATTGGGACGGAAGCTCTCATTCGTTCCCTGGCACTAGAGATTGCACGTTTGGGGACGGTGAATACTATATTTTTCACGAACAATTTCCTCTGAGCACGACGGTGGTGCAGTCAAACGACGATGGTCTTTACATTCTGGATGCAACAAATACTAACGATATTCGAGTCACCAGGCGTGATGGAACTGTCTATCACTTCGGAAATTATGTTCACGATCCGACAACCCCACTCTGCCAAAATCTTGGTTGCGGATCCATGCAGGACGATACGCAGCTAAATTTTTACTCCGTTGTCGTCAGCAGTATCGTTGATCCAAATGGCAACGCTCTTCTGACAGCAACTAGTGCTGGTTGGGTCGACAGTCTTGGCAGAGTGATCACGCAGCCTCAGAATAATTCGGGATACACAATCGCCTACGAGGCGCAGGCTGGAGGATCGACGGCAGCCATGACGAGTGCCTCCGTCTCCGCCCTGCCAAACAATGGAACCATGGTCCCGTGGCCGATATCGTATGGGCAAACTGAAGGTGGTCCGTGTCAGATGCTCACAAATCCAGGGAGCGTGTTTGATCAAAACGGCTTTAGCAATCCGACCGTTATATACGAGGGGCCCGGTGGTACACAAGAAAGTCAGTATGAGGCTACTACAAGTTATGTCATAACGCTCCAAAACCAGAGTAAGTACACGCTGACCTTTGACGTTATGGGAAACCTGATTAAGGTTCAGTACCCAAGCGGAGGGTACACGCGCTATGACTATCTCAACGGTGGTGGAGTCTTCAATAAGAACTCGTTCGGAGACGTCACGTGCAACGTACCGGTTATTCAGCTTCTCGCTAAACACGAGTGCACCCTCGCAAGCGGGTCGTGCAGCCAATCCCCAACATACACGGCACCCGGGACCTGCGTTGCCAATGCACCGGCCGGCGGCGAGGCAACGACATGTTACAAGGGCCTGATGGGTGTAGTCGCTAATCAGTGGAACGGGGGCACCCAAGCATCTGTTACAGATCCGTTAGGAAACTTGTCAATTTACACAACTGACGGCAATACGCTCATTCATGGTGATAGCCCAGGAGGATCGATCCCTTACTATCTGGCGGGTGAGCTGCATTATTCTGGACAGTCTACCCTCCTAAAGACCGTTACCAATGGTTTCTCAACAGCAAACTGCTCAACTGCGAACGGCCCATGGAACCTTCAGCCGTGCACTGTAACTACGACCTATAATGACGCGTCACCAGCTCTCTCGACCGTCACGCAGTACCAATATGACGCCGCCGGTACTGGCAACGTAACTCAAATTCAGCAGTATGATTTCTCAGGAAGCTTGATTAAGACTACCAGTGCTGTTTGGGAGCATGGCGGGATCTATGCACCGGGAACAGCCGGCAGTACGGCTCTGAGTAATATGTTGGATCATGTGCAAAGCATCACGATGACGGATGCGACAACGGGATACACAAACACCAAGGCATTCACATACGACGCGCGAGGAAATCTAGAGCAGTCAACTACCACAGGGACGAATATCAGCGCCTTGTCGACAATTTACACTCCGTTAGATCCCTATGGGCGCCCGACGCAGGCGCAAGATCCGATGGGAAACATTACCAAGTACTCTTATTCAGATAGTTGGTCCGATGCGACCTGCACTCCGCCCTCAAACTCCTCGGCATATGTGACAAGTGTTACAAACGCAAAGAATCAAACTACTACGTACAGTTACGACTCGTGCACCGGCGAGCTGGGATCCATGAAGGACCCGAATGGAAATGTGACATCCTTCGATTACGATGAAATGGGTCGCGTTACCCACATCAATTACCCGGATGGAGGCTCGGCGTCCACCAGCTATATAGATACGCCTCCGAATTCGATAGAAACGACGAAACTCGCGGCACCCGATCCAAATCAGATTACGAATACGATCCTGGATGGGTTTTCGAGAGTCAGTGAAACCCAACTCAGCGATCAAGGCGCCCCCTACGATTATGTCGATACAACGTATGACGCTCTTGGCCGCGTCAGCACTGTCACAAACCCATACAGACAGGGTGTTTCGTTCTCCACAAATGGGTTGACGACGTATGGCTACGATGGTCTCGGCCGCAAAACGTTAGAGACGGAGCCGGATGGCTCAATGATGCACTGGTGCTATGACGGAACCGTTGATCCCGGAAACCCACAGACAAACTGCAGAAAGAATGTGAGCTCGTTCGGCGGCACATGGGTGGACAACAGCGACGAGGCCGGAAACGACTGGCAACGCGTCTCCGATGCTGCAGGACGGCTTCGAGCTGTGATCGAACCCTACGCGTACGAGACAGATTACACCGATGACGGCTTCAATGATCTTAAACAAGTGGATCAGTGGGGAGGTGCACATGGGAGCACGACCGATCATCAGCGGACATTTACCTACGACGCGTTGTCTCGTCTGCTCACAGCGGAAAATCCGGAAACGGGCACGGTTACTTATAGCTATCTCGCGAGCGGAACTTTGTGCGCCGGCGATCCGTCTCTTCCGTGCACCAAGACAGATGCTCGAAACATTCAGACTGCATACACTTATGACGCGCTGAATCGGCTTACGAAGAAGAGCTACTCGGATGGAGTCACTCCGACGTCATTGTTTGTATATGACGTGGAAAATATTACTTTTGGAACCCCAAACTTTCCGACCCAAAGATTCATAACCAGCAACGCTGTCGGTCGGCTGAGCGTAATCTGTGTAAATATTTCTAGCGGCTGCCAGAGTATGACGGCTTACAGCTACGATCCTGTGGGACGGATAATCGAAACCCTGAACAACACGCCGACCTTTCCGACGACGGGAGCTGTTTATGCTGTATCTGCCACGTACGATCTGGCCGGGGACCGCACTTCGTTGACGAACAGCACTGGGCGCACATTCAATTACTCTTATGACGCAGCTGGACGGCTGCAAACCGCTTCGAATACGGTCAGCCTGAATGGCACACCTGTCACCATACCGATGGTGAGCAGCATGGCCTACTTCCCATCGGGTCAACCCCAGACCATGACAACGGAAACCGGAAGCGCGACAATTACCGGAACGTGGGGCGTCGACACCCGCCTGCGCGTCACCTCGTACCAGAACCTAAGTACCGCCAACACCGAAGGTACCAACTATGGGTATTCCCTCACCTACACTCCCAACAGCAATGTGCTGACGGATGCGGAGACGGCCTACAATCCGGGCAGCGGAGCTGCATCCTGGTCGTGGAACTTCGGCTACGATGGCCTGAACCGTTTGATAAGTGCGCAGAGTGCTGGGGCGATTCAGCTCGGATGCGCGTGGACGTACGATCCCTTCGGCAACCGCCTCAGTCAGGCGCCGTCGGGAACCGGGCTTAGCTGCACGTCGGTCAACACGCCAGTCAATGCCAACAACCAATTGAGCAACCCAATCTACAGTTACGACGCAGCAGGAGATATTCTGACGGAGGGAGGCAATACGCTGACCTACGATGCGGAGGGCCGTATCATAACTGGCAATGGCGCCTTTGGTACTACCACGTATGACTATGGCGGTGACGGGCAGCGTGTCAACAAGACGTTCGGCAGTGCTGCGACCGAATATATCCACGATACAGATGGCGCCCTGGTGGCCACCTATGTCAACGGTAGTTATTTCGGCAACTTCCAGGACATGTGGGTAGGGGGCAGGCACTTCGGCGAGGCGGTCGTAGCATCCGGCAACACCAGCCAAACGCAGAATTTCTCGCTTAACAACTGGCTCGGCTCTGTGGCTGCATATGCGAATCCCTCCAGCGGCATTCCGAACATCGCTTATATCAGCCAGCCATTTGGTGATGCTCAAACGAGCCTCTTTGGCCCCAACAATAACGACGACATCCACTTCACCGGCAAAGAAAGAGACGGCGAATCCGGTAACGACTACTTCGGTGCCAGGTACTATGCATCTACGATGGGCAGGTTCATGTCGCCGGACTGGAGTGCTAAAGAAGAGCCCGTTCCGTATGCCAAGTTGGACAATCCGCAGACGTTAAATCTGTACAGCTATGTTGGAAATAATCCTCTCGGCAAGGCGGATGCGGACGGACATTGCTATCCGTGGTGCACGGCATTGATTGGAGCTGGAATTGGCGCAGCTGCCGAATTCACGCACGAGGCCATCCAAGGCAAAGGATTTGACGGCGGTAAGATTACAGCGGCTGCTGTTGGGGGAGCAGTAATTGGAGTTGTTGGCCCGGCTGGAGCGGCGGCTGGCTTGGGCGCTGTCGGCACTGCAGGATTTGCTGTTTATGGAGCAGTACTTGGTGGCGCGACTGAAAGGGTTCTTACTGGCGCACTGAGCAGCAAGCAAGAAACACCGAATCCGGTGCCAGCAAAAGATGTTGCAAAGGATGCTGCGGAAGGTCTCGTCGGCGTCGGTATTGGAAAAGCTGCTGGAACAATTGCCGCACCTATTGTTAAGACAGCCGCTGAAGCCGCTGGAAATCTTGCTGTAGATGTCGCACGTCGAAACAATGACGCTAAGCCTACCCCACCGCCCCCACCAAACACACCTCATACACGAAAAAAAACAGACGAACAATAGGTATATATGCGCCTTCTAGTCATTCGTATCCTCATTTTCGTCAATTGCATTCTACTCGTAGGTCATCTCGTGATGGAAAGCAGTCGTGGTGACCTCAACTGGTTGCGTCTCGGGGATCGCAGTCCGCTCTCAAAGGCTTATATGGGCATTGAATCGGCTATGGCTATGATTCTAGTGTTGGCAGTATTCACCTATTTTTACCCAAGTATGAAGAGTATGTTTACGTCAAAACTAACGCTGTTTACAGCTTGTATTTTGGGGATAGAAGCAGGAGTCTGGCTGCTGTACCGTTAAGGGACTTCACGTATGACGTGCTCTTCTGTTGCTGAACATTATCATTCTTCCGCCAAAGAAAGAGACGCAGAATCTGGACTCGACTACTTCGGGGCCAGATACTATGCAAGTTCGATGGGCAGATGGATGAGTCCGGACTGGAGCGCGAAGGAAGAGCCGGTGCCGTATGCAAACCTAGACAATCCGCAGACCCTGAACCTCTACGGATATGTTGGCAACAATCCAGTGAGCAAGGCGGACGCCGATGGCCACTGCCCCTGGTGCGTGGGTTTTCTGGTTGGTGCTGGGATCGGGGCAGGGATTGAGGCCTATCACGAGTACAAGGCTGGAAATGGTTACGATTCGTCTAAGATCGCAGGAAAAGCTCTACAGGGAGGAGTAACCGGAGCAGTCGCGGTCGCTACTGGAGGTAGCAGTCTTATCGTTCAGGGCTTAGCTGTTGGGGCAGCAAATGTCGGAACAGGCATGGCAGTCCGAGCACTACAGAAAGACCCCAATGCTCATGCGCTGGACAAGAAGGAAGTGAGGAGTGGCGCGGCTTCGGGAGTTGCAGGCGGAGTTTTAGGCGGCGCTGCGGGAAATGCCGTAACCAATGAAGTCGGAGCAATGACGACGAGCATTGAAGTACAGGGAGCGCAGGCAAGCAGGCAAGTTATGAGCGGCCTGATATCGGGAGATGCATCCCAAGTGGCCGCTGGGCAGGCGGCGCGCACATCCGCAACCATGGAAGGCGCTATAACCGGCGGCGCAGCTAGTACAGCGTCTAATGCCGTTTCAACAGCAGCCAGTGAGGCGGCAACTGCCGCGAACAATAGGATCAAACATTGACGACTAAAAACGTTACCGAACGGATCATTAAGATGGCATTGCCATGGAGGATCTTTGGAGCGGTGTGCCTTCTCGCTATACCGGCTGAAGTCATTTGGCTATCGGATCCCCATTCTGGACTCATTGGCAAATCAATGGTGGCCCTCATCGCTGCAATTTCATTGATTGGCGGACTCGAATTATCGTCATTTCGTCTCATTCTCGGCGAACAACACATATCGCTCAGGAAGTGGCCTCGACTTGCTTCCCTCAGAGCGTACGGCGATATCTCAGACATCCGAATTCGACCGAGCAGGAGTACAGTTGTGACGTTCAAATCGGTTTCCCCGATTTCAAGCGAAGAGACGTCCGGAGCGTCAATATTCAGGATTCCAGCTGCCGCGATCAAGCCCGAAGAACTGAGCGAGTTTCTAAATCGCAAACTCATAAAAAATCGACGCTGACTTCTATCTCCTATTCACCTACGACTCGGGCTGAACTTTGTGCGTTCTGATCTGCGTTTCCCCGGCAAAGAGCGAGACGGCGAATCCGGTAACGACTACCTCGGGGCCAGGTATTATGCCAGCTCAATGGGGCGTTGGATGTCGCCCGACTGCAGTGCCAAAGAAGGCGCCCTATGCTGTATGCGAAGTTGGACAATCCACAGACGCTAAATCTCTACGGATATGTTGGGAACAATCCCCTCAGTAGGGCGGATGCGGATGGGCATGACCTGAGCGATCCGGATTGCCCATGCCAGGCACTGGATGAAGTTATCACGCATACCTCGATTGTTGTTCATGCGGCGCTTGTCAACGCCCTCGTCGATATACGTGACACGGTGAGGGCGACCAATGGAACGGAGCCCGCCATGTATAAGGAGCCGCCGCACCAGCTCCGGCCCGGGCGCGGCGGATGGTGTGGAAGCATGGACGCCGGTTGCGCGGGCCGGAGCTGGTAACGACGGCGGAGTTCAATGCGAAGCTGGGACGACCGGATGGCATCGCGTTCGTCAACGAAGAGCAGTGCTGACTCGTCAAAAGTGAGGTTTTCTTCAAAGATGTACCGCCGCAGCCAACGCGGAACCTTACCACGGACAACCTAGAGGCCTGAACTTACCTCATCGGGATTCTGGATGGGGCTTGTCCCACCGCGAGACCGCAGTCTCGTTTTATCTATGTGTTGCCTCACGAGTGAATGTCCAGTCTAAATCAGCGCGCTCAGTCGTTCAGCTGCGAAAGATCGTCAACCTTTGCCTGAGGGCGTATCACGGCGATCTGCAATGCTATGACGATTACATGACAATCCGGAAAGCCCCTACGGATAGACTCGGCTCCAGGAGATCGTGCGTGACGAGAGTTCATCGTATCGCCCAACACGATGTAGCCTTCGATGTGCGGGGTGCAAGCCTACTGGCTGCCACGTGCATTTTTCTCTATCTGCGAACATTTCTCTTGCCAGCCATTCCATTGGCTGTTCAGAACGATGCGGTCTTTTTCTTTGAACACGCCAAAAGGATGGTGGACGGCCAGGTCCCCTATCGGGATTTTTTCGAGTTTGTCATGCCTGGTACTGACATCTTCTATGCGATCTTGCTTCGCATCCTCGGAGTCCACGCATGGATCAATTCGTGCCTTTTGATTTTGTTGGGCGTGTCTCTTTGTTGGATTCTCATCCGCGCTTCGAAGCACATCCTCACAGGCAACGGCGTTTACCTGCCAGCGTTGCTTTTCCTTATCTTTATTTTCGACAATGCCCGTGATGCCACGCACCACTGGTACAGCACTTTGTTCGTTCTCGCGGCCCTTCTGCCCTTATTCAAAGGGCGAACCTTGAGTCATGTTTTCGCCGCCGGCATACTATGTGGCGTTGCAATTTGCTTCACTCAGACGCAGGGCGCAGCCGGACTGGTCGCTATCATTGTCTTCCTCATCCTGACGAGAAGGTCGGTCACCGAACTCTGGAAGCAACTCGCGCTTCTTTTGCTGCCCAGTGCCGGACTTGTCGGTGGAATGCTGCTCTTCTATGTGCATAAGGCCGGTATGAATTCCATCGCCTATGCGCTTATGGAATATCCACGTCTTTTTACCGCGGCACAGTATGCCTATCCCACGAATTTCGGGGGCGCTTCGAACGACTTCACAGGGCTCTCGAGGAAGCTATCGTATGTCCTATTGTACGTTGGTGTGCCGTGCGTTTACGTTGCTTGTCTCTACCGTCTCGTCCGCGTAAAGCAGGTACTCCGAGCAAGTCACTCGGACAACGTCCTGCTGTTGACGCTTGCCGGTATCATGCTATACGCAACCATCTTTACGGGGCCGTCTTATCACCGTTTGTGTGCCGTCGTTGCGCCATCTTCGGTGCTGTTGATCTGGCTCTGCCAGCAGGGAGCGAAGCGCGGAAAGCTGGTTCAACACATCCTGTGGGGTCTTTCTTTGTTTTTTTTCGTCCTGGGCCCGCTCCGCATGCAGCTTCTTCACCGATATGTCCTGAATCTTCCAACGGGAAGAACAGCTGTACTTGCACCCGATCAATACGAGCTTTTTCGTTGGCTGGGGCAGAACACTCGTCCGGGCGAAGCCTTCTTCGGCTACCTTCCAGCAGCCTTCGCCCTCGACCTGCGGAATCCGACACCTTTAGACAATGTTCTTCCATTCCAAACGACAACAGCCGAGCAAGAAGCTACCGTAGTGCAATCGCTTCAAAAAGACCCCGCCAGGTTCATCTTTGTTCCCAAGGAACAGCCGTTCGACGATCACAACAGACTTCAACTCTATGATTCATTTTTGAATACCCACTATCACAAGCTGCAGAGTTTTTCGGCGGGCGCCATTTGGGAGAAAGTCTCTGTGGAAAACATCGCGATCAAGAACGGCACCAGCCAATAGAGGCGCTTCTTCGGTATCTTACGGAGGTTTTCCATCAACCAGACGTGCATCATGTTCGGGAGTTTTACAGCCCACCAAGCGTTAGGGTCTTTGGGATCGTCTTCCATGCCGGCCATGCTACTACGACGCGGCCCGCGTCTGAGAGTTGAGCTTCTTCGTTTCCGGTTTGGTCAGCATTGCTAGTATTGCGGCCAAATCCGGACGATACCGCCGCCAGCAGTTTCGGCGCGAAAGCGTAACGCACGAAAAACGGTGTTATAGGAAACTACGAAATCGCGACCATTCTTAGGCTACCGTCAGATGAGAAATAAATAATGGCCAGTGCACTCATCGACAGACAGGCGCTCGGAACGATATCACCGATGTTCGCTACTGCAATCTTCCGAGACGGGTTCGGAAAGTGCGCGCAGGAGCGAGACAAACCGTGATGTGAAAGCCCTCTTTCGTTGGGGTACGGATACGGGTATCACTGTGGAAAACTGGTACATCTCTTGTGTTATCAGTATGCGTGAATCCCTAGGGGCAACCCTCGATTTGAGACTTGTACAAAGAGTGTCCTCGGTTTTATCCAAGCCCCTCCTGTTCCACACTGGGTACCGTCCGTGCCGCGTTAATTTGCAGGCCAGCGTGGGAACAATAGAGGAACAATAAGGGAACAATAAGAATTACGACGGATGTTTTTCCGCTCTTTTCCGCCCTTAAATCCTCTGCTAAGCTGTTGAAAGCGCGTTGCGAAGCGATTTCGCAACGAGGAGGTCAGCGGTTCGATCCCGCTCAGCTCCACCAATCAAACCAGATAGTTAGCCTGAATCCAAGGGAACAATAAGCTAACCAAAAGCTGCGAAGGAACAATAAAGGAACATTAAGCGGCTTTTCCCTTGGGTAGCACCATACAAGCGACTCGTTCTCCAGCACCCCTCTTTTCATTCCCTACAGCCTGAGCATACGTAGCCAGCGTCATCTCCGCTGTGGAGTGCCGCATGAGTTCCATGCTCACTCTGAGGCTTGCCCCTGTCGCCAGGAGCAGGGAGGCATACGTGCGCCGCAGCGTATGCCATCCCAGCTTCGGTTTGTTGATCTCAGCTGAAGGGCGGCTGGACCGACGTTTCTGCGCCACAGAGTACCTGGCCAGAGGGGCTGCTTCCCGAAGGACGAGTCCGACGCAAACACCCAATCATCTGGGGTTGCGTAGGACGACTGCTTCTTCCATGCCAGGAGGGCTTCCAGGGCGTGTGGTGGAATAGGGTGCCAAGCCTCGCTCAGGGATGAGCGTACCGGGACATGTGTTACGTTGTGGACCTGAGACATTCGTTACAAGCCCCTTGCCGGGACCCTTTATGCTTAGGGATTTCCCTCATTGTTTTCACCAATCATTCCGAATGAAGATATCTATTGCTGCGCAAAGGGCCTCAGGTCATTGGCCTGTAGTTCGGCATGCCCGGGACGATGGGCGAAAGCAGACGGAAAGGCAGTGATCAGACGGCTGACAGCCAGGAACAGAACCGACGTGTGGTGGTCAGGGGTTCCTTTAGGATGGGGGAATCGCGGGCGCATAGGCGTGTGCTGGCTCACACTGGATGTCGCTTAGAGTGCCGGTGGTTGAAGACTGCATCGAGACAGGAACCCGTTATGGCAATTCGAGCTCTCATTCTCCTTTGCATCTTTCTTTGCTCTTCGCCGCTCCTTGCGCAGGAAACGAAGGACGTGATCGTCATGAAAAATGGGGATCGTCTCTCGGGCGAAATCAAAGGACTCAGCGGCGGCACACTTATATTCAGTTTGAGTTATGTGGACGGCGATATCTCTGTGCAGTGGTCGCAGGTGGCCCATCTCGAGAGCAGTCGGCTGTTTGTGGTCAAAACAGAAAGCGGACTGGTATACACCGGAACGATAGCAATCGCAGGAGACGCCAAGGATCCTCCCATCAAAATTGAGGTTGCCGAGCCTCCGGCGAAGGAAGTGGAAGTCGCCCAACGTCAGATCATTAAATTGAACCCAATCTCCAACAGCTTTTGGCATCGATTCGATGGCGCTGTGAATACTGGGCTTCTATATTCAAAAGGCGATGAATCGACGCAGTTCAACCTGAGCTCTCAGGTGGTGTATACCAGAGAACGCTGGTTCAGTCAGGTCGACTTCAACTCCTCCTTAGCATCAAATAGTGGTTCGAACGTGACAACCCGAAACCAGATCGACTTTGAAGCGTCGAAGCTGATGCGCTGGAACCACTGGTTTTATGCCGGTACTGCCTCCTTTCTACAAAGCTCGGTTCAAGACATCGATCTGCAATCGACAATTGGGGCGGGGGTTGGACGATACCTAAAGAACACAAATCGTTCAAGCATATCTGTGTTTGCCGGATTAGGTTGGCAAAACGCCGCCTACGGGCAGGGTACCGTCGCCCAGGGAAGCCAGAACACGGCAGTCGGTCTCGTCGGCACTCAAATCAAAGCATTCAAATTCAAAAAGACAAATTTGGATGTCTCGGCGACTCTCATACCGGCAATCACCGACGCCGGACGTCTCCACTTCAATGCGAACGCGGTCTACTATATCAAAATCGTCAGCGATCTCTCGTGGAACTTTTCGTTCTACGGAAGCTGGGATACTCGTCCTCCGGCGACCTTCTCGAAGAGCGATTACGGTACCAGTTCAGGAATCAGTTGGACCTTTGGCAACAGATAACGGGTATTTAGTCCTCGTTTTTCCCAGTAAACCCGGGACGTTGGGAATGATGCTCGGCGGCGGCCAAGGAGAGCAGATTTAGGGGCTGAATTGCCGTGAAAGGGCAATACGCGGGGAGCCAGAAGCGAATCGACATTAGGGGGGAGGATGTCAATAGCGAACCTTAGAGTCCCGCCGAAGGGTGATATGGGAAGCAAGACTGTTCCTTGGGAGAAGCGGCATGCGGCCGGCAAGGACCCGCGCCAATCGGTCTAAGGAGGCGGAACTGCCGGCCCATGCTCCCTACCCGCCGCAGCTCGAAAAAGAATTTCTTCGCAATGGAAAACGGGTTGTGCTCGGGCAGAAAGGACTGCAAGCCTCGAAGGATCCAATGTTGGGATATACCGAGATGGATGGAAGACATTACCAGGTACGTCAAATGAAGAATCTGAAGGCTTCAATTCCGATCGAATGGCTGACGGGGCCTCCTATAACTTCTATGCATGGGGGTGCGGGGCACTCCTGGCGCGCGCACATGCACGAGTCGGAGACGCGGCGCTGATCGCCGGCTACTGCGGCTCCATGTTCCGTACGGGGTGGCGCGCCGTCTTTTAGAATGTGCCGGCTATGGCTTTATTTTGCAGAACTCGCACCACTACGCGACGATTCTCAGCTTCACTTTCCGTGCTCTTGGCATTGCCGACTTGCTCGCTTTCTCCCATCGCACCAGGCGCCAGCATCCTGGTGAGGGGAACGCGACCCTGTTGAATCAGGATGTTGGTCACGGCGTTGGCTCGGTCTTCGCTGAGTTTTTGGTTCATGGCGGCACTCCCGCTGGCCGAGGCAAAACCTTTGACTTCGATCATGTAGCCTTCGATCGTTTTGGCCTTATCTATCAGCGCGATTAACTGTGGGTTGTATTTGGGATCAACATTTACCTTACCGTTTCCGAAGTAGACAGCTACTTCATCGAAGATATAGTAGTCATCCAGTTGCCCGAAGCGCGCGACCGCGGCGTCGACGGCTGCTTTATTTTCCGCGATCTTGGCATGATGTTCATTCAACTGTGCCTGCTGTTGCTCCAGGGCCGCTCTTTGCTTTTCGAGTTCCTCCTGGTTCTGCTGGGTTTGTTCCTTCGTTTCGTGCATACCAGCCTCGATCGCCTGGGCCCGTTCCAGATCATTGCCCTTGAACCTGACCTTTGTAGCGACTAATTCTTTTTGGTCGTTGTAAGTGCCCTCGATCTTCACAGCCAGACCTGGAATGAGCGCCGCCATCGACATATCCTTTCTGCGGGCCTTGAACACTCCTTGTACTTGAGCTACGTCGGTGCTATCGGTCAACAGGACCGTAGTAAGGGTGAGGGATTGCGAAGTTTTCAGGATCAGGGTCTCTCCGCTTCGCCCTTGGATCAGACCCTCCACCTTTGTGGTCTCAGCAGTAGCGATTGTGGACAGGAACATAAGACCGCTGAGCGACAGAACGGCACCATATGGGATTTTAATCCGACCGACTTGATTCATAATCTCTCTCCGTTTTCTGCGTGATTATTAAACTCGGGTTAGTTGAGCGCCAAATCGCCATCTATAACGTAGACACTAACGTAGACACTCAATCCACGGTCAGCTGCGGCAACATCTATCACCCGCGAGAAGGTGACGGTCAGCAAAAGTCCAAACACTTGAAAGCCGACGCTCGCTCATCTCAGCTCTCTTTCTTCGGCGCCGTCATGACAGCGCCGACAGATATCGCAACGCTTTTATGCCGGGCAGGAAAAAGTAGGCGCCTCCGCGAATGGTAGTGAACGCGGGTAGTCCGACAATCTTCTTTCGGATGGGCCGCTTCGGAATGGTCATATCGAAGCTGCCGTCCTGCGTGCCGACAAAAGGGTCGCGCTCATTGCCTAGCTCATGAAAATTGAGATCGTTCGTCCATACATTCATCGCAAATTCAAATTGGCGGACGAGGCTCGCACAACCGACGAACGCCGCGATGCCTCGTTCGATTCCGTCATCGGGCTTCTCCTCAGGTAGCGGCGGACCGTAAGTCCCCCCACGCCGAATCATCTTTCTGCGTTGCATGTTGGCGGCTGTATCTCGGGGGTTCATGCGGCGAATATGAGCCCCAAGCGGACACCCATAACCGTGGGGGTCCATCTTCCCATAGTTGAAATCGTTGGTGCGTTGCATGTCCCCACCAAGTTCCGGGTCATCTTTGTCGGGAGACAGAACCAAGGGTGCACCGCTGCGCCAGCGTCCCATCAGCTTGGCCGCCACCCATTCCTGTTGTTCAGGCGTATCGCCTTGTTGGCGGAGAAACTCGCGAAACGCGCCAACATGCTCTTCGATCCGAAGATAAGCAACATAACTTCCGTTCCGGGCGAGAATCTCTGGCTGCGGCAATCCCGCAGACGGTCCATTTTCATCCGGATATCCCAGAAAAAACTCGCCAGATTTAATTGCAGGACCGGAGCCGGGAGTTGGCTCTTCGTCCAATCCTTCGATCGCCGGCTGCGAGAGCCGGTCTCTATACCCAAAGTGTTCGTGAACGTAGGTGTATGGAGGAATCGCTTCCATATCCAGCGAAGAGAGAACCTTCACGCCGTCGCACTGTTGGAGATAATCCCGATGCTCCTGCCTGCACCGCTCGCGTTCTGCAACATCGCGCGCGAACAGAATGACAATGGCATGGAGTTCTTGATTCGCAAGCCCCCCGACCCAGTTCTCCGGGTGGTTGGCTCCAGTTGTGCCGAGAATGTCAGCTCGCGCAGCCATGCCTTGGCGGAACTCTTCGGGGAAGGTCGCGAGCGAAGCTTGATTGACGCCGAGCGCTTGCAGGCCATTCCAGGTAAAGCCTATCGTTACCCATCTGGTTCCCGGGTTCCCTGAAGCGAGCGCGTTTGCCGTTCCAACTTTATCCAGAATTCCCTTCAGCCATTCACCCCCCGCACCCGGCCGGCGAAACGTGAGGAACTCGTACCTCGCGGCCAGCGCAGGAGGCCGCGAAATCAAAAAATGTTGAATGTCCTCAAGTTCGAGCATTCCGGTTCCTCAAGCGCTTTCTCAAGGGTTCTCGTGATGGAAAGGACACGTGCTCGGTTACTGCATGAGATCGAGCATGCTTGAAAACGCTGCCTTGAGTTTCAAGGCTTTCTTGATCTCGTCTGCGGAGACATAGGGATACTCTCCGTATTCAAGAAAACTTGGGCGCTGGTGTTCACGAACGAATTGGACGAATGCAGGCGCATTTGTCTTCCAATCCTCCGGAAACCCCTCGAGATTCTCGAAAATGGTGTTGATGCCGTACTTGGAGAAAAGAGATACTGCATCCTCTGTGTACTTATCGAAATCCGTATCGAAGATTCCCTGGTACATGAAATAGGTATCGTTTCCGATATCGAACAGAACCCATCGCAGGTAGTGAAGCTTGAGCACCTCAAGCGCCCCGGGCAAGCCCGCGATTGTCTTCTCGATGGTGGTCCCGTATTGGCGGATGATTTCCTCACGCCCTGGCTTGATCTTCGCGATGATCGTAAAGCCGTAGCAGGCAGGCGATTTCGGATAGACCGGTCCGTACCTGCCGTTCTGCAAATTGAAATATCCCTCTTTCGGGATCGCCATGGCCGCGGGTTTTGTCCAGTCTGTCTCTTCCGCGGATGTGGTTGCCTGCGTCGCCATGATTCTTCCCTCCAGGAGCACGGAGCTCGATTCACGAGAATCCTACCGTGAGCGCGGATTCCGATAAAACTAGGGAAATCCCCATACGAACTTTGGAGCCAGGTAAGGGATCTCCAAAATTACGCCTCGGCGAGAAGAGTAAATTGCTCTCGCGCTTTCAGTCGCGCCTCAGCAGGCGCTATCGGCGTTTCCTCGGTGGCTGAGGCTTGTATTCCTGTCGTCGAAGAGACCGGGAGCTCATCAAGCATTAGGGGTTTTCCTAGTTTCTTCTCATGCCGGTCGTGAGGTACTCTCCATCACGATCTCGGAATTCTCCCTCACGCGGATGAAATGGCGTGGGCGCAAAATGATTTTGTCGAGAGGAATGCCTGGGAGTTCAAAGGGTTCCGGGATGCCTGAATAACGAAGGAAGGAAGCCAGCGATGAATCCGAAACCAGAAGCACTTCGCCGATTTTCCAAGCGTCTACTGAGCGCGATCTGCGCGATCCTTCTTATTCCAGGAGACGCCTTGGCGAGCGCTGCGTATACAGGCGGAAGCCAAACAACCGCGCCTCAGAGTGCGCCGGCACAAGCACAGGCTACTAAAGTACCCCACGACGAACTCGACTCGCTCGTCGCACCCATCGCGCTCTTTCCGGACCCCATGCTCGCACAGACCCTGGCTGCGTCCACCTATCCGCTAGAACTTATCCAACTTCACCAGTGGCTTGTAAAACACCCTACATTGAAGGACAAAGCACTCGCCGATGCCGTGGCCAAGGAGCCTTGGGACCCGAGCGTGCAGGCAATGGCTGCTTTACCCGATTTGGTGAAGCGCCTTGCAGATGACATTCAATGGACGACGGATCTTGGCAACGTGTTCCTGGCACAGCAAAAGGATGTTATGGACGCCGTGCAGCGGATGCGCAAGAAGGCTCAGGACAAAGGTACTTTGAAATCGAGCGAGCAGCAGAAGGTCGAAACGCAGGTGATCGAAAGCAAGAGCACCATCGTTATTGAACAGGCGAATCCGCAGGTCGTCTATGTGCCATCGTACGATCCTGTCGTGGTCTATGGACCACCGACATATCCTTACCCTCCCATTTACTATCCGCCGTACGGATACTACGCAGCGGGCATGGCAATCTCCTTTGGCATCGGCGTCATGATGGGTGCGTTCTGGGGCGGCGGTTGGGGTTGGGGTTGTGGGTGGGGTGGGGGCAGCGTCAATGTCAACATCAACAATAGCTTCAATCGCAACGCCAATATTGGCGGCGGCAATAGGCCCTCTCAACTGCCCTCTCGTGGCGGTGCCGGCGGCGTAGGTGGAGTCGGCGGCGCAGGTGGAGTTGGTGGAGTGGGCGGCGTCGGTGGAGTGGGGGGTGCCGGTAAGCCTGGTGGCGTTGGAGGCGTTGGAGGTGTGGGTGGTGCCGGCAAGCCTGGAGGCGTCGGTGGCGCCGGTAATCCCGGTGGGGTAGGTGGCGTCGGTGGGGTAGGCGGTGCGAACCGTCCGTCACAACTGCCTGCTGGCGGAGCTGGTGGCAACAACTGGCAGCACAATCCGGCACATCGTGGCGGCGCACCCTATGGAGACCGCGCAACGGCCGATCGATTCGGCGGCGCAGCTCGCGGTGATTCCCTCGCCAACCGGCAGGCCGGTGCTAGAAACCAAATTGGACGCCAGGGCGGAAGTCTTCCAAGTAATCGCGGCGGCGCCGGCGCCAGCAACCGCATGAACTCGGGCGGCGGTGTCGGTAATCGTGGCGGTAGCTTAGGCGGAGGCCCCAATAGCATCGGCTCCCGCAACGTCTCTCGTCCGTCAGGCGCCGATCGAAGCGCCTTCGGATCAGGTTCCAGGGGAGGCTACAACGGTTCCTCGGCACGGTCCGCCAGTAGCCGCGGATCCTCCAGCTTCGGCGGTGGCGGCCGTGGCGGTGGTGGCGGCCGTGGCGGTGGCGGCGGGCGGCGGCGTTAAGGAAAAACTACGAGGTGCACAAAAATGAACTCACGATTCGCGAGAAAACATCTCCTTGAGCGTCTGTCGATTGCGGCCGTTGTCGGCTGGGCATGCCTCACCGCTCAGGTTCTCTTCGGCACGCATCAAGTCTCCGTCGGTGCGCAAGATACCCCTGCACGAGCTCACGCGGCCACCGAGGCTCCTCACGCTGTCGAAGGCGAAACCTTCGCTACTCCACAGCAGGCAGCCGACGCCCTGATCGCCGCCGCCGGCACATTCGACGAGACAGCACTCGCAAAGATCTTCGGCCCCAATGGGCAGAAGGTCGTCTTCACGGGTGAAGAGGCCCAGGACCGTGAACGAGCCATAACTTTTGCCGCCGAGGCTAAAGAAAAAACAACCATCACGGTAGACCCGAAGACCGGAAAGCGAGCTTATATCGTCGTCGGCAACGAGGACTGGCCCTTCGCGGTACCCATCATTAAGGTCAACGGCAAATGGTCCTTCGACGCCAAAGCCGGCGAGCAGGAACTCCTTTACCGCCGCATCGGTTCCAATGAACTAGACGCCATTCAGATCTGCTACGGTTTCGTCGAATCTCAGGACGAATATGCGCTTCGAAGCCGCAAACTCTACAACGTGAATCAATATGCACAGCGGATCATCAGCACGCCGGGCAAACAGGACGGACTGACGTGGCAGACGGCCAACGGTACCTGGGAGGGCCCAATCGGCGAGCAGATCGCTAAGACCATCGCACAGGGTTATACCCCCGGAGAAATGCCCTATCACGGGTACTTATACAAAGTCCTCAAGGGACAAGGTCCTGCGGCACCGCTTGGACAACTCGATTACGTAATCGAAGGTGTCATGATCGGAGGCTTCGCACTGGTCGCCGCTCCCGCCGAATACCGGGCCACAGGAGTAAAAACCTTCATGGTCAGTTACGACGGCGTTGTCTACGAAAAGGATCTCGGGCCTGACACACTGGACCAATTCAAAAAGATGGAGCGCTTCAATCCCGACGCATCCTGGCAACCCGTTAGCGACCAGTGAGGTAAATTGCGCAGGGCATTTTTCCTATTTGGCGATTGAGACCGAGCTACACTCTGGTGGCTTATGTTGGGATATTCGGATTCAAATTGGAACTAGCAGAGATCGATACGTGTTCTCAATCCAATCCGGACACTTACATCGGCACCGCACCTTCCAATCGCGAATCGCCAGTGCGCGGGGGAATTGATTCAGCGTCCTGCGAGAGTGAAACTCAACCCTCCCGACAGGGCTGGGACGCCGAAAACTTCCAATTCTGCATTGTTGTCACGGCGAAACACCTACGGCCTCGTAGCTGGGTCCACGATTAGCAGCATAAGGAACAAACTGACCACCCGTCCATCACCGCATGCCTACGTTCCCATTACGAAGAGGACCTCTGAACCAAGTGGCTCGTCATCGGTGAGGCCCCATACCACTGGCGCCTCACCGTGCAGAACCTAAACCAACTCCCTTCGACCCGGTAACTAACAATTGAGGCTTACTCGATGTCAATGTGTGCTCCGCCGTCGGAAGCTTTCTGAGACGGTGTTTTGTGAGCTGCCTCCCAGGCTCTCACTTTCGGTCGAGCCTCATCGAAAAGACGCGCGAAATTTCCTTTACGCACTTTCTCGCTGGCCTCCGGAGTAAGCAGATTCCACAACGGCTGATACTGGTAGAAGACCTTCAGGTAACCTTCTTGCGTTTTGGGAGCCACTTCGTCAGTACCGAAAAGAAACCGATCCGGAAAGCGATTAATTAAATCTGCCGTGGTCTTCGTCGCCTCAGGGCTCGCAACAACGTACTTTGCGACCTCGTTCCACGAGATGTCGAAATAGACATTCTTCAACGTGGGGTCACTGAGGATGGCCGCAAGGTTTGCGGCATGATCTTTGATGGGTCGAACCACGCGTCCCACACCCGTGTGCGCCCAGATAATCGTCGTATTCGGGTGCCGCTTTAAAAGGGCTTTCATCTGTTCGAGGTACGCTGGCGGCGCACCTTCCTTCGGGAACGGAACATCCATGTCGTTATGGATGATGACGACCAGCCCAACCTCTGCAGCGAAGTCGAGGACCCTGTCCAGCGCGCGGTTCTGCAGATCAGCTGTATCTCCTGCGATCTTGGCGGATACAAACTCCTTATGAATCGAGAACTCCCCAATACCGGAGAACACTCCTGGAAATGTCTGAAGGACCCGCCGTATGTGATCCGCGGCATACATGTCGGTCGGGTTGAAGCCCGTGATCATCGGTTCAAACCGTGCCTGCTCCTCCTTGGAGAGCGATAGGTATGCCATGGCGATGTACGCATCGGTGAAGGAGTAATAATAGAGCGGAGAATCAGTCTGTAAGTAATAGGTGGGAGCGGAGTCACCTGAGTTCTCATACGACCATTGCTGTTGTAATGGAATCCCGAACAGCGCGACCCGCCCGACCTTGTTTCCCATAATCTTCACAAAGTCGTGGATATCCGTGCCTTCCTGGATATAGTTCGTCAAATGGAAGTGAGAGTCATTTAGCTCATATATCTCTTCACCAGATTGCGCCAATGCTGAGATAGAGCCGAGCAACAGAAAGGCAGCAGAAAGCAACACAGATCTGGTGCTTTTGTGGGATATATCTTTCATCGACACCTCACGTTGTGAGAAAACTCGTAACTCCTGCTTAGAAGGCGAGCACGAAACTCGAGTAGTACACCCAGCCTTTTCCGCCGAACGCAAATGGAACAGAGTTATAACCGACGGGTGATCTCGACAGCCAAAGCATTTCGTTGTTCCACCACACTACCCGGTTCTTCCACGGATACCAGTTCGCGCCAATCTTGCTGTCCCACGGATCACCATTGGCGCCAAATATCTTTGATCCCCCAACGTACACCTGAAAGGTCTTTGGTTTGACCATCATGGATGCTTGCATCTGGAAACCTCTGGCAAAGTACGTAGGCAGATTCAAAGGGCCTGTCAGGCTGCGGAAATTGGTGAGCCACCGCTGGTAGTACTCGCCTTCAAGTGCGTAGCCGTGCTTCTTGATGCCGCCATCGACGTCCCACATTGTATAGTCCACATTGTTAACCGTGATGCCAGGGCCAAAGACGTTCGGGTTGAAAACGATCGTGCCGTCTGTCAGTCGAATCTGGGTGTTCTCGATGCTTTGGGTGTTGGGCTGGCTCTGCTTGTCCTCATCGCTAAAGGAGAAGTGGGTACCCAGACGGGTGGCCAGTTTTTTATGATCCTCGAAATCGCCGTAGCCTGCCCCGAATTCTCCTGTCGTTGGCATCCAGAAAAGCGCGTTGGCAGTCGTATTGGGCTTACCAACGAGCTGAGACGCTGGTACGCCGATCTGGTTCATATTGTTGCCAAGCATCGACATATATCTGAGCTTTGGAGTGATTTCGCCTTTCATCAAAAGCCCGGTGGTGTACGAGGGGCGGAAGAACTCATCAGCGATCATGCGGCTGTCAACCGAAAGCCAGTATGGAAAGTTGCCCTCCAGGGTTCGCACGGCTGGCAGACCGTTGAAGCCAATCGATAAAGTCGCGTGTTTACTGAAGCTGTAATTAATGTATCCTTCCACCGCAACCGGTGTAGAACCCGGCGTGGTGGCGCCCATGGACGCATTTTGGGTCCAGACATAAAAGAAGTAGCGGAGCCTCGGGTTCAGGATCCAGCCCAGAAACTTGAGCTGCACCTTGTTTATTTGGAAGTCCTGGCGTTGCTGGACATTTGACGTCATGCCAAATGAGTTTGTGTAGGTCGGAGCCAGGTCGAGCTGATTTAAGTAACGAAAGTATGTCATGAGGCTGATTCGCAGATCGCCGTACTTCGTATTTGCGACTTGGAACCCAGTACCTGGCGAATATTCGCCCCAGGTCTTCTCCTCTTTCGGCGCAGCAGCTTCGCTGCCTTTTCCCTTCCTCTGTGCAGCTAGTTCACCAGCTGCTTCTAGAGCCTCATCGTCCGAAACGGCTTCGGTCGGCGGTCTCGCGGTCGATTCGGTTTTCTTGGCTTGCTCTGGCGCGGCTGTTTCGGGGGGCTTGGCGGCGGGGGCGGGTGCTGCAGGGTTTTGCGCGGCAAGAACCTGACGCAGGACATCTATCTGTTCCATCAACTTCTTGTTCTGCTGCTCCAGGTCTTTGTTCTGCTGGACCAATTGGTCAATTACCTTCAATGCATCGGCCGCAGATTGCGTCTGGGGCGGAGGGGTGCCACCGTCAGGCACTACGGTCTGGCCGTCAACGAAGGTCGCAGCAAAAGAAAGGGCAAGTACCGCAATCGTAGACTGCGACGCCTTGATCACGGTGCTCAATTTCATATTGCTCTCCACGGTTGTTCCAAGCCGGAGGGTTGAACCACTACGTAGAACACGAGTTCGAGCCTAGTGATGCAGGGAGGTTGGAAGTTGCTGCTCGCTCTTGCTCTTACATGCCAATCCCATCCCGCAATAGGATCTGGCACCTATTGCAGGCCCACAGAGCTTGGGGAGTATAGGTTGTAGTTCAGCCTTTGAGACACGTAGTCAATTACCTCCTGCGCTTTGACACTGTTCCCAGCCTCATCGAGTGGAGGTGCAAAGACAGCAATTGCGCCCTTCCCTGGGACTATCGCTACGATCCCGCCGCCGACGCCACTCTTGGCCGGCAATCCCACATTCCATGCCCAGGTGCCGGAGCCGTCGTACAGCCCGGCTTCCATCATTGTGCTGAGAATGTGCGGAATGTCTTCGGCCTTCATCACTCGCTGACCGGTCGCTGGATTTACGCCGTTGTTCGCCAGGGTCGCCCCCATTCTTGCCAACTGCGTCGTATTCACCCCAACCGAGCACTGTTTCGTGTACACATCCACCGACTCAAACGGATCCGCATAAATTCGGTCATACTTCGCGAGAAGGTATGACAACGCTTTGTTTCCGGTGTTGGTTGCCGCCTCAGACTTGTAGACTTCGTCAATCAAGACGAGCTTCTCTCCCGCAGCCTTGCTGTAATAGTCAAGAATTTTGTTCCACTTCTCATCTGCCGTATTGCCGGAGATCAAGCTCACCGTCGCGATTGCGCCGGCATTAACAAACGGATTTCCGCTATGCGTCGGCATATCGACTACGGCAATTGGAGAATTGAACGCACGACCGGTAGGTTCAGATCCTATTTTCTTGAGCACGACGTCAGGGCCCTGCTCTTCCATCGCCAGCGCTAATGAATAAACCTTTGAGATCGACTGGATAGAGAACGAATAGGTCACATCGCCCTTGGTCACAATCTGGTTGTCGGTAGTAACTATGGCAATTCCGAACAGCTTCGAATCGACCTTCGCGAGATACGGAATGTAATCCGCATTCTTTCCGTTTGTGTCGTTCTTGAATTTCTCGTATGCCTCGTTAACGATTGCCTCAATCTGCGCCTTTCGCGGAGCGACCGGACTAACGTTGGTACTGCTTTGAGCGGAAATTCGACCGGGAACGGCTACTGTTGCGATCGCAACCGCCACAAGGAGTGCTATTGGCATCCGCTTCGTGTTCATTGTGATTCTCCTTAACTCTCCGTAGATTCATGGGGATCAGATAGCGAAGCGTGGCCGTGCCCCTTCAGGTATTGACAGGTCCGCTTCACACAAACATTGGCGAATTCCTTTCGTGCCATTCCCCTAAAACCAGGTTCACAGAGAGGGGGTACTGAAGGTCTTACTCCAGTCAAATTTGAATGAGAACTGCACTTTGTAATCGTTGTAACCGAACCCGTCGCTGAAGTTCACGCGTCTGCCGTACTGGAACTCGCCACCCATCATGACCTTCGGGATCGGGTGGTACAGCAGGTTTCCGACTGAATAGTAACCTTGATGAAAGTCCGAGGGCAGCTCTCCGCCGGAATTAGAGATATTCACCATGGAGAACCCACCTGAACTCGTGAAGTGCGGACTCCAGGTGTGATCGAGGAAAGCTACAACGCCCAGCACGGGAAGGGCAACGCCTTTGAGGGGCACGACTGAGCCTGGCGGATTGCGCGCGACGCCAACGTCGAACGGCGCGTCGTTCATATAATTCTCAGTTCCATGGCCGTAGGTAATTTCGAGCTTGGCAACATTCTTCTTGGATAAGTTGAGATTGGAGCTAAGGTTTATGCCCCATCCAATGACACTGCCGCCGAGATTGGTGGTGTTCTCGCTGGTGTCGACCCATCCGATCTTTCGAAGAATGGCCGCCCCCTGGAAGTAGCCCCAGTTTCCGACGATCCGGGCGTTCCCAGAAAGATCCGGCCAGTTGAATCGAGGTGTTATGTTACTTAGCTCGATGCGATCGGCATAAACGCCCCCGTCACCACTACCTCCTGGTTTTTCCAGAGCGATCGTGACGCTGCCACCCTTCTTTCGTACCGGCATCCAGCGCACCTGCACATTGCGGAAGAAGACCATGCCGTTGGGGCCCCAGTATTCGATTGTGTTCGGGAAGACGTCTATGTCCATGTAGGGGCTCCAGGTTTGTCCGGCCCCAATTGCGCCCAACTCACCGTAGGCATGCCGCAGACGGAAGGTCGTCTGTCCGGCGTCAACGCCAGTCCCGAATAATTCGAATTCGAAGATTGTGTTCAGATTGCCGAGCGGTGTTTTCGTAGATGACTTCACTCCGAAACGAGTCTGTCGCACACCGGCGAATACACTTCCAGTCGGCGGGTACTGATTGATGTAGGACGGCAACTGCGTGGGACGCTCCACGTCGTACCAATTAGGATTTATTTGCCCGAAGTTGTATCCGGAGTCAAGCATGGCAAATCCGTACAAATTGACGGTATCCTCAGGAGGTTCCGTGATTGCACCTTCTATCGGCACGGGGTCAATCCCCTCAGGGATTAATCCCTCCGAGGGAATAGCGACCAGGTTCTGCGGCTGTGTCGGGGCCTTTTGCCCCTTGACCGGGGCTTGCGTTGGGGCCGGGGCAGGGTTCTCTGACGTCTGCAGCGCATTGATCTGCGCTTTGACCTCGCCCATCGATTGTTCCAATTGCTGAAGCCTGTCCTTAAGTTGTTGAATCTCCTGCTGTCTGTCCTGGGATTGCGATTGAGCAGCGACGGGCCTGCTCCAGACTGTCGCTGTAGTAAGCGCGGCAAAAAAGAGGACAGCTTTTCGAGTGACTCCAAGGGCGTATCTCATTAGGTCTCGCTCCCTCCGTATAACCGCACGTGTTGATCTGTCAGCCGAACTCGAGGTTAAGAATCTTGTATTCCTCGCGGCACATCGCAACAACTAGGTGTTTCCCTAGCTAGGGGGAAACCCTGACGACGCAAGTGGGATGCATTTCGGGAACTTCTGAAGAAAGCCATCGTCGACGGCAACCCAGACCGTTAAGGCCCACCGCCCTCCTGGATCTGTCCCGCTAACTCGTTACTAGGAAAATCAACAAACAACGCAGCTCTCCTGCAATACCCGCGGAGTCCTCACACCCTGAAATAACCCACCGTGCTAACTCTCAATAACGGGTGACGCCTAGGGCTTTTCCCAGTTGCCGCGTTAAGTGGAGATCTCTACTATCGGTTGAATCTAGCGGAGAAGCCATTTTCGAACCGAAAGACCTCAGGCCAATGGAATGAAAACTAGAATTTTACTGGCTGATGATCATCCTCCTTTAATCGAAGCCGCCCTCGTGATTCTCAGACCCCACTATGACATCGTGGGGGTCGCGACAGACGGAGCGATGCTCGTGGCAGAGGCTCTCCGTCTACGCCCCGAGGTCATCGTCTCTGACATCACGCTCCCCGTCTTCAGTGGCATAGAAGCCCTCCGCCGCCTCCGCACCTCCAACTCGCAAGCAAAAGTAGTGCTCCTGACGATTCACTCGGAAGAAGGATTCCTAAAGGCCGGCGCGGCCGAGGGAGCACTGGGATACGTTCTGAAATCACGCATGAAGAGCCAACTGATCCCAGCCATTGAAGCAGCGTTAGAGGGCAAATCCTACGTCTCGCCCTTCGTCGCCAAATGAAGCCTGCTTCCACCCACGTCAAATGATGGCCTCGGCGGAAACATCAGAGTGTTTAGCCCTCGCTACGCTCCTCAAGGCTCCGTTTATCGATTCTTCATACCTGTTTTACCAGTGGCCCTGAAACTTTGCAGGTGTTATAGTCCTTGCCATCAAAAGACTCCGACGTTCAAATCAGGTCGTTGGAGCCAGCTAGATACAGAAGCTTCCTTGGAGGTTATCGGTGTCAGGTCCATCGGGCTCCCCGATTTCTGGATGCCAAAGCCACGCGCGTGGCCGCTCTGCCCGTATAGCTCTCACTGCAATACTTTTCTTCATAGTCCTTGCGGGCGTTGCGTTGGTCTGTCCGCAAGCGATCTCAAGGCAGAATCAAAAACCCATCGGCCGCGTTCTTTGGTCCAATGTTTTCGGGGACATGGTTTCGCCCGCGATAACGGTATTGGATCCGGCGATCGCAGCAGTGTCAGAGGAATTTCCGTATCAGATGGAGTTGACGCTCTTTTCGGATCCAGCCTCTGGGCGCGGAATCCCCGCGTATGATCGGAGAGCTTTGCGAGGGTGGAGGCCTAGTGAGGGCGGCCTTCTTGCGGGCTGCGTGGTGTTTTATCGCGGATTGTCAATATGGCAACGTACAAAGTCGATTGGGATCAGCGGCCTCTTGATTATCGTTGGTCTTTCTGCTCTTGCGATCTACCTCCAAATCAGTCGAAAGGAGTTGAAGCTAGCCAAAGAAGCGCAAACGCAACTGACCGGCAGATTGATTGACGCGCAAGAGAAAGAGCGAAGCCGATTGGCAGCCGAACTTCACGATGATTTCAGTCAGCGGCTGGCACTCCTTGCCCTGGGCCTCGAAAACGCTTCAGAAGCCCTCCCGGATTCGCCTCGTTCCGCAAAGCACCAACTGCAGGAGCTTATGAATTCCGCCAGCGAGCTTGGAGCAGATATTCATACGGTGTCGCATCGCCTGCACTCTGCCACCCTCGAGAGCCTGGGACTGGAACCTGGTATCCGGGATCTATGCAAAGAATTTAGTGATCGACACGGGATTGAGATCGATTTCTCAGCTGACCGAATTCCCAGGGCCGTCGCTCCTAACGTGGCACTGTGTCTGTTCCGCATCGTTCAGGAAGCCCTTCAGAACCTGAGGAAACACAGTGGAGCTGCAAGGGCTGAGGTCAGATTGATTAGACACACCGACAGCATTTTTGTGTCGGTGTACGACCAGGGAAAAGGGTTCAATATGAATGACATGAGTGCGCATGAGGGTCTGGGAATCCGGAGCATGGGAGAACGTGCTCGGCTGCTCAGTGGGCGCTTTGAAATTCATTCGAAGCCAGGCAGGGGAACAAGAGTCGAAGCTGCAATACCCCTAACGGCGAGCATAGGGCAAGCTCATGACTAAGCGGCGGATCCGATTTTCCCTATGATGATTCGGCGCTGGACAGATGGCCCGACCCATCTGTAATTCAGCGCCAGCCCGTAAAACTGGAGAGATCGTGGCTGTTTGGCAATGATTACAGAGAAAAGTTACTACTGTCATATTTGCCAGTTGTCAGCAAGGTTCCTGCGGTCTCAGATTGATTTCACGATTAAATCCACGAGCAAAAATGCACTACACAACATTCCAACAGATTCTTTGCTCAGGTGTTACGAGTCAAGGTGGGGCGGAAAGAGGTGCAGGATGGAAAAGCTCATAGCGGGCAAATCTCAGCCGCGCTTACTGCTCGCGGATGATCATGCGATCTTCTCGGACGCATTGCGACGTTACCTCGAAAAAGATTTCGACATTGTCGGCGTAGTGTCAGACGGCCGTACTTTAATCGATGAGGCGATCAGAATCAAGCCGGACATAATTATTGTCGATATAGGAATGCCACTTCTGAACGGACTGGACGCTGCCAGGAGAATCAAGGAACTGGCGTCGAAAACAAAATTTATTTTCCTTACCATGCAGGATGATCCGAACCTTGCGGCGGCTGCTCTCGAACTTGGCCCAGTGGCCTTTGTTCTCAAGCATTCAGCAGGACCGGAACTGCTCGAGGCAATCAACGAGGTGATGCGCGGTCATTCGTATCTGACGCCGAAGCTGAGAGCTACCGATTGGGTCGAAGCAAAAGCTAGAGTTCGGCGGTTTTCCAAAGATATGACTCCACGACAAATAGACATCGTTCAATTATTTGCGGAGGGCCGACCGATGAAGGAGATTGCCGGGTATCTCAACTTAAGTGAGAAGACGGTTGAGTTCCATAAGCACCACATCATGGTGGCTTTCAACCTGAAGAACAACGCTGATTTGGTCTTGTTTGCTTTGGGCCAGGGGTTGATCGCGCCCGATCGCACGCCTCTTGTCATGAGAAACTCGCGACAGCTTTAAGGAGCAAGGTTAGCTCTCTCTCGAAGTGAGCACACGCCACATGATACTCAGCATCAGATCGATGCGGGGAATCCTCGCCGGTGAAGGTCAAGTTTTCCTTCACAAGACGAAGACTCGGTTGAAGCACCAACATGGGAAACGCCGTTTGGATTGGAAATGCTGTTTTATCGATAAAGACAAACGCGTTACTGCGAACTGGCCTGCTCGAGCTTTTGCACCCTACCGCCCTTCCGTCGTACGTCTTCGCACTCACGAAGTCGTAACTCCATACATGGTTGGTGCACTCAGGCCGCAATCCGGACGGGATTTCCAAATAGTGTCGGAAGGGTGGGAAGCCGACTTCATGGCTTTCAATGCTTTCCATACTCTGTCATTTCCGTGGCCCTGCTTCACATAGCCGCTCATTTTCATTCCCGAAGTCTGACCGGGCGTTCAGCTGCCCTGTAAAAACTGCCAGTTTCTCTCCTGCGCTAACCTGATTATGCTGGCACAGCATGAGCGATATCTTCAGTCGGCTCTGGAACAACTTAATGGGCCGCATTACCGGCCCGATGAGCTTTCGGTTGATCATGCAGCCGTTGGTCGCAGCCGGCTTCGCTATCTGGTCCGGTGTGAAGGACGCCCATGCGGGTCGCCCGGCATTTCTCTGGACTGTCATCACCGATCCTTCTCAGCGATCCGCCCTCCTCCGTGGCGCCTGGAAGGACGTTGGCAAGGTCTTCATGCTGGCGGTGATTCTCGACGCAATCTATCAGCTCATCCAGCTTCGGGCGGTGCACGTGCTCGAACTTCTGATCGTGGCGCCTACCCTGGCTTTTGTTCCTTATGTCCTTGTGCGCGGGCCTGTGACGCGTCTCGTCGCAAGGTTTACCCAGCGCACGTCCACCTAACGATCACTTGCGCAAATTTCAAGGAGGACAACATGGCAGACAATAGCTGGGAACATCCTGTCGCAATGGCGATCCCCAAGGGGGGCTACTTCGAACTCGAACAGGGCCGTTATGGCCCCGTCTTCCCGCGCACCCCGGCGTGCTACGGATTCAGCATCTTTGCAAAGGTCATCCCGGGTAGAGAGCCCGTCTTCTACGACTTCGCCAAGAAGATCGAAGACGCTATCGCGGCGACGCCGGACTACCTCGCCGTACTCAAGCTCCACTATCTTCGCTGGGTCCTCATTCCAGTCAACGGCGAAACCTATTTCATGTATCAGGGTATCTTCGACACCGACTTCGACAAATACACCGAAGACGCCGTCAGCCTCTTCAACAAAATCGGACTGAACACCGTCTTCGAAAACCTTGAAGGCTTCCCTGAGGACTGGAAGACGAACGCGCCTGCCTTCATCAAGTTTGTCCGTGATCATCAATGCCCAAGTTTGCTGGAGTATGGCGAGTATCCGTTCGTCAGTGCCGACGAGATCAAGAAGGCGCTGCGAATAAAGGCTCGCTTCTCGGAGATGCTCGATCTGATGCAGTAACGTCAACCACGCAGCATACGAGAGGTGACAATGTTGGAACTCGACGACATTCAGCACTTCCTGGTGACGCGCACTCGTGCGCTGGCCGCGCGCTATGAGTTTCTCTCCTTCCAATCGCCCACCGCGGGGCATGCGTGGCTCGAAGGCATGGTTGATAAAGTCGGAACCGCGCAGTCTGTCGGTGCCAACTCTCCCGACGCTCGGTGGATCACCATCGCCTTCACATGGAACGGCCTTCGCGCTCTCGGCCTCGATGAAGCATCCTTGTCCTCCTTCCCCGATGAGTTCCAACAGGGCATGGCCGAACGCGCACAGGTGCTCGGTTTCACGGGTGCAAACCATCCTGACCAATGGATCGGCGAACTCGCCAACCCGTCGCTGCACGCCATCGCCATTCTCTTCGCAAGCGATGAGACCGAACGCGAGCGATGCAGAAAAGAACACGCAAACTACCTCGCTCAGCTTCCCGGCGTCCAGCTTCTCTCCTCACTCGATCTGGCCGCCATCCCTCCCTACGACTACCCGCATGAACACTTCGGCTTTCGCGATCGACTCTCGCACCCCATTATCGAGGGCCTCGGTGAGGAGCCCGTTCCGGGTCCGGAGACGCCACTGAAAGCAGGCGAATTCTTTCTCGGATACGCAGACGAAAGCGGGGTCACTCCCGTTATGCCGAAACCCGAAGTCCTCTCTCACAATGGCAGCTACATCGCCTACCTCAGGATGGAAGAGCACGTCGGCGCCTTCCGTGACTTCCTCCGCGAACACGGCAACACACCCGATGAGCAGGAGCTCATCGCCGCGAAGTTCATGGGCCGCTGGCGCAGCGGAGCGCCGCTCGTTCTCGCTCCCGACAAAGACCACCCCGAGCTGGGTGCCGACAAGCAACGCACGAACGACTTCAACTACGGAAAGATGGATCCGTACGGCTACGCCTGCCCAGTTGGCTCCCACATTCGCCGGATGAATCCGCGCGACACCGCCGAAAATATGCAACGCCGTAAGATGATTCGACGGGGTGGCACCTACGGCCCCGCGCTTCCCGAAGGCGCAGCGGAAGACGGCGTGGAGCGCGGCATCGCAGCCTTTATCGGCTGTGCCAGCCTCATTCGCCAGTTCGAGTTCGCGATGAACGTGTGGGTCAACGATCCTAACTTCAAGGAACTCGGCAACGAGCGAGATCCCTTCGTCGGAACGCAGGATGCCACGTTCGACTACACGATTCCGAAGCGGCCTATTCGAAAGAAACTCAAGGGTCTGCCTGCATTCACCACCATTCGAGGCGGCGCCTACTTCTTCCTTCCCGGGATTCGCGCATTGCGTTTTCTCGCTTCAGGATGTCCGATTGCCCAGCACACTTCGTAAAAATGGAGAAACAGCAATGGCACAGATAAAGAACCGCCCACGCACCTACAACCAGGTTCAGGTCCCACGTAAATACACCCCCGGCAAACCGAGGTTCAGCATCTACTGGACATGGAGCTACCCGTGGGAATCGAACCGCGACCTCACCGAGATGGACAACCGCTTCTCCAGCATTACAGAGGTTCGCCGCGTCGCATGGCCAAAGTACGAAACGGCCGAGTTCTCACAACAGATGTTCCTACAGGGAATCGCGGGAACGCTCGAGCTGTTTCATCTCAGCCTGCTACGCTTCCAGAACCTTGTCGGCGAGATCACCGGGCATCCCGTCGCTGTCTACCAGCGAATCGACCAGGCGGGGCAGAAGCTCCCCATCGACGAGCGCATCCTCGACGACACCGATACGCTGATGGTCTTCGGTCTCGATCATTTGGTCACCGAACAGGAGGCTGCTCCGGAAGAGATCGAGGCACTTCAGAACTTCCTCAAGCGAGAAGGAACCTGTCTCATGCTCGGCCCGCACCATGACGTCGGCTTCTCGGATGACCTCAAACAACGCGCCATGGAGTATGCGCACCACGGCGATCCCCTAGTTCCGCGCCAGCAGCGTTTCGGCAAATACACACGCTCGCTTATGAAGGGTCTCGACGTTCCCGTCGAGAACCGTTGGGGGCTGCGACCTGCAACCGTCAAGGGCACCACGCAACTCCAGCCGCTTATCAAGACCGACGGTTTCGACACTCGCGGCTGGCTTGAAGGCGTCGCCACCTTCAACTTCCATCCGCACCTGCCGCACTACGCACTGACAACGAGGGACGATAAGACCATCCGTCTCCTTGCGCAGCAGCCCATCGACAAATCCCATCCACATCCATTCACGGAAGCCGGTAACAGCGCCTTCAACATGTTTCTTTGGATGCCCCCAACCAACGATCGCCCAGGCGACATCCTGCTTGCCGACTCCACCATCTTCACCACGCTCTTCGGTGGAGACGAAAGCCTTGAGCGCTTCTGGAAGAACCTCGCTACGAAGTAGCTGCCGGAGAAAGCATGCAAACTCTCCGGTCGACAGACTGCTCGAGCAAGGCCCTTATACGAGTTCTCGCCATTCTGCTGCCGATGTTGACCTTGCCTGCGCAGGCCCAGAGCAGAGGCGTCTACCCTTTGGGCATGAGCTCCACAAACTCCGGCATCACTCCCGCGCCCGGTTTCACTTACTCCAACCAATTGCTCTTCTACTATCGTAACGAATCAAAAGATGAGCACGGCATCACCAAGCCAGTGACGGGAAGCAACGCCGTGCTGATGGACATGAATTCCATCATCTGGGTCAGCAATCGGACGCTTCTTGGGGGCGCACATTACTCCGCGATTGCAACCCTTCCCTTTGCCAAGAACGATCTCACCTCGGACATCAACGGAAACATCAGCGGTGGCGGAGGTTTCGCCGACTCGTACTATGTGCCATTCATCCTCGGGTGGAATAAGGAACGCGCCTCGGTCCGTCTGCTCTATGGCTTTCTCGCTCCCACCGGACGCTACGCCTCCGATGCCAGCAATAACGTCGGCTCCGGATACTGGACACACGCGATTTCCTCTGGCCAGACGTTCTCGCTCACGCGCAACAAAACCTGGGCGTTCTCTACCTTCGAGATGTACGAGTTTCACACGTCCCAGGAGGGCACTGAAACTCACCCGGGCCAAACCTTCGATCTCGACTATTCGCTGGTCCGAAACCTCGCCTTCCCAAAACCTGCTCTGCGGCTCCAGGTCGGGGTCACCGGGTACGAGGCGCGACAGACGACTGCGCATTTCGGCCCCGCCGTCACACCCGCCCTTGGCGCCGACCGCTACGCCATCAACGCCATCGGCGTGGCCTCACAAGCCACGTTTCCAGCTCCGAGATTGACTCTAGGAATGAAGTTCTTCGAAGAATTCGCCGATCGCTCAACCTTTCAGGGTTATTCGCTTCAGTTCACCGGCGTGGTGAACTTCTAGGGGAATATTGGGTGAATCGCGGGTCAGGTCTCAGCGAAAAGGGCGGCGGGTTGCTGTTGATCACATCTGCAATGCGGCAATTGGTGCGAGATAAAAACTTCATAACACTTCTGCGGGCTGAGGCGATATCCGTCCAGACTTCGTCACAGATTTTTCCTTTGGAACCTTTTGTCGAAGACATAGTTATCACAGGTCCGTGAGGCCAAACCATACCCGCCGGAAACCTTGAATGGATTCAGAGCTTCGCGCTCAATTGGTTCTTCTGGCCGAGTTTGTTACTGAACAACGCCGAACCTGTGTAACCGGCACATAGCTCTATCCGTTAGGGCAGAATGACCAACTCGGGCTTGCTGCCACCACTCATGCCGTAGACAGTCCCGGAGGTGAATGCGCCGGCATCGTACTTATAGCAGCCAGGGGTCTGCGCCGTCACCGTTATCGGCTTTGCTCCGCCGCCTAGAATGGCGTTATCGGAGTCAAACGGCGAATCTGTTCCGAACGAAATCGAGAACCCCGTGTTCTTGCTCGAGGACATCCAAACTACTTTCGTCCCCGCCTTGATGCAGAAAAATTGATTGTTCTTTGCCTTCGGAATCCCTGGCTTGACGTTTGCGCCATAGCCGGACCTCGTGACATTCACGGTGCAGGAAGCGGAGGCGGATCCGCAGGTATTGGCCGCAGTGCACATCGTTTCAGGCTTTGGTTCATCGCAGGCGTACTTGCTTGCCGCGTGAGCGATGGCGCCGCCCAGAAGAAGCATCGTCGTTGCGATTACAACACTGTAAGAACGAAGTTGTTTTCTCATTTTCACTCCTTCAATTAGAACGTTGAACCGCCTTTTCGAATTAAATCCATGATCGAGGAGACTATTTCTAATCCCCCGCCGGCCAGATGATGATGTTGTTAAGCCTCCATGGATTCATCCTGAGATCCCACTGCGGATCACCGTCTTTGTTGATCGTTAGCTGGCTGGCTGGATAGAGAACACCGTCGCTCTTGTTCTTGTCCTTGTCGTTAATCCTTATTTCGCCCGCTGTCAGATTGAAGGACGCTGATTGCGTGTTCCAGTAATTTTCCCCGAAAGCAATCTTACGGTTCGTGACGAAACGAATGGAGCGGCCAGTCGGTGTCTTGATTTCACGGATGTACGAAACATCGAACCCCAACGTGCCAGTGATGGAGATGTGACCGACCGCTTTCATCTTTTCCAGTGCGTTGACCAGGCCGTCATTCTGGCCCTTCTGAAACGACTCGACCAGAATCTTGCGATCGTCGGGAGTTGAAAACTGGTAGATGATAAGACTCACCCTCATGGTCCTTCCCATCTGGGTGCTCGTCCCATAGGCTTGGGCATCAATCTGCTCATACTTCGCACGTGCAAATCCCGCTACGGCTGACGCAGCCAGAACTCCTGCGATGGCAATTTTCAACTTCAATTGCTTCGATATGTTCTTCACGGTTCCCTCCATTTGAAACTGTTCACAATAGATGACGTCGAAATGGTTACGCAACGGCCCGCTTACTGATTTTCACGAACGGAACTCCTCCCGATCCCCTGGTGCCGAATCGGCCTTCATGCCGCTTGAACTGTTGGGTACGCTGGATTCCTCGTTGGCGAGCCTGCGCGTCTCGATGGCATTTGCCGAATTGTGCGGTTCCATACTCATAAAGGGAGATCCTTCCTTCGGGTTTGTGAAATCAGGGCGTCAAGCATCGGAAGAGAGAACGGCGGTCTCTTCGGCGTATATCGGAGGTTAGGGATTTACCTGGAGAGAGGCAACTGTCAAAACAGACAGTATTGCGCCGATTGACTAATTCAGGTCCGGCCATCTCCGGTTCCACCTCTTACCCGGAACACTTTGTAGGGGGGTACCCTCCTGGCCCTGCCGGAGCCTTCACTTCGTCGAGTGCAAAGGGTGCGCGAAATGCAGCAATCGCCAGATCACTATGCGACTGTCATAACTACCAGTTCCGGAATGTCCGGTTGGTATTGATGATGGTTGGCAGGGCAACTACCGCAAATCCGGGATTCCATCGGAAGCAATGGGAGCAAGGAGACTCCGGCCTTATCTGAGGCTCTACGTGAGCAGTCTCGCCCGCTCTACGAACGGAGATATCCATGGCAATGCTCGAGAATCCAATTGATTTCTCGCTGATGTTAGGTGGTCCCACCTACCAAATTTGGAGGAGGTCGTTTCTATCGGGCCCGGGCCTGGAACTCGTCCAGCGGCGAGTGCTTGTCGTCATGCTCGTCACCTGGTTGCCTCTCGCGATTCTTTCGGCCGTCGAAAGTCACCTCTTCGGCTTTCGATCTCTGACGTTCCTTCACGACATTGAGTCGCAGGTTCGCTTTCTGATAGCGCTGCCGGCACTCATCCTGGCAGAGCTAATGGTCCTGCACCGTCTAGGGCCCGCGGTAAAGCTTTTTGTCGAGCGCGGAATTATCCGCGAAGAGGACAAGCCAAAATTCAATGCTGCGATCGAATGGGCCATGCGCCTGCGGAACTCCGTTTTCCTCGAGCTCGCTTTGTTTGTCTTTGTCTATACCGTTGGTATCTGGGTCTGGCGGAACGAAGTAGCATTGGCAACGCCGACGTGGTATCGGGTCCGGGACGGCGGGGGCATCCACCTGACACTCGCCGGCTATTGGTTGAGCTTCGTTAGCCTCCCGATCTTTCAATTCATTTTGCTTCGCTGGTATCTTCGTCTGTCGATATGGTTCTTGTTTCTGTGGCGAGTGTCTCGGTTGAATTTACGCTTGCTGCCCGCGCATCCAGATCGCGCAGGGGGAATGGGATTTTTGGGTGGCAGCAGTTTCGCCTTTAGCCCGATCCTGTTTGCTCAAGGAGCATTGCTGGCAGGGTTCATCGCAAGCCGGATCTTTTACCAAGGGCAGAGCCTCTCGTCGTTCAAAGCGATCATTGCTGGATTGGTCGGATTCTTCGTCATGTCAATTCTCGGCCCGCTCACCATGTTCACGGGCCTTCTCTCTCGAACGAAGAGAGCTGGGATGCGGGAATACGGAACGCTGGCTACAACCTACGTCTCTGACTTCGACCAGAAATGGCTTCGCGGAGGTAGCGACGGTGAAGCAATCCTGGGCGCATCCGACATTCAGTCGCTCGCCGACCTCGGGGGTAGTTATCGAGGCGTGGACGAAATGCGACCGGTCCCATTCACTCTTAATGACACGATCCGATTGGCGGTGGTTGTGGTGATCCCGCTCTTTCCCCTGCTATTAACAATCATGCCACTTGAAGAGTTAGTGACTCGGCTTTTCAAGCTGGTCTTCTGACGGATCAAAGCCCTGAAAGAGATGAGCGCGGACGTGATGCTCTTTGCGTCGTAAGGATTGCGTTGGCTCTCCGTAGGAGCGTAAGAAGGCGCGCCGCATTCGTTCCGGATCTGAAAATCTGTCCCGATGTCGGTGCGGATGTGCCCAGTCTCGCGTCAGGCGTTGAAAAGAAGAAAATCCATGCGGCTGTAATGCATCTCAGGCTCCTTCGTGCCCGCCATAAAATGGACAACAGAAAATCAGTCCGCCACCGACGCCCAATCCGGATGCTGCTGGCGGATACGACGGAGCAGATCAGCTGGATGAAGCGGCTTCGCGAGGATATTGAAGTCATAGCCTTGTTCACGGGCAACAGAAAGTAGATCGAGGATGTGTGCATGCCCAGAAAAAAGCATTATCTTGCAGTTCGGGCAATCCCGATGAATTGCCATGGCCAGGTCCACCCCCGAAAGTCCCGGCATCATCACATCCGATAAAATCAGGTCGGGTGCCTCGATACGGGCTGCGACCAAGGCTTCCAGAGGGTCAGTGAAGTAGGTTGCAGTAAAACCGTTTTTCTGCAAAATCGTAGTCAACGTGTAAGCAATGACTTGCTCGTCATCCACGATGAACACGCTCGGTAGATTCCTCTGCACAATGCCCCTTTCGGGTCGCTGTCATTAAGGTTTACGTGCTGCGCAATTGACCGGAAGAAGTTGGAGTGGGCTGTGACCGAATCTAGTACCTGCCTATTTCGCTGACAACTGTCAAAACATGACAGCTGCTAGAGAAGCGTCTTCCGGAAGAAATGTGGATATTATTTAGTAGGTGCTAGTGGTCCGTAGCTTCCGGTGAGGGCTTGGTGAGATCTTCTCGGCAGGCTGGGCACATGGATCGTGGCGCAGGGGTCACGGGGACGCAGTCCGTCCCTAACGCTCGATTCAAACTGCGCGACTGGTTTCCTGGGATGTCCCGCCTGTTCCGCCCTGAGGTACCGTCCGTGCCGTGCTGATTTGCGGCCTGGCGTGGGAACAATAAGAGAACAATGTGGGAACAATAACGCACCATGAACGCGACTCTGTCTCCGCCAGTGCGTTTTTTCATTCCCGACAGCATGAGCGGATGGATCCGCTCGGCGCGTTTCCGGGCGTTCGTGCAGACGCCCACTAGTTCCCCAAGTAGAAGTTAGCCACCGAGCAGCAAAGAATCGCGGCAAGATTCGAGACGAGGAGTGGCAGATGCGCCTCATGGACCAACAACTGCATCAATGCGAGGTTTCCCAGCAGGATGAACCATGAAATTTCGACTGCCATCCGATGAGTCGCTACTAGCGGTCAACTATTGGTCGCTCCGCTTGCTAACCCATACTAAATACGCGCTTCGCGTAAGGAAGGAGCTTGTAATTTCATGGATCGGAGATAGTCTCGATAAGTGCAGTCCAACGACTCGCTTATCGATTGAAGCGGTGGCGTCGCGTTCTGTTGGAGAGCATCTGCGAAGAGGCGTGCGAATGGCTGCACCGCGCGAACCGCAAGTGGGTACCAGCGATTAATCCATTCTTGAATAGTGTGAGTGTTGAGACGATTGTCTTCGATGACGATTCGAACGAAGCACTCGCTCCACTGCCGATGCCACTGACAGTCCTCATTGAGTGAATAGAAGATCTGGCCGAGCAAGTAGTCTTCCTCGCTAAGGGAAAGATCGCTCAAATGCTTCATGAATAATTCGTCGACGAGAGGTTTGAGCACCAGGTTCAGCCCGACGAAGGATTCCGCCCAATCATAGGCAATCAGCAACTTCTCCACGACTTCGCGCAGCGGTTGCCACAGCGGATCGGTTTGCCAGAGCTTGAGGCTGTCAACAGCAAAGCCGGGATAGATTTGCTGAAGCTGCCGGATGCGGTAAGCGATTCTCTGAATGCGGCGCATCTCGTCGGCCGATTGCAGCGCCGCGACGATGGTGATGCGTCCGCTGGGGGCCATCTGGCCGAAGTAGGATGCGATCATTTGAAAGCCATGACCCGGATACCGAAGCGGCGCAACGAATCGCTGCAGGCTATGTAGCCATGCGGGGCGGAGGGTCACGTCATATCCGGTACGCTCAATTTCCTCCAGTATCCCGTCGACGAAGATCTCCTTGTCTCGCTGCAATTCGGTGTACTTCGTGTAGGTGGTCTCTCGTGGGTCGCGAAATCTCTCCCACGAACCGCAAACCAGCGGAGATTCTTCCTGGTAGCGGCGATACCAATCCTTGAGCGGAACATCGAGTTCGAATCGTTTTCCTGTGAAGCCTTCTCCCGTGTAGCAAAGAAGCTTTGACGTAACGATCTCGTACTCGGTTGGCATGCGCTTCTGTGACAAGAGGTGCCAATATGTCTTCTGTGGGGCCATAGACTCCTCCGTCAGGTAGGGAGCGTAGGTTTAACTGGAAGTGCGCGAGCGCGCAAATCTCCATGCAGCGTCATCCTGGTTCAACTCAAGCGCCCCTTTGAAAGCCGACATCACCATCTCCAGCTCGCCGGGGAAACGAAAGGGGCGGCCCAGGTGCTTTTCAATTGCGGACCGGGTGACGACGCAGGCTTGCGGAACAAGCACTCTTAAATAAGCTCCCCGATCCACGATCAAAACATCCTGGTTAAGATCCTTGATCGCCGCAATGATTGCGTTGGCTACAGCGCCGGCCTGAAGAACAGGCCCGACCCGGTCGTAGACTCCCGCTGTCTCATCCGTCATCGGTCTCGTTCTCCTTTTGCCGGAGCTCCCGAGATTCCGACAGCCTCTATGTCGACGAAGATGTCGTCTCCCTCAACCCTGACCGGAAGCGATGTTAAACGGGCATCCTGAGGGTTCACGCCAGCTCCGCTGCAAGCGTCGAATTCCCAGTGATGCCTCGAGCAACGCAGAATCCGGCCGGTCAAGGTTCCTTCGCTCAAACGGCTGTTCTGGTGAGGACAAGCGTCAAGATGTGCGTAAATGCAGTTATCGATATGGACCAGAAGAATTCGTCTTCCGTCTATCTCCAGCCCTGCCATTTCGCCACTCCAGAGGTCGTCTGTCGTGGCAACTCTTTCAAAGCCCATTACGACTCTCCAATCACATCAAACCGATCCAAGGCTTGGAAGCCAGCCTGGGCGACGGTTTGAGTTAGGTCCATTACGTGCTCGCTGTACACCACCTGGACGTGGTGTTTGGCTGCGACGCGCAGGCTGGCGCCGTCCTGCAACTTCTGGGCAAGGGATTGGAGGGTGTCGCCTTCCTCAGCCAGAATGAGAAGCCCGACGGTGTCGCCTTGCAGGAAACCATAAAGAGGAACGGGCATATGTGTCTCCTCGGATCGTTAGCCGGTTGTGTGCTCCTGGACCTTGTCTGATCCAAGCCACTCGTAGTTGCCGCTATACGCGTCTTTCCCCCAGGTCTCCGGGGTGAGATTGAAATACTGTGTCAGCAGATCGGGAAGTTGCGATGGAGCTTCTCCGGAGAGGACACGTTTTACGACATCCTGGTGATTGGCATACCGTTCCGGTTCCTGCAGGAAAATCCACTGACATGGCTCGGAGCAAAAGATATATTTGCGCCCTTCGTAGGAGAGGACGCGCGCTGCGTTCTTGCGGGGCGTGCCTGCGCTGAGCGGTAACTGGCACAGATCGCAGAAAGTTGGCATGACTGTTCCGTGGACGGCCAACTCATTTGCAGATCCGGGGCCCGCGCTCTTCCAGCGTTCGCTGATTTGTTCCCAAACAGCATCCATGTCGTCCCAGTACTTTGGATATTTCTCGCGCAACCACTTTCTCTCTGCCGGACCGGGTATGACAAAATTGAACCACAGGGTCGCGCGATAACTGTAAGCGCTGGCATAAATCATGTGAGGGTAGATGTCGAGTTCATCCATGACCGTATCCCAATACCACGGTTTCTGCAGGCCGAATTCATCGAGCGTGCGTAGGAATTGATCGATGATCCACTCCTCCATGAACTCTTTGAATGAGTAAGGGCGTTGATTCAAGGCGGTCAAGTAATCGATGGAGAGACCGGTCAAGATGGAGAACAGGCGCCAGTTTCTCCAGAACCACTTGTCGACAAGATATTGCACGTACTCGGGATCGTGTTTCATGACAGTGGTGAGAACCGGAGGGCCAATCTGGGCGTGCCTGGCCTCGTCGGTTTGAATGCTCGTAACCATCCGCTCGAACATGTGGTCGTTGGATTCGCGAGCCAGCGATGCCAAGCCAACAAACTGCAAATTCGTGAAGCCGGTTTCGAGTATGAAATTCGTGGCGATGTGAAACTCAATCGCGTTTTGCCCCACCGTCAGCTCATCGAAGAAGTGCCGCGCCGCAATCGCAAACCAATTATTGGTGTGATAAAACTTGTGCGCCCAGTCGAATTGGGGATCGAATTTTACTAACGGATGAAAGAGCAGCAGCGGGATTTCAGTATGGCGAAATTCATCCAGCGCTCCAAAGGTCGCCATGGTGCGCCAGGCGCTGTCGCGGCCAAACCTCGCGCCGCGCAGATTGCCGATCACACCGGTGAACTCTGCCAGGGGTAGAGCGGCTGCGTGTACTTTTAGGCTGTTCATCCAGGGCGCGGCCAGCTTCTGGACATTCTCTATGCGTCCGACAGCATCGCGCACGGCATACACAGCCATGTCTTTTTCGTATTGATTGTCGACGTATTCACGATAGGAAGTCTTGAACGATTCTTCCCAGTCTTTCCATTCGGAATGAGGCAGCCAGGGATGGCCGCTGATTTCCACTGGGAAGACTTCCTCTTCTCGCACGTAGGTGTAGTCCCAATCCAGCTTGCGCGCAAGAGGCAACCATTCCTCTCTGCTGAGCATACGTCCCCTCCTTCTCGCGAGACGATCGAGCTGTGGGGCGGCTCTGGCAGTGGAGCGCGGTTGCGGTTTGAAAAACGGGCCACCGTTGCGGTAGCATACGCCCAACGCGGCAATCAGGTCAACGCAGTGCAGGACGTGATTGAACGGCATAATTTCCAGCTCTCTTTCGCGTTGCGATCAGGTAGGGAGGGGCCAAATGGGGCCCGTGCGACCCGGAGTTGGTAAGACTTCTGCTCAGCCTGAAGAACGAGTCGGGCGACAGCCAGCGTGCCAGCAACAGCCGGGCAGCCTGGATATCGAGGAGGCAAACTCCGTGTGTGCGATGGGGCGGGCACAAGACGAACTGAAGAATCGAAAGCTTGTGCTGGACAGGTGCTTTGCGCAAGCTCCCGAAGCGGCTGCCGTCATGCGGATGGACGGCTGCTTGATCAGCGTCAACGACGAATTCATGCGCATGTTCGGTTATGAAGCGGAGGAGGCCGAGGGACGCTTGATTGACGATCTCATTGTTCCCGGTTCGCATAAGGAGGCGGCCCGCGAATACGCGAATGGACTCAGACTCGGCGGCCGAGTGGAGGTCGAAAGCGTTCGCAGGCGAAAGGATGGAAGTGAAGTTCGCGTCTCCATACTCGCCGTTCCCATCACCTCGGATGCTGGTGAGTACATTGCCAAATACGCAATTTACCGAGATATCACAGAGCAAAAGAGGGCTGAAGAGCGGCTGCGCGAAAGCGAGGCGCGTTTCCAGGAGATGGCCGATACCGCGCCGGTGTTGATCTGGATGACCGGAACGGACGGCCTATGCAACTACTTCAACAAACCTTGGCTCGAGTTCACCGGTCGCACCCTCGAACAGGAAGTGGGCATGGGTTGGGTTGAAGGCGTGCATCCCGACGATGTGCAAGGCTGCTTTGACGGCTTCCTGCCTGCCTTCCATGCTCGAATTCCATTTCGAATGGAGTATCGCCTTCGGCGATCAGACGGCGCGTACCGATGGGTGATCGAAAGTGGCATTCCGAGATACACCGGAGCGGGAGAATTTGCGGGCTATATCGGCTCCAATATCGACATCACCGATCTCAAGAGCGCAGAAGAGGAACGAGAGAGGCTGCACCAGCTGGAGGCGGATCTGGCACACATCAATCGTGTGAGCATGATGGGAGAACTGGCAGCTTCGCTGGCTCACGAGGTCAAGCAGCCGATCACCTCCGCTCTCATCAATGCAAAAACATGCGCTCGGTGGCTGCGGCGTGACGAACCAGATATTGCGGAGGCGTGCGATGCTGTCTCGAGAATGGTCAACGACACAACGCGCGCAGCGGATATCCTCAACCGGGTTCGCTCACTCTACAGTCGAGAAAATCCGCAGCGGGAGCTCATTGACGTGAACGAAATCATTCGAGGGATGATCGTTCTGCTGCATGATAAGGCGAACCGGAGCTCAATCTCCATCCGCACCCAGAACGACGACGGGCTGGCAACGGCACTTGCGGATCGCGTGCAACTGCAGCAGGTGTTGATGAACCTCATGCTCAACGGTATCGAAGCGATGCAGGAGACGGGCGGGGAATTGACGGTTACTTCGAAGAAGACGGTCGATGGTCAGCTCCTGATCTCCGTCGTCGATTCGGGTGTCGGAATTACTCCTGCGCAGGCCGAACGCATCTTTGAGGCTTTCTTCACAACAAAGCCTCACGGCACTGGAATGGGATTGTCGATCAGCCGGAAGATTATTGAGTCGCATGGCGGCCGCCTATGGGTGAGTCCGAACCCTCAACGGGGCACAACCTTTCAGTTCACGCTGGGAACCTGATCTTCCGCCTAAGCTTAATCTTCGATTCCGGAATCGATCCCCGCCGATCATCATGCAATCGCGGTGCTCCGCACACAAGACTCCGACACTTCTGCCAACGCCGACATGTTCCGTGGGACCTAACGCGAAGCAGTCGGCATCATGGGCTCGCGGATGACTTGAGGCAAGTAGATCTCAGGGCGAGTCGTCAGCTCTGGTGGAGAAAACGTATTGCAGACGTAGGTGAAGACAATATCGCCGGGAACTTCTAGTTCGGGATGCTCCTTGCCCGCATAGCAAAAGATGTTTTTGTCATGCTTGGGCCCTGCCTGCAATTCAGGAACCCGGTAGAGCGTGGCAGCGTCATGCGGCTCGGTCCATGGGCCGGTAAGATCAGGCGCAGTTCGCAGGATAATGCGGTCAGAAAAGGTGGCGGGGTCGAAAGAGACTGCGAGCCACTTTTTCAACTCGGGGTGGTAACGGATGGAGAGCTCGGAGCTTCCTTGCGCCATAACCTGCTTGGCATTTGCGGGGTCGAAGCCCGGGTGCCAGGCGTCATCGTTGCCCAGGTATTCGAGGTGGGCGGCGGGATCATTAAGGCCAGCGAGCGGGATACGCGTGACCAGCAAGGGGCGTGTGCCGTTCTCATAACTCGCGAACAGATACGCATAACCGTTGTCCACCACGGTGGTAGCGGAAGGGTAGGCTTTGACACCATCCGGCACCAGGGGATGAACGGTGACATGCCAATGCTGAGGATCGCGGTTGAGGCCGGAAATTTGCGCGAGATCGGAGCCGCACGTTTCAAAGTCCATGCCACCCGGTGCGGACGCGGCGGGGTGGCGTATGCAGAGCAAGGTGACCCAGAGGTCGCCGTTGGCGTAGAAGCCGTCAAGAGCCCAGTACCAGTGGGCCGGGTCGGCGGGTGAAAAGAAGCTGACCGGATTCCCCTTGTCATCATGGCGGAGACTATAGCGGAGCTTCCAATGGCCGCCGTTACAGGTGGAAATGCCAACGGAGTTGTGGACCATCTGGGGGTTGTTGCCTTCGACAACGCGGTGGGTCCCGTAGAGTGTGTCGCCGAAGATCCAAACGTCGCGCCCGTCAGGCAGAGGGATGGAGTAGGCGGCGTCCGCGCCTTGCCAGCCGAAACTCTTGTTGGTCTCGGGCGCAAAGGCCGCATTGCACGGAGTCGACGACCCATACGCGCGTGCAGTGAGCACGAAGACCGCGACGACAGCGAGAAGCAGGTGTGTGTATGGAAGCTTAGGACGCACGATGGTGCCTGCCTTTCCGAACATAGGCGAGCATGGTGGCACACTCCTTGCCGACGGATGGGCCATGCGGGCGAATGGTGTAGGACCCGACTGCGGCGGGGACGATGAAGGTCTCAGCATAGTGAATGATGAAGGGCTCGAAGGCTTGCTGCGGGCTTTCAACGACGGCTTCCTCCCCTTCAACGAGGTTGAGGACGTGCACGGTGCCCGCGGTCTGATGCGGGACAGTGCCAGTGAACCAATGGCGGCGGGTTTCTATGAACTCGAGCTCATGCAAACCGGTGCGCTCTTCACGCCAGCCTTCTCCGGCAGACAAGGGCACAAACTGATTGACCAGGTTGTTGCGCACCCATTCCGTCGTGCGATCCCACTGGATGTTGCGCACGCCGTGTTGAAGATGGATGGGCCGCGGCCTGCCATCAAGGCCCACGCGTCCCCAGTCCCAGAGCTTGAACGTGAAGATGTAGGGTGTCGCGCTGATCTCGAGCACCATGGAATCAGCGCCGCTGCAATGGATGGTGCCAGCAGGAATGAGGAAGTGGTCATGCTTGCGCGCAGGGAATTGATTGACGTAATCGGAGGCGGGGAAATCGAAATCGCCGTTATCGGCGCTCTCGAGGTCGGCGATCATCCGTTGAGAGTCGACGCCGTTTTTGAGACCGAGATAGACGTGCGCTCCGGGAAGCGCGTCAAGCATGTAATAGCTTTCATCCTGGGTATAGGTCATACCAAAGTGTTCGCGGATGTACGCGGTCAGCGGATGCACCTGGAGTGAAAGGTTGCTGCCCCCGACTGTGTCGAGGAAGTCGAAGCGGATAGGGAACTCGGCTCCAAAGCGAGCGAAGACGTCGTCACCGAGCAACTCACGCGGATGCTGAAGGACGAGATCGAGTGCCGGGATTTCGACGCGGTGATCGCCGAAGCCGAGCAGAAGGCTGTTTTCTTCAGGAACACAGTCGAAGCACCACGCATGGTTGGGTGCGCCGTCGTCGGGAAGATTGAGGAAGCGCTCCATCCAGTGGCCGCCCCACGGACCCGGATCGAAGAACGGCACGACCCGAAACGGTTGCGAGGCTGCTTTGCGGAGGCCGCGGCGGAAGGCGTCGCCGGACACCATGTTGGGAGCGCCGGGCTTGTTGGTATCAAGCAGGAAATCGATGCTGGAAAGCAGGGCGGTCTTCGTGCGGTCGGCGGCGCGCCAGTCCAGGAAGAAGGCGCGCTTGTACTTCAGCGCAGGCCGCTCAGTGTAGTTGCGGAGTCCGAGGTTCGGAATCAGATTTTCGCGCTGTCGACGCTGTAGCTCCCAGCGTGCCATGTCGGCGTAAACAAGCCTCGACGGCTCGGGCAGCACCAGCGTTGCGCCGATGCCGAGCACGATGGTTTTCCGGTCGGCGACAGCCTCGCTACGCAGACGCTCGAGACCATCAAGATCGAAGAAGTCAACGAGCGCCGTTTGACTCATCCGCCCAAAGACAGGGTCGTCGGTAAGCAATTCGGCAAAGCGAGCCTCAAGCGCGGGTTCCGGCAGCAGAGCATCGCCGGCGAGGATCACTCGCCACTCGGGCATGTACTCAGCGAGCGCGCGTTGCACCTCGTCGAGGAATACACCCGGATAGCACTCGATGCAGATGGGCCCGGGCGCTTCACGTAGAACGGAGACAATCGCGGACCAGCTGGCGATACATTCTTCGCGCTCGCCCGCGGCGATGAATGGAGCCCTGTCGTACATAGCTAGCGCGCTCCTTCCGCGAAGAGTGTAGGAACACCCAGGGCGGCGGCATGGTCGTCCAATTGCGCGCGCACGATCCTCGCTTTGCCCCACGGCGACCACGTGCTCTCGTCGACGTACTTCTGCAGAAACGGCAGAATACGATCCGCGGAACGCATAACACCACCGCCGAAGACGATTAGGTTGGGGTCGAAGGAATGGACGGCAGCGACCGTCATCATGCCCCAGACGTTAAGGCAGTGGTCGAGGACTTCGGTGGCGACGGTATCGTTCGCGGCGGCGGCGGCGAAAAGGGTCTTGAAGTCGAGTGGGGAGCTGGCGAGGCTGCTGCGCTCGAAGCCGGGCCATTCGCGGCAAACCAGCGGCAGCGACCAACCGGCCGCTTCGGATTCCGCGCAGCCATGGCCTCCGCAGGTGCAGCGGCGACCGTGCATCCGAACCTGCACATGGCCTCCAAGAACGCCGGCCTGGCTGTGGGCGCCGAGCAGCGGCTTGCCGTCCATTGCAGCGACGCCTCCGATGCCGGTGCCGAGCGTGAACATGACCACGTCGGCGACCCCTTTGGCCGCGCCCGCGTACATCTCTCCGCGCAGCGCGAGACGCGCGTCGTTTTCAAGTCGCACCGGGATACCGAGCGTACGACGACCCCAGGCATCGAAATCAAAGGCAGGAGCGTCTTCGTACTTGCCGTTCGTCGAGGTCACGCAGTTGCGTCGAGAGTCGACCAACCCAGCGAAGCCCACGCCGAGACCGGTAACAGGTTCGGGTGAGGTCTGTGCGAGGCGTTGAAGAGCAGCGGCAATCTCCGGTTCGACTACAGCGAAGCGAGTGCTGTCGGCAAACGCAAGATGTTCTGTCGCCAGGACGGTTTGTCCCTGGATGAGGGTGCAGGATGCGTGAGAACCGCCGAGATCGAGGCCGAGAAGAGTCATGAGTGCTCCGGATGAACTATAAGAGACGAGCGTTCGCTTGTCCAGCGGAATGTTCGTTTGTAGCCAAACCATCAATCATCGGCATTGGCAAGACGGGGGCGCTTTTGTCGTCGAAACCCCTATTGTTTGCGGGTAGAGCGCTCGTCAGCCATGAATACTGGCTGGTATGTGGACCAGGCTGAAGTCCTACTATTTTGTTCGTTTAGATGGTAAAAGAAACTTTATGCTTGACGAAGGAACTATGCTTTCCATAGGATTGCCCGCGGGTAAACGGTAGGCCATTTGGTTCTTTCCTAACTCGCGGAGGTTACGCAATGAACAAGTCTGTTTTGATGAGAGGACGCCAGCAGCCTCTCCTTTTTCTGCTAGGGATTCTTTGTCTGCTTGGGTTGGGTGCGGGCACGGCAGCGGCGCAATTTGATACGGGAACTCTGACCGGCACAACCGTCGACAGCTCAGGCGCGCTTCTTCCAGGAGCGAGCGTCACGGTGACCAACACCGGCACGGGAGCCACGGTCAGCCTCAAGAGCAATGGTGTCGGAATATTCAGTGCGTCTGACCTGCCGTTTGGGACATACACCGTGACGGCGACGGCCGCCGGATTTGGGACCACCACCAGCCAGGACGTGGTGCTGAACGTCGGAGCGGCTGTGCATGTGACGCTGAAGCTTTCCGCCTCAGGCGCGACGGAGACGGTGACCGTCACGGGAACTGCAGCTAATGTAAACACCGAGACGGCGGTCAGCGGTGAGACCTTCAATTCCAGGCAGGTAGAGAACCTGCCAGTAAACGGGCGCGACGTGGATGCGTTTCTGGAGATTTCGCCAGGGTCGGTTGGTTCAACGCCTGAGTTTCAGGGAAGCGTCAATGGCCTGGAAAACATCTTCAGCGGTCTGAACATTACGGTGGACGGCCAGAGCGCGGTGCGCGGCGACATCACGGGCTTTTTGAACACGGAAGGGCAGGAGCAGCCGCATATCACGCGGTCGAGCATCGACAGCATCCAGGAGATCGACTTTGCGAACAACGGGTACTCGGCAGAGACCGGGCACTCGCTGGGGCCGCAGATGAACATCATCACCAAGGGTGGAACGAATCAGTTTCATGGGACGGCGTTTGAGTTCTTCCGTAACGACGCGCTGGACGCCCGCGATTACTTTGATACGGGAGCCAAGGAGCCGCTGCAGTTGAACCAGTTCGGCGGAAACCTTTCGGGCCCCGTTCTTCACAATAAGCTCTTCTTCTTTGCGAACTACGAAGGCTCGCGGCAGCATGTGACCACGCTGAATCCTCTGAACCATACGGTGAGCGCCTATGTGCGATCGCAGTTTGTGCCGACGATGCAGCCTGTCCTTGCGCAGCTTGCGCCGCTGCCTGCGGGTTGCGATGTGATTCCGACGCCTGCTGCCTGCGTCTATCAGCCCCTGGCATCCGAGACGGACGCGGGCGGAGCGCAGTTCGTGATTTCGCCGATCTCGCTGCCCTCGATCCTGAACGAAAACACGGGTTCGGCACGTCTGGACTGGAATATGTCCGCCGCAGACCGGTGGATGCTCCGCTACAACATCAACGACTCGACCACCAATGACACCTACGGTCCGAACGTAGGGCAAACCTCGCCGCAGAGTCTGCGGACGCAGTTGATCAAGCTGGATGAGACCCATGTCTTCAGCTCGTCGCTGTTGAACCAGGCGAGCCTCGGTTACACGCGCTTTTACTCCACGACAGGGTCGGACACGGGGCAGCCGTACTACATCATCTCGGGCTTCTTCACGGATCTCGGTTCGTTACCGGGAGCCAACACCTTCAATCAGACCAACGCGTACAGCACCTATGAGTTCTTCGACAATGTAACGAAGACGTTTCATACGAACGAGCTGAAGTTCGGTACGCAGATCCGTGTCAACCGGCAGGTCGAGGCGCTGTCGCCTTTGCAGGCCTATGAGTTCGCCAGCGTGAGCAACCTGGAAGACAACGTGCCGTTTGTGCTGCAGAAGAACGGATTCGCAGGATCGCTCGGCCTGCACAACAGCGAGTACGACGTCTACGCGCAGGACAACTGGCATGTGACCCGCAAACTGGTGCTGAACCTTGGCGTGCGCTACGACTACAACACGATGTGGAACGAATCGCACAATCATATGCCGAATTTCGACATTGCGACGCAGACGATTCTTCCCGGAACGTTGCCTCCGTACTCGGCGCCGCGCGGCGATATTGCTCCGCGCATCGGCATTGCGTACGACCCGTTCGGCACGGGCAAGACGGTCATTCATGCGTACGGCGGCATGTTCTATCTCCCCTTGTGGTTGAGCTTCGACCTGTCCTCGAATGATCCGACGTACGCAACCTACAGCGTGAACCTTTTCCAGGCGAACATCACCTTCCCGGAGCCAAACCCGGCGCTGCCCGCGGGCACGCAGACGGTGTACTCCTTCCCGCAGCATCCAAAGGACCCGAACGCGCTGAACTGGCTGGTTGGCGTGGAGCAACAATTGCCCGGTCAGTTTGTGACGGTGATCAACTACAGCGCGAACCGCGTGAACCATCAGCAGGCTGGCGTGAATTTCGCGGCGGTCAACGAAAACCCGCAGAACGTGAACCCCAACATTGGCACCCGTCCACATAGTGGCTTTGCGGATGAAAATTATCTGGGCGACGTGTTGGGGTCAAATTATCAGTCGCTGCAGGTACAGTTGCGGCGCAACTACCACCACCTGGACACCGAGATAAACTACACCTGGTCGCACGAGATCGACGATATGGTGAACGTCTTCCAGGGCTTCGCCAATCCCTATAACCCGCTGTTCGACCGATCGAGCGGCGACATCGACGTGCGCAACAACTTAACGGCGAGCGCGGTGTACAACTTCTCCGATCTGCATGACCGCTCGACGTGGGAGCGGATCGCCGGCGGCGGGTGGCAGCTTTCCAGCATCTTCCAGGCGCGCGGCGGTTTGTCTGAAGACATCACGCTGATGAGTGGCATCTTTGGAAACCCGGTGCGGCCCAATTATGTGCAGGGGCAGAATCCATATCTGTCGCACATCACGTGGCTGAATCCCGGGGGGTCGTATAACTCCGCGGCGTTTTCAGTGCCGACCGGCTATGACGGTACGCCGGGACAGAATCTCGGCAACGTGGGCCGCAATTGGCTGCGTGGACCCGGATTCTTTCAGTGGGACTTCTCGGCGATGAAGAGCTTCGACGTGACCCACAGGGTTAAGCTGCAGTTTCGTACCGACCTGTTCAACATCATCAACCACCCGAACTACGCGAACCCGGACGGCGGCCTCTGCTCTGCACTGACGTACGGCGCGGCCGGGCAGACCGCAATCTGCACGCCCAATTCGAACTTCGGGCAGACCACCTCCACGGTCGCGAACCAGACGGGCAACGGGCAGATTGGCAATGGAACCGCCCGGCAAGCGCAGTTCTCCTTGAAGTTGTTGTTCTAATGGCAAAGCGGGCTGCTCGTCTGAGGCGAGCGCCCGCATCCGCCCGAGGAAGGAAGCCGATGCACAACCTTGTGGGTAGCATGTGCCTGCTGATTCTGGCGGCCATGATGAATGCGAGCTTCTCCCTGCCGATGAAGTTTGTTCGTGCATGGGCGTGGGAGAATACCTGGCTGGTGTGGAGCGCCTTTGCTCTGCTGCTCCTGCCGGGCGCGCTCGCGTTGGCGACGATCCCGGCGTTTGGAGGGATCCTTGCCGGTGCAGGCGGCGTGGTGCTCACCGTTGCGATGTGCGGAGCAGCTTGGGGTGTGGCACAGGTTCTGTTCGGGCTCGCACTCGAAAAGATCGGCATCGCGCTGACTTTTTCAATCGTGCTGGGGCTATCGGCCGCGATGGGAAGCTTGATCCCACTGGTGGGGCAGCATCGGGACAAACTGCTGACGCGCGCCGGAGTCGTATCGCTGGCAGGAATTGCGCTGGTGCTGCTGGGCGTCACCGTGAGCGCGATGGCAGGAAGGATGCGGGACCACAACCAGCATACCGAGGCCCGAACGGCGCACTTTGGCGTGGGCCTGCTGATGGCGATTGCCAGCGGCGTTTGCGCGTCGATGATGAACGTGGGATTTTCGTTCGGGACGCCGCTATCGGTCGCAGCCGCGTCGCACCATGCGAATGCGCTGTGGCGGACAGATGCGATCTGGGTACCACTGCTGGCGGGCGGTGCGGTTCCGAACCTTTTGTACTGCGCCTATCTGTTGCGCAAGCAAAAGACCTCCGCGAACTATTCGGCCGCGACCTCGGGCAGAAATGCGCTGCTGGCGCTCGCGATGGCGGTGCTGTGGTTTGGAAGCAGCGTGTTTTATGGAATCGCGACGGCATTTCTCGGCGCCCTCGGCCCAGTGGTCGGATGGCCGCTGTTCATGTCGCTGATCGTGATCGTGGCCAGCGTGTTGGGCGTCTGGACAGGAGAGTGGCGCAGTGCAGGATCGCGCGCGCTTCGATTCCAGGGCTTGGCAGTGCTTATCCTGGTATGCGCGGTAGTTGTGCTGTCGCGCGCGACCTCGTGAGGAATGGGATGAGAGTGCCGACGATGGCTGTGATCGCGTGCTTGCTTGCGCTGCCTCTAACCGCGCAGACCAAAGTCATGGCGGCCAACACGGTGGAGTCGAACAGCTTTTTCAGCTCCGCGCTAGCGCGAGAAATGCTGTATCAGGTCGTCTTGCCCCTGGGATATTCCGGATCACAGGAGCGTTACCCGGTCCTATACCTGCTGCATGGTTGGCAGGGCGACGAGGCGAACTTCGTTTCGCTCACGCACCTGGTGGAGGATGCTTCGGCCTACAAGCTGATCGTGGTGACTCCGCGCGCCGACAATTCCTGGTATGTGAACTCGGCGACGCGCCCTAAGGACCGCTATGCAGATTACGTCTTTCAAGACCTGATCGCAGAAGTGGATGCTCACTACAGAACGATCGCGTCTCCGCACGAGCGCGCGATTGCGGGGATTTCGATGGGAGGCTACGGTGCAATGCTCTTCAGCCTGCGGCATCCGGGAGCCTTCGCGTTTGCAGCGAGCATCAGCGGAGCCTTCGCAGGCCCGTCGGGGATTGAAAGCGTGATGCCGCAGTTGAAGCCAAGCACCGATGACGCGTTTGGAGCAGCGGGAAGCACCACGCGCAGCCAGAACGACGTGGACACATTAATTGGCACGGTCGACCGAACGCGGCAGCCGTACTTCTTTCTCGAGTGCGGCGCGAGCGATCCGCTGCTGTCCTCGAACCGGCGCGTGGTCGAGGATCTCTCCTCGCACGGGTTTGCCTATGAGTACCACGAGCTTCCCGGAGCCCACACATGGCCGTTCTGGGACGCAGCTTTACCAACGATGCTGAAAGTTTTGTCGAGGCAGATGCATGTGGACCCAGTGAGTGCGCCTGACGCAGCTGCGAAACCCTCAACCGCTGTTCGTTGAAAGGACTGGCATGAGCCGCTTTTTTGATTCGCCCGCTATGCAACGCCGCACGTTTTTGAAGCTTGGAGGTGCGGGCGCGGCTATGCTCGCGTCTCCGGCGCTTGCGGCGGTCAAGGCCGTCCCACCGTCGCTGCCAACGCCGGAGGACCTGGCGAGCGCGGAGATGGAGTTCGGATTCACCGACCTGTTCCAGCTGCCGGTGTTCGCCAACGAGTGGGGATATGGGCAGGTCTCGAAGTCGGTTTCGGGAGTGACAGGCATTACGTTTCCCCCGTTCGCCTGTTGCGGTGTACCGGACGGGCCGTGGAGCCCGGGTCTGCTGACGTCGTGCGAGGTCTCAGTGGATGGGCAACTGCTGACGATTGCCCCGCAAAACCGCGTCAAGTACAGATGGCTGCCCCAGCGAGTGGACCGCGAACAGACCTACCAGGGTCTGCGCTTTCGCACGCGGACATTCATGCCAGTGAAGCAGCGAGCCGTCGCACAGCTCATCGAGCTGAAGAACACGACCGCGACCGTGCGCAGCTTTGTCCTGTCCTTCGACATGCGTGCGGCGGTGACCAAAAAGACCACCTTCTGGATGGCCGGCTGTCCCGGCGAAGGCGGCAACGCGCAGCATTGGGATGCGGAGCGAAGCCGGATCACGTTTGCTGCCCGCAACTCGCAGGCAGCATCGGCTCAAGGAGTGCAGCCGCGCGCGGATTCGCTGGCAGGCGGCCATATTCTGCAGTACAAGGTGCGCTTGCAGCCGGGCGAGGCGCGTGTGTTTCGTTATGTGAATGCAGTGGCCGGCACAGAGGAAGAAGCCAATCGCCTCCACGACGACCTGCAGGCAACCTTCGACCAAGCCGAGCAGCAGAACGAGCAGTTCTACGCCGAGATGATGCGGGCACTGTTTACGCCGGGCAACAGTTATTTCTCCGGCCACCTGCCCACCCTGCATACCGAGGATGAGACGCTGTGGGCGCTGTACTTTAATGGCATCAAGAACCTGATGAGTGCGCGGCGATACTCGCCGGACTCAAACTATGGGCCGACCTATGTGACGCTCGGCGGGCACACGCTCCCCACGCTATCGTTCCCGTGGGATACATCCCTGACCGGGCTGAGCCTCGCGCTGCTGGATCCGGCGGCGCTGCGGAATCTGGTGGAAGTGTGGCTGCGCGAGGATATGCACCAGCACCTGGCAACGGACTACGTCAGTGGAACCGGTGTAGGACCGTGGTATGCGGTCAACGACACCGCGATCCTCGGTTGCGCGCGCGACTACCTGCGCGTGAGCGGGGACTTCGCGTGGTTGGATAAGACGATCGCAGGAAAGAGTGTGCTGACGCACCTGGCCGACCACGCGCTGTATTGGGAGAGTCTGCGTCATACCGATCGCGGCCTTGCAGACTACGGCAATATCGAAAATCTGCTGGAGGTGGTGAGCACCTACGTGCATGAAGTGGCCGGAATGAACGCCGGCAATGTGGCGAACATGCGCTTTGTGGCCGAGCTGCTGGAGCGACGCGGCGACGCAGCCCGCGCCAGGGAATTGCGCACCAAGAGCGAAGACCTCGCGGCAAGAATCAACCGCCTTCTGTATGTCGCCGGCAAGGGATGGTGGCGTGCAGGGCAGCTCGATGGCACCTTCAACGAGGTACGGCATTGCTATGACTTCCTTGCCGTGGTGGACAGTATGGGAACCGCACTGAGCCCACAGCAGAAGCACGAAATGGCGGCATTCTTCTGGGCGGAGCTTGCCACCGGCAAGTGGATGCGAGCACTCTCCGCCGGAGACTCCGATGTCACCTGGAACATCCGCCCCGACCATAGCGCGATCGGTGCGTATGCTTCCTGGCCGCCCATGTCGGCCAAGGCGCTCTACCGGCTCGGAGAGCCGGAGGAGAAAGTAGCAGGCTGGTTGCGCGAGGTAGCCAAAGCCGGCAACCAGGGACCCATCGGGCAAGCTCACTTTGTAGAAGATGTGTGGCCGACGATGAAGGGTGGAGCGTTCAAGTGTCCGAACGATGTGCCCTACGTGAACGAGTGGTGTTGCATTGCGGGGGGCGCGTTCACGGATCTCGTACTCGATAGCATCTTCGGCGTAGAGATGCGGATGGATGGTCTTAGCGCCAAGCCGCGCCTGGCCGCATTTGACGCGAAGGCAGAGCTGCGTGGCCTGCAGCATCAAGGCAGGCAGTACCGCGTGAACAACCAGGGCATCCACGCGATGTAAGCGTAAAGTATGCTGCAAAAGCAGACTCTTCAACAGCAAGGAGTAAGGCGTGCCGAAGCGTAAGAGTGGAATGATGAAGGACAACCCCGAGTCGGCCGCAGTCGTCAAGGCAGAGGCACGGTACCAGGTCATCTTGAATGACATGCATAAGACGGGTTCCGTCTCCGTGGATGCGCTCGCCGAGCAATTGCAGGTGACCGTGGTGACGATTCGTCGCGACCTGGATGCGCTCGAGCGAAAAGGCTTGCTGCATCGTACGCATGGCGGCGCGATGCCTATCCAGCCTCTCTTTTACGAGCCGTTTCGTCGCGATCGGTCGTTCGTGATGCAGGAAGAGCGGCAGGCGGATGCGAAGCGAAGGATCGGCCATGCAGCCGCTGCACTGATTGAGCCAGACGAGACCATCGCGGTCACCCCGGGCACTACAGCGGCAGCGGTCGTCCGGGCGCTACCGCTCAATTACAACCTGACAGTGGTCACAAGCACGGCAAACGTGGCCGTAGAGCTTTCCAAGCGCAAGGACATCAAGGTATTCGTAACCGGCGGCACACTCCACGGGGAGTGGTTTTCGTTGGTCGGTCCCCACGCGCAGCGCAGCCTGGAAAACATCCTGATTCACACGCTGTTTATTGGTGCGGACGGACTCGACCCTGAGTGGGGCGCAACGTCGTTTGATCAGGACGAAGCGGAATTGTTGCGCATGATGGTGGCGCATGCGCGACGTCGTGTGGCTGTAGTCGACCATACCAAGCTGGGCAAGGTGGCGAATTGGAAGATCTGCGAATCGCGGAACCTGCATACAGTCGTCACGGACACGCAGGCCACGGATGAGACGGTCGCCCCATTTCTCGAAATGGGTGTGGAGATCATTCGAGTATAGATACCGCTTGCGGCTGTATGGCGAGCGGCAGAAAGCAACCGACGTACCGCACCGTGTAGGTTGGCATGCTTTCTGCCACACCCGGGGAAGAGGATCCACCGCGGGTCTTTTTCATGCCATTTGATAGCACGATGGTCACTGGCTGAATCTGCCTGGCGACGAACCTCCCTGGTAGAAGCTGCCACCACGAACCCCCTACGCCGGTTGAGGAATTCAGGGGATCATCTCATTCGTCGACGTATCGGAAAGTGCGGCTCGAGCGGGCTGGTACGAACGTCGAAGTGGGTCAAAAGGCAGTTTCGAGAAACAACTCGATTCGGTGGCACTGCAACTTCCGGCGAGCCGACGTCTCACCCCAATTCTTGACGCAGCAAGGATCGGGAGGGCTTCGACTTCTCCCGCTTCGGCGCTCAAAGTTCATAATTTTATAAATAGGACTGGATTGGTCCGGTATTTCAGTTATAGTAGCTACTGAACTCGGACTGATTTGGTCTGATTAGAAGGCGCGTGCATGAGGGGCCGCGTGAACCTGGGGCGACGGATGGCCGTGAGGGCGCGCCGTTCGCTTAGCAGCAAAGGAACGTGAACGTGCAGAAGTTGAAGCGTGAAAGCAGCTGTGGCACCCGTGCAAAGCTCGTCGCCATGGCTACGATGACGGCATATGCCGCGATGAGCAGGTCAGACGCAAAGGCGCAACAAATGGTGGCAAACGCGGCAGACAAAGATCCTATCCCCGCCCAGTTACCGGTCCGGCGGTTCCAGATTGCCGAAGGTGCGCTGACCGCCGCTCTCGACCAATACTGCTGGCAAAGTGGGGTCGCTCTCAAGCTGGAAATTCCAGCCGAAGCGCTCGCCACCTTCACCGGCCAGGCCGTCGTCGGGCTGTATCCCAACGACTCCGCCCTGCGCCAGCTGCTGGCCGGCACAGGCCTTAGCTTCACCTTCGAAGGCTCTGATACCGCCCGCATTGGTCTCCGCAGCCTGGAATCTGTCAGCGTCACCGCCGGCCTCCCTGACGCCGTCAGCATGACCAAGTTCACCGAACTCCTCCTCGACACCCCGCAGACCATCGTCGAGGTTCCCCACTTCATTCTCCAGGACGAACAGAATCGCACGCTTCTCGACGCCGTCCGGAATGTCCCCGGCATCAGCATTGCCGCCGGCGAAAGCGGAGCCCAGGGCGACAACCTCACCATCCGCGGCTTCACCGCGCGCAACGACATCTTCCTCGACGGCATTCGCGACTTCGGCAGCTACTACCGCGACAGCTTCAACTTCGAGCAGGTCGAGGTCCTCGAAGGCCCTGCAGGGGTGCAGTTTGGCCGCGGATCGACCGGCGGCGTTATCAACCAGGTAAGCAAAACTCCCACCGTCGACAAGTTCATTGACGTCCAAACCCAGTTCGGCACCGACCTCACCCGTCGGGTCACCGCAGACATCAATGAGCCCCTCCCCAACGTCGCCCGCGGTTCTGCCTTCCGCATCAACGGCGTGGCCTACGCCGCCGGAGTCGCCGGCCGTCCCTTCGACGAGACCCGCCGTTTCGGCATCGCACCCTCCATCTCCTTGGGCTTGAATTCCCCCACCCACCTCACGGTCAGCTACTTCCACCTCAGCGAAGACGACACCCCCGACTATGGTCTCCCTTGGTTTGAAAACAGCCTCGCCCACGCCGGCAACCGGCACGCCTACTACGGCTTTCCCGACGCCAATCATCTCAAAACCAACGACAACATCGTCACGCTCAAGGCCAGCCACGCCTTCGAGGGCAGCGGCGATGTCGACCTCCACACCATCGCCCGTTGGGCAAACTATCCGCGCGACGTGCAGATTACCGAGCCACAGATCTGCTCCAACGTCAGCGTCAGCACCCCCGTCGGCGGCTACGTTACCGCCCTTCCCACTAGCGCTCTCAACACCAACCTCCCCTGTCCCTATACCCAGTCCACACCGCCCGACCAGATCACCGTCAACCGCAACCAGATCCAGATCAAGAGCGTCGAAGGCGACCTCTGGGATCAGACCGAAGTCACGGCGCACTTCAAGACCTTCGGCATTCGCAATGATTTCGCAGGCGGAGTCGAAGGCGGCCGCGAAGTCTCCAATCCCATCAAGACCAGCTACACCCAATACGGCATCAACAGCGTCAAACCCACCAACCTCGCCAACCCCACTCCATCCGATGTCTTCTCTGGCAACGGCTACATCACGTCCATCACCCACGTCACCTCGCAGAGCGTCGGCATCTACTTCGTCGACACCCTCAAGCTAGGCCGCTGGGTCGAGCTGAGCGGTGGCGTTCGCTGGGATTACTTCGACACCTCCTATAACCTCTATGCCCCCGCCACCACCATCCCCGGCGCCGCTCTCACCCCCAACATCGCGCCTCTCGAGCAGAAGGTCGAACAGCCAAGCTATCGAGCCGCCATCGTCTTCAAGCCCAACGCACACAGCAGCGTCTATTTCGACTACGGCACCAGCTTCGATCCCTCCGCCGAAACCCTCAGCCTCAGCGTAGCCTCCAGCCTGCTGCCACCCGAGGAAAACCAATCCTACGAGATCGGCGCGAAGTACAGTCTCCTGCATCAGCGTCTGCAGCTTGAGGGCGCGATCTTTCGCACCCAGCAGGACAACGCCCGCGAGACCAGCCCCACCAACTCCAACATTATCGTCCTCGCCGGCAACCAGCTCGTCAAAGGCGTGCAGGCCAGCGCAGTCGGTCAGCTCGGCGGAGGCACCGACTTGATCTTCGGCTACGCCTACCTCGATAGCTCCGTCCTCTTCTCCAAGGAATTCCCAACCTCCATCGGCTTCCCTCTGGCCAACGTTCCTAAACAAACCTTCAACGCCTTCATCACCCACGACCTCGTCTGGAAGATCAGCGGCGGCGTCGGCAGCAACTACGTCGGCAGCCGCACCGCGAGCTCGACCACGCCCTACGTCGCCACCCGCTACTCCGGCCCCATCACCTTTGCCCCCGGCACTGCTCCCTGCAGCGCCACCGCGACCACCTGCTACGAAGTCCTCTCCACCGCGATGAAGCAAGTGCCCGGCTATTGGGTCTTCAACCTCATGGTCAAACGCCCCATCACGCATCGCATCGAGTTGCAGGCCAACATCTACAACCTCTTCAACCGCTTCTACATCGACCAGCCTCACCCCAGCCACCTCATCCCCGGCGCGGGATTGAGCGCGCTGATCGGTGCGAACTTCCGATTCTAGGAGTCGGCACGTGCAAAGGAACCAACCATGCTAATTACCATCGAGAAGGTGCTCACAAGTGAGCAGGTCACCGAGGCGCGGCAGAAACTTGCCACGGCCGAATGGGTCGACGGCCGCGTCACCGCGGGCTACCAGGCCCAGGAAGTGAAACGCAACGCGCAGATTCCCGAGAACTCGCCGGTGGCAAAGGAGCTCGGCGAGATGATTCTCGCCGGGCTCGCGCGTTCGCCTCGGTTCATGTCCGCAGCCCTGCCGCTGAGAGTATTTCCGCCCATGTTCAACAGCTACGCCGGCGGCCAGACCTTCGGCACCCATGTCGACACTGCCATCCGCCAACTTGCCTCCACCGGCCAGCGTATCCGAACCGACCTCAGCGCCACCCTCTTCCTCACCCCGCCCACCGAGTACGACGGCGGCGAGTTGATCGTCGAAGACAGCTATGGGGAAAAGAGCGTCAAGCTCCCCGCCGGCGACATGGTGCTCTACCCCGCCACCAGCCTCCATCGAGTCGAGCCCGTCACCCGGGGCAATCGCGTCAGCTCCTTTTTCTGGATCCAGAGCATGATCCGCCAGGATGCCCACCGCACCCTGCTCTTCGACCTCGACGCCTCCATTCAACGATTAGCGGGAAGTGAACACGCGCAGTCCGCACCGGTGAAACAGAGCTCGGTGCAACTGACGGGCGTCTATCACAATCTCCTTCGGCAATGGGCGGAGATGTAAACCCAAATAAGTTCGGCGCGACTCGAGCGCACCGAAGGTGCCCACGTCACCCTCATGGCGTGGGCACTCATTACGTTGTGGAGAGTTTACTGGTTCGCCGTTCAGGACCGATCCCAGAAGTTCGTGGAGGAGCAAATCATCCCACAAACTCAACTCTCCTGGTGCCCCGCCCACTGTGTTCAGTTACTGTTTTAGAGAGACGCAAAGGAGCTCGAACTTGAGGCGATATGTATTGATTGCAATGGGCGGGGCAGCCGGAGCTTTGGCCCGATACCTTGTTGGTGTTTTTGCAGCCGAGCATTTCAGGTCAAGATTTCCGATCGGCACATTCTCCATCAATATCAGCGCATGCTTCATGTTTGGCTTCATCCTCGAGTACCTCACACGTCACAGCCATATGAATCCGGCCTGGAGGTATGCCTTTGCCATCGGATTCCTTGGTGCCTACTCAACCTTTTCCAGCTTCGAATGGGAGACTTGGTCAGAATTGACAAATGGGGCCTATTGGATGGGACTTCTTTACGTCGGGGCAAGCATTATCATCGGGCTGCTTGCGGTGGGACTCGGATCGGCGACGGCGCGATCTGTGAGCTAACGACAGGGCCGGTAGGATTTCGTTCCCTAGCGCCACGGAACCATGTTTGGTTCGGGTTATCCACTGAATTCATGAAATCCACACGTAAAGCCCTTGATAGATGCAGAGCTGCGAAGCATACTCGCACCTAGGGCATGCCGCATGACGCGGCTGCTAGGGAAGCTGAGCACGAAGAGATGAGCGCCGTGAGCCGATACTGCCGTGAAGATGTTCTGCGCATTCTCAGGTTACCTATTCGCCAACTCGCTGCGTGGGAGAAGGCTGGATTAATCGCTTCTTCCGAAAATTATTCATTCGATGAGCTGGTGCAGCTGCGCAAGCTGCGCGATCTGACCGCAACAAGAATCTCTGTTAAGAGCATTCGCCAGTCGGTCGATGCGATGCAGAGGGTGTCAGGGATGGTGAATCCGCTGCTGGAATCGGTAGCCGTTTTGCATGGTTCAAGGTTGGCGTTTCGGCAATGGGGTGCGCTGGTCGATCCCATGACGAGACAGATGGCATTCGACTTCGAATTAATGCCGTCGAATGGGATGGCGGTCGTCCGCAAGAACGGCCACGAATTATCTTCGAACTACTCCGATCTACATGAGATGTTTCTGCGGGCGGTGCGGCTTGAGGACATTCCCGGGCGCCTGGAAGAAGCCAAGAGCGTGTATCAAACGATCCTTGAGATCCAGCCCGGACATGCGGCCGCGGCGATCAATCTCGGGACGATTTTTTACAACGAAAAAGACTTCGTGCAGGCAGAGCAACGATACCGGCAAGCGGTTGAAGCTGATCCCGAATATGCCCTGGCATTTTTTGACCTCGGGAATGTGCTGGACGAGCAGCAGCGGATGGATGAGGCAATCGAAGCGTATCAGCGAGCGCTTGCCCTGGTGCCTCAGTATGCGGATGCTCACTATAATCTTGCGCTGGCGTATGAGCGTATTCAGGAACCACGGAAGGCTCTGCGGCATTGGACGAGCTATACACGGTTGGATCCCACTGGGCCATGGGCGAGCCATGCGCGCAGCCAGGCAAGAAAGATCCTTGGCAGCGAGCGGTTGGCTATTGTGACCAGGCATGGCCGCACGATGCGGATTGCGGGCTAAACAGCTTTTCTCGTCTCATCCTCTACAACCTTCATGCACGAGCACCGCAATTTCGCGGGTGATGAACTATGGAGTAAACTCCGATGCGAAGCTAAAACCCTCTTGCGTTGCTTAGGAGATATTGCCTGATGGCTGAACATACGACCTTTCGACCCTTTGTTCCAGCGAACGAGGATCGAAAGGAACTGTCGATACGTGCGCTGCTTTTGGGCTCGATCTTTGGAGTAATCTTTGGCGCGGTGACAGTGTATGTGGGCCTGCGCGCCGGCCTGACGGTGGCCGCGAGCATACCGATCTCGGTGTTGTCGATCTCGATCCTTCGTGCTTTCGGGCGGGCATCGATCCTCGAAAACAATATTGTGCAGACGACTGGCAATGCAGGCCAGTCCATTGCGTCGGGAGTTATCTTCACCCTGCCGGCGCTCATCTTCCTGGGTTTTGATCTTGAGAGTTCGCGCATCTTTGCGCTGGCCCTGTTCGGTGGCTGGCTTGGCGTGCTGTTCATGATTCCTCTGCGGCGACAGTTGATTGTGGAAGAGCATGGATCGCTCACGTACCCAGAGGGAACCGCATGCGCTGACGTGTTGCAGGCGGGAGAACGTGGCGGTTCGTTTGCCAGCCGCGTGTTTCTGGGGCTTGGACTCGGCGGCTTATATACGCTCTTCCAAAATGAGAATCTGCTGAGCCTGTTTCCGGCTACACCGAACTGGTCGCCGAACTTCGATCCTAACGGACAGCAGATTCTCAAAGGCGCTGCGATTCGGGCGGACGTTACGCCGGAGTACCTGGGTGTGGGGTACATCATCGGGCTGCGGGTATCGGCGATCATGCTCGCTGGCGGCGTGTTCAGCTGGCTGGTGCTGATGCCGGCGATCGTGTTCTTCGGGAAGCATCTCGCGGGACCGCTGTATCCGGGGGTGGTGCCGATTGCGCAGATGAGCCCTAGTGAACTGTGGTCTACCTATGTGCGGCCGATGGGAGCTGGTGCGGTGGCGGCTAGCGGTTTGATTACCTTGCTGCGGACGGCGCCGACCATTGTGAGTGCGCTTACGTCCGGGTTCGCCAAGATGGGGTTGGGTAAGGGTGCGGTGACGAGCAAGCCGTTGCGGACCGAGAACGACATTCCGATGAGCGTGGTGATCGGCGGCAGCCTGGTGCTGATCCTGCTGATGTTCCTTTTCCTGGAGTTCAAACCGGTACCGGGAGCGCAGGTGGGTTGGCTGGCTAACCTTGCAGCCTCGCTGCTCGTGGTGGTGTTCGGGTTCCTGTTCGTGACCGTGTCGGCGCGCATTGTGGGCATCGTGGGATCGAGTGCGAGCCCGGTGAGCGGGATGACCATTGCAACGCTGATGGCGGTGTCGGCGATCTTCCTGGTGAAGGGATGGACGGCGCCGGCGTTTGGGGCATTGGCGATCACGATTGGCGGAATGGTATGTATTGCGGCGTCCAACGCCGGGGACACGAGCCAGGATCTGAAGACCGGGTTCCTGATTGGCGCGACGCCGTGGAAGCAGCAGGTGGCCGTGATGGTTGGAGTGATCGTGTCGGTGTTCTCGATTGGGGCGACGCTGAACGCGATGAACAAGGGCTTGGAGAGCTTCCAGCAGCTGCCGACTGCGCGGGCGATCTCGCTGGCGGCTCTGCCGGATGGCGTGTCGAACCAGGGGAACTTCAAGCGGGACCATGTGACTGTGATGGAGCGGCCGGTGGCGGGAAGTTCGGGGTCGGCTACGCATGAGGAACTGTCGGATGCGACGAAGTATGTGGTGCTGAACTCGATTGGGTCGGCTACTCTGCAGGATGGGAAGTATCTGTATGACCCGGCCACTGGGAAGATTGAGGTGCAGTGGGTGCAGGGAATTGGCAGCGAGAAGGCTGCCGCGCCGCAGGGACGGTTGATGGCTACGGTGATCAATGGGATCCTGAGCCGAAAGCTGCCTTGGAGTTTGGTGCTGCTGGGCGTGGCGCTGGTGATCGGGATTGAGTTGCTCGGTGTGCGTTCGCTGACGTTTGCGGTGGGAGCTTATCTTTCGATTGGAACGACGCTGGCGATCTTCGTCGGTGGTGTCGTGCGGTGGATGGTGGACAGCGCCCTGGCTAAGAGCGGCAGTGGGCCGAAGACAGATGCGGAGAGCGAGATCTCGTCAGGCAGCCTGTATGCCTCGGGACTGATTGCTGCGGGCGGCATCATGGGGCTGCTCGGCGTTTGCGTGAAGTTGTACGAAGCGGCTACGGACAAGGTGATTCCGAGTTTCTCGCAGACCAACCCGCTGCATAAAGATTTCGTGAGTGTGATCTGCTTCGCTGCGCTGGCCTTCAGCTTGTATTACTTTGCGAGGAAGCCGTTAGATTCCGAGAAGATTCTGGAACAGGTTGAGAGCGAGGAGCTGTAGATGAAGCGTTGGATCGTGATGTTGGCTGTGGCGATGGTTGTGGCGCCGATGGGGGCTCGGGCGGATGAGGCGTCGAAGCAGGCGAAGGTGAAGGAGCTGTTCGCCGTGATGCACATGGACCACAGCCTGGACCGGATGCGGAGCGCGATGGAGCAGCAGGTGCAGGCGACGGCGAAGAACGCCCCGGGAACCGAGCAGATGACTCCGGAAAAGAAGAAGATGCAGCAGGAGTTCGTCGATAACTCCATGAAGGTGGTTGATGAAAACTTTGGTTGGCCGACGCTGGAGCCGGCGTACGTGAAGCTATATGCGGACACGTATACCGAGGCTGAGCTGGATGGAATCCTGGCGTTCTACAAGTCGCCGGCGGGGCAGGCACTGCTGACCAAGACGCCGGAGTTATCGGCTGGAGTGATGCAGATTGTGCATGGCCACATGGGCGATTTTGAGCCGAAGATGCAATCCTTGCAGCAGTTGTACGTGAAGGCGATGGCTCCCGCGGAGAAGTGAGGGCAGGCCCGTGCTTACCCGACATGCGTGGTGCGCAGGACGCTCGTGATGGGCTTGGAACCCGTCGTCACAGGGTGTTCACACCGCATGCACGCAGTGGAGTTTTCTGTGCTTTTGCTGCTTCGGTCTTCCGCGCACGTCCCATGGCCGACAGCAGCGCACAAGCATCGTCATGCTTCAAATCCGGTAGACGTTGCCGCTCGGCAAACTTCCGCAGCGGAGGGTAAAGCTGCTCGAGCGCGCGCCAGGATCGATGCGGGAAATAGCGAGCCTTTATCAAGGAACACAGATCATGGTGTTGGCTTTCCGTAATGACTCCTGCGCTGCGCGCCAGCGCTAACGCCTCCCGAAGGTTAACCATTGCATCCGAGAGCGCTCGGTACGTGCCAGGCTCATACGCGACTGCAACCTCGTCGTCCGCATCGAGAATCCCATCGCGAAACTGCTCAAAGATGCGTCCAATTCCCACCATACCGAAGGTATGCGTTTCCGCGGCTCGAAGTGCGCCCATGCTGGAAGAGCCGAACACCTTGGTGCCGCGAGCGAGTGCCTGGATGATTTCCTTTGGCGAGACGGCTAGATTTTGGAAGAATTCCCCATCGATGACTCCAATGAAGCGAATGCTGGCTGGCAAACGGGCGATGTCGCCCCGGCAAACGGGCGGAAGGAACTCCGCGTCCAGCAGGCGCCGGGCTTCCGCCACAGGCATGGTCGGGCCCAGAAATACAACGGTGTCATGCATGTTGCTTCCAGAACTCGACAGCACGTGGGCCAACGCGTCCGTGGTCGCTAGCCCACAACTCAACCCCGGGAACAATGACTCGCACTACCGAATGTGTTGTGCAGTCGGGTGTGAAGTCGACGACAATCGCTTCCGACAACCCGGCAGTCTCGAGCCGTTCCAGTAGCCATCGGATATCTTGATTGAGGTCATCGAAGCTGCGCGACTCGATCGCTTCAAAGGGGCGGCGAGTCCGCGACTCACCGAGCACCCAACTTCTCCGATTCACGCCGGCGACTCGCCTGGTATGAAGCGAAAACAAGTCTTTGGGAGCGTTGGAGTCTACGATATCTTCGCGAACACTTTGAATGTCGACGCAACGCGACTGCGCGACTTCACTGATTGCCCGGCGCAATGCCACATGGGCGTTTGGGCTGCATCCGAAGCCGACATGAGCCATAGGAAAACCGAAGATGCTCTCATCCCCAACGGAAGCGAGAAATGCCGGCACCTGAAGAGCGGAGGTAATATCCCGAACCTGCAAATTTAAGCCTGCCTCCTGAAAGGCCAGGAACAACTCATTGTCCCCGGGTATTTCAATGCAAGGACAATGTTCGAGATCGTCGCCAGGACCTTCTGAACGGCCGCCTATCACTTGGCGTCTTGCCGCGGGCAGGAAGCTTCCGCCGAGTTCCGCGAAAGTCCAGGCGTCGCGCTCAATCAGTTCGCAGAGCGCATGGTACACAGCTTCAAGACGGTTGTTCCCAGAAGCAAGTCCGTTGCTGTCGTTCACGGTGAACGGTGAACCATGGGGCACATCATTCCAAAGGTATCCTGCCAAGTGTGCCGGTACCCAGACGTCTTCTCCTGAAAATAGGTCCGTTCCGCGCACCCAGCTGCACAGGGTCTCCGGTGTGAAATCTTCAAACAAAGCTTGGTTAATCTTCCATGGATCGAGAGTTCGGTCCCGTTGCGAGATCTGACTGTAAGTAGCTTCGATGAACGGCAGCCTAGTCTTAAGCGCTGTTTGCCGCTCGATGGACTCCATCAGCGCTCCCACCTTCGCATCGATGGGCCGCAATCCCTTTCCGTTATAAACAGAAATGCCGTCGTCAGACGATGGCACGATTGCCGAGTACACAGGTATTCCGACGCGGTCAAGGCCGGTAATATCAGCGATGCGTGTAACCCCTAATATGTTCCCGATCTCTCTAAGCCGTGCAAAGGTTTCGGAGGCGCCGATTACGCGATCTAAACCATCAACCTTTTGGCTACTTGGGTTTCTCGGGTTTGTGTTGATGAGGGGCAATGGAGCTCCCGGGATTGATGTTCATTGTTTTGAAGGAATGGCAACCTAGCACGACAAAATCAATCCCTTCGAGAATCCCTATCAAGATTTCGCCGAGTTGGTCTTGAGTTAGGTCCGGTCCCAACGAACTGGCCGCTTCCGCAATCGTCGGCATTGAGCGTCGCACGGCATCCCTCTGTGCTTCATTCAATGGTTCCAGGAAGTAAACGAACTTTTGCATAAGATCGCGGAATTCCTCACTACTTAATCCCAACTGATCCAGAAACTCTCGTTTTGTCATGTGACTGCCTCCTTCATTCGATATTCATGCGACCTAGCAGCTGGTGAAAGCGAGGATCCGAGTGTAGCGGCATTAGAAGGGGATCTACATTCACGAAGGGCAGGTCGCTGTCTCGTCGCGCGTAAGCCAAGTCCAACAAATCCAATGCTTTGGGGTGTTTTCCGAGAGAAGTATAGTAGACCGCAGCCTGATACGGCAAAGTATTTTGCGCATCGCCGTTTTCCGACGCTTGCTTGAGCCATTTCGCGGCATCGGCATGATTTCCGGCGTGGGCATAGGCGATGCTCAACATGATGGCCCTGTCAGCCTCTCTTGTGGGATCGAGAGGTGCTGTCCGGAGAAGATGGATGGCATCCATTGGCCGCTTGAGCTCGATGTAGTCCACGGCGAGCGTTTCGATTGCCTCCTCAAAGTTCGGCGTTGTTTTGAGTTGCTCTTCCAACAATCGGGCCGACTCGGCCGTTCGTCCCCCGCATTGCGCGACCCAGGCTCGGGACATGGTCGTCAGTAGCGAATTCGGATCGACTGCCTGCACATAGGCCATCTGCACCTGCGCTTCCGCATCTCTCCCCAGGGGGGCAAGAAGGGAGACGGCATACTGAATATGAGCGTTCAAGTCGTTAGGGTTTAGTTCCAGGGCGCGCTGATAGTCGCTTTCTCCCCCCTTCCAGTCGTAGTTCAAATCGATGCGAGCCGAGGCGCGCGAGGCATAGGCTTCACCCAGAGTGGGGTCCAGCGCAAGCGCCTGGTCCGCCGTGTTGAGGGCATTCTTCATCATCGGAATCTGGTTTCCACCGCGATAGTGCGCGAGCAGATTGTAGCTTTCGGCCAGACCTGCATAGGCCGGAGCGTAGTGTGGATCAGCGTTGAGTGCACTTTGAAATTCCGTGACGGCTGCAAGCAGATCTGCATCCGTCCGCTGGGTGAGCCTGTAACGGCCTTTCAGATAGGCGTTATAGGCGGCCGAGTTGGTGGTGTATTGGCGCTGAAGCCGGGCCTTCTGATCGGGATTGAGTCGGACCTTGAGATGGTAGGCCACGTCTGTAGATATCTCGTTTTGCAACCCGGCAAGATTGGAGATGTCGCCCTCGTAGGTCTGACCCCATATTTGCGAACCGGTGCTTACGTCGATAATTTCAATGGGAATACGTACATGCCCACCGGCTTCGAACAACGACCCGCTCACCACGGATTTCACCTTGAGTCGTCTGCCGGATTCACTGGGATCGTTGCTTTGTGCCGCATACCGTTCGGCGATGCCAGCCGCTTTTACCTGCAAGCCTGGCATCCCCGCAAGGTCATTGGTGAGCGCTTCGGTGAAACCAGAGCCTACGTAGTCGACGCTGCTGTCTCCGCTGGCGTTGTGAAGCGGTAGCACTGCCAGACTGGTCGCCTCGACTGGACGATGGTGCCGCACCCAACCCACGGTTCCCAGCAGCAGGCATCCGGTAGTCATACCTGCCGCCCAATATGGCCATTTGCGTGGGGGAGGCCGGAGATCCAACAGGACGTCGTCAAGCCTCGGAAATCGATCTTCAGGACGGGTCGCCAAGCTCCGCTCGATGACGTTCGCCCACCGAACGGGGATCGATTTGGCAGGAAGCTTAACGCCCACTGCCTTCCCTGAAGAGTTGCTCTGCGTGCGGACGGGCCGGGAGCCGGTGATCATTTCACACATCACCACACCCAGGGCATATTGGTCCGCGAGCGCGGTAACATTGCCTGTCAGCTCTTGCTCGGGGGCCATGTAATCGGGCGTCCCTTGCCCACTGCCCTCCTCCAAACCGCCGTTTGGTGTGAGGACGTTTAACGCCAGTCCAAAATCTGTGATCACTGCGCGCAGTTTTCCTGGTCCAGCGCTTACCAGCATGATGTTTCTGGATTTGAGGTCACGGTGAACCACCCCCAGGGCATGTGCGCTGTTCAATCCCTGAACTAACTGTTGCACGAGGCCGAACGCGGCATCTGGCTCAAACGGACCGTTGTGACGCAGATACTCACTCAGCGTAGGGCCGTCAAGGAACTCCATACAAAGAAATATTCCCGTCCCGCGAGAAGCCGTTTCGTAGGTAAACAGCTCGTGGATCCGACAAATGTTGGGATGAGAGATGGCTCGGGCCTGTCTGACTTCACGCCGGAAACGCTCGACCACTTCGGGTTGCCGCACCATGTCTGCACGTATCGTCTTGAGGGCTACGCGTTCCTGCAACTGGCTGTCCCAAGCCTCCCAAACCTCTCCCATTCCGCCGCGGGCGATGAACCGAAGAACTTTGAAACGGTCGAAGATTACCTTGTCGATTTCGAAGGGGCTGTCAGCGTCCAAGCCGGAAGGTTCTGCCGCGAACGAGGCTGTCGCGTCTCCCGGCTCGTCCATGAGTGCAGCCGCAAGAAGCGGCTTCTCGACGAAACCACCGGTCTCATCGCTTGCCGCAAGGAGTGCCTCCACCGCGTGGCGCAGCTCGGGGGCGCCCTCACATCTGCGATCAAGGAGCAAGATACGCTCCTCGCGCGTTAAGGGCAGGGCCGCAGCGAAGATTTCCTGAGCCGGGTCTCCCTGAGTAGACATGTCTGAACCCATGAAATCGCGAAGATTATCTCCGAACGGGGCCAAGCTAGCAAGCAAAAAGCGACAAACACGCGCTTCCCCTTGCTAACTGAAGCGCGATCCTCCCGAAATACGGTGTTTTCAGCCGCTTCAACTCCCCTGGTGGCGAAGTATCAGCCTTGCCCCGAGACCACCCATCGCAAGTGCGCGACGTATCGGGATACCCGGCGGCGTCTCTCGGGGTTCGAATCGTCTCCGAGACGTTGCGACTCCTGATGCCCGCTTGCTAGAATCGCGGCCTGCCGAAGTAGGCAGCAGATGGGCCGGGAATCGCCGGCCAATCGTGCTCCGAAGAGAAGTGGCAGGTCCCGCGTAGCAGGCTCTGTAGTTTTTCACAGGGCTCACAATTCACTCGTTTCCCGCTTCAATCGCAGGCAGGGGAAGCCTTGGACTTAGGCTCTAAGGAGGAGCTATGAGACGGATTCATCTTTTGTTGATTGCCGTTGCGATGCTGGCTGGCAGTGTCGCCTGTGTGGTCCCCGCGTCCGGACAGGCGGATAAGACTCCGGCTCCAGTCTATCTCACCAAAATGCCGTCAGGATTCCGCGATTGGCAGCTGATTTCGGTGGCCCACGAGGCGGGGAAGTTGAACAGTCTCGGCGCCATGTTGGGCAATGATATTGCGATCAAGGCGTACCGCGAAAAGAAGCTTCCGTATCCTGATGGCACGATCATCGCGGCGTTGCACTACAGCCACTCGCCGAACGCGGAGAACAACGCGGTGTTTGGCGACGTGCAGTCGTACACACCGGGGCCGCCCTCAAACTATCAGTTCATGGTGAAGGACTCGAAGAAGTATGCGGCGACGGGCGGGTGGGGGTTTGGCAGCTTCACGCCGGATGGCAAGCCTTTCGCGGTCGCGCAGATGAAGAGCTGTGCGCCGTGCCACGCGAAGGCTTCGCGTGACGGTGTGTTTACGACGTATGCGCCGTAAGGAGTTTTCCCCACTCTTCCGCAAAGGCACGTACGGATGCGGAAACCCGGAATTGGGCCAGTCCACCTTAGCCGCAAAGTACGCGGCTAAGGTGGGGCACCCAGGTCCTGCGCGGGCGCCGAGAGGCTTCGCGTGGTGTTGGGGTGGAAGCTTGCTGGTTCAGAGCTCGAGGATGATGGGCATGATGAGCGGGCGGCGGTTGGCGTTCTTTTGCAGGAAACGCTTGAGATCGCCGCGTATCTTGTCCTTCATCACGCCGTAGTCGCGGCGCTCCTCTTCGCTGGATTGCTCGAGGGTGCGGGCGACGATGTCGCGCGCGTTGCGGAGCAGCTCGGGGTCGTCGGCCGCGAAGCCTCGGGTGGTGATTTCGGGCAGGCCTTCGACCTGGCCGGTGCGCTTGTTGATGGCGATGATAGGGAGGAAGACTCCATCTTCGCCGAGATGCTTTCGGTCTCTAATTACGGTGTCTTCGACGACGTCGGCGGTGGAGTTGTTGTCGATGCAGACGCGGCCGGTGGTGACTTTGCCGGTCTTCTCGGCGTGCTCGCGGTCGAGCGTGAGCACGTCGCCGTCCTCGAGGAGGATGACTTTTTCGGGGACGCCGGTCGCCGCTGCTAATTCCGCATGGCGCTTGAGGTGACGGTAGTCGCCGTGGACGGGGATGAAGAACTTCGGGCGCACGAGGTTGATCATCATGCGGAGCTCTTCCTGCGAGCCGTGGCCGGAGACGTGTATCAATCCATGCGTCCCGTCGTCGTGGATGACCCTGGCGTCGCGGCGCTCGAGGTGGTCGATTACGCGGTAGATGGCCTTCTCGTTGCCGGGGATGACGCGTGAGCTGAGCAGGACCGTGTCGTTGGGCTCAATCTTGGCGAAGCGGTGGTTGTCGACGGCGGCGCGGGAGAGCGCGGACATGGGTTCGCCCTGCGTGCCGGAGATCAGGACGAGCAGCTTGTTGGCGGGCGTGTCTTTGATCTGGTTGGGATGGATGATGAGGCCGGCGGGCGGGTCGATGTAGCCGAGGTCCTGGGCGATTTCGGTGGAGTTGTCGATGGAGCGGCCGATGAGCGCGACCTTGCGGCCGTGCTTGTGGGCGAGGTCCATGGCGATCCGGATGCGGTGGATGGACGAGGAGAAGCAGGAGAAAAAGATGCGGCGCTTGGCGGCTCCAAAAATGTCGTCGAGGCGGGGAATGACGGCCTTTTCGCCGGGCGTGAAGCCGGGGCGGTCGACGTTGGTGGAGTCCTGCAGGAGGCAGAGAACGTTTTGCTTGCCGAGGTCGGCGAAGGCCTGGAGATCGAAGGGGTGGCCGTCGGGGGAGGAGAGATCGATCTTGAAGTCGCCGGTGTGGAGAACGATGCCGACCGGGGTGTGGATGGCGAGCGACACGCAGTCGACGAGCGAGTGCGTGACCCGGATGGGGAGGATCGAGAAGACGCCGAGGTTGAAGCGGCGGCCGGGAAGGATCTCGATGAGCTCTGCGTCGTCGAGGAGGCGATGCTCTTCGAGCTTGCCCTCTACATAGGCCAACGTAAATTCGGTGCCGTAGACAGGGACATTGAGGTCCGAGAGAATCCACGGGAGGCCACCGATGTGGTCCTCATGCCCGTGCGTAAGAACTATCCCGCGCACTTTGCTGCGGTTCTCGATGAGGTAGCTGATGTCCGGGACGACGATGTCGACGCCGAGGAGCTCTTCTTCGGGGAACATGAGGCCGGCGTCGATGACGAGGATGTCGTCGCCAAAGTGAAGGGCGAGGCAGTTCATGCCGAACTCGCCGAGTCCGCCGAGCGGGATTATTTGCAGTTTTTCATTAGCCATGGACCTCCAGTCTATCGCAGTACGGAAGGGAGGGCGGGAAATGCAAGGAATCAGTGGGATTGGGTGTGATCGAGGGGTTCGAGGTCGTGCGCCGGGGTGCGGGCGCGGACGCTGCGAATCTTGCGGCCGGAGAGGAAGCCGTTGACGGTGCTCCAGGCGCCGATGAGGAAGAAGAACCAGCCGGCGATCGAAGCGTGCTGGGGCGGGAGGAGGTGAGCGACGAGGGCGCAGAGGAGACATACGGCGGCGTCGCCAAGTTTGTCCCATATGTCTCCAACGGTGATGGCTACCTCGAGAGGGCTGAGCTGGAGTTGGCGACGTTGGCGCCAGGCGTTCCAATAGAGTGCGGTGAGGCAGAAGTAGATGGCCGCAAAACCGAGGGAGTAGACCTCCATCATCTCTCGCGGCTGATAGCGATTGGAAAAGATGTTGGGATCGACGTGGACACCGCTGGCCACGGCGAACATGAATTTGACGGGATAGACGTAAAAGAGGACCGAGAACAGAAGGGCGGAGTTGATCCACATCGTCGCGACGTCGTGAAGGCCGTAACGGCGGAAGAAGCGGAAGTGCGACATCCAGATGAGGATCAGGAAGAAGAAGCAGATCGCGAAGGGGAAGAAGCCGAGGAGAGCGGCGTGGAACTGGTCGTAGGTATGGGGAACTTCGAGGGAGACGACGAGGAGGGTGAGGGCGAAGCCAAAGACGACGTCCGAGAAGGCGTCGATGCGCGACATGTGCGTGCCGCGCAGACGGAAACCTTCCTTGGTTACCAGGTCATGACCATCAGGCATCGTGGGGACAGTGTAGCGCGAGATGCCGGCCGGAAGAGGCTAGATGGCCCGGATCATGCGGGCGGGGAGGGTAAAGAGGGCGCCGATGAGTTCAAACACGCCGCCGACTACGATGCCGACCAGGCGGAAGGGCAGGAGAATGAGCCAGATGAAGGGATAGAGGACGAGCGCGAGCAGGGCCAGGGGCCAGCAGATGACGAGCAGGATCAGAAAGAGCAGAAGCTTCATGGGACGTCCTTTCGTTCATAGATACGGCGTAGTCGTGCGGTTGGTTCCGCGCGAAGAGCTGGCCGGCAGCGGCGGTAGACTGGATCGAGCGCAGCCCTGCTGTCTCAAGGATGGAGGACGGAGCCTATGTGCCGCAACATCAAAATGCTGTTCAACTTCGATCCACCGGTGACACCGGAGGAGATTAAGGCCGCGTCGCTGCAGTTTGTTCGGAAGATCAGCGGGTTCAACAAGCCGTCCAAAGCGAACGAGGAGGCGTTCTTTGCTGCGATCGAAGCCATCAGCGCGGTTTCGACGAAGCTGCTGACTTCACTGGAGACAAATGCTCCGCCCAAGAATCGGGAAGAAGAGGCCGAAAAGCTGAAGGCACGGAGCGCGAACCGGTTTGCGGTTTAGCCGTGCGACGTTTCTCCCGGCGCTGGGGTCGCGCAGACCCCATCAAAGAAGCATGGTTGATTGAAGGCCGCGTATCGCCTCTCCTATCTCAGTAAATCTTCGAGGGTGGTGGAGAGGTCGGTTTTTTCGTCGCGGTATTTGACGATGATAGGGGTGTAGACGCTTAGGCCGAGGTCTTTGCCATAGCCGTGCTGGATGGCTCGGCTGCCGGCAACGACTACGGCGCCGGCGGGGAGGATGAGGGGGGTGGCTGGCTCGCCGTTGGGGCCTTCGGGGGTGCTGCGGTGGATCGTGTTGTTGGGGAGGTCGTAGACGGGGGTGCCGCGGGTGAGGATCACTCCAGAGGCGAGGACGGCGCCCGCCCGGACGATGGTGCCTTCGTAGACGCCCGTGTTGCCGCCGACGAGGACATCGTCTTCGATGATGACGGGGGAGGCGTTGATGGGTTCGAGGACGCCACCGATCTGCGCGGCGGCGGAGAGATGGACGCGCTTGCCGATTTGCGCGCAGGACCCGACCAGGGCGTGGGAGTCGACCAGTGAGTTTTCGCCGACGAAGGAGCCCACGTTGATGTAGGCGGGCGGAACGATGATGACGCCGCGAGCTACGTGGGCTCCGGAGCGGACGGAGGAGCCGCCGGGGATGATGCGAATGCCTTGCTCGGGGGTGAAGCGGCGGGCCGGGTAGGTGGATTTGTCGACGAAGGAGAGGATGTCGCCGGAGCGGCCGCCAGGGCTGCGGCCGTTCATGGCTTCAAGGGTGCCGAGACGGAAGCCGAGCAGGATGCCGCGCTTGACCCAGGCGTTGACCCGGTAGCCGGTAGGGGCTTCGGGGTCAGGCTGGGCGGAGCGGAGGGTGCCGGCTTCGAGGGCATCGCGAAGGTGGAGGAAGGCGGCGAGGGCGTCAGGGTCACCGATGGCGGCGGGGCCCTGGGCGAACCAGTGTTCGATGCGGGACTCGAGGTCTTGCGGGGGTGCGAAATTCATGGATGAGTTGATTGTAGCGGGGGTGGGGTGGCGCGTTATTCGGTCGGCAGGAGGTTGAGACTGCGGAGGATGGATTCCAGTTTGGTTCGGGTGGCGTCGGTTACGGGGACCATGGGGAGGCGGAGGGTTTCCGAGCAGCGGCCCAGGAGGGCGAGGACGGCCTTGATGGGGGCGGGGCTGGGCTCGATGAAATGGGCCAGCATGAGGGCGAAGTAGCGCTTGTTGAGGTCGCGGGCGCTGACCCAGTCGCCGGCAAGCGCGGCGCTCACCATGGAGGACATGGCGCCGGGGATGGCGTTCGAGGCCACCGACACCAGGCCCGTGCCGCCCAGGGCGATAACAGGGAGGGCGAGGGCGTCGTCGCCGGCCAGGACCGAGAAGGTGGTGGGTGCGTTGGCGAGGAGCTCGGTGATCTGGCCCATGACGCCGCTGGATTCCTTGACGGCGACGATGTTGGAGAGCTCGGCGAGACGGAGAACGGTTTCGGGGAGCAGGTTGGTGGCGGTGCGGCCGGGGATGTTGTACAGGATGATGGGCAGATCGACAGCTTCAGCGATCGCGCGGAAGTGTTGGAACTGGCCTTCCTGGTTGGGGCGGTTGTAGTAGGGGTTGGCGGTGAGGATCCCAGTGAGGTTGGGGATCTTCGCAATGCGCTTCGCATTGAGCACTGCCTGGGCGGTCGAGTTGTGGGTGCAGCCGGCGAAGATGGGCGCGCGGCCGGCGGCGACCTCGATGGTGATCTCGATGACGCGGTGAGTCTCGGCTTCGGTGAGGGTAGAGGCTTCGCCTGTCGTACCGCAGGGGATGAGCAGGGAGACGCCCTGGGCGAGCTGGGATTCGACGAGGGCACGGAGCGCAGGCTCGTCGAGTGAGCCGCCGGGAAGGAAGGGGGTGACGAGCGCGGTGCCGCAGCCGTGGAGTTTCATACCGAGTGAAGTTTAGCTTGGATCGCTGTGCGACTGCTTGCCGGACCGGAAAGAGCGGCTCTGCTCGACGACCTTTTGCGGGGGAAGGAGCCAGAGGACGGCTACGAGGAAGATCATGCCTAGGGCGGTTTTGGGTGACCAGTAGGCAGCCGGGATTGAGCCGAGGTAGAGCGCGGTGGAGGTGGCCTGCTTGATGGGGCTGCCGGCCAGGGGTTGGCCGGTGTGACGGCTGATGGAGGTGGAGAGAACGATCCAGGTGATGGCGGGGAGAACGCAGGTGAAGGCGTAGAGCGCGACCGAGAAGGAGGAGATGCCGCGGTTGCCGATCCAGGTAGTCGCGAAGGGGATCAGCGAGAGCGTGAAGAGGAAGGCGAGGTTGGACCAGAGGATGCCGTGGGTCACGTCGTCGAGGTCGTCGACAAGATAATGGTGGTTGACCCAGTAGATGCCGGTCTGGACGAAACTGAGGAGATAGACGGTAAGGAGCGGAGTGAGAGCGATGAGCCCGTTGACGTTCGAGACTTCTTTGCCGGGCACGTGGAGCTCGAGCACCATGATGGTGATGATGACGGCGATGACTCCGTCGGAGAAGGCTTCGAGGCGGCCGGGGGAGAGGGGTTTGGACATGGGCTCTGCAGGGAAGCATACAACGGCCGCGCCGACGACGGGAGCTTCTTGGGTAGCCTTGGAGCAGGGGGGACACCCAGATGGGTGGGAGTTAGAAGAGGAGTTTGACGCCTAGTTGAATTTGGCGGCTGGTGTTGGCGGTGGCGGTGATGACGCCGGGGGTGCCGAGCGCGGCGGGAGTGATCTGGTTCGCCGTAGTCCCCTGGGTCGGGCCGTTGGAGAAGACGACTTCGTTGGGGAGAGAGAGGTTGGTGTGGTTGAGGATGTTGAAGAACTCGGCGCGGAATTGGAGGCGGAAGCGCTGGGTGATTTGCGTTGACTTGAGGAGAGAGAAATCCCAGTCGGCGTAGCCGGGGCCTACGAGGCTGTCGCGGCCAGCGTTGCCGACGGTGCCGTAGGCGGGGGCGGAGAAGGCGTTGGGGTTGAAGTACTGCGCGGCCTTCTGAGCTGTCGTGCCGCCAGGGTAGAGCTTGCCGGTGAAGTTGGGGTTCACGTTGGGGCGGACGGGGTTGCGGCTATCGCCGGAGCCGGTGGGGTTGTAGCCAAGTTGCGGCGAGAAGGGGAAGCCGGTGGAGAGGCTGACGATGGATGCAAGGCTCCAACCGGAGATGACGTGCTCGGTGAACTTATTAGCATTGGCGAGGAAGGCCTGGCCGCTGCCGATAGGTAGATCGTAGGTGGCGTTGGCGGCGAAGAGGTGCCGGACGTCGGTGGCAGCGGGGCCGTAGTCGAGATGCGGAAGCGCGGGCACTGAGACGAACGCTGGCGTGTTCGAAGAGACAGACGTGTTCCATGCCGACCCGTCATCGAGATTTTTGGACCAGGTGTAGTTAATGCGGAACTGCAGACCGTTGGAGAGGTTATGCCGCAGGTCCACGATGAAGGCGTTGTAGTTGCCCGTGCCGCCGGACCACCAGGAGGTAGTGTTGGCTACCGCGTTGTTCGCCTTGGTGATGGTGGGGTAGTAGATGACGTTGTTGGCGAGGACCACAAAGTCGGGCTCGTTGAGATCGCCGTTGAGGATCTGGTGATAGCTATGCGAGCCGTTGTAACCCAGGGTCAGGGAAGTGGAAGGCGCGAGCTGCTGCTCGATTCTGAAGGTGTAGGAGAGCAGTGCGGGCGTGGAGATGTTGGTGGCTACGGTGGAGGGGCTGATCTTCGGCGTACCGCTGATGGGGTTGGAGACGGTGGTGCTGGAGTAGGAGTTGACGGTGTTGTAGGGAGCGGCCTGGTCGAGGCGATAGTCGAGCGCATCGAGCAGGGAGTGGTGCAGCCCCGCGCTGGCGGTAACGCTGGTGCGGCCGTTGCCGAACGCGTCCCACGCGAGTCCAATCCGCGGCTCGGGCAGGAAGAGGGCGCGGTTGTCGGTGAGTGCGTTGGACAGGCCGGAAGTGGGATTGGTGGAGATGACGCCGAGGGGAGCGCCGTTGCTGGCGGCTCCAAAGCTGTAGACGCTGGCGCGGTTTTGCGACTCACTCCAGCCGGTGGAGGACTCGCTGCGGAACCCAGCGCGAATTTGCAGACGGGGCGTGATGCGCCAGGTGTCCTCGATGAAGGCGTCGGCGAAAAGGGTCCGCCAGCCTAGCTCGGTGATGTCGGGCGCGTAGGTGAAGGTCTTGATCGCCCCGGTGAGGAAGGTAGCGAGGGACGCAAACGACGCCTGGCCGTATTGGTCCTGGGCGAGGTTGTCGTTTGACTGGAGGCGCTGGACCCAGATGCCGCCTTCGAGAGTGTGCTTGCCGATGGTGTAGAAGGCGTGGTCGTCGAAGGTGAAGAGGTTGCGGGTGATGGCGTTGTTGGCGCCGACGTTGGCGCCAGCGCCGGTGATGGAGGATGCGCCGTTGGAGGCAGTGGAGCCGGAGATGACGACCGCATAAGTGGGGACGCCGGGACGCACGGAGGGAGTGAGGGCTTGCTGCGCGGCGGGAACGTAGCCGTTGAAGTAGTAGCTGGCGCGGGAGAAGCCGAACCGGGCGACGTTGATGAAGTTGGGCGAGAAGACGTGGTGCTCTTCGGCGCTCAGAACTTGTTCGCGAAGGGTTTCATCGACGTAGGAGTAGGGGTTGGCCGAGGGCGAGACAGCGTCCGAGTCGTCAATGGTGTAAATGGAGTTGAAGGTGTCGATGTTGGAGAGGTTCGCGTCGAAGCGCGTCGTGCCGAAGTCTTCGCGAATGTGTTGCGGAGCGGAGCCGATCCATTGGGCTATCCCGGTTGAAGCCCCGTTCTGCGTGATCTCGGGGCCGTTGGCGACGGGCCACAGATTGAGCAGCGGCTTCACGCTGGCGACGGCATGGGCGCGCGACGTGGCGTCGGGTACGAGCGTGACAAGCGACTCGCCGAGATTCTGGCGGTAGCCTTCGTAGTTGGCAAAGAGGAACAGCTTGTTCTTCTTGATGGGGCCGCCGAGCGAGCCACCGAAGTTGTTGCGCTGGAACTCAGGGATGCGGGGACCGTCGAAGTAATTGCGCGCGTCGAAAAAGCTGTTGCGAAGGAACTCGTATACCGAGCCGTGGAGCTGGTTGGTTCCGCCTGTGGTGACGATGGAGATCTGCGCGCCGTCGCGCTTGCCGTAGGCCGCGGAGTAGGTGTCGGTGACGACGTTGAATTCGCGAATGCCGTCGATGCCTAGCAACTGCCCTGACGTTCCGCCGGGTGTCGTGTTGATCAGCGAGGCTCCGGTGTACTCAATGCCGTTGAGCAGAAAGAGATTGTCCTGCGGCCGCCGGCCCGACACGGAGAACATGCTGCCTACCGAAGAATTTGAAGTTCCGATGCCGCCGCTGCGCTGGTTGGTGTAGTTGACGGTGCCGGGGTTGAGCAGGATGAGCTGGTCGTAGGAGCGGCCGTTGAGGGGAAGCTGCTTGACCTGGCGGCTGTCGACGAGGCCGGCAGTTTGTTCGGTGGAGGTGTTGACGATGGGCTGGGTCTCTGTGACGGTGACGGTTTCGTGGCCGGTGACAGAGAGAGCGAGGTTGAGGTTGAGGGATTGGCCGATGGTGAGGGTGGCGGTGCGGGTGGTTTGGGCGAAGCCTGGCGCGGTCACGTTGAGGGTGTAGGGGCCGACCGCGATGGAGGAGGCGATGTACTGGCCTGAGGCGTTGGTGGTGAGGGAGCGCTGGGCGCCGGTGTCGTCGTTGTGGACCAGGACGTGGGCACCGGGGATGGCGGCTCCGGAGGCGTCGGTGACCGTGCCGGAGATGGTGCCGCCGACGACCTGGGCGCGGGCGGAGAGAGTGAGGGCGAGGAAGAAGAGAGGGATGAGGCGAAGGCGTGGCATGGGACTCCTGAGAGGGGTGCGCGCCTGCGCGTGCTTGCGGCAGGCTTTTGGGTTTGTGGTCTTGATTTATGGGCTGGTTCTCGCGGGTTAGTTGGAAACTAACAGCGACAACGACAGCGGGGTGATACGAGGGATGCGGTGTGGAGATTCGTCATTGGGCGGCTCCGTGGTGGTAGACCGCTAAGACCATGCCGAGCGTGAGGAGGGCGATGAAGATTTCGCCGAGGACCCCTACGAGGATGGGGCGCCAGCCCTGCGTGACGAGGTCGCGCAGCCGGGTGCGGAGGCCTACACCCGCAAAGGCGGGGAGGAAGGCCCACTTGCTGAGGTTGCCGAGAGAGGTGAGCTGACCGGTCGAGAAAAAGCCGATGCTGGCGAGGATGGAGAGCGCTATGAAGCCGAGGATGAACTTGGGGAATTTTTGCCAGAGGAAGAGCGCTTTGCGCTCGACCCGGGAGGCCTGGCCCTGCGAGGCCCAGTAGACCGCGTAGCCGAGAACGACGAAGCCGATGAAGGCGGAACGTGCGGTCTTGGCGAGGATGGCCATGCGGCCGGCGAGGTCGCCATAGAGGGCTCCCGTGACCGTGGCTTCGGCAGTGTTGTCGACGGCGAGGCCGGCCCAGATGCCGTAGGGTTGCTGGCCCATGTGCAGGAAATGTCCGATGAGGGGGAAGGTGAAGAGGGCGAGGGCGCCGAGCGCGAGGATGGCGGCGATGGCGGTGGTGGTGTCCTGCTCGTCGGACTCGATGGCCGGTTGCGCAGCCATGATGGCGGTGACGCCGCAGATGGAGCTGCCGATGGCGAGCAGGCTGGTGAGCTTGGGCGGGAGACGAAAGATCTTGCCGAGGATGGTCATGACCGTGAGGGACATGGTCAGCTCGATGGCTACGAGGACAAGGCTCATACCGCCGATGTGGAGGACATCCGCGAAGACGAACTTGGCGGCGACGAGGACGATCCCGAGCTTGAGCCAGAGCTCGTAGGTGGCGATGCCGGGACGGAAGATGGCGGGGACGGAGAAGACGTTCGAAATAACGAGGCCGAGGATGATGGCCCAGAGGACGTACTCGATGCGCGGGAAGTAGTGGTGATGGGCGCGCAGGAAAATTCCGAAAGTCTCGAGGGCTTTGCCGGCCAGGCCGATGGCAAAGAGAAGGAGGGTGCCGGGGATGAGCGCGAGGAGTTGCTGCGATCGCGGAGGCTGGCGAGCGGCGCTGGGTAGCGGGATGGTCTGGGCAGACACGGCAGTTGTCAGTTCTCAGGTGTCAGTTCTTAGAAAGAACCGACGGTTACCAGGAGATGCGGTGGATCACGTTGAGCCGTATGAGGGCGGCGAAGGTGAGGGCGATCAGGATCGCGGCGGCGTCGGCGTTGAAGGCCAGCTTGCGGGTCGGGGTGGGGGATTCCATGGGGAACTCCTGTAGGTTGTAAGGCTTGGTTTGGGAGGGGGAGACGATTGGGCTCAGATGCACGAAACCCACGCTGCCGGGGAGCTGTGCGTGGGTGTTTGAGCTTGCGGGCGAAGTTTGTGGGTTCGCTTAGAGCAGACAGACACCGGCGCGACAGCGCGGCATGCGACAACACATGCAACAGAAGGCGGCGGTGGTGTGGATCTGCTTCATCTTGTGATTGAGACTAAAGCAGTCGGTGGGGTGCGTCAAGCCTTGCGCCGGGTTAGAGGTTCGGAGCGTCGGCGCGAGCGTCGGCGAGATATTGGTCCAGGTTACTGGTGATGCCGAAGACGTGATACATCATGAAGCGGTAGAGGGGCGGCCGGATGAAGCCGGTTTCGGTGATGGTGAGGTTGGTGGTGTTGGGCGTGGGGCCGGGGGAGAGCAGGTAGGTCCAGGTGCCCCCGTAGGAGGGGGTTGGGAGGTCGAGGAGGACGTCGCGGCGCGTGGGAGCTTCACTGTGGGTCGCGAGGAAGGTCATGGTCTGGCCGTGGGCGAGGTTCTCGGTCCAGTGGTCGCGGCCGGCGTCGGGTGGAAGGACGGTGACCGACTGCACGGCATGGCGCCAGGTGGGAGCGTTCGAGACGTTGGCGATCAGCGCGAAGACTTTGTCGGGCGGCGCGGCCACTGTGCCGCTGACGGTGGTGACGTGATTGACAGGGAGGGTGAGGCCGTCGACGTAGGCGATCGCGATGACCACGGCGATGAGGACGATGAGGGAGAGAAGAATGCGGCCGAGGGTTCTCATGAGGGGCTCCTGTGAGTGCAGGCCCGAAGACATGAGAAGAATAGCGCAGGTCATGCGCGGACGGCGAGGAGCTTCGCGTGGGAGGCATCCGTTGCACGATGCCCACTCATGACCATGGGACCGTCATGAATGGGGCACCCGGATATGTGGCGGGGGCAGGTTTCAGCGCTAGTTGGAGGAGTTTTTGGTGTTGGGGTGGTTGCCTAGTTGTTGCCAGTGGGTCTCCTTCATGTCGACGCCGAATTTTTTGGCGGCCGCCTTGATCCGATGGAAGGCTTTCTCGCGCTCGTCGTCGGAGACGTCCTTGACCTGGTCGAAGCGCGCAATTGCGTTGCGTACGTGCGAGGCGTTTTCAAGCGGTTCTTTGCGCTGGTCGGGAAAGGCGTAGTTGGAGGCGTCGATGTGCTTGCGATCGTCGGCCGAGAGAGCGTGAGATTTGGTGGGCATGGGGTGCTCCGGGAACAGCCTTGCAGCGGGCCTGCGTCCGGCCGCTTTGAGAACATTAGATGGCCGTGGAGGCGGAAGGTTGGCTTGCCAGAGTAAGGCAGCGGCAGGGGTGGAAAATTCATCGAAGGATGTAGAGCGGGAGGAGGCGGCAGGTGTATCTTCCTCGCAAATGGGCCAGGAGGTTGATGGATGGGATCGGGGAAGAATGTAGCGGGTGGGTTGAACGATCGGGCGAGTATTCCGGCAGCTAGTTTTGCGTCGGATCTGACACGGCTCAATGCAGTGGGCAAACCGCGGCGGGTGGTGGGCGATCCCGTGGCGGTGCTGAAACAGAACACTCGATTTCTTCCCGTGCCGGAGGCTCCTCCGGCACTGCTGAAGGTTCCGTTCTCGTTGTTCGATCCGGCGGCGAGTGCGGCGGCGACCTCTGCAGGCAGGCTGGTCTTCCATTGCGTGGGAGATACGGGCGGGATTCATGGGACGGCGACGGAAGAAGCCGTTGCCGAGGGCATGGAGGCGCAGATCACGGCGGCGGTTGCGGGGAATGCGGCTTCGTTCTGCTTCAACCTTGGCGATGTGATTTATTTCAATGGGCAGAGCACGCTGTATAAGTCGGAGTTTTATGAGCCGTACCAGTATTATCCGAAGCTGATTTTTGCGATACCCGGAAACCATGACGGCGACACGTTTGTGGAGAAGGGGGATGCGCCGGATACGGAGCCCTCGCTGTACGGATTCATGCAGAACTTTTGCGCGCAGCAGGCCGTGACGGTGACGCCGTACCGGATGACGATGACTCAACCGTATTGTTACTGGACACTAGACGCGCCGTTTGTGACGATCATCGGGCTGTACTCCAATGTGGAGGGAAGCCTGGATGCGCGGGGGCGGATGGACCAGCAACATTTCTTGAACACGCAGATGCAGGCTGCTGATCCAACGAAGAAGTTAATTGTGGCGGTGCATCATCCGCCGTACTCGCTGGATAGCGTGCATGGAGGGACGCCTGACATTTTGAATGCACTTGACCAGGCGGTAGCGGCGTCGGGGAGGACGCCTGATGCGGTGCTGTCGGGGCACGTGCATAACTACCAGAGGTTTTCGCGCGTGGTGGGGACGCGCACGATCCCGTACGTGGTGGCGGGTGCGGGCGGGTATGCGAACGATGTGGGCAGCCTGCATAAGCTGCAGCCGGAGTTGACGACGCCGCCGGTGGCGCTGCCGTATGCGACGACGGTGGCGGGGGTGAGTCTGGAGAATTATGAGCAGACCATGGCGGGGTTTCTGCGGATCACAGCGACGACCGCGCAGCTGACGTTCGAGTATTTTCGAGTGCCCTTTGGCGGGGTAGTGGAGGCGACGGCGTTCGATACGTTCACGGCGTAGGTCCTGCGCGAACGGCGAGAGGTAAGCCATGGCGATCGCGAGGGATGGATTCGGGTGAGCCGCACAGGACACGATAAGGCCGCGCTGTGAGCGGGTCACACGGCTATGCGCGTCCTAGGAGAAGGCAGGTCTCTTCGTTTTCCTCGATGAAGGTGCGAATCGTCGCGTGCGCGGAACGGAGCAGATGTTCTACGTCAGCCGTTGAGCAGTTGCCGAGGCGTATCCAAATGATCTTTGGGGGATCGTGCTCCAGTACGCTGCGTTCGGCAAAATCGGAGTCCTTGGAGACGATTGCGAATCCATGCTGCTTCGCGTAGTCCCATATTGCGCCGTCGTTCGAGCTGCCGAGGTGGACGTTGTGTACATGCTCCGACCCTGGATACAACCCTCCGACCCTGGATACAACCCTGAGAGCGCGTGCGTCAGCAGCACCGATAGGTTCTCATCGAGCAGGAGCTCCACGCTGCCGCGGTCTCGAGCTTTCGCTCACGGTCCGCGGCAAACGCGAGGCTCGCGAGGATGTCCGCTTCGGTGAGATAGGGGAAGTCCCGGAGGATTTGCTCGTGGGTCATTCCGGAGGCGAGGTAGCTGAGCACGTCCGCAACGGTGATGCGCAGACCGCGTATGCAGGGCTTGCCGCTGCGCTTTCCGGGCTCCATCGTGATGATCTGCGAATAATCCATAGACGTAGCCTACGGTTTAGGCAAGGGCCAGTAAAGGGAAATGAAGCGTGCGGAAACGACCCACTCATGCGCCAATGGCGAGCGCGTGATCGGGTCCTGTGCGGACGGCGAGAGTCAGGCGATGGCCTTGGCCACCAGGGCCTTGGCTTCGGTTTGGATTTGGGTCAGATGCTCGGGACCGTTGAAGCTTTCAGCGTAGATCTTGTACACATCCTCAGTACCAGACGGGCGGGCGGCGAACCAGCCGTTTTCGGTGGTGACTTTCAGCCCTCCGATGGGGGCGTGGTTGCCGGGGGCTTCGGTGAGGATCGAGGTGATGGGTTCGCCGGCTAGATCCTTTGCCGTGACCTGCGCGGCGGAGAGTTTGCCTAGCTTGGCTTTCTGCTCGGGCGTGGCTTCGGCGTCGATGCGCTGGTAGACGGGGTTGCCGTATTTGGCGGTGAGCTCGTTGTAGAGGATGCCGGGATCTTTCCCGGTGGTGGCGGTCATCTCCGCAGCAAGTAAACCCAGGATGAGGCCGTCTTTGTCGGTGGTCCATACGCTGCCGTTGCGGCGGAGGAAGGTGGCGCCCGCGGACTCTTCCCCCACAAAACCTAATGTCCCGTCGATCAGGCCGTCTACGAACCACTTGAAGCCTACAGGGACTTCGAGCATAGGACGGTTGAGGCCTTTGGCTACGCGGTCGATGATGCTGGAGCTGACCACGGTCTTTCCTATCCCAACTTTGTCAGACCACTCAGGCCGGTGCGTGAAGAGGTATTGGATACACACAGCCAGGTAGTGGTTGGGGTTGAGCAGGCCCGAGCTGCGGGTGACGATGCCATGTCGGTCGTGGTCCGTGTCGCAGGCCCAGGCTACGTCGTAGAGATCCTTGTTGGCGATCATGCTGGCCATCGCGAAGGGAGAAGAACAGTCCATGCGGATGCGGCCGTCCCAGTCCAGGGTCATGAAGCGGAAGGTGGGATCGGTGTACGGGTTGAGGACAGCGACGGGGAGTTTGTATTGCTCGGCGATGCGGGGCCAGTAGGCTACGCCGGCGCCGCCTAATGGATCGACCGCCAGCTTTAAGGCGGTCCCGGCTAATGCTTCGAAGTTGATGACGTTGGCCAGGTCGTTGACGTAGGCGGTGATGTAGTCGTGGCGATGGGTGGTCTCGGCGGCCAGGGCTTTGGCGTAAGCGAGGCGCTTGATGCCCTGAAGCTTGTTGGTAATAAATTCATTGGCGCGGTTCTCGATCCACTTGGTGGCGGTGGTGTCGGCGGGACCGCCGTTGGGTGGGTTGTATTTGAAGCCGCCGTCGTCGGGTGGGTTGTGGGAGGGCGTGATGACAATGCCGTCAGCGGGGGTTTTGGAGCCCGACGAGTTGTACTCGAGGATGGCGTGGGAAAGGACGGGCGTAGGGGTGTAGCCGAGGTCCTGATCGATCATCACCGTGACACCGTTGGCAGCGAGCACTTCAAGCGCAGTCGAGAAGGCGGGCTCGGAGAGGGCGTGAGTGTCCTGCGCGAGGAAGAGCGGGCCGGTGGTGTTCTGGGTGGCGCGGTACTCGACGATGGCTTGCGTGATGGCGAGGATGTGCGCGTAGTTGAAGCTGTTGTTGAACGCGGAACCGCGATGGCCGGAGGTACCGAAAGCGACGCGCTGCGCGGGGACCGAGGGGTCGGGGTGGTTGGCGTAGAAGGCCGTGACCAGGCGCGGGATGTTGACCAGGCGGTCCGGGCTGGAGAGATGGCCGGGCGTGTTGACGAGCGGGTCGGTGATCGCGTTCGAGGACATGGAAGAAAGCATACGGGTTGGATGCGCGAAACGGAATGGGGGCCCGCGCGGAGGGGGCGAGCGAAGCACTGTGGTCAGTTGTTGGGGTTGTCGCGCTCAATCTGCATGAGGAAGTTGAAGAGCAGGAGGGTGAGGACACCGAAGGCCATGGCGAGCAGGGCGAGGGGGGCGCCGTAGGGAGCGGTTTCGGTGAGCGAGAAGCGGAGAAGGATGATAGAGACGATGAAGGCGGCGTTGCGGAAGACCATCTCGTAGCGGCCGGAGACGTTGAGCGAGAGGATGAGGACGAGGACGTCGGTGAAGATCATGACGGTGAAGAGATCGTTGTAGAAGGTGGTGATGTGCTCGATCGGCGAGTTTTGGGAGACCGAGATAAGGCGCCAGACGTGGATTCCGAAGAGGCCGAGATTGTAGATGGCCATACCAATGAGCAGAATGGCGAGGCCGATGGCGACGACTTTTTTCTCCGCAATGAAGCGCTGCACGCCGCGCGAGCGGGATTCGGTGTCGATGGGGATGACCCCGCGATGAGCGATGTACTGGAAGAGGGCGACGAGAGAGAACATGGCGAGGCCGGCCCACATGTCGAGATAAAGAGGCAGTGTCTGGCGGGTAAAGCGCTGGGCGTGGAGCGGGCCGCTCACGGTGGCGATGTCGCGGAAGACGTCGCGGATAAAGATGAGGGACACAATCTCAAACTGGTTGGCGATGGAGCGGGTGGTGGAGGCGGGCAGGGCGGCGATCAGGGTGAGGACTTCGTAGAAGAGGATGAAGTTGAAAGGGGTAGAGATGGCGGAAAGGTAGTTGGTGCCAAGCTCCGCGAGGAGAGCGGGCGGATGGTCGAGCGATCGCCCGAGAAATATGAGGAAGAGATGCAGGGCGAAGCCGGCGATGCTGACGCGGATGACGAGATGCTTGAGGGCGAGCTTGTTGGCGTCGGAGAAGATGCGATCGTGGGCCAGGATGAGCTGCTGCCACGCACGCGACGGCGGATTGGTGCTGGTGTTGGGAGTGGTGTTGGAGGGGAAGGTGGACATGGCGCGGACCTGCAAAGTCCTTCACGGGCGGCGAGAGAACAAGACCTTCAGGGTTTGATGCTGTGGCGGAGGGATCGGGAGCGGTAGAAGGCGTAGCCAATGAGGTTGACGATGAGGGTGGTGCCCAGAATTTCGGTGGCGAAGGTTAGGAGTTTGGAGGAGCCGTCGAAGGGGTAGGCGTTGAGCGCGAAGATGGCCATGCTGGTGACGAAGCCTACGGCGCAGATAACGATCGCCCAGGTGGGGATACGCTTGCGGAGCAGCTTGAGGCCGATGACAGGTATGGCAAACATGGCGAGGTAGGCGAGAACGTAGAACTCGGTCGAGGCGTTGTTGAGCAGGTTGAAGGCTACGGCGGCGTGGACACCAGCGCTGCCGAGAACGATCAGCGCCGCAATGATCAGAGCGGCCACGAGGATGGAGTTGGTCGGGGTGCGGTAGCGCGGGTGGAGGCGGGAGAACCATTCGGGGATGAGGTGATCCCAGCCGGCGGCCATGGGCAGGCGCGAGACTCCGGTAAACAGATAACTGGAAGCGCCGAGGATGCGGATCTGGAGCAGCAGGATGACGCCGCGGGCGACCAGGTTGCCGAGCGTGCTGGACCCGAAAGCCAGGCGGAGGGTCTGGGGGATCGGGGCGATGTAATTGATGGGGACGCCGGTGACCTCGTGGAAGGCGAGCACAGAGGCCGTCCCGAAGATGAACATGACGATGATGATCGGCGTGGCGATGAGGATGGATCGTCCAATGTCGCGGGAGGGGGACTTGGCTTCGCCGGCCATGATGGCGATGTACTCGAGGCCGGCGGCCGCGAAGAGGGTTTGGCCGATGAGGGCGAGGGAGTTGGGATCGGTGTGGGGAAGATGGAGTTCGAAGGGGGTGAAGTGAATGGGGACGTGGTGGGCCATCGCCCAGAAGGGCGCAAAGATGAGCAGGGCGAAGGCTGCGATCATCGAGGCGCCGGAGACATTATGGATCCACTTGCCGAGCGCCAGGCCGCGGATCGCCGATAGAGCTAACGCCGCCAGAAGGAAGGCCAGGCCGATGAAGACGGTGGTGTGGCTTTCCGGGACCCAGGCGGCGCGCGGGCCGATCATGAAGGCGAACTCGCTGGGGATCTGGAACAGGATGGTGGCGATGGAGGCCAGGCCGTAGGCCCAGATGTTCCACGCGGTGAGGAAGCCGACGGTGTCGCCGAAGGAGCGGCGGGCCCAGACGTAAAGGCCGCCTTCGAGAGGCATCTCGCGATTGAGAAAGTAGACGGCGACGGCCATGGGTGCGTAGAAGACCGCGAAGGCAAAGAGCCAGACAAGGGTTTGGGCGTGGCCGAGCCCGGCGGCCAGGCCTACCCAGGAGCTTCCCACGACGGTGAGGACCTGGGAGAGGACGAGGTCGCGCAGGGTGAGCTGGCGCGAGAGATGGTGATTGCCGGCGGCGTCGGCGGAAGCGACACCTTGTCGGGGAGCCTCGGAGGTGAAAGAGGAGGGCATTGGGTGCATCGTCTCACACGCGGACGGCGGACGGTGACGGTGGGAATTTTTGTGTCGTGCTGCGTGGCTTGACGGCTGGGGTGAGCATGGCCTAAGTCTTGTGATTCTTATCACATGAGGTTTGTCTAATTATTGCTTGAATTGGCTTAGGTCTCTGCCGAATTCAAAGGTCTTTATGCTGGGCAACCGCTTCGGAAGCCTGTGTGGCCCTTCGGCAATGTGCGTGGTTGAGTTGTGATCGTTGCTCTATGCAGTTGAGGGCTGAAGGAAGTGCCGCATAGGCTCCAAATCAGGGGCAGGATTTGCACTGCAGCGAGGTTGCTGCTGGTGTTGGGGGTGTGCGTTTCGGGGAGGATGCGGGGGCAGCAGGCGACGCTGGTGGGCGATGCGCATGTTTCAAGTGCGCAGCCCGGGGTGAACTCGGGAAGCCTTAGCAATTTGAATGTGGGTGGCGGATATACGGCGCTGGTTCAGTTCGACTTGGGAATGCTGCCGGCGGGGACGACGCCGGCGCAGATCGCGAAGGCGACGTTGCGGGTGTACTGCAATCGGGCGGATATGCCGGGGAGTGTGCAGGCGGAGTTGGTGGGCGGGGCGTGGGCGGAATCGAGTGTGACGTACGCGACGCTGCCGGTGCTCGGTGCACTGTTGCAGACGGAACAGGTGGCAGGGGCGGGAGACTTTGTGACGTTCGATGTGACGTCGGCGGTGCAGGGATGGGTGGGGGCGCCGGCGACGAACTTTGGGCTGGCCCTGGTGGCGGGGAGTGGGGTAGCCGTCCAGTTCGACAGCAAGGAGAATGATGAGACGTCGCATGCCCCGCAGCTGGAGATTTCGCTGGTCGGGAGCGGGGCCATGGGGCCGGCGGGGCCAGTGGGAGCGCAAGGGGCCCAGGGCATTCAGGGGGAGGCGGGAGCGGCGGGCACTCCTGGGGCGACGGGAGCGCCGGGGCCTGCGGGGCCGCAGGGTGTGCCGGGGATTTCGGGGACGGGTGGCGGGATTGCGTTTGCGGGGGTGTATGACGCGGGGGTGACCTACGGGGTGGGGGCGGTGGTGCAGTGGGGCGGCTCGAGCTGGGTTTCGCTGGCGGCGGGGAATGTGGGGAGCGTCCCGGGGGTGTCGGGGTTGATGTGGGGTATGCTGGCGACGGCGGGGTCGCAGGGGCCAATGGGCGCGGTGGGACCTCAGGGGCCAATGGGGCTGAGTGTGCCGGGGGTCGCGGGGCCGGTTGGGCCGCAGGGGATTCCGGGAGTGGCAGGCGCGATGGGGCCGCAAGGGCCCATGGGCCAGAGCGTTCAGGGGCCGGCTGGGCCGCAAGGAGTCGCGGGCTTGGTAGGACCAGCGGGAAGTCCGGGGCTGGTCTACCACGGACCGTACGGCTCCATGGAGAACTATTCGCCGGGAGATGTGGTGGTGTTTCAGGGGTCCAGCTATGTGTCGCTGACCGGGTTCAATGTGGGGCAGACGCCGGGGGCAAGTCCGGCGTTCTGGGGAGTGCTGACGGCGCAGGGACCGCCCGGGCCGACGGGAGCCTCAGGAGCAGCAGGGTCAATGGGGCCGCAGGGCTCGCTGGGGCCGGTTGGGCCTCCCGGAGCGACAGGGGCACAGGGAGCGCAGGGGATTCCGGGCGAGGCAGGTGCGCAGGGGATTCCAGGCGTGGCTGGGGCGACGGGATTGTCGGGGCCGATGGGTGCGGTCGGTCCGGCGGGGCCGGTGGGAATGAGTTACCAGGGAGCGTATGACTCGACGAGGAATTACGCGCCGGGGGACGGGGTGTTGTGGCAGGGAGCGGGATGGGTGTCGCTGATTGCGAACAACCATGGAAATACGCCGAGTTCAAGCCCCTTCGACTGGGGGATATTTGCGGCGAGCGGAGCGGCGGGGGCAGCCGGGGCGCAGGGGCCGGCGGGTGTGGCGGGGTTGAATGGGCTGAACGGTCTGCCGGGATCAGCAGGGCCGATGGGGCCTGCGGGTTCGCCGGGTGTGGCGGGGAGTCCCGGCCTGGTATATCGCGGCGCGTATAACTCGGTGGGGAACTATGCCCTCGGCGACGTGGTGGTGTTCGGTGGCGCGAGCTGGGTTTCGCTGGTGGCGGCGGGGAATGTCGGGGAGACTCCGGCGATTGGGTCGGCGTACTGGGGGGTGTTGACCACGGTGGGCGCGCAGGGCGTAGCTGGGCCGGTGGGCACGACTGGGTCGATGGGGCCGGCGGGGCCGCAGGGTACGGTTGGGGCTGCGGGACCGGTCGGCGCCGCCGGGCCGATGGGGATTCAAGGACCGGCGGGGGCGCAGGGATTGACGGGAGCTGCGGGATCGGTGGGACCAGCGGGGCCGCAGGGATTGCCCGGCGTGGCGGGGCAGGCAGGAGCGCAGGGGGTTGCGGGAGCAACGGGTGCGGAGGGGTTGCAGGGGCCGGCGGGCCCGACGGGCTCGGTCGGCCCGGTGGGGATGAGTTTTGTGGGGGCGTACGACTCGACGATGAACTATGCGGTAGGGAACGGGGTGCTGTGGCAGGGCGCGGGATGGGTATCGTTGATCGCAGGTAATCATGGGAACACGCCGAGCTTGAGTCCAGCAGCCTGGGCGATGTTTTCGGCTCCGGGAGCGACGGGGCCGACTGGCGCAACGGGCTCGACGGGGGCTCCAGGGGCAACCGGACCTGCGGGGGCGAATGGGCTGCCGGGTGCTACCGGTGCGACCGGCGCACAGGGCTTGCAGGGCGCGGCAGGACCGGCAGGATCGGCGGGAGTGGCGGGGCCGATGGGGATGCAGGGGCCTGCCGGTATGCAGGGCCTCACGGGCGCAACCGGGGCCGTGGGACCAGCGGGACCACAGGGATTGCAGGGGATTGCAGGAGCGGCGGGGGCTCAGGGAATTCCGGGGGCGGCCGGTGCGACGGGATTGCAGGGAGCTACAGGAGCTGCGGGGGCGGCTGGTCCGGTGGGGCCAGCAGGGGCGAACGGAACCAATGGGTCGAATGGGACACCGGGGCTGACATGGTCGGGGGCGTGGACTTCCGGGATGAGCTATGCGGTGAATGATGCGGTGAACTATGGGGGCGCGAGTTATTTGTCCGTGGTGGCGGGGAATGTGGGGCAGCGGCCGGATCTGTTTCCCGCGGCATGGGCGGTGCTGGCGCAGTCGGGTGCCGCAGGCGCGGCCGGAACTACGGGAGCAGCCGGGGCAGCCGGAGTTGCAGGGCCGCAGGGGGCTACAGGCGCGACCGGAGCTAAGGGCGCAACGGGTGTCGCAGGCGCAGTGGGAATGAACTTTCGCGGGGTGTGGAGCGCGGCCGCCGAGTACGCGGTGAATGACGCGGTGACGTTTGCTGGGTCGACCTACCTGGCGCAGGTGGCGGGGGGTAATGCGGAACCGGACCTATACCCATCCAGTTGGGCCGTACTTGCTCAAGTGGGAGGTACAGGCGCAACGGGGGCGCAGGGTGCGGCGGCGACGGTGAGTGTAGGAACCGTGACGACGCTGGCGGCGGGGTTGCAGGCCACGGTGACCAACAGCGGGACCGCGCAGGCAGCGGTATTGAATTTTGGAATTCCGCAGGGTGCGGCGGGGACAGGCGGGTCGGGGACAGGGACCAGCAGCGGGAGCTTTGCGGCGATGTATCACGCGGTGAGTTTTAATTCGCGGTACTACGCGGTAAATTCGCTGAATGCGAGCCTGACGGAGACGCCGTCCACGATGGCGTGGGTACCGCTGGGATGCACGGCTACGGAGCTGGATGTGTATTCGCAGCAGTCGGCGACGATTACGGTAACGGTGCGGTCCGGGACCCCGGGAGCAATGACGGACACAGCGATCGCATGTTCGGTGGCGACGAACAGGAGTTGCACCTCGACGGGCGCGGTGGCGATCCTGGCCGGAAACTTTATTGATCTTGCGGTGACCTCGGCGTCAGGGACTACGGCTGGGGTATGGACTTCGCTGCAGTGCCAGTAGTACAGGGATTGGGAAATGGTTGCTGGATGGGAACGGCGAGCGCGTTGATGGCGGCCTGGGCCTCGTGGCCGGCGATCTTGCGGTTCTTGAGAGCAGCTTCCGAAAACGTGATAGGTTCCGGGGCAAAGGTTATGGTGCCGTGAACGCCGTGGAGGTCGGCGAAGTTCCAGAGATGCTGCCACAGGGTTTGGTGGCCCCAGTGGACGTCGTTGCGGGTAGACTTGCCGCGAGCGAGGTCGTAGGGACCGAGATCGTAATGGATGAAGCCCGCGGTGACGGGTTGTTTGTTGGCGATCGCCAGATGCAGGAGGCCGCTGCGAAAAGGGAGCGTGGGAACATCCCCAACGCCGGTGGTGCCTTCGGGGAAGAAGATGACGGGCAGGTTGTCGCGGAAGCCCTTGGCCATGCCTTCGGCTGCCTTGGTGATGCTGCCGGCGCGGCTGGAGGCGCGATCGATGTAGATGGTGCCGGCCATCATGCTGACCCAGCCGAAGACGGGCGTCTTGCGGAGTTCGATCTTGGAGACGAAGACGCAGGGACGGATCGAGCCGTGAATGACGATGTCGATGTATGTGAGGTGGTTGGTGATCACGGCGCCGTGCATGGGGACTGGGCCGACGGTGGTGAAGGTGATGTCCTGGGTGCGGAGAAGGCGCTGGCCGATGCGACACAGCCAGGCGGCGCGGAGGGCGCGGGTACGCGGGCGCGTGATGAGGACTTCGAGGATGGAGTAAGCGAAGACGGCAGCGAGCGCGAGGACGCGGTAGATGCGGCGGGCCGTGCGGAGAAGAGACAAGCCGGGATCCTTCAAAGGGGTCAGTGAGAACAAGAGAGGCGCTGCGGTGAGTGTACCGATATGCTGGGGGTGTGGCGAGTCTTTGGCAACGATGGATCGTAAACCCGGTGATGGGCCTGCTGAGGATGGGGGCCGATCCGAATAGGCTCGCGTGGTCGCTGGCGCTGGGTGTGGTGGTGGGGGTGAATCCGCTGCTGGGGTCGACGACCGTGGTGGTGCTGGCGCTGGCGGCGGTGTTCCGGTTGAATATTGTGGCGTCGCAGGTGGGCAATCACGCGGTGTATCCGCTGGAGTGGCTGCTGTTCCCGGTGTTCATCAAGGTGGGAGATGCGGTGTTTGGCACCGAGAAGCTGCCCCTCGAAGGACATGCGCTTTGGTATGCAGCAAAGCATCATCCTTGGCACACGACGCGCCTGCTGTGGAGATGGGAGTGGCATGCGCTGGTGGTGTGGGCGATTTTTGCCGCGGCGGCGACGCCGGCGGTCGCGATGGCGATCGAGCCGGTGCTGCGGAAGATGGCGAAGGGCGCGGGGCCGAACGCCGGTGACGCTTAGTTGTCAGTTCTCAGTTCTCAGTTCTCAGTTGTCAGTTAGAGCTGGCGACAGTCTTTGCTGAGAACTAAGAACTAAGAACTGAGAACTGAGAATTAAGAACTAAGAACTAAGAACCGCTATTGTGGCCCGTGGTATTCCTGCACGGGGTCGGCGCTGTGGACCCAGGCGGAGTTGATCAGGTCGCGCAATTCGATGGCTCCGGCGGCCAGGCGCTCTGCGGTGAAGGACTTGGCTTCGGGAGTGCCGGCGTCGGTGAAGCCGCCGTCTTTTTCGAGTTGATAGACCTTTTCGACAAGGGTGTTGGAGTGGTGAAGGTAGTTCCAGTACTGTGTCCACTCGTCGTCGATGACGGTGGGCTGGGCGGCTGCGACGAGGGGAGCTACGTCCGCGGGCTTGATGTCGGCGGAGACGTAGATGGACTCGAACTGCGCGTGGATTTTGTGTTCGGTGGTGTAGCCGTGAGGATTGGGGCCGGTCCAGCCGTTGTACTGGATGGTGTTGTGCAGGGGCTGCGAGCCGTCACCGACGTAGTGACCCAGCCAGCCGGCGTCGAAGAGGATGGCGACCTGGACGGGGGCGGTGTTGCCGTTGGCGGCGGTGACCTTGCGGTACTCGCGGAAGTCAGACTTGAGACGCTGCCAGACCTCTTCCACCTGCCAGGGTTGGAAGCCGACGGTCTCGAAGGTCTTGATTTCAGGGTGTTGCGGAAGCGCGGCTGCGAGGTTGCGGATGAAGTCGTAGCGCTTGCGCGGGAAGTTGTAGCCGTCGATACAGTCTTTACTTCCAGGGGTGCAGCTTGTTGCTCCATAGATGCCCCACTCGTAGTCGAAGAAGTGGTCAGGAGATTGGGTGGCGACGAGTTCGGGCTCGGCGTCACGCTGCTTCCACCGGTCAGGCTCCGGGCCCATCCACTCAATAACGTCAACGCCATTGGGATTGCGAAGGAAGTAGGGGACGTCGGCAGGAAGATTTTCTGCGGCGAGCTTATTGATGAGCATATGGCCGTCGCGCCCCCAGGCATGGGCGGATGGAGCGGTGAGGATCGGCAGGAGCGTGGCGGCGAGAACAATGCGGGCGAGATGGGTGAGGCGCATTGAGAAAGTATATCGAGGGGCTCAAAACATCGGCGTACCGACGGGCCGGATAAAACCGGCAAGCCAGGAATCGCTCTCCTTCACTTTCGCGAACACGGCGGTGGCCTCGTCTGGAGTAATGCCGTGGGAGAAACGCATCGGCATCATCACGGTGCGAACCATCAGCGCAAGCGCAGCGTCTTCCTGCTGATTCGCGGCCTCGAAGCCCAGGCGTTCTGCGTCAGATCGTTTGAACCTTCTTGTCCGACCGATGCCGAGAGTACGCCGGTCAAGTGTGATGGTGTCGTCGCCTGCGGACAGTGTGCTGGTTCCAAATTGTTGGCGAACCAGAATGAATGTCGCCCATGAAAGACCGAGAGTAAGACCGATCACTCGTTCGATTCTTTCGCCAAAGCAAAAATGCATTCCAACGAGGCAGATAGCAACCGCGATGAAGTGAACGATGTCACTCCTTCTCCGCTCACCCTGGAGACGCAGGGTGAGAAGGTTGGAGTCTTTCGTGATTTCCCAATGCATGACAAGAGGATAGCAATTGAGGCGCGCACGCGATGAGGGCTGGTCCAAGATGCGGACTTCCGTTTGGACCGGGGTGTTGAAGACTCGGCGGTCCTCCGCAATATGGAGCTCTCCAAACAAGTGATCGGCGGCACCCGCGTGCCCATCCGAAGCGATAACCGGACGGCCTGCGTCATTTCACCCACGTATCTAGCGGATAGGTTGTGGTGCCACGAAATATCGCGGAATATGTGTATCGAAACCAGGCTAAAGACGTCGATTTGTAACGCGAAACCGGGCTATGTCTTACGTGAAGTGCACGTTTTGGGGGCTAAACGAGGACGGGGACTTCGGTTTGGACTGGGGTATTGAAAACGCGGCGGTAACGGGCGATCAGGTCGGCGGGACCGGTGGATTTGCTGGGGTTATCGCTTAGTTTGACGGTGGGGATGCCGTCGGCGCTGGTTAGTTTGCAGACCAGCGAGATGGGCTCGAAGGTGTCTTCGTTGCGGGGGTGGCAGCCGCGGAAGTCATTGGTTAATAAGGTGCCCCAGCCGGCGGAGAAGCGGATGCGCTGGTCGAAATAGGCGTGCAGCTGGACGATGGTGGAGGCGTCGAGGCCGTCGGAGGCGATGAGGCGCTTGGTGCGGGGGTCTTCGTTGCGGGATTCGAGCCAGGCGATGTACTCGTCGCCGGCTACGAAAGGATCTTTGGAATCAACACGTTCGCCTGTCCACTTTGCGGTCCAGTCGGGGGCGTTGGCCAGGAACTGCGAGGTGCCGAAGGTGTCGGGGAGCATGATGAGGAGCTCGTTGTCATAGGAGCGGCGCCAGAGCTCAAGTACTTTGTATTGAGAAGATCGGAGGTCGTCGTCGGTACCCTGGGAGGCCAGGGCGGCCATGGCCATGGGGAGCTCGTGGGCGTTGGTGCCGATGGCTTCGAGGTCGTGCTTGTAGGCGAGGGCGGTGTTGGAGGTTCCGCTAAACCTTTCAGAATGAGTGGTATTGAGGGCGGTGGCGAGGGCCTGGACGCAGTACTCCTGCCATAGGAAGCTGTGGCGGCGGCGGGTTCCGAAGTCGGAGAGGCGGAGGCCTTCGACGTTGCGGAGGAGCTCTATCTTGTTCCAAAGGCGGGTCTTAGCGCGGGCGTAGAGGACGTCGAGTTCGAGCTCGTTAAGGGTGGCGAGGGCGGCTCGGGTTTTCATCTCGCTGACGATGGCGAGGGAGTAGACCTCCCACATGGTGACTTCGGTCCAAAGGCCTGAAAAGCGGATACTTAGCTGGCCGTCGAGCTCGGTGATCTCGTAGTCGGAGAGGCGGAAATCGCGCTCGATCCAGGCCAGGAAGTCGGGGTGGAAGATCTGCTTAACCCCGTAGAATGTGTTGCCTGCGAGCCAGACGAGTTCGCTGCGGCGGAGCCGGAGGGTGCGGACGTGGTCGAGCTGCTCGCGGAGGGCTGCTGCGGAGATCCGGTCGGCCAGGCGGATCTGGGTGGTGCGGTTGTGTATCTCGCTGGTAACATGGGTGTTAGGGAAGTTTCTCCAGATGAACTGGAGCATGAGGAGCTTGTAGAAGTCGGTGTCGAGGAGCGAGCGCACGATGGGGTCCAGCTTCCAGTTGTGGTTGTGCGCGCGTTCGGCGAAGTTGACGTTCATGGTGAGTAATAGCCTATCAATTCGTGCGGGTTTAGGTGGGTTTCGGGTTACAAATCGCATGCTTTAGCCCGGTTTCGGGACGCAATTCGGGGGTCGATTTGAGACGTTTTGACAAGCGTGCTTTACATTTTTCAAATTTTTGTAAAGGAGACTTGACATGTAAAGGAAACTTGTCGTAAAGTTTGCTTGACATGTAAAGCGTGCTTTACATCGATCAAGTTTGACATCGGGTGCTGGCGGCTCGGAGGAGGAAGTTGAGATGGCCTGGAACTGGAAGAAGATGAACTCGGCGAAGAAGAGTTTGATCCGGCGCGGAGCCGTGGCGCTGGTGGCGTATGAGGTGTTGTGGGCGGTCGCATATTTGTGGGTCGATCGCGCGAAGCTGGAGGGGCCGATGCTGTGGGTACCCGCGGCGCTGACGACGCTTCCTGTGGTGGGACTGATTTGGGTCATGGCGCGTTACCTCGGGGAAGAGGTCGATGAGTTTCATCGGCTGCTGGTGGTGCGGTGCTTGTTGTGGGGAACGGCGGCGGTGATGACGTCGGTGTGCTTCCACGGGTTGCTGCAGTTACTGGGATGGAAGGGTAACTGGCCGGCGGGGGTAGAGCTGGGGATGTTCTTTGTAGCGATGCTGGCGGCGAAGGTGACGTACAAGGTGGCGAACCGGGTGCCGGCGGATGCGGATGGGTTTATGGGAAGAGAGGGAGCGCGATGATTCTTTGTGGAACAAGTACGCCTGCGGGCAAGCAGTATCAGCGGCGGGTGATGGTAACGATGTCGCTGTATGTGTTGGTGTTGGTGGCGGCGGTATGGATCGTGAAGCATACGCATCCGCATGGCTGGCTGCTGTACACGATTGCAGTGGTGCCGGCGGTGCCGATGTTGGCGATGATGGGCGCGCTGGGCGTGTATCTGCAGGAAGAGAAGGACGAGTACATACGGCTGATCACGATGCGATCGCTGCTGGTGGGAACGGCGGCGCTGCTGGCGATGCTGGTGGTGAATGACTTTCTGCGATCGATCAGCGGGGCGGGGGCGCTTCCGGTCTTCACCAGCTGGATCGTGTTCTTCCTGGTGTTCGGGTTGGCGCAGACGGTGCAGACGATGGGCAATCGGGTGAAAGACGATGCGTAACCGGATACGGGAGCTGAGGGCGGAGAGAGGGTGGTCGCAGGCGGACCTGGCGGAGAAGCTGGAGGTGTCGCGGCAGAGCGTGAATGCGATTGAGACGGGGAAGTATGATCCGTCGCTGCCGCTGGCGTTCAAGCTGTCGCGGCTGTTTGGAAGGAAGATCGACACCATGTTTCTGGATGGGGAGTGAAGGCAGAGAGTCGAGAGCCAAGCGTAGAGAATGCGTAATTCGTGGTGAGTCGAACGTACTTGCAGAGGCGACTCTTCGTTCCATCTAACGCAACATCACCCCGCAGGTGAGAGGAAATGAAATGAAACTGAATATTAGACCGAAGACGATTGCTCAGAATGTTCTTTACTACTCGATCCTTGCGCTGCTGGCGATGCCTTGGGGAAGGCACTCGCAGCTGATTGGCTATGGTTTGGCGGTGCGGGTCGCGCTGATCCTGATGGTGGCTGCGGGGTTCGTGCTGAGCGGGCGCGGGAGTTGCCGGGCTTGATGCGGGATGACAAGTGTCATGCGGGATTGCTGATGCATGGCACTGGGAGTGGCTGGGTGTGAGAACGAGGATGAGATAGACGAGACGCTGGTCGCGCGGAAGTGGAGATTGGGCGGCCCGGCAATCGCAGAAGCAGATTCCCCGGGGGAATGACAGGAAAAAAGGCAACGGCAACGGCCGAGCCCTGCGGGATGACAGCCAGAAAAGTAAGAGCAACGGCAGCAGCGGCGCAGTGGATTGGGTTTCGGGCGCGGAAGGTTTAGAGGAGACGGCGATGGAGCGAGCGATGAAGGTGATGCAGTGGTTGGCGACGGTGGCGCTGGTGTTGGCCGGTGTGATGCTGCTGGTGAAGCCGTTGACGGCGCATGCGCAGGAGCCGGCGGCGAAGGCAGGTTCCCTCACCGCGGGGCCGACGCGGTTTACGGTGGTCGATGCCGGGACGGTGGGGAAGCCGGATGTGGTGCTGATCCCGGGGCTGTCGAGCTCGCGGGCGGTTTGGGATGGGGAGGCGAAACTGCTCGCGCCGAACTATCGGCTGCACCTGGTGCAGGTGGATGGGTTTGCTGGCGCGCCGGCGGGTGTGAATGCCACGGGGCCAATGTTGGCGGGAATGGTGGACGAGCTGCATGGATATATTGCGGCGGCGGGGATGCATCCGGTGGTGGTGGGACATTCGCTGGGCGGGCTGCTGGCCTTGATGCTGGCGGATAAATATCCGGGGGACGTGCGGAAGATGGTGATCGTGGATACGCTGCCGTTTTATGCGGTGCTGTTCAATCCGAACGCGACGGTGGAAGCGACGAAGCCTTACGCGGAGCAGATGAAGCAGCAGATGCTGGCGATTCCGGCGGACCAGTATGCGGGGATGCAGACGATGATTGCGGCGCAGATGGTGAAGGATCCGGCGGGGCAGAAGCTGGTGGCGGCGAGCTCTGGGGCCAGCGATCGCGCGGTGGTGGTGGAGGCGATGGTGGAGGATTTGCTGACAGATCTGCGCGAGGATGTGGCAAAGATTCAGACGCCGACGCTGGTGCTGTATGAGTATGACTCGACGATGCAGCAGCAGCCGGACCCGGCGGCGTTTGAGGCGGCGATGAAGGCAGGGTACGCGCCGATGCCGCATGTGACGCTGGTGCGGGTGGATGGGTCGCGGCACTTCATTATGTATGACCAGCCGGCGAAGTTCGATGCGGCGGTGGAGGGATTTTTGAAGTAGGGCGTTGTAGGATAGACATGACTTCGGGCCAGGCTCTTCGCAGAAAACTCTTGCTTGCGGAAGGATGCCGTCATGTCTACGCTTACCTTGATTCATGTAGCGATCAGCCTGATCGGGATTGCGGCCGGGCTGGTGGTGGTGTATGGATTTTTAACCGGGGCGCGGCTGCCGGGGTGGAATGCGGTCTTCCTGGTGATGACGATTTTGACCAGCGTGACGGGATTTTTCTTCCCGTTCCATGGGGTTACGCCGGGGATCGTGGTGGGAGCGATTTCGCTGGTGGTGCTGGCGGTGGCGGTGCTGGCGTGGAAGAAGAAGTGGGCGAAGACGTATATCGTTACGGCGACGATTGCGGAATTTTTCAATGTGCTGGTGCTGATTGTGCAGTCGTTCATGAAGATTGCGCCGCTGCACGAGTTGGCGCCGAAGGGGACTGAGCCGATTACGAACGTGGCGAAGCTGGCGGCGCTGGTTTTGTTTGTGGTGGCAGCGTGGGTGGCGATTCGGCGGGGGCGGTTTGTGCTGGGGTAGGGTGGCGACCGCGAAACGGAAATTAATAGAATCGGCGCGTCGGAGTAGGGGAGACGCGATATTCTAGAAGGAATATGACAACCAAAAAAGAACTCCTCAACGACCAGATTCAGCACATCGACATCAAGCAGCACAACGTGGTGGCGCTGGTGGATGCCATGAGTTCGATGGCGTATAGCTCGCGCGACCTGGCGCGGGCGGCGAAGATTTACGAGATGATGCTGCGCGATACGGAGTGCGGCGTGATTCTGTGCCTGGCGGGGTCGCTGATTTCGGCTGGGTTGCAGAAGGTGATTGTGGACTTGGTGCGGAACAATATGGTGGACGCGATTGTGTCGACGGGCGCGAATATTGTGGACCAGGATTTCTTTGAGGCGCTGGGTTATCGGCACTATATTGCCGGCGATGAGTACAAGTATGGCGCGGGCGATGCCACGTTGCGCGAGCTGGCGATCGATCGGATTTATGACACGTTCATCGATGAAGATGAGCTGCGGATTTGTGATGACACGATGAAGCAGATTACGGATTCGTTGGAGCCGCGGGCTTATTCTTCGCGGGAGTTCATCCAGGCGATGGGCAAGTATTTGGTCGACCACAAGCGGACGCCGAAGGATGGCGAGCATGACTCGATTGTGCTGGCTTGTTATGAGAAGGACGTGCCGATCTTCTGCCCGGCGTTCTCGGATTGCTCGGCGGGGTTTGGTTTGGTGGCGCATCAGCATGAGCGGCGCGGGAAGGCTGTCGTGTCGATTGATTCGGCTAAGGATTTCTACGAGCTGACGCAGTTGAAGATGGCGAATCCGACGACCGGGCTGCTGATGATTGGCGGCGGCGTTCCGAAGAACTTTGCGCAGGATATTGTGGTGGCGGCTGATGTGCTGGGTGTGGATGCGTCGATGCACAAGTACGCGATCCAGATTACGGTTGCGGATGCGCGCGATGGTGCGCTGTCGGGGTCTACGCTGAAGGAGGCTTCGAGCTGGGGCAAGGTGGATTTGACGTATGAGCAGATGGTGTTTGCCGAGGCCACGATTGCGGTTCCGCTGATTGCGGGGTATGCGTTCCATAAGGATGCGTACAAGGCAAGGGCGGGGAAGAAGTTTGCGACGGTGCTGGAGCCGGTTAGTGTGTAGTGAGTAGTGAGTAGTGAAGGCGGACGGCGGGGCTTTCGGGCTTCGCCGTTTTGCTTTTGTGGAATAATTCGCGGATGACGGAGAGGGCGTTCAGACAGCGGTTCGTTCAGTTGTGGGGTGGCTTCACGGTAGTGGCCTTCGCCGTCTCGCGAGTTTTGTTCATGTCCGGGATGGGTCTCGAATGGCAGAAGCTGATTTACGGGACGATTTGGCTGGGAACGGTGGTTGCGGCACTCGTTTTGTATCGGAGGGGGTCTGTTACGGATCACGCCGAAAGAGAACAGATACTTGCGAAGGCGGAACTCGAGAATAGGGGTAGGTTTGGGTTTTTCAATTCGATGCTAGCGCTGGGTGCTGGCAGTGGGTTTGGGATGGGGATATGGGACGCAAGAGGTGAGTCTTTGGCGGTTGCGTCAGGTCTCTTCGGTGCATCTCCTTTCAACCTGGGGTTGATGATAGTTCCGTTTTTGAGAATCAGGAATGCGCACCTGCGGCGGATGCAGGAAACCGGATAGAAGCAGATCCCAGAGGGAATGACACAAAGAAAAGCAACGGCAACGGCGGGTGCGGGCTTTTCGGTGAGTGGGCGGATGGAGACATGCGCCGGATGAATTGCGGGGAACAAATAGCGGCAACGACTTCTTGGCATCCAATGGGTTAGTTTAGGGGTAGCGATGTCTGAATTGCAGCTCATTCCGGCGATGGTGGCTACTAGCGCGTCTGCGCTATTGGGGCGGAGTGTGCTGGGGCCGGATGGGAAGGTCTGTGGACAGGTGAAGGATCTGGCGGTGGACGTGTCCAAGGACCAGGCGCATGTGGCGGCGCTGATTCTGCGGCCGGCTGGGGGAAAGAAGGCCAAGAAGGTGTTGCTGCCGGTGGTGGATTTGGTGCTGCCGGTGTCGAATGAGGCGGAGTTGAGGGCGAAGGCCAAGCCGGTGCCGTACAAGGAGCACCACGATTATCTGCTTCTGGATTATGACTTGCTGGATCAGCAGATTATCGATGTGGATGGGCGCAAGGTGGTGCGGGTGAATGATGTGAACCTGGCGTGGGAGCCGGGTGCGAAGGAAGGCGAGACGTCGGGACTGCGGATTGAGGAAGTGGAAGTGGGCAACCGCGGCGCGATGCGGCGGCTGTTCAAAGGACTTCCGGTGGCGATGGTGGATGGGTTTACGGAGCGGTTGAAGCCGCGGGTGATTCCGTGGGCATGCGTGGATTTAATTGAGCGCGATCCGGCGCGGCGGGTGCGGTTGAAGATTGGGCAGGAGCGGCTGTCGAAGCTGCATCCTTCGGATATTGCGGACATTCTTGAAGATTTGGCGCCGGGTGAGCGGGAGGCGGTGTTCTCGAGTCTGCCGGAGGAGACGGCGGCGGAGACGCTGGAGGAAGTCGATCCAAAGATGCAGAAGGCGCTGCTGCAGGGGCTTGATTCGGAGCGGGCGGCAGACATTCTGGAAGAGATGGATCCGGGCGCGGCGGCCGACGTGCTGGCCGAGATGAGCGACGAAGAGTCCGAGGCGATTCTGGAGGAGATGGAGCCGGAGGAGCGGCACGAGGTGGAGGAGCTGCTGGAGTTCTCGGCTGACTCGGCTGCCGGGAGAATGACGACCGACTATGTGAGCGTGCCGATGGGGGTGACGGTGGCGGACGCGATCGAGGCGTTGCGGGAGTTTGAGGGCGATCCGGATACGATTACGGAGATTTATCTGCTGGACGAGCACGAGAAGCTGGCGGGGGTGGTGATGCTGCCGCGGCTGGTGCTGTCGACTGCGGAGACGACGCTGGCGGTGCTGAGCGAGGGACATAACGTGCGGTGCGGGCTGGATGCCAGCGCGGGCGAGGTAGCGGAGCTGTTCGACAAGTACAATCTGCGGTCGCTGCCGGTGGTGGATCAGCATGGACGGGTGGCGGGGGCGATCCACGCGGAACAGGTGATTGCGCAGCTGCGGGAAGGGTAAAGAGTTGTCAGTTCTTAGTTGTCAGTTCTCAGTTGGGTCAGCAGTGGTGAACACGGATGAGTCGACGCGGCGGGCGGTAGTAACTTCGAACCTTCAATTGAGAACTAACAACTAACAACTAACAACTGAGAGCTGAGAACTGAGAACGGAGTTTCTGCGGTGAAGATTTTGTATGTGGGGCAGCTGTCGCCTAATGATTCGGCGCTGTATCGGATGTGGGCGCTGGAGCGGTTGGGGCATACGGTGGTGGCGCTGGATTGTTTGCCATATCAGCCGCAGGGGGAGCTGCTGCGGAAGGTCGTGTATCGGGCGCAGGTGGGGCCGTGGGTGGCGCGGCTGAATCGGGATATTCTGGCGGCGGCGGAGCGGGAGAAGCCGGATGTTTTCTGGGCGGATAAGTTGTTGGGGCTCACACCAAAGACTCTTGACCGGCTCAGGGCGATGGGGGTGAAGACCGTCAGCTACATGATCGATAACGCGTTTGGGCCGCGCAGGGATCCCGGGTGGCGGCTGTATATGAAGGACATTCCACACTTCGATTTGCACGTGGTGCAGCGGGATAAGAATATTGCGGATTATATGGAGCGCGGGGCTCGGGATGTAATCAAGATTCAGACCGCGTATGAGCCGACGATTCACTTTCCGGTGGAGGGGGAGTGGACGGATCGGGACAGGGATCGGGGGGTGAGTTTTATTGGGACGTCGTATGATGACCGGCCGGCGTTTCTGACGCGGCTGTGGAGGGAGTGCGGGTTTCCGGTGGTGATCTCGGGGGATCGGATGTGGAGGGAGAGGCTGGATCCGGAGGCGGCGAAGGCTTTGTATACGGGGACGGAGTTGTATGGGAAGGATTATCGCGAGGCGGTTTGGCGGTCGAAGATTAATTTGAGTTTTATTACGCACTCGAACCAGGATGAGTTTGTGCACAAGAGCTTTGAGATTGCGGCGTGCGGGGGATTTCTGCTGGCGGAGCGGTCGGCGGGGCATGAGGCGCGGTTTGTGGAGGGGGAAGAGGCGGTGTTTTTTACGGGGTTTGAGGAGTGCGCGGAGAAGATCCGGAGGTATCTGCCGGATGAGGCGGCGCGGGATCGGATTGCGAAGGCGGGGAGGGCGCGGGCGGTGCGGGATGGGTACTCGAATGACGCGCAGGTGGCGAAGATTGTGGAGGTCCTGCGCGGACGGCGAGAGGCTTCGCGCGGCTGACTGGAGATTCAGGGTCGGGTCCGAGGTGTTCCTATCAAAGTTTGCTACGGCTTTCGAAGGGGTAGCCAATTGAGGCTGCAGCCGGGTTAGTCTAGAACGAGCCGAGGAGGCAATATGCAAAACACACATTTGTTTGTTGCCGCGGTGGGGGCACGTGTTGGTGGGGAGAGAGTCTGTTGGGTGCGCGAACATCGTGCGAACCCAGGTCTCAGAAGCGAGACCTGGGGCACCCGGAGTTGTGGCTGGGGTGAGGGCGACGCGATTTCGAGGGTGGCGGTGCGGGCTTGAGTTTCTTGAAGCGGTACAAGGTCAGCATCATCATGTTTTTTGCGGTGCTGGGGCCGGGGTTCATTACGGCTAACGTGGACAACGATGCGGGCGGGATTCTTACGTACTCGCAGGCGGGTGCGCAGTATGGGTATCACCTGCTGTGGACGATGCTGCCGATTACGCTGGCGCTGATCGTGGTGCAGGAGATGTGCGCGCGCATGGGCGTGGTGACGGGCAAGGGCCTGAGCGATCTGATCCGCGAAGAGTTCGGGCTGCGGATGACGTTCTTCCTGATGGTGCTACTGGTCATCGTTAATTTTGGGAACGTGATTGCGGAGTTCTCGGGGATTGCGGGGTCGGTGCAGTTGTTTGGGGTGAGCAAGTACATTAGCGTGCCGATCTGCGCGGTGGCGGTTTGGGCGCTGGTGGTCAAGGGAAACTACAAGAGCGTGGAGAAGATCTTCCTGGTGGCGAGCTTGTTTTACATCTGCTACATCATCGCCGGGGTGTTGGCGCAACCGGACTGGCATACGGCTCTGGTGGAGACTGTAAAGATTCCGGGACGCGCGGTGTGGAGCGACCACAACTATGTGTACATGGTGATCGGCGTGATTGGGACGACGATTACGCCGTGGATGCAGTTTTATCTGCAGTCGTCGATTGTGGAGAAAGGCGTTTCGATCAAGCAGTACAAGGCGTCGCGGCTGGATGTGATTGTGGGGTCGTTCTTCACCGATATTGTGGCGTGGTTCATTATTGTGGCCTGCGCGGCTACGCTGTGGACGCATGGGATGCGGAATATCAATGTGCCGTCGGATGCGGCGGCGGCGATGCGGCCGCTGGCGGGGGACTTTGCGTACATTCTGTTTGCAGCAGGGCTGTTCAACGCGTCGTTCTTTGCGGCGAGTGTGCTGCCGATTTCGACCGCGTACAGCGTGTGCGAAGGGTTGGGATTTGAGAGTGGGGTGGATAAGAAGTTCAGCCAGGCACCGTTCTTCTACTGGCTATATACCTTGCTGATTGTGGCGGGCGCGGCGGTGGTGCTGATCCCGAATTTTCCGCTGGTGACGATGACGATTCTGTCGCAGGTGTTGAATGGGGTGCTGCTGCCGTTCGTGCTGTATTTCATGCTGAAGCTGGTGAACAACAAGGCGCTGATGGGGCGGCACACGAACTCGCACTGGTTCAATGTAGTGGCGTGGGCGACTACGGTGATTGTGATTGGGTTGACGGTGGTGATGGTGTGGCAGCAGCTGCATGCGGTGGCTGCGGGCAAGAGCTAGTTGTCCGTTGTCCGTTCTCAGTTGTCAGTTGGAAGCTGTGGTACAGCCGTGACGATTCGCTGCGCCAGGAACAATAAGGAACTGAGAACGGATAACTGACAACTCTTTAGAGGAGTTTGCCGTCGGCGAGGTCGCGGATGAGGTTCAGGTCGGCGGAGAGGAAGTCGTAGTCGGGGAGGCGGGAGAAGGGGCTCCAGAGCATCTGCTCGAAGATGCGATTGACGGGTTCGCCCTGGAAATCGCGGACGAGGAAGAATTCGATTTCGATGGCGCCGCCGTTGCGGTAGGTGTGGCGGATGGTGGTGATGCGGGGGCCAATGGTGGCGCGGATGGCGAGCTCTTCGTCCAACTCGCGGGCGAGGGCTTCGACGGAGGTTTCGTCGGGCTCGATCTTGCCGCCGGGGAACTCCCACTTGAGGCCCATGGGCTGGTCGGCGCGGCGCTGGCAGATGAGGACCTCGCGGGTTTCTCCACTGGTGCGCAGCATGAGCGCGGCCACGACGTGCCGCAGCGGCTTGGCGGCGGCTTGAGGTCGGCGGTGATCCAACTTGCGTATGGGTTCCTTCACGTCGTTTCAGTTTAGACGGGGGAATACATGCTTTGTGATTCACTTCGCGAAAGCTACCTCGATGTCGGCGCAACGGACGCAGGATAGTACACACGCCAACCCTCGGCGGCGGCGCGCTCTACGAGGCCGGGCGTCGGATTCACCGGAAAAGCGCCACGCCCGATGGCCAGCATGGCGGCGTCATGGACGGAGTTCCCGAAAACGGCATCGGGCGCGGTGACTCCGGCGCTGCGGAGGGCTGCGACTTTGCCTTCGTCGGTCGGGACATCGAGGATGCGGTCGGTGACGATGCCGTTTTCGATAACGACGCGCGCGGCAAGGACCCGGTTCACCGGGATGTCGAAGCGGCGGACGCCTTCTTCGATGACCCAGT
>DATHQT010000045.1:0-11115 GCA_035482415.1 Acidobacteriaceae bacterium | reverse complement strand
CGGTCCGTCTGTTCAAGTCAGCCCCCATGTCAATGATCAGTTTGCCGATCTTCGAGTTGCCTTTCCCCGCGGCGAGCATAAGAATAGTCCACCCATACTTGTTGTCTAAGTTAGGATCTAATCCGTTCTTGAACGCCGCCCGAAGCGCTTCAATGTCACCGCGCTTGATCGTTCTATGGACTTCTTCAATGGTCATGGCACCTTAGTCTAACGGTTCCTCCCCAAATACGGCGTTTTCGGCAACTTGGCCCGAAGTTGCCGAAGGGCCAATTTTGCGGGAAATCCCTGGCTATTAACTTCCCACTGGTGAATCTATTCAGGGTTAGCGCGAATCGAGGCTCGCCTCCGATGCCCTTAACCGGTGGCCCAGCACGAAGAATTTTCTATGGCCCTGTGGGGATTTGGCCCAGCACGTCATGAACTGCGGCGGGAGAGATTCTGAATGCCCCGGTAAACGGTGAGTTCATCGACAGGATGATGAAGATCGCGATGGAAACAGCCATCGCGCAAATCCCAAAAGTTAAGAACACATTCTGGATGCGCGGAGCGAAGACGCCAAAGCTGAAGAAAATGACCACCAGCCACAAGGTCACGGCCCATAAAACGGGAACCGTTATCGAAGTTTGTTCTGACTGGAGATACAGAAACCAGTAAGTCTTTCTCAGGTTCAGAATCGCCGCGAGGAGCTGGGCTTTCACAGCAGCCTGTTCCGCATTCCTGGGCACAAGCAGTTCCACGTGCTCGTAAAAATCGGCGCCTTTGCTCGTCGGTTTGAGTTGAAACGACTGGGCACTATCTTTTGGCCAAATCCGATCAACGATCTCTTCCACACTATCGTGGGCTTCGACACGGAGCTGTACTGTTTCAGGGCCGTAGGCTTTGAGCAAATCACTGAGGAAGATGACTTCCGACGACATTTCAGCGACCTGGCTCTTTTCCGAATCGTAGAAAGTCTTTCCCGAAGACACGAGCATCCCGAGCACCAGCCCGGTCATGGTAACCACGAGGCCAATGGCAAGCCTTATCGAATCCTTTGCTTCTGGTACGAAACGTTCGTCTGGCTTAACTCGCCGAACGGCCATCCCGGCGAGTGCTCCTCCGAAGACAAGTGCGAATACGAGAGAACTCATGGCCAGCACGCTCATAGACCTTCGACCCTCCCCTTACGCGGCTCCATGTTCGCAGAATGATCAACCTCCCCGGCGCAGTAAACAACTGTCAGAACTGCCAGATGTGGCCTTGTAAGGCTTCAAGGAACGACGGGCCGCCCTGGCAGGAACGCCTATCCACCTCAGGTTTCTCCGGCCACGAGGTGATGGAGATTTCCTTGGCAATCGCAACTCAACGGCAGCGTTGCGCGCACTCCGGAGGGGTCTCTCCACTGTGAAGGATGGTGATGCCATCCTGCTTGGGTCGAGATGACGGCCGATTGGGGCGGAGGGAATGAGAGCGGTTGCTTGCTACCGCAAGCGATGCCCACCTTAGGCGCGATGGAGCCGCGCCGAAGATGGGGCACCGGGTTTGGTGGTGGCTAGCTGGCGCGGTTGATGCTGGCGCGGCCGAGATAGCGGGCGGTTTGGCCTAGCTCTTCTTCGATGCGCAGGAGCTGGTTGTATTTGGCGATGCGGTCGGTGCGGGAGGCGGAGCCGGTCTTGATCTGGCCGGCGCCGGTGGCTACGGCGAGGTCGGCGATGAAGGTGTCTTCGGTCTCGCCGGAGCGGTGCGAGATGATGCTGGTGTAGCCGTTGCGGCGGGCCAGCTCGATGGCGTCGAGGGTCTCGGAGATGGTGCCGATCTGGTTGAGCTTGATGAGGATGGAGTTGGCGATGCCTTCGCGGATTCCACGCTCGAGGATGGCGGTGTTGGTGACGAAGAGGTCGTCGCCTACCAGCTGGAGCTTGTCGCCGAGTTTGTTGGTGAGGTACTTCCAGCCGTCCCAGTCGTTTTCGTCGAGGCCGTCTTCGAGAGAGACGATGGGGTATTGGCGGACCCAGTCGGCCCAGAAGTCGGCCATCTGCTCGGAGGTTTTTTCGGACTTGTCGGACTTCTTGAAGACGTACTTCTTGGATTGCTTGTTGAAGAATTCGCTGGAGGCGGGGTCGAGGGCGATGGCGATGTCTTCGCCGGGTTTATACCCTGCCAGCGTAATGGCTTCCAAGATGACGTCGATGGCTTCGACGTTGGATTTGAGGGAGGGAGCGAAGCCGCCTTCGTCGCCTACGGCGGTGTTGTAGCCCTTCTTCTTGAGCACGCCTTTGAGGGTGTGGAAGACTTCAGCGCCCCAGCGGAGGGCGTCGGCGAAGGTTTCGGCGCCGACGGGCATGACCATGAACTCCTGGAAGTCGACGTTGTTGTCGGCGTGGGCGCCACCGTTGAGGATGTTCATCATGGGGGTGGGGAGGATGCAGGCGTTGACGCCGCCGAGATAGCGGTAGAGCGGGAGGCCGAGGGCTTCGGCGGAGGCGCGGGCGCAGGCCATGGAGACGGCGAGGATGGCGTTGGCGCCGAGGTTGCCCTTGTTGTCGGTGCCGTCGATGGCCATCATGGTGGCGTCGATGAGTTTCTGATTGCTGGCGTCCATGCCGGTGAGCTCGGGGGCGATGGCGGACTCGATGTTGTCGACGGCCTTGAGGACGCCCTTGCCGAGGTAGTGGCTCTTGTCGTCATCGCGGAGCTCGACGGCTTCGTGCTCGCCGGTGGAGGCGCCGGAGGGGACGGCCGCGCGGCCGCGGATGCCGTCGGATAGGATGACGTCGGCTTCTACGGTGGGGTTCCCTCGGCTGTCGAGAATTTCACGGGCATGGATGGAGACGATTTCGGTCATTGCTTTCCTCGTTGTTGATTGCTTGGTGCGTTTGGTTGAGCGGGAGATGCGGTGTTGGAGGCGGTCGTTGAGGGCGGGGCGGCGGTCGACGGCGATGGGGTTGCCGGAGGCGCTCGAAATTGTGTGGATTACTTCAGTCATTGCGTCGTCCCACCGGCCTCATTTTAGCAAAGCGCTGGCGTTGGACTTCCACGGCGTTGAGCGATTGGCGCACAGTTTCGGCGAGCATGGTGAGGAGTTCGTCGCCTTCTTCGCGGGTGGCGAGGGGCATGCGGAGGGAGACGCGGGTGCCGCGGCCGGGGCGGCTGATGATCTCGACGTTGGCCTCTCCGCCGTAGAGGACCTGGATGCGTTCGCGGACGTTGCGCATGCCGATGCCGGAGCCTTCGCGGACGAGGCCGGAGTCGGGGGCGGTGGTGGGGCCGCCGGGCTCGATGCCAACGCCATCGTCTTCGATCTCGAGGAGCAGGCGGCCGTTGTCGACGCGGGAGCGGAGGGTGACGGTGCCGCCGGAGATGCGGGGTTCGAGGCCGTGCTTGATGCTGTTCTCGATGAGGGGCTGGAGGAGCATGGAGGGGACGATGATGTCGAGGGTGTCGGGGGAGATTTCTTTGACGACACGAAGTTTTTCGCCGAAGCGGACGCACTCGATGTCGAGGTAGTCGTCGGTGAAGTCAAGTTCTTCGCTCAAGGGGACGAAGGCGTCGCGATCGCGCAGCAGGACGCGGAGGATGTGGGAGAGCTTGACGATCATCTCGCGGGCGAGGTCGGGCTTGGAGCGGATGAGCGAGGCGATGGAATTGAGGGTGTTGAAGAGGAAGTGGGGGTTGATCTGGCGCTGCAGGGCGTCGAGGCGGGCTTCGAGCAGGAGGCGGGACTGCTCTTCGAGTTTGTGCTCGATGCGGACGGCGTTCCAGATTTTTAGCGGGATACCGACGACTACGGGGGCGCTGGCGCAGATGGCTAGCTCCATGAACCAGGAGCTGGAGTAGAGCTCGAAGTAGCGGTGCGGATAGAAGTGCGACAGGACGCTGGTGGCGTACTGGGTGGCCATGATGAGGACGAGCAGAAACATCTGGCGGTCGAGGTAAGGCCAGGTGACGGTGCGGCGGATCCAGCGGTAGAGGCTGAGGTCGATGAGGGGGGAGAAGGTCCAGATATTTTCTTCGCCGGCGACGCGGCGGTAGGCTCCGAAGACGGCGGCGACGAGGAGGTTGACGGGGAGGGCGAACCATTCGTGGTGGCCGATGGCGGGGAGAGCGAGGGCGGCGCCGCCGAGCATGGCGGGCCAGGGGCCGAGCAGGAGGCCAAGGATAGCGACGGCTTCGAAGGAGAGGTCGGCGGCGAGGAAGTTGGGGACGCGCACGCGGACGAGCACGCCGAGCATGAGGGGGACGCAGATCCAGGCGAGCAGATGGAGGGTCTCGCGGGTGTTGCGATGCTTAAGCAGGAGCAGGCGTTTGAAGGCGGTGGAACGGGCGAGCGAGCTGGCGACGGCGGCGGCGACGCCTAGCTCGACGAGGAGCGTGATCCAGATGAGTTTGGGGTCGCTTGCGTGCACACGTTTAGATTACTCGTTTGAGAGCATATGGCGACCCACGCTGCTCAGAGCAGCCTTACATTCCGTTCGGCTGTCTTGATGACGTCGTCCATCTTTCCGCTCCATACCTGCTTGGCGAGGCTGAGGGTGAAGCCTTTTGCTGTGTGGAACGGAACATGCGAGGGCAGAGACATGGCAAAGGGATCGACGACGGCGTCGATGACGACGGGGCCGCTCTTGTGGGCAAGGGCCTCGGCGAGGCCGTCGCGAACATCGGCAGGATCTTCGAGGCGAATTCCCTTCGCGCCCATGGCGTCGGCGACCTTGGCGAAGTTGGGATTTTTGAAGTCGGTGCCGAAGGGAACGAAGCCGGCCTCCTGCTGCTCAAGATTGACGAAGTCGAGGAGCTCATTATTGAGGATGATCTGAACGACCGGAGACTTGCGCTGCACCTGGGTCAAGAGGTCGCCGAGGCCGAGCATGGTGAAGCCTCCGTCGCCGCACAGGGCGATGGTTTGGCGGCCGGGGTAAGCCAGTTGCGCGCCAAACGCGTTGGGTGCGGCGTTGGCCATGGATGCCCATGAAAATGAGCCGAAGAGCCTGCGATCTCTGCCGCCTTTGATGTGCCGCGCGAGCCACATGCAGGCCGTGCCGGTGTCGGCGAAGAACATCGCGTCGGCGGAGGCGAGGTCGTTCAAGGTTGCGGCCAGGAACTCGGGACGGAGTGGTTTGAGACTTGGCCCTTTCACGACGTAGTGCTGTAAGAGCTCGTCGAACGATTTCGTTTCGGCGAGGTGCTTATTGAGAAAGCTGTCGCTGGTCTTGTCGCGGACGCTGCCAAGCAGGGCGGCGACGGTGGTCTTGATGTCGCCAACCAGCCCGAGGTCGACGTGGGTGCGGCGGCCGATGTGTTTAGGATTTTTGTCGATCTGGACTTTTTTTACACTGTCGCCAGGGAGGAATTCCGAGAAGGGAAAGTCGGTGCCGAGCAGCAGCAGGAGCTCGGCCTGGTGGATGGCCTCATAGGCTCCGCCGTAACCGAGCAGGCCGGTCATGCCGACGGCGAAGGGATTATCGTGTTCCAGCCATGGCTTGCCGCGGAACGAATAGCCAACCGGCGCCTTGAGTTTTTCTGCCAGTTGGACAACCTCGTCGTGGGCATATCTGCAGCCATCGCCGCCGAAGATCGCAACGGTCTTCGCGGCGTCGATCATCTGGACGAGTTGCTGGAGGTCGGGATCGGAGGGACGCAAAAGGGGTGCGGCAGGAATTTTGATTTCGGTCGAGGATTTCGGCGCGTCAGCGGAGGCGACGTCTCCCGGAAGCGAAATGACGGTGGGTCCCTTTTCGAGGATGGCGGTGAGGATCGCCGTATTGAAGATGGGCCGCGCCTGCTCAGGGTTGACGACCCGCCCGGTGTAGAGAGACGCGGTGTCGAAGAATTTGTAGGGATTGAGTTCTTCGAGTGCGGCGGTGTCGATCACGCTGGTCTCGACGTCGCCCGCGATGGCGATGATCGAAGCTCCCTCCTTGCGCGCATCCATGAGGCCGTTGAAGAGATGGACGACGCCGGGTCCAGCAGTTCCGCAGACCGCGACGGGATCGCCAGTGAGGTAGGACTCCGCGACGGCGGCGAAGACACCATACTCTTCATGGCGGACGTGAATGAACTCGATCTTGCCGTTTCGGCGCAGCGCATCGATGACTGGGTTGAGAGCGTCTCCAACGATGCCGTAGCAGCGTTTTACACCGGCATTCGCAAGCATCTCCCACAAGACGTCTGCAACTTTTTCAGACATAGAGTGACCTCCGTCCAAGCTAGGATTCCGGTTTTGAGGCCTCCGGAAGTTTGAAATTATAGGCGCAGGCTTGCGGCGGTGTCGCGAACATACCGGACCCTTCACGTTCAATTAACACCAACGGGCCACAGCGCTCAGTTAGAGGAGGTAGGGCACCAGGGCAGCGGTGTGTTGCGCGTAGGTGGCGTAGACCTCGCCGAACTGGGAACGCATGAACTGCTCTTCCCTGCGGAGCTTGAGCCAGAAGGTGAGGAAGAAGAGGGCGAGCGTGAAGAACCCGCGCACCTGGGAGATGGCAATCGCCATGCCGAGGAAGCCGATGAGGATGCCGGTGTAGATGGGGTGACGAACCACGGAATAGGGGCCGGTGGTGATGAGCTCGTGGCCCTGCTTGATGGTGACGGAGCTGCTCCAGTTGCGGCCGAGGTACTCGCGCGCGGAGACGGCGAAGAGCAGGCCGGCGATGGTGATGGCGGCTCCGAGCCAGAAGGGCCAGAGGCCGACCGGCCAGAGCTGGCGGTAAAGCCAGGGCAACGGGATGCGCGTTGTGAGGAGGGGGACGATCGCGATGAGGCAAATGACGGTGCGCAGGGCGCGCGAGGAAAGCGGCTCGATGCGCTGGGTGGTCTTGGTGTGGGCGGCTCTGATGCGCCAGTAGAGGAAGAAGATAATCCAGACCACGGGAAAGAAGGATTGGTAGAACCAGAGCATACGGGACCTCGGGGTTCGGTCTTAGTGGAGTCCATCGAGAAACTTCTTCCTTGCGTCGCAATCAACGCACCCAATATGTCACAGCTCATAAGGATTGCGAAAGGCGCGTGGTGGCGGAGGTTGCCGGCGAAGGTGGCGATGAATCGTGGGGCGGGGGTTTGGAATCTATAATCAGGTATGCCGTATAACAGCGTTCGCAAGGTTGCCGGTGCAGACTTCCCTACGCGGTGGGGACATTTTCGCATTCTTGGGTTTGAGGGTGTGGCGGAGCCGGGCTCGGCGTCGTTGAAGCGCGTGGATAATGCGGTTGCGCTGACGATGGGGGATCTGTCGGCCGCGCCGCCGCTGGTGAGGATTCACTCGATGTGCTTGACGGGGGATGTGTTTCACTCGCTGCGCTGCGATTGCCATGACCAGCTGCATCTGGCGCTGGGGATGATTGCCAAAGAGGGTGCGGGGATCCTGTTGTACGAGGAGCAGGAGGGCCGCGGGATTGGGCTGATGGCCAAGCTGCGCGCGTATGAGTTGCAGGACAAGGGGCGCGACACCATTGAGGCGAACCTGGAGCTGGGGTTTCGCGCGGACTATCGGGAGTTTGAGCTGCCGGCGGAGATTCTGAAGGCGCTGAATATTCCGGCGGTGCGGCTGATCACGAACAATCCGGAGAAGGTGGCGGCGATGGAGGCGGCGGGGATTCGGGTGGTGGAGCGGGTGCCGGCTACGATCCCGTCGGAGCCTACGTTTGAGCGGTATCTCGAGACCAAGCGAGACAAGATGGGGCATTTGGCCGGGTAATAGATTCGAGAAAGTCCTCGCGGTTTTGTGGTGCCCCACATCTCAGAAGCGAGATGTGGGGCACCCGGCAGGTTGCTGCAACCTCAGGGGTGAAGGCGCATCCAACGGGGAGGAGAGACTATGCCAATTGATTTGGATGAAGTGAAGGCGGGGCCTGCGGAGTCTGGGGTTCTGGATATTATTTTGAAGCGCTGGAGCCCGCGGTCGTATGCCGACAAGCCGGTGCCGAGTGCGGACCTGACCAAGATTTTTACGGCGGCGGCGTGGGCTGCGTCGAGCTACAACGAACAGCCTTGGCGTTTCCTGGTGGGCAAGAAGGGCGATGAAACGTACGCGAAGATTCTGGCGTCGCTGGTGGAGTTTAACCAGGCGTGGGCGGCGACGGCCCCGGTGCTGATTCTGTCGGCCGGCAAGAAGATTTTTACGCAGAATGCGTTTCCGAATCCCTACGGGTTGCACGATACGGGGGCTGCGTCGGCGAATATGAGTTTGCAGGCGACGGCGCTGGGGCTGCATACGCATGGCATGGGCGGCGTGGATAAGGAGAAGGCGCGCAAGCTGTTCGATATTCCTGAGGAGTTTGAGGTGGGTGCGGCGTGGGCGCTGGGGTATCTCGGGGACCCGGATGCGCTGCCGGAGGCGTATCGGGAGATGGAGAAGGCGGCGCGAACGCGGAAGGGGTTGGAGGAGTTTGTGTTCGCGGGCTGGGAGAAGCCGGCGGAACTCTGAGCACGGCGGTCAGAGCTGCTCGCAATACAAAGGATCCTTCACTCCGTTCAGGATGACAATTCCTGGACGGGGTGAAGGTTTTTTATTTGGTGGACGCTGTGAGGACTTTGGCAGTGGTGACGAATTGGCCGGTGTGGCGCTGGGTGTGGTCGGCGCAGTGGACTAGGAGGGCGCCTACGGTGGTGGGGAGTTGTTTGCGGCCTACGCCTACCGGGTCGGCGAAACGGTCGGGGGAGATCGCGCGGATGCGGGTGGCGGCGGTGGCTAAGGCGGCGCGGAATTCGGCGCGGGCTTCGGCGGCGGTGCCTTCGGTGAGCTCGGACTTGAGGGCGGCTAGCTGAGCGGGGTTGAGCTGGTTCCCTTCTGCGTAGGTGAGCAGGCGGTCGAGCGAGCGGGCGATGTGGCGGAGGTGGAAGGCGATGGGGGCGAGGTTGGAGGGGCGGTCGAGGAGCTGGGCGTCGGTGAGCGGGTCGAGCCAGCGGGCGGCGTCTTCGGCGGAGAGCTCGAGGGCGTGGAGGACCTGGCGGCGAATGGGGTCGATGTCGGTGAGGGTGCCGCGGAGCCAGGGTTCGGGGGCGGTGGGGGGCGGTGTGGTTTCTTGCATGAGGGCCTCTTGTTCATGATGCACTGCATGGGGCGATGCGCAAAGTGCGACTGCAGGTCTCTCCCCTGCGCGTGATGAAGCCATCAGGCTTCGGTCGAGAGGACAGGGTTTGGGATGGGGCGAAGAACGGGCGGGCTGCGCGCGAGAAGCGGGTTCCTCGCGCAGCTCGGAATGACAGACAGAAAGGCAAGGGCAAAGGAAGAAGCAGATCCCTGCGGGATGACAGACAGAAAGGCAAGGGCAGAGGCAAGAGCAACGACAACGGCAAACAGCAGGTCCTTCCCCTGCGGGTCAGGATGACAATTTCTGGTAGCGACGGGTTAGAGGTTGTGGTGGGAGCGGAAGTCTCGGACTACGTCGGCGGGGTCGCGGTGTTGGGCGTCGACTTCGAGGTTCATGGCGCGCATGTCGTCGGCGGTGATTTTGCCGGCGAGGCGGTTGAGGGCGGTGGTGATCTGGGGCCAGCGGCGGAGGCTGTCTTCGCGGACCAGGGGGACGGCCTGGTAGGGGGGAAAGTAGTGGAGGTTGTCGTCGAGCGCGGTGAAGTGGAGGGCGCGGATGACGCCGTCGGTGGAGTTGCCGGCGACGATGTCGACCTGGTGGTTGGAGAGGGAGCGGTAGAGGAGGCCTAGCTCCATGGTCCGTGGGGCGTCTGCAAAGTGGAGGTGGTAGGCGGAGTCGAGGCCGCGGAGGCCGTCGGGGCGCTCGGCGAACTCGTAGCCTACGCCGAGACGCCAGATGGGGGCGAGGGGGGTGATATCGGAGAGGTTGTGGAGGTTGAAGGTGCGGGCGTCGGCGCCGCGGATGACCATGGCGAAGGTGTCCTCAAAGCCGAGGCTGGGAAAGACGCGGACGTGGTAGAGCTGGCCGTAGAGGGCGGTGATGGTGGCGTTGACCAGCGTGGGATCGCGCATGACGGGCTGCTTGAGGATGGCGGTGAGGGCGGTGCCGGTGTATTCGACGTAGGCGTCGATGCGGTTGGAGAGCAGGGCCTGCTGGCAGATGTAGGAGCCGGCGAGCCAGAAGCGGCGCTCGACGGGGCCGCCACCGGAGGCTTCGATCTCCTGGGCGAGGAGCTCGCCGAGGATGACTTGCTCGGTGAAGTTCTTGGCGCCGATGACGATGTGGGAGGAGCGCGGCGGGGCGCAGGCGGTGAGGAGAAGCAGAGATGCGAGAGAGACGAGATGCGAGAGGCGGGATGCGAGGGCGGTTCCCTGCTTGCTGCGCGGCGCGGGCGGCGAAATGCAGGGATCTCTCCACTGCGCGCTGCGCGCTTCGGTCGAGAGGACGGCATCTCTGTTCGCGCGCTTCATTGCTGGCGGACCTGGAGGCGTTTTTCGATGAGGCCGAGGAGGCCGTCGGCGGCGAGGGCTAAGAGGGCGGCGGGGATGGCTCCGGCTAAGACGAGGGAGTTGTCGACCGAGGCTACGCCGCGGAAGATGAGCTCGCCGAGGCCGCCGGCGCCGATGGCGGCGGCGATGGTTGCCACGCCTACGCAGGTTACGGTGGCGGTGCGGAGGCCGGCGAGGATGACGCTGGCGGACATGGGGAGCTCGAGCTTGGTGAGGCGCTGGCTGGAGGTCATGCCGAGGGCGCGGGCTACGTCGATCAGCGCGGGGTCGACCGAGCGGATGCCCGCGTAGGTGTTGCGCAGGATGGGGAGCAGCGCGTAGCCGGTGAGGGCGACGATGGCCAGGCGGGCGGCGCGGTCGCCGAGGAACGGCACCGGGAGAAGCAGACCGAAGAGGGCCAGGCTGGGGATGGTTTGGAGAACGTTCGCTATGCCGAGGATGGGGCGGGCATAGTCTTCGTGGCGGGTGAGGATGATGCCGAGCGGGAGGGCGATGGCGGTCGCGAAGAACATGGCGCTGGCAGTGAGCCAGATGTGCTCGAAGGTGAGGCGGAGGATTTGCGCGCCGTATTGGTGGAAGAAGTTCATGGAAGCTCCCACCAATTCTGTTTTTTGGTCGCGGTCGGTGGGGTTTCGGAGAGGGCGGGCGGGTCCTCTGGTGCGGAGGTGGCGGCGAGCTCGTCGGCTGGATTGAGTTCGGCCGCTGGATTGAGTTCGTCGGCGGGATTGAGTTCGGGGATGGGATCGGGATCGGGGGTGGGG
>DATHQT010000044.1:0-2124 GCA_035482415.1 Acidobacteriaceae bacterium | reverse complement strand
TGCATCAATCCCCACAATCGTTCGATTGGGCCCAGAAATTGCGGGCAGTATGACGGGATCTCGTGAGTCCGGGGTTTGCGCAAAGTTTTGGCTCAGGCGGCGAGGCGGAAGGCCTGCATTTTGTTGGTGTCCTGTCGTTCGACGACGAATTTGGTGAAGATGTTGTTTTGGTCAGCATTGAGGAGAAATTCGGGCAGCCTCTGGCGTAGCGCGGTAGCGACGACGAGTTCGGAGGGGGGAATGCCGGGACGAATGGTGCGGAGCCAGGAACCGAAGGAGCTCCAGACGAGCTGAGGGAAGGCGACGGAGAGGTACTGAAGCAGTCCCTGACAGACGAGCCCTGCCTGGATGAAGACGTGGTAGGCGTGAAGCTTGCGCCTGACGTCGTTGCGGTATTTGAGCGACGCGCGATGAAGATGCTGATTGCCGTTATTGCGGCGCAGTGGCCTCATGTCGGACATCCAGAAATGGTAGGTGAACGCACCGATCTGGCGCACTGCCTGCTTGAAGGTGTGCTCGATCTTGAAGCGCATTCCATAGAGACGAATGATGTCGATGGCGTCGAGGGACGTATCGGTGCACATCAGGAGGCAGGCGCCTCTTGCGGGATGGATCACGGCGACGAAGCGCACCAGGCGACCTGCGGGACGCCACAGCAGGTCGCGGACCCGATACTGGATGATCACCTTGTTCTCGCGGTAGACGGGACTGGGGGCGTGCTGGAAGCTCTTGGGGTCATCCAGCAGCGAGCGGAGCTTGATCTTCCTGCCATAGATCCTGGGGCGGCCTCTCTTGCGCGGGCCGCGCTGGTGGTGGGCGGTGTAGGCGACGGCATTGGACTTCATCCGGGTGACCAGATGGTTGTTCTGCCTGAGCAGGCCGGCGACGATCTTGTGTGCGGCATAGTAGGCGTCGGCGACGAAGTAGCAGGGTTCGGTGATGGCGACGATGCCGAGGAGAGCGAGCATCTTGTCGAGCAGGGTTCGCCGGTCGCGGTTGGTCCACACCAGCCCCTCGTGGATGCGTATGGCGAGCGGCACGGCGAAGAGGCTGGCGGCGGCATGCACGAGGATGCTGACCGCCTGAAGTGAGTGACCCATGATATATTCGGGTTTGGTGTTTGACTCGGATTGTTGATGGAGTCGTTTGACCGCCGGCATTTTACGGCCGCACTTTGGGATCTTGATGCCGTCACCGACGAGGACAAGGCGCCCATTGATGCGCAGGGGCTGCGGGAACAGGCGCAACACCACCTGGGTCCATAGCGCCGTGAGCTGATCGAGCTTCACGGCGGCGCTATGGAAGTGATCGACGAGGGCGTTGTAGTAGCGGGCGTTGAGGTTCAGCGCGCGCACGATGGAGGTCACGCCCAGCATGTCCGTCCGCACGGTGAAACCTGCCACTGCGGTGGCGAACCACAGGAAGGTTTGCAGGCGGGAGAACGCCGGGCGCAGTCGCCAGATCGCGTTCCACCAGTGCAGCCACAGTGACATCGGGCTGGCTCGTTGTTGTTTCTGATGAACGTTGCCGTTACGCCGGAAATCACTGTAAGGGTGTTGAATCTCCCGTGATCGACCATGAATCGATCGTGAGCTTCGTGACGGCAGTGAGCGGCGGTGCTATCCTCATCCGATGGGCAAGCGGCACGCGGAACATCCCGTCGAGAACGGCTCGTTCCTCGACGACTTCCTCGAATGGATGGACTCGTCCGAGGGACAACAGTCCATCGAGGCGCACGATCTGGTTTTCGACGCCCTGGAAAATGCCGGCGTCGACCCCAGGCAGCGCAAGATCGTCTGGGACGACGGGCAACGGCTGTCGATCCAGCAGTCGGCGGAACGCATCCATGCCGGCCATCCGGACATACCTCTCGACCAGATCGAAATTCACGTGGTCGGTTGGCTCGAAAGCTGCGCGCCGGAATCCTGCTCCGAACGCCAGCTCGAGGAACTTGACCGGCTCATCGGGCCGTGGCTCGACGACTATGAGCGTACGTCACGGGCTGCCAAAAAATAGCCGAGAACTCGGCACTCTCAAGTAGCTAATTCGTTAATCCGTTAATCCGCTAATCGGCTTACATTGGTTTCAGAACCTAACTCGAGAGTGCCGAGTTCTCGGCTACTT
>DATHQT010000043.1:0-2439 GCA_035482415.1 Acidobacteriaceae bacterium | reverse complement strand
GGGTTTGAGAGCGAGCGATGAAATGAGTCGGCGGTCCGGTTTGAGGCCGGTGGGATACTCTTTTCGATCCAGATATGCGGTCACAACCAGGCCGGTTTTGGTGCTGGTATTGCGGATGAAGCCGAGCATCTTCTCATAGCTGACCAAGGGCTCGGCGGCCCAGTGTTTGGATATCTCGGAGAACAGACGATGTTCGATGGGATTCCATTTGGAAGCGCCCGTGGGGTAGTGAGCGACGGTAGCTGTGATGTGGAATTGGTTGCACAACTGAGCCTGGATCTCCGTCTTCCACGCCCAGGAACTGCAGCCGTTGCTGCCACCGGAGTCCGCCAGAACCAGCAACTTGGGAGCACGGCCATGGCGGCGAGATCCCTCGCGCTTCCACCAGGTGGCAATGGAATGGGCAGCGAAGGCCGGCGTGTCATGCGAGGTGCCGACGCAGACGGTTCCGCGGTTGTTGGGCGGGTCGTAAATGCCGTAGGAGATGCCCACCCCGCTGGCATCGGAGCGGAAGTCGTGATCGTTCACCGGCACAGGCGCGCGATCCCATTTGGCGCCGGGGTTCTTGAAGTCGCCGATCATTTCGCGTTTCTTGCTGTCCACACTGATGATCGGAAGGCCTTGCCGCAAGAAGCGCTCCCGCAGCACGGAAATATGCTGGAATTGCTGATCCCGGTACGGGCTGGAGTTGGTGGCGATCTGCTTTCGGTTGACACGCAGAGAGAAATCCATTTGGTACAGAAGTCGCGCGACGGTATTGGCTGAGACCGAAATATCGATCTGTTGCAGGAGCCCTGCGATCTTCTCCGTCGTCTTCCGTGTCCACTTCAGTCCGGTGATGGGATCGCCGGCGGTATCGTGCTCCAGAATAATCTCGATGGCATCGATTATTTCGGGCGTTTTTTTTCCACCGGCTTGCGACCGCCGCCCGCTCTGCGCGCACGATCCACCTCCACGTCCTGGGCTAACAATTGCTGTCGTCCGCGCGCTACAGTGTGAGGATCGAGGTCGAGGAATCCAGCCAGTTGGCGATCGCCGCCACGTCCCAGCTTGAGCGACTCCAGTCCGGCATACAAGCGGCGCTGTTGCTCGTCCAGCAGGCTGTAGAACAAGAGGATCGCGGCTTTCAATTCTTCAGCAGAGACTTCCAGCACGGAGGCATCCACCAGCGTTGGAAACGCCTCCACCTTGCGGCGGGTAAGGAGTTGCCCTTGCTGGACGGTTCGATCGATGGCAGTGTACAGATACAAACCGGACACGATCTGGCGAGTCACCCGGCGTTGCTGAGCCAGTTGATGCAGAGCGTCCTGCACTTCGATGTGCAAGGCACGGGCAAGTTCATCGGCGAAGTACCCCCTGGGAGAACGATTGACGAAAACCTCGGCGGTTGCAAGCAGCGTGCCAGCCTGAGAGAACCAGACATCAGCCTGCGACCACAATCCTTTATCGTCGAAGCGGGCGATTTCACGGAGCGTGTAGTACCGGCCGCGATGGGAGTAGCTGGTGAGGTAATCCAGGGGTTTGAGTTTGCGAAAGACGGTGACATCGACGGAGGTGCCGACCGCTTGTTTCAATTCGTCGAGAGTGGCGATCTTGCTATGCAAGAGCAGCGAACGCAGTGCGTCGGAGCGGAAGAAGAGTGGCCTCATAATGTTATAGTACCGATTACAACCGTACCTCCCATTCGGAACTATAACAAATCTGTGTGACCACTGGGAAATAATCAAAAAAGCTGAACCGACCAGAGGGACAGTGCCGCCAGGCCACTTCGCACGTTGGGATCAGAGATGCCGACCAGGCAGATTATGAAGTAGAAACGACAACTCGATAGCAGTTATTGTTGCGGCAGGGCTCAGCGTCGTCGAGTTGAAGGTTCTTCGGCAGCGACTCCAGGCGGGCCAAGAGTCGAAAGCGCGCCGCGGCGAGTTATTCAAAAGGCTTCCGGTTGGTTATGTCCTGGACGCGATGGGTAAGGTTGTCTTGCATCCCGATCAAAGAGTTTGCGGTGCGATTCAACTGGTATTCGAGAAATTTCGGGAACGGTGGAGCGTACGTCAAACGTTCCAGTGGTTTCGGGATCACGACGTAGAGCTACCCGCCAACCCGATCCAGGGAGCGCGGCTCGTCTGGAAGATCCCCACTCAGAGCTTGGTCCGCGACCTTCTCTGTAATCCCTTCTACGCCGGCGCTTATGTTTGGGGCCGTCGCCCAGTGGCGACCGTACTGGCTGAAGGCAGGCTGGAGAAGCGTCAGGGGGCCACGCGGCGAGCCGAAGATTGCCGGGTTTTTATCCCCGACCATCACGTGGGTTATATTGACTGGGCCACTTACGAAGAGAATCAAAAGATGATCCGGCGCAATTCGGTGAACTGGCAAGGCGACGAATCGATGGCCGCGATCCGTGCCGGGCAAGGCCTTCTGGTGGGGTTGCTGCGGTGT
>DATHQT010000042.1:0-22244 GCA_035482415.1 Acidobacteriaceae bacterium | reverse complement strand
GGGTTTGAGGTGGGTGGATTGGCGCTGGACCAGTTGGAGAGCGAGGAACTGAAGGCGCTGGTGAAGGGCATGACGGTGGCGGGGATTGGGCCGGGGTTGGGGCAGGAGGGAACCACGCCGCAGTGGGTGCGGACGTTTGTGGGGCGGGTGACGCTGCCGATGGTGATTGATGCGGATGCGTTGAATGCGCTGGCGGGAAGGACGTCGCTACTGAAAGATGTTGCGATGAAGGGGCGAACGATTGTGCTGACGCCGCATCCGGGAGAGATGGCGCGACTCGTGAAGATGAGCGTGAAGGAGGTTGAGGCGGATCGGGTGGGCTTGGCGCGGCGGTTTGCGACCGAGCATGGCGTGACGCTGGTGCTTAAGGGCTGGCGGACGCTGGTGGCGCATCCGGATGGTCGGGTGGCGGTGAATACTACCGGGAATCCGTCGATGGCGAAGGGCGGGAGCGGGGATATTTTGACGGGGATCGTGTGCGCGATGCTGGCGCAATATCCTGACGATGTTGCAGATGCGGTTGAGGCCGCGGTGTTTCTGCATGGACTGGCTGGGGACTTTGCCTGCCTGGCGCAGGATGAGCATACGGTTCTGGCGATGGATACGGTGGGGCACCTGTGGCAGGCGTTTCGAGCGCGGGTAAAGTACGCGGACGGGCTGACGTGGATTGCGGGGACGGCGGCGAATGGGGAGAGGCGATGAAGGCGTGGAGTCGGGAAAAGCGGTTGCGGACGCGGAGTGAGAATGGCACGCTGGCGTTGGGGGAGATGCTGACGGAGTTGTTGCCGGCGCCGAAGCTGGTGGTGTTGCGCGGGGATTTGGGGATGGGCAAGACGACCCTGGTGCGGGGGATGGCGGCGGCGCTGGGTGCTGATTCTGCGGAGGTTACCAGTCCGACGTTCACGCTGGTGCACGAGTACCAGGGGAGGAAGACGCGGCTGATTCACCTGGATTTGTATCGGCTGGAAGAGGAGCGGGAGATTGAGGGGATTGGGTTGTGGGAGATGGCGGAGGCGGGGGATGCGCTGGTGATGGTGGAGTGGGGCGACCGGTTCGCGAGCGTGATGGAGCGGGCGGACGCGGAGATTTCGATTGGGCAAGGCGAGGCGGAGAATGAGCGGCTGCTGCTGATGCGCTGGTAATTCCGGAGCGGAAACAGAAAAGGCCGCGAAGAGATCGCGGCCTTTATTGTGTTGCAGTTACATCTTAGAAGCGGACGTGCCAGTCAGCGTTTGTACGATCACGAATGGCGATGAAGCTCGGGACGAAGATGGTGGAAGCAGATGCGAGTGCAATGAGTGCGAGGTACATAGTGATTCTCCTGTGGCGCGCGCGACCGGAGGCCGGGATTGCGGCGCTCTACTACAGCGTTTGAAATCAGTGATTGTGGTCCGTGCCGCCGGGAATGAGGTCTTGACTCAGCCGTCGCGGTCGCGGGAATAGTTTGAGGCTTGTGCGGTCCCAGGAGCTCACCGGGAACCTTGTGGCACCGGTCGCTCGCTCAGTTTGAGGGAGGGCAGCCGGGTATTGTGCACACAACCTGTTACGGATAAGACTAGCGATTGGTTCCCTGTGATGCAATCTTTTTATCGCTCAGCTAGTTCGTTATTCGCACACTATCCATAATTTGTTGGGAAAAGTGAAGCGAATCAGGTCTGGTTTGTAGTACGGGGGTTGGAGCGGGTTGGTTCCATGAAAGGAATGTGAAACGAATTTATTTGATTTGCGACTGCAGTTTATCGGGGTTTGCGGCCTTGGAAGCGGTAGATGGCGCAGAGTTCGTCGCCGGTGGAGCCGTATTCCTTTTGTTGGGCGATGGCGGCCAGGTCGGCGGCGTGGTCGGCGGGGGACATGGGGACGAGGCCGTTCCAGAGGCGGGTGAAGGCGGGGTGGCGGTCGAGGTAGGAGTCGTGCTCGGCGTTGACGTAGAGGAGGTCGAAAGGCCTTGGATTGTTGGAGATAGATTGCTCTACGTGACGGAGAAAGCGGCGCAGGAGGGGGAGTTCGAAGGGGTGGAAGAGGAAGGCGAGGGTGGGCTCGGGGGGAAGGGGATGGGTGGTGGCGTCGGCGTGATGGAGACGGAGGGGGGAGAGGGAGTTGGCTTGTAAGTCATTGTGCCATAGAGAGATATTGGCGTTGGCGATGGCGGCGAGGTCGGCGTTGAGTTCGACACCTTCGACACGGAGGAAGGGGAACTGGGAGGCGAGGAGCATGGCGCGGCCTTTGCCGGCGCCGATGTCGAGGAAGACGGTGCGCTCGATGGGTTGGGGAGTGGTGCGCTGGAGCCAGATGTCTAACAAACCATGGAGGATAGAGGGGGCGACGCCGTAGTAGGCGGTGAGCTCGGAGACTTGGGCGTCGGTACCTTCGGCGATGAGGTAGCCGGGGATGAGTCCGGAGGTATCGGTGCCGTGGAGCTGGTCGAAGGGGTGAATGGCGGGTTCGGGCTTGTGTCTTGGCATGGATAATCGGGGGAAATCAGGTGCGTTTGGTGTCGACTTAGCCCGGTTTCGGGTTACGCAGCGACTGCTTTAGCCTGGTTTCGGGTAGCAGAATGCGGGGTTAGAGGATGGGAAAGAGGGCGGGAAGTAAAGTGAGCTTGACACGCGAGATGGAGGGCAGGCCGAGCAGGCGATTTTCGACCTGGGCGGAGAGTTGGGCTGCGGCTGCCTCGTCGGTTGAGGGGGAGTGGAGGGTGATGGCTGCGATGAAGCGCGGGGGGAGGCCGGGGATGGAGGCGCCCGGGGCGTCGGGGTCGGGGGTGAGGGTGGCGGAGCGGACGAGGCCGGCGGCGACGATGTTGACGCCGGTGGGGGTGTAGCAGTCGCGGAGGAGATGGAGGAGGTCGGCGTCGGTCATGGGAGTTGGCGCCCGATGGAGCGCGCTTCTCCACTGTACCGTTCCCGGGGGAGGATGGGCGGGTTGAGTGAGGCAGGGGGAAGCGCATTGGGTGGTAGCGATCCGGTCTGCCGGCCTTCTCAGAGTAAAAAAATGGCCGGTCCCCGTTTTCGGAGACCGGCCAGGAACGCAGCTGCCTGTCCTGTTCGCTAGACAGACTTGTGGTGCCGCATCTCGATGGGTCTGCGGCGATTTTATTTCCGGCTCTAGTCGTGGGCCATCGCCACAGCTTTTGCCGCAGCCGTTTGTTCGACTGGGGATAGTTGGGACGGCCCGAGTTCGAAGATCAACTTGTTGATGGTGCCGGTGAACTTGAACGGCAGTTCATAGCTGTTATCGACGCCGGTGCGGGTATCGAGCCCAACGTCGAAGGTTTCATCAATGGACATCAGGAGGGGGATGGTGTGCTTGATGGTCTTCTTGTGCAATTCCTTGCCGTCGACGGAGAACACGCCGGTGCCGCCTTTGCCGGGGCCGGGGCCATCGTATTTGAAATCGAAGACGAGGGTGTGCTGGCCGGGCTTGAGGGCCTTGCCGAACCAGTCTTCGTGGACGCGGCCACCGACGCCGCCTTCCCAGCGGAAGCGCTCGAGGTCGAGAAGGTTGTAGACAAAGACCGGCTTGCCATCCTGCAGGAACAAGCCGTATCCGCCGTAGCGACCGCCGAGCGTGACGATCATGCCCTCGGCGCCGCCTTGGGGAACGGTGATGTCGGCAGTGATGGTGTAGTCCTTGTTGAGGATGCTGGGAGCATTCGCGACGGGGATGCCCGCTTTCACACCGGTGTAGGTGAAGACGGTCTTGCCTGCGGTAGCGCTTGGCCGCGGGGTAAGAAGGCGCGAGAAGGCGGTGTTGTCCAGAGGGAACACCTGGTACCTGGTGGCCTCTGCGGTAAACAACTCCTGCAGCTCCTTGAGCTTCTCCGGAAACTTGACCTTGAGGTCGTTGTTTTGGGAATAGTCGACGGCAACGTTGTAGAGTTCCCACTGGTAATCATTGACATCGGGAAGCTTGCCAGTCCCCAAAAGCCAGGGCGCGGCAAAGGGCGTGGTGCAGGCATACCAGCCGTCGTGATAGATGCCGCGATTGCAGCACATCTCGAAGTACTGGGTGGTGCGGGCGGAGGGCGCGCCGCTGCTTGCCTTGCTGAAGGTGTAGTCCATGCTGACGCCTTCGATGGGCTTTTGCGGGATGCCGTTGACCAACTCCGGGGCGTTGATGCCGGCGGCCTGGAGGATGGTTGGCACGATATCGATGATGTGATGGAACTGGGAGCGGATACCGCCGACGTCGTCGATATGGCCGGGCCACGAGACGGCCAAACCCTGGCGCGTGCCGCCGAAGTGAGAGGCTACCTGTTTGGTCCACTTGAAGGGGGTGTCAAAGGCCCATGACCATTGCACGGCCATGTGCGGGTAGGTTTTGTCGGAGCCCCAATTTTCGTAGTGCAGCAGCTGCAGGGGTTCGGGAAGGGTGAGAACGCCGTTGTAGGCCGTGAGCTGGTTGAAGGTGCCTTCCTCGGTGCCTTCGGCGCTAGTGCCGTTGTCGCCACAGATATAAATGATGAGGGTGTTGTCGAGCTTGCCCATGTCCTCGATCTGCTGGACGACCCGACCAATCTCATAGTCGGTATAAGCCGCATAGGCTGCAAAGACTTCGGCCTGGCGGGCATAGAGTTTCTTTTGGATCGCGGTGAGCGAGTCCCAGCGGGGAAGCTTGGCTCCGCCAAACTCGGGCTGTCCGTCGGGCCAGGGTGTGAGCTCACTATCGGCTGGGATCACGCCCAGGCGCTTCTGATTGGCGAAGATCTCGTCGCGCAGCTTTTCATAGCCCATGTCGAACTTGCCTTTGAACTTTTCTATCCACTCCTTTTTGGGCTGGTGGGGTGAGTGCGTGCCTCCGGGCGCGTAATAGAGGAAGAACGGCTTGTCTGGGGCGGCCGCGTTGAGATCGCCCAGGTACTTAACCGCTTCGTCCGCCATATCGGTGATGAGGTTGTAGTCCGAACGTCCGATCCACGGAGAGATTTGGGTATGGTCCTGGAACAAATAGGGCGTCCATTGGTCGGTTTCCCCGCCCATGAAGCCGTAGAAATAGTCGAAGCCCAATCCCGAGGGCCATTGGTCGAAGGGGCCGGCCAGGCTGTAGGTATAGGTGGGAGTGTTGTGGTTCTTGCCGTACCACGAGGTGGCGTAGCCGTTATCGCGAAGGACGGTGGCGACGGTGGCTTTCTCCGGGCTGATGACGGAGTTGTAGCCGGGGAAACCTGTAGCGAGTTCGCCGATGACGCCGGAGCCTACGGAATGATGGTTGCGGCCGGTGATGAGGGCGGCACGCGAGGGAGAGCAGAGGGCGGTGGAATGGAATTGGGTGTAACGCAGTCCGGCCTCGGCGATGCGGTCCAACGTGGGGGTTGGGATGACGCCACCGAAGGTGCTGGAAACGCCGTAGCCCTGGTCGTCGGTCATGATGAGGAGGACGTTGGGCGCGCCTTGCGGGGGAACGACGCGAGGCGCCCACCAGGGAGTGGACTCGGTGGCGGCTTCCTTGATGACACCACCGTATTCCAGGGGCAGCGGCGGAAGTTGCTTGCCATCGAGTGTAGTCGTGGCGGTCGGCGAACCCAGAACGCCAGTAATCTTTTGATCTGCCATTTCGGTATCCTCAGCTTTCATAGGTGGAGCCGCGAAAGAACACCCAGCAACCCGTGCGCGAGCGAGCCAAGCAGCGTATGGGCCGATGATTCTTCATCCGAAGGAAGCTGCCTACTGTCACTTGCAACAGGTTTTGAAGGGTGTTTGCGGCGGCTGTTGATGCTGCGGGATTTGCTGCAGGCTCGCGCGTTGATAATGATTTCTTCGCGGGAACCGAACTTTCTGCGAACGCAAGGCCTCTCTTGAGCATGCACACCGGAATGGAAGCGAAGGAGTCCGCGACGCCTGATCAAACGCTGCTGGTGCTGCTGGCGCAGAGCGGCGACCGGGGTGCGCTGGAAGAACTTCTGCGCGAGGCGTATGGGCCGTTGCGGCGGTATGTGACGTATCTTGCGGGGGCGGGGCTGGCGGACGATATTTTGCAGGAGACGTCGCTGCAGATCTTTCGCAAGCTGCAGCATTTGCGCGAGCCTGCGGTGTTTCGCGCGTGGACGTTTCGGATTGCATCGCGGATTGCGTTTGCGCAGATGAAGAGCGCGCGGCGGTGGCAGTCGATTGAGGACGCGCCGGTGGAAGAGCTGACTACGTTTGATGAGCGCTTGGGCGAGCCGCCGGATGAGGCGTTTTTGCAGATGGTGGAGCGGGTGTCGCCGGCGAGCCGGGCGGTGTTGCTGCTGCGATATCAGCAGGATTTATCGCTGGAAGAGGCGGCGGCGATTTTGGAAATACCTGTGGGCACCGCGAAGTCGCGGCTGCATTACGGGGTCACGATGCTTCGCAAATATTTGACTGATGAAAGGAAACCAGCATGAGCCCTGAATTGAATAACCCTGAGAACAGCAATGGAGAGCGCGCGTTTGTGCAGCAAGCTTTGGCCGATGCGGATCGATCGGAGCGGACGTCGCGGATTGTGGTTGGCGTGCTTGCGATCCTTGTTGTTGTGGTCTTTGTGTGGATGCATGTGCACATGTTCCCGCCGGAGAACCTGGGGGAACTGCTGCACTCGATACTGCGCGTGGATCTGTTCTTTTTGGTGCTCGCGTTCGCTCTCACGATGTATTTGCGACATGTGATGAACAAGAACACGCGGACGATACTGCGGGCGTTGGCGAACACGCGGCAGAGGTGAGGGAAAAGGCGGACCGGGAGGAAAGACATACCCCAGGAGCTAAAGCCCGGATGTTGTGGCCATTTTCGGCTGCGCGCTTTGGTCGAGATGACGTGAGTGATGGTTGGAGAAGCAGCAGATTCCTCGTTCGCGGAGGGGATTAGGATGTAGTTCGAAACGTGCCTGGAGGGTGTATGGGAGAAGAAGGAATGCGGGAAGCGTTGGAGGCGCATTGGCGGGCTTCGGCGGAGGGCGATGTTGAGGCGGAGCATGACATCTATGCCGACGATGCGATCTGCGAGTATCCGCAGTCGGGCGAGCGGATTTTAGGGCGAAAGAATTTGCAGGCGTTGCGGAGTCATCATCCGGGGAAGCCTTCAGGGTTTCAGGTGAGGCGGCTGCTTGGGAGAGAGGATTTGTGGGTTACGGAGTACACGATTACGTACCAGGGGCGGCCGGCATTCACTGTGAGCATCATGGAATTTCGCGAGGGGAAGGTGGTGCACGAGACGCAGTATTTTGCGGATCCGTTTGAGGCGCCGGCTTGGCGGAAGCAGTGGGTGGAGCAGAAGGGGTGATTCAGAAGTTGAAGACGGGGCCTAGTTGGAGCACGAAGTTGCCGCGGTTGATGAACTGTTGTTTGGAGAGCCAACTTTGAATGGGGGGGCTGCCGATGCCGGGCTCATCCACTTTGGCGGTGCGGTAGCGGACGACGGCTTCTTCGAGGCCGATGCGGAAGGCGATGCGTTGGGTGAGGCGGTAGTCGGCGGCAAGCTGCCAGTCCCAGGCGAAGTGATGGATGGCGCCGAGGGGCGGCTCCTGCGGGGTGCCGTTGGCGTCGGTGACACCGGGGTAGGGAAGGCCATCGGCGTTGCCGCCGATGGTTCCGACGCGCGGAGGCGAGCCGAGGACGGTGTAGAGGACGGGGCTGCGCAGATAGGCCTGGTCGAACTGCACCATGCCGGGGCGCAGGGCAAAGTGGAGGGCGTAGTAGTGCCATTGCCTGCTGGCGCTGAGACCGAAGAAGGCGGCGAGCATGTTGCCGCCGGCGCGGTCGCTGGGCAGAGGGCTGGTGTTGGGGTGATAGCTGACCGAGGTATCGAAGCCGAGCCAGCCGCGGATCTTGAGGGTGGTCTGCAGGCCACCGCCGATGGAGGTCTCGCGGCAGTTGAAACAGGTGGGGGTGTTGGCGGCGATGCTGAAGCTGTCCCAGAAGGGAGCGAGCTGGACCTGGGGAATGGTACGGTACTCGGCGACTTCTTTTGAGGGGAACCAGAAGACGCGGTTGGGGGGCTGGATGGCTTGCTCATAGTCGCGATACCAGGGCACCTTCCAGCGCAACATGTTGGCGAAGGAGCGCGAGGGGCTGAGGCCGCTGCGGACGACGAGGGGCCAGAAGCGGTCAGGGTGACGCAGGACCATTGGCCGGGTGACGTAGCGGTCGATGACGTCTTCGGCGGTGACCCAGACCATGCCTACGGTGGGAGTGATGATGAAGTCAACCCAGCCGGTGTTGTTGGTGGATTTCTTGCCTGGATTGCAGATGCCGGTTGGCCAGTCGAAGGACTGGTAGAGGCAGTTTTGGGGGTAGGTGAAGCCACCCTCGTTGCCGATGCCGGCCTCGCCGGCGGGGCTGATCTCGGAGTGGGTGCTGTAGACGACGGACCAGAGGAAGCCTTTGAAGCGGGACTTGCCGTAACCCGGGTCGCCCCATTGCAGGCGGCGGTCGGTGGGGCTGTTCTGGATCTCGATGTACGTAGCCACCGCGCCTTGCATGGGATGGCCGACGTAGTTCACGATGAAATCGTCGCCATCATTCCAGCGGCGCATGTTGAACTGCTTGGTGGAGGCCAGCCAATCGTGCCAGAAGGGGCGGTGGGCGAGGGTATCGCGCATGACCGAGTCGCTGGAGATGCGAAAGCCATTTTCGACGATATTGAACTCGACGCTCTGCCAGATGAGGCCGCGCCACTGGTAGTGTTCGAGGTAGCCGGGGTCGGGCTTGGCGTCGGGGTCGAAGGTGCTGGACTTCCACCAGCGAGGTGGGCCGGACTGATTGGGAACCTGAGGCGGCTCGTAGGTTGAGTCGGTCGTGTCGTTCGTCCAGGACAGGGGCGGGGCGTGGGTGGATTCGGCGATGGGGGTAATTTGTGGCGAGGGAGCGTTGGGGAGGTCGGGAAGGGTGGGGAGAGACGTGATGGGAGCGGGACCTTGGGAATGCGCCGAGAGGGAGTGGCCGAATACGAGAAGGAGGAGGCAGATTATTTGGAGGAGGAGCGCAGGCGTGCCTGGAGGGGTGCATTTGGGTACAACGGGGCCAATTTCGGAGGGCATGGCGTACCTCCTTCCTGCGATACGAAGTTCAGGTTGCTGCGGGTTCCTTGAGAATCTGTGCGGCTGCGCGGAGACCGCTGCGAATGGCTGCGTGGACGGTTCCCCAGTTGCCGGTGATGTCGGTATGCTCGCCGGCGAAGAAGAGGGTGTCGGCTTGAGGCTGGGCCATGGCGTAGGAGGCATCGACGGCGCCGGCGGGGACGTAGCTGTAGGCGCCGCGGGCGAAGGGGTCGGCGGCCCAGTCGTGCGAGTAGGTGGCGACGAGGGCGGAGCGGACGAGGTGCTGGTCGAGGGCGAAGACTTTCGCGAGCGCGGCGCAGGCGTCGGATCCGAGTTGCGCGGGGGATTTTCCTTCCAGCGCTGAGGCACGCGGGCCGCCTACCCATCCTGTAAGGGCAGGGAGGGAGGCGGGGTCGGGGTGGGATGTCCACCACACGGGCGGGTTGTGACCAGGCGTAAACAAGAAACTCAGGGTACGCATCGCCTGCGGGCCGAACAACTGGGTAAATTGCCAGTGTGTAAATTGCCAGTACGGGTGGCGAAGGACCATGGTGAAGCGGGCGGCGTGGCCCATCGCGAGGCGTCGTGCGTGAGGGATGGCGGCTGGTTCGGGAGTGATGGGAATTCCGCTGGGCTGGTTGACTTTGTGGAGGACGCCGAGCGGAAGGGTTACGATGCATCGCGGCACGGTGAGATCGCCGTGCGAGGTTGTTACGAGGACGTTGCCGGGGGTCCAGCGGATGTTGAGGACTTCGGAGTCGAGCCGGATTTCGCCGCCGAGATCTTTGACTCGGGCGGCGAGGTAGTCGGTGAGCTGCGCGTAGCCGCCGGGAATTTGCCAGGAGCGATCGCCTTCGGTGGCGTCCTCCGCCTGCTGCTGGATGCCGAGTGAGCGAACGCTGATGCGATTTGCGTCGGCGGCGTTGAAGCATTCGACGTAGGCGGTGAGGGCGGGGCGAAGGTCGGCGGGGACGTCGCTGGCGGCGAGCCAATGGGCGAAGGTCTGGTCTTCGGCGGCGAAGTTTTCTAGTTGGCCGGAATTTTTAAGGCGCTCGAGGGGTTCGAACATGGTGGTGTCCTGGGGGTCGTCTTCGACGAGGTTGCCGGGAGACTGTTCGCGGAGCATGGAGCCGTGGCGCTCGACGGTGGTGACACCGACTTCGTCGATGAGGGCCCAGAGCTCGGGGGGGCGTCCGTGGACAAACTCGGCACCGAGCTCGACGGTGCCGCCGCCTTCGACTGGCTGCGACAGGATTCGACCGCCGACGCGTTGTTTGGCTTCGAGGACGCAGACGCGGAGGCCGCGTTCGGCGAGGGCGCGTGCGGCGGTGAGGCCGGCCATGCCGGCGCCAAGGATGAGGACGTCGATATCGTTGGGCAAGTGGGGTTCCTTTCGTTTCTTGCTCAGATGCAGCAGCGGATGTGGTGGCGAGGAGGACGCGGTCCGCGGTTGCGTCTGGTCGCGGGGGAGGAGTATGTATGGGTGTCGGGTTAAACGTTTTCTCAGCGGCGAAGATATGGCGCTGGGAGCGATGGATCGGCGGAACGAAAAAAGATGATGGAAGGGACTTGCGGACATTCTATGGCAAAGAAATTGAGCTCATTGTTTGGGAACCTCGTGTTGCTGGGCGTACTTTTCTCCGCGTTCGTGATGAACACGGGCTGCGTGGCTGCGATGCCAGGGGCAGCTTCGGTGCACACGGCGGGGGCGGGTTCGCGGCCGTGTGACCTGGTTGCGTCGGCGACGCCGTGCGTGGCGGCGATCAGCACGACGCGGGCGTTGTATGCGAGCTATACCGGGCCGCTGTACCAGGTGACGCGGCAATCGGATAAGGCGAGCGCGGATGTGGGGCTGCTGCCGGATGGGTATGCGAATGCGGCGGCGCAGGATACATTCTGCGCGAAGACGACGTGTACGATCACGAAGATTTATGACCAGTCGGCGAACGATAACGACTTGACGCCGGCGCCTGCTGGCGGAGCGGCGAGCGGGCCGGGGCCGGGTGGGTACGATGTGCCGGCGGTGGCCGACGCGCTTCCGGCGATGGCCGGGGGGCACAAGGTGTATGGGATCGCGATTGCGGCGGGGATGGGGTATCGCAACGACAGTCCAAAGGGGACAGCGGTGCGCGGTGAGCCGGAGGGCGTGTACATGGTGACCTCGGCGCTCCATCTTAACGAGAAGTGCTGCTTTGATTTTGGCAATGCGGAGGTGAACAACCTGGACAACAAGGCGGGACACATGGACGCGATCAACGTGATGTGCCATGGCACACCGTGCGCTCCGGATGCGGGGCTGGATATGGAGGATGGTATCTACGGGAATCTCGCGGTGCCGGCCGGGACTTCGTTTGTTACGGACATGGGCGCGAGCGATGGTCAGCATAGCTACGCCATCTACCAAGGCAATGCGCAGAGTGGCGGGCTGACGAGTACGGGGATCATTGCACTGCCGAAGGGGTATCAACCGATGCAACAGGAGGGCGCAATCATTTTGGGGATTGGTGGGGATAACAGCAATTGGGCTACAGGGTATTTCTTTGAGGGCGTGATGACGAAGGGTATGCCGACGGCGCAGGCCCTGGAGGCGGTGCAGGGGAATATTGTGGCTGCGGGGTATGGGGGGACGTTGCAGCCCTGATGGAGCGTGGGGAGTGGGGCCGGCTTGGGTGCGGTAGAGTGGAGGCACTGCCCGGTCAAAGCCTTGACGCACAGGACGCGACGCCGGCCGAATTTCGCTGTGGTGTCTCTGCGCCGTTTCGATGGGCGAGGGTGCGCGCGGTTGCAGGTGAATTTGATTTGAGGAGAGAGCGATGAAGATTCGTGTGGCGGTGTTGGCCGTGGTGGTGATGGCGGTTGCTTGCGGTGTGCAGGCGCAGACTGCGGTGAAGCGGATTTATTCGGCGGGGACGCCGGTGGCGTCGCAGAGGTTTGCGGCGGCGATCTGGGCGGGGGACACGCTGTATCTGTCGGGGCAGATGGCTAGCCCGATGACAGCGGATGCGGCCAAGGGAACGGCGGCGGTGTATGGCGATACCGAGACACAGGCGGAGAGTGTATTGACCAAGATTGAGGCGCTGCTGAAGACGCAGGGGCTGACGATGGGTGACGTCGTGGAGATGCAGTGTTTTTTGGCGGGCGATCCGGCGAAGGGCGGCAAGATGGATTTCGCGGGATTGAATGCGGCGTATGCGAAGTTCTTTGGGACGGCGGAGCAGCCGAATCGGCCGGTGCGGGCGGCGATGCAGGTGGCGGCGCTGGCGACGGATTGGGGGCTGGTGGAGATCCAGGTGATTGCGGTGCGGAGCAAGGGCGCTACGGTGGAGAGCGTGGACTTGATGCCGAAGAAGTGAGGTGGGCGCCGTGAGCTGGGGTCGAGACAAGAGAGCATACCCCAGGGTTAAAGCCCTTGTTCTTTTTCGGTGAAGGAGACCCAAGGATGAAGCCTTGGGGTAGCTAGAGGCAGCGACAAGGTCTGAGCGGGAACGATGGACCGCCGTGGCTGGATCAGGCGTAGCACGACGTTTCTCGGTGACGTTTTTGGCGATGACGCAGCATGTGATCAACCATGTGAGCGTGGTGGCGAGGGTTGGGGAGCTGTGGTCTCCGCCGGTGGAGAAGTCAACGGCGCGGGCGGCCTCTCGAACTCCGCGGCGGCGAATCGGAGTTGGGATCGGCGGCGAGCTTTTGTTTTTGAGGATGGCAGGTGGGGGGACATCTTGCGTTCGTCATCCCACCCGCCCGCAGAAGCGCGCGGATGGGCACCTGGGTTTGTCTGATGGGGCACTCAGCGTTTGCTCTTGAACAGCGGCGGTGAAGACGCCCGGAAAATCTTTTGATGAGGCTGAAGAGGTAGTGGATGCAAATGTTTGGCGGGTGAGAGGTGGAGTCTTGGAGGGGGTTTTGTGCGTCTTATAACTGATCGCACTCCACTGCGAACTACACCCCTCTGAGGCGTTTATGTGGATCGTTCGGCTAGCTCTTCGCCGCCCTTACACCTTCGTTGTGCTGTCGATGCTGATTGCCTTGCTGGGCATCGGGTCGGCGATTGAGACGCCCAAGGATATTTTCCCGAACATTAATATTCCGGTGATCACGATTGTGTGGACGTATGCCGGACTGACGCCTGAAGAGATGGAAGGGCGCGTGGTGACGGTGTGCGAGCGGGCGTTGACGACGACGGTCAACGACATGGAGCACACGGAGAGCGAGAGCTACCAGGGCATCGCGGTGGTGAAGGTGTACTTCCAGCCGCAGGTGCAGGTGTCGCAGGCGCTGGCGCAGGTGACGTCGATTGTGCAGACAATTTTGCGGGTGTTGCCGCAGGGGACGTATCCGCCGTTTGTGATCAAGTACGACGCGTCGTCGGTGCCGATTGTGGAGCTGGCGCTGAGCGGGCAGGGGCTGAGCGAGGCCGATCTGTATGACGATGGGCTGCAGTTTATCCGGCCGCGGCTGGCGAATGTAAAGGGAGCGAGCGTTCCGCTGCCGTGGGGCGGCAAGGTAAAGCAGGTGATGGTGGATACGGATCCGAACCTGCTGTACGCGCGGCATTTGTCGGCGAGCGACGTGTCGACGACGATCTCGCAGCAGAACGTGATTCTTCCGGCGGGCACCGAGCGGATGGGCGATCGCGAGTACGTGATGAAGACGAACTCGAGTCCGGATGATTTGTCGGCGCTGAATGATCTGCCGGTGCGCGCGGCGAACGGGGCGGTGGTGTACGTGAAGGACGTGGCGCAGGTGCACATGGGCTACGCGGTGCAGACCAATATTGTGCGCGAGAATGGCAAGCGCTCGGCGCTGCTGATGGTGCTGAAGAACGGCGATACGTCGACGTTGGATATTGTGTCGCAGACCAAGGCGATGATTCCGCAGTTGAAGGCGGGGCTGGGGAATTTGACGATTACGCCGCTGTTCGATCAGTCGATATTTGTGCGGTCGTCGATTAACGAGGTGGTGCGCGAGGCGTGCATTGCGGCGGCGCTGACGGGGTTGATGATCCTGCTGTTCCTGGGGTCGTGGCGGTCGACGTTGATTGTGTGTATCTCGATTCCGCTGTCGATTGCTACGTCGCTGATTATTCTGAGTGCGCTGGGCGAGACGATTAATGTAATGACGCTGGGCGGGCTGGCGCTGGCCGTGGGCATCCTGGTGGATGATGCGACGGTGGAGATTGAGAACACGCATCGGAATATGGCAGAGCGGCGGCCGCTGACGCAGGCGATTCTGCATTCGGCGCAGCAGGTGGCGGCGCCGGCGTTTGTGTCGACGTTGTCGATCTGCATTGTGTTTGTGCCGGTGGTGCTGCTGACGGGCGCGGCGAAGTACTTGTTTACGCCGCTGGCTGAGGCGGTGGCGTTCGCGATGATGGCGAGCTATTTTCTATCGCGCACGCTGGTGCCGACGATGATGCATTTTCTGCTGGGGAAAGAGATTGCGCTGTACCAGGATCCGGGGGAGAGCGAGCGCGAGGAGCGGCGCAGCTTTGTGTGGCGGATTCATTCGAAGTTCGATCGCCAGTTCGAGAAGATGCAGCACCACTACAAGGACCTATTGGATTGGTGCCTGGAACATGCGGCCATCACGCTTGGATTCTTTGTGCTGCTGGTGATTGTGAGCTTGCCGCTGACGTTGTTTATCGGGAAGGATTTCTTCCCGTATGTGGATTCGGGGCAGATGAAGCTGCATGTGAATCCGCCGCCGGGGCTGAGGCTGGAGGATTCCGAGCAGTTTTTTGCGGCGGTGGAGAAGGAGATCCGGACGCAGATTCCGGCAGATCGGATTGAGTTAATCCTGGATAATATCGGGCTGCCGAACAGCGGAATTAACCTGGCGTTCTCGGGGACATCGACGATCTCGAACTCGGATGGAGATATTCAGATTGCGTTGAAGCCGGGCGCGAAGGATACGCAGATGTACACGCGGATTCTGCGCGATGATTTGCGGCGGAAGTTTCCGACGGCGACGTTCTTCTTTACGCCGGCGAACATGACGAACCAGATTCTGGACTTTGGATTGCCGGCGCCGATTGATCTGCAGGTGATCGGGCACGATCCGGGGAACTATGATCTGGCGACGAGGCTCGCGAAGCAGATTGCAGGGATTCCGGGAGCGGTGGATGTGCATTTGCATCAGCAGGTGAACTATCCGACGATGCAGATCAATGCGGACCGGACGAAGGCACGGCAGGTGGGGCTGACGCAGACGGATGTGGCGAGCTCGGCGCTGATTTCGCTGACAGGGTCGGGGCAGACGACGCCGAATTACTGGCTGAATCCGAAGACGCAGGTGAATTACCAGATTGTGACGCAGACACCGATTTACCGGATCGACAGTTTGCAGTCGCTGGCGCGGACACCGATTACGTCGCCGAACGGGAACACGACGCAACTGCTGGGGAATGTGGCGGACTTTCGGCGGGAACTGTCGCCGATCATTGCGGACCATTACAACATTCAGCCGGTGTATGACATCTATGCGGATGTAGATCAGAGAGACCTGGGCGGCGTGGCGAGCGAGATCCAGAAGATCATGGACCAGACGAAGAAGAGTCTGCCGAAGACGACGCAGATATCGTTGCGCGGCGAGGTGCAGACGATGAACGAGTCGTTCGTGCGGCTGGGCGTCGGAATTATTTTCGCGATCATGCTGGTGTATTTGCTGATGGCGGTGAACTTCCAGTCGTGGCTGGATCCGCTGATTATTCTGATGGCGATTCCTTGTGCTTTCTGCGGGATATTGTGGATGCTGTTTTTGACGCAGACGACGTTTAGCGTGCCATCGCTGATGGGCGCGATTATGACGATTGGCGTGGCGACGGCGAACTCGATTCTGCTGGTGGTGTTTGCCAATGACGAACGACTGGCGGGGAAGAATCAGCGCGAGGCGGCGCTGAATGCGGGCCACACGCGGCTGCGGCCGGTGCTGATGACGGCGATGGCCATGATCATCGGCATGCTGCCGATGGCGCTGGCATTTGGCGAGGGTGGCGAGCAGAATGCGCCACTCGGGCGAGCCGTGATTGGGGGACTGATGTTCGCGACGATGGGCACGCTGTTCCTGGTGCCAACGATTTATTCGTTGCTGAAGACTCATCCACCGATTGACTACTCGAAAGAGATTGACGAAGAAGCGGGGCCGGCGTTGAGTGGGCACGGCCAGCAACCACCGAATCCCTCGCAAGGAAGTCAGGAGCAGACAGCGTAATGGCCGACGACAGGCACGACCCGATTGATCCGAAGCACGAGCGACCCCGGCCGGAGGAGAGTAGTCCGGAGCAGGTGGGCGAGCAGTTTGCCGATCCGAACTCTGGCGACGACCGGCGGCTGGGCAAGCGGTTTGAGGAGACGAACTCCAGCCGCGCGAAGCATCCCCACGAGCCGCTGAAGGAGAGAGTCCACTGGCCGGAGAATCGGAGGCCGCTGTACTGGTTTCTGATCGCGTTTGTGATCCTGGTCGCGATCGCGCTGTTGGCGGGTGGGCTGCCGCGGCACTTCCGCAACCAGGAGGTCGACCAGCGGTCGCAGCGGGAGAGGGACGCGAAGCCGGTGGTGGAGACGATGACCGTGGTCCAGCCGAAGGACCGGGCCGGACTGGCGGTGCCGGGAACGACGATTCCGTTAACCCAGGCGTATGTGTATGCGCGGGCGAACGGGTATTTGCAGAAGCGGTTTGTGGACATCGGCGATCGCGTGAAGCAGGGGCAGTTGCTGGGGGTGATCGATGCACCGGACATGGATGCGCAGGTGGCGCAGGCGAAGCAGCAGGTGTTCCAGGCAGAGCGGCAGCTGGACCAGCAGAAGTCCCAGCTGGCGCTGAACACGGTGACGGTGCAACGCTATCGGGTGCTGGTGGCGAAGGGTGTGTTCTCGCGGCAGGATGGGGATACGCAGGAGGCGAACTACGGGTCGCAGGTGGCAAACGTGCTGGCGGCACAGCGCAACGTGGATGCGTTCAATGCGAATCTGCAACACCAGTTGGCGCTTCAGAGTTATGAGCAGGTGCGGGCTCCGTTTGCGGGCGTGATTACGGAGCGGGACGTGGATGTGGGCGCGCTGATATCGGCGGCGGGGGTGAGCTCGGGGGCGCAGGGCTCGGCGGCGCCGCAAGGGCAGAACTCGACGGCGGGGGGAACGACGCAGGCGGGAGCGACCAATAATTCCGGGAGCTCGGGGAGTGGGCCGACGTCGGCTGTGTCGGCGCAGACGCCGGGGCAGGGCGGGCCGCTGTTTGGACTTTCGCAACTGCAGCGACTGCGAATTTTGGTGTCGGTGCCGGAGGGATATGCGCCAGCGATCCACGTTGGGTTGAAGGCGCCGATTGAGGTGCAGGAGTACCAGGGCCCGCCGTTGTATGCGGAGGTAACGCGGACGGCGAATTCGATTGATGCGAATACGCGGACGATGCTGACCGAGCTACAGATTGATAACTCGGCGGGCAAGCTGATCTCGGGCATGTACGTGGTGGTGACGTTTCCGCCGGCCAGGGGGGTGCAGGCGCCGCTGGTGATTAACGGGGACGCGATTGCGATTCGCGGGAATACGTCGATGGTGGCGACGGTGGTGGACGGGACGATCCACTGGGTGCCGGTGACGATTGGGCGCGACTTTGGCAGCGAGACGGAGATTGTGAGTGGGCTGAAGGCTGGCGACGTCATCGTGACGGATGTGACTGATGAGGTGGTCGAGGGCGCGGCGGTGGAGGTGCACACCGCGGGTAAGCAGCAGGTTCCGGGACAGCAACAAGGTCCAAGCAAGCAGACGAGTAGTGAGAGTAAACCATGAGGCGGGCGAGGCGGAGGGGGCTACAGAAGGCTGGGGCTGCGGTGATGATGTTGGCTGCGGCGGTGGTTGCGCGGGGGCAGTCGCCGTCGCCGGCGTTGCCGCCGCAGAATATGCCGGCGCTGCGTCCTGCACCGGCGCAAAGCACGGTGCCGCCGGGACCGGCCACGGAGATGCCGGTGCCACAGATCACGCCGATGGATGGACATGTGCCGCCGCCGGATGCGCCGCAGCCGGAGTTGCAGCGTACGGAGGACTCGACTACGGAGCCGCAGCGTGAGGGCGTGACGGGATTGCGGCCGGATTTTCTGGGGTTCCTAGGGCCGTATCGGCGGCCAACGGTGCCTCCGCTGTTTGAGGGAGACGCGACGCGGCTGGATGGGTTGATCCGCGATGGGAAGCTTTACCTCACGTTGCAGGACGCGATTGCGCTGGCACTGGAAAATAACCTGGATGTGGAGACGGAGCGCTACAACCTTACGGTGGCGGCCACGGATGTGGTGCGGGCGGCGGGGGGCGGGATCACGCGCGGCCTCGACTTCACGACGGCGCTGCCGCAGAACGGCGTGGGCGGGCCGGGGTCGCCGCTGTTGAATGCGGTGACGGTGAACAGCAATCCGACGACCCCGACGGTGACGGATTTGACGTCGCTGAATTCGACGACGCAGATTCAGCAGTCGTGGTCGCAGCTGTCGACCGGGTTTGCGTATTCGCTGGGGCCGACGGTGCCGCTGTTTGATCCGCAGCTGATTGGCGATGTGGGGTATCTGCGGCGGACGGATACGGTGACGCTGGGAGGTGCGTCGACGACCGGTACGGGAACGACGACGGGGACGGAGACGGGGACAACCGCAAGCACAGGGCCGATGGATTTTGTGGCGACGAATGTGGCGTATCTGCAGGGGTTTTCGACGGGGATGCAGCTGGAGGCGATTGGGAGCAATGCGTCGTCGGTGGAGTATGGGTTGGCGTCGCAACTGAATCCGTTTTCGACGCCGAGCACGTCGGTGACGCTGACGCAGCCGTTGTTGCGGGGGTTTGGGCGGGGCGTGAATCTGCGCTATCTGCGGATTGCGCGGGTAGACCAGAAGATTTCGCGACTGCTGTTTGAGGAGCAGGTGCTGCAGACGATTTATGGGACGTCGCGGCTGTATTTTGACCTGGTGTCGCTGGGCGAGGATGTGCTGGTGAAGACGGAGTCGCTGCGCGCGGCGACCAAGCAGCGCGAGGATTATGAGAACCAGGAGCAGATGGGAACACTGGCGCCGATTAATTTAACGCAGGCGAAGGCGCTGGAAAGCTCGAGCCGGTTCGCGCTCATCCAGGCGCAGGGACTGTACAAGCAGGAAGAGATTATTCTGCGCAACCAGTTATTGCGGACGGCCTCGCCGGTGTTCACGGCGCAGTTCAACGAGATTGTGCCGACCGACCGGATTGTGGTGCCGGAGAAATTGGAGGATCTGAATGTTCCGGAGCTGGTGGGGGAGGGGTTATCGCGGCGGCCGGATTTAGGGCAGGCGCAGTTGCAGGTGGAGACGGGGAAGATCAGCGTGGAGGCAAGCCGGAACAATGCACGGCCGCAGTTGAATTTGTATGCGAACGTGGAGACGCGGGGATCGACGGAGCAGCCGTACGAGCAGCTGGGATCGCCGGGGACGGGACTGCCGACGACGCCGCAGGATTTGGCGCTGGCCGGGCTGAGGGTGTCGACGATCTACCAGGCTGGATTGCAGTTGACGCTGCCGCTGCGCAACCGGGTGGCGCAGGCGGATGCGGCGCGGGATACGGTGCAGCTGCGGCAGGTGCAGGCGCGGACGGAGAAGGTGGCGCAGCAGGTTCGCGAGGATGTGGAGACGGCGGTGGTGGCGTTGCAGACGGCGCAGGCGGCGTATGAGTCGGCGTCGCAGAGCAGGGAGTACCAGGCGCAGTTGCTGGATGCGGAGAGAGACAAGTTGTCGGTGGGGCAGTCGACGGATTTGTTGGTGCTGCAGAATGAGGCGTACCTGGCGCAGGCGAAGTCGACCGAGATTGCGGCGCGGTCGAACTGGATGAAGGCGCGGATCAGCCTGGACTATGCGCTGGGAGATTTGCTGGAGAAGAACCACGTGGAGCTGGACGACGCGATTCGGGGTACGCTGCCGCCGGGTGGTACGGGTTCACCGGGAGGTACCGTCCAGCCGGGGAGTACATCGCAGTAAGGCTAAATTGCGGGGACTCAGCGGGTGGGGATTTGTGGAAACCCACATCTCAAAAGCGAGATATGGGGCACCCGGTTGGTGGGGGTGGGTTAGACGCCGGTGGCCTTGTGATATTTCACGCAGTCGTCGATGTGGTGGATGGCGCGGTCTTTCATGGTGGGGTCGGGGTGGATGGGTTGGGCGCCCTGGCGGTAGAACTCGAGCCAGGTGAGGCAGCCATTGATGTCTTCGATGTGGCCATCCTTCTGATTGGGGTCGACGGGGATGAGCTGCTGGAGGTCGTGGAGAGCGGGGGCGAAGGTGGCGGGGGGATCGTCGCGGAGGGCGGCGGCGTGGTCGAAGGCGGCCCAGGCGGGCGTGTTGAGGCGCGGCGTGGTGATGACAACCGGCGCTGGGGTGTTGCTGGTGGAGGTGAGGTTCTTCTGGTCGCGGCGATGGCGGACGATGTTGAAGAGAAAGAGGCCGAGGATGACGGCGAGGAGGACGTAGTGGCGGGGACGTAATTGCATGGTTGTCAGTTCTCAGTTGTTAGTTCTCAGTTGTTCGTTCTCAGGACTCCATGGAGGGAAACTGATAACTGAGAACTAAGAACTGACAACGTGGTTAGTGGGTGCGGTCGACCAGGTAGCGGGCTAGGGACATGAGTGGATTGGCCGCATCGCCAAAGGGAGCGAGAGCGTGGTCGGCATCGGCGATGAGGTTGGCGGCGTCTTTTTTGGATTGTTCGATGCCGTAGACGGCGGGCCAGGTGGCTTTGTCGGAGGCGGTATCTTTGCCGGCGGTCTTGCCGAGTTCGGCGGAGGTTTGGGTCATGTCGAGGATGTCGTCGACGATCTGAAAGGCGAGGCCGGCGCTTTGGCCGAAGGTGCGTAAGCGGGCGAGGATGTCGGTGTGGCTGAGGTCTGTGGAAACCCAGGTCTCAGAATCGAGACCTGGGGCACCCGGATTGGTGGCTAATCCCAAGAGGCCGCCGCAGACGATGCTGGTGGTGATGAGAGCTCCGGTTTTGGCGCGGTGGATGCGCTCGACGAGTTCGGGGGTGGGCTTGTGGTGTTCGGATTCGATGTCGACGACCTGGCCGCCGATCATTCCAGGGGGAAGCGCGGTGGGGGCTCCTACGCCGGTGCCGATGGCGAGGGCGAAGTCGTGGAGGATGGCGACGATGGTGGCGGGCGGGGCGGGGAGGTTGGAGATGACCTGGAAGGAGAGGTTCTGGAGGGCGTCGCCGGCGAGGATGGCGATGGCTTCTCCGAAGGCGACGTGGCAGGTGGGCTGGCCGCGGCGGAGGTCGTCGTTGTCGAGGGCGGGGAGGTCGTCGTGGATGAGGGAGTAGGTGTGGGCCATTTCGATGGCGGCACCCAGGTCCGCGGCTCCCGGGGGGATTTGGCCGGTGCCGGCTACCATGCGCGCGGCTTCCATGCAGAGGATGGGGCGGAGGCGCTTGCCGCCGGCGAAGGTGGAGTGGCGCATGGCGCGGTGGATGGAGTGGGGTTCGGTGGTGGCCGAGGGAAGGAGGCGCTCGAGCGCTGCGTCGGTGAGGGTGACGCCAGAGGTTAGGATGTCTTGCACTTCAGAGTTCATGGTCACTTGTGATTCTACGTCGTCCTGCGAGCACAGGGGGTGCCGGGCTTTCAGCTCTTAGCTTTTAGCTTCTAGCTAAAGGCGGGAACGGGCGCTCGCTGCGCGAGCGAGAAGCGGGTTCCTCGCTGCGCTCAGAATGACAACTAGAAAAGCAAGGGCAACTACAAGAGCAACTGCAATTACAGGGGTCCTTCACTTCGTTCAGGATGATGAGAGGGCGGCCGGGGTGGGGTCGCTGCGGTTTTGCGGCGGTAGGTTATGGCGAGGGCGATGAGGGAGAGGGTGGTGAGGATGAGGCCTAGTTGTTGGTCGAGGGTGCCGTGCCAGGTGATGTCGATGGTGTAGTCGCCGGCGTAATAAAGGGTGAGCGCGATGAGGCCGTCGTTGCGGAGGTTGTGGGCGGGATGGTAGAGGGACATGGCGTTCGAATCGGATTCGGTGATGTCCCAGTTGGGGTAATCGCGAAGGTTGAGGATGAGGAAGCCGCGGGTGGGGGCGTGGAGTTGGAAGTGGTGGGGCGTGGGCGTGGAGAGGGTTTGGGCGTCGGGGATGGGGGTGTCGTCGGTGTCGAGGCTGGGGTTGAGTTCGACGGCGGTGGGCGTGGTGTTGGGCGCGGGGTCGTTGGGGGAGTGGGCTAGCCAGTAGGCGGGGTTGTTGGAGCGGAGGGGGTCGTTGTCGGCGAGGGTGG
>DATHQT010000041.1:0-129513 GCA_035482415.1 Acidobacteriaceae bacterium | reverse complement strand
CCCCCACCACCCCGATCCCCCAACTCCTCGCCCACATGGCCCAGCAGGAATCCGCCTTCGCCGCCGCCCGCGACCACTACACCTTCCGCCAGGACGTCACCTTCGAAACCCTCGCCCCCGACACCAACGCCCCCGACGGCGCCTACCACCAAACCTCCGACATCACCTTCGACGACGCCGGCCGCCGCGTCGAGCACGTCCTCTTCGCCCCCGCCAACACCCTCCAGCGCGTCACCCTCACCGCCGCCGACCTCGACGACGTAGCCCACCGCCTCCCCTTCATCCTCACCACCCCCGAGCTACCCGACTACACCCTCACCTACCTCGGCCGCCAGCGCGTCGACCAGCTCGACACCTACGTCTTCGACTGCGCTCCCCGCCAGATATCAAAAGATCACCGATCCTCGGAAGTAAAAGATCACCGATCCTCGGAAGTAGAAGACCACCGCTACTTCCAGGGCCGCATCTGGCTCTCCCAGCAGGACAGCCAAATCGTCCTCATTCACGGCAGCTCCGTCCCGCAAGACACCCGCCCCGGCCACGAAAACCTCTCCCCGCCCTTCACCACCTACTACCAGCAAATCGACGGCAAATACTGGTTCCCCATCTACACCCGCGCCGATGGCACCCTCCACTTCCCAGCCCACGCCGACACGCTCTCGCAAACCGTCCACGTCCGCACCACGGTCCGCTACACCGACTACAAGCGCTTCCATGCCACCGTCACCTTCCACGACGCCACCGAACTCCCCACCACCCCCAACCCACCCCAGCCCTGATCCATCTCTTTAGTCAATCCCGTTCTTCCGGATTAGCAGGGGGCTTCAGCCCCCTGAATCCCTCGCCACCACAGAACGGGCTTTAGCCCCGGGCCTTTCAGCAGCCCAAAACCTGTCAAGCCCCCCAACCACCCCAAAACCGCCAAACCCCCTATCAACACTGGCGATATATATTTCCAAAACCTGGCATAATCACCCCCACCCAACCACTACAATTTAACTAGACAGGATCTCGGACACAGAGCCCGTCCCACTTCCCGAATAGCCCCGCGCGGGGGTACTTTCGCACCTAACCCGCCTGACAAGAGCACTTTACAACCCAAGTCATACCCGGAGGGGGGGTACTTTGCCGTCTAACCCGCCTGAATGGACTACTTTACCGCCCAAGTCATACCCAAGGGGGGGGGGGCCCACACCCACGCGGTTGCCAGGAAACCACGCCAAGCCCTCGCCGTCCGCGCAGGACCGCAGGACCCTAGGCCGCCGGCTCCGACTCAAAGTACAGATACTTCCGCCAATTGGCATCCGCGCTGCCAATCATCCGCATAATGTGCCGCGACGTATGCAGCGAAAACGGCCGCGGCTCGCGCAGCAGCTTCATCTCCGTCAGCTCGTGCAGCATCAGGCTGCCCTTGCGCCGATTGCAGTCGCGGCAGCAAGCCACCAAATTCTCCCACGTCGACAGCCCGCCCCGGCAACGCGGGACTACATGGTCCAAAGTAAGCTCCGAGGCAATCAAGACCTTCTGGCAGTACTGGCAGGTATTCCGGTCGCGCAGCAAAATATTCTTCCGGCTCAGCGCCCGCGTCTGGTGCGGAATCCGCCGATACTCCAGCAGCCGGATCACGCTCGGCATCTGCAGGTTCATCCGATGGGAATGCAGCACAGACCCCTGCTCCTCCTCGGTCCGCGCCACGCCCTTCAGCACCAGCACCAGGGCCCGCCGCGCTCCGCAGATGTTGATCGGCTCATAGCTGGCATTCAACACCAGCACCGGCGTCTGCATCGCCGGCTGGCGAAACACGCCCATGCGTATGTCGATCGCCTCGGCCCGCGCCGTCCCCGCCACCGGATGTGTCGTATGGTGTCGATTGCCCGACCGCTTGTTTCTCGCCCCACTAGATTTGCCAGCCTGCATCCCTGCCCTCCGGTTCTATTGGCCCTTCAAATTTCCGCTACTCGACTAAAACCTGACCCGCCGTCCAACCTCCGGCTCAACCACCCGCGCCGGAACCGCATCCCACATCGCAAAGCCTTCGCCCTCGTCCTGATCCGTATCGTGCCGAGCCGTACTCAACACACTCTCCGGTTGCGCCCGCGCCGCCGTCACCACCCAGACCTTCGCCGCGCCCGCGCGCTTCAACACCCGCGCACACTCCCGCGCCGTCGCGCCAGTCGTCATAATGTCGTCGATCAGCAACACCTCGCGTCCGCGCACAGCCTCAGCATCGGCCACGCGAAACGCGCCCTTCAAACTCGCCCGCCGCTGCGCAGGATTCAGCGCATACAGCGCCCGCGTATCGTGCACCCGCTCCAGCACACCAGAGCCCGGCTCCAGCGTCCAACCCGGCTCCAGCCGCCGCAGCCGCTTCACCATCCCTTCGGCCAGCACCCTCGCCTGGTTGAACCCGCGCGCCTTCTCCCGAGCCGCAAACAGCGGCACTGGAATCACCACCAACTCATCGGTCGCATCACCGCGCAGCTTCCGCGCCGCGGCCGCCATCGCGTCGCCGAGCACATGCTCCGCAACCCCGCGCATGCCCTCAAACTTCAGCAGGTGCAGCATTCTGCGCATCTCGTCTTCATAATTTGCATAGGCCACAGCCCGGTCAAACTGTGGCGGAGCCAGACGGCACATCGTGCATTCGCCCACGCCCATCGCCGCCGCAAAGCGTGCCGACTCCATCCCCATGGCGTCACCGCAGCGCGTGCACAACACATCCTGCTCAGACTCAGCGTTCGCTCCCACCCGCGCAACGCAAGCCTCACAAACTCTAACCGGCGCCAGCGCAGCCATCGCGGCTCCGCATACCCGGCAATCGGAAGGCATCAGAATGTTAGTGAAATCAGCGAGCGTCCACTTCATCGCCTCGCTGCAACTTCGCAGCACGCGCGTCACCGCGCGCCATCCGGCCTCACCCTCATAGTTGCCGGGCGGACCACCATTCCCGAGCTGGACATCCCTCACGCTTGCGCTGAAGACGAACCTCACTCGCGGCACAGCAAGAAAAACACCAGCTCTGCCAATGACCGCAGTATATCGTTGCCTCCGTTTCAGTGCAATGAATGCCGCTGAACCAACCCGGATGCCGCGCCCCTCTGCATCCGACTACATGCCGCAGAATCAATACCCTGCACCGCCTGCCCAATCGCGATATCCTTAGAGTTCGACGTGTCCACCGCAGCCACATCTACCGTAACGACCACCCGCACGCGCAGCCACTCGCTGCTCAGCGACTACGCCGCGCTCGTCAAACCGCGCGTCTCCCTGATGGTCATCATCTACGCCGCAGCCAGCTTCTACCTCGGCTCGCTCGCCTCCGGCATCTCGCCCTTTCACCTCGGTCTCCTCAAGGCCCTCCTCGGCATCAGCCTCGTCACCGCCGGCTCCAGCGTGCTCAACCAGGCCCTCGAGCGCACCACCGATCGCCGCATGCCTCGCACCGCCGATCGCCCCATGGCGCAGCATCGCATCGGCCTCGCCCACGGACTCATCCTCGGCTTCCTCCTGGTCTTCGGAGGATCCATTTACCTCACCCTGGTGACCAATCCCATCACCGGCATGCTGACCCTGCTCACCGCGGTCAGCTACGTCGCCATCTACACCCCGCTCAAGCGCATCACCTCGCTCAACACCTTCATCGGAGCCTTCCCCGGAGCCGTCCCAGGCCTCATCGGTTGGACCGCCGCCCGAGGCGTCATCGAGTGGCCTGCCGTCGCGCTCTTCGCCATCCTCTTCGTCTGGCAATTCCCCCACTTCATGGCCATCGGCTGGCTCTATCGCGCCGACTACGCCCACGCCGGCATCCGCCTCGCCGCCACCCAACAGCCCTCCAGCGAAGCCGCCCGCTCCTCCGCGCTCCAGGCCCTCTTCTATGCCGTCCTCATGATCCCCGCCAGCCTCTGGCCCACCTGGCTCCACGTCACCGGCACCCCCTACGCAATCGCCGCCATCGTCCTCGACGCCGGCTACCTCGCCGCCACGATCCGTTTCCTGCGCATCACCCGCGCCCCCGACGACCCGGAAAACCGCGTCCTCGCCCGTCAACTGCTCAGAGTTTCCGTCATCTACCTGCCTCTCCTGCTGCTCGCCATGATCCTCGACGCGAACGGCCGCCTCATCTTCTGATTTCGTCTCACTAGCAACCCGAACCACCAACCCGTCAGGAACAGTTCATGCCCGCCATCACCGCTCCCAATCCGAACTACCGCACGCCTCCCTCGATCATCGCCACCATCGTCGCCGTCTCCGCCGTCGCCTCCACCTTCCTCGCCTGGCTGGTCTACTACCACCCGCCCGTTGACGCCGCCGGAACCCACCTCACCTTCCTCCCCGCTCTGGACGCCATCCTTAATGCGCTGTGCGCCATCTTCCTCGTCATCGGCTTCCGCTACATCAAACTCCGCAAGATCACCGCGCACCGCAACAGCATGTTTGCGGCCTTCGTCGTCTCCAGCGCTTTCCTGGTGGCCTACATCGCCAACCACGTCCTCCACGGCGACATGCTTTTCCCCACCACGCATCCCACCGCCCGCTTCATCTATCTCTGGATCCTGCTGCTGCCCCACATCCTTCTCGCCGTGGTTGCGCTCCCACTGATCCTGTTCACCTTTTTCCTCTCCCTCACGGGCCGCTTCCCGGCCCACCGCAAAGTGGCTCGCTGGACCTTCCCCATCTGGCTCTACGTCTCGGTGAGCGGAGTCGTGGTCTACGCCATGCTAGCCGCCTACCGCTAACGCACAATCCGTTACTTTTTGCCTTTGCTTTTCTTTCTGTCATTCCCGCAGGGAATCTGCTTCGGCCTTCACTACTCACTACTCACTACTCACTACTCACTACTCACTATTCAATGTCCTTATGCAGCCAGACACCCGCAAGCTCCTCACCACCGGCACCATCATCCTCCTCGTCGGAGCGATCGCAGCCCTGCTGATCTTCACCGTCTTCGGCGGAGTCACCCGGGAAGGCCCGCACACTAACGGTGGCTGGCTCGCACTGGTCGTCGCCCTGGGCTGCGTGCCCACCGCCGCCTTCACCCTCTTCCTCGGCCTCGCCAAACTCATCGGCGACGCCCGCCACCGCCCCTGACCGGCAACTATTTCGGTGGCAACGCGATCATCAAGCCACCACGTTCGCGCAACTCATTCTCCCCGCGCGGCAGCTTCAACGCCGACCCACTCCCCAGGTCGCGCTCATACATCTCCCCATAATTGCCCGTCGCCTTGATCACCCACACAACCCAATCATCCCCGAGCCCCAACCCGCTCCCAATCTGCTGTGATCCTCCCAGCAGAAACCACACCACTGGATCCCCTCCCTTCGCCTTCGCAGCCGCAGCCCCCATCGCTTCGACATCCGCCCGCGTCACGCCGCTCTCCTCCGCCTGGACCAACGCCTCCATCACCCAGCTTACGATCGACGCCCACTGCGGATCATCGTCCCGCACAGCAGCCGCCAGCGGATCTTTCGAGATCGTTTCCGGAAGCAGGTGCGCAGCCTTCCCATGCTGCGCCAGTAACGCCCGCGTCCCCGCCAACCGCGTCCGGTCTCCAGCCAGCGCGCCGCAGTTTCCCGTTGCGAACGCCGCTTCCATCTCCCCCTCCTCCTGAAACGGAAACGCAACAAATTCCAGATGCTCGCGCGCAAACCACGCCCGCACGCTCTCCTCCACCGCAGTCTCGGCAAGGAAGCAAATCTTCTTTCCGCTCAACTGCCGCGCCTGCATGACCGGGCTCGCGCCCAGCACCAGGAAGCCAACCCCATCCCACAGCAAAGGCCGCGTAAATCTCAGATGCGTTCCCACTGAGTGCGTAAAGTCGTCGCTGAGCGTAGGCACCATGTCCACAGCACCCGCGCTCAGCGCCGCCATGCTCGACCGATCATCCGGATAGTCCACCACCCGCACCCGCGCCTGCTCGCCCAGCACAGCAACAGCGACGGCTCGACACAAGTCCTCATCAAACGCGCCGCGGCCGCCATGATCCCCAGCAGTCGAATACTCCGGCTCCTCCTGATCAATCCCACAAACGAGCACACCCGCAGCCCGCACCCGCGCCAGCGTAGAGCCGCCCTTCGCATCGATCCCTGCTGCAGACGCAACCCCACCAGCCATCATCCACCCAAGCACCCACGCCAACAGCCACCCGCGCACTACGGTGTCCACCCGCCAGCAGTGGGTATCCCCGGCGTCGAATCCGGTCGCGGATTAAAATCCTTCGGCACCGGATTCACCATCCCGCTATCGGTCGGCGTAATCCCCAGCACCCGGCAACCATCGCCACGCTCATGCGGGAACGCCTCAATCTCCGTCTTCGGAATGATCGCGTACGCCGCACTCAACGGCGATCTCTTCCCCTGCAGCCGCAACACATCAAACGCCGAGCTCATGTCCCCCACCCCCGGCACCTTATCGTCCGCCGGCCCTAAATTCTCCTGTCCAAACTTCTCCTTGCCAATCTCTCGCCCGCGCTCTTCATCCGGAAGATCGGCCAGCGGAATCAGCGTGAACAGCTCGTCTACAAACTTGATCACCGAGCTATGCTCCGTCGGCACATGCGACACCCCATGCGCCACCGCATACGGTGAGATCACCAGCGCAGGAATCCGCGGTCCCTGCGCCAGCGCCAATCCCGCCGCATCCTGCGAGCGTATCCTCGGCCGCACATGATCATATTCGCCATCGGACTCATCGTACGTAATGATGATCGCGCTCTGGCTCCAGTAAGGGCTGCTCGCGATCGCATTGATCTCCTCTGCCAGCAACGCCTCACTCACCTGTGAATCCGCATACCCCGGATGATCATCGTTGCCATCAAACACCTTCGCCAGCTTCGGATTCGGATCCTGCGGCTTCCATCCTGCGATGTTCCCGTAACCCCCGCGCACATAAAACACTCCCGACCGCGGCAGCCGTTTCGCCGCCACATCCCGGAAGAAATCACTCAGCCCATGCATCTGCATCGTCGCCACGGGATTATTCGCAACATACCCAAAATACTGCGGCGCATTATGGTGCGCCACGTACCCGTCATGCGACGCGACCGCGCTCGCATCGTTGACTTCGTGGTCATAGCCCTGTTGATACCATCCCCAATTCACGGCACTCACGCCGTGCCCCGCGATCTTCTCAATGTCCTCACGCACATCCGGCAAATCAAACGTCGGATCATAGTCCGCCGCCGTCGTCGTCTTGATCTCGCTGCCCATGAACGACAGCGGCAAACTCGCAAACGTCAAATTCTTCGACACGCCCCCAAACGGTTTCGTCGCCTGCGGCTGCTTCAGCCGGTCCATCGTATCCAGCGCCGATCCCCAGTAAGGCTGCGGGTCGGACAGCATTGGTACGGTAGCCCCCTTCCCCTTGCCGCCCGTCGCCGCCTCGTCCGGATGCAGCATCCACTGCGTCTCGCCGGCCTGCCCCGCAATCATCGCAATCGCATTCGGCGTCGACGGCCCAACGATCGTATCCATAAAGTGATCGAACAGCGTAAACCGGTCCGCATAGCGCCACAAAAACGGCACCGTGTCACAGTCCACGTGGCTCATCACTAGTTCGCCAAACTGCTTGCGCTCCAGCGTAGGAACCTTGGAAGGCTTCCCGTCCACCAGCGTCACACCCTCTTCCGCCAGCGCATACTCCGAGTTCTGCGCCACGCCATTCGCATCCAGCGCGATCTTGCGCACAGTGCTCACATGGGAGTGATTCACCGACGCAATATCCGCCGGATAGAGCGGCACCGTCTTCCCCGCCGCATCGGTCACCGTCGCCGGAATCCGAAACGGTGTCACCGTCCCCACCGTCCCATCCGTATTCACAATCTTCTGCGTAAATCCCGCCACCTGCCCCGGTGCATACGGCCCGTTCGGCCCCGCATACAGTCCATCCGCTCCCGGATAGCTCCCAAAATAAAAATCAAACGAGCGGTTCTCCTGGAACAGAACAAACACATACTTAATGCGCCGCCGAATGAGTTTCAGCCTCTCTTCAGCCGAAATCGCGGGCTCCTTCGCCGCGTCGATCACCCGTGCACTCACCACCGCGCTCGACTTCGGCGCAATCGTCACCTCCAGCGTCGTCCCCCCACCCATCGCCTGCGCCCAACCCCTCCCCAGCCCCAAACCGGCAACAGCAATCAGCAACGCCCACCAACACCAACCACTCAATTTCGCCATATCGCTAACTTATGCTGTCCTCCCGCGCCGTGGCAACACATCGCCCAATCACAGCCCCCGCTCCAGGCGCACATCGCCGGATCGCAACGCTATAGTATGATTTTGGTTGCGTACCGGGCATGGGCAACACATCCATTCACAATCGAGGCGCAGCCTCGACGTGGGATCCTGTTCACCCGCCTCTGACCAACGATCGCGATGGTCCTCAACCCAAACGGTCGATGTCTCACCCGGTTGAGTCCAGTGCCCTACAAACGTTAGTTCAGTAACAGCAAACGGAGTCACCATGGCAAAAGGCGTCAACAAAGTCTTCCTTCTCGGCAACGTCGGCAAAGACCCCGAGATTCGCACCACCCCCAGCGGCATGACCGTAGCCTCTTTTTCTCTCGCTACCGCCGAGCGCGCCAAGGATGCTCAAGGCAACTGGGCCGACAAGACCGAGTGGCATAATTTGGTCGCCTTCCAGCGCACTGCCGAAATCGTGCGCGATTACGTGAAAAAAGGTACGCAGGTTTTTATCGAAGGCAAGATCCAGACCCGCTCCTGGGATGACAAGGAATCCGGCCAGAAGAAATATCGCACCGAGATTCTCATCAACGAACTCTCTCTGCTGGGTGGTGGCGCTGGCCGCAGTGAGGGCGCAAGCAGCTCCTCCGGCGGATATTCCAGCTCCCGCTCTTCCTCCTCCCCCGTACCCGCGCCCTCCAACGACTACGCCGACCAGGGAATCACCGACGAAGATATCCCGTTCTAACCGTCGTCCCACAGTCCCATCGTGGCCCTTCGATCAAAACCCATAGAATATTGAAATACGCGCACCGCACGTTCCTCGCTATTTCTCTAAAGTATTCTCTGGACCTATATTCATGCGCTTTTCCCGATTACTTGCCGCTCTTCCCGTTGCGCTCATCTGCCTCGCTGGCCCAGCCTCGGCGCAGAAGCACGATCTGGGATCCTCGCCGCCAACCGCACCGCCCCCGAAGCCGATCGCACCCCCCCAGGCCGCACCGCTCGCCACTCCAAGCCTCGGCACGCTGCAATTTTCCACCGTGAATCTAGCGGTCTCTGCGCCACAATCGCTTGCGGCCCAACTCCAGACGTCTGACGACCGTACCCGCACAGCTGCGCTGGCTGCCATCGGCGCGCCCGAAATCTACCTCGACCACGGCCATGCCCCCTTCCCGCATTCCGTCCGGCTCGATCTGCTCGCTCTCGGCACCTCCAACGAGCTAGACGCAATCCTCACCGTTGAACTCGAGCAGCACCTGGTCAGCGCCATCTTCATGCCCGAAGACGAACAATGGCACCGCATCGCCACCGTCATCTATCCCACCAACTTCAGCAATCCGGCTACCACCCCCTCCAACTTCCTTCGTGCCGATCGCGCGCTTCGCGAACCGCAGCATTACACTGCCATCTTCCACTCCACCGCCCCCGGCGCCAACGGAGACTTCACCGAAACCGAAGTCCATCTCCGCATCCTCAACGGGCGTCCCACCATCATCACCGGCTTCGCCTCCAGCGAACGCACCTGTGACCCCACCCATCAGCATCCCTGCGACATCACCCAACGTTGGCTCCAGCCCGATAGCACCGATCCCGAACATCGCGTCCTGCTCGTCACCGCTACCGGCCACGACAAGCCCAACGAAGCTGGCGACCCCATCGCGCACGCCGAAACCTTCGAAGAATCCCGCCTCCGCGACTTTTCCTGCCAGCCATTTTCTTTCTCGGATGCCACCCTGCACTTCGAACCCAGTGGCCCCGCCGTCCCTTGTGCTGCCCCCCACGACCAGCAACACGAGCAACCGTTACACTAGTGCTTGCATGATCGACGAAATCACATTCCGCCAGGAGTCGGACAAGGCCCTCGAGTCTCTCAAGCAATCTCTCTTCAACGCCGAAGAAGAGGGTGGCTTCGAGACCGACGAGAAGAACGGCGTCCTCAACGTTCTCTTCGATGATGGCGCCGCCAAGTTTGTCTTCACGCCCAACACCCCGGTTCGCCAGGTGTGGATCTCCGCGCTCTCCACCTCCTACAAACTTGACTGGGACGCTACGGCGCACGCATTCACCCTGCCCAAGACAGGCGAAGACCTCCGTACCCTCACCCAGCGCCTGCTCCGCGAGCAACTCGACGACCCTGCCATCACTCTCACCTAGCTCCTCAAGAAACATCTCCCGGAAACGAACGTCCACGATGTCTCTCTTGTCCGTCGCGATCGTCACCTTCAACGAAGAAGCGAACCTCGCGCGCACCCTCGCCAGCGTCGCCTGGGCCGACCAGATCTTCATCGTCGACTCCGGCTCCACCGATCGTACCCTCGAGATCGCACGCAGCTTCAACGCCACCGTCCTCGACCGCCCCTGGCCCGGCTTCGCTGCACAGAAAAACTTCGCCCTCTCTCAATGCACCGGCGACTGGATCCTCTCGCTCGACGCCGACGAAGAGCTCTCCCCCGAACTCCAACAGGAGATTCGCCAAACTCTCTCCATGCGGCCACCGCCCTTCGACGCCTTCTACCTCAAACGCCGTAATCTCTTCCTCGGCCGCTGGATCAAGCACGGCGGCTTCTACCCCGACCCCAAGCTCCGCCTCTTCCGCCGCACTCTTTCCACCCCGGCCCAATTCGAAGACCGCCCCGTCCACGAGACCATCCGCTTCGCCGGCCCCACCGCCACCCTCGACGGTGACATCCTCCACCACGCCTACCCCACGCTCTCGTCCTACATCGAGCATATGGATCGCTACAGCTCGCTCGGCGCGCAACTCCTCGTCGACCAGGGCCGCACCAGCGCCAACCTCCTCACTTTCTTCGCACGCATCGTCATCTTCCCGATGCTCGGCTTCAAGTGGAATTACGTCTTCCGCCTCGGCTTCCTCGATGGCCGCGAAGGCTTCCTCCTCAACCTCTACCACGCCGCGTACTCCAGCTGGAAGTACGCCAAGGCCTGGGACCTCGCCCGCAAACCCCGCCCCTGAAGCGTTTGCCCTTGCCTTTCTTTCTGTCATTCCCTCTGGGAATCTGCTGTCCGCTCGCTACGCCTAATCCTTCTTCGCCAACCGATGCATCACGGCCGCGAAACGCTCCGCATACTTCGCCGGCATCTCGCGTCGCTTCATATCCCGTCCCACCACAAAGTGCACCGTCTCGCCCTCGCACAACACCATCTCATCGGATGGCCTCACCACCACGTACCGAAATCGCACAATCGGCCCCCGCAAACCCACCAGCGACGTCCGCACAATCAGCTCATCGTCGTAACGCGCCGGCGCCTTGTACCGAGCCGTCGCCTCGGCCACCGCAATCAACGCATCTTCTTCCTGCTCCATATCCTTGTAGTCCATCCCCAGTTGCCGAATAAACTCCACCCGCCCTACCTCGAACCAAATCAGGTAGTTCGCGTGATACACCACGCCCATCTGGTCGGTCTCGGCATAGCGCACCCGCACCCGAGCCTCGGCATAGCCCTGCTCGATCAACTTCTCCATATCGCTCATTCCCTTAGTCTAGAAGAAGCGAATCGTCGACCCTTACGAATATCGTCACAGCGCTACTGCATTGCCACCCCAAAGCGCTTCTCCATCTCTGCGCTCATCGTAACCAGATGGTCCAGCGGCTCAATCTCCGGCAGCTCCGCGCCCATCTCCTTAAGCGTCGCCAACAGTGTCTGCGTCGCAAGGTTCCCCACCATCACATCCTGCGCATACGGATACGCTCCATAGCCGCCAATGGTCGAATCGAACCGCCGGCATCCAGCCTCATACGCCGCCCGCACCTTCGCCGCAGCCTCCTCAGGCCGCGCTCGCAGATGCACTCCCACCTCCAGTCCGTCATGCACATCCATCACCAGCCGCACCACATCCCTCACCAAATCCGCCGACGCAATCCCCGCTGTATCCGACAGCGACACCTGCGCCACGCCCGAGTCCACCAGCAAATCCACCGCGCTCACCACCTCGTCGATGTCCCACACATCTCCGAACGGATTCCCGAACGCCATCGCGACATACGCCACCACGTCCTGCCCGCCCTTGTACGCAATCTCGCCAATCTGTTCCAGCTCATCCAGCGCCTCCTCCGGCGTCTGCCGCTGGTTGCGCTCCAGAAACTGTGGCGAGATCGAATACGGAAACGCCAGCGTCGTCAGCCGGCCGCTCTTCACCGCACGCTCCGCACCCTTCACATTCGCCACCAATCCAATCATCTCGATCTCTTGCGACGCGTCCAGGTACTCCAGCACCAGCTCCGAATCCGCCATCTGCGGCACAAATTCCTTCGACACAAATCCCACCGCATCCAGATGCGTAAACCCCGCCCCAACCAGCGCACGCAGGTACTCCGCCTTCACTTCCGGCTTCATCACCTTCGGCAGCGCCTGCCATGCATCCCGCGGAGATTCAATGATCTTTACCAAGTCCATTCCCGAGTCCCAGACCTACCCTTTCGTTTCACCAACTCCGCATACCCTCTCTGATGCGCACTCCAAACCTTCGGCCTCACGTGCCTCCGAGCCTTTGCACAAAATAGTACGCTTATTCCTATGCAACTCCGACCCACCGACGCCCTCCTCGTCATCGACATGCAACTGGACTTTCTCCCCGGCGGCGCCCTGGCCGTCACGGACGGCGACACCCTCCTCCCCGGCATCAACGCCCTCGCCGCCCGCTTCCACCAGGTCATCCTCACCCAGGACTGGCATCCCCCGAACCACATCTCCTTCGCCAGCACCCACGGCCTTCACCCATTTACCGACACCATCCAAGCCTCCTACGGCACCCAAACCCTCTGGCCCGACCACTGCATTCAAGGTACCCGCGGCGCCGACCTCCATCCCCACCTCGCCATCCCTCACGCCGAGCTCATCCTCCGCAAGGGCTTCCGCCAACACATCGACAGCTACTCCGCCTTCACCGAAAACGATCGCGTCACCCCCACCGGCCTCGCCGGCTATCTTCGCGAACGCGGCCTCACCCGCCTCTTCTTCACCGGCGTCGCTTACGACTTCTGCGTCGGCTTCTCCGCCCTCGCCGCCACCCGCCTCGGCTTCGAATCCCTCGTCCTCGAAGACCTCACCCGCGCCGTCAACCTGCCCCACACCGTCGACACCACCAACACCGCCTTCGCCGCCGCCGGCGTCCAGCGCATCTCATCCTCAGCGCTGCTCGCAGAATGACCTCCGAATCCACAACCGACAAAGCTGCGTGGCCCGAAGCTCTCGCCACAGTCACCGCCTGTCACTATGACGCTGGCGCCGGCCGAGCCCTCGCCTTCGGCATTCCCACCAGCAAGCACTTCCGCATCTCCTACAACTACTTTGTCAACGACGAGATCCACACCGGTGAGTTCACCTCCGCCAAGCCCATCCCCCAAAACACCCTCTTCCCCATCCACTACAACCCAGACGCCCCCCACGAAAACTCACACGGCGCCTCCAGTTCCCCCCAGTACTCCCGAGCCCCACTCCTCACCATCGGCATCATCGGCTCCGTCATCCTCTCGCTAGCGTGGCTCGCCATCCTGCGCGGCTGCCATTAACTCCACTCCACCCTCCCCATGAATCTGTCATCTCGACCGAAGGCGCGCACGTGCGCCGCAGCGGAGAGACCTGCAGCTACAGCCCCAGTTCCCCCGCATGCTCCTGCATCGCCCTTAGGCAATTCCCAATGTGCTCCTCCAGCGGAATCCCCAGCAGCTCCGCCCCCCGCGTAATATCCTCGCGCTTCACTGCTCGCGCGAACGCCTTGTCCTTCATCTTCTTCTTCACGCCCCCGACCTCCACCTCCGCAATCGCCTTGCTCGGCTTCACCAGCGCGCATGCTGTAAGAAATCCCGCCAGCTCATCGCTGGCAAACAGCGCCTTGTCCAGATGCGTCTCCGGCACCACGCCCGAGTAATCCGCATGCGCCAATATCGCGTGCAGCATCTCCTCCGGCCAGCCGTTTTCCCTCAAATAAGCAACCCCCACAAACGGATGTTCCTCGGGCGTCGGGTGCCGATCGTAATCGAAATCATGCAGCAGCCCCGCGCACCGATACCTCTCCGCAAACCTCACACCCTCCTCTCCACTCCACCCCAGCCGCTCCGCCTCGCGCAGCCCGTAGCTCTCCGTGCAGCGCGCCACCGCCAGCCCATGCTTCACCAGCGACGGATTCGCCGTCCACTCTCTCAACAACGCCTCAGCCTGCTCTGCTCCCAACGCTTCACGCACGCGCACCTCTCATCGTTCTCTTGAACAACTCTATGTACCACCTTGGTTCCATTCCCATTTTCTACCACCTTTTTTGGTGGAATCACCGGCAATACCCTTGACTCTCCCGACACCCGGTGTCACTCTAAGCACATCGCTTGCCTTCGTTATCGGACGCAAGCGATCGGTGCCCGCTCTGGCAGCCGTCCGCATTACACAACTTATGGCAACCCTTATCGCGCAGGTTAGCGCTTTGGATGTCCAGCCCGAGGCTGCTTCTGACAGCACAGCTGAAACGTCCGTGTTTGAGGTCCCGCAACGCGAAGTCCTGCGCTGCGAAGCCTGCAAGCTGGTGCAATTCCGCACTGCTTCAGACACCTGCCGTCGCTGCAAGAAGTCTTTGCTGCCCGAGCCTCCCAAAGTCCAGACCACCATCGCGCTGGTCGTGGATTCCACCACCGAAGCTCCCGAGTCCGGCCCCCAGGTAGCGACCGCCGTGCGCGATCTTCGCCACGTCCGCAACCTCTCGCAGCGCCAGCTCGCCGCGCGTATGGGCGTGCCCCGTACCTACATCTCCAAGATCGAAAACGGCAAGGCGATGCCCACCCTGTCCTCGCTCGATCGCCTCGCCCGCGCCCTCCAGGTCGACATCTCCGCCCTGCTGCGCGACGCGCCCACGCGTCACCGCGACGAGACGGCCGTCCTGCTCAACGATCCCTTCCTGGCCGAGGTTGCCAAGTACACCTCGCATCTCACCTCGACCCAGAAGTCGATCTTCCTCAATCACGTCCGCGAGCTCTCCCAGAGCCGCAACCGCCGCATGGCCTGATCGGCCCTCCAGCGTTCCCGTACCTCCTGGCGTCGCATGCCTCGTTCTTTCCCGAACGAGGGGTGCGGCGCCTCTCCATATTCAGTGCATCTTACTCAAAATAGAGTGCCTCGCCGGGCCGGTTTTTGGCCTTTCGGTTCCCTCCGGGGCCTCCAGCAAGCGTACTTGGGGTGCTGGGGTGGTTTACTTCCCGCTTTTCAGCTATCGTCTTTCTTAAGAGTCATCGTGCGCGAACCATCTTCCAGCCGCGTCTATCATCGCTCCAACCGGGCTCACGAACTTACGCCCGAAGAGCGCGCTATCTACGACACCCTCAATCCAGCGAGCATGCCCCAACACGTCGCCATCATCATGGACGGCAACGGCCGCTGGGCCGGCAAGCGCGCCCTCAAACGCTTCCTAGGCCACCAGCAGGGCGCCGAGTGCGTTCAGTTTGTCGTCGAGACCGCCTCCCGCATCGACCTTCCCTGGATCACCCTCTACGCCTTCTCGCTCGAGAACAACCTGCGCCGCCCCAAGAACGAAGTCAACTTCCTCATGAAGCTGCTGCGCAACTACCTCATCTCCAACGTCAAGCGCATGAACGACAACAACATCCGCATGGCCTACATCGGCCGCACCCACGAACTTCCCCAGGAAGTTCAGGACACCATGCAGTGGGCCTCCGAGCAGACCGCTCAGAACACCGGCACCACCCTCACCCTCGCGCTCAACTACGGCGCCCGCACCGAGATCGTCGACGCCGCCCGCACCCTCGTCCACAAGCTCATCGCCGAAGCCCATCAGCGTGGCATCTCCGTCGAAGACATGCTCGCGGCCGAAGGCGTGGATGACGCCATCAAGTCCCGCATCGACGAAGCAGACATCTCCTCCGCGCTCTACACCGCGCACATGCCCGACCCCGACCTCGTCATCCGCACCTCCGGCGAGCAGCGCATCTCCAACTTCCTGCTCTGGCAGATCGCCTACGCCGAGATCTTCGTCACCGATCGCCTCTGGCCAGATTTCCGCGGCCTCCATCTCCTCGAAGCCATCGCGAACTTCCAGCAGCGCGAGCGCCGCTTCGGCGGCCTCGGTGAAACCTCCGACGAATCCTTCGCCGACACGCTTCCCACCTCCGCCGACTCCGCCGCCGAACTAGCCCGCCGCTAGTCGTCACCACTTCATAAAGAATCTCGTTAGAGTCCTGTATCCTGTTCTCTCCTGCTACTCCTGTTGTCTTTATCCGACCCCTCCCGATATATGCTTGAATCAGAAAAACTCTTCAAACAGCTGGTTGAGACTCCCTCTCGCCCGGCACGATGCTTTAGCGTCGGCTTATGACACTCGGGACAGATTCCACGGAGGCGGCATGAATTCACCCGTATCGATCGCTACACGGACCCCCAACAGGACCGCAACAGCGTTCGCATCCCTTGGCCTCACCCTGGTTCTCGCTCTCGCCGGCTGCAGCGGCGACGGCACTACCTTCGGCGATACCAACGGGGCTCCTTCCACCGGCGTCTATGTCATTCAGAACACCCCTGCCCCCGCCTCCAGCTCCATCGCAAAGGCTACCAGCACCACCCCCGCCACCACCGGCACCATCCTCCAGTTCTCCACGTCAGCCTCTGGCGCCGCGACCCCCGTCTCCACCATCGCCAACCTCAACGTGACCTCGCTCGCCTTCCTCGCCGTCGATGGCATGGGCGACATCTACACCGCAGCCACCGAAGGCACCACCGGCACCTCCGTCCTCGAGTTCCCCGTCAACTCCTCCAACAACGCCCAGCCCACCCGCGGCATCCCCTTCAACACCACTACGCAAATCAGCGCGCCCAATGGCCTCGCGGTTGACCCCGCCGGCGACATCGTTCTCCCCGAAACCAGCGGCGTAGCCATCTTCTCCTCCACCGCCAACGGCTCCGTCGCGCCCTCCGACTTCATCACCGCCGGCGGCGCCTCCACGCTCCTCAACGCCACTGCCGCCGCCGTCGATACCAACGACAACCTCTACATCGTCAACTCCGGCAAAGGCGTCACCAATCCCATCGCCGTCTTCAATACCACCTCGACCGGCGCCCCGATCCGCTCCATTGGCGGCGCGCTCACCACCATGGCCGTGGGCTCTCCGCAAGCCATCGCCACAGACCCCGCAGGCAATCTCTACGTCACCAACGTCGTCTCCGGCGTCTCCAGCATCCTCATCTTCGAGCCCACCGCCACCGGCAACACCCCGCCCCTGCGCAACATCACGGGCAGCAACACACTCCTCGGCTGCGTCGGCGGCATCGCTCTCGACAACCTGGGCTACCTCTACGTCGTCTCCGTACCCACCTGCGGAAGTACGGCCAGCCCCACGGTCCTGAAGTTCTCCACCACAGGTGATGGCAACATCGCGCCCGTCGCAACCTTCACGTCTCCCACCTGGACCAACGCCGACCCCACCCTCTCCATCGCAATCTACTAATCTCAACGGTCGCAACGCCCCCTGTTCATCGGCACCTGGTGTCCGCCACAGCCTCTCCGCGAGCGCATGACGACCCGAGCTCCCTGCTCGCAAAAATAATTCTCGCAACTACCGCAACAAAATATTTGTTTTCTCGCGGGAGTCTTTTCCCCATCGTTCGCGTTCTCTGGATTAGTTGGCCTGCACATTTTCTCGCAGCCAATCCATAGAGGCTCGATCATGAATCCTGCAACAAGTTTCAGGTTTACTCATACTCTGCGCGCAGTCTCTGCGCTTCTCTTACTCGCCATCCTCTTCAACCAAAGCGCACGCGCCGCCACCATTCATCAAGTACCCGCCACAGCCCAAACCCCTCCCGCTCCCCCTCCTCAGCAAGCTCCCGTCCCCACCCAGATCGCCGCTGCCCACACCATCTTCCTCGTCAACAACGGCGTCGACGCCAACTTCCCCCTCTCCGCGGACGTCGCCTACAACCAGGTCTACGCAGCCCTGCAAACCTGGGGACACTTCCAGCTTGTCAGCTCCCCCGACCAGGCCGACCTCGTCTTCCAGCTTCGCGGCATCGCGCCCGTTACCGGTGTCTACGGCGACCGCGCCGGCACCTATTCCATCGACAGTCCGGCCTTCCAGCTCGCCATCAAGAATCCCAAATCCAACGTCACGCTCTGGACCATCAACTCGCCCGTTCAGGTCGCTGGGCGCAAATCAGCCCGCGCCCACTGGCTCAATATCTCCGTGACCAACCTCGTCAGCCGCGTCAAGGTCCTCGCCAACCAGCCCCTCGACCAAACCGAAACCGCCGAACTCACCACCTATCCCCACTACCACGGCAAGGGTATTGCCATCGCGGTCATTGCCATCACCTTCGGTGCTGCAGTCGCTACCGGTTTCATCATGAAGCACGAGTTCGACAACAAAGTAGCCAGCCAGAACGCCGCTCTCTGCGCGCAGAACACTTTCTTCTGCAACCTCCCCACTCCCTAACCGCGCGCTGCGTATGCCTCACGACAGCTTTAAATAAGTGGTATACGCAGCGTCCCCAACCTCCGTAAACGGCACCAGCCGCAGCGGCTCTTGATCCGTATCGATCACCCACTCCGCTCCCCCGCTGCTCCGCGCTCCCATCACCTGCTTCCGCGTCAGCACCGGTTGCGACTCGGTCTTCGCAAACAGCACCAGCGGCCCCTGCATCAACGCCACGACCTCCGGATGCGCCGCATCAATCGCCACCATCCTCACCTTCGACGGCAACTCCAACTCCACCACATCGCCACTCTTCCATGTCGTCCGCAACACCGCAAACCCCTTCGTCACATCAAGCGGCATCGCCCTCCCATTCACCGCAACCCGCGCTCCGTCGGCCCACGCCGGAATCCTCAGATGCAGCGCAAACGTCTCCGGCCGCGCCGCCGTCATCCGAAACTCCACCGCATCGCTCAACGGATACGTGCCCATCTGCTCCATCTGGATCTCGTTCGCTCCAACCTTCCACCGCAGCACCGACGGAATATACAAATTCACCCACACCGCACCCGGCTCCTGCAGATAGCTGTTAATCCCATAGTCCGTCGCCACCTGCGGCAGCGTCCCTGAGCAGCACGCCCAGTTGCCATCGTGATACACCCGCCGCCCCGCAAAGTTGTAATCCGAGTAGTAGTACGTGCTCCCATCCGCCTTCAACGGCCGCGCCCCCAGCACCGTGTTGTACATCACCCGCTCCATGCTGTCGCCATACTTTCCATCACGAGTCGCACGCAGCAGATACCGCGTCAGCTTCATATGCGCGTACGATCCGCACGGCGTCTCAAAGCTGTGATGCGTCTTCGTCAAACTCTCGTACAGCGCACTCGACCCCGTCGCCTGCAGCGTTTCATCCGGCCCCCACCCACCCGTCGCAAAGCTCTGCGCCTCGAGAATCTCGAACCCGTTCTTCGCCGCCTCCAAATGCTCCTCACTGCCATCCACCAAATACGCCTGCATCGCCGAACACAGCGAGTTCACATAGCTATAAGCGTGCCGGTGCGCCAGCGCATTCTCCCCGCGCGCCAGCGGAACGAACACCGCATCATTCAAATACTGCCGCGCCAGCTTCCGATAGCGCGCCCCTGCCCCCATCCCATACGCCAAATACAAATTCTCCGGCAGCGTATAACTCTCGTCCCAGCTCCACGAGATATCTCGATTCGGCCGCCACGCAACATCGTGTTGCACAACATGTCCCGGCAACACCTGCACAACTGCATTCGTGCTCGCATCCAACAGCCGGAAAGCATCAGGATCCTGCACCAGCCGGTGCGAGTCCATCAGCCCGCAAACCACCTTGTCATAGCAGTAGGCCGGAAACCGGTTCAGGTCGTAATACCGAACCCCGATCGTCTCAGCAAACGACCGGTTCAACTGCAACACCTTGTCCCGCGACGCCGCATCGCCCGTCGTCCCGTAATTTCGTGCCAGCGCGGAAACCCACTGTCCGTAGGTACAACTCGGCGCAAATCCCACCGCGTCCGTGCGGTAGTTGTAGTCCTTTCGATACGAATACCATCCCCCAAGATCCTCACCCGGCGCAGCCATCCCCGCCATCTCGCGCAGCGGTTTCAGCAGACTATCGTTGCTGATGCCCATCAGAATCCCCTGCGTGTTCTCCACCTGCGCCAGGTGCGGCGCGCTCTTAACAGTCACCTGCTGATACCCAACCTCCATCAGGGGCCGCTGTCCCACCGCGTCCAACGCAAACCCACGTCCCTGCAGCCCCGTCCCTGCCGCCGCCAATCCCGACACTTGCAAAAATCGCCTTCGCGACACCAGACCGTTCACCACGCGTCTCCTCATTTCCATGAACCAAACGGCACCGACCACCGTACGCAATGAAATTGTAGTCCGTCGGCAGCACGCTTCACCGCAACCACTCATCCACAGCCGCTCTCACCTTCACGCCTCTCCACGATGTATCCTCAACAAGGCACATGAAGCGCATCCTCACCGCAATCGTCCTCATCGCACTCGTCGCAGCCCTGGTCTTCTTCGGCAAACTCTGGATGGTCACGGTCTTCGCCGCCATCGTTGCCGGGCTCGCTGCACTGGAGTTCCGCGCCATCGCGCGCCTCGGCCGTTACCCGATTCCGCTCTGGTGGACTGTCGCGGCGATCACCCTCTTTTTCCTCGCTGCCTTCTTCGGTCCGATGGAAACCATCACCGTCGTTGCCTTCTCGACCTTCGTACTCTTCGCCGTAACTGTATTCACCGCACCGCTCGAAAGCGTCCTCTGGCAGACCGCCGGCGGTCTGCTCATGCTGATCTATGTCGCCTATCCGCTCATGCTTCTTCCCCAGATCTTCAACGAAGAGAATGGGGTAGCCCTTCTTCTGTTTCTCTTCCTCTGTGTCTGGTCCGGCGACATCGCCGCCCTTTACATCGGAAAGCGCTTCGGCCGCCACAAATTCTCTCCACGCCTTTCACCCAACAAGACATGGGAAGGCGCCATCGCCTCCGTACTTGCTTCCTGCATCTTCGGCATGGGCCTCATCCTGCTCGGCGACTGGTTTACCCAGCAGAATTCGCCCTTCAACAAGCTGCACACATCCGAGCCCTGGTGGGTCTTTCTGATTCTCGCGGTCGTTCTCAATGCCGCCGCTCAGTTCGGTGATCTGCTCGAGTCCGCCCTCAAGCGTGGCGTCGGCGTCAAAGACTCCGGGACCATCCTCCCCGGCCACGGCGGCGTACTCGACCGCATCGACGCCCTTCTTCTCGCCGCACCGGTCCTATGGTTCGTCATCGCCGTCCGCGACTACTTCTCCCTCGGCAGCCTCTAGCCCGCGTTGGGATTGCCGCCGCTCGCCTGCTTCGGTGCCAGACTCTGCCCCGACCCATCCACCACATCGTGATCCAGAACCGGATCCACCCATCCTCCCGGCGGCGTAATCGCCTCCGCTTCCTTCGGCCCCCACGTATGCGGCTCATAGCGGTAGACCGGCGTATCTTCCTTCAGCACCGGATCAACAATCCGCCATGCCTCTTCCACGTAATCCTGCCGCGCAAAGATGCTTGAATCTCCAACCAACGCATCCGTCAGCACTCGCTCGTACGCCTCCATCTCCTCTTTCAGCGGCTGACGACTCACCTCGAGTTCTACGGCATCCCTCTTCGATTGATCGTCCGCCGCTGCCACCGACACGCCCATCGCAATCGTCATATCCGGACTGATCCTGAAGCGTATGTAGTTCTGGGGAATACGCGCGTCTGTAAATTTCGTGACCGGCGGACACTTCAATTTCGTAATCACTTCGGTGCAAGTCACTGGCAAATTCTTTCCCGAGCGAATGTAAAACGGAACGCCTGCCCACCTCCACGACTGGATCTCCAGACGCAGCGCAGCGAACGTCTCCATCTTCGAATCCTTCGCCACTCCTTTCTCTTCCAGATACCCAACGAACTGCCCGCGCACCAGGTCCTTGGCTTGAATCGGAGAGATCGCCTTCAACACCTTCACCTTCTCATCGCGAATCGACTCGCTATCTTTATTCGCCGGCGACTCCATCGCCAGGTTGCACATCAGCTGAAACAAATGGTTTTGAATGACGTCTCGAACCGTACCCGTCTGATCGTAAAAAGCGCCCCTCCCCTGTATCCCAAAATCTTCCGCCATCGTAATCTGCACACTCTGTATATGATCGCGATTCCACAGCGGCTCCAGAAAGGAATTCGAGAACCGGAACGACACCATGTTATGCACTGGATCCTTCGCCAGGTAATGATCGATCCGGAAGATCGACGACTCCGGAAATGCCTTCAACAGAATCCGGTCCAACTCCTGCGCCGAAGCCAGGTCGTGGCCAAACGGCTTCTCCACAATCATCCGCGCTCCGTCCGCCGACCCGGACTTCACCAGTTGATCGACCACCTCTTCAAATAACGACGGCGGAATCGCCAGGTAATGCGCCGGATGTTTCGCGCCTCCCAGCGCCTCGCGGACCGCCGCAAACGTTGCCGGATCGTTATAGTCCCCATCCACATACTTCAGCAGCGAGCTCAGCTTCTCCCAAGCCGCCGCGTCCAGTCCGCCATGCTGCTCCAGGCTGTCCTTCGCTCGCGCCTTAAGTTGATCAAGATTCCACCCTGCCTTCGCAACGCCAATCACAGGCACCGCAAGCGCGCCGCGCTTCACCATCGCCTGCAACGCAGGAAAAATCTTCTTATAAGCCAGGTCGCCTGTAGCGCCAAAGAATACGAGAGCGTCAGAATGAATTGGAGTCACAAAAATTTCCTTTCCCACGAAAACGCTGCAATGCCATTACAACCGCTTGCTCTGTAGATGCCTGCAGGACCAGCAACGCACCTGACTAGTAGTGTATTTCCAAACGAAAGCCCCCAGATTAAATCCCGGCGCCTGCGCAATCGGCATCGGCGTCCCCGCATCTAGGCCACCGGAAACGTCAGTTTGCGTTTAAGGCATAGTTCACGGTTATCGTCGTCTCTCTTTAACTCTGGAACCGCCCCACTCAAGTCAGCCGGTCCAGGACCCGGATGCACAATCTGCGGCAACATTTGCTCCGCTTCAAATGGAACAGTGGGACCGGTGGCGCTTACGAACGTCTTGCCGTCATGCTTCAGCGTCGTGCTCGATGCATCTCCAAACGTATACACCGTCCGCTCATCCTCGCCCGCATGCCAGACTTCAATCGTGCCCTCGCTAGGATTCTTGCCCTTATCGTCGAAGACCGTTACATCCAGTTTCAGATGCCACGGCTTCTGCTCAATGCCATCCAGCGACGTCAACGCTGACGCAGCCTCAAGACGGCTGGCAGGGCTATCCACCTGCGCCCAGCCATCGACCCCATCACAACAGCGCACACAATCCCTATGCACGAAGTCCTGATCATCAACCGCTCCACAAAAAAGCTTTAGGGACTCCCTTACTCGTCGTAGTGCATCAAGCTAAACACATCAATCTCAGGAAACTTGTCCCGCCCCTTCAAAAAGTCCAGCTCGATCGCCACCGTCAGCCCCACGATCTCGCCGCCCATCCGCCGCACCAGCTCAATGGTCGCCTCCATCGTTCCACCCGTCGCCAGCAAGTCGTCCACGATAATCACCCGCTGCCCCGGCAAAATCGCATCCGCATGAATCTCCAGCGAATCGCTCCCATACTCCAGGTCATACTGCACCTTCTCGACAGGCGCGGGCAGCTTCTTCGGCTTCCGCACCGGCACAAACCCCGCATTTAGCCGGTACGCCAGCGCCGGCCCAAAGATGAATCCGCGCGCCTCAATCCCCAGCACCAAATCCACCTTCTTGCCAATGTAGTACTGCGCAAACGCGTCGATCAGCTGCGCAAAGCCTGTCTTATCCTTGAGCAGCGTCGTAATGTCATAAAACAAAATTCCCGGCTTCGGAAAATCCGGCACCGCGCGGATCATCTCCTTCAACGGCTCGCAATCGATCGGCTTAATCATCTCTTCTACCATGCTCCTTCAATCTCAAACGCGCCGAGCGACTCGCCCTCGGCCTCGGTTAACTCATGTTCCATCACAGCATCCACGCGGCTTCCGCGCGATCCCTTGCGCAGCTCCGCGCGCAGCTCGCCGATCGTAGCGGCATCTCCCGCCGCCACAACCTCCACCTCGCCCGCATCCGTATTGCGCACCCATCCGCGCAGCCCAAGCTCCGCCGCCTCGCGATGCACGAACCAGCGAAACCCTACGCCCTGCACACGTCCGCGAATGAGAAAGTGCACCACCATCGGAGACTCTTGCTTACGCCCGGCTCATGTACGCGCCTTCAGCCGTATCCACGCGAATCTTTTCGCCCTCGTTGATGAATGGCGGCACCTGCACCACCAGCCCTGTCTCCGTCTTCGCCGGCTTGGTCACCGAGCTAGCCGTTGCCGACTTGATCCCCGGCTCGGTCTCCACCACCGTCATCTCCACCGCGGTCGGCAACTCAATGCCCACCGGCTTGCCATCGTGGAAGCTCACCTCGATCAGCAAATTCGGCGTCAGGTACTCTACCGAGTCGCCCAGCGTATCGCGCTTCAACGCCGTCTGCTCATACGTGTTCTGATCCATGAAGTAGTAGTCATCGCCGTCGTTGTACAGGTACTCCATCTTGATCGAGTCCACGTGCACCCGCTCAATTGGGTCCGGCGACCGGAACCGCTCCGTAAACATCGCGCCCGTCCGCACGTTCTTCAACTTCGCCTGGATAAACGCGCGCAGATTGCCCGGCGTCCGGTGCTCTACGCTGAAGACGAGATGAAGATCGTCCTTGAACTTGATAATCATGCCGGGGCGCATCTGTGTCGCCGGAATCGCCATGGAAAACTCCTGATTCTGTGGGTAAACTGTGGGGCTGAATGAACATCAGCCCAACCCTACGATTGTAGCCCACCCACCCGCTAGGCCTTCACCACCTTGCCCGCGTTGCGAAACTTGGCTCACTTTGCGACCTTTGCGTCAAAGCCGTTGCCGTTGCCTGTTTTTCGCCGTCATCCTGAGGCGCAGCCGAAGGACCCCCAAATTGGCTCTTGTCTACGACCCTGAATGAAACAGCCTGTACCAGAAGTGCTTGAACTTATACCCAAACGAGTGCTTCACCGCCGGCGCCGGCGGTATCGGCGTCAAGCTATCCGCCTCAATCTGCTCTGGAGTCTCCACCGCACTCGGCGGCGTCCCCTGTCCCGCTCCATACGCGAGCGTCGTCGCCACCTGCGTCTGTGTTTCACCCGCCGGAGAATTCGCCGCCGGCTGCGTCGGCGCCAGCCCCTCACTCTCTGCCGCCGGGAACGGATGCTCCGCCGCCGCCTTGGTCGCCGGACTCGCATTTTCCGCCACCTGCTCCGCCTTCTCCGACCCCGGACACCCGCACGGCGACCGCTCGTTGTCCACCACCTCGTGCAGATTGCCGCGCTCAAACAGCACATGCTGCCCCGCCATAAGTCGATAGCTCGCCCGCGAAAACGCGTCGTTCAGCATCAGCACCGGAGCCTTCTTCCCCGCATTCTCCACGCACGTGTCCCCATCGCGCGTCACCCGCATCCGCAGGTCATAGCTCCCCTTGCTCTCCACCGAGAACCGTATGTCCGGCGTCAGAATCACATCCTGCCCTTCGGTCGGCGTATGCAGCTCGATCGCCCCGCGGTCCAGCCCAAACAACAGCCCATTCCCCGTCCCCGAGTGCAGCAGATGAAACTGGCTGGTCGCGCACACCAGCACCTCACCCCCGCGCTCCAGCTTCACCCGCGCCGTGTGGTCATACGCCGTCACACTCGCATTCGACATCAGCCGCGCCCGATCCCCCTTCACCTCGAGCCCACCCGTCACCAACCCATCCTTCGTCGCCACCGTCCCCATCACCGGCACCGCCGGCTGCTGCGCCCCCACCCGCGCCCCACCAATCACCACCAGGCACCCCGCGGCAACAGCCAACCAAACTCGCATCCGACTCCTACTCACTAATCGTTACTCCCTACGCGCTACTCACTGCATCTTCACTGCTTCAAAAAATTCGCAATCAACTGCTTCCCATGATCCGTCAGCACGCTCTCCGGATGAAACTGTACCCCCTCAATCGGCAATGTCCGATGCCGCAGCGCCATAATCAAACCGTTCCCACCCTCACCCGCCACCCGCGCCGACACCTCCAACTCCTCCGGCAGCGTCCCCTCCTCCACAATCAGCGAGTGATACCGCGTGCACGTCATCGGCTTGGGAATCCCCTTGAAGATCGTCTTCCCGTCATGCTCCACGACGCTCGTCTTGCCATGCATCAACTGAGGAGCCCGCACCACGTCCCCGCCAAACGCCGCCCCAATCGCCTGGTGCCCCAGACAAACCCCCAGCACCGGAATCTGCTCCTTCTTCGGCAACGCCGCCAGATGCTGAATCAGCGGAATCAAAATCCCCGCATCCTGCGGCGTACAAGGCCCGGGCGACAGCAGAATCCGCTCCGGCCGCATCGCGACAATCTCCTCCGGCGTAACTTCATCATTCCGCCGCACCACCACCTCAGCCCCAAGCTCCCCCATATATTGCACGAGGTTGTACGTAAACGAATCGTAGTTGTCGAGCACAAAGACCATCACACCTCTAATTTTACGCGCACACCGATTCGCCCTTTGCCGTTGTTTGTTTTACGCCGTCATCCTGAGGCGCAGCCGAAGGACCCCCGCATTTTGCGCGCGCCACCAACCCACAGACAACGGAACGCCCTGCAACGCGCTCCAACCACTATGCTCATCACGACCCCCACCCGCGCAAAGCACTTCGCTGCCATGGTCCTCATCGGCGACGGCGTCATGGCCCTCATCCACCCCGTAGCCGACGCCAACGCCTGGAAGCGCGGCCCCAAACCCTGGCGCAACCTCATGCACGCCCTCTCCAAACGCCCCACCCTAACCCGCGCCATAGGCGCCGCCCAAATCGCCGCTGGCATCTATTGGGCCCTCAAACAACAAGACTCCGACTAAGCGAGCCGCGCTCACTCAATGTCACCATCGAGCATAAGTACCAGGATTGGAATATCGTGGCTCTAGCTTTAATTCAAAGCGGAGAAAGCTATGTTGCTGCTCAGTTTCATGCTGATTGCAGGCCCCGTATCGGCCACTAAACGACCAATCATAGAACAGAGTCGAAAATTCTCTGTTGAAAATGCATCATGTGATTTTCGCGTACTTACCAGCTATAACGCGGATCAAGAACCTGACACGCGGCTCAACATACGTTGCGACCAAAAAACGGTCCTAGATAATGACCTTTTCGATGCGGGCGTGACAGATGCTTTCATCTCTCTGCATGAGCCGACTCGTCTCGCCGTTACATGGGAGCGTGGAACCGGAGGCGGATATCTAACGGTCTACGCCTTCAAAGTAGAAGCTGGCCATCTCCTCGCCAAAGTCGTATACGACCGCGCAGGCGAGGTTCTTGATGATGGGGATGTCATCCTGGAGGAACTGGGCCGCCGAATGCTTAACGGAGAGTGGTTGCCTTCCGTAACAAACGTGATGCGCTGGAAGGGCGGAGGCTATCACTTCGAGAGAGGATTTCGCTGGAACAGCGACGCTTCTTGGGATAGTCGTTTTTGTGTACTGGTAAATCCTAATGAGTGCCCAGCAGAGCAAAGTTCACATCCTCTAGAACCGGACGATGCGAACTAGAGCACGCAAAAAAATCGGCTGAACCAATTACCCCAACCGCGCCCGCTCAATCGCCCGCACCACCGCCTTCGCCTTATTCCCACACTCCTCGTGCTCTTTCACCGGCACCGAGTCCGCCACAATCCCCGCCCCCGCCTGGATAGACCCCTTCTCCCCCTCCATAAACAGCGTCCGAATCGCAATGCACGAATCCAGATTCCCGCTGAAGTCCGCATAAAAAATCGCGCCGCCATACACCCCGCGCCGCGCCGGCTCCAGCTCCTCAATAATCTCCATCGCCCGAATCTTCGGCGCCCCACTCAACGTCCCCGCGGGAAAGCAAGCCCGGAAAGCATCAATCGGCGCCAGCCCCTTGCGCAGTTTCCCCTCGAGCGCACTCACCAAATGCATGATGTGCGAGTACCTCTCCACAAACATCAAATCCTTCACCTTCACCGAGCCAAACTCGCTCACCCGTCCCACATCATTGCGCCCCAGGTCGACCAGCATCACATGCTCGGCAACCTCTTTCGCATCCGCGCGCAGATCAGCCTCCAGCGCCCTATCCAACACCTCATCCTTCCCCCGCGGCCGCGACCCCGCAATCGGCCGATACTCCACCTTCCCCTCATGCACCCGCACCAGCAACTCCGGCGACGACCCCACAATATGCGCCTCCCGCGCCTTCGCCTTACCTACTTCCTTCTTCCTGCTTCCTACTTCCTGCCCTTCCAGCCCTTCCAGCCCAAACCTCAAAAAGTACATATACGGCGAAGGATTCACAATCCGCAGCGACCGGTAAATCTCAAACGGATCCACCCCCGGCTCGCAATCAAACCTCTGACTCAGCACGCACTGAAACACATCGCCCGCGGCGATGTACTCCTTCACCCGCTCAACGCCCTTCAAATAGTCGGCCATCTTCGTCCGAGCCTTCAGCTTCAGCGCCCCCTTCACCGCCGCGCGCCGCTTCGGCAAAACAATCGCCGCACTCAGCATCTTCTCCAGCCGGTTCAGCCGCCGCTCCGCCGCGCGATACCCCGCCCCATCGACCTTGCCCCGAGCCCCGACCGTCACCATCAAGTGAATCGCCTTCTTCACATGATCGAACGCCAGCACCTCATCAAAGAACATCAGGTGCGCATCCGGAACATGCAACTCATCCTTCGCAATCTCCGGCAGCTCCTCAATCACCCGCACCACATCGTACGAAAAGAACCCCACCGCCCCCGCAGTAAACGGAGGCAGCCCCGCCACCTTCGCCGGCTTCTCCCCCTCCAACGCCGCCTTCAACTCCTCAAAAATATCCGCCTCATACGTCCGCCGCTTGCGGCCCTCAACCACCGTGATCCGCCCACCCTTCGCGGTCATCTTCTTATACGGTCGAATCCCGATAAACGTGTACCGCCCCACCTGCTCGCCGCCCTCCACCGACTCCAGCAGAAACGCCTCCGGCTCCTCCGCCGCCACCCGCAGAAACGCGGACACTGGCGTCTCCAGATCCGCAGCCACCGTCCGCGTCACCGGCACCAGCGAATACTCGCGTGCCAGCTTCTGAAATTCACGGAGCGAGGGAGTCGTGGGCGTGTTCGAGTAAGGCATCTCCAACATCATACCGAGCCGCGCCCGCCCCTCGCCTCCTCCCAGGCACCGCCCGCCGCCTCCCGCCTACTGCGGTTGCCGCGGCGGAGGCGGAGGATTCCGGTGGTCCTGGTCCCGCTGCGCCTGATCCCGTTGCGCCTGGTCCCGCTGCGCTTGGTCCCGCTGAGTCTGGTCCCTCTGCGCCTGCTCCTGCTGCTGCCGGTCCCGATCCCGGTCATGCCCATCCTTCGGCTGTTCCACCACCACCGTCGGCGCCGGAGCCGGAGCCTGCTGACACCCCATCGCACTCACCAACATCACGCCGCCCATCACCGCTCCAGCCAACACCTTCGTTCGAATCATCGTCTCTCCTCAATTGCTCACTCGGTGAGATGCAGCTTCTCTCTCCGCAGACCGCTCGACCTCTTCAAATAGCCCCATCCTTTGCGCACAATTCACGCACCTTGCGCAAGTCGTAATCACTCGTTCTCAATGTGCCGATAAAGTCACCTGTGCACCTTGCGAGTGTCTGAAAGACAGGCCTATACTCGCCAAGTTTGGTCACAGACCGGTCTGACCAAGCCAGTATAGATTTGACTCCACGGAGCCCACCCAAGCGTCTAATCTGGGCTGGGCTCCACGAGGAGACATGACGATGGCCGGAGAACGATTGGTACCCACGGAAGCCGCTCTATCCGGCCTCCCCACACTGGGTAGAACGCAGGGCAGAACCGAGCCCACTATAGAAAAGGAATCACCGATGCAAACCACCACGTCCACCGCTCCCCTCTCTTTGGAGCAGGAAACCAACCCATGGCTCGCTCAAGCCGCGCGCTTTGACGATGCCGCCAAACGTCTCAACCTCGACCCCGGACTCTGGAAGGTCCTTCGCTACCCCTCCCGCGAAATCATCGTCCACATCCCCGTCTCCATGGACGACGGCAGCGTCGAAGTCTTTACCGGCTACCGCGTCCAACACTCCATCTCCCGCGGCCCCTGCAAGGGCGGCATCCGCTACGGCCCGGACGTCTCGCTCGACGAAGTCCGCGCCCTCGCCTCCTGGATGACCTGGAAGTGCGCCGTCGTCAACATCCCCTTCGGCGGCGCCAAGGGCGGCGTCATCTGTGATCCCAAGACCATGAGCGAGAGTGAGCTCGAGCGCATGACCCGCCGCTACACCGCCGCGCTGATCGAATTCATCGGCCCCGAAAAAGATGTTCCCGCCCCCGACATGGGCACCAACGAGCAGACCATGGCCTGGGTCATGGACACCTACTCCATGCACATGGGCCAGACCATGACCTCGGTCGTCACCGGCAAGCCTGTCTCGCTGGGCGGCTCCCGTGGCCGTCGCGAGGCCACCGGCCGCGGCATCTCGGTCGTCACCGATCAGGCCCTCAAGCACCTCAACATGATTCCCTCCGAGACCTCGGTCATCATCCAGGGCTTCGGCAACGTCGGCTCCAACGCCGCCAAACTCCTCTGGGACAAGGGCTACAAGATCATCGGCATCGGCGAGTACGATGGCGCGCTCTTCAACCCCGAAGGCCTCGACGTCTCCGAGCTCCTCGAGCACCACGCCCGCACCGGCTCCATCCACAAGTTCGCCGGCGCGCAACCCTTCGACAAGGACGCCATCCTCACCCAGAAGTGCGACGTCCTCATCCCCGCTGCCACGGAGAACGTCATCACCAGCCGCAACGCGGCGGACCTCCAGTGCCGCATCCTCTGCGAAGGTGCCAACGGCCCCACCACCCCCGTCGCCGACGAAATCCTCTCCGAAAAGGGAGTCTTCGTCATCCCCGACATCCTCGCCAACGCCGGTGGCGTCACCACCAGCTACTTCGAGTGGGTGCAGGACCGCATGGGCTACTTCTGGACCGAAGACGAAGTCAACCAGCGCCTCGATCGCATCATGATCGACAGCTTCAACGACGTCCTCCACTTCTCCATCGCCCACGGCGTCAACAACCGCATCGCCGCGTACATGCTGGCCATCGACCGCGTAGCCCACACCACCAAGCAACGCGGCATCTACGCCTAAGAGCAATGGTGAGTGATAAGTAGTTAGTGACTAGTGATGAGTAGTTAGTAGTTTAGTGATTAGTAGTTCGTGGTTAGTAGTTCGAAAGGCTCCGGCAACCACCGGAGCCTTTTCCCTTCATCCCACTACTCCCGCAACACCGTCATCCTGAGCGAAGCCGCTCGGGGCTTTATCCCGAGTGGCGTAGCCGAAGGACCCCGAAGCTGCCCGCACCCCCACAGCCCTCGATCCTTTCTAACCACTGCTCTTACACCCTGATCCCTATCCCCTAATCCCTAATCCCTGCTCTTATGGGAGAATGTCTGTATTCGCGGCTTCCCCATCAAGCCGCGCGCCATCCCGTGAATCTGCCCAACTCCATCACGCTGACCCGCATTGCAAGCGTCCCTCTGCTGATCTGGGCACTGTCCCCCCGCTTCCCCTGGCAGGGCACGCACGGAGAGCAGGAACTCATCGCCTCCGCCATCTTCATCACCGCCTCGGTCACCGACGGCCTCGACGGCTTCCTCGCCCGCCGCCGCGGCCAGATCACCACCCTCGGCATGCTCCTCGACCCCCTCGCCGACAAACTCATGGTCACCGCCGCCTTCATCCTTCTCGTGGCCTACAACCCCCACGTCATGAAGCCCTGGATCGCCGTCCTCGTCATCGGCCGCGAGTTCCTGGTCAGTGGCCTCCGCTCCATCGCCTCCAGCGAAGGCTTCACCATCCAGGCCAGCGACCTCGGCAAACTCAAAACCGTCGTCCAGATCGTAGCCGTCGTAGCCGCCATCCTCAATCACCGCTGGGACACGTGGCAAATCGGCTGGTTCCCCATCAGCGTCAAGCTGATCGCCATCACCGCCACCTACTGGATGACCATCCTGTCCATCGTCTCCGCCGCCGACTACTTCATCGGCTTCTGGAGAAAGATCGACCACGTCTCCACCGGCACCCGCCGCCGCAGCTCCGTCCTCAGCCGCAAAAAGAAACCCATCCCCCCCGTAGAAGTAACCGTCCGAGACTAGCAACCCCGTCGACCGTCACCGTTTCCCTTGCTGTTGCTGTTGCTATTGCTATTGCTATTGCCCTTGCCCTTGCCCTTGCCCTTGCCCTTGCCGTTGCCGTTGCCGTTGCCGTTGTTTGTTCCACGCCGTCATCCTGAGCGAAGCGAAGGACCCCCGTATTAGTTGTTGCTGTTGCTGTTGCTGTTGCTGTTGCTGTTGCTGTTGCTGTTGCTGTTGCTGTTGCCCTTGCTGTTGCTCTTGCTCTTGCCGTTGCCCGTTTTTCGCCGTCATCCTGAGCGAAGCGAAGGACCCCCGCATTGCTGTCGCTGTTGCTGTTGCCCTTGCTCTTGCCCTTGCTGTTGCCCTTGCTGTTGCTCTTGCCGTTGCCCGTTTTTCGCCGTCATCCTGAGCGAAGCGAAGGACCCCCGCATTCCGAGGGTGCCAAAGGAAACCACCCATGCCGGAATACGCCTACGTCTACATCCTCGCCAGCAGCTTCAAGCACCTCTACATCGGCTTCACCACCAACCTCGAGCAGCGCATCGGTCAACACAAAAACCATACCTTCCCCGACAGCTTCACCGCACGCTACCGCATCGACCACCTCGTCTACTTCGAACGCTACAGCCTGATCACCCGAGGAATCGCCCGCGAAAAGGAACTCAAAGGCTGGCGACGCAGCAAGAAGATCGCCCTCATCATCGCGAACAATCCAGACTGGACCGACCTGAGCGCCGAGTGGGGTCAACCGCTCGAGCCGTGGTCTGAGCCCAAACCGTCCTCACCCTCAAATAACTGAAGCCCCCCCACAAAGCAAAAGGCCCCGGCAATCGCCGAGGCCTTTCAGTACAAACCAACCTACGCGTGCCCGCGCTGTTCGCGATGCACAAAGTGATACGGCGGCCACGGCCCGGAAAGCTGCATCGCGCAGTCCTTCAGCTCCAGCGTCACCGTGCTGTACTTGTTCTGATACCGCTCCACCGTCTTCTTCTCTACCAGGTGAGCGATATCCAGCAACATCTTGCCAGACTCCATCCGCTTGCAGGTCACTTCCTCAGCGACCGGCAAAAACATCCGGTGCATCTGCAACGAAAGTGCCCGCGCCCGCGACTGCCGCTCCCGCTGCCGGCTAGCCGACTCCCGCAGGTGCGACAAATACTCCTGCCCCGCCGCCTGGAACGTGCGCCCCGCACCTTTGGTCTCCGGGCAGATATCATCCACCACAACCTTCAGGTGCATCTCAGCCATGCCGCGCAGCCGCTCGACATTCGCCATAAAGTGCCGCTGGTTCGACCGAACCGACCGCCGCAGCGCCTCATCGTCCTCAAACGTCGTTCCAAACCGGAACGGCAGCACCGTCGACTTCGCAAAGCAGCCCGAAATCACCCTTGCATGCTCCCGCGCCGCGGATTGCCCCTCCACGGTCACTAACTTCGCTGCGTCTTCCGGTAGATGTTCTGAGACCACCACAGCCAGATCGGCTGCGGGAAAGAGAAAGGCTTGATTTCCGAAAAGTCCTGTAACCCCTGTAAGTGGCATCGGCCTTCTATGCCGGCCGAGTTCAGAAAATGCACTACGTTCGGTGATGCAGTATGCGTACCAAGCCATAACGTTTCGTCGCTCCTGAGTCTTCGTGCATTCGCCGGTCGGCTTGTTTAATATCCCGCCGATTCCCGCGATTTCTTGTCTGCTTCTTGATGAACAGTACAATTCTGGCCGTGCGATCAAGCCCGCTGGCAGTGCTTCAAAATCAGTGCAGCTGTGATTGATCCGACGCAGATACTATGCCCATGCCAGCACGATTGGCAAGCACTCTGTGCAAGAACCGTCCGCAATCGTCAACCCAACCCCCATCCACGCCCAATCCCCCCGGCGGCCGCCCCCGCGCGCCGTTCCCTGCTAAACTGAAACGATGCGCGGGCGGTGGGCCCGGCAATCTCTTTGTACCCCTGAAGGACGGATCGTTCGTGGATAACGCAACTAAGCGTCAGTTGAAAAAGCAGGATCAGTTTCACGCCCTTACCGAAGCCGGTGTCCACTGGACAGAAGAACACCGCCAAAAGGCCATCATCTATGGCGTCGCCGCCGTGGTTGCCATCATCGCCATCGTCGCCGGCTTTTCCCTCTATCAAAGCCGCTCCTCGGCCGCCTCCACCGCCTTCGGCCTGGCCATGGAGGTCTACCAGGCTCCCCTCGCCACCTCCGCCGAACCTCCCATCCCCGGCGTCAAAACCTATCCCGATGCCAAGTCCCGCGCCGCCGCCGCCAACGCCCAGTTCCAGCAGGTAGCAAGCCAGTACGGCCTCACCACCTCCGGCCATCTCGCCCAGTACTTCGTCGGCCTCACCTACGTCGACCAGGGCCAGACCGGCCCCGCGCAGCAGGCCCTCGAAAAGGTCGCCTCCAGCTGGGATAGCGGCCTCGCCGCCCTCGGCAAGGATGCCCTCGCCGACCTCTATCAGCAGACCGGTCAGGTCGACAAGGCCATCGACCTCTACAACGAGCTCAGCAAGGGCAAGTCCAGCACCGTTCCCGCGGACCTCGCCCAGCTCCAGCTAGCCGAGCTCTACCAGGCCCAGGGCAAGACCGACCAGGCCCGCCAGATCCTCGCCCTGCTCAAAGATAAGAGCAAGGACTCCTCCGGCAAGCCCGGCGCCGCCGCCGAGATCGCCACCCAGAAGCTCAACCCCGCCCCCGCCGGCGGACCTGGCATGCCCCGCTAACCAACTCCACCTCTTCGCAACACAAGAATGCCAGGCTCGCCTCCCCATGCGACCCTGGCATTTTCCTTTTGCCCCTCGCCGTTGCCGTTCTTTCTATCATTCCCTCTGGGAATCTGCTTCTGCTCTGGCCCCCTACCGCCGATCCTCAAAATGCCCCGCCGTCGACTCGCGGCTTACATGCGCCGTCAATCGATCCGCAATCGCGCCCGGCGATCGCAGCTCCGCCACCGTCGTCCACTGATCCCGCCGCTTCGTCTCATCCCTCACCGGCGGAGCCCACCCCGGCAGCTGCAGCCTCAGATAGCCCGCCAGCGCGCACGCATGCGGCTCGTACAACAACCGGATCGCGTTCAGCCGCTCTCTCGCTCCGATGTCTCCGCACAGAGAAAATCCCGCCTGCGCCAGCAAGTCACACAACCGCGCAAACTCATCGTCCCCCAGCCGCTGCGGACCTTCCCCGCTCAATCGCTGCTGCTCTTTCTCCTGCCGGAAGACGTGCCCCAGATCCACAAGCGTATGCCGCCCAATGGCAAACGTCAGCTGCGCCTGCCGCACGCTCGGCCCCTCAATGGTCGTAATCAGCAGCGCACACGTATCCAGCACCGAGGTCAGCGCCGCCAGCCAGCTCTGGTTGTCATGCTGCGACCGGTAGTAGCAAAGAATCGGATACGAGACATGCGTCTCCAGCATCTGCGCACACCACTTCTCCCACTCCGCCAGCAGCGCCGTCAGAGCATGGTGCCCGCCATTGAAGTTGTGCCGAAACAACAACTCCCCCGCCGTCGGTGGAGAACCCGCCCGCGCATCCAGCAGCGCCACCTGGATCTCGCGCTCCGAGAACGCCGTATACAGCACCGGCACATACCCAATCACCAGCGCCACAAACCCCAGTCCCGTTCCCGCCTCTGCCACAATCAGCATCCGCGCCGCCTGCCTCGCCGGCAGTACATCGCCCAGCCCCAGTGTGAATAACGTTGTCCCGCTCGCATAGAAGCAGCTCCGCAGCCGCTGAAATACCGTCACCGGATGCGCCGGATCGTTGAACGGCATACGCATCCCGAAGTACATCAGCGCATACGCCGACAGCAGCAGCGTCGCCCACAATCCAAATAGCAGCAGCAGCGCCGACGGCCCATAAAAGCTGTACAGCTGTTCCCGGCTGCGCTTCGCCGGCCAGTGTCCTGCCAGCCACCTCCATGGCCCCCAGGTCACCAGGAAGAACAACTTCGTTATCCGGAATCGTCCCACCGGACGGCGCGGCAAAATAATCGTCTGAAACGCATCCAGCAACACCCCTGCCAGGAAAAAGCAACCGAACATGACAGCTAAGACATGCATGACAAAGACTCTACCGCGTCTCGAGCAGAAAAGATGAATCCTCTAAAAAAATCAGCCTCCGCCCCTAGCTTTTTCCCTTGGCGAAGGTCTAACATTTATAGAAATTGCTGACGGCGCGTTTCTCCATCAGTTGTCCTCTTCTTGTACGCGACTACGCGACAACAACCAGATCTCCTCAACGCAGTAGGGCCCGAGGTGTCTCATGAAACAGCGTATCCTGGTCGTCGACGATGACCGTCTTGTAGCCGACACTCTTCAACTGGTCTTCAAAGTAAACGGCTATGAATCCGAAGCCGTCTATTCTGCAGCCGATGGCCTGGCCCGCGCCCGAACCTTCGATCCCGCCCTGCTCCTTTGCGACATCTCCATGCCCGAGCAAAACGGCCTCCAGCTCGCCGAAGCGCTTCACCACGTCATGCCCCACTGCAAGCTCCTGATGCTCACCGCCTACGCCAGCAACGCGATCAAGGTCGAGCAGCACATCTCGCGCACCCGCCGCCCCCTCAAGCTCCTCAGCAAACCCTGCCGCCCCGAACTCCTCCTCCACGAAGCCCAAACCCTCCTCCAAACCGCCTAACGGCAGGGCTCACGGCTAAGGGCTATAGACAACAACATCAGGCAAGAGCAAAGCATTTGCTCTTGCCTTTCTTTCTGTTATTCCCCCTGGGAATCTGCTGCTACCGTGGCCGTTGCCCCTGCCCTTGCCGTTGCTTGTTCTTCGCCGTCATCCTGAGCGAAGCGAAGGACCCCCGCATTGGCTTTTGCCGTTGCCGTTGTTTGTTTTACGCCGTCATCCTGGAGCGAAGCGAAGGATCCCTGTATTTGTTCTTGTCGTTGCCTTTGTCTTTGCCTTTCTATGACAATTTCTAAAAAGAAATTGTCATTCTGAGCGCAGCGAAGAACCTGCTTCTCGCGCGAAGCGCGTCCGTTCTTGCGTCCGCCCATCCTTACGCAGCCGGCGTCGGGCTATTACACTCATCTCTACGATGCCCGACGACATCCCCAGCCTCGCCGACCTCCGCCGCACCCGCACCCGCAAGCCCTCCCCGCGCCACGAGCCTCCCACCGCCCCCTCCCTCTTCGACCCACCCGATGTCACCCCCGCCGACATCCTCGCCGAACAATCCCGCTCCCTCACCACCAGATTCTCCCCCGCACGCCCCAAACTCCCACTGCCCTCTGAGGACAGCCTCGGCTCCAAACCCTCGCCGTCCGCGCAGGACGTCTTCACCGTAGGCGAGCTCGTCCGCCACATCCGCAACCTCGTCGAGCGCACCCACGGCCACGTCACCGTCGAGGGCGAAATCTCCAACTGGCGTCCCGCCGCCAGCGGCCACTGCTACTTCACCCTCAAGGACGCGGAAGCCCAACTCTCCATCGTCCTCTTCCGCCGCCAGGCCGCCCTCCTCCGCTTCCGCCCCAAGGACGGCGACGCCGTCCGCATCTCCGGCTCGCTCTCCATCTACGAGTCCCGCGGCCAGCTCCAGCTCGTCGCCGAAACCATGCAGCAAACCGGCCTCGGCGCCCTCCTCGCCGCCACGCAAGCCCTCAAAGACCGCCTCCGCCGCGAAGGCCTCTTCGACCGCCAGCGCCCCCTCCCACCCTTCCCCCACTGCATCGGAGTCGTCACCAGCCTGCAAGGCGCCGCCCTCCGCGACATCGTCAAGGTCTGCCGCCGCCGCCATGCCGCCGTCAACCTCCTCATCTATCCCGCCGCCGTCCAGGGCCCCAACTGCCCCTCTGAAGTCGCCGCCGGCATCCACTGGTTCTCCACCCACCCCAACCACGCCGACGTCGTCCTCGTAGCCCGCGGCGGCGGCTCCTGGGAAGACCTCCACGGCTTCGACGCCGAGATCGTCGCCCGCGCCATCGCCGCCTGCTCCCTGCCCGTTATCACCGGCATCGGCCACGCCACCGACGCCACTATCGCCGACGCAGCCGCCGACATCCATGCCCCCACCCCCTCCGCCGCCGCCGAGCTCCTCACCGCCTCCCAGCACGGCATCGCCGACCGCCTCGCCCACCTCCACGCCCGCCTCGCCCGCGCTACCCGCTACAACCTCCTCCGCACCCGCCAGCGCATCGCCATCCTCAGCGCGAATTCCATCATTCGCCGTGCCCGCAGCACCGCCCAGCACCTCGACGACCTCGCCGACCGCGCCGAGACCACCCTCCTCCGCACCCTCCGCCACCACGCCACGCGCCTCGCCCAGTTCGAAACCCGCCTCCGCCGCCAGAACGCCTCCCTCCGCCTGGCCAACGACCGGCACCGCTTCCAAACCCTGCAGCAGCGCCTCCGCTCGGCCCGCACACTCCCGTTCCAGCACGCCCACACCCGTCTAAACGATGCCACCTCGCGCCTCAACGCCCTCAGCCCCCTCCGCGTCCTCGAACGCGGCTACGCCCTCGTCTACGGCCCTGACGGCAACCTCCTGCGCAACGCCGCCGACGCCCCCGCAGACACCACCATCACCGCCCAGCTAGCCAAAGGCCGCCTCCGCGCCAAAGTCACCTCCACCGACTGAATCCCCCCTTGCCTTCGTCCTTGTTTTCTCAGAATGACAATTTCCAAAGGAAATTGTCATTCTGAGCAACGCGAAGAACCTGCTTCCCGCGCGAAGCGCGCCCGTTCTTCCACCCAACCCGTCCAGGCGCCCCAACCCTTCCAGGCCCCCAATGCTTCTAGGTATCCCAAGGCTTTAGCCTTGGGCCTCATACGCCTACAAAAATGCGGGCTTTAGCCCCCGGGGTATGCTTGTTCTCCCGGCACTCTCCACGTTCGATAGCAACCACCATCAATAAATCCCACCCGCCCGCGACGCCTTCACCACTCCACCCACCACCGTATACGCATAGGGCGCCCCATCCCCCGTCCACCCCTTCACATCAAACTCCCCGCCCGCCAAGACCTTCACCGCCGATACCGGCCCAAACTCCAACGCCTCCCCCTTCTCCACCCGCGCCGGCTTCCCGCTAGCCCGCAGAAAATAAGCCGCCCCCTTCCCCACCACCTTCGCCTCACCATCCGCCTCCACCAGCACCGCCGTCTCCTGGTCAATCCCCATCCCCTTCAACTCCTTCACCTGCCCATCCTCCAGCACGCGAGCCATCATCACCAACAACCTTCCCATCCGATCGCGCTTCACAAAGTGCGAGTCCGTAATCGTATCGGCCAGCAACGGGTTCTCCAGAAACCCACGCACCACCACCACCTGGTGCTGAAACGGATCCGCCAGCGCCGCCTTCGAACTCAGATTCGGCTCATCCTCCCCGTCGTTCTGCGCCGAATAAATAAACTCCCCCTGCACCGCCAGCCCCGCACTCGTCCCACCCACCGGAACCCCGCGCCGTATCGCCGCATTCACCGCGTCCTCCACCGCCGTCCCCTTCCAGAAGTTGATGTACTCAGCCTGGTCTCCACCCGCGATAAAGATCGCCTCCGCCTTACCAATGATCTCTGCAACCTTGGCATCCGCCGCCGCCGCCCGCGACCCAATCACCAGCGTCGCCACAGAATTCTCATGGCACAGCCCCTGCACATACCCGTTGTACTCATCCGATCCATGGCTGCGCAGAATCAGAAAATCTCCCCCACCCGAATGCGCGCACATCCACCGAAACGCCTCATCCAGATCCGTTCCCCCACCCATCAGCGCAAACCCCTCCTGCGTCTTCACCACCGCATCCGCCGCATTCCCCACGCGAACATACTTGAACGGCTTCCCCCTCTGCGCCCCACCCACCGCCGCCCAACAACCTAAGACCAAAACCACAGTCGTCCTCAAACCGCGCACCACCCCTTGCAAACCCATCCCATTCACCTCAATCGAATATCAGCATTCTAGGCCCGCCGCCCCGCACCGCGGCCCACGTTCCACCAGCGCCACGCGAAGCCCCTCGCCGTCCGCGCAGGACCGCAGGACTAGCCCTCACCGCCCGCATCCACTAGCATCATCAGTTGGAGCATCAAGCGCCTCAAGGATCAGCATGCGGAAGTTGTTTGGGACAGACGGAATACGAGCAGTCGCCGGGGAACCTCCCCTGGATAAGCGCACCATCTACGCCATCGGCGTCGCCCTCGCCACCAAACTCGCCGAAGCCCACAAGCCCGTCCGCCTCATCCTCGGCATGGACACCCGCGAGAGCTGCCACTGGATCGCCGCCACCCTCACCGCCGGCCTCCGCGCTGCCGGGGCGTCCGTGGAATCCGCCGGCGTCCTCACCACCCCCGCCATCGCCTTCCTCGCCCACACCCACGGCTTCTCCGCCGGCGTCGTCATCTCGGCCAGCCACAATCCCTGGCAGGACAACGGCATCAAAATCTTCGCCCACGACGGCTACAAGCTCCCCGACGAAACCGAAATCGGCATCGAGGCCGAGATCACCCGCGTCCTCGCCGACCCTTCCTCACCCATGAATTGTCATCCTTCGCGTAGCGGAGGATCTGCTTCTTGGGATGCTGATATCGCCACGACACTTCCCGAGGTCAACGAGTCCTACCGCGCCGACTACATCCGCTTCCTCCTCCAGGCCGTCCCCGGCATCTCCCTCGACAACCGCCACATCGTTCTCGACTGCGCCAACGGCGCCGCCAGCTCCGTCGCCCCTCAACTATTCGAGTCCCTCCACGGCACCGTCGACGTAACCCACGCCTCTCCCAACGGCCGCAACATCAACGAGCACTGCGGCGCGCTCCACCCCGAGATCGTCGCCGCCCAGGTCAAAGTCTCCGGCGCCTCCATGGGCATCACCTTCGACGGCGACGCCGATCGCGCCCTCTTCGCCGACGAGAACGGCAACGTCGTCAACGGCGACGCCATCATGCTCGCCTGCGCCCGCGACCTCCAGGCCCGTGGCGAGCTGGCCCATAACCTCGTCGTCGCCACCACCATGTCCAACATGGGCCTCGAGGCCGCCTTCGCCCGTTCCGGCATCCGCATGCTCCGCGCCCCCGTAGGCGACAAGTACGTCCTCGAAGAGATGCGCAACTCCGGCGCCTCCCTCGGCGGCGAGCAGTCCGGCCACATCCTCTTCCCCGCCCGCGCCACCACCGGCGACGGCCTCCTCACCGCGCTGCTCGTCTTAGACCTAGTCCACCGCAGCCACAAGCCCCTGGGCCAACTCATCGCCGACCTCACCAACTATCCCCAGATCATCCTCAACGTAAAGGTCCGCGAAAAACTCCCCCTCGACACCTTCCCCACCATCGTCGCCGCCATCGCCGCCGCCGAAGCCGACCTCTCCACCACCGGCCGCGTCGTCATCCGCTACTCCGGCACCGAAGCCTTAGCCCGCGTAATGATCGAAGCCGAAAGCGCCGAAGCCATGCACCACCACGCCACCACCATCGCCAACGCCATCCGCTCCGAACTAGGCGTGTGAGTATGAAGTCGAAGACCGTTAGCTACAAACTCGAATCTCTACCCGCCTTGACTGACCAGGATCGCGCGAAGCTCAAAAGCATTCGCCCCGCGTCCCAAGAGCGAGATCGACACCAGCGAACTTCCCGAGTGGACTAACGCTCAGTGGAAGACCGCTGTGCGCGGAAGCTTCTACCGCTCACACAAAAAACATTGAACCCATTCAGTGCGAGATGTGCTCGCAGTAGCTGAGAAAGCGAATGGCTCTTTGCGCTTCCAATTCCTTCTTGACCGCTGCCTGCGAGAAAAACTGCATCGCGAGCTTGCGATCCTTCGGCACTCCATGCCCGCGCCAGTGCAACTTGCCTATCCAATAAAGTGAACGTGTGTGGCCATGCTCGGACGCTCGTGTGAACCAAGCGAGCGCTTCCGTATTGTCCCTTTCGTCGAGCGCCATCTGACCAAGGCTGAACATCGCCCTTGGATCACCCTGGCGTGCTGATCTCTTCCACCAACTCAAAGCTAGCTCATTGTCCCGAAGTACACCTATGCCATTCCGATAGAACCATCCCATCGCCAAGACGGCATCGTGCATGCCCTCATCCGCCGCAATTTGATTCAAGCGAAACGCCTCGGCAGCATCGCTTTCTTGAACTTTGAGCGAACGGTTATACGCGCGGAATGACGCAGGCATATCCCAATTGCTACCGCCCCGTCTCCGGTGTTGGCTAGAGTAAGCCACTGAACTGCTCCTATTGAATATCTCCCCAATTCTGCCGTAATTCAGCCACAACCACAATCGACATGCGGATATACTTCGCGCCCTAGGGCATCCCCACCGCTCCCGCCGGCCCCAGCACGTGAATCGTCTTCAGCCAAGTCTCCGCCAACCCCGTCCACCCCGAGATCGGCAACTCCTTCGCCCCCATCCCAAATCCATGCCCGCCGAGCGTATACACATGCAGCTCCGCCGGCACCTTCGCATTCTTGAGCGCCTCAAAGTAAACCAGCACGTTCTCGACATGCGCCGTGTAATCATTCTCAGCCTGCACTAAAAACGTAGGCGGCACCGACAGCGTAGGCGCCAACACCGGATCAACCCGCCCCGCACCCGCCGGATCCGTCAGCCACCCCGGATAAATCACCATCTGAAAATCAGGCCGCGCATCCACCGTCGACGCCGCCACACCCTTCCCCTGAAAATCCGGATGCGTACTCAGCGCCACCGCCAAATGCGCCCCCGCCGAGAACCCAATCACCCCAACCTTATGCGGATCAATCCCCCACTCCGCAGCGTGCGCCCGCGACATCCGCATCGCCTGCTGCGCGTCTTCAAGATCCTCCACATTCGCAGGATAGTGCCCGTCCTCCGGCACCCGATACTTCACCAGCACACACGTCATCCCAATCGAGTTCAACCACGCACAAATATCCGTGCCCTCAGTCGTGACACTCAACCGCAGATACGACCCACCCGGAAACACCAGCGCCGCCGCCCCCGTGTTCTTCCCCGCCGCCGGAGCATACACCGTCAAACTCGGCGCACTCACATTCGTCACGTGCACCACCGACCGCCCCGACGGCGTCACCGTGGTCGTATCCGACTCCGCCCCCACCACCTTCGACGCCTCCGGATTCCCACCCGGCCAAAGCAGCAGCGTAGTCTTCTGCGCCACCCCCACCGCCGAAACCATCACCATCACCGCCGTACCAAGCCATCTCAAACTCATCATCCTCACTTAATGTCTCTCCAGTTCGAACCCAACCCAACCTCCGCCACAATCGGCACACTAAACGTCGCCGCCGACTCCATCTCCCGCTTCACCAGCTCCTGCATCTCCTCCGCCTCTTCCGGCACCACATCAAACAGCAGCTCGTCATGCACCTGCAACGTCATCACCGACTTCAGCTCTCTCTCCCTCATCGCCGCATCAATCCGCAGCATCGCAATCTTGATCAAGTCCGCCGCCGTTCCCTGCAGCGGAGTATTCACCGCCGTGCGTTCCGCAAACCCTCTCTGGTTCGGATTGCGCGACTGAATATCCGGTATCGGCCGCACCCGCCCAAACGCCGTCCGCACCGCACCATCCCGCCGCACCGTCTCCAGCGTCTTCTCGATGAACGCAGCCACTCCCTGGTACCGCTCAAAGTACCGCGCAATATATTCCTTCGCCACCTTCTGATCGATCCCCAACTGCGCCGCCAGCCCAAACGGAGAAATCCCATACACGATTCCGAAGTTCACCGCCTTCGCCCGCGCGCGCGTCTCCTTATCCATCGTCTCCGCATCAACTTCAAACACCTCCGCCGCCGTCAGCGTATGAATATCCTTGCCCGTCCGGTACGCATCCAGCAGCAGCGGATCCTGCGAGAAGTGCGCCATCAGCCGCAGCTCAATCTGCGAGTAGTCCGCCGACATCAGCAGGTTCCCCGCCCCCGCCACAAACGCCGCGCGAATCTCCCTCCCCACCGCCGTTCGCACCGGAATATTCTGCAAGTTCGGATTCGTAGAACTCAACCGGCCCGTAGCCGTGCCCACCTGGTTGAACGTCGTATGAATCCGCCCATTCGCATCCGCCAGCACCGGCAGCGCATCCAGATACGTCCCTTTCAACTTCTGCAGCTGCCGATACTCCAACACCAGCGCCGGCACTTCATGATGCTGTGCAAGATCCTCCAAAATATCCTGCGCCGTAGAAATCACCTTGCCCTTGCCATACTTCATCGGCTTCGGCAGATCCATCTTGTTGAACAACACATCGCCCAACTGTTTCGGCGAATTGATATTGAACCGATGCCCGGTACTCGCATAAATCCGCTCAGCCAGATCATCGATCGTCACCGCCAGCCGCGAACTCATCTCCCGCAGCACCTCGCTATCCACCCGCACGCCCGCCTGCTCCATACGCAGCAGCACCTGCACCAGCGGCAGATCCAGCTTCCAATAAACCTCGCTCAGCGTAGACGCTTCATTCAGCTCGCCGCCTTTGCTGCTTCCTACTTCCTTCTTCCTGCTTCCTGCCTTATTCACCGGCTCGGCGAACAACATCTCCTTCGTCATCGCGCCACCCAACCCCGGCTCGTCCTTCAAAATCGCGCTCGGTCGCGCTGTCTCCGACTCCACCAGCTGCTCGCCAAGCGTCTTCGCCAGCCGCACCACCGCAGCCGCAGCCTCCGCCAACCGCTTCGGATCATTCGGATTATCCTTCGTAGGCTGATGCAGCAACGCCAGGCTAGTCGACCGCGCCGCGATATCAATCAGCGTGTGCGACGCATGCGTAGGATTCAGCAGGTAGCTCTCCAACATCACATCCGTCACCGCGCCCGCAAGCGTCACGCCATGCGGCTCGAGCGCCCGCAGCACCGCCTTCAAATCATGCACCTGCTTCGGCAGCGAAGCGTCTTCAAGCGCCTCCCGCCACCCCGGCGTATCCAATCCCGCTTCAATCGACAGCCCGGCAGTAACCGCCAGCCCCAACCTGCAAGCCACATCGCCACTCACCGCCACCAGCGAAGTCTTCGCCGCAACCTCCTCCTCTCCCCCGCCAAACAACGACATATTCTGCGCGGGCTCCGGCTCAGCCTCAACCTCCGTCTCAGCCTCCGCACCAACCTCCTCCGCCACAGCCTGCGCATTCGCCGCCATCGCCACCGCCAGGTGTCCCGCCTCGCGCGCCTCCTTCAGGAGCTTCTTCAAATCGTCAGCCGACGCCTTCACGTTGTATGTCGTCACCACCGCATCCACATCCGGCGCAAGGTCCTTCAGCAGCGTCGTAAATTCGAGCTCCGTAAACAGCGCTCGACACGCCGCATTATCCACCGGCTGCGTCCGCATCGCCTCAATCGAAAACTCAATCGGCACGCTCGTATGAATCGTCACCAACTCCTTCGACAACAAAATATTCTCGCGATTATTCTGCAGCGACTCCCGATACGTCTTCTTCTTCACCTCATCCGCGCGATCCAGCGCGCCTTCCACCGTGCCGAACTGCTGGATCAACTCCACCGAACCCTTATCCCCAATGCCCGGCGCCCCCGGAATGTTGTCAATCGCATCGCCACGTAGCGCCATCACATCCACCACCCGCTCCGGCGGAACTCCCAGCACCTTCTCCACCCCCGCCGGATCAAGAATCAAATTGTCCTTCGTAGGATTCAGGATCGACACACTCTCATTCACGAGCTGCATCATGTCCTTGTCAGACGACACCACAAACACCTTGTGTCCCAGCGCAGCCAGCTTGCAGCTCAGCGTGCCAATTACGTCATCCGCCTCAAACCCCTCGTAGTACAAAATCGGAATCCGAAACGCCTCCAGCGCGCGCCGAATATACGGCTGCTGCTGAATCAAATCCGGCGGCGTCTCCACGCGATTCGCCTTGTACCCGCCATACTCAATCGTCTCGAACTGCTGCGTCTTGATGTTGAACTTCTGGACATCCTTCATCTGCGCGGCCATCTCATTGCGATGCACCGGCGCCCCCACGTCATACACCGCCGCCAGATACTCCGGCTTAAAATCCGCGCGCAGCTTGTTGATCATGTTCACAAACACGTACGTAGCCGCCGTCGGAATCCCCGTCCGCGTCGTCATCGGCCGCGACCGCTGCATCGCGTGATACGCCCGAAAAATAAAGGCCATGGAGTCGAGCAAATAAATCGGCGGTTTTTCGCTTTTGGTTGTCATCGGTCTCTTTCAATTGGATGCTGCACGCAGCGTCTAGAGAATCAGCATACAGTCGCCATAACTGAAGAACCGATACCGCTGCTCCACAGCATGTGCATAAGCCGCCAACACCTGCTCCCGCCCCGCAAACGCCGACACCAGCATCAATAGCGTCGACTCCGGCAGATGAAAGTTCGTCAGCAACCCACTCACCACCTTGAACTCCGCCCCCGGCGACAAAAACAAACTCGTACTCCCCGAGTGCGCCCAGAACGCCTCTCCGCCCTCACGCCCCAACCTCTCCGCCTCCCGCGCCACGGCCTCCAGCGTCCGAGTCGTCGTCGTCCCCGCCGCTACAATCCGGCGCCCCTCTTCTCGCGCGCGATTCACCGCTTCCGCCGTCTCCGCAGAAATCGTATAGCTCTCCGCATGCAGCCGAATCTCCTCCGTCCGCTCCGCCCGCACCGGCTGAAACGTCCCCAGCCCCACATGCAGCGTCAGACGCGCAATCTCCACACCCCTCGCCTTCAACTCCTCCAAAATCTCCGCTGTAAAGTGCAGGCCCGCCGTCGGCGCCGCCGAAGATCCCCTCGCCTCCGCACTCCCCAGCGGCCGCGAATACACCGTCTGATATCGCTCCCGATCTTCCTCCCTATCCGGCGCATCCTTCGCCCGATGAATATATGGCGGCAGCGGCAGATGCCCAATCCGCTCCAGCGCCCGATGAAAATCCTGCACCGCGTCGAACCTTAACGTCCGCTCCCCAAACTCTCCCGCCCCCACCACGCGAGCCCGCAGCACCACCTCCTCTGAACCCGGCGCCGCGAACACCAGCGTCTCCCCCACCGGCACCTTCTTCGCCGGCTTCACCAGCGCCCCCCACTCGTTCTCGCCCCCCAGTTTCTCCGTCAGCAACACCTCCACCAGCCCACTCGGAGCCGGCGACTTCTCCTGCGTACCCAGCCCACCCCTCCGCGCATACAGCCGCGCCGGAATCACCCGAGAATCATTCAGCACCAGCAAATCTCCCGCCCGCAGCAACGACGCCAGCTCCGCAAACCTCCGATCCGCAAACTCCCCCGTCCCCCGATCGAGCGTCATCATCCGGCTCGTCCCCCGCACCTCAGGCGGCCGCTGCGCAATCAACTCCTCCGGCAACTCATATCCAAACTCCGAAACCAGCATCTGCTCTCAATCCCCTGCTCGCCCAGAAAAACTCTCGCCGTCCGCGCAGGACGACGCCATCGCCACCGCCTCATCCAACGCCTTCTGCACCAGCTCCAACTCCGGCTTCACATGCGCCGGCCATCCAAACGTAACCGTCGCAAACGGTTTCGGAATCGCAAACCGATCCCAGCTCTTCAAATACCACGCCCGCGAAGGCTCCGCGTGATACGCCCCAATCCACGTCGCCCCCGTCAGCTCCGCCAGTTGTACCGGTCCTGCCTTCGACACCCTCGCCGGCCCTCTCGGCCCATCCGCCGTAAACGCGCACCGATGCCCCGCGGCATACGCGTCCGCCATGCCCTTCAACCCCGAGGCCCCGCCCCGCGAGCTCGATCCCCGCACCGCCAGAAATCCCAGCCGCTCCACCGTCCGCGCAATCAACTCGCCATCAAATGATCGCGAAATCAAAATCGCAATCCCCAAATTCCGAAACCGGTGCGCGCACGTCAGCATCGAGCAGTGCCAGAACGCAAACACCACCGGCCCCGGCAACGTATGCCCCACCGGCACCCCCTGTGCATTCACATCCCGATACCGCAGCGTCGCCCCCACCACACGAATCAACAGCGCCACCACAGGAGGCACCACCGCCAGCAACAACTTCTCTTTGCGTGTGAAGGAAGGCACAACCTCCAGTCTATCGGCTAAGCCAATCCCGCCGCCAACCTGTCAGCCAGCCGCAACGCCAACGCCATCATCGTCAGCGTCGGCAACTGCGGACTTCCATCCGGAAACACCGCCGCACTAGCCACCGACAAATTCCCCACCCCATGCACCCGCATCTCCGCATCCACCACGCTGGTCCGCGGATCATCGCCCATGCAAGCCCCGCCCATCGCATGCCGCGCGTCTTCCATCCCGACCATCTCCCCACTCTCCGAAAGCATCCCCGCCGCCCACTCCACCCCCGTCAACCCCATCGCCTCAAACTGCTCCTTCAAATGCGCCGCATACTTCCGCAGCGTCCCCACCTCCTGCTCCGACACGCGCCAGTCCACCACCACCTCCGGCAACCCAAACGCATCTTTCTCCGAACCCAACGTAATCCGCGAACGCGACGGCCGATCCTGCGCCAGATTAAATTGCAGCTTCACCTCCGCGCCCTCCGAAATAAATCTCCGCCCCCGCAGCTTCGCTCCAAAAATCAACCGCGCCCCATCCAGCATCGCCCCGGGAATCTTCAACGCATGCGTCCCCAGCGCCTTCGCAAACTCCCCACGCTGTAACGACGTCAGCATCTCCCGCACCACCGCAATCCCCGACCCCTCCGGCTCCACAATCGCCAGGTGCGCCAATATCGGATTCAGCCCCAGCCGCTCCCGCAAATCCCGCGAAGCCTCCAGCTTCACACTGTGCAGCGTCCCTCCGCGCACATCGCTCAACCCACCCGCAAAGAAAACCCACGGCCGCAACTCACGCACCACCCGCGCTCGCGCCTCCCCCATCAGCGTCGCCGCCGCCGCAGTCACGTGATCATGAAAGTTCCGCCCCACCTGGTCATGCTCATTCCCCACACCGGACGCCAGCAGCAATCGCGAAGTCTCCACCGTCCCCGCAGCCAGCACCACTTCATCCGCCTCAAACCGCACCATCTTCCCCGCCGGCGTCCGCACCATCACCGCCTCTATCCGCGTCCGGTCCGCCGCCAGCAGCAACTCCACCACCTGCGCATGCAGATACACCCGCGCGCGCTCCATCAAGTCCTTCCCCAGCGACGGCGCCAGGTTCCTCCGCGGAAACGCCATCCACTTCGACACCCGCGCATCCACCCCGCTCAGTCCCTCTAACATCGCCGGCAGCGGCTGACCAATCGCCGCAAAGAATTCCGCCGCCTCAAACGGCAGCGTCCCCACCTCCAGCAACCTCTCTGCCTCCGCCACAAACGGCTTCAGCTCCCGCGCGCTCACCGGCCACGCCGCAGCGCCCCCCGCCTCGTCTTCGGACATCGCCAGCACCTGTCCACCCCACCGCAGCGACGTTCCTCCGAACACCCGAAAGCGCCCCTCTGTCGTCCCCACATGCGCCTGCCCCTTCAGCGCTGCCGCGGCAAACAGCCTCTGCCCACTCTCCTCAATCGAGTGCCCACCGGCCTCCAGCATCACCACATCCACGCCCGCCAGCGCCAGCTTCCGCGCCAGCACCAGCCCCGCAATCCCCGCCCCCACTACGCACACCTGCGATCGAACAGCCTCTCCCTCTCCAAGACCCTCTTCAATCGCGAGATCGATCTCCATCCAGCCTCTCCCCTGCCAGTGCCTCTGCGCCTAGCTGTACTTCAACCAGCGAAGAATCTCAGGGAGATTGGGCTTCTTGCCGTACATCAAAATTCCCACGCGATAGATCCGCGACGACACCCACAGCACCGCGTAAATCGTAACCACAATCAACCCGATCGACAGCGCAATCTCCCACGGCTGGGGCATCGAGATCGAGACCCGAAGATTCATCAGCAGCGGCGCGCAAAACGGAATCTGCGACACGATCCGCGACAGCATCGAGTTTGGATTGGTCACGATCGGCTGCAGCATCAGCAGGCTGAAAAACAGTGGGATCATCATGAACATGTTCAGCTGCTGCAGCTCCTGCTCCGAGTTCGTCATTGCTCCCAGCGCAGCCGCCACGCTCGAATACAACGCGTAGCCGAGCGCGAAGTACACCGCAAAAAAGACCGCCTGCGCCATGCTCAACGACACCCCGCTCGCCATGCCCATCTGCGCCGCCAGAAGTCCCGCCGCAATCAGCCAGATACCAACCTGCGTCAGCCCCACCCCACCCACGCCAATGATCTTGCCCGCCAGCAGCTCGTCCGGCGTGATCGTCGCCAGCAGCACCTCGAACACGCGGGACGTCTTTTCCTCGATGATCGACCGCGCCACATTCATCCCGTACAGCAGCACCACCATGTACATCAGGAGGAACAGAATATAGGCCACATAGAACGAAGCCTTCGAGTCTCCATGCTTGCCATTTTTCTCCATGACATTCAGTGTCACCGGCTCAATTAACGCAGCCGCCTCCGGCTCCGAGACACCCTTCCCCGCCAAGTACTCCCGCATCAGCACGCGATGCAGCGCATCTTCAATCGTCGTGCTGGTCGCAATATCCGCCGTCGACCGCGGCGTAAAGTCGAACGTCGGCCGCTCTCCCACCGTCGTCGCCGGCACAATCACCAGGTACGCATCCAGCTGATTGTTCGCGATCCGCTGGTCCAGCACCGCATGCGCAGTCGACGCCGGCACTACATCCACCGTCATCTTGCTGTCCTTGCCGTTTTCCAGCTCCTTCTTGATGTCTTCCGCAAGCTGCGGCTGCGATCCGACCACCACCGCAATGTGCGAGGTCGCCTTCGCCTTCGACGCCATCGTCGCAACCCCGAACAATCCTCCGCCCATCAGCAGCGGAATCAAAATCGTCGCAATCAAAAAACCCTTGGTCTTGATCCGCTCCATATACTCGCGCTTCGCAATCAGCCAGACATTATGCATCGACGATTCCTCGAGCTTCCTCATCACCAAAACTCGCGCGTACGCGTTCAATAAATATCTCTTCCAACGTCGGCTCCTTCACCTCGAACCGATGGATCACCGTCCCCCGCGCCATCGCCTCGGCCAGCACCTTCTGCGCCCCCGCCTCCGAGTGCAGCTTCAGCTCCGCAACCCCCGAATAGTTCTTGGCCTCCTCCACTTCGGCATTCCGCAGAAACGTCTCGTCGCCCGAAAACACCACATGCACCCGGTTCCGCTCGTAGCTCGACTTCACCTCGCGCATCGATCCCGACAGCACCAGCTTCCCCCGCGAAATCAGCACAATCTCATCGCACATCTTCTCCACCTGGTCCATCCGATGCGTCGAGAACAACACCGCCTTGCCCTCTTTGCGCAGATCAATCAGCGTATCCTGCAGCAGCTCCGCATTGACCGGATCCAAACCGCTGAACGGCTCGTCCATAACGATCAGCTCCGGCTCATGCAGCAACGCCGCAATGAACTGGATCTTCTGCTGCATCCCCTTGGATAATTCCTCTGTCTTCTTCTCGATCGCCTCAGTAATCTCCACCCGCTCGCACCACGCCAGCGATCTCGACCGCGCTGTCGTCTCGCTCAGCCCATGCAGCTGCCCCAGAAACACCAGCTGGTCAATCACCTTCATCTTCTTGTACAGCCCGCGCTCTTCCGGCAGATATCCCACCCGGTGCAGCGCCTTCCGGTCGAACGGCTTCCCAAACAACCTCACCGTCCCCGAGTCCGGCACCGTCATCCCGATCATCATCCGGATCGTGCTCGTCTTGCCCGACCCATTCGGCCCCAGCAACCCAAACATCGTGCCCGGCTCAATCGTCAGCGACAGCCCCTCCACCGCAACCTTCGTGTCATACACCTTGCGAATCTTCTCGAGCTCAACAATCGGCATGCGCTTGAACGCCCTCTTCCTGAGACAACTCCGATTTCTTGGGAGATACTCCGGTTAGTCTATCCCAACGCGAAAGCGTCGCACCCCAAACGCGCGCGAGCCGTACGCCCAAAGCGAAAGAGGCGCACCCCAAAGGATGCGCCTCTCATCATCAATCCAATTTCAACCGCAGTTTACGCAGCGGTTCCCGGCTCAGCCGGCGGTTCCGCCTGGCCGCTCTCTTCCATCTGCTTCTGCAGCTCTTCACGCCGCTTCGCACGAGCCTCGGCGCGCTTGCCAGCCTTCTCGCTCAGCTCCTGCTCGGCGCCCAGCAGCTCGATGTACGCCATCTCCGCCGCATCGCCCTGCCGCTGTCCCGTGCGCACAATGCGCGAGTAGCCACCCGGACGCGATCCATAACGCGGCGCCACGGTGTTGAACAAACGGTCCACCGACTCCGGTGTCATCATGTACGCCAGCGCCTGGCGGCGAGCGTGAACGCTGCCGTTCTTGCCCAGCGTAATCATCTTCTCAACCAGCGGCTTGGACGCCTTGGCCTTGGTAATGGTGGTGTGAACGCGATCGTTCAAAATAATCGAGGTAACAAGGTTACGAAGCAAAGCGCGGCGATGGCTGGTATTGCGTCCCAGCTTGAATCCGCCATTACGGTGGCGCATGATGATCTCCTTCGACCCGGACTTCTGCCCGGCTCGGATACTGCGTTGGTGCAAAGAACCCAGAGCTCAAGGCTCGTCGTTCAAAAACGTCAACTATCCATTTTGCCAACAAGCGTATCGAGCATCCTGCTGACTTCTTCCGAGAGCGATTCAGCCTTGGCCATTTGATCCGGCTCGCAAAAGCTAAGCTCCCGTGCAATGACTAGTTGCGTTTGCACTTCCAATGTTGAGCCTCGAGCCATCGCGAGAAACTGTTTATATTCCTTGCGAGTGCCGCGGCCATATCCTTCAGCGATGTTGCTCGGTACGGAAACACCAGCCCGCCGCAGCTGACTGCTGAGCCCGTACCGCTCTTCCAGAGGAAATGTTGCAGTCAAACGATAGATAGCCACTGAAAGCTGAACCGCCCGCTGCCAAACAACAATATCCCTATAAGTCTTAACCATCTCCGTCCTGCTCTACTGGAAAATGGGGTGGCGCAAACTGCACGCCACCTTTGTATTCTGAAAACTGAACCCTGCTCTTAGAACGTCTCCGGCTCGGCGCCAAGGTCGAGATCATCGTCTTCCTCGTCCTCGTCCTCATCGTCGAAGTTGCCATAGCTGGCCGCCAGTGTCGCCGCCGGCAGTACCGACGTCGGCCCCGGAACCGGGTTGCCCTGCTCGTCAATCTTCATGCCCAGCGAAAGACCCATCTGCGCAAGAATTTCCTTGATCTCGTTCAGGCTCTTGCGGCCAAAGTTCTTGGTCTTCAGCATCTCCGCTTCGGTCTTCTGAATCAGCTCGCCGATCGTCGCGATGTTGGCATTCTTCAGGCAGTTGTAGCTGCGCACCGAAAGCTCAAGCTCTTCAACCGAGCGATTGAGATTCTCGTTGCGAATCGTCAGCCCATCGTGCGAAGCTTCCGACCCCGCCTCCAACTCCTCTTCGAAGTTGATGAAGATCGTCATGTGGTCCTTCAGCAGCTTCGCCGAAAGTCCCAACGCGTCTGCAGGAAGTACGGTGCCGTTCGTCCAGATCTCCAGCGTCAGCTTCTCGTAATCGGTGATCTGACCCAGACGTGCAGCCTCCACAAGGTAGTTCACCTTGCGCACCGGCGAGTGAACCGAATCAACCGGGATGAACCCGATGCCCAGGTCGCTGTCAAAGTTCTTATCGGCCGAAACATAGCCACGGCCGCGCTTCAAACGCATCTCCATGTCAATGCGTCCGCCCTCGGAGATCGTGCAGATGTACACATTCGGATCCAGAATTTCAACGTCCGAATCAGCTTCGATCGATCCCGAAAGAATCACGCCCGCAGCATCCGCGCGCAGATACAGAGCCTTCGGCCCCTCGCCGTTCAGCTTGAACGGAATCTGCTTCAGGTTCAGGATGATGTCGGTCGCATCTTCCACCACGCCCGTGATGGATTGAAACTCGTGCAGCACACCCTCGATGCGCACAGCCGTTACAGCCGCGCCTTCAATCGACGAGAGCAAGGTGCGACGCAGGGCATTGCCGATCGTCGTACCAAAACCGCGCTCAAACGGCTGCGCGGAAAACTTGCCGTAAATGTTGGTGAGTGTCTCCTGATCGACTGCGAGACGCTTGGGCTTTTGAAAACCTCTCCAAAGCATAGTGAATCCTTTCTTCATCGCGCACGCGAAGCATTCTGCGTGGCTGATGGACCTGCGGTTAGGAATAAAGAGCCGTTGGCAATTCGCCAAGGCCAAACGCTCGTCGCCGCCAGCTCCCGGCGAACTGCCAGGAGCCAGCGGCTAAAAGCCATTACTTGCTGTAAAGTTCGACGATCAACTGCTCGTTCACAGGCAGGTTCACGTCCTCGCGCTTCGGCAGCGCAATCACCTTGCCCGACAAATTGTCCGAAGCCACTTCCAACCAGTTCACGCGGCTCTGGCCCGAGATGAAATCCTTCGCCGTCTCAAGCATCACCAACTGCTTGGAACCCTCGCGGATCGCGATCACGTCGCCAACCTTCACCTGGAAGCTCGGAATGTTGACCTTGCGTCCGTTCACCTGCACATGCCCGTGGCGAACGATCTGGCGCGACTGCCGGCGGCTCATCGCAAATCCCAGCCGGTAGCAGACGTTGTCCAACCGCGTCTCCAACTGCTGCAACAGCAGCTCGCCGGTAACGCCGGTGCGATTCGCAGCCTTCTCGTAGTACGCGCGGAACTGCGTCTCGAGCGTGAAGTAGATGCGCTTGGCCTTCTGCTTCTCGCGCAGCTGCAAGCCGTAGCCCACAACCTTCTTCACCTTCTTGGACTGGCCATGCTGGCCTGGGGGAAAGTTGCGCTTCTCGACGGGGCACTTATCCGTAAAACACTTCGCGCCCTTGAGGAACAACTTGGTTCCGTCCCTGCGGCAAAGCCGGCAGACGGGTCCTGTATAACGTGCCATTTTCTATCTCTCCATACTTCGGTTGTCGATCGCTTTACAGGCGGCAAGCCCTTCGTCACGATCCAAGTTGTTGTCAGTTCCCAGTTGTCCGTTGTCAGTCCGCTCTCACTGACAACTGAGAACGGACAACTGAGAACTCGTAATCAAACGCGACGGCGCTTCGGCGGACGGCAGCCGTTATGCGGCATCGGCGTAACGTCCCGAATGCTCCGCACTTCAATGCCCGCAGCCGCCAGTGCACGGATCGCGGACTCACGTCCTGAACCCGGCCCAGCAACCCGCACATCGACCGACCGCAGACCGTGGTCACGAGCAGCCGTAGCCGCACCCACCGCTGCCTGCTGCGCCGCGAACGGCGTGCCCTTACGTGATCCACGGAAGCCGAGCGAACCCGAGCTCTTCCAGCTCAGCGTATTGCCCTGCTGGTCCGTAATCGTCACGATCGTGTTGTTGAAGCTCGCCTGGATGAACACCAAACCAAATGGAACGTTCTTCCGCTCACGCTTCTTGAACTTCTTATTCTTTCCGACCTTCGCGCCGGTACCCTTATTCTGTGACTTTGCCATGGGTTACTTCGTCGCTTTCTTCTTACCGGCAACGGTTCCCTTGCGAGGACCTTTGCGGGTACGAGCGTTGGTGTGCGTACGCTGTCCACGAACCGGCAGCGAGCGGCGATGCCGCAAACCACGGTAGGACTGGATCTCGATCAGGCGCTTGATGTTGAGCGAAATCTCCTTGCGAAGATCTCCTTCAATGCCGCCTTCTGCTTCAATCACCTGACGAATCTTGTTGAGCTGATCCTCATCGAGGGTCGCCATCTTGACATACGGATCGATCCCCGCCTTCTCAAGAATCTTGAGAGCGCGTGGGTCGCCAATGCCGTAAATATAAGTGAGCGCGATGCGTACCTGCTTGTTTCCTGGCAGATCGACGCCGGCAATACGGGCCATGGTGTGCCTTTCGGTTAGGGCCTCCAGTTCATCTGGATGGCGGGGTTGATCGTTGTGCGGCTGACCTGACTGCTGTCTCCTCCGGGTTCATCGCACGCCTTGACTTCGGCGAACTCGCCCAGTGGGGCCGCATTGCTCAAGCTTTAGAAAGATCAAAGCAAAAACTTCTTGCTGTCTTTCTTTAGCCCTGGCGCTGCTTATGCTTCGCGTTCTCGCAAATCACGCGAACGATCCCCTTGCGGTGGATCACCTTGCACTTGTCGCAAATTGGTTTGACTGACGCACGAACCTTCATAGAATTCCTCAGTTCTCTGTTGTTGATTCTCAGCTCCCAGCTCCCTCTTCCGTCGCTCCTGAGAACTGACATCTGAGAACTGACAACTCGTTACTTATACCGATAGACAATCCGGCCGCGGTTCAGGTCATACGGGCTAAGCTCGATGGCCACTCGATCGCCGGGGAGGATGCGGATGAAGTTCTTGCGCATTCTGCCCGAAACATGCGCCAGCACCTGGTGCTTGTTTTCGAGCTCTACCTTGAACAGCGCATTCGGCAGCGTCTCAACGACCACCGCCATTACTTCAATTGCATCTTCCTTCGACAAACAGTCTCCTTCGATAGAGTCCACGCCTCGCGACGCAGAACAGCTCCATCTGCTTTCCCTTTGAACCTGTTTCGTGGGCTTCTGATAGTCCCCTCTGGCAAGCCCCGGCCATCAATCAGCCAGACACACGAGAGCAGACGGCGGAAGGTACACGCACCATCTGCAAGTCTACCCCAATTCCGCCCTTTTTGAAACCCCCAACTGCCGCACATACAGCCCCGCCGGCGGCAACCGAACAGAATTCCCTCCCGCTCCTCCCCCTGCGAGCTTTTCCCACCCGCCTTTCAGCCAGGGACCTCGGTCAAGCGACGTAGCTGCCCCATATACCCTACGGTTTCATATGCTTAGCCACCTGCAGCGCCTCCATCGGGGTGGAAGTGGCAATTCGATCTGCAGCCGCCCGGTCGCCCGGCTTGCTGGCAGCCAGCACGGCTGTCCGTCGCAGAATCACCTGTTCGATATGACCCTTGAACCAACTCGCTCCCGCAAACCCAATCACAATCGCGTGCGCCATATCCGTTGTTGAGAAACTCAGGATGCTCGAAGGCGCGCCAATCAACACCGCCCCTTTCTGCATGCCCCACGACGCCAGCGCCGCCAACGCTCCCACCAGCATGTTTCCCAGGTAGCCGGGCCGAACAATGCCGTCCTCGTTCAGCGGCAAGTGCCACCCACTGTCGCCCAGAAACGAACTCCCCAGCGACCCCAAGCTCCCCATCAACACGATCAACCCAATCACGTAATAATTCGTTGCATTCATCGGAGCCCTCGGTACATTCCCAAACTGTTCGGCCAACAAATAGAAAACCCCATAATTAGACTCCGGCCAGAGAGTGTCAACAAAAGCCCACCGGCCAGGCCCCTTCGAATGGACAAAACGCTCGCCTCCCGCGCCTCTTCGCCCCCCGCAAATTCTCCAGGAAAAAGCTTGCCAATACCTAGAACCACGATGTATCGTCTCGACCATGGCACCCCGCGAGACCAACCCGAACTTCATGAACGGCGTCCCCGAGCTCCTCATCCTCCGCCTCCTCCAGCACGGCGAGATGTACGGCTACGAGCTCGTGCAGGCCATCCGCGACCGCACCGGATCCTCCATCGCCCTCGGAGAAGGCGTCGTCTACCCAGTCCTCCACAACCTCGAGCGCGATGGTGCCCTCACCGCCCAGCGCAAGCCCGTCAACGGCCGCAGCCGCATCTACTACTCCCTCACCCCCACCGGCTCCCGCCGCCTCTCCGACCTCGCCGCCACCTGGACCACCCTCACCTCCGCCATCCAAACCCTCCTCACGGAAACAGGAGCCCCCCATGCTCAACCCGTTCTCTAAACTCTTCGCCCCAACACGGTTCCCCGAACTCCGCTTCTCCCAGCTTCAAGACCGCCTCCTCCGCGCCGGCATCGCTCCCCGCCACGTCCGCCGCTACCTCTCGGAGCTATCCGACCACCTCGCCGACCTCACCGCCGAAGAACAAACCCGCGGCCTCTCCCCATCCGACGCCCGCACCGCAGCCCTCGCCCGTCTCGGCACCCCCGACACCCTCGCCAACGCCATGCTCGCCCAACCGCGCCTCCAATCCCTCACCGCCCGAGCCCCCTGGGCCGTCTTCAGCCTCACCCCTGTCCTTCTGCTCGCCGCCCTCTGGTTCCTTTCCCTCTGTCTTCTGCGCCTCGGCTGGCACCTCTTCATGCCCTCAGCCGTTACCCCCTTCGGCCACGGCCCACTCCACTTCTCCGACCCGCAGAACATCTACTTCCAACTCAACCGAGCACTCTACCTGGCCGGACCCACCCTCATCGGCTGGTGCATGGTTCTCATGGCCGTCCGGCAACGATCGAAAGCTATCTGGCCGGTCCTTAGTCTGACCATCCTCACCGTCCTCGCCGCCACCTCGCAAGTCCAGGCCAACCGCCTCGCCGTCCCCTCCGGCCTGGGACACATCCGCGTAGACTTCGCCCTGCGCCCCGCCGCCCAAAACGAATACGCCCTCGTCGTCCTCCTCATCGCACTCGCCCCCTACCTCCTCTGGAACCTCCGCAGCCGCCTAATCTCTCATCTCTAATCTCTGTCCTCCTGTACCTCCCATCACTGCAACGCCGTCGCACCTCTGCTAGCCTTCCACGCATGCAGACCCTCCGCCCGGCTCCAGTGCCCCTGCTCCCCCGCATCTCGCTCTCCCGCATCTCGCCCTCTCGCATCTCGTCCTCTCGCATCTCGCTCTCCCGCATCTCGTTTCTTCTCCTCCTCCTCTGCGCGATCCCCGCTGCCGCCAAAGGCCCCAAGATCCACACCGTCACCCTCGGCCCCGCGCGCAAAGTTCCCTACACTCCCCCACAAGCCACGCCCGACACAAAATCCGAAGACTCCTCCACCCTTCGCATCCGCCCCCTCGTCGTCGACGGCATCCAGAAAGAGTGGACCCTCGGCGAAGTCCACGACATCACCGACAGGACCTTCGTCGTCCGCCGCGCCATCCGCATCAATGATTCCCTCCCCGCCGAGCCCGTCCGCTGGGCCTGGCAGCCCGGCCCCTGGCTCATGGTCGACCGCATCAGCGGCCACATCACCGCCCTCCATCTCCCCGACTTCGATCCCCTCGTCTCCGAAGTCGTCTGGTTCCGCGACGATGCAGCCTACTGCGGCATCGCCTCCACCGCCAAAGGCGGAGTCGTCGCCATCATCGCCCAGCTCGGCGCCCGCAAGCCCATCGTGCAGAAACTCCTCGCCCCCTGGCCCCAAACCTCTCCCTCCAACCCCGTCTGCGCCCTCGCCATCTGGCAGCGCATCCCCATGCGCGCCACCCTGCAGCTAACCGGCGCGCAGCCCGTCACCTACGACGTCGTCGGCAGCGTCTCGCTCATCGAAGACAACGACAACTCCGAAGAGTAGCCCGAACTCCACCCGGCAGCCCGCCCTACCACACAAACCAGTCGTTTGGGGGTAACTTTCCAGGCGCAGCCGCAAAGAACTCCACAGAACACGTAGATGCTCAAAGTAGTATCGTGATTTCAGCGCGTAAGCCAACGCTGTGCCACACGCCGGAATCTCATCCCATTGGCGCAACAACAGCTACCGCTGACAAACCCCTCCTGCGAGGGAAGGGATCAGCCGAAAGGAACAGAAGATTCTCTATGTGGAAACCTAACCAACCTGGTAACACGCCCGCCGCTCCCGAGCCCGTGCGTCCCACTCCGCCTGCCGCGACTCCCGCTTTCAGCTCTGGCTCGACTGCTACAACTCCCGGTGCAATCCCCAACAGCGAACAAGCCACCATCGGCAAGAGTCTCGTAGTCAAAGGCGAGGTCTCCGGTTCCGAGTCCCTCTATATCGACGGTAAAGTCGAAGGCGCCATCAACCTCCCCGGCAACCGCGTCACCATCGGCCGCAACGGCCAGGTAGCGGCCAACATCAGCGCCCGCGAAATCGTCGTTCTCGGCAAAGTCCGCGGCAACTGCCAGGCCTCCGATCGCGTCGACATCCGCAGCGAAGGCTCCCTCACCGGCGACGTCATCGCCGCCCGCATCTCCATCGAAGACGGCGCCTTCTTCAAGGGCGGCATCGACATCCGCAAGCCAGGCAACGAAGCCAAGGGCCCCGTCACCCCATCCTCCACCTCCACCCCCGAGCCAGAGCACAAAGAAGCCTAGCTCCAACCGCATCCAGCGCCACAAAGCCCCGGCACCCGCCGGGGCTTTTGCTTTTGCACCTGTACTTGCGATTGCCTTTCTTTCTGCCATCCCCCTCTGGAATCTGCTTCTGCCCTTGCTCGTTCTACGTCGCGAAACTTTGCCACCTGTGCGCCCTTTGCGTCAAAGCCCGTGCCCTTGCAGTCGCTACTCTTTCGCCGTCATCCTGACCCTCAGCTTGTCGACCAGCGCCAGACAACCACTCTCACCAACGCCTCTAAATCTCTCACTACTCACTACTCCACAGCGATCAGCAACCCCTCCCCCGCCTCGACAGTCACCGTCCCCTCCACCTTCGACCCGTCCCCATCCAGCAGCGTCGTCAACACCACCGTCCCCTTCGCACAACTCACCATCGCCACCTCACTCCCCAGATTCAACACCACCTGGAAGTCCGTACTCTCTCCATCCTCCAGTCCCACCCGCCGATACCGCAGCACCGACCCCTCCGCCACCACCTCCGCAATCCCTCCCGCATGCAGCGTGTCATGCTGCCGCCGCAACGCCAGCAACGTCCGATACAACATCAGCATCGACTTCGCATCCGCTGCCTGCGCCGCCGCATTCTCCGTCTCCCACCCCGGCTCCAACGGCAGCCACGGCGTAGCATCGGGCGTCGTAAATCCGGCATTCGCCGCATTCACCCACACCATCGGAGACCGCTCCGGATCCCGCCCCCGCCCCTTGCCCGGCTCATTCTTCTCCGCCGGATCGCGCACCTGCTCCGGCGCAATCACCGCATCCACCATCCCCAGCTCATCCCCGTAATACATCGTAGGAGTCCCTCGCAGCGTCAGCAGCAACATCGCCGCCGCCCGCGCCTGCCGCCCCCCAATCCGCGACGCCAGCCGCGGCTGATCATGATTCCCCAACACATAATTCGGCCATGCTCCCACCGGAAGCAATCCCTCATACCTCTTGATTACCGCGGCAATCGCGCCAGCCGCCCACTGCGTCTGGATCAGCGCAAAATTAAACGGCAGGTTCGCCCCACGCAACTGCGGCCCGCTCCCGGAGTCCGCGACGAGCGCACTTGCTTGCTCGGGTGGCCCACCGTAATAACGCACCAGCCGATCCAGCGGCAGATAAATCTCCCCAATCAACACCCGACTCGAGCCATCTTCCTTTTTAGAATTCTCATCCTGAGCGGAGCCAAGGACCTGCTTCTCTCCCACCACCGATCCCTCCAGGCTATCCCCATACGTCGCCATCAACGCCCGCATCTCCGCCACAATCTCCAGCGTCTCCGGCTGATCGGCATTGAACACCGGCAGCACCCGCTTCACATCATGCTGCGCATCGTAGTACGCCGGATTCGGAGGATTGCTCTGAAAATAAATATCCTTGATCAGCAGCCACAACACATCCATCCGAAACCCATCCACCCCCTTATCCAGCCAGAACCGCATCGCCGCATACATCGCGTCGCGCACCGCGGGATTCCGCCAGTTCAAATCCGGCTGGGCCGCTAAAAAGGAATGCAGATAAAACTGCTGCGTCCCCTCATCCCACGTCCACGCCGGCCCCCCAAACTGCGACATCCAGTTATTCGGCAACCGCTCCCGCCCCGGCTTCCAGTCATCGCCAGCCGGCGCCGCATCATGCCACAGATACCAATCCCTCTTCGCACTGGTCCGCGACGACCGCGACTCCACAAACCAGGGATGCTGGTCCGACGTATGATTCGGCACAAAATCCAGAATCACTCGTAGCCCCCGCGCATGCGCCGCCGCCAGCAGCGCATCGAAATCCCCCATCGTCCCAAACAGCGGATCCACGCCCGTGTAATCGCTCACGTCATAGCCAAAGTCCGCCATCGGCGACGGATAAATCGGCGAGATCCACACCGCATCCACACCCAGCCCCTTCAAATAATCCAGCCGCGCCGTAATCCCCTTCAAGTCCCCAACGCCATCCCCATCCGTATCCTGAAAACTCCGCGGATACACCTGGTAAATCACGCCCGTCTGCCACCACAACGTTGCCTCGAATTCACTATCAGCCATGCTCATAGGATGCCACCACCGCCCGCACATTCCACAACCGGACGCGTAGCATCCAATCATCATGCCCGCCTCACTCGACACGCTCCTCCACGAAGCCGAAATCGCCCACGGCCATCTCTGCGCCGGCCAGGTCCTCGGCGTCCGCATGGCCATGCTCGGCCTCGCGCGCCTCGGCATCGACGACCCCCGCCCCCGCACCCTCCCCGACGGCTCCCTCAACCCCGATCGCAAGCGCCTCGTCACCTTCATCGAAATCGACCGCTGCGCCACCGATGCCATCGCGGTCGTTACCGGCTGCCGCCTCGGCAAGCGAGGCCTCAAGCATCGCGACTTCGGCAAGATGGCCGCCACCTTCATCGACCTCAACCAAAAACTCGGCAACCCCAACAATCCCAACCAGCACGACTACAAAGCCCTCCGCATCGTAGCCCTCGAAACCTCCAAGTCCCGCGCCCGCGAACTCTACCCCGATCTCGAAAAAAACGCGCAGCAGATGAAAGCCTACCGCGAGCTCCCCGACGACGAGCTCTTCTCCACCCAGTGGGTCCGCGTCCCTCTCCCGCCCAGCGAATTCCCCGGCTACAAAGGCGAGCGCGTAGCCTGCGCCCGCTGCGGCGAAGGCGTCAACTTCGATCGCTTCGTCGAACGCGATGGCGCCCGCCTCTGCCTGGCCTGCGCCAACCCCTCCACCCTCTACTACCAACCCCTCTAACCGCCCCACCAGCACTAACCGTTCTGCTCTGTTGTTGCCGTTGCCCTTGCCTTTCTTTCTGTCATTCGGGGAATCTGCTTCTGCAGTTGCGTCTCCCTCGACGCTGCCCGTTCTACCGGATTAGCAGTGGGCTTCAGCCCCCTGAAAAAGCCACCCCGCAAGAAGTGGGCTTTAGCCCTGGCCCCACCCACAAACAGCAAGGCCGCCCCGTTTAGGGCGGCCCTGCGAACCTCGTTCTCAAACCTTACCGGCGATCACGACCACGTCCGTCACGGTCACGATCGAAGCCCCGATCACGGTCACGTCCACGGTCACGGTCACGATCCCATCCGCCGCGCCCATAGAACCCCACGCCAACCGTAGGCCCATACACCGGTGCCGCATAGTACGGGTTGCCATACGCAACCACGGGAGGCGCCACCACCACTCTCGGTCCGCCATAGAAAACCCGCGCCCCGCGATAGCCAACTACAACCCGTTGCGCCTGTGCAGCAGGAGCCGCTGCCACCAGCAGACCACCAGCCAGCGTCGCCGCCGCCAGCACCTTAACTACGTTCAACTGCTTTACCTTCGCGATGACATTAGCTACTTTCATGACGTTCCTCCTGCACTGCCCTGAGATCCGCTGTGCAATTAGATAAACGCAAACCCACCCACCGTGTTGCGCGCAACTTCTTCGCAGCCCCGTGTTAGAGCTTTTTTGCTGCACAAGCTTGTTCCGGATCAACGTCTTTTTCGAAGGGGCATGGCTTTAGCCGTGCCAAGAGTGCCCCTCTTTCCATCGCGTTCAGCCGCTGAGGTGCCGTTTCGGCTCTGCTCGACCGCCGTCTACCGCACCGCAGCCTGCAGTATCCCACCCTCGCGCGCCGGCGTGACGCACGTAAAGCTCGACGCGCTCTTCGCATTCCCCACCCCGTCATACTTCGGCCACGCCGGCCACTCACACAGCGGCCGCGTCCTCCCATTATTGTTGTCGGTCACCACCAGGTTCACCGGCGCAATCCCGCCATCCACCCATGCGTCCAGCGTCCCCACCGTGTCGAACCCGCCGTCGAACCGCCCATCTCCATGCCCCATCCCCGGCACCAGGTACAGCCGCGCAAAACTCTTCGTCTCGTCAATCCCCATCCGCGCCTCCACCCGCTCGTAGTAATCCACGGTGGAGTTCGTAGGAATCACCACATCCGACGTCCCATGCACCAAAATCAACTTCCCTCCCCGCGCCACAAACGGTTCCAGCGCCACGCTCGTGCTGTCAATCTCCCGCGCCGCCTTCAGCAGCTCATCATGCCACGCCCCACCGCTATTGATGTCGAACGTCCGCGAATTAAAGTGATGCCCCACCGACAGAAAATTCCGCGTCACATCATCGCCAATCACATACCCAAAACTATTCAGCACCACCACTGGATTCTTCAGCGGGAAGTGCAGCAGCCCCACCGAGCTAGTCAAACTCGCCCCCGCCAGCACGTTATATCCCGGCACGCTATTCACCCCATTCGAGAGCGGCATCGCCGTCCGCTCTTCCGTTGCAAACGTCTCCAGCGTATGCAGCTGCGCATCCGACAGGCACCCATGATGGCTTCGGCCATCCGCACACCTCAACGTCTCCGCCTGAACATCGCATCCCGCCGGGTCAGAGATAATCCCATCGCGCAATCCATCCTTCGCATCGCAGCGCTCTTCCACCTTGTGCGCAATCATCCGCGTCTTCGAGTAGCCCAGGAATCCCCCCGGCGCATACAGCGCCTGCGCCGTCCGCACAAACTGCAGATCCAGCTCCGCCTGGTCCCACGCCGCATACGCCGCCAGCACCCCGTCATAGTCCTTTGGATAACGCTGCACCACCCACAGCGCCTCCCGTCCTCCCGTCGACCCGCCCACGAAATACATCCTTCGCGGCGCACTCCCATACCGCGCCTTCATCAGCACCACCGCCACATCGTGCAGCTTCTTCACCGCCTCGCCCGCAAAGTTCCGCTGCATCTCAGCATTGCGCGCGAACTTCGCATTCAACGCATTGATCGCATCCGGCAGCGGAAAGTAGCTGTGATGATGTCCACCATCCGAGCCCAGCGTCGCGTACCCGCGCATCAACGGCGTCGCCTCTTTCTTCAGCCCCACCGCCGTCCGTCCCAACCCGTCCGACTTCCCAATGTATCCATCGAAGGTCCCGCCCCCATACTGCAGCGCCTTGCCGTTCCACACCTCCGGCAGGTTCAACTCAAAATGAATATCCTCGGCCTGCGGATCCACCGGATGAATCTTCCCCATCACCCGGCAGTACGCCGCCCCACCCGCATGCCGATTCTTCGCCGACGTCACCTCCGCCCCGGTAGTCGGCAACTCAATCCAACTCGCCGGAAGCACAACCCCACGCAGCCCCGCACACCCCACACTCTCCGCCCGCGCCGCCGCAGCACCTATCGTAACCACGATCATCAGTGCCCAGCATCGGGTCCGGAAAGCCTGCAGCACAATGCACCTCTCCCGCGTTAGCCCATTAGACTACGCTTCTACCCATACGTCGCCCACTGTCAGATCCCCCAGCCCCGCCCCACGACTACCGCGGCCTTGCACTCGCCCTTCCGTCTGTCCTTCCCCGGCGAATCTGTCTCTCCCTTTACCGTTGCAGTTGTTCGTCTTACGTAGCGAAACGTTGCAACCTTAGCGCCCTTTGCGTCAAAGCCGTTGCCGTTGCCGTTGCCGTTGCCCTTGCCCTTGCCCTTGCCCTCGCCCTGCCGTCGCCGTTGCCGTTGCCGTTGCCGTTGCCCTTATCTTTTTAGTTGTCATCCCGCAGGGATCTGCTTCTTCTTTTGCCCTTGCCTTTCTGTCTGTCATTCCCTCTGGAACCTGCTTCTCTCTTCTCCTAAGCGAGTCAAACCCTCCACTACCACCGCCCACCACACCCTCGCCACTACTCACTACCCACTACTCACTACTCACTACCCACTACTCACTACCCACTACTCACTGCCTTCCCCACGCATACCGCACCCCACCCAGCACCAGCCGCGGAGCCGCCAGCGTCAACACCGGCGTCAGCCCTGCATCAATCGTTCGATTCAACAAATTCTGTGCCCCCGCATACACGCTGAACCCTCTCCCCAACCCCCTCTCCGCCGACACATCCACCCGCGCATACGGCCGCAGCACATACTCATTCGCCGCATCATCAAACGCCTTCCCCTCATAGCTCCCAAAGCCATGAAACGTCGCAACCTTCGGCCACACATAATTCACCACCCCCGTAACCGACTGCCGCGGCACCTCCGGAATCCAGTTCCCCGTAAGATTCGCCTGCGCCGGGCTGCTCGAATTAAATGCCGTCACCGTGGCCACCGCGTACTGATACCCAAAGCTCGCATCCAGCCCGCGCCACGTCGCCGTCTGCCCCTCCACCATCGCTCCCCGGCTCCGAATCTGCCCCAGATTCTGCCGCTGCAATAACTGCGTCGTCGCCGTCTGGCTCAACTCCACCGCCGATATCGGCCGATTCACCTCCGTCCAGAAATACGTCGCCCGCAACCTCCCGACTTTCCCCCCCACCTCGCCCCCAAACTCAAACCCCGTAGCCCTCTCCGCCAGCAACGACGCATTCGCCAGCGTAGTCTGCTGCCCCACCTGCCCCGTCCGATACAACTCATTCATCGTAGGCCCGCGAAACGCCCGAAACCCCGTCCCCGTCAGCAGAAATCCATGCCCCAACGTCTTCACCACCCCCAGCCGCGGACTCACCATCAGCTCATCCAACTCCGGCAACGCAGTAACCGCCCCACTGGTCGATACCACCCGCCGCGCATCAAACGTCCGAAACGAATCCACCCGCACCGACCCCGACACCGACCACCCCTTCGGCAGCCAGATCGCATCCGCATACCCTCCCACCTCCCTCTGCCTCGCACTCGTGCTCGTAGTCGAAGCAACCTCCCCGCCCACCACCGCCGACTCATCATCCGTAGCGCGCACATCCCGTACATCCACCCCCAGCGCCCCCGTCACCGTCCCCACCGTCTTCGCCGCCTGCGCCACCACTCCCATCTCATCCACCGGCACATGCTGCAACTTCGTCAGCACCTCCGAATCCCTATCCGCCGCAATCGCCGAAAAACTCTGCCGGTACGCCTCCCGCGATCCATACAGCCGCAACGCTCCCGTCCCCCACCCACCCTCCGCATCCGCCCCACCCACATACCTCCATAGCCGAGTCCCATTCGTCTGCAGCGGCGTCCCATTCCCCCGCGCCTCATTCAAAACATTCCCCAACAAAAATCCCCGCACGCTTTTTGTTGCAACCGTACTCAACACCACCCGCCCACTCTCCGCATGCACATTCGCCGGCACATCCACCGTCCCCCGAAACTCCGGCGCGGTCGGAATATACCCATCCGTCCTCAGCCCCGAGTACGCCGCCAGCATCGCCATCCGCCGCATCGCCCCCGACACCAACCCATTCTCAAACACCGAATTCTCCGTACCCCCACCCACATCCGCCTTCACCACCAACCCACGCGGCACCGGCATCACGGGCACCACATCCACCACGCCCCCAATCGCACTCGACCCATAAAGATCCGCCGCCCCACCCCGCAGCAACCGCACCTGCTCGATCCCCAGCGACGGAATCTCATCCCAATGCACCCATCCTCCAAACGCATCGTTGAGCGGCACCTGCTCACTCACCACCAGCGTCCTGCTAGCCGCCGTGCTCCCCAGCCCCCGCAGGCTCACACCCTCCGTCGTAGGGTTCGCCGTCCACGAACTCGTTCTCCGAAACAACTGAAACCCCGCCACCTCATGCAGCCGATCATCCAGCGTCAACCCAGGCTCTGCCTGCATCTGCTGCCCCGACACCACCGCCACGCTGGTAGCCGAATCACTCACCCCCACCAGCCCCCGATCCGCACTCACCGTAACCGAATCCGACGTCCGCACCGGCACCGAACCCGTACCCTGCACCGGCACCGTCTGCCCCCACGCCTCCACCACGCAGCTCACCACGCAGACTCCCAGCAACAACGATCGCAGCCAACACCTCATCTCTTCAGCCTCTCACACCCCTCTCCTGCATCTCCCCGCACGTCCCCCTTTACGAGACGTTGCAGCCGTCGCGCCCGTTGCGTCCTACCCCTTGCCCTGGCTCAGCCACCAACCCCCGAGCAACCCCCACACCCCCATTCACACTCTGTTCACACGAGGAGCACCATGAGCAAAAAAAGGAAGTCCCCCAAACCCGCAAATCCCGGCCTCGTCGACCCCACCCGACTCAAGCCCTTCACCAAAAAAGGTGACGAAACCACCAGCGGCGTCGCCAAATCCAGCGACAAGCTTCTCCAGGTCATCATCGAAACCCCCAAGGGCTCCCACAATAAATACAGCTTCGACGACCTCCAGAAGATCTTCGTTCTCAAAGCCTCTCTGCCCGCCGGCATGGTCTTCCCCTACGACTTCGGCTTCCTCCCCCGCACCCTCGCCGACGACGGCGACCCCATCGATGTCCTCGTTCTCATGGACGAGCCCGCCTTCACCGGCTGCGCCCTCATGGCCCGCCTCATCGGCGTCATCGAAGGCGAACAAACCGATGGCAAGAAGACCAACCGCAACGATCGCCTCGTCGCTGTAGCCGACACCGCCCACATGTGGGCCAACGTAAAATCCATCAAAGACCTCCCTAAAAAATCCGTCAAAGAGATCCAGGACTTCTTCGTCAACTACCACAAGCTCGAAGGCAAGAAGTACAAACTCCTCGCCGTCAAAGGCGAAAAGTCCGCCCTCACCCTCATTACAAAGGCCAGAAAGAAGGCCTGACCATGCCTGACCTGCTCGCCCGATTCCTCATCGGTGGTCTCGTCGTCATCCTCTTCTCCATCATCGGAGACATCTTCAAACCCAAGAGCCTCGGCGGCATCTTCGCCGCCGCTCCCACTATCGCCCTCGCCTCCATCACCCTCACCGCGCATCAACACGGCACCGCCTGCGTCACCGTCGAAGCCCGCTCCATGATCGCCGGAGCCCTCGCCTTCTTCGTCTACGCCTGCGCCGTCAGCTTCATCCTCATGCGCTACCGTCCCCGCTCGCTCATCGCCGCCGGAGCCCTCGCCCCCATCTGGTTCGCAGTCGCCGCCACCCTCTACGCCATCTGGTTGAGAAAGTAGATCCCCATGCTCATCGGCATCAACGTCGCCAAACTCCGCGAAGGCAAGCCGCACGAATACCTCACCCGCTTCCTCTTCGGCGGCGCCGTCACCGTCATCGCCAGCCTCATCACCGGGCGCTACGGCCCCATCCTCGGAGGCCTCTTCATGGCCTTCCCCGGCATCTTCGCCCCCGGCCTCAGCATGACGGAAACCCATGCCATCGAGCGCAAAGCCGCCGCCGGCGCCATCGGCACCCTCTTCGCCCGCGCCGAAGCCAGCGTAGAAGCCGCCGGAGCCTCCGCAGGCGCCTTAGGCCTCGCAGCCTTCGCCCTCGTCCTCTGGAAATTCCTCCCCACCCACACCCTCGCCCTCACCCTGCCGCTTGCATCCGCAGCCTGGCTCTTCGTCTCCGTCCTCTGCTGGTGGCTCCGCAAAAGGTTCCACATCTAAGGCCGACACAGACCCGCAATGCCAGTTCTTACGTTGCGAAACTTCGCAACCTTAGCGCCCTTTGCGTCAAAGCCTTTGCCTTTGCCTTTGCCTTTGCCTTTGCATTTGCATTTGCATTTGCATTTGCATTTGCTAAAAGCTAGACAACGAATCACGCCTGCAGCGTCTCCACCGCCGCTCCCACCCGCAACATCGTCGCCTCATCAAAATGCCTCCCCAGCACCTGTACCCCAATCGGCAATCCCTCCGCCGTCTCTCCGCAAGGCACGCTCATCCCGCAGATCCCCGCCAACGACGCGGCCACCGAATAAATATCTTCCAAATACATCTGCAGCGGATCATCGGTCTTCTCGCCCAGCTTGAACGCCGCCGTCGGCGTGACCGGCGCAACAATCGCGTCGACCGTCTCAAACGCCTGCACAAAATCCCGCGTCAGCAGCGCCCTTACCTGCTGCGCCTTGCGATAGTACGCGTCGTAGTATCCAGCCGACAGCACATACGTCCCCAGTAGAATCCGACGCTTCACCTCCGCGCCAAACCCTTCATCGCGCGTGTTCCGGAACATCGCCGCCAGCGTCCCCGCATCTTCCGACCGCAGCCCAAACCGCACGCCATCGAACCGCGAAAGATTCGAACTGGCCTCCGCTGTAGCAATCACGTAGTACGTCGGAATCGCATACTTCGTGTGCGGCAGCGAGATCTTGTGTATCGAGCACCCCGCCGCCCTCAACCCATCCAGCGCCTTCTCAATCGCCGCGCGAATCTCCGCATTCAACCCTTCGCCGAAGTACTCCTCCGGCACCCCAATCCTCAACCCCGCAACATCCTTCTTCGTCTCCGCCGCATACCCACCCACCGCTTCATGCGAAGACGTAGCATCCATCTCATCCGCTCCCGCCAACACCTCCAGCATCGTGGCAGCGTCCTCCACCGACCGCGCAAACGGCCCCACCCGATCCAGCGACGAAGCAAACGCAATCAACCCATACCGCGACACGCGCCCATACGTAGGCAGCACGCCCACCACCCCGCAAAACGCCGCAGGCTGCCGAATCGATCCGCCCGTATCCGTCCCCAGGCTCGCCACGCACAACCCCGCCGCCACCGCCGCAGCCGACCCACCCGAGCTCCCCCCCGGCACCCGGTCCAGCGCCCGCGGATTCCGGACCGGCCCATACGCCGAGTTCTCATTCGACGACCCCATCGCGAACTCATCGCAGTTCAACTTCCCCAGCACCACCGCCCCCGCAGCCTCCAGCCGCCGCACCACCGTGGCGTCATAAGGCGGCCGATACCCCTCCAGAATCTTCGACCCCGCAGTAGTCGCCACGCCCTTGGTCGTCAGCACATCCTTGATCCCCACCGGCACACCCGCCAACGCCCCCACAGGATCGCCAGCCTTCACCGCAGCATCCACCTTCTGCGCCTGCGCCATAGCCCGTTCCCGAGTCAACGCCAGGAAGCTATGAATCTCCGGATCCACCGCCGCAATCCGCTCATAATGCCGCTCGGCCATCTCCGCCGCCGACACACTTCCCCCCACCACCAACGCCCGCGCCTCCGCCAGCGAAATATTCTCAATCGAAGAATGAATTGCGTCTGCCATCCGTACGTCCCGCTCCTTACCGAACTCTTACTCTTGCCTCTGCTCTAGCCTCTACTCTTGCCTCTACTCTTGCCTCTGCTCTTGCCTCTGCTCTAGCCTTTGCTCTTGCCTCTGCTCTGGCCTTTTTGGTTGTCATCCCGCAGGGATCTGCTTCTTCTGTTGCACTTGCACTTGCCGTTGCCTTTGCCTGTGCCGTTGCCTGTTTCTCGCCGTCATCCTGAGGCGCAGCCGAAGGACCTCCGCATTGGCTGTTGCTGTTGCCCTTGCACTTGCACTTGCCCTTGCCCTTGCCTGTTTCTCGCCGTCATCCTGAGGCGCAGCCGAAGGACCCCCGCATTGGCTGTTGCTGTTGCCCTTGCCCTTGCCGTTGCCTGTTTCTCGCCGTCATCCTGAGGCGCAACCGAAGGACCTCCGCATTGGCTGTTGCTGTTGCCTTGCCGTTGCACTTGCCGTTGCCTGTTTCTCGCCGTCATCCTGAGGCGCAGCCGAAGGACCCCCGCATTGGTCGTTGCCCTTGCCCTTGCATTTCTTGCTGTCACTCCCTCCGGGAATCTGCTTCTCCGCTTACCGCTCAATCACCTTCGGCACCTTAAAAAATCGCCCATCCGTCTCAGGAGCCTCCGCCATCACCGCCCCCCGATCCACCGAATCCTTCACCACATCCGCCCTTAGCGTCTCCCCCGCCTTCGCCACCTTCAACCCCAGCGCCTCCCCCACCTGCGCCATCGGCTCCACACTCGACGTATCCAGCTCATTCATCTGCGCGATATATCCCAGCACCGCATTCAAATCCCTCGCCATCCGCGGCAACTCCTCTGCCGTCAGCTCCAGATTCGCCAGATCGGCCACATGCCGCACATCCTCCACCGACACCGCCAAGCGTTCCTCACTCATCATCTCTATCCCCTATCCCCTACACTCTATCCCCTGCTTTTAAAGTGTATCCCGCCCAGCTTCACCCCCGCGATCCGCCCCAGGTCATTGGCCAGCGCCGACCGCATCGACACAAACTGCTGCATCCACTGCGCCCCATCGACCCGCACATGCAGCCAGTTCTCCGCATCCAGGTACATCACCTGCGCATGCCCCGCCAGCGCGCTTCCACACGCCACCGGCCACGCAGCCATCAGACGATCCTCCTCCGGCAGCTCGCGCAAACTCCGCCCCAACGACCCGCGCAGCAAATCCCGCATCCCCTGCATCATTCCAACCTACTCCCCAAACCAACCCAACGCTCCAGCCAAACGCCAACGCCCCCGCCCTACTCCCCCAACGAATCCAACGCCCCATCCACATCCGCCTCCCCATGCGCGACCTCATCCGCACTCGCCGCCGCCGCCACCACCAGCCACTCCTGCACCTGGTGCAGCGTCTGCACGAGCTTATACTCGCCCCCACACCCGGCCTTCTCCGTCCCCTCCAGCAAAAACGCCGTCCGCAATCCCGCCGCATTCGCCGCCATCACATCCGTGCACCTATCCCCCACCATCACCGACGCGCCCAGCTCCACGCCCAACTCCTTCGCCGCCCGCCTTAGCATCCCCGTCCCCGGCTTCCGGTCATCATGCTCGCGTTTATACTTCCCCACCCCCTCCGGATGGAACGGGCAGAAGTACACCGCATCCAGCGCCACCCCCTGCTTCACAAACTCCACCAGCATCCACTGCATCAGCGCCTCATACTGCGCCTCTGTATACATCCCCCGCGCAATCCCCGCCTGGTTTGTCACCACCACCAGCTTGTATCCGAGCCCCACTGCCACCCGGCAAAGCTCAAAGATCCCCTCCACCCACCGCACCTCCTCCACGGTATGCAGATACCCCACCTCGTGATTGATCACCCCATCGCGATCCAGAAACAACGCCTTCTGCCTCACGCCCATAGCCCGAACCTCACACCGTCTATTCTCCACCACACCGGAACCCCACGCCCCCCGCGACCCCCAGATTTATTTACCGCCTCCCGCCAGATTAATTCGTCGCCAACGCTCCGCCTCCGCCGTTGCCCTGACTAAGGGCCGTCTTACGTCGCGAACCTTGGCAACCTTTGCGAACGTTGCGTCAGAGCCGTTGCCGTTGTGCGTTTTACGCCGTCATCCTGAGCGAAGCGAAGGACCCCCGTATTGGCTGTTGCCGTTGCCGTTGTTCGTTTTACGCCGTCATCCTGAGCGAAGCGAAGGACCCCCGTATTGGCCGTTGCCGTTCCCGTTGTTCGTTTTACGCCGTCATCCTGAGCGAAGCGAAGGACCCCCGTATTGGTTGTTGCCGTTGCTGTTGTTCGTTTTACGCCGTCATCCTGAGCGGGTGAGAAAAATTTTAGAGATTACTGATTTGATTGACTTTAAATAGCACGATTTGCACTGTGTAGGTGCTGTGCAGGGCAATTGTGAAGATTTGCGGTGAAAACCGCCGGAAGAGGGTTCGGGAGAAACCTGCAGGGTGTCACCCGCGCCACTGAAAAGGCAGACGGGAGCACCTGCGTCCCGTCTGTTCGGTTTTTGTGTGTCCAGGGGTTTGTCACATGATCGCGGGCATGGTCTTCATGCTGCGACCTCAGCAAGTTCCTCGTTGGTTACTTCATCCCCGACGGGCGGTTCCAATGCCGCGAGGATGACGTTGGCGGTATGTTGGATAACTTCGAGAGATTCGACCAACAATGAGGCGCTGCCTTTGTAGAGCTGGATGTAGTCGGCGGAGGCCGAACCATTCACTAGCCCCACAGCCTTCCCGACAACAAACGCCACAGCCTCGGCCTCGGTCTCGCGCACGGACTTCGTCGTTGCCGTCCGGCGCTCGGCGTTATGCAGGAGTTCGTGTCCCGCCTCATGGACAAGTGTGCTGAAAGTTTCAGCCTTCGACTGTCCGGGTAGCAGGGCGATGCGTCCGCCGTAGCTCATGCCAAGTGCTGGCGCGATGTTCTCGCTGTAGCTCACTGCAATTCCTTTGCTGTTGAGGAACGCGGTCAGGCGCTCGATGTTCTCGCCGGGATCGCCTGCGACGCGCTCCATCTCGGGCAACTCGACACCGTTGGTCTGGGAGATATCGAAGACGTAGGCATAGCGGAAGCCCAACAGCATCCGCTCGTTCTGCCTGGTGATGTCCTTCTCGGCCTCAGTGTCCCTCCTCCGGCGAACGCCCATAATCGGCGCGAGGATGCGAATGCCCTTGGCTCCGGCATTGACGCTGCGTCCAAGGTTCTTCCACGTCCAGAAGCCAGCGACGCGGGTGGCCGTGGGCATCTGCCGCGCAATCTCCAGCATGTTCCCAAAACTGTATTGGTGAAAGCGGCTCATGGCGGTGAGATAGTTTGTAAGGGCTTCGGAGTGTCCGGCTTCCAACTGCAAAATCAGCAGTTTGATGTTGGCGGTGATGAGTTCCTGTTTGGGGTTGGGCTTCTTGCTGTCGGTGGTGGCGATGGTATTCATGGCGTTGGCTCCTTGGTGTTGGCTTTTGCACGTCCGCGTTGAAACGCGGCATGTACATGCCGAACGCCACCTGGCGAAGGCGGGGGTAGCAAACGGAAAGGTCTTCGAGCGAAGCTTTTTGGGGGGACCGCGCGTAGCGTGGGGGAGCCAAAACCTGAAGGGCGAATGGCCTTGCAGCGCGCGGGGGGCAGCGCCCCATAGGAAGGCTTGGATTGCTTATCGAGTGCGCGTCAGCGCACAGATTGATAGGAAGGGCGTTGCGGGAGGGGAGACTCCCGCAGAGGCGGCAGCGAAGAACGCGAACGCGGTCGCAGCGCGGAGGAGACCTCCTCCGCACAGCACATGCACTCTTAGTGAAGTGCTTGGATTGCTCGACTCAATCTATCGTTAGGGCGGCGAATTCCTGACCGAAACGCCGTATCCACCCAAGGTACGCAGTAGTTATAGACCGATTCCATGCCCGTAGCTATGCTTCTGCTTCGTTGCGATCTCCTGGTGAACCGCCTTTGAGGAGGCAATCTCCCGCGCATGGGCGCTCTGGTGGGATACATCGTGGCCGAGAGCAGAGGGGAGCTTTCCGCGGTCATTGGTGAAGAGCTGCGCGTCATGGGCTCCGCGTGAGAGGGCGACATACGCCATGCGATTGTTGAGCAAGTCTTTCGCTCCCAGCTCCGTGTCCACATGCACCAGAACTCGCTCGGCAGTTTGGCCCTGGCTAGAATGGCTGGTCACTGCATAGCCATGATCGAGATGTGGGTGTTTCGCCGCATTAATTTCTATCTGACGGCCATCATCCATTTTCAAGCCGATTCGCTTCTCCTCTCCAATCGACCTGACTGTCCCTAATTCGCGATTGGCGACTTGCAGTTCCCGTGCCGGGGCGGTGAGCTGCACACGGTCTCCGACAGAGAAGGCTCGCTCTTCTTCACGGTAGACAGAGACTCCTTGTTGGCGGCGCGGATCGTAGATGCGCTCCGAGCCATCAGTTCGTTCAACGGTCAGCCGATTGCTCGAAGCATCGACGGCCGATATTCGTGCGTATTCGCCTTTACCTATCCCCGTCTCTTTCGACGCGCGGCTGTAACGCAGCACATCGCCGACCTCGTAGCGCGCCGCCCACATACGGTCCGCGCCGGTTAGGTCCTGGCGCGGCACAAGCACTGGAACCCGATACTCTTCTTCGCTGACAACTCCTCTTTCCTGCAACTCCGCACGAATCGCCTGATTAAGTTCAGTGCGTGAGCGGTTGTCGGGCGAGACGGCCAGCGTATTCTCTGGCGACTTCGCATACTCCTTCGCAATCGCCGCTACGCGTTCGGCTGAATCTCTCACTTCATGCACCCGGCCCTGCCGTTCCAAGCCCACGATGGCCTCTCCTACCTGACCCCGCGCAAGTTGCTCGACTACTCGCTTTAGCTCCGGATCCTTTTGGCGCACGATCTCGTCGAGCTTGACCGTCTTCATGCCCGCATCCTGAAGCTGCGCGAAGATGCGACCTGCCTCGATGGATTCGTGCTGGCGTGTATCGCCAACCAACAGCACCCGGTCATTCGGATGGAGCCGCGTCAGAAACTCGTGCATCTGCTTGGTTGAGGCCAACGAGGATTCGTCCAGAACATACAGGCGTTTCTCCCCGGTATCGGGCTTCTGTCCACGCGCTAGATGCATCTGCAAAGTCGAAGTCCTAATCCCAGCCTCCCCCAGCTTTTGCGCCGCGCGAGACGTGGGTGCAAATCCCTCAACCGTATACCCCCCGGCCTCTGCGCCCTCACGTACCACGGCCAGCGTAGTTGTCTTGCCTCCGCCCGCGATTCCATCCAGTCCGACGATCTTCTCCCGCGAAAGGAAGACGGCATCCACCACCTCTCGTTGCGCGGGATTCAGCTCCGAGTGACGGTCTTCCGTTGTAATGCGGATGTGCGGACTCACCAGCATCGGGTCGTCGAAACCGCGCCTATTGCCCTCCTCCATTAGATCGATCGTCTCGCGTTCCATGCGCAGCATGGCAGCGGTGGTGATCTGCGGTCCTCGCACGGAGACTTGCGCTGGCCGAAACTCGCCTGCCTGCAAACGCCGGTCGAACTCCTGCCGAACTTGGCTGTAGGTCGTTTCACCCATACCGCGATTAAGGGCGCTTTCAAGGATGGAACGACGGTCTTCGACGGCAGACCGCTCGAAGAGATGGTCGCGGGCGTATGTCACCGCCCGTTGCGCTGCCTTCTCCGGCTCATGATTCTGGCGCTGGCCATGTTCCTTTGCTCGGGAAACAACGTGGTCCGCCTGATGACCATACTGCGCGGCCAAGTCGCGATGTTGTTGTAGGACCGTCTCAGGTGACAACAGTTCCTTGCGGTCGCGCGTGTAATGAGCCGCTACCTGGGCGGCTCCTGCTCCATCGAGTCCCTGCTCGCGGAGATGGTCCTTGATCTGTTCGCGGCGCGGGCTTGAGGCTTCGAGATACTCCTTCGTGTAGCCTTTGATCTCAGGCTGCCCATATTTGCCCGACTCGATCTCGTATCCCAGACTCTGGAGTCGCGAAGCCAGTTCCGCACGGTAGATCGACGTGGCGTAGTGCTGCGAGGCATACAACTCGTGGGATTGCACGGAGCGCGCCTGTCCATTTTCGCGCTCGGTGACGTTGAAGATGACGGCGTGGGTATGGAGTTGCGGTGCAGCGTAGCCCTCGACGGGCCGTGCGGTGTCATGCTCGAAGGTCGCGGCCACAAACTTGCCCGTGGTTTCCGGTGCATGGACGTTGCCGATCCGTGCCTGCGTGTAGCGTTCCAGCTCACCCAGCGCCACGCGCACGCTTTCACGGTGGGCTTCTCGAACACGATCATCACCACCCACAAGTGCAGTCAGCGAAACTGACTTCGGCGCTGAGAAGGTTGCATCCCACCCGGCTCGATGCTCGACGCTGGTGACTTCCTTGCCGTTCCTGCCCTCGTAGGTTCGGGAAACCTGATGGCGCACAAGTTGCGCCTCGGTAATCGGGTGCTGACCCTCAGTCAACCTGGCGAAGTATTCGGAACCGATTTCACCTTGTAGTCCCCACTGCTGCGCTAGCGTACCTTGCCACTCGCTATGCCCGTGCTGGTCCCGGCTCCAGTAGTTCTGCTGTTCGGACGCAAACTCCCGCTCATGGTACGTCCGTACCTGTCCCGCTGACAGCGGCTTGGAGAGCGTCAGCATACGGAGATTTTATGCCAATTGCTCGACTCGTCACTGATCCGAAGCTCGATGAGCGCATTGGAGATTCAACGCTCGTTGATAGAAGGCGGAGACGGGTCACAATGTCGTAGTTTCTCAAAACCCCGTTTTCAGACAGGTACAGTCGATGCTGTTGGCTGCACTAATATGCCGCCACCTGCTGCAACGTTATTCCGCCACCGGCCACCGGGCACTGCACAGTTATCCCGCCACTCGTTTCGCCCAAATCCCGCCGTCCAGCCATTGGCGCAATTCGAAGTTAGACAAAACCCGACTTTTAGCGGCACTTCGCGAATCGCATCCTAATTGACCCTCAGCGAGGACAACGAGGAAGTATTGAGCTTGTACGAAGGTCAATGAGTGCATTGGCGATTTAGCACCAATGGAGGATCATTACTGACGAGAACGGCGTTTGTCAGGATCTATTGGGATTTAGGCTCACGCCTGATGAGGCCGGTGGAATCCTCGGTCCCCAATTGGGAGGGACCGGGGGCACCCTCATTTGTGGTTTACAAAGCTTGTAGGACCAGAGCCCACCCGCCTCTAGTCCGGTTCAACACACATCTAACAGCCTAGCGACATTGAACACTTAAACGGATGCACTAAAACCTTGTTCCCACGGATCCCATTCCGCATGGGGGTTCTCCCGTCTCCGGGTGTATGGTATGACCTTACTCTTGCCCATATCGAGGTGATCAAGAACATCGATTTCCAGTCCCTGAACCAAGTCCGAATCCTCAGTGATTCTTTCTGAAGCGTAATCGCTTAAAGGTTGGCTCTTCAACTTCTGCCAAAGTCCAACTAGCTCTTCTTGTGAGTGGATCATAGACGCCTCTGAAACGATTATCCCATCAGGCTGCTGGGAAACGGAGGGGAACGAAGGGCGTTCCACGAGGACCGGCGTAATAACTCCTCATAAGCGGCTTGTCGCCGGTTTGTGCTGGTCAGCTGCGAGGACGTCCGTGGGCTGCAGGCTGCTCTATTCGCGCGAACAGCGATTCTTTCGATCCCACCGTGCCGGTTCATTATCCGGCACTCAATGTCCCAAGAAAGTCTTTCCGGAGAGTCGAAAAAGTTGCGCGTAATGATCTCTGTCCCTGCAATTCTGGATTGAAATACAAAAAGTATTGCGGACACTAGAGGCAACACCAACGGCATTCATCTTCCCGCAGATCCTCAATGTTCAGATTTGTACCGCTTTCCATCTAAGAGGTACTTGGCTCTTTATCGCACTGCATTCTCCAAACGCATCACCAGGCGAGTTGCTTCCGGCCAGCCTGCGGAAAGAAAGACGTCCAGCACAGTGCCAAGATTCGCGGCATTCTCTGCCTTCGAAAGAATATCTTTGTGGTCGGCAAGCACGATTTCGGTGAGTTTAACTACTTCACCGATCGCCATGCTATCGAACTCGTAGCCCAAGGTCATGCCGGTGAGCAAGCTCGCCGTAAGATCGAGGACAACCTCAGGACGATATGCCACGACGAGACTAAATGTCTGAACGATGTGATGCGTCGTCGTCGCAGCGATTGGTCGCCGCCGCTGAGGACGACTCTGTTCGCACAGGCTGCTGAACAAAGGAAGTACTTCGTCGAACACCACAGACCTGGTGTCATCAGACAAGATTTTAGTGTCTTCTCGACGCAGGTCAGGACTGATATCGAGGTTGAGATACAACCTGAAGGCGACGGTCTCAAAGACGTGGAGCAGGCTTTGAAGCGTTTGCTGCCAGGCTTCCTTCTCGGCCAAGCCTGGCGTTCGCAGCACATCCAGTATTTCCAGGATTGCGCTATCGGTCGCCTTGAGAACATCGAGGATCGTTGCTCGGGCACGCCGACGAATAGCTGAGTCGTTGGATGTACCTTCAGGCAATCCCTGCAGCAGGAAGTAGGCCGAGGAAAATGCTATCTGATTCAGTTGATCTGCAGAATGCCTGGGGTCGCCCAAGTACGAAGCGAGAACCTCATGGGCCTTTTCGTTGTCCAAGAACACGTAGAGTTGCGTTAGGCAGTCGATAGAGTCGCGAACAATGTCTTTCGTCTTCTTGCTGGGAAGCCATTGTTGCAAAGGACCGGCCAATCGATCCACCACTCGATCCGGCTCAGCAAGGGCTACATTCGGAAACACCACACTTCGAATGAGAGCGCTAAACACTGCAGGGGATTTTTCGGCTTCTAAACGTCCATCGACAAACTTCCAATAAAACTCCCTGTCCTGGGCATGAAAATTGGCAGCTCTCGACACGATCTGGTATCTCACTGCGGGGGATTTATCTGCAGCGAGTTGTGTCAGAAGCTCTCTCAGACTCACGTCGAGGCCCTGAGTCCATGCAAGATCCATAAGGCCTTGCGCCGCTTCAATCTTGGGCGTCGGACCCCACACGCTGTTGAAAGTATCGTCCGCATCATCCGGAGGGACCGGAAAAGGATGCTCCGCGGCCCTTTCGAGAGCAACCCGGCAAAGCGCACTCAGCGAGGAGTCTTTTGGGAGGCTTTCGTTTCTCACAATAGCTTTCGCCACGGCGGCCGAGGCAGTCACAGCCTGAGCGAGAACTCTCTCATCTGCGCTCGCGGGATTCTGAATCTCGTTCCATAGCTCTCGAAGACTCTCCTCGACTTCGTAGCAACGCTCGAGCGAGGGGACGGTGTTCATGAACTCGCTCTCAAAGCTGCTTATCTGCCGGGCGTGCTCCAGAAGTCTTTGGTTGTCAGGTTCCTCCGGTTTCACGCCCTGATCTCGCAGCCAGTCGTCGTTGCTGAACGAGCCAGTGCGCACGGAGCCGATTGAGAACATTGGGCGGTTTTCCGGAATGCCTTCGGCGGCACGAGCCTTCTCGACGATACTGCGCGCCTCCGGGCCGAGCAGCTCCTCCGGAATGCAGCCGAGGAGACGGTTTCGGATCACTGTCGCATCTTTGTAGATCGAGGATAGCTCGCTCTGAGGGATCGCCAGGATCGCGGTCTCAATTGCTTGGCGTGCCGCGGTATCGTATTTCTCTGACGCGAAAATCTTCTTGATGGCGTTTCCGGCATCCACCGTCGTTTCGAGTGCGGCGAGGATGATAGGCGTTTGCAAAAGCTCGATACAGAATGGCAGGACCTCGTCGTGAACCCATCCGAAGTGGAGCAGATGCTTCCAAACGACTGCATATTTGCTCTCTCTTGCCAGTTCCCGTAGCGCATCCTCTACTTGCTTCCGAGTCAGCTCTTCCCGGGGAAGCATCTCTCGGACATGGTTTAGAAAACGGCTCAACAATTGAAGCGCGTGGCTCGTCCGGTGAGATTGGTCCCAAATTTCGCTGCGGTCCGATTCGAAGATCACCTGTACGCCCAAATACGTAAAGGACGTCTTGTAGAGTCCCAGTTTCTGGATCGTTTCTCCCTCTTCGCGAGTGACCTCTGCAGTGATCGCCAAAGCCGCGGCTTTAACCGCCAATACCAAGTCTCTTTTGAGGAGGCGCGGATACTTTTGATCGAGGATGTAGTACGACATCGAGTAATCTTGCGCTCTCGTCGAGGTGAAAGACATGACCGGACCACTGCCACCCATGGGCGTAGTGTCCTCTGATGTTTCCTCGTAGGAGAAGACCCTCTCATATATCTCGACAGAGAAAGCAGGATCGTATGCGATCACGTTATTAATATTGGTTGTGAGGCAGTAGGTCTCGTTCGACGAGGCTGTGGGTTTGCCAACGCGGTCGAGAATTTCAGAAAATGCCGCTCTAGCAGAGATCGGAATGAGGCCATAGTAATTCGCGATGAGCGGAAGAACTCTTCCTGCGGCGAGGCTCGTCAAGCTGTAGGCGTTTGACGGGGTCATGTCCCCGTCGGCCTCAATCCACATCCATCTAAGAAGCTTTAGCGCCGACTCCGCGACGACGACCTGGTCTGCCTCGAGCTCAGTGGTTCGCGATGCAATCTCCAAGAGTGCGATCGTTTCATTTACGAATCGGAGGTGGAGTTCATCGGTGACCTTGGCCAAGAACCAGATCCACAAACGATGTTTGTGGGAGCCAAGACCGTTACGCGCTTGGAGAGCTCGCAGCAGGAATAAGATCGCTGTGATCTTCTCGTCCTTCCCGAGCTTGAACATTGGCTCTAAATCGGAACTGTCATTCGCCAAATCCTGGATCACGCGTGCGGGAATGACGGGAATGCGAACCGCCAGCGACTCCCCCACCGTCAACAGGGGGGTGATCGTCTTCCAGAAGAGCGCCGGCTCGTAAAACCATACCGAGGCGAGAAGGTACGAGCAGCTTGGGCGAAAAAAGATGCTTCGAAGCGGGTCTGCCTCCAAGAAAGGCAGAAGCCTCTCCTCATCTAGCAACAACTTCGCTACGGCAAAGTCAAAGAGAATGTTGTGCGCGAAAGCAAGACGCCCAGTGACGCTTCGTCGTAACAAGTCGTCGCTCTGCAGCCCACGTATGACAGCATCGGTCGGCTTGATCACTGTAGCAATATGGTGGGATGAAACTGAGAGGACCTTTGAATCGACCATCGTCTCAGTCAAGCTGGTCAGCAATGCCTTTCGTGCCTCTGAGTCGCTCTTATTCTCAAGGCGGTGCAACCAGTATCTCTCAAGGAGTTGAATCTCTGACTGGACCTTGGAGAGCCAATCGATCTCGACGTTTTCATCGAGCAAATGAAGCACGAGCCAAAGGTTGAAGGGATTGCGGAGGACTATCTGTAGATCTTCGGAGGCACCGTCAAACACAAACTTCAGCCGCGGGTCTTGACGGATTGCGTCGTCCAGCTCTTCGTTTGATAAAGCCGGCACCAGGAGATTTCTGGCAGGGATGGATGCGCTCTCGAATCCTATCGGCATACGAGCTGGAAAGAGCGCGTGAAAGTCTGTCGACTGGCGCGCATCGAAAGTCCGCATGCTCGCTACAATCCGCCAATCGGGAAGCTCTCGATGCACTAGTCGGATGAGATCCCGGAAAACCCTTTGTGTTTGTTCAACCCGCAGAGAATCCAGAGAGTCGATGACAAGGTAACGCTGCTTTCCCGAATAGGATCGTAACGCGTCCACCAGGTTTGAGATCTCAAGGCTCTTTTCCAATTCCTTGATGCTGGTTGCCCCGTAGTCCTCCGCATACAGGAACACCACCGCATCGCCACCGTTGGTCCGTCTTTCGACAAAATTCTGTAGCAGCCAGGTCTTGCCCGCTCCGGGATCCCCCAGCACCAATAAGGATGCCTCCGCGGCAGCAGCCTCCAACCCTTTCATCAAACCTGTTCGCGAGAGTTCGATCAAAGCAGCCCTCCAGTGCGATGCTTTCGCAGATTGTTTCTTGTGAGTTTCAGCAGAGAGTTGACGTCCGAAGACTCCCGACTGGAAAGAGCTCCGACGCCAAGATCTCTCGCAGTCTGCGGTTCAGGAGCGATACTGTCCGGAGTAGCGAGGCGCGGGTTCAAGCTGGTCTGCGTCTGATCCTTGATCATTTGGAGCAACTGCCCGTACCCGGAGTACTTTTCGTCCACGGGTGAGAAGAAAACCGGTTGAATTCCGAAGGTCACTCCCAATTGAGCTCGCAAGGCCATTTCAGAGGCACCTTCGGCAAGAGGTAGCACGCCGAAATGCCGAGACTGAAGATTGAACTCTCGCTTTGCGATTCCGAATCCGGATAGAAGATCCAGATCGCTAAATGAAAAGCCGAAGAACACGCAGGATTCCCTGATGGTGACGATAGTCCAAAACCCCTTGACCACCGCTGAATCTGTGTACTGAGATCCATACTCTGTCTCTGTCAGGACGATCCCGTCTGGCACGTCGTATCGCCCATGCACATGGACCACATGGCGCGGCTGCTGCCTGTTCGTCAGATCGCAGAGGAACTGCGCCGCTGCTTTATGGTCGTGGAGGCAAAGATATGGGCAGTTCTGGCCGGGTTCAGAGAGAGCGTATTCCAATGTTGGATCATAATTACTGGTCAGGAAATGCCGGAATGGCAGGCCGACGAGCGTTTGGACGTCGGGAATGGAATTGTTCTTAGGGCCAAATTCATGACGGAGGATCGCGCGGTAGTCGTTGCCAAGGGTTTTGGCGAAGATCTCCGCCGCCACGAGAAATTTGAGTCCGGCCACCACTTCAACCGGAATATCATCTTCGCCCCACCGGACCTTATCCCCGATCTTCTCTCGGGTCTTCTGTGCGAGCTTCTCGATCAGCTGAGCCCACGTGGGATAGCCGGCAGCGACTGAAACGCCCGCGCCGGTGAAAGCCAGGGTCTGGCCTGTTCGCATCTCCGAGATCATTTTGCCGAAAGCGGATCGGTTCTCTTTGCTATCAATGAGCAATGCCGCTGGTCTCCGGAAGAAACTACATCAAAAAGCTACGTCAGGCCCTTTAGAATCTGCGGACTGGTGTAAGTCTGCGGCGACGAACCTGCGCGTCTCCCACCTCTGCCGAAGTGGCGTCTGCAAATGCCATTGTAAGTCTGGTGATCAACCAAACGCTCGAGCAGAAACACCGAAGTATTAGGAGACGCTTCCAGAGGGCGCGTGACTCAGCCCTGGGCGCTTCAGGCGAGGACAGCGTCTGGATTGCCTCCCAGCCAAGGGATTATCCGGTGAGTTGCGGCTGCCGCTGAGTTGAAACCGCCGTACCAGACCGCCACGCGATGATGGGAGGAGACCTCGAATTGCTCATCCCGACCTAGTTGATAGGGGCTAGGAGGGGATGAATGCCCGATCTGGCGGAAGAAGTCTCGTGGCGCCGCGAGAGTTGAGCTGAGTTCCCGAGCCCATGGATCTTCCCGAAACACCATAGGGTCGGTGTCTTGGCTGGCGTGGTCCAGAACCAGTACGGGCGGCTTCCCCGGTAGGGCTCCCCACCGGTTCTGCAGAGCACGGTTGACGTGGACGTCCCCAAAGCCATAGCCCCCGATGAGGAAGGCGTCTGCATCGTAGACATGCCGAACCAGCGACGCATAGAAGGTGTGAAACGGCTCCACAAGAATCTGATCGAGTTTATGACCGCCTGCAATTAAGGTCGTTCGGGAGAACGATTTCTCTTCAGATCGCTTGTCGTTAGCCGAATTGATCGGATTGTCGAAGAAGCTCACTGTGTCTCGCAGGTCTGATCGCCACTGAATGTCGCCTCCATGTACCGTAGAAAAGGAGTGATGAACACTTCCGTGGAGGTGATAGACAAAATTCCACTCGCCGCGGTGATGAACCGAAATGGGATCAAAGATCCCCGACTCCGAGAAGCCGGTAAAGGCTTCCGGAAAAGCTCTGATCGCGGCAATGTCGTAGTTGAGGTTATAGATACCGACTTCGAATGATTCCCTGAGTTGGTCGATCAAGCCTCGATACTGTTCCGCCACATCCCCACCTTTTGGCATCGTGAGACAAGCGGTCCGCATATGCTTCGCAAGTCGACCGAAGAGTGTTCTTCTGGTCCTCGATGGAGACAGTCGCCCCATAAGGCGCGAATTCGACCAATGGGTGTCCAGGAAATTCAAGGCCACGCGGCAGCTCTCCGGCACACAAAGTCTCTCGAAGAGTGTCACCCCACGGAGCTGGAGTCATCCAATGCGAAAGCGCGATCATCTCCCCGAGTATCTTTTCGAAACTGGGGTCGGGGCGCCGTCGTCGATCTCCCGAGCTGTAATAGCGCCTGACGTTCTCCCATGGCAAGCCGAAGTATTCAGGTAATCCATGTTCATCGGCCCAGACCGCAGACCAGAGTCTCATTTGTTCATCGAGACGGCTGACTGACGGCATTCCAGATGGAATCGAACTCCCAGCACCGAGAAGGATTAGGAGCTTCTTTTTCATTGACAGATGCCGGAGCCGTTCGGCCCCGAGATGGCAAACGTTTCTTTTCGGAAATCCAGTTCCAGCTTCTTTATGCCGCGGACTTCCTCGAAGTAGATGCTTTCCAGCTTGATCATTTGACCTCGTCTTCTTCAGCGCCGGTGAAGATTGTTACGAGATCATCAGGCTTCAGCTTCTTGCCATCAGTAAAGAGGGGCTTCAAAGCCCCCAGCTTCTGGGGGCTGACATCCTTCGAATTTGCAAGCTCAGCGAGGAACTTTTCCCCGTTGTGCTGATACAGGGGCGTCATAGGCAAGAGAATGCGGCAGCCGAAAAATCGCTTCAGATTTGCGGCTCCCATTATAGATCGCTAGGCTTTCCTTGGTGCAACATTCCCGCAAAAGCAGTTTAGAAAACACGAGAACGCGATAGGGGAATATTCCCTGTTGTCACCAGCCGCCGGAGGGCAATCCTAGCGCCTCAGGGATAAACGAGCCGACCGTAGATGACCAGTTGGGAAAGCGGTTCACAAACAATCGGGCTGTCCGCCCACGGAGCAGCCCGATTACCCGATGATGAATTTGGCAGCATTTTGGCAGCAAATGCTGCCAACTACGCCGGTTTCACCGGCAAGTAACCGCTGTATCGTCAACAACTTAGGCTTCGACCCATATCACGGCATGGAGTAAGTCAGTTCGATAGACGAGATATGTGAGCGGACCGTCTGATCCGGATTAATCGTCCGTCCAATTCGGATCGGGACGATCCCAACTTGCACCTCGCCCTTTCGTTCCTACCGCATGGAAGCTGGCCCCAGACTCTACTTCCTTGAAGAGCGTTTATCGTTACCTATCGGGACGTTTCACCGAAAATATATGGAGCACTCGGTAAAGGAGCACCCGATACTCCCATATTGTCATCGTCCATTCGCTTGTTCCCGCGGTCCTCATCATCGTACAACCCGGTAACACGGCACGATCGTTTCTGACGCCGGCATCCGGTCCATCGGCGGTCGATAGCCGAGCGGCTCCCGCAAAATCGCCATCTCATCGCCGGGCGCGGTACGGAGAACGATTTTTCCGTAACGACGATCGCAATCCGTGTCGCGCCGCACGTTAAGTATGGATCCTTCGGTGGCGGTGAGTGTCCCTTTTGATAATGGCGACGCTACATTCGGGTAGGAGTCAATGAGACGTACTACGAGTGGTTCGTGATTCGGCGCGAAAGTTAACTCCGCCAAATATGTATCCTCGTTTGTCCCACCCCACGTGCGAATAAGCGTGCTTGTCGCCAAGAATCGCACACGCACTTTTTGACCCTTCTTATGAGCCCACCCTTCCCCTGTAGTGATCGAAATAGCGATCACCGCGAGAATTGACACTCTTCGAGTAAGTGGATGAAATGTCATGCATCTCTTTTCCAAAGTCCGACGTGTGTCGGACCCATCGAAATACGGACCACCAATAGGGTCCTCATCCTAAGGGCAATGTCGCGCACAAACTCCGGATTTTGTGAGTCGAACATCCCCTCGTGAGCTACGGGGAAGTCTGTACATTCACGATAGACTCCTCTGAATTTCTCCGGAGAGGTGCGTCGCGGTGTGCATGAACCTCAACATTGCTACGCCAGACCGTAGATCACACTTCGCATGATGTCAAGTAATACCTTGGTTCGTCTAGCGGACATGGCTAGGGTGATCATCCATTTGTTTTTATTGCTCAAAGAACACTACTAACGCTACGAGGACGCAATTAAGACAGCGGGCAGGGCTCCAAATACATTTCAAGGTCGATCAGAAACATTGAGCGGGACCGGGTCAACCAAAAGTTACAATCCTTCTTTATTCTGGGCCCGATGGGGCGAAAGAAATATAGGACTTCATGCCACTCTTCGCGATAGATCGTCACATATAACGACGATATCCCGGAATTAGTGCTATCAGCATCCGGCACTGCCCCATACGGCTCATCAGAGAGAGGTTTTCAATGGAATTGGAGGATCCGAGTTAGATTGCGGTTCCGCTACTACGAGTCGTAGCCGAATGCAAATTGGACAGGCATGAACTTGACGGTCAGAATCGGATGGGACATCAAGTCCTTCTGCTCGACTCGTTGTCACTTGATAACGCGATCGTACGCTCTAGAAAATTTCCGAAGAAAATATATTGACAATAGGTATTGCCTCGCGTAGCTTTCTCGAAACCGATAACTAGAGAAGTATGAGTCCATACTGCAATCCTGCATCGCCCTTCCCGGGCATCCATCATTGAAAGTTGAGAATTGATGATACTCGTGGGAATTGTGCAGTCATCAAACCTCTATGGTTTGATCAGGCAGTGTGCGCCAACAGTCATTATTGGTTCGTCGGTCATGGTGGCTCTTCGGGTAGTTACTCAGCAACCGACAGACATGGATTTTGATACAGGTATCAGACCAAATGAGACCTACGACACTGGGCGTGCGAGTGCAAGCATAGACACTGGTCGCCTAGATCTTCGGACTCATCTTGTCTATCTTCCAGGAAAACACGGGCAGGATTTGGATCTTTCGTTGGCATACAACGGTCAGAGTTGGAATGCAGCAGCCAACCTGGAATCTCGTATCACAGAACAGAACTGGACATCGATTTACATCGGCCGGGGGCCCGCCCAAAGCTTGTTATCACTAGAGCCATTAGGTTTGCACCTGAGTGTTCCAATGCTTGATAGAACAGGTGTCGCAACTCTGCCAAAGATTAATTCTAGCCCTCCCACGAATGGGATTTCCTTTCATGCGACGTCAAGTTGAGTAATTTCATCGTTGCCGTGGGAGATGAAACCTATCGGCCTGAAATCGGATAGTTCCGAATTCGTGAAAGGGTATATAAATGATTTCTGCTGGCAGGCTGTCGAGTTTTTCAGTTTTATTCATTGGTAACACGGCCCTCGCGGCGTCAATCTTCGCGACCTCCCTCGCAGCTCAAGCACCCCTTCCTTCGAACTCACAGGTGGACTCCGGGATTCATCCTTTCGGGACATACGACGGTTTTCATGACAGTGTGAGTGTGGGGAGCGGAAATCTAAGCTTCTGTATCCCACTCGTGTCTTTACCTGGACTAATCAAGCATGATCTGAACATTCCGCTCTGTTACAACAACCAGTTCGAAGAGCCGGGCCTTTCCACCACCGCACCAGCAATGTACCCAGTCACATCTTGGTTTCCCTGGGTGTGGGGGACTAATACCCCTAAGATGGGACCTGGATGGACTCTCACAGGTCGCATCGGTGTTTACACCGCACCCGCGAATGGTCAGGTCATCTTCATGCCCGACGGCGGAAAATACATATTACCTTCGACGCAGTCCAATGGTTTGCCTCTCAATTATGGCCCCGATTGGAGCGGCGGCAACCTGTTTATAAATGCCCCACAGACCTGGATCTATCAAAAGAATGGCACGAGGAGCACCGCTTCAGTCAGCACAACGACCCAAGAATACGACTCCTATGGATCCCTCATAACGTTCACCCCTACATCCGTTACCGATACAGTCGGGCGCACCGTAACGGTATCTGCTTCAGCCGCTAACGGAGCTTCACCCGCAACGTTATCTTTCCAGTATCCCGATTCAAATGGAGTCACACGAACGGTGACCGTGCCATTCATTACAGTCACGAATACGTGCGGGGCTGGGGTGGACACCGACACCAAAACATATTACGGGAGCGGGGGTACTACCTCGATGCCATCGGCTGTGATCCTGCCCGACGGTTTGACTTATACATTTCAGTATGACGCCTGCGGCAATTTGAACAAAGTGACTTACCCGAGCGGAGGATACACACGTTACGCGTATGCTCTGGAAGGTGTGGCGGTTTTTGGAGAGGGGACCGGAGAGAGCGCACCTTCTTGGCATCCCTATGAACAAAATGAAGTCGTGGCCAAGTATGTTTGCCCTGCCCCATCGGTGACTTTGGGCGCGACTACGGCTGCTCCAGGAGATACATGTTCTGTGCCGGAAGAGGCAACAACCTACGCTCCAACCGAGGCGTTTTCCAACACCGGTAACACAGGCAATAAGGTCACGGATCCGATGGGAAATTATGTTGTCTACCAGTTTACCCAGGCCAACATAGGTTGGTATGTCCCGTCTCTGGAGTCGAGTCGCGTCTACTATAACAGTGCAGGCAGCGTTCTGAAGTCGGTGCAAACCACCTACAACTGCCTATGCAGCAACTCCCCCATGCCAACATTGCCACAGACTCAGACGACGACTTTTGCCAATGGCTCGGGATCCCTGGTCCAATGGACCTATAACCTTGAGCCGCTATCGCAAACCGACAGTCCGCTTCTCGAAAAGCAAGAATACGACTTTGGCCCCGGTGGAACTCAAACGCTGTTAAGGACCACAAAATATGATTGGCTGCAGCTCGATAATCCCTCTGTGTATGGTTGGAATATCGGTACGACCGGAGCCCATATTCTCGATCGCGTGACAAAAAATACCGTTTATAACGCAAGCGGCACACAGGTGGCTCAGACCACATACCAGTATGACTATGGTGCTCCGGTGGGCTCGGACCTCGGCTTTCTGACACAGGTCTCGCGTTGGAATAGCAGTGGTGGCAGTTCGCTTGTGAGTTCGAGTATCTGGGGGGCAGCCGGCGGTGTGACGCAAACCACAGACCCAAACGGAAACATTACAAAGTACAGTTATACAGACAATTATGCCGATGGGATTAATCGCAACAGCGGCGCTTACCCTACTACTATCCAATACATAACGGCCACTAAGACCTACGTCGAGCAAAAGCAATACTATTGGGGCAGCGGTTTGATCGCAGCGAGCTGTGGAGAGAACTTCTCGGGTACATGCAAGACCGGTCTATCCTCTGTTGCTGATTATGCTTCCTTTTCCTATGATCTGATGAACCGCAACGTTGCGACGTCCACTGGAGATGGCGGGCATACGACGACATGCTACAGCGAAGTGGCGGGGAGCGGATGTTCTACCGGTGCGTTTCCGCTGGAGGTAACGTCAACGGAAGCGGTTTCTACGAGTGGTGTAGTAAAAAAGGCAACGCAAGTATTTGACGGCGAAGGCAAGGTCACGCAGACGCAGCTCAACAGCGATCCAAGCTGCAATGGAAGTTCCTATGTCAATACTACATACGACGCGGATGGGCGTGTGTCGACGAAGTCGAACCCTTTCTGCACAACAGGCGACTCAACCTACGGAGCGACAACCTATAACTATGACGGGCTCAGCCGTGTTACACAGGCGACGAATCCGGATGGTACCTCGAAAAGCAATACCTATGTAGGACGAGCGGTTCTCAGCACCGATGAGGGCAACGGTACGGTCGCTCTGCAACGTGTAACGCAGACGGATAGTCTCGGCAGACTAACCAACGTCTGCGATGTGAGCAATACGACGCAACAAGGCACGTCCAACCAAACTCCAAGCGCATGCAACCTCGATTATAGCGACACGGGATTTCTAACCTCATACACCTACGACCCGATGGGGGATCTCTTATCAGTGACTCAGGGCGGAGAGACCCGAGGTTTCAGCTACGACTCTTTTTCGCGTCTTATATCCGCCACCAATCCTGAGTCTGGCACTACAACCTATGGATACGACAACAACGGTAACCTTACCAGGAAGACGAGTGCCATACCTATAACGACGACCTATACTTATGACGCGCTTAACCGCCTCACTGGCAAATCGTATTCTGATGGGATCACTCCTGCGGCCTGTTTCCAGTACGACCAGGGAACGAATGGTATCGGACGACTGAGTACCGAATGGACACAGGCAGGCACGTGCGCAGCTACGCCTCCAACCAGCGGCTTGCTGACGGAGAGAACGCTTGCTGCCTATGACCTTATGGGCCGCGTGACAACCGACAAGCAGTGCTCTTCGCCTGGGAACTGCACCGGGACCCCTTACACAGTGAATTATGGATACGATCTCGCGGGCGATATCGATTCATTTACAAACGGGCTTGCTGGGACGTCGGCCATGTCGTTCTCAAACGTCTACGATTCAGCGGGCAGACTCTCCACTGTCGTGGGACCCACGACGGCCGGTGCTTCCAGCGAGCCACTCAATCTTTTCACAGCTCTCGGCTATAACGCGGCAGGTGCCATCGTGAATGCGCAAATCGGGCCAGGCATCGCGCTCCAGCGTTCGTATAACAAACGATTGCTTCCAGTCAGCGAGACGGACCAAGTAGCCACAACTCCGGGGACGGCGACCATTCAGATCACCGGCGCTGAACAATCCAGTGGGTCTACAACGGGCAGTATCATCTTTAGCGGCACTGAACAAAGTGAAGTCTACGAGGGAGCGCCTGACTATGATGCTGGATCCTTCATCATCTCGATCAATGGCGGAGCGGCGATTCAGGTCAGTTACGGAGAGTCGTCGACCCCCCAGAGCATTGCAGCGAGTTTGGCGTCGGTCATAGGCTGTGCCTACGGCCCAGTAAAGGCAGTTGCAGTGGGGGCAACCGTCAATCTCACCAGTTGCACATCGGGGGCGGGGACGAATTACAGCATCAGTGCTTATCTGAATGGTCATACGAGTATCTTTTCGAAGGCCTCCTTCGCAGTGACAACATCGGGCTCGACAATGACGCTGCCTCCCGCGACGTTCGCAACGGGAACAATCTTCATTGGAGGAGCGTGGACTGAAATGGAGGTGCTAGGGGTTTTTTTCGAGCCAAATCAATATGGCGGCCCAGTGACCATCGGAACCCCGACATCGATCACGCCGGCCGCGTTAGCTTCAGCACTGGCTGCAGAAATTCCACCTTGTTCGGCGAACCAGTACTTCTCGGCAGTTGCCAACGGACCAGCTATCGATCTGACGAGCTGCACTGCAGGCCCCGGAGGAAATTATGCGATTGCTACGAGCGGCGGCGGCTCCTTAACGATGACGGCCTCTGGGCCAACGCTAACCGGCGGGGAAAGTCTCGCCGGGGTATATGACTCAGGCACTGTTAATCTGACAATTAACGGTGTGCAGATCGCCTCGGCTCCTTATGATGCCGGTTCAACCCCGACAAGCATCGCATCCGCTCTGGTGACATCAGGAAGCGGAAATAGTTTGGTGACGCTCACTTCAAACGGCGCCAACCTCACGATGGTTGCCCAGGCCGCCTATGGCGATGGTACATACTCGGACTACACCTACGCCCTGACTGTCGACTATGACACGGCGCAGTTTACTGCGCCGTCGTTCTCTGCATCGTCCACCGCCGGCTCACTGGCCGGTGGCGAGAACGCTCCGCTTTATAGCTGGGCGATCAATACCTACGCACCCGATGGTGACGTAGTTTCTATGACCGATAGCGTGATGGGCACTTGGACCTACACCTATGACGACCATAATCGTCTGGTGACAGGTGACGCGACTGCGGGCAGTTTTTCAGGACTTGACCTAAGCTGGAACTACGACCAGTACGGCAATCGCTGGAACCAGAACGCTTCGGGCAGCGGGTCGGCTGTACAGACGCACTTCACCTTTAGTGGGAACAACAACCGCATCGACCAATACAGCACGAATTACGATGCGGACGGCAATCTGAAGGCCGACGGCGTCAATACCTACACCTACGATGCTGAGAACCGAATCAACACCGTCAATGGACAGGCAACTTACCTCTATGACGCTGAAGGTACGCGGGTGGCCAAGCTGGGCTCTGGCGGCGCTGTATCTTCGGTCTACATCCTTGGACTTGGCCACCAACAGTTGACCGAGGTTAACGCGTCCGGGCAATGGGCGCACAGCAACGTATTCACATCGGGCGGAAGGTTACTGGCCACCTATGAAGGGCCAGGGGGCCCAGCCCACCCAGGCTATCACTACCATCTGACCGACTGGTTGGGCACGAAGCGGGTCCAGACCAACTCCACAGGGAATCTAGATTTATACTGCTTCAGCTACCCCTTTGGCGACGGTCTGACCTGTGACGGCTTAGTAGACGCCACCGAACAACATTTCACCGGCAAGGAACGTGACACCGAATCGGGACTGGATTACTTCGGGGCGAGGTACTTGTCGTCTAACTTCGGAAGGTTCATGACACCGGATTGGGCAGCAGCGTCTGCCAGCGTTCCGTATGCCAACTTCGCCAATCCGCAGAGCCTGAACCTTTATGTCTATGTCGGCAATAATCCGAATACGGGCGTGGACGCGGATGGACACTTCATGAACGAGCCTACCGGTGCATCCGAGGTCGATGCAGCAATGCAGGCAAATGACGAAGCATTTGGAACGCAATATATTGGCTGGGATGGTCCGTCCCCTCCCCCCGATCCGGATTCTGACTCGGATAGCAGCTCTGGAGGGTCGGGCCAACAACAGACTACGAGTACCAAAGTTGTAGCCCCTAATCAGGGAGCGGTGGCTGCAACCGAAAAAGAAAACATAGCTAATGCTCAGTGCGTCGTCGCCGTGACGCCCGGTATAGTCGCGGGGGAGTTACTAAAAGCGGCGAAGGATGCGCAACATGAGGCCGTCAAAAGCGTGCAAGAAGCTGACGCGACGGGGAGCGTTCCCAAGGAGCCGTCCCCAACAACCGGTTTCGCCGCGGCGGCTGCGATAATCAATGGTCCATTGGAAGCTCAAAAAGATTGCATCCAGGACCACCCGGGAGCGGTGCTATCTCCCAACTATCCAGCGGGAGCACCTCTACCGGAAAGACAGACGTTCTTTGACAAAATTATCGCTTTTATCGACAAGATGATCTGAGGAGGGAATCACTTTGACTCAATTCGAGCTATTTGTATACGCTGCCGATATTTTTTGGCTAATCTTCTGGTTGACCCTTGCGACGACTTCAAAAAGCACAATAAAGTCTTGGCGTCACGGCAGGCTACTGGAGCGTATCAGAATTGTTTTGAGCTACACTGCACTGCTGTTATTTGTCATTTACTACATTCACTTGATTGCCACGGGATACCCTATCGGAGCAAACTCTGTATATATCCAGTACACGTACCTTCTCGTTGGATCCATCGTCTCAGCATGTGCAGTACTGTTGAATGTCGTTCCTCCACGAAGGTGGTATATTGCCGCAATATCAGTCTATCCTTTAGTTGGATTTTTTGGTCTATTCTCAACTCGCAGTCAATCAAGATTCGAATGCGTTGCTTTCTCTATTTTCTATGCATGCGTTTTGACGGCCAAGGTTGCTAAAAGGATCAATTTAAGGCGCACCTGACAGTGTCCCGACGGGGCTTCGTCCCCTGCTCGAGTCGCCGATAAGAGATTTCACATTGGATCGTAGGAATAGGATTTGAGAATCCTGTCCGGGACGCATCCAGGTTACAAGATCCTTCTTGGAGAACTTGTTTGATACGCCGTAACTTGCTCTTTTGGAAAGCCATCACTGGTAAAGGACCTTTCGTATGCAACGCTGGTCGAGATAGAAGTGGATGGCGACGGCGAAGAGAGCGTAATCCGACTGAGGCGATTGGTGATTGCGGTTCAACAGCAAAGGTAGTCACCAATCAAGCGACATTCTGGACCGTTGCATTTTGAGCGAAAGGACAAGCACATTGAAGGGATGTGGCTCTATGACTCCGGTTGTCTTCCTGTGGTGATGACGGCTCAACTTGAAGGCCAACCTGTCGTTCGCAAGAGTATCGGCTTCCAGTGCGAATAGTAGTACCACTCCTGCAATTCAGGTCGGGCCACACCCAAGCAATCGACCCCACGAGATATTGAGACTCAGGCTATGCTTTCAGGACGGTTAATTCGCAAACGCGTTCTCCAGATCATCGAACACAGCAGAGTGCGCCTGCAAGGCGGGGACCGGGATCCAGAGAAGAAGGATAGGCTGGTCTACGATAAGCAACAGCCTAGGATTCAAATTCAATCGTCCCATGAACGAGAGCAGGTACACTCGGTATCTGCTCTTCCGAAGGTGGACCCGTACAAAGCCATAGGCTTGTTAGAGTGTTCTCCGTATGAGAAGGAAAACGTTTCACACAATTAGGAACGAAAGGCATCTCATCGAGGGCAGAAGAGTACTCATGATGGTGCTCGTCGCAATCCCTCTTGATTGTGCGCGTCCTGTCCTTTGTCGGCGCTGTGGTCTCATCGACACCGGATTAGTACCGGTATGTCGGCATAGCGGAAGTTATCACATCCTCACTGAAGAACTCGCCTTACACGGGCAATGACGTGAGGCGCATGGGCCTGCAACGCGAGTGGAGCCGGTGACCATTCTTCCACGGGTGTACTGTGACGCAGTCCGGCGGGCGGCGCACAGGCCAATCGGCTATTGGACTTCAGTTCGAGTCACTATGGCTTTGCACTTTTCCGCACCGGTGCGGATGAGGCGGCCCCGTCATTCTCCGGCAGCTTACTGATTGCCTCAAAGGGTATGTTCTTTTCTAAGTACCGCGTTCCCGTTGGGTACTCGAGATCAGCGACGCCCTGGCGCAAATCGATGCGGACAACCTTAAATGTGCCTTTGCGCCCGTGCGGCCGAACCTCTTACCCAAGGATAGGTAACTCCAGAGCCTAAGCATTTCATCGTAAACGGTGGATGCACATGTCTATTAAGTCGAAAACCCCACAGCCGATCATAAATCCGACGAGTCAAACAGTCCTCTCCCCCGCCAATTGCCCGTGCCGCTGCCCGGCGACCGGCTTGATCGAATCATTCCCCACGGTTTCACATCAATTCGTATAAATGAAGAAGATCGGCTTCTTATCGTTCGGGCATTGTAGCCCGTCCCCGGAGTCACAGCCGCGATCAGCGTCTGATGTCCTGCTGCTGTCAATTGACCTCGTGGTCGAGGCTGAGCGGCCGGGCATGGATGGAGCTTACTTCCGCGTTCATCATTTTGCGCAACAGTTCTCCTCACCGTTGCCACTGCTGGCGGCGGTAGAAGCCTGGACCAAAACAATTGAGATTGGGACGGCGGTCATCGACGTGCGGTACGAGAATCCTTGCTACATGGCGGAAGATGCCGGTGCAGCTAACCTCATTGCGGGTTCGCGCCTTCAACCGGGGATCAGTCGACGCTCGCCCGAACAAGTGATCGATGGTTGGCGGTATTTCGGCTATCAATACGAACGAGCACATGACGCTCCTCCTCGGGTATGCGCGCGTCAAGCAAGGTGCTCCTGTTGCCCACCGTGCTAGAGCTGCAGAAAGCCAGCGTCGCTGCCTTCCGAATTTCTAGAATTTGACGAGGAGCCCGGCCTGTACACAATTCACCCGCGCATATTTAGGCGCATCGAACCCATTTTGGTATTTGATTGTGACCCCGAAATGGCTTGCGGCGCTTTCGGTATATGTTGTGTTGACGGTGAGTAATGCTCTCCACGTTTGCAAGTGCTCGAGATAAAGGGCGTTTGTCGGTGTCTGCAGGACCGTATTCTCGGTTGCTACCAAATAACGGGCGAGCAGGGTACTATCCGTGCTGACCTTCCAGATCTGCAGAATTCCGTGCAACTGCGGCACAATACGGAAAATCGTGTATTGCGGTAATATCAACATCGCTTTCCCGACCGAAGCGGTAACGGTTTTATCAACCAGGGCCCCTCCGGCTTCAATGCCGGTATGAAAATCCAAACCATAACCAAAAAGCGGAACCGGTATATCGCTTAGCTGCGGTGCAATCGTCCCGGCGGGTAGGTGTTTCAGCTCGATCTTCTGCGAGATTTCGTAGTAGCGCTTGAGAACCTTGATGGACTGCGTGTTGTACAGGTGTCTGAAGTTGTACTTTATGTCCACCGAGCCCAGAAGGTTGCTTCGATCCCACTCCTCGTCAGTTTCATACATGACGGTCGAATTGAACGTCACGATTTGAAGAATGGCGGGACGACACTCATGGCGATCGTCGTGAAGCGCACACGGAATTTTTGGCTCGCGCCTGAGGATCTGGTAAACCTTTTGAGCTGTGCCTGAAAAATCAATCGTATCCGTGTAGGTCTGACCCGGAACTTTATTTCCTCCCACGTTCGCTGTTGCTGACGGTCCAAACGTGAATCCCTTTGCTTGCGCCAACACTGGAGCGACCTTTCCGTCTAGTGCCCATCCCGGCTTGGTCCCTGTCCCGGCCGCATAATTGACATTGAAGTAGTAAGTCGAAGCATCCTTGGTTGACGGAGCCTTTTGTGGAGATACGCGAGATTTCGGGTCGATCGCAGGTTTCGATCCATAGATATCAGTAGCCGGAACGCCGGGGCCGGTCGGCAGTCCCATCGGCAAAAGCGCCGACTGGAGTTGCCCTGAGGCTTGAAAGTCAATATCCACTACTCCAACGAGGTGAGGATCGATGTTTTGAATCCCCGCGAGAGACAGGTCGGTAACAGCAGTGAATTTGTAGCATTGTCCGGACATCTGGATATACTTCTGCGAATAGTTCTCCAACAATACTGAGCACGCCTTAGTCAGTTTTGCAAAACCAGGAGACTCTTGATAAACCAGCTTGCCAGAACTGTCCACGAATCCTATGTGCGAGGTGAAGGTGAAATGCATCGGCTGAGACGCCATCTTGCTGGGTGTGACGGTAACGGTCCCTCCGAGGTCAAGGGGGAAGGCTGACTCGGTAGCTGACAATGTTTTCCCCGGGTTGTTGGGGTCAGGTGCCTGGTAGGTCAGCGTAATAGTGTATTTGGATTTCTGATCGAATGCGAATGCGCCGGCTGCAGGCGAAGCGATTAAGAGAAGCCAAGAAGGTTCGTCGACATTAAACGGATGAACGTCGAAGGTAGAGTTAACCGGAGATGATCCCAGAGCACCTGCCGTTGTTATGGTCGCTGTTCGTCCATCCGCCAAGACGAGGTCATTGCAGCTGACTGCTATTGCCTGGGGAGTCAGGATCCTGTAATCCGCAATCTGGCAGGCCCCCCCCTGGGCGTGCAGTGCCTGCACAGAATTCGAAAGGAAAAACAAACACGCCCATGCAGCGAGACCGAAGAGTCTCTTAGAAATCGGCGCCGATTTTCCGCTCAGATTCCAAAAATCTCTCATACGAGGCCAACCAGATCATTTACGACCGTGATTTTTCCAGTGGGATCCAGGTCGACAACTTGAAGGTGGAGCGTCGGAAAGGCACCGTTCATAGCCTGTTGAAGCAAAGTCGAACCGGTCTTATCACCGGCCGAGTAAAACTCGGCCGCGCCGTTGTAATTGGCCCAGAGAGCTGCCAGGTTCACTTGCAAACCGGGTCTGGACGGCAAATTGACCCATCCTTTCACCGTGTCCAGGACTAGACCTTCGGTTCCCGCGACGGGGACAGCAGCTGCAAGACGAAGGAATCGATCTTTGTTTAAAGTGCCACTTCTCGCTTTCATCTCACTGTTCTCCTTACCGTCGTTGATGACGCTCTCCGGCTTGCCTGCTCTTCTAGTTCACTATTACCGTGACAGGAATCGTTTGCGACGTCGCTCCGCTGGACGCTTGCACCAGCAGCGAATACGCCCCGACGGGCGTGCCCGGATTTTTATAGAAAATCGTTTCATTCAGGGACGGAGACATGGAGTAGCGTTCCGATGAACTGCCGAGATACTGCGCGGTGATCGCGTAGTTGCCGGCCATGGAGAAAGTCTGCGAGAATGTCGCGGCGCCGTTGGTCAATGCTGCGGGTGCACCTATCGTGAGACCATTGGATAGCAGTTGAACCATGCCCGTGGGGCTCGCGCTTCCCGCTGGAACCGTGACGATAGCTTGAAACGTGATGGCTTCCTGCGTTGTGCCGGGATTGACAGATGAATATATCGTGATATCCGTAGTTTGGCGGTGAGCGCAGGAGGTCAGACAGGTACAAATGCAACCAAGAACCGCAATCGAGCTTGCCGAACGAAGCGTCGTTCTGATGCGGCCTCCGCGGAGGCCTGCGCACCACATAACACCCACGGCCATGACTCCGGGAATGTATGGAAGCCTCGGGGTACGAGGAGGATAGCGATGGTTGGATGCCGATACCTGGCCGGTACGAACAGATGGGGCAACCGACGCAAGTGTCAGGGATGACACCAAGGGAACAGAATCGAGCGAGAGCGTGGAGGGGGAAAAGCTGCAGGCGCCCAGCGATACGCCGGCAGGAGATATACAGCTCAGGGTCACAGTTCCTGTGAATCCATTGATTGGCGTAACGGTAATCAGGGAGGCACCCGATTGGCCCGGCGCGCCTATGGTGATCGGTGAGGCCGTTACGCTGAAGGTGGGTGTTCCCTGGGGCACGATCAAGAATTGCGACGTGGCGGTCGCAGTGGCGTAGGTCGAATCGCCCGAATAGACTGCCTGAACGGAGTTGGTTTGTGTTGTCCCAGTAACGATATAGCTAAGCGACGCGGATCCCGAGCTAAGGACGGCGGGATTACCGACAATCTGGCCATCTACGAGGAACTGGATAGTGCCTGTAGGTACGACGCCGGGCGAAAACATGGATACAGCAAAGCTGAGCTGCTGACCAGCAGATACGAGTGTCTGCGAAAGTGAGAGATCGACATTGGCTATGGCCGGTTTGGAGACACTATTCCAGTTTGTCAGTAGTTTGTAGACATCAATCGATCCCCAGCCGGTAGCGAGATCATAGCCATCGAGAAGGGTGTACCCTATCTCTCCGCCCTCCAGTCCTGTAGGGGAAGGCGTCGAGTTGTTGCAGATCGAAGGCGTTGCAACGTCGCAATTCGTTACACCGCTTGAGGCAATGGTTGCGTCATGGAAAACGCCGTTCGAAGGGTTGAAGGCCAGACTGTAAATGGTCGGATTGATGTTACCGAGCGGACCATTTTCTTGTTGATTCAGCAGAGCCTGAATACCTGCCATAGACGGTGTCGCTGCAGATGTGCCCGCGACCGTATGTATCTGAATCTGACCTGCCGGGTTGGGAACGCAAGAGTAACCTTCGTATGCTAAACAGATGAAATAGCCGTCATGGCCCGATGCGGTAAATGCGATATCGGGGGTCGCTCTGAAACCTGTGCTGTTCCCTGGTAGTCCCATTTGCCAACTGGGTGCGGGAATGTACACGCTTGTGCCCCCCCCTCCGACGAATATCTGGGTTGCACCTGTACTCAGGTTGACCGGGTCATTGAACGCACCCTCCGGGATGTACCCCGTGGCCGAATCGTGTCCTGTGCCGTTTGTCGAACTCCAATACTCGGACGAAGGAGAGGTATCGTTGAATTCTGTTCCGCCAACGCAAGTCACACTCGGGCTGGCGCAGAGATTGTTCATGCTGGCTATCTGGGTCGCCAGGGGAGCGGTGTCGGGGCCCTCGCACACATCCACTCCGCCATCCCCCGCAGCAACAAACGTGGTAATGCCTTCAGCGGCTCCCTGTTCGAAAAGCGCGCTGTAAAACTCAGTATTACTCCGGCCGGCGACGTTCTCACATTGGCCGAAGCTGATCGACATGATGGAAGCGGCCTGGTTATCAATGACGTACCGTACACCCGCAAGATATCCACCACCTGCCTGAGTACTGACAACAAGCAGGACCTTCGCGCCGGGTGCGACGCTGCTCGCCCGCGTAACGTCGAGGGTCGCTTCATTCTGATCGTCATCATTCGCTTGCAAAGGATCAACGCCACCGGGAGGCACGATCACCGTAGGGCTCAATAGAGTAAGACCGGCAAAGGCCGCAAAATTCTGAATATCCTCAGGACCTACTTGTGATCTCCCTACGATCGCGATCGTTTGCCCAGCACCTGTGTAGCCAGCCTTGTAGACCGGGTTAATGTCGTAAATGGTCGCGAAGTCTGCCGGCGTCACCACGTGGTTTCCATTTGTTGTCGTTTCGCGAGGTTGGAAGGCTGATGACTGAGTCGTATCCGGAACCTTCGCAATACGATCGGGCAGAGACGAAAGCCCGTTAATGGACCGCACGAGTGGCGCAATATCCGCAGGCACACTGGGGTCCGCCGTAATCGCATTTAGATGCTGACCACGAAACGAAAAGGTATGGAAAGCAACATGAAACGCGGATGCCAACTGGTCTGCAGAGCCGCTGATTGTAACGAACATTCTGCTTCGAGAGACTAGAGGCGTGAAACCATTCGCCTGAAGCCACGCCATAACAGTGTCCGCATCGGCTTGTTTGGGTCCGAAACGGTTCGCGAACTGCTCAGGAGTGACCCAATGACGGTATTCTGGCGAAGCCTTGTCGGTTTGCGCCTTCAGAAAAGCGTGCAGAGCCTCTTGCTGTTCCGGAGGTCGATCAAGAAAGAGTGTTACATCCCGAATGAAGGTCTGTCCGGGCGTCGGACCTTCATCTGCCGCGCTCGTGACGAATGATGGCACGTGGCCTCCCAGCGTAATCCGTGCACCAGGTTCGGAACCAATATTGACCTGTGACCGCGCTCGCGGGGACGGCAACGATGATAGCAAGGCCGAAGCGACAAGGATCTTATAGAGCAATCGCATCCTCCTGTTTCGACAAAACTCAGGCGACACCCAAATCAGGACAGCGTTGCAAAACAAATCACTGGTTTGCACCACGAGATCCTGAGACGTCTCACCGCTGTAAGCGGAAACTCAGTGATTCTGGACATCACGTACAACATCGGCGTGCAACAAAGAAATGCGAGGCAGGCCGTCAGGGAAGGTTTTGCAAGAAGAGGATGACCGATCCCGAGGCGCTGTAACTTATCCCTATCGGGCGGGATAGCGGCAGTGTTTGCGAAGGTAACTTCATTCAATATCAAGCAAATGATGAAAATTGACTTCTTGTTCTGAGCATTCGACGTTAAAAGCGGAATTCGCAAACTGGGTCCTATACTTTCGCTGCGACATATACTTCTCATAGCCCTCTGTCATGAGGCACACCACACATTCACTAAGAATTCTGTGTACGGATCCTCTACGATTTGTGCGAACGTCGTACGCAACGTCTTGTCGGAAAGACCGAGTTTGCTTGCCGCGTCGAAAATGGCTTGGTCGGCACAAGCCTGCTTCACAGAATCAGTGAAATCAGCGGACCACTGAATCACGACCGAAATCTCTTGCGCGCCACGCATGGACAATTCGATTAACTTGGCGGAATCATCCTGGAAATATATCCAAGCCAACGCCTGACTGACGCCGTCGACCACGTAGCTGAAATCGAAATTGGTTCTGATGGTGAGGTCGACCGGATCCGTGTAGGCAAGAGCCACGATCGTCGTGATTCCCTCGTCCTGGAATCGCTCGGCGTTACTCTTGCCGATCGACTGCAGCCTTTCGAGCTCTAACGTGCCGCTTGTCTGATCATCCCCCAGTTTCAGGGTTTGGGCACCGAATCGCCTCGCAATCTTGAAAAGGGTGTTAGTTGGGAATGCGCCAAGAAAGAACGCTAAAGGGATAGAACCGGGCAATCCTAACGGACTGCCATTTATGCTGACCGCGGCGATCGCCCAAGCGAAGGGTATCGCAAGTAGTATGCGGAAGACGTAATAGTAGACATCGCTAGTGGTGAAGTCGCGCTTACGCAGTCTGTCGATTTCGTCAGAGATTACCCATACAAAGGCGCCCGCGAGGGCAGAGGCCGAGAGGGCGCGAAGGGTTGTTCCTGGCCCCACTCCTGTTCCAGCCCATTCGCGCAGCATTCGCTGTGCCCAGCAGGCCGATACTGTCGTAAGAATAATCAGCATAGCTACTGGCGCGACATAATACCGTCGCCCATACCACTTGAAGAAGTCCTTCTCGAACGCCGCGAAATAGGCATCTTGAGTCGTCGTTGGGTACCAGTTACCGCCGACGCGTTCGGGCAGCTTCTCGGGAGGGGTCTTCTTGAGGATATCGGCACCGGGACGAAACTGCTGGTAGTAATAAACGGCCGCATCACCGGATACAGCTCCGAAGATCAGCTCTTTGCGGAAGATCCAGGGACGATACAAGAATCGCAAAATTGGCCACGCTACAAGCAGGACAGTCACACCGCAAAAGGTCATCGCGAGAAGTTCGTCCCTGCACGCATTCAACTCCGCCCTAGCGACAGCTCCGGCTGCGAGGGCATTAGTGACGTCCAATCCGACTCTGTCAAACAAAATGATCATCGATGAACTCCAACAGGCGGTTTCGCTTCGAGGGCTAGGCAAGCGCTCGGAACATTCGCAGAGGGTCTCGTCGAATATTGCATGTTCGCTCTTCAAAAGGACGATAGCGGCTCGTCCATCAGGAGTGATTGTGAAACCGACAGCTATAGGCTGTCTTATGCCCAGTACCCACTGCAATTTTCATTCTGACCGATGATGTTTATTTGGACCGATTTCTTAACATGACTATGTAAAGCGATGATCCTGAACGAATTCGGGCGATTCGGCGCATTAAATCAGCTGCTGTTGCTTTCAGGCAATCGCAGCTTAACAGGCACCAAAGCAGTTCAAAACAGGGGAAATCTGTTCTCGTATCGAAGTCAGTCGCGTTGCGCCTCGCTCTCCGAACAGATTGCTTATATGCAACAAGCTCGAGCATCTCTGCGCATCGTGCTGGATTTGGGATAGGTGCTGGGTTGGACGAGGTAGATCTGTTTGCCTATGAGGGTGATTGGCGTGAGAGTTTGGCCAGGAGGCCATGTATAGATGGCTGCCAGCGGTGTAAGCTTTGAAGTCGCAAATTGGAGCGTCTGTGGCCCAAATGAGTGGCTTGCACCGTGGGATTATCCTAGACACGTTCGTTCGGGTTTATCCGCATTCGAGGAGAATTCAGCAATGAGGGAGAGAAATAGACCTTCACCGCGGGAGCGACGGCGTCGAAGATCGCGAGCGCGTGCTGGAGCTTTAACGGTCCACCGAGTTGCTGCGCTGCTGGCGTGTGGCGGAGGGAGAGACAAGTTGCTGGGACCACGAAACGAGAAAGGCTAGATCTGTGTGCTGACAAATCGCTCGGTGAATGAAGGCGACTTCATGGGCCGGATTTCCCTACGGCCCATTTCGGATTTGGAGTAGGATAACGACCACTCAAGAAAACTTGTTTTGTCCCGATGCAAGAGGGAGATAATGGCTTTTATGTTTCGATGGACCACTCAATCACGACTGCGCACTGCACTTGCCATCATCTTCTTCGTCGCGCTTTTCGCTGTCTCGGTTGTGCTTCTCGCCTGGAGTTTCGCTTTCCACGCAACTGCGTTCCCCGGTCCATTTGGATCTAGTGGCTTGACCGGAATTTTGGGTCTCACTGCCGCCGTCGTCAGCATCCTCGGAACCATTTCAACTGTCATTCTCGCTTGGCGAGCTGACCGTCGGACGGCCAAAGAATCCGATCTCAAAGTCATTCAGTTACAACAGCAAATCGCAGAGATGCAAGAGAAACTCTCTCAGCAACAAGTAACCCAGCCTAGCTCCTTGTTCCCCTTGTGACATCGCTGCGCAATTCAACTACACAATTGAGCACTTGGACCGGTTAGCGTCAACTGAATAGTTGCTTATGATCATTAAACTGGATGCAGCAAATTGACCGGAGTTAGCGAACTTCCTTGACATTTCGCGGGCGGGACGGCATGATCGCTCCCGTCTTCAGAGACGGCCCGATCGGTGTTGAAAATGCAAGAATTGGGCGCGCGCTATGGTCCGCGTATCGTAGCACTATAGTTGACAATCTTTCACATACGCGGCATTGCAGCCTTGAGTCATGTTTGTGGACGATTCGAGCGTGAGGTACCGTTATGCATAACCACACTCGCCTAGTGACCCACTCACTCAGGTCGCACCGCGCGGCCATTGCTGGTGTTCTCATTGCGTGCACACCTGTGCGTGCCTTGCTTCCTCATCCTGCACAGATACGATTTCGGCCATGGTTGCACTCCGTATTGGCGATACAGTCGTGATTCTATCGTTTCAGCTTTTGGTATTGCTCGGCTGTCAAATTCAGATACATTCCATTGCGTCCAACTGTGATGGCGTGTTCAATAGCCTGCTTTGCAGCGAGGTCCAGCCGCGTCGGGGTTCGGGCTACGAGTTCCTTCACCTTGTCCAAGCTGCCCAACTGACGGATACGGCCAACAGGCGTCTTTAGGTCAGGCTCCAGGAACTGAACACTCCAACCGTCACGAAGCACGTACGTCATATAGACCCTGTATATACCTGAGCATCTGTCGCAGCGACGCTCACCTCCCGGCCAATTGCCAAGGTCAATTCGCGTTGAGCAAATGGCGCAGATTTTTCCTGCCAGCCTTTGCCTGGTTGTCGATTGACGTTCACCGCCCATCGTTAGTTACTCAACTACTGACGATGCACGTTCTGTTCTGGGTTGAATTCGGCTAGACAACGCGGGCACCGCATCCGGTCGAAGTCCAGGCGCATGATTTCGCTCGGCGGGATTGGATAGTGGCATTGCGCGCGGGTCGTTTCAAGGTCTTTGGGTTGAATGACTAGGCGGCGGTTCCTCATTCTGCGATCATAGGCGAAGATAAAGCGAATCTCCTGTGGAAGCGGTGAAAACCTAAAGACAACGAATCGAAGTTGCCTAAAACCCGACTTTAGAGGAGGGCGGACCGACGTCGGTGAAAACGCGGGTCAGTCCGTCGTAACTTGCGTCTCCCAACCGTCATAGCTGCCGTTGAAGTCTTCTGCTAGGTGGAACAACTCGATGGTTGTGTCATCTATGTTGTTCTGTTCGATCGATTGGACTCTATACGAAGAAATCGCGAAGCGGCGATCACCTTCCACCTCGTACTCCGAGTCCACATTGAAGCCCCTGTCGACCGCAGCCTTAGCGAAAAGCGACCTGTCTTCAGGCGATAAGAAATATGCCCAATGCATCACCCGCCTCGCTATCTTGTGGTTGTCGCCTTTAGCGGTCAATACGGCAAGTAAATCTCCGTTCTTGATTCGCTCCAGGTCGTACGGTCCGGGATACAAGACGTCGCGATATTGGCTCCACGTTGGATCATCCTTCACGCCGAAATCAAACTTGTATTCTGGAAACTTCTCCATCGTTTGTCGTAAAGTCGCTTCAAAGCGTCCCGGCCCATCGCCATAAAAGTAAAACTCGCGGCGATTCTCAGTGGTGATTCTGCCGCAGAAAACAGCACCGATACTCTGACCGAGCTGCGGTTCCAAGGCATCTTCAACTTCATAGAGCCTCGGCGCCTCCGCACTACTCGATAAACAATCCGGTCTCGGCGAAAGCATGTAAACCCAAACCCACAACAGCCAGGGCTTCAGCGGAACTGGCGCTTGGTCACGAAGCCCAAGGTTCACCATAACGGACGCCAACCCGTCGTTGATCCTGCACATATATGGTCGGAAGTCAGGCCCCATCCGCAAATTGTATTGGATCAACGGTCTCCGGACTCGAACCTCTCGAAAAACGGCGTTATGGGAAACAACAGGTCGAAGTTGCCGAAAATGCGACTTTGCGGGACGGACGCAACACGGATTGGCCTATTCGTCCTTCCACCTTCTTGTGTAGGCCACTTAGATGGGTCCGCGAAGGTGAGCCGTGACAACGTAGCATAAGGAATAAACTGCCCAGAACGTGACCAGAGTGGTGAGAACTCGCAGCAGCGGAAATCTTCTAGGGCTCGGCCCGGTTCGCGAAGCAAGATAGAGGGCAAGCACCATGCAAGACCATAAGGCGAATCCAGTTCCGACAACGATGGCGGGATTCTGAGAATACCAGCCCATCAGGATGCCACCTGCATACGGGAAGCTGAACGTCCCCAATGCAGCAGTTCTTAGCCGGGTCCCTTTTGTGGCGTGTGGTGTCCAGGGCAATTCCTGGGCGACACCGGACGGCAATGTCCGCCTAATTACCACGCGGACCGGCAGCCCTGTCGTACGGGCAATTAACGCAAGTAGGGTTTCAATCTCTGAGGCGTTGAGACTGACTTGGGTGTGAGGGGAGCGGCTTGCGACCTCCTGTTCGGTGCCGTTAGGTGCACGCACGATGATGCGGTAACCGTTGACCCTTTCAGGTACGAAGCAGTGAGATATGAGAAGCTCTGAGGATTGTTGCGGGATTGTTATTTCTTCGTATCGCTCTCCAACCCGCCTTGCCACCCAGTTAGGAACGAAACGAACAGTATCGGCCGTGAACTCGAAACGCGCTAAGTTGCTTTGGGGTGGGAAGATTAGCCATAGGGCGAACAAGAAGAGCCCGACCAGAGACGCTACAAGAAACAACGACGAGCCCAAGTCCGACCTGATCCAAGCCAGTCCAATTCCCCAAATAATGAATGAGCACGTAGCAACGCCAACGATCAATAAGAAAACGCCGAGGGCCCTCATGTAGCCGGGGGCTCGAACGTGAAAAATGTAGGGCTGGCCGTGCTCCATAAGTGCCATCGCGGCAATAATACACTCGGCTAACCCATAAACATTCACGTTGCTGAACGCTGGAGGCGGGATAGGGCCAAAGCTAATTCGTGACTGAGCTTCCGAACTTCCCGGAAAACGGGGCGGTCTCAACGGGTCGACGCAATCACAGAGCGAAGTCGATAGCAGAAAATGCGTCCCAATCCTGATCTCGGCCGTCAGTATGTCACCGTGAGCAACCTATAGTGAGCTGACTCTGTAAACGTGGAGGAAGGATATGACGAGAACGGAAATGACGGCGGGCGCGGTGGTGCTTGCGGCATGTACCTTCGGCAGCCTTCATGGGCATACGCCCGAATCCGCTCAGCCGAAACAGGTCCAGACGGCGACTACTACACCTTTGGCCTTCGATGTGGTCTCGGTGAAGCCTGCCGCGCCCGGAACGTTTCCACTCGTACCGGCGTTCATGCGAGACAAAGGGGCACCAATCCTTGGCCAGCAGAGGTTGGCAGCACCGGTCTCGCTACTGATCGGCTACGCGTATCACATGCAGGTGAGCGAGACCTCTGATGCCTTCCGGAAACAGCCGGATTGGGTCAAGAGCCGGGTCTATACGGTAACCTTCCGAGCGGACGGTGAACCGACGCGCGACCAGGTGCGGGAGATGATGCGGACGATGCTTGCCGAACGATTCGGCCTTCAGATTCACGAATTTACCAGGGAAGGCATTGTGAACACGCTCTCGATGATCAAGCCTGGCGTATTGGGACCAAACATCAAGCCACATTCGGAGGGAACAAGTTGTTCGACGCAGGAGGGGACGTCGGTGGGTAAGGCGCCCGACGCGCAGACCCCGATAGTGGCGCACTGCGGCTTTACCTGGTATTACCTACCCTCAAGGGCGCTGCACCTTGGCTGGACGGATACGACGATCGCCGACGCGGCCCGGGCGCTGGCGGGCATGGGGGCCGGCGCACTGACGACACGGCCGCTGATTGACGGGACAGGGTTGAGTGGGAAGTACGATCTCACGCTGGAGTTTCTCCCTGACAGCGGAGGGCCGCTCATCGATCCGGACGCAGACGACGGTGACGTCCCGACCCTGAGCCGGGCGATTAAAGAGCAACTCGGGATGCGGGTGGAAAGTGCGCCGGGGCCGGTGAGGATGGTGATGATTGATCACATCGTCGAGCCGACGCCCGACTGATTTTCGACTATTCCTACTGCTCATAATCACGAACTGAATGACCGCCTTCCAAGGCTTCCATAAACGATCCACAGTCCGAGAAACGGTGTTTTCGGAAACTACGAAGTTGCCGAAAACCCGATTTTCGAGGAGTTACTTCTGAGTTGGCGGTGTTCAGTCCACTGGTCTGCGCAAGACCCCGGATTTCGGGACGCCCTTGAATGGGCCGACACTCTTCAGGAAGTTAGAGAGAATCATCTCCATCTGGTTATCCAAATCAGGAGGATCCTTGGGAAGGTGAGGCCACGCCATCCGGACAGAAACGCCGCAATCGGCGATTGTGCGACGACAATCCCAAATCTCGTACCGAGTCTTGGTCGAATGTTGTACCGCCGAGAATGTGCTGCACCCCCAACCTTCTACAAGCTTCTTCTCCTGCCCATTTTGGTCCGTGCTCGATGGTTGCGCTTGGAAAGCATCTCGATCCTGAGCGGTTTTCAGGTCCGTAGCGATAATAGACAGATTTGAGGAGTCGGAAGTACCTTCGTCAGCAGAGTTCGGGATTTGGAATGCAAAAACTGTCTTGTCACTTGCGGATTTGTTCGCGATCACTGGCCAGTTGGCAGGGACGGAAAATTGAACACGGTCAACAATTGTGAAATCAACCGTGTCCGTTGATTCTGCAATCGCCGGTGCGAACGCACCAGTCACCAAAATGAAGAGAACAAATGCTTTCTGTGTCATTGGAAGAATTGTACGGCAGGGTTGCGTCACGGCTGGATCGTCGCGGTCCGAAACTTGTCTGGCCCAACCTATACCAACTCACTCAGTCGTTGTGCGCGAAAAACGGCGTTTTGAGCAACTACGATTTCGAGAGCACGCCTTCGGCGCGGATGATGGGTGGCGGCATAGCGCGTTACTGGGTGGCGGCATAACGTTACTGGGTGGCGGCATATCAGTGAATTTGGCGCGGAATTGACTGCAGCTAGCGATTACTCCCCATAAGCGCCGTAGCGTCATTCAATCCCTTTGCTCTCATCCCAACTGAATCCCTCCCGCTTCACGACAGACGTTTCCTCCAGCGGCAACACAGCTTGAACAGGCTTCTTTATCTCCGGTGATTGCCTGGGAGCGGAAGTAGTCACGACATTTACTTTGCGCGGCAGCGGCAGATCTCTCATCCGTTCTACGAACTCCCGCTGCTTGCTCTGTTTCTTTGCCAACCGGAACTTTGCCGGGACGACATGATTCTCGATCTTGATAAAGCCTGTAAGCGGCGGCAGGCCCGCAATTTCGGAAGGCATGATAAGCGGCTTAGTGGCAATCTCCATCGCAAAACTCTTCTTCGACCCGAGAAGCCCTATGCTGCGAGATTCTTTCAAACGCTCGACCTCGATCTCGCCGATGGCCTCGGAGATCCACTTAGCCGCACGTGGCTCGGAGGTTTTCAAGAAGACTTTCGTCGCAGGCTGAGAGAGCATGGCTTCAGCGTCCTGGCCGTAGCGCTTCTCCATCTGGCTGCGCCCCTGTATACCGATGACGACGGGATTCCCATACTTGCGGTTCTCAGTGACAGCGGTGTGGAGTTGCGGTAGCCGGTTCAGGCTGGCCAACTCATCGATCACAAACCAGACCGGCTTCGCTGCTTGGTCTTCGCAATATCCCATCATGCGAAGGATAAACAGGTCGAGCCATGCCGCGTGCAATGGCAGTGTCTTGCTCCGGTAGGCAGCAGCAGAGGTCAGAAAGACCCAACGTTTCCGCTCGGTGTACCACTCTGCGGTCGCGAAGGTTCTACGCGTGTGCTCCCACTCCGGTAACAGCTCCAGACCGTCGGCCACCATGTTCAAACTGGAGAGCACACCAGCTCTCTGCGCGGGAGCGCCGGGATCGAGCAACGCGGCCAGAGGCGTTCCTTTCACCGCTGCTTCGATGCATTCCGGATCGGCCATCATCCGCAGGATGTCCCTAGGCTGGGGTTTCCGCTGCAGCAGGTGCGCCAGCACCCGGCGCGGCGCATCGGTGAAGAACGCCTTCTCGTATTCTTTGTCCGGCAACATGGCGGCGGCAATCGTAGTGGCCATCTCAGGTCGGTCGATCTCGTCGCCCAACCCCCAATATGGGCAGCGCTCATCGAGTGGATTCAGAATCAGGTCGCCTCTGATGGGGTTGTAAAACTCACCCAAGAAATCCATCGCGGGGTCATAGACAATGGCGCTCTCACCCCGGTTTTCGATCTGGCGCAGAAGCTGGCGGATCGCCGAACTTTTGCCGGAGCCGGTGTCCCCCATGAGCAGGATATGGCTGGACTCCAAGCGTCGCGGGATCTGAAAGCTGGGTGCCGGTAGCCACCGACCGAAGATCCCCTCCCGCTCCATCTGGAACCGAATACCTGCGTCGCTGGAGCCGCGTAGTTGGGCGAGCAGTTCAGGCCCTTTGGTGCGGCGTCCGTGCCGCTGCTCCTGCTTCCGGCTAGACCGACTCCTTCGTCCGAACTGTAACCATAGGGCATACAGGAAGACGACTCCGGCCAGCGCGTAGCAAATCGGCCGGAGGAAGATCGCCCACGCGCTGTCGCCGTCATAGACCGTCGCCTGAAGGTACGCTTGCAACTCATTCGCTCGAACCTTGGCTGGTAGTGCGATCGCGACCCCGCGCCAGCCCTCGGCGAGGGCCTTCGAGCTAAGCGCGAGAGGCTGTTTCGGGGCCGGTCCCTTTACCGCATCCTTCGGAAGCAGCGCTTCCGGTTTCCGCCCCGAAGCCGTCTTTTCGGCGTAGCGAACGGTGGTCATCGCTCCGGGGTCGCCGCTCAATAGAGAGCACGCGGTATAGGTTCCGAGATAGTAGGTTTGGACGGGATTCATCGTCCTGCTAAGCCATAGCGAGGCCGAAAGAATAACCAGAAACGGCCCCACCGCGAAGAGCAAAGCCAGCCACAGGAGCCACCGGCCCCGGCTCGGAAAACGCATTGGTCCGGCGCTCACTCCTGCCCTCCGGTTCCATCCTCCCCGGTAAGGAAATCGGTGAGCAATTTGCGGGCGTCGGCCAGCTTCCGGGCCTCCGCCTTATCGCGGATTTTAACGACAGATTCCGGGAGCAGATACTTGCCTTCGGCCTGCGCCGTCGCCGACCCATGGAAGAGATTAAGGAGCATATACCGGAGCGCCACGACCTCAGCCAGCAAGATCTCTGAGGGATCGGCTGGACGTTCCCGCGCTGCTTTCAGAGCAAGCTCGCGCAGCCATACCGCGAGCGTCTTGCCGCTCTTCTCGGCAGCCACTTCGACCTCCCGCAACTCCTCCGGAGTGATCCTTGTCGCGACGGTCTTGGTACGGAAGCCGGGCTTCTCCTGGGCGCTCTCTTGAGCGCTAGAAGTAGTCGGAGTGCCTTTGACGAGAGTGCTCATGGGGAACCTCGCCTTGGAAACAGCATGCCCGGTTCGCCTCGGCACGTCAATTGGCTAATTTCGTCAAAACGAACAAGGCCCTGCAAAATCAACCTGTTTACGTCGATGTGCGCTCCCCGTTTACATCGAGCGACATGGAACAACCGCACGAATCAGCGAGAGATCCTCGTAGACCGGATGTTGCAGAATCTAAAGCCGTTCACACGTGTAAACACAGAACCTCGCCGTGCGCTCGCGCCACAGTTCCCATTTGGGGGTGACGTGTCAACATTCACCCCATGCGCAGCATGGCCCCCATTGCGGCGATATATTCGGCGGAGATCACAGCGGCCTTTAGTGCGGCGATTGGCGTGACGATGGCCCTCGGATGCCCCCAGCAGCGCACGGCGCGTCCACGGGCCGCTGAGCGGCCCTCAGCCGCTACTTCGCGTCGGGTAGCTTTCTCCACGCATAGTCGGAAGCTGAAGCCACGATGCCTCGCAAGTGACCGCTGGTCTCCAGAGTTTGCAAGATTTGAAATAGATCAGCATCCGGACGCTGCGCGTCATCGTCCTTGTAGTAATGCTCCCCCTGTTCAGCCAGCCGATGCAACATCTCGATGATGGCATCGCTCTGTGTGAGGCGGACATCGGCACTTTTTGTTTCATCTGCGGCTAAACCACGAGCATGCATGATGACCCCCTGAGACAGCAGGTGTAGAAAACGAATCTTCTCGTTCCTAGAGAGCTGCGCGAATTGGTCCAGTGTTTGGCTCATGAATTCCTATGGGATAATTTCAGGTTCTATCGTCGGCTCGATCATCGGCCCAATCGTTACGGGAGGCAAAACTTCTGGTTTCAGACCGCCTAAGTCAGCACCACGGGATTGCAAGATGCTGTAACGCATGTTGCCATTTATGATGTTCGCATTTTCACCGTCCATACGAACTTGCATAGGTTCTTTACCACCGGGATTGAGCGACTTGATGATATCTTCGTTGCTCTGCTTGCTCCAGTATTCGAAGCTGGATTTGTTTCCTTCCATCGCTAGTTTTGAATGCTTGATGATAAAGACGGTTGCGGCATACGAAACGCCGTGCGCCGCACCACCAAACCAGCTACCTATCCTCTTCCAGACTGATGGCTTCGCCGTTACCGTAACGCTATCCACTGCGGTGGGAAGTGTCGGATCTTGACCGATATTTTGTTGGGCCTGTTTTTGAGCGTACTGATTGGCGGCTTGATTGCTCTCATCAATCTGCCCTTGCATCTGCATTCCGCCCACATTGTCACTATGGCTTCCCAGCCATGTAGCCAGGTAATGTCCATCGGGATCCATGCCGGTGATCGGGTTGTTCTCCACGTAACTATAAAGATTGAGAGTTTGAGGGCTAGGCAGGTTGGCGTACGGGACAGGTTCAGCCTTGGCGCTCCAGTCCGGGCTCATCCAATGCCCCATTGTTGATGCGTAGTATCTAGCGCCGAAGTAATCGAGTCCGGATTCCGCATCTCGTTCTTTGCCGGTGAAGTGCTTCTCGCTTACGTCGGGAGCGTTTCCAGAAGCGGTTAGTCCATCACCGAAGGGTAGGCTGGAAAACGTGCTCAGCAGGCTGTCTGGAGTGACCTCCACCCGCTTCGTTCCAAGCCAGTCGTGGAGTGAGAAGGAGGTATCCGCACCAGAGTACGTCGCAAGCAGCTGGCCGCCTTCGTTCACATCTGAATGCGACCATGCCCATTGCCCGTTTTGGAAGTCAAACTCGGTCAAGTCGTCTCCGCTGGCGCCAACCACGTAGCTAATGGTTGGCGCGAATCCGTTGCTCGAGAAGTCGCAGCTCAACGAGTTCACTGTCCCTTTCGCTGCCCTGGTGCCTTCCGCATCATAGACGTAGGCCAGATACCCGCCGCTCGTGTTCGCTATCGCACAGATTCTTCCTTCAGCATCATAAGCCGTATTTGAATTGCCATCTTTACCTACAAGGTTACCCGCAAGATCGTACTGTAACGAATCCACCGTGACCGTGGGGGACGATGCTAATCCTGTACCGACTGCTCGGTTGTTGCCGCCCGAATACTGGGTCGAGCGCGTTGGAAAAAGAGCGCCGTTTGAGCTCTGTGTGAGGCGGTTTCCGAACGAATCGTATGTCCAGCTGAGGGTCCCTCCCGCAATGGAGAGGCCCATATATGTTCCTGAGTTCGCCGTTGCCCCCGACAAACGGTTCAGGTAGTCGTAGGTATACGTCCAGCTTCCGGTGACCGAGTCGTTCACGCTCGCGATGTTGCCGTCCCGCGTATAGCCACCGTTCGAAGGAATCGCATAGCTGTACAGCTGCTTGGGTCCAGCATAGGCATCTGTGCCGCCCGTCATTCCGTTGCAAGAAATTGAAAACGACGACGGCCCAGCCTGCGAAGCTGTATCGACAGCTGAACAGGTCAAGGACCCGTTCGCCGCCGCCCCAGTAGAGACCGTCCTCAGCGTGATGGCGCCCGGCGATGAGCTGACAGCAATCACTCCAGCTTCCGTCGACTGGATCGAATTTGCCAGAGCACTGGTTACCGTCTGCAATGTGTCACTGGCTCCCCAAGGAATACTGAAGGTTGTCCCTTTCAGAACGACCTCTACATCCCCGGTATCCGGCGTGGTGTAGCCATTGGTTCCACCCGTCATGGTCGCCCCCGCATCCGTGCCAAAGAAATCCTCTCCGTTCGTTACCGAGTAGGAGTAATTGCCAATAGTGCCCGCAGCAACGCTGGTGATGATGATGCTCCCAGAACTGAACGCCGCCGTCACCGGAGAACCAGACTGATTTAGAGCGGCGATGACAGCGTTTGTGATTGTTGTCGCAGTGCTGCCTTTTTGATAGCCGGCGGACACCGTAAAGCCTCCAACCGTGACTGACAAGTTGCCTGTGTCATATATGCTGGTGCATTTGGTAGTGCAGACGACGTTGACGCCCTCAGCTCCTGCGATGCGTATCGACCCGGTACCGTGAGTTCCGGCAACAGACTGCTGGCCTTCGACTCCGGAAATCGTGATTGTTCCCGAACTCGCAGTCGCTGGGCTGCTTACGAAGTCGGAAGACGTGTCCACCTCGGATAACACCCGAAAACGATTGTCATAGGTCCGTACCAGATTGACTGTTGTTTGCGACGTCGATTGATTGTAGCCAAGAACCGCAGTTGCGAGCCCCGCTGGGCTATATGCACCGGTTCCCGCGGCCTGAAAGAGAGTTCCAGGATGGTTCCCAGTATCCGCCCAGGAACTGGTGAGAGCAATCGGCCGTCCTACATTGTCATACCCGGTCGAGATAAGCACACTAGGCACTGGGGAACCGTTGAATGTTACGGCCGTGTTGCCAAATTGGGACGATAGATCTGTCGGATCTCCTGTGTAGGCCGCGTTGGGAATTCCATTGGTAGACCGTATAACATTCCCGTCAAGGTCATACTTGTAAGCAAGGTGATAAGGGTTACCGGCGCAATTTGCTACCGTGCATTCAAGCATTTCTGTTATCCGCCCCATCGGATCATAGCCGTAAGGCTGGCGCTGCGATAGTATTTGCCCACTTGATACGGTCTCCGATGTAAGCCGCCCCACAGTGTTGGTAGCGCCGCTGACCGCCGATGTGTCGTATCCGTAGGAGACAGAAGGGGTCTTCGAATTGACGTACGACTTTGAAATGAGCCGGTTCAAGCTGTCGTAGGAGTAGTTCGTTATGACTCCCCGCGCGTCGGTCTTACTGCAGGGCAGCGTTACGTCACCGGCGCAGAGAGAACCGGCTGCAAGATACGCATAGGTGATAGCACCCGTCTCTGGGTTAGATGAATTTGTAAGGCGTCCAAGGGAGTCATAGATGAAACCGCGGGTGCGAGCGGTTTCGCTGCCGTTGCCCGTCTGGTTGACGGATACCAGATCTCCGAGTCCGTCGTATCCATACTGAGTCTTCAAGGCGAGCGCACCGGATGTAGGGTTAGGTTCGACCACGCCGGTCAGACGACCGAGGCCATCCGATTGCTGCTGCCAGTGCTTACCTTCCTTATCGGTAATGTCAGCCCAGGTCGCCGTATTGCCAGAGATGACGTTGGAGACGCAGTTCGGCTGCCCGGAAGTCTGATGACCGTCGTAGCACCACCAAGAGGTCGAAGAGTCCGGAGCGATCTCCTCCACTTTACGAGCAAGGCCGTCGTAAACATACTGCGTAGTCCCGTAGGTGAGATCAGCGGTAGACCGATAGGGGTTCGATACGGCCTGCACACGACCTAACGCATCATAACTAGTGTCGGTATATAGGAAGCTACCGCTGCCCTCGCTAGCGCTGGTGCGAGTCTTTCGCCCTAGTCCGTCAACATCCACTTCAACTTGCATAGTTTGCGAGGCATTTTCTGCCTTGCTCGCCACAACCGAATTCACTGATCCAGAGCCAGAAGAACAGGTATTGGGCAAATCGTTGTAGCAATAACTGAGCCACCCACCATCGGGATAGCTGACCCGACTTACACGTCCTGTGGCATCGTAAGCCCAAGAAATCATCTGATTGTTGGGATCCTGGCTGGAGAGCTTTTGCCCTGTATTGGGATCGTAGGAGTACAGGGTGTTTTGACCCATCGCATTCGTGACCTGGCTAGGAAGTGCGAAGCCGTACGCCGCCGAGTATGTGTATGCCGCTGAGACGACGTTACGTGCATCAATTTCCTGAGACTTTTCGCCCGTTGTGTAGAACTTAGTGTGTGTTGCAATGGTCGAGCCCCCGCTGACCGATTGAATCTCAGTAGTCGCCAAACCGGGATGCGCGGTGTTTGGGGCACCGAAGCCCGGAACAGAGCCAGAGGCCGTTGTTAAGTATGCCGGCTCGTCGTAGTTGTATGTAGTCTGCGCTGTTGCGCCTCCGCCGGATACCGTCTTGCTCGAGACGTAATCCAACATATTATCGTTGCCGTATTGACTGACCGACTGGAACAAGTATTGCGTCGATTCCTCTTTCAGCAGCCCACCAGGACTGCCAGACCCGAAGTCGTACGTCTTCACGTCAGAGACGAGTCCGTAAGTTTCCGTGCCCTCTAAAACAGTGAAGTTGCAGCAGTACTGATACACCTTCTGTGACGTGAGTGCACCATCGATGGTAGTGGTGACAGTCTGTGGGAAGAATCCTTGAGTGAATACGTCGCTACCAACGGGGCTGCCGTACGTGGGATCATATGTGGTGGAGACGCTTTGTAGTACTTGGCCATTGGAAGCAGGCCCTTGATACTGCGTAACGTTGGTTTCGATCGGATTGGTCGCGGACATAAATGTGTGGACAGTGTCGTCGCCAGGTTGCCCTTGTACGGCGGACGGAGCACGCACGGTTGTCGTGAATGAATAATTGTTAGACGGGGAGTTGCCTCCCAAATATGTCCATGTTTGCGGCGCAGAGCCGTTAGCCGCATCTACAGTTCGCGTGAGCACGCCCCGACCGATCCCACCCAATCTAGAAGCAAAACCATACGTGTAGGAGATCGATCCTCCGGTTGGAAGAATGATCTTAGTCAAATCCCCATACGACGGATTGGGACCATTTGATGAATCGTATTGAAAAGTCCACTTTTGAGAGTTCGGCAAGATAATACGTTCTAGCGCCGTTATATACATGATAAGGTTGCCCGAACTATCCTGTAACTCATTCACGCCATTTGGGATGAAGACTTCAACGCTGGCGTAGCAAAATATATACTTCAGAGTCCCGCTGGCTGAGGAAGTCGGACCAGGAACAGTCCATGCGACTGCTTCAATAACAGGGAGTTGAACATCAGAGCCGCATACCGAAGCGTCTGGTAGGCCGATGGGGGTACCGATCTGACGACCAACCGTATCTGTAACAAAATATCCCGATGTGGCAGGGTCTGAGGTCGACTGCAAAGTCCCTGTGATTTGGTTGCCGGAGCTATCCTGGCGAATCACAAAGCTAGTGCCGGTGGGTTGCCCATTCGGATAATACGTGATGCCGTTCGCATCCCTGGTAAAGCAATTGGCGCTGCAAGCTGGAGTGCCAGTCATGAGGTATTTGAAATCCAAGTTGGTCACAAAACCCGAACCATCTATGGTTCGCTGAACAATGCCGCTCGTCGATGGTTCTCCAATGTGTATCGCGCCGTCGGCGGTGGCGAACGATGCATAAGCGTATGAGTACGACTGGGAGCCGTATTGTTGTTCGGTTGGAGTAATGTTGTGCAGGTAGAAACCGGTCCTTACATCTTGCATGTCAGCCAGACCCCAAAGCCTGTGGCGTTGGCTTGCGTTAGGCGGAGCATTCCAACTTTTTATGCAAAGACTTGGATCCGGAGGTGGTGCTGCGGTTCCAGCGTACCCGGGATTAGAAGGGCACCAGGTGCGATCTGCGATTGTTCCCCCGTTGTAAACGAAGTCATACTCGAGCTTCAGCGACGAGCCTCTCTGCGGATAGGAGACGAGGGGAATCTTGACCACCAGATTGTCCGTGCCAAGATTCACGGCGTCGATATCGCCTCCGTGATAGGAAGAATTCTGAGTCATGCCCAGCGTCAAGTCAGTCGGTGTCTGAGCTGCAACGTTTATCGATAATAATGCGATAGCTGAAAGTGCAACGGGCAAGTTGAGCAACCGGCATTTACCGAAGAGGTCTGTCAACATATCGCGATCCTTGAATTCGTGATGTTAGCGAAGAAATGAGACATAGATGTGCGAACGCGCACCTATGGCGGCGGGCATCAACAGTGTCCTGAAGTTATGAGAAGATATGGGCGTTGGTTGAAGAGTGATATCGATAAGTCGCTGTAGATGCAGTTAGGCCACGCGGTGGTACCTCTCAATTCGGATCGTCTGGAAGTGAAAGCAGTCCTACCGGGCTCAACAGGTCATTTGATATCTATTCCGGCAAATATATGTAGGTGAATGAATTATGTCAACAGCTTTTCGAGACAACCGAATTTTGTTGCATCCCGTGAGCAGAACCGTTCGAGGCGAGTCGATTCTGGGAGGTGACTCCACTCGGTGACGGATTCGCCGATAACTGAGTTCGGAGACTACGGCGAACTTGCCGAAACCGTGACTCTGGAGGAACTACAGTCGTTGCCAAACAGAAAGGGTTTATGCACTTGTGATCGAGGGCCTAAAAATTTGCTGGCGTGGAACTTCAGTGATCATGTGTTGCTCTGGATTCTTCGCCGAAATAGTTTCCTTCCGATCCGAAACACCTGCTCATCCATTCATAGAATGGACCTTAGGGCTTGCCTAAAACGGCATCTTGCAAAGGCAGTAGTCCATGGGCATCACTGGCGAGACGCACTGTATTGCCTATGTTGCTGATGAGCTTTTTCCATGACCAACAACTTCACAGTCGCCATAGTTCATTCCGGGGAGGTAGGTGCGGAGGCAAGGACCATTGTTTGGCCCCCTGCTGTCTGGAGCCGGCCGTGGAAAGTTTCGTCACGCAAAAACCTTGTGGGTGACTACACGATCTGCCGCAGTAGGTTCACGACCCGCTTAGGTCGGAACCTCTTCCTCGTCCCGTAAGCACTCCTTATCCGACACCTCGCTTATCTCCGCCGCATTTCAAGCCCGGCAGATCACTCAAGGTCTTCCTGTCAGAGTCAGCATCCAGCTCCGGGACCAAAAGTAGCGGGCACTCGGAATTCACTAACCTTTTAGCGCCAAAATAACGCGTTCTGTTATTGTGGTCGGATGCGCACGAGCACGGAAGTGCTCACGGTCTTTCCTCCGGAGGCTCTTTGTTTCATGTTGCGCACGGCGGCAATCTTGGTTGGCCTTAGTCACATTGATCGAATGATTCGATGCCGGACGTGCAGACCGAAAGATTTCGCTTTCTTTGAGAACCGTATATCACGGTTTTCATAAAATTGGCCCGCTTGGCGCATCACTAGGTATCTCGTCGCCCATGCCCTCAATCCGCAATGACAATCAGATGGAAGATGGGAAACGAGAAGGGGTTCGGACCTGGTGCCATTCCCTGATTTATTGCACACATTTAATGTGTCCAAAATGATATGCATTATGGCTCGCTCCTTCGGAGCGAAATACAACTCCGGCAACGGCGTAACATGGCCTCGCACGATACTTTTTTCTAAACGTCACGGATTGCGATTCGAAAGGAGTTTTTGTGACATTCAATTCATTTAGCCGAACAATTTACATTGCCGTGATCTTTACCGTGTTGGCCACAACTGTCCGAGCGTGGGCCCATAAGAGTGGACAACAAGCGCTGGTGCGGTTTCTGGCGACGAGCACAATCATTCGTAGTTCTTCGGGGCCAAACGAAGATACATATCTCGCAGAATTGACTTTAACACCTAAAAGCGATCCGCTCCTCGTGCGTCTCATCGACTTGTACCCCAGCGCCGCGTCTGCATTGCCGAAAGCAGTACTCATCTCGGCCAAAGGGTCGGTACTTAGGGTGCTTCGCGATACGGAATGCGATCGTCCTTATGACAAGATAATTCTGCGCACTGCGCCTGGAGACCCAATGGCCATTTTGCAAGAAACACTCAGCTACCTGCCGCCCCTGGATCCGGTGCCTGCGCCGGATGCAATAGTGCCGTGTTACCGGGTTGTGCGACGATAAGGGCCGCTCGAACGATCGATATCATCAACACCCGCTTCTCCAGGCTTAGGTTCGCCTACCAACCGCTTCAGCTTCCAGTTCTCAGATTCAAGCTCCGTCAACCGCTACGCCTGATCCACTTGCAACCCGCCGTACTCCTTGCGCCAGCGGTAGTAGGTCTGCTCCGTGATCAACGCTTCCTTGCAAGCCTGATCCGTCGTCTTCCCGTTCGCTATACCCACTTCCACTTGCCGTGACGCGTTCGCGACCTGCTCCGCCGTATGCCGCTTCCTTGCCATATTCAGCTCCTTGTACACAGTCTCTATGATTTCTGCTGGTACTATTGAAGCTAATAGAGACTAAGATTCGTCTGTTACGGTTGGGCTCGCAGACGAGCGTGAGATCATTCTCTTCGATAATGCGGGCAGTCGAACCTCGACGGGCGAGGCTCCAGCTACCTTCGCGGGTACGGCGGCGAATTCAATCCACTTCACCCGAAGCGCTTGTCCCGAAGCAACTCGACATGTTAGTGTCCTCGATCGGCTGCATGGTCGCCCAAAACATTGTCACTCAGCGCCTGACCTGGTTTGCAAGTTGGTGCTTATTCGGTGCCGACACAGTATGGCACCCACCCCGCCACACTGGCTCCCATTACTCCGGCGCAGTCCTCCCTTTTACTTCGCCCTTGACACCGAGTCGCTTAGCGAGAAATAACGAGCAAAGTATCTCGACTTCAAAACGAGAAATATGATCCTCGCGGCATATGGGACGCATTCAAGTCGATTGAAAGCGAAATCAATAAGGCATTGATCGAACGACCCCGACACCTGAAGACATGGCAGGCATTGATGCTTACTATTGTCATCTGATTGACATTTAAAGGTAAGCGCGTGGTCTGAACCGTCCGCTTAGGGTGTGAATGGAATAAGTGCCCACCTAAAGATAGGTGGACACCTATTTAGGCGTGTCCTGTGTCGTGATGAGGGTGAGGTTCCATGGCAACAGCTCCGCGATCCTGCTGATGGAGTGGTCGGCGATGCCTTCGATAACTTGATCGAGATAGAGTTCGGGATCGAGACCCTGAGCTTGGCACTTCCGAGTAGCGAGTAGATGGCAGCGGCGTTCTCGGCCCGCGTTCGATCCGCAGAGAGATAGTTTTTTCGTCCGAGCGCTCTCGCATTTCAGATCGCGTGGAGCGCGCGGCAGATAATTCCTCAAGGCGAGAGCGCCGCAGTGTCACTTCAAACGCCAGGAATACGGGCACAATCTCTTCATGGAGAGTATCGCCGGGTCCATCCCGGAGCCTCTGCCAATAAGTCTTCTCGGCGTCAGAGAGACATGCCAGAACACAATCCAATATCTCTTCGCTATAAGGCCCCTCGAACCGCCCGCTCAGATGCTCGTGAGCCCCTCGAGGTCTATTTCCAATCTCATACATGCATCTGTCGCAGTGTTGCAGGAGAGTCTGCAATCGTCCGCAGCAAAATCGTCTGCTGCGCCGAGAATTAAGCCGTTTTCCTTGGGCAGGACCTGGATATCGAAGTCGGCGGAAAGCGGTACGCGATCGGTCTTGGAACCTGCGGCAGGGAGATGTCCATGAGGGGCCCTCGGACACAGGCTAATTCAAAGTGATGGGCACGGCTCAGATTACCTCGCTCTTTCTATTCGAATGGAAAAAAATATGCACGGAACCGGCCAGTCGTAAGTGGTAATGCGACAACTTCAACTATATTTGCGTGTCCAGCCAGTCTTTGCGGTTGTCTCGCAGGTAGCGCCAACAGCGCCGAGCGGCGTCACCGCACGACCTTCGCAAGCGATCGGAGCGACCCGTGTGCGGATTCCTTCACCGGCACCATTTCCCCGTTTGGGTCATGGGCAAGATGTGTAATAGCGAAGCACGGGCGACACTCCACCTGAATCAAGATTTCGGTCTCATCGTCGAACTCAATCGTGAGGTAAACCTCTTGAGACTTTGGGTAGGGCTCCGCTAAAGACAAGCGGCGGATTCGCTTTCCAGTCACCTCATCGATCACCAACACGGCTCGTTTTGGCTTATTCATCGTTTGGCATGCCTTTGCTTTTCAGCCAAGGTGGTGGCCCGGTCAGCTCGCCCGCTCGCTTGTACAAGTCATAGAGTTCCAACCCTAAAGCACGAGCGACTTGATCTAACCTGCGGATCGTGTAGTTTGTGTGGAGCTGGTTTGTCTCCAGCCTTTGAATCCACCGAACAGAGACATTTGCCCGCTTCGCGACTTCGCTTCGCGTCAAATGCTTAGCCGTCCGCAGCTCTTCGACAGCCACACCAAGACAGCGGGCATGTTCCTGTCTGTAGCGTTCGTGGGCGCCCCTCTCTCTCGGCGACCTCACAGGATTTGGTCTCCCTTGGCAATGGGTCCATTCCTTAGGGACTGGGTGGCTAATTGATTGAACTGCAGTTGAGCGAAGAACGTCAGCCCGGCATAGAGATTCTTGACGAATCGAGCTTCATTCTTGAATGGAACCGACTTGCCAGAGAGGTCGATCCGCTTTCGTCGTGCCCATGCGTAGGCTGCGAATACCATAAGCTGCCTCGCCCGCTCCCCGCTAATTCCGCGCAGTGCTCCGATATCTCTTGCTGAAAGTCCGCCATGCACCGATTCGACGAGCATCTCGTACGCACGTGCAAAACGCGCTCGATTTGTGGGGGTGTCCGCTTCCTTCTCGCAACCACGACAGGAACCAAGCCAGAGAGGAGGAGTCTGAAGGGGGAGCCGGTCGAGGTATTTGGCTCGAATAACGGCCATGGGAGAGGGATTGGATGGAACACTGCGATCGGCGATGCGCGAGTGTTGCCGCCACCGCTCATACGCTCGGCTCACCATCCAGCTGACAGGATCTTTACTGGAGGCACGCAGGCCGAGAGATGTGGCCCATGCCTTTGCCAGAACTTGAGCATCTACGCTGAGTGCTTTCGCAACCTTCCTAAACTCGCCCTCCGTCAGATGACTCTTCCCGGCTACGTACCGAGCCAGGCAGCGCTCCGTTACGTCGCCTAACCTCTCGCTGAGTTCTTTGTGGGAGATGTCTCCGCGCAACATCTCGATTTGGGTGAGCAGGTGATGACGAAAGTCCCACTTCATGCCAGACCTCCATAGAAAGGGCTTTTCAAAACAAGGGTTCGCATAGGCGCACGAAGGTGCGTCGTCACGGCTATAGTTGAACCGGAACTACTACTTAAAGGATGGTAACAAAACAAGTTGAATAGTTCAACAGGAAAAGAAGGTTTTGGCGAAGAATTTAAGGACTGGATCACCCATGCCGAAGCTGCGCGTGTGCGAGGCGTATCCCAAGAACGGATACGCAAGCTCGCACAGCAAGGCAGATTGCAGAGCGCCGAAGTAGGGGGCAGGAAATTTGTGCGCCGCTCAGAGGTTGAGTCTTTTATTCCGCTTCTGGGTGGCCGGCCGCGCAAGGAATCTGCGCCGAAGAAGCGTGCGGCGCGGAAGAAAAAAACGGCACCGAAAAAATCGGATTGAGCGCCAAGATCTGTAACCGAGATCTGGCGATGCCGTTCTCTATCAGTTTAGCCAGTGCAAATGGTGTATTGCCCGCTATAGGGCCGTGTTCAGCCGCTCACAACCAATCTAGGACCTCACAAGTCACGGTCGTCGCGTGGGGATTCCTCTCTTTCGCATCTAGCTTTAGACCGCACGAAGAACTGCCGCCAGCGGCGGCTCGCGCTCAGATTTGCCGCTGAGTGCGCCCCGGCGGGGCAGCGGCAAATCAAAACCACATCAGTGAGGAGTGTCCGGGCCGGACACTGGGTCAGCTGCCTCCCTACGCCAGCCTCCGCCAGCGGCTCCGGCTAAAGGCGGCTTCGGGAGGTTTACAGTCAGCGCGGCTTGTGGCGCTGAACTTTTTTGAGCTGATCGTGAGTCGCTGCAGCTTTCGACGCCTTGGCTTTGGTTTCGTCTGACTGTGGCACTTCCCATCCCGCCATGCCCTGCAACACGCGGTCGGCATGCTTGATGGTGTTCACATGACCGTAGTGCTGCTCAATCATGTGGACAGACGTTCCCATTTGCTCGGCGAGGAAATACACGTCCACGCCTTCCTGCAAGCGAAGCGTGGCGTAGGTATGCCGGAAGCAATAGGTCGAGCGCGGCACGCCCTGCGTGCCTTCGCGCAGATTTGCTTCGTTTAGAAGATCCCCAATCAGGTAATTGTAGAGAGTTGTTGCAGGCTTGCCCGTGACATTGGTGAAAACCCTATCCTCTAGTTGCGTCGCTTTGGAGATCAGACGAATGCGTTCGAGATACTCTCCGACGCTTTTAGGGGCGACCAGCTTACGCGACTTGCCCTTGCCCTGCACGAACAGCACAACGATCTCGCGTCCTTCGCGGTCTTTTGCAGGCATGATGTCGCGCCAGCGCAAATTCTTCATCTCCGCCGGCCTCATGCCTGTATTGCACGCAATCAGGATCATGTTGTAGGTGACTGTGCGATGCCAAATGCTCGAGGGCTTATCAACCTTACCAATCCACTTGCGGCCTACGGTATGGAGCTTGCGGTATTCCTCCAAGGTGAACTCATCGCGCCGCATGGACTTGAGCTTGGGGCGTTCATCGAAACGCTGACTGGCAGGCACGTAGCGTTTCTTGATGGCGTGATTCATTACCGCGCCGAAGATGGACATCTCGAAACGGATGGTCGCATCGCTGATAAAAGGAACTGTTCTTTCTTCGGTAGGCCTCACCTCGATCGGCTTCAAAACCCTAATGCCAAGGCGTTGCTGAACCTTGGTGCGGCGCTCTGCTTCATCGTCCGCAAAGCCCTGCGCCATTTTGTCGCTGACTTCCCGAACGCCGTTGCGCCGGTGGCGGCCCGCCCCGTTCTCCCGCCGCCACGCCGGATAGCCGCCCCAAAGCTCATCCCCAATCAAGTGGACCTGGGTCGATCCTACGTATCGGTCTAAAGCGCCTTCGATGATGGCGCGGACCTTCTTAGGGCGCGCGGCGCTGATCTCTCCACGCTTCGCTCTCGCTTCCTGGGTCAACAAATACTCTCTGCCCACCTCGCGAAAGGGATGGTTGAATACCGGGACGTCATGTTTTAGGCGAAAGCGGATGTCTGCGTCGTGATCGAATGCGCGTTCCCGCGCTACCTCAATATCGGTCGTCTTGAGCGAGACCGTCTTGTAGCGGTCGGCTTTGGGGATCTTCATGCGGCAATACCACATCCGATGATCCACGTCGCCGCGCCGGAAGAGAACCAAGCCCGGCTTGAGCTCCGATTTGTCGGTGACGAATGCCATATTCGCCTCTGTCTATTTGACTTGTTCTGTGCAGATTCCGTGTACAATTTTCCTGAAAGTTATTGACTCTATATATCTGTGCAGGACTCGTATAGAGATTATCAAAACACTAAGCCTCTTATTTCTATTTATTTACGGTATATTTGTCATCCTGAGCGAAGCGAAGGACCCCCGTATTGGTTGTTGCCGTTGCCGTTGCCGTTGCCCTTGCCCTTGCCGTTGCCCTTGCCGTTGCCCTTGCCCTTGCCTTTGCCGTTGCCCTTGCCGTTGCCTTTAGCTAGAAGCCAAAAGCTAAAAGCCGCTCTTAAGTCTCCTCCGCAAATCCGCCGTAACCTCCCGATGGCAGCACAAACAAAGCGTCCGCAGATTATCCAAATCACACTCCCCACCCCCCTCGGCCACGGGCCGCACATGGTCCGCATCCCACAACGACCGCCGCGCCGCTCTCCCCGCCGAGCCTTTCTTCCCCGCCGGCAGGCTCGCCCCCACCGACCGCATCCCCCAAACCTCCAGCAACTCCGCCCGCACCTTCCCCCGACTCCGCAACAACCGCGCATACTCCGCCACCGTATCGGTCCCACACAGCGCGCACACGCCTTTATCCCTGAGCAACACCTGGTCCCTTAGATACCCGGGATCGGACCTCAGCCTCCACTGGTGCACGCAATAGTCGGAACAAAACGTCCGCCGCCGCTTAGCCAGAATCTCCATTCGACACCACCGGCAAAGCGCCCGCCCATGCGCCCCCACCTCGACCACCTCCCCGCCAGCCCACCCAGCCTCCGCCAACCGCCGCCCCGGCATCTTCACCCCAGCCCTCTTCTTAGCCACCATCTAGTGATGGTAACCAAGCCGTGCGCTGGAGTCCGATCAGGCAACTGTCACGAAGCCTAAATCGCGGCAAGCATCTCCACCAAGATGGCTTGGCGCTTGAGCCGGTCGGCGGATACCTCGCCCAAACCGTTACAAATGCGAGAGATCTTTTCGAAGATGACAGTTGCAGCTTCGCCATGTTGCTCCATTGCACCAATAATCTTTTGAGCCGATTTCTCTACTTGATTTGAGTTCAAAAGGGGGAGTTCCGGACCACACACTATGGTGCGCACCATCGGCAGCATATGCCACTTGAAGCGCTTCATGTTTTGAGGGACAACGCTATTACTCACCAGCAAATTGAGTCTGTACATCGTCAGACAAGCAGCATAAAAAACCGCCTCGTTAGTGGAATCACCGAAAATTGTCTCGGTTAATTCCTCATACATTTGTTTCGGATAGCGCGCGGCTAACTCTGGGCGGTTGCAAAACATAGCTGCGACACACTTCGCGGCGTTATGCAGCGAGAAGATTCTGGTCGCCGGAATATCTTGGCCGACGTATTGTCGATCTCTGCGTTCTAGATATAGGCGACTTTCTGCACCACTGTAAGTATTGAAATACTGCTCAACCCGCTTGACGATTGGCCTCAGCGAAAGAAATTGCGTATCTTCAACTTTTGTTTGGCTGTTTGTCGCGCGTACCAACTCTGAAAATACATCCTCAAGCTGAGTCTTCACGACCTTGATATTGACCATCACATCGCCAAGCGAATCGCGGTTTTCGAAAAGAACATTTGAAGTTTGGCAGCCATTCACGATCTGATAATTCGTCAAATGCAGAGTAGTTCCTTGAAGCTTCACTTCAGGGCTGACGATTGTGATGCCGTTATTCAGAACTGGAAAGCGGCTTGCAGAAGTAGAGGCTAACGTAGCTGCGATCGACTGATTTACCGGATTATCCTGACCCAAGAATGAACGGACATTCTCCTCGAAAACCTGCGTCCTTAAATTGCCATCCGCGGTCAGCAGCAGATTCTGGACGAAATCGTTTGCGCGGACCACCGCAAGATAAGCCTCATCGATTCCCGAAATATTCGGGAGCGCTGCGGCACTGAAGACCGGCAAACTCGCATTGATGCCCAAATAGGTACCAACAAATAGTCGAGTCAATTCATCGCGATCGACGAAAGCTACGTCGATATCATGGAATAATCCAAGCGATGCAAGTTGCGTCTTGAAATCGTTCAACGCCGTCGAGAGGGCCGGCGGATCCTGATATTGGCCTGTAGCGACGAAGCGTGCTGTGATCGAAGGCTTCCCATTTCGTACTTTGGGGACCTCCGTGAGGACTACATCGAATATTCTTCTGTTTTCAGTTAGCACCTCGTCGCTCGCTATGTAGGGCAACTGCACTGCAAACCGAAGTACACCTTCTTTGAATTTCAAGAAATCGCCGAGATCAAAGCCCTCGGAGCGTTTAGCCTGCACAAATAGAACGTCTACATCGTGATTGCGGCGTTGAGAAGAGAAGATCGCCTGCGCTTCCTCGACGGAAGGCGTCACGACTTCGTCGATAACTATTGCCACACCGTCGATTCCATCGTCGCCTCCCCCCGTAGATACATCCTCCAAATCAAACGATCCACTGAAGCGGCCCGAAATTACGCAATAGTTCGCAAACTTTTCGAACTGCACGGATTCATCTTCCGCTTCCAGTCCATGGCTTTTGACAAAACTTTCCAGGTGAGCCTTGACGATCCGATGCACTATATGACTCCGAGACAGCTATCCGATCTTACGCGAGGCCGGGTGCCCCATTCATGACATCTTTTCATCATGAGTGGGAGCTCAGAGGCTCGCCGACCCACAGTAATCATGGTCGGCGCACGACCCCCTCACCGGCGCCCCATTCCTGACGCATCATGGCCTGAGCGGGCCCAAAGCCCAGCCAACCCATAAATCCTCCCGATTGGACCAGCCCCACCACCCAAGCCTCCCCCTCACCGCAGACGACCAGGGCCAACGGCCCGACTCATCACAGCCTAGGGCGAAGCCCTAGGTCAACAACGCGAAAACGCCCCTCACCTCGCTGCCGCAGGCCGGAGTGAAGCCGCAGGCGCAACGACAAAATTGCCTTCCTCGCTGCCCCCACCCCCACGAGCCGCCACCACGCGAAGCCCCCCGCCGTCCGCGCAGGACCCACCCTCCGCGCAGACGACCAAGGCCAACGGCCCGACCCATCACAGCCTAGGGCGAAGCCCTAGGTCAACAACCCAAAGAAGCCCCTTACCGCTCTGCCGCAGGCCGGAGTGAAGCCGCAGGCGGAACGACGAAATTGCCTTCCTCGCTGCCCCCCACCCCACGAGTCC
>DATHQT010000040.1:0-25215 GCA_035482415.1 Acidobacteriaceae bacterium | reverse complement strand
TAGTGAGTAGTGAGTAGTGAGTAGTGAGTAGTGAGTAGTGAGTAGTGAGTAGTGAGTAGTGAGTAGTGAGTAGTGAGTAGTGAGTAGTGAGTAGATTTTGTTAGCACAATTTGGTTCTTTTGTGGATGGTCGCTTGAAGGGTGGATATGGAGGCGTTCAGGAGCTTCAGGACTTCCAGTGAGATTGCCTGGACGCTCTCTAGTTCCTCGTTATCTCCGTAGCCCAGTCTCGATGCCAGTTCAAGCTGAGTCTGAACTTCCAAGGTAGATCCTCGGGCGATGCCCAAGAATTGTATGAACTCTCCCTTCGTGATGCCCCTGTTTCCTTCGGCTATGTTGCTCGGGATCGAGACAGAAGCGGGGCGCAGTTGGTTGGTGAGTCCAAAAATCTCTTCTCTCGGGAACTTGCGTGTTGCGCTGTATGTGGATGTCGACAGCGTCATCGCTTTCTGCCACATGATTGAACTGCGAAATGCTGATTGGACCATAGCTTGTTCCTCTGAGTGCCGGGGCGGTCTCTGTTAGCTATGAGTCTACGCACTTCACTACACTGGTGGGATGGATTGGATTGTGGCGGTGGTGCAGGGCGTGGTGGCGGTGCTTACGCTTTGTGGGGTGGCGTATGGGCTGATTGCGCTTTGGAGTGCACGGGATTTTGAGCGGGCATCGCGGGGTGGTAGCGCGGGTGGCGGTGGGGCGGTGGGGGTTTCGATTCTGAAGCCGGTGAAGGGTCTGGATGCGCGGATGTATGCGGGGTTGGTGAGCCATTGCGTGCAGGAGTATGCGGGCGAGTTTGAGCTGCTGTTTGGGGTGAGCTCGCTGGAGGATGCAGCGGTGGGCGAGGTGGCGCGCCTGCGGGTGGAGTTTCCGGCGGTGAGCATTCGGCTGGTGGAGTGTACGGAGAGATTGGGTGCGAGTGGGAAGATGTCGAATTTGGTGCAGATGCTGCCGGAGGCGCGGTTCGAACATGTGATTGTGAATGATAGTGACATACGCGTTTCTCCGAAGTATCTAGAGCGGGTGATGGCTGGGTTTGCGAATGAGAGCGTGGGGTTGGTGACGGTGCCGTATGTGGGGTGGGCTGAGGGTGGACTGTGGTCGCGGTTGGAGGCGCTGGGGATTTCTACGGATTTTATGCCGGGGGTGCTGGTGGCTCGGAAGCTGGAGGGTGGGATTCGGTTTGGGTTGGGGTCGACGCTGGCTACTACGAAGACGGCGCTGGCGGCGATTGGCGGGTTTGAGGGGATGGTGGATCAGCTTGCCGATGATTATGAGCTTGGCGCGCGATTGAGTGCCGCGGGATACAAGGTCGCGCTGGTGCGCGAGGTGGTGGAGACGACGGTGCCGGCGTATACGCTGCGCGGATTTTGCGAACACCAGTTGAGGTGGGCGCGGAGTACGCGGGACTCGCGGCAGTGGGGCTATGTGGGGTTGGGGGTGACGTATGTGCTGCCGTGGTCGATGGCGGCGATGGTGGCGAGTGGGTTTGCGCTGTGGTCGTTCTCGCTGTTCAGCATCGCGTTGCTGGTGCGGGTGAGTGTGGCGCTGACCGTGGGGGTGGGGATTCTGCGCGATGGGCAGGTGCTGCGGGATATTGTCTGGCTGCCGCTGCGGGATTGCTTTGGGTTGTTCTTCTGGGCGTGGAGTTATGCGGGGGATGAGATTGTTTGGCGGGGGGAGCGGTTTCGGCTGCGGCGGGGAGTGTTGGAGAAGCAGAAAGGCAGAGTGTAGAGCGTAGAGGGAGGCGCGGATGGGGCGGGGACCGGAGGCTGCGTCGGGGGAGTTGGTAGAGGCGGCGTTTGCGGCTGAGGGTGCGGCGGTGTGTGAGGGGTTGGTGCGGGGGCTGAGGGCTGAGGATAAGGGTAGGGTGGAGCGGGCGGCGCGGACGCTGAAGAAGATTTCGGAGAGGGATGCGGGAGCGCTCTATGCGTGGCGGAAGGCGCTGTTGCAGGAGGCGTTCGAGGCGGTGGATGTGCGGGTGCAGTGGAATCTTTCGATTGTGTTGGGGAGGTTGCCGCTGAAGGGTGCGGATAGGGCGGTTGCGGTGGAGTTGATGTTTGAGCGGCTGGGGAGTGCGAGTGGGTTGAATCGGACGATGGCGATGCAGGCGCTGATGGATTTGTCGGTGGGGGATGAGGGGCTGCGGGGGCGGGTGATGCCGATCGTGAGGGAGGCGCTGGAGGGTGGGACGCCGGCGATGCGGGCTCGGGCGCGGAAGCTGGTGGGGGTGTGGCGAGAGCGGCGATGAGGCGAGTTTGGTGCTCCAAGTAACTGCCAGTTAATGCAAGGGCAAAAGAAGAAGCAGATCCCTGCGGGATGACAGCCAGAAAAGCAAAAGCAAACGCAAAAGCAAAGGCAGGGGCAAAGGCAAACGCAAACGCAAACGCAAAAGCGAAGGCGAAGGCGAAGGCGGAGCGATCGTTAGCTGAGGGCGTCGTCCTTGCTCGTGGGGGTGTGGACGTGGGTGTGGATGTCGCCTACTACGTCGGTCAGGTAGTGGAGCTTGCGGCTTAGGGCTTGGATTTCGGCTTCGGCGCGGCGGTTGACTTCGAAGTCCAGTTCGCTGCGGACGCGGTCTTTGTGGTCCTGGCGGTTCTGGCTCATCATGATGACCGGTGCTTGAATGGCCGCGAGCATGGAGAGGAAGAGGTTGAGCAGGATGAAGGGGTAAGGGTCCCAGGACTTGCCGTGCGTGGCAACGAGGACAACGCTGAGGATGACGTAGCAGGTCATCGTGGTGAGAAAAGAGATGATGAAGGTCCAGGAGCCGCCGAAGCTGGCGACGTGGTCGGCGATGCGCTCGCCGAAGGTTTCCTGCTCGTCGATGAGTTCGTTGGGATTGCGCATGGCGCGGCCGGAGATGACGCGCTGGGCGTTGTGGATCTCGGTGGACATGACGGTGAGCATGTCGAGGCCGGCCATGGGTTTGGTTTGGAGGAGGATGGTGATGTCGTTGCGATCGATCTCGATGCAGGAGGAAGGTTCGGTGGCGATGGCGGTGGTGAGGTGGGGGACGCCTTCGAGCATGGAGGCGAAGCCGAAGAAGTTGCCGTGGCGGGGGTGGGAGAAGAGGACTTCCTGGCCGTCTTCGTCGATGAGCGTGACGTCGACGGCGCCGGAGAGCATGACGTAGGCGGGGCCGGAGGGCTCGCCGGCCTTGTAGATGCGCTGGTTGGCGGCGAAGTCGCGGAGCTCGACTTGTTGGGCGAGGACGGCTAGCTCGTCGTCGTCGAGGAGCGAGAAGAGCGGGACTTGGCGGAGTTCGTCGGTGTGGGAGGGCATAGGGGCAGAGGTAGTGAGTAGTGAGTAGTTAAGGGCAAAAGCAAAGGCAACGGGTTAGGTACAGCTTAACGGTTGGGTTGATTGCTGACGATCTCTTTGCCTCCGGATTTTACGAGAATGTAAACCGGGCCGGGAAGGGTGGGGAGTTGGTTGGGAGGGTCGGTGAGGGATTGCCAGAGGAAGATGCGTTGGGGGCCGGGCCATTTGGCGGCTAGGGTGGCGGGGGTTTCGAAGATGGGGGGGGCGTCGGGGAAGAAGCTGCCGTACCAGAGGTTGGAGCTGCGGCCTTCGAGGATGTGGATGAAGTTGGAGGCGTCGGGCGTGGGGGCGTAGGTGCTTGGGCGCTGGAGGTAGAAGGCTAGCGTGCTTCCGGATTCGTACTCGCCGTGGATTGCGATTAGGTCGTTGGGCTGGACTTGAGGGGCAATGGCTTCGGCTAGTTGCGCGGAGGTTAGGACGGGGGCGAAGGTCTGGAGGCCGAGGTGCGCGGCGAGCAGGAAGCCGAAGGCTCCGGCGGCGAGGGCGAGGTTAGCGGCGTGGGGCTTGGCGCGGCGGCGGCGGAGGAGGGCGGCGAGGGGGCCGAGGAAGAGGCTGAGCGCGGCGAGGGTGAGGGGGAGGCGGAAGAGGCCGAGGGCGCGGGTGTCGAGGTCGAGGAAGTGGCCCATGCTGAGGGCGTAGTCGGAGGGGTGTTCGGTGAGGAGGGTGGCGAGGTCGGTGTTGGGGGCGGGGGCGTGGGCGTGGAGGAGGATGTAGATTGCGGCGGCGGCGAAGAGGGTGCCTAGGAGGAGGAGGACGGTTGTGATGCGAATCGCGGTGATGCCGTCATTTATGGCGTCTCGCGCTTCGCTGTGACCAATGTAAGACCTGACTTGGGTGACCGCGTGTTGGGTCCGGGGGAGCGGCGGTTGATTTGCACGGCGGTAGATATTCGCGTGGACGAGCCAGCCCGCGACGAGGATGGCGAGGGCGGGGAGGGCGGGGAGAACGTAGTACTCCTGGCGCGTGGAGAGGGCGAAGAAGAGGAGGACGAAGGTGGCCCAGATGAGGAGGAGGAGAGTTCCGCGGCGTTGCAGGGGGAGAATGTGGCGGCGGAGCTGGTCGCGGAAAGTTTGGGTGTGGGACGACTTGCCGAAGAGGGGCGCGACCCAGGCGGTGGCCTTGAAGAGGAAGGCGGACCAGGGCATGAGCCAGATGAGGCAGAGGCCCCAGAAGAGCCAGAGGGGCGAGGTGTCGTAGTCGTGGGGGACGCGCAGGTTGAGGTAGCGGAGGAGGTGCTCGTTCATGAAGTAGAACCAGAACCAGCCGTGGACGTTGCCGTCGGTGGGGAGCGGGACTTGCCAGTGGCCTTGCACGAAATGGAAAGCGGCGGGCGTGCCTTGGGTGGGGTTGGCGAGGCCGGCGAGGATGTGCCAGGGGGCGGCGATGAGGAGGAAGACGAGGGTTGAGGTGAAGGGGTGGAGTTGGCGTAAGCGCGCGAGGCCGGGGCGGAGGCCACGCGTGATGAGGAGGTAGAGGGCGGCGATGGCGATGGGGAAGACCAGGCCGATGAGGCCTTTGGAGAGGACGTTGAGGGCACACGCAGCGGCGAATCCGTAGCAACAGATGCGGAGGCGGGTGGCGCAACTGCGGGTCTCTCCACTTCTCCCTCGGTTCGCTACGCTCTCTCGGGGTTCGGTCGACATGACAGGGATTTGGTGCGCCACAGTCGAGGTGACAGAGTGTTGGTTCGATCCGAGTTCTTCGGTGCGCCAGAAGAAGAAGAGGGCGAGGGTGGTCCAGAGGCAGACGTCGGCGTCCGGGAGGAGGATGCGGGTGAAGATGAAGATGCCGAAGCTGGAGAGGGAGATGAGTGCGGCGTAGAGGCCGGCCTGGGCGCTTTGGAAGAGGCGGCGAGCGAAGGTTTCGATGAGGAGAGCGAGGGCGAGGACGGTGAGGGAGAGCGGGATGCGCGCCGCTACGGCGAGGGCCCGGGGCGAGGTGGCGCCGCAGAGTTGGGAGACGCGCATGGAGGCGGCCATGGACCAGTAGAGGAGCGGAGCCTTCTCGAGGTAGCGGATGCCGTTGGCGTAGAGGGTGATGTAGTCGTGGCGGAGGAGCATCTCGCGGGCGACTTCGGCATGGACGGAGTCGGCGTCGTCGAGGAGCGGGGGGCTCATGAGGGTGAAGGAGGCGTAGAAGGCGATCCAGAGAAGGAGGAGGGTGAAGAGCGTGGAGCGCGGGCGCGGTGGCGTTGCGGCGGGCATTGGGATAAGTGTATGCGGGCGGAAGTTGATGGAGGTTGTGCGAACCCGCATCCTGGAATCTGTTCAGGAATTCGACAGGCATGTCCTGCCGGACGGGCCCGCTACGCGCGGGGCGGCAACTTCGTTGCGGGCAGAGGCCTTCGGCTGGGCGCTTCCGCTGGTCGCGAATGAAATCTTGTTATCGACCAACGGGAGGACCACGCGAAGCTGTAAAAAAGGCGTGCGAACGCCCGCTCCACGCGTAGTGGGTACTTAGTGCAGGACTGTTATTTGAAAGGGTCCAAGAACGGAGATGTGGGGTCACGTACACTGGCTGCGATGGCAAAGATGAAGCCCATGAAGGCGGCGGCGGAGGAGAGGCTGGTGCAGTTGGCGGGTGGCGGGCCGCCGGCGGAGATGGTGTTCGGGGACTGGTATCCGGCGCTGCGCGCGGAGGGGTTGAAGCGCGGCGATACGGCGGTTGCGATGCTGCTGGGGATTCCGATGCTGGTGGGGAGAAAGAATGATGGGGCGCTGTTTGCACTGCGGGATCTGTGTCCGCATAGGGGGATTCCGCTGTCGGCGGGTTGGTTCGATGGAGAGACGGTGCAGTGCAAGTATCACGGCTGGCGGTTTGAGCCTTGCAGCGGTCGGTGCGAGGAGATCCCTTCGCTGACGAGCTTCGATCATTTGGTGCCGACGAAGATTTATGCGAACGCGTTTCCGGTGGTGGAGCGCGATGGGTATGCGTGGGTGTATGTGCCGCCGGCGGGAGCGGGGCGGGTGGAGGATTTGAGTGGGTTGCCGCCGGTGCCGGAGTTGCCGAAGTTTGGGAAGCGGTATCGGAGTGCGCATCTGCAGGCGGAGCTGCCGTGCAATGTGGACCACGGGATTATCGGGCTGATGGATCCGGCGCACGGGCCGTTTGTGCATCGCGCGTGGTGGTGGCGGAGCGCGGCGAGCATTCATGAGAAGACGAAGAAGTTTGAGCCGCTGGAGGATAGTGAGCATGGTGGGCGGAATGCGGGGTTTCGGATGTCCGCGCATGCGCCTTCGTCGAACTCGGCGCCTTACAGGTTGCTGGGCAAGCCGGTGACGACGATCGATTTTGTGCTGCCGAATCGGAGGTACGAGACGATTCGGGCGGTGAATGCGAAGGGGCGGGAGCGGTGGTTTGCATCGCTGACGACGGTGACTCCGGTGACGGCGACGTCTTGCCGGATTGATGTGATTGCGGCGTGGGACATTGCGTATCGGGTGCCGTTTGTTACGCCGATTGCGCGGTATTTTGGGGCGAAGTTTGTGGCGCAGGATCAGCAGACGATGGTGGAGCAGGCGCGCGGGCTGCGGTCGAACCCGGGGTTGATGTTGATTGACGATGCCGACATGCCGGCGAAGTGGTACTTCGCGCTCAAGCAGCGGCGGCTGACGGGCGAGGGGGAGCATCCGCTGAAGGGGCCGGTGGAGCTGCACTGGCGGAGCTAGAAGCGCGACCGAGGTGGATGGGTTAGGCGGGGCGGGTGTGGATGGTCTCGAAACGTTCTTTGAACTTGAGGATGGGGCGTTCGAAGAAGTGGTAGGAGAGAGCGGATGCTGCCACGGTCAAGCAGAAGGATAAAACGATTCCCACCACCTTGTGGCTTTGAAAATAATGCATCGGGGAAGATTCGTTCATTGGGTAGAAGATCAGATAAACGAAAAACGCATGAAACACGTATAACCCGTAGGAAATCTTACCGAGATAGATGATCGCGTGAGGTATGCGCCATTTGGCATTGATGACTGCGAGAAAGATCATCGTGGTCCCCACGAGTAGAAGAGCGTAGCCACACATAAGCTGAAACCTGTTGGCCGCACCCATCTGATAGCTGTGCAGGTGAAAGACGCCGTTGGCGACAAGCCACTGAGCTATGCCCGCGGCCGCCAGCATGATCCTGAAAGGTGAAGAAAGCCTGAGCTGTCGGCCGTGCATCCATAACGCAAGTAGGCAGCCCACTGCGAAGAACTGGAACTGTACGAAACTGTTAGTCCACACCTGCTGTACGGGGATGATGTTCTTCGATCCAAGAGAAAACAAAGTAATATATGCCACGATGATTGTGACGCCGCAGATGGTCGCCATAGTTCTCCGGCTGCATGTTCTTGCCATCATCGGAACACCTAGATAAAACTGCTCTTCTACTGAGAGGCTCCATAGGGGCGCGAGTGGCCCCATGATCCAGCCTCTGCGCGAAATAACGAGGTTTCCAAGCAAGATGCAGAATCCGATGACTGCACGAGGTGTGATGTAGGAATTTGGCCAGAACCGGCGAAGTGCGACTCCCAAAAACAAGACAGCAAAGTACAGCGGCCAAATCCGTAGGATGCGGCGTATGGCGAAGGCCTTCCAGTTGACAGTCCCTGTCGCTTCCCTCTCGCGAAGCAGAATGCTGACGATGAGATAAGCGCTCAGCATGAAAAACATGCACATTCCATCCGTGCCCGATTCCCTGATTAGTTGGTACCAGTGCGCGGTGAGCGGCATATGAGCGCAGAAGATGCAGGCAAACGCAAAAAAGCGAAGGGCGTCAAGCTCTGGGCGGTAAAAACGCTTCGACATAGGTCGGTTTAGTCTACCGTGGATGCGGGAACGAAGCGTGGCGGGGGGCGGAAGCGGGCAAATTCGCTGGCGCTAATCTTCGAAGCAGGACACAATGTGCCGGGACCCCGGGAGCATAAAAGCGTGCGGCGGGCTCGGAAGTTGTCGTGATGTCGAGTGGGCTAGGCGGGGCGGGTGTGGATGGTCTCGAAACGTTCTTTGAACTTGAGGATGGGGCGTTCGAAGAAGTGGTAGGAGATGGCGGCGGTGGCGACCGTCAGACCGAAGGCTAGCGGGATGCCGACCAGCTTGTGATGCTGGAAGTACAGCATGCGCGGAAAGCGATCGTAGGTATCGAAGACCAGCCAGATGAAGAACAGGAAGAATAAGTAGAGGCCGTAGGAGATTTTGCCGAGGTAGACGAGCGGCCGCGGTATCCGGACCTGGATGTCGAGGATGGAGATGAAGATCAGGAAGGTACCGAGGAGGACTAGGACGTAGGCGATGACGAGCGGCAGGGGTCGGGCTGCAGCGAGCGTCTGAAGAGGAAAGAGCTGGCCGCCTTCGAACCAGAAGGCGAGGCCGACGGCTGCGATTGCGGCTCTCTGCTTGAGCGACAGGAGAACCGTTCGGCGGTTGAGCCAGAGAGCCATGAGGCCGCCGGCGGCGAAGAACTGGAATTGCACGAAGCTGTTGACCCAGATGACGCGGCTGTGGGCTCCATGGAAGCCGAGGCGGAGAAGGACGAGGTATGCGAACGAGATGGCGACGACGCCGATGATGATGATGCCGCGGCGGCCACCTAGACGCACGATGGCAGGGACGGCGAGATAAAACTGCTCTTCGACAGAGAGGCTCCAGAGCGAGCCTACGGGGCCAAGCCAGCCGTTGTGAAGGATATAGAGGTTGCCGAGGAGGAAGGAGAAGGCGAGGACGGCGCGTCCAGGGACGGTGGCGCTGCCGTGATAGAAGTGACCGAGCGCGTAGCCCCCGAAGAGAACGAGGAAGTACAGAGGCCATATCCGCAAGATGCGGCGTATCGCAAAGGCGGGAAGGTTTACCGTTCCGGTGGTTTCCTGTTCGCGCAGGAGGATGGTGATGATGAGGTAGGCGCTGAGCATGAAGAACATGCACATGCCGAAGGCGCCGGCCTCCACGATGGGCTGGAACCAGCGAGCCTGGACGAAGGTGAGGTGATCGCAAAAGACGGACGCGAAGGCGAAAAAGCGAAGGGCGTCCAGTTCTGGGCGGTAGTAGCGCTTCGCCATAGGTCGGTTTAGTTTACCGTGCTTGCGGGAATGGAGCGCGATGCGGCGGTGTGGGGGTGGGCGTTCTACACTGTTAAGGATGCTTTCTGGAGCCAAGTCGAAGACGCGGATGCAGACGATCCTGAAGGGGTCGCTGGTGCTGACGGCGCTGTATATTGCGGCGACGTTTTTCTTTGGGTTGCGGGCGCATTCGCTGGCGTTGATGTCGGAGGCCGGGCACAATGTGTCGGATTTTCTGGCGCTGGGGCTGAGCTTTGTGGCGGTGTGGTTGCAGGCGCGACCGGCTACGGACGAACGGACTTTCGGGTATCAGCGGGCCGGGGTGCTGGCAGGTTTTGTGAATGCGCTGAGCCTGATGGTGCTGGCGGGATGGATCGCGGTGGCGGCGGTGGGGAGGTTCTTTCATCCGGTGACGGTGGAGCCGCACTTGATGATGGCTGTGGCGGCGGCCGGCGTGGTGATGAACGGGTTGATTGCAGGGCTGCTGTGGAAGTTCTCGGGGGACGTGAATATTCGCAGCGTTTTTCTGCACATGCTGGGCGATACGGTGTCGACTGCCGCGGTGATTGTGGGCGGGCTGGTGATTGCGGTGACGGGGCAGCAGTGGATTGATCCGCTGCTGAGCTTGATTATTGCGGCGATGATCCTGGCGAGCTCGTGGAGCATTGTGCGGGAGACGCTGCACATTCTGCTGGAGGGGACGCCGCGGAGTGTGGACCTGGCAGAGATCCGCGGGGCGATGCAGAGCATTGAGGGCGTGGTGAATGTGCATGATCTGCACGTGTGGAGCCTGACCTCGCAGAGCCATGCGATGGCATGCCATGTGCAGGTGGTGGAGATGCAGCTGGCGGAGTGCGAGGAAGTGCTGGCGCGTATCAATCAGCAGTTACGCGGGAATTTCGGGATCAAGCATGCGACGATTCAGATCGAAGTGACGGATTGCGCGACGGTGGATGGATGCGTGTCGCCGCCGGAGGTTGCGGAGGTGGATGGGCACTCGCACCATCATCATGGGCCGGGTGGGCATGATCATGCGCACGCGCATTAGGGGCGGGGGATAGAGTGTAGAGCGTAGAGAGAACGAAAGCCCGCCTGACGGCGGGCTTTGTTGTGTTGGGGGGAGGGATTACCTGGGGTGGGTGAGTTGTACGGGCGCCGACGATGCGGGTGGCGGTGAGTTGCGCGAAGGCATCGAGGGAGAGGGAGGTTTCCGTGCGTGGTTTGAGGCGGCAGGGGGCGGGTGTTTGTGCGGGCGATGGGTTGGGCTGGGACGCGGCGGGTTTGCAGGGGGAGTTCGGCGGCTTCACGGTTTGGCCGAGGGCGAGCAAGGAGATGAGGGCGGCACCCAGCGTGATGGCGGCGATTCTGAGGGTTTTTGAGACAAGGGGGTTCACTGAAATCTCCGTGGGTGTAGTTGCGTGGGGAAGGCGGGGGAGGAGTGCTCGAGGCGCGCTGGACGGATCCTTTATTCGCTCGAGGTGTGGAACCGATAGGTGACGCCGAGGACGGGTTCGTTGCTGAGAGTGAGGTTGCCGGGGGTGGGAATGTTGACGTCGTAGGTGAGGTAGGCGGGTGGGCTCTTGTACAGCAGGGCGCGATAGCCGGCGTGGAGGGAGAGGTGTTTGGTGAGGGCAAGTTCGGCGGAGATACCGAGGACGGCTGTCGAGCGTAGAGAGTTGCTGACGCCGAGGATCACGTTCGGATTGGTGGGATGAAAGTCGAGGACGCCGGCACCGGCTTCGGCAGAGGTGGAGATGCGGCGATGATGGGGGCCCTGGACAACGTAGGTTGCGGAGAGTTCGTAGACGTTCTCAGGGACTACGATTCCGGCGGCGCCACTGGCGGTCGGCGAGTAGGTGTACTCGAAGCTGGGAGCGGAGTGGGTTGCAGTGATGCGATAGCCGAGCCAGGGGCGGAACTGCTGATGAAAGGACGCGAGCACGCCAAAGGATGGGCTGGCTGCCTGCGAATAGGGGATGCTGACAGCGGAGGCCCCGGTGCCGGTGGTCGAGGTGAAGGATCGAGTCGGGGTGAGGTTGGCGAAAACGGCGAAGGTGGCGTCGGTGATGTGGCTGTGATGGATGCGCGAGGCCGGGCGTGGCTGGCCCGGTCCAACGGGAGGTGGTGGGGTGGGGGTGAGGGAGGTGGATTGCTGGTTCGTGGCGATGCGGGTGTTCGCTGGAGAAGCTTCGGCTGAGGGTGAGGCAGGGATGGGCTGGGTGATGGGTGGGTTGGGAGTGGGCTGAGCCTGGAAGGGGCTTGATGGAATGGTGATGGCTGCTTGTGGTGTGGAATTGTTGAGGAATGGTGTGCGGCTGATCGAGATGGCAGATACAGAGCTATCGGTAGGTACAGAATCAAACGTCGGTACAGGACTAGAGGATGGTACGGCGTTGGCGGGGATTGCAGCCAGGGGAGGCGGGGTCGCGATCGCAAGGGTGGAGGGGGCGGGATGGGAATTGTGATGGAGAGAGAGGAAGAGCGCGGTTGCGGCCAGGGCGGAGGCTGCGAGGGTTGGAAAGGCCCAGCGGGTGAACAGGGTGCGGGCGAAGGGATTGCGGGAAGCGGTTGCGGGAGGAACGTGGATGGGAAGCGAGTCGCGCAGAGTGTTCCAGTGGCGGTCGAGGGCGGCGGAATCGAGGGGGAGAGAGGGTTCGTGTTTGGGGAAGGCGCGGAGGGTGGAGGCGATGGCGAGGGAATCGGAGCGGAGGCCGGAGTGAGTGTGGAGGACGCGGCGGAGGGCGCGCTCCTGCGGGGGTGAGAGCTCGTGGAGGTGGAAGGCGATGAGGTCGTCCTGGTCGATGGTGTGGCCGGCGTCGTTTTCGAGGTCTGGGTGGAAGGGGGTCATTGGAGGTCCTTGGTGCGCCCGATGGAGGCGAAGACGGCGGAGGGTACGGAAGGCGAGGGTGCGAGTTCGCGGCGGAGCTTGGCGACGGCTCGGAAGATGGCCTGCTTGGCGGAGTTTGCGGGGACGCCGAGAGCGTCGGCGATGACCTGGATGGATTGATCTTCCATGTGGCGGAGGATGAAGGCGGTGCGCTCCATGGGCGTGAGGGTGAGCATGGCGCGCTCGCGGCGGCGAAGGGCTTCGGTGTTGAGGAGCTCGGCTTCCGGGGTGAGGCTGGGGGAGATGGCGATGTTTTCGGTGGAGGAGCCGGGCTCGATGGTGACGGCGTCCCAGCCGAGATCGCGGGAGCGGCGTTCGACGAGATTGAGGGAGCAGTTCATGGCGATGCGGTAGACCCAGGTGCCGAAGGCAGATTGTTCGCGGAAGCCGGAGAGCTTTTTGTAGGCGAGGAGGAAGGCTTCCTGGGCTGCCTCCTCGGCGTCGACGGCATTGCCGGTGACGCGGTAGGTCATGCGAAGAACGGTGGGAAGATGCCGGTCCATGAGCACGCGAAAGGCGTCTCGATCGCCGGCGAGGACACGCCGGATCGCGTCTTGCTCCATATTTGCCATTCGCGAGGTTAGACAAGGGGATGTTGGAACGGTTAGGTTGCGTGGAAAAAAACAGTGAGTAGTGGGTAGTGAGTAGTGAAAGCAGAACAAAGCCCGCCGGATGGCGGGCTTTGTGGTGCGCGGTGAGGGGTGGCTTAGGTGAGGGTGGCGTCGAGGGTGATCTCGGCGGATTTGAGGAGGCGGGAGATGGGGCAGCCGTCTTTGGCTTTCTTGGCTAGCTCGTCGAAGGCGCTCTTCTCAATGCCGGGGATGGTGGCGTGGGTGCTGAGGTGAATGCGGGTGATGGTGGGGCCGTCGTCGGTGGTTTCCATGGTGACGGTGGCGGTGGTTTCGATGGTGCTGGGCGGGTGCTCGGCAGAGGTGAGCTGGGAGCTGAGGGCCATGGTGAAGCAGCCGGCGTGGGCGGCGGCGATGAGCTCTTCGGGGTTGGTGCCGGCGCCGTCTTCAAAGCGGGTGTGGAAGCTGTAGGGGGTGTCGTTGAGGACGTGGCTTTGGGTGGTGAGGGCGCCGGTGCCCTTTTTCAAGTCGCCATGCCAAACTGCCGATGCGCTGCGTTCCATCGTGGATCTCCTTGAGGGCGAGCTTGCCGCCTGAAGGTACGATGCGGTTGGGCGGGGCAGGGTTGGGGGCAAGGCAGGGGATAGAGTGTAGAGAAGACAGAAGGCCTGCTCGAAGTCCCCACTACGCGTGGGGCGGGCCTTCGCACGCCTTTTTGCTGCTTCGCGTGGGCCTCCCGGTGGTCGGCGAAAAATGTAGTTCGCGACCAACGGAAGCGCCCAGCCGAAGGCCTCTGCCCGCAACGAAGTTGCCGCCCCACGCGTAGTGGGCTCGTCCGGCAGGACATGCGTCTTGAGTTCTTAAACAGACTCTTAGAGGAGGGTGGCGTCGAGGGTGATTTCGGCGGCGGCGAGGAGGCGGGAGATGGGGCAGTTGGCCTTGGCGCCGGCGGCGACTTCGTCGAATTTGGCTTTGTCGATGCCGGGGACTTCGGACTTGTTGACGAGGTGGATCTTGGTGACGGTGGGGCCGGTGGGAAGCATTTCCAGGGTTACGATGGCGTCGGTTGCGACGGAGGTGGCGGTGTGGCCGGCCTTGGAGAGCTCGTTGGCGAAGGCCATGGTGAAGCAGCCGGCGTGGGCGGCGGCGATGAGCTCTTCGGGGTTGGTGCCGGTGCCCTCTTCGAAGCGAGACTTGAAGCTATAGGGGGTGTCGTGGAGGGTGTTGCTTTGGCTGGTAATGGTGCCCTTGCCGGTCTTGAGGTCACCGTTCCAGAGGGCGGATGCTTTGCGGTCCATGATGTTTCTCCTTGGGTTACAGAGTAAAAGCTTTGACGCAACGTTCGCGAAGTTTAACGCCACGTTTCGCGAAGGAAGGCTTGCAAGGATGAGGGTACATCAGCTGGCGCGGAGATAGATGAATCGGGCGAGAAAGAGGAGGGCGAGGAGGTAGAGCATCCAGTGCTGGCGGCGGGCGCGGCCGGTGGCGATTTCGAGGACGGCAAAGCTGATGAGGCCGAAGGAGAGGCCGGTGGCGATGGAGTAGGTGAGAGGGATGGTGATGAGGGTGAGGAAGGCGGGGATGGCGATGCGGGGTTCGTTCCAGTCGATGGACGAAGCGCCGCCGAGCATGAGGGCGCCGACGAGGATGAGGGCGGGGGCGGTGGCGAAGTCGGGGATGGCGCCGACGAGGGGAGCGACGAAGATGGCGAGCAGGAACAGGATGCCGGTGGTGATGGCGGTGATGCCGGTGCGGCCACCTGCTGCAACTCCCGCCGAGGATTCGATGTAGCTGGTGACGGTCGAGGTGCCGGCGAGGGCACCGACGACGGTGGAGGTGGCGTCGGCGAAGAAGATGCGGTCGAGGCGGGGGATGGTGTGGTCGGCGGCGATGAGGCCCGCGCGTTCGGTGACGGCGACGAGGGTGCCGATGTTGTCGAAGAGGTCGACGAAGAGGAAGACGAAGATGATCTCGAAGGCGTTGAGGTGGAGAGCGCCGCGAATGTCGAGGTGGAAGGCTGTCGCGCGGATTGCGAGAGGATTGAATGTGGAGGGTTGGTATTTGACTTGATGGAGGAGGATGCCGAGGGCGAGGGTGCCGAGGACTCCAATGAGCATGGAGGCTTTGACGTTGTAGGCCTGGAGGATGGCGATGAGGAGGATGCCGAAGATGGCGAGCTGGGTGGTGTGACTGTGGAGGTCTCCGAGGGTGACGGTCGTGGCGTTGCTGCGGACGATGATGCCGGAGTTGACCAGGCCGATGAAGGCGATGAAGAGGCCGATGCCTCCCGCAACGGCGGCGTGGAGTTCGTGAGGGATGGCGGCGACCAGGCGCTGGCGGATGCCTCCGATGGTGAGCAGGAGGAAGATGATGCCAGAGATAAAGACGGCGCCGAGAGCGGTTTGCCAGGGGACGCCCATGCCCTTGACGACGGTGTAGGTGAAGTAGGCGTTGAGGCCCATGCCGGGCGCGAGGGCGAGGGGATAGTTGGCGAGGGCTCCCATCATGATGGAGCCGAAGGCGGCGCAGAGGCAGGTGCTGGTGGTGACGGCGGCGAGAGGCATGCCGGTTTGCGAGAGGATAGCCGGGTTCACGAAGATGATGTAGGCCATCGTGATGAAGGTGGTGAGGCCGGCGAGGAGCTCGATGCGCCAGGTGGTCTGGTGCTCGGAGAATTTGAAGTAGGCTTCGAGGCGTCCGATAAATCTTGAGCGGGATTCCATGCGCGACGGAGGCCTTCGAGGGAAGAAGATTGGTGTGGCTTTGGGAACAGGATACCTGAGAGGAAATTGCTATTCCGGACTGGCAGGGTGGGTGGAGAGGTCTTTGTAGGTGGATCCGGTCTGGCCACCATAAAAAGCTCCGAGGCGGCTGTTGAAGTTGAGCCTTGCAAGGGCGGCGCTTTGATAGGGGTACATCCCCTGGAGGGAGAGCACTCCTGCTACGACGGACTCATCCGCGCCTTCCATGAGGCTGAGACGCATGGCGTAGTTCTCGACGGCGGTCTCGACGCGGGCGAGTTGGAAGAGCAGGTCGTCACGGTGTGCAAGGGTGAGGGTGGAGATAGCTGGTGAGGTGTAGTCGAAGTTCGCGCGACTGCACTCCGCGAGGAACAGGCGGAGGTTCTCGTACATCTCATCTTCGTCGTGAATCGCTTCTTCGGCGTTGAAGTCGATGCGGGAGTAGAGACCGGCTTGATTCGACGGCAGAAGTGCGACGAGGCCGGCGGCCTGTGCCGAAATCCAGGTGCTGCGCGAGACCGAGACAAAGATGGCAGAGCCCCCGCGCGGCGTAACGCCTGGGAGAGAGACGGTGGCGCCGGACACCTTCGCGGATGAGAGGGCAGCTTGCAGCGATTGGATGTAGGCGCGTTGGGTCTGCAGGCGGGCGAGTGACTCGCGGATGACGGGCAGATTGCGGTCAGCCTCCGCACGCATGTGGTCTGTTAGCTCGTTGCGTTGATGGCGATGATGGACGGCCTCTACGGTTTGTTCGAGGCCGACGGCGATGAGGAGGCCGACGACGATGGTGGCGATGTGGATGAAGAAGTCGCGCCAGGTGTGGGTGGGGACGTGGGGCGGGTGGACGTCGAGCATTGGGGGTCTCCGGGAGATGAACTACAGGGGATCAGGGCTGAGGGACGGAGTTGCTGATGTCGCGGGCTCGACTGGCGGCAGCGTTCGCGCCTTCGCGAGCGATGGCGCGGATTTGGTAGGGGTACATCTGCTGAAGGTTGTCGACGTTGGCGACGACGGCTTCGAGGGAGCCTTCGAGGACGACGAGACGGAAGTGGAAGTCGGTAGCGGCTTCGCGGGTAGTGCCGAAGGCGCGGAGCAGGTCGTCAGCCTGGGCCTGGGTGAGGCGAAGGGGATGGCCGTCGGCGGTGGCGGCGTGGTCCTGCAGACGGGCGATGGCAAGGAGGGTGGCGGTGTGGCTGGTTTCGATCTCGGCCTGGCGTTCGAACTCGGCGGTGAGGTCGAGGCGGGAATAAACTTTCGCTCTCTCTGGGGGAAGGAGGGCTACGGTTCCGGCGGCCTGGGCGATGGTCCAGGTGCCGCGGGAAGGGGAGATGAGCAGGCCCTGCGAACTGGTGGGGAAGGAGACGTTGTTGACGGGAAGCGTGACGACGAGTTGGCCGTTGGATGGGGTGGCGGACTGCAGTGCGCGAACGCAGGCGTTGAGGTAGTCACGGCGCTGGGCGGCGAAGCGAATCTGCGCTCGGACGAGGTCGAGGTTCTGCTCGGACTCGACGTGCATCTGCTGTTCGAGATATTCGCGCTGATGGTGATGGTGGATGGCTTCGACGCATTGCTCGAGGGCAATGGCGATGAGCAGGCCGATGCAGATGGTGGCGATGTGGATGAAGAAGTCGCGCCAGGTGTGGGCGGCCTGGTGGGGAGGGTGGACGTCGAGCATTGGGGGCCTCTGCGTGGTTGGGAGTGATAGACCGGGCCCGGGGGGATTGGGGATATCGTACCGCAGAGGTTAGAGCGGGGTGGAGGGAGGTGGCGGCGGGAGGGGGTCGTCGGGGGAGTTGTGGGCTTTGGCGGCGTCGGCTTGGTGTTTGCGCGCGCGGCGGCGACGCCGGAAGAGATCAACGATCTGCTGCAGGCCGAAGGCGATGATCAGGCCAATGCAGATGGTGATGAGGTTGAGAAACATGTGGTCGGATCCGAGCATGGTGGTGTGCGGTCATGGTAACGCAGATCTGCGAGGGCGCGGGTTATGGAGTGGAGGGATCGAGGGCGTGGAGGCCGGCGTGGATTCGGTCGGTGGTGCGCTGATGGGCGGCGGCCATGCCGTGAGGATCGAGGCTTAAGGCGGAGGGGCGGACGCGGTCGATGTTGGTCCAGGTGATGGCGTGGGGAAGGTCAGGAAAATCGTGGGCGAGGCGGCCGTAGGAGAGGCCAAACTCGATGTGTTTCTCGAGGGCGGTTTCGGTGAGTTGAATGACCTGGTCGAGGCGCTGGCGGGAGAGATGAGTGGGGTCGGTGTCGAGGAGCTCGAAACTGGCAGCGTCGTTGATGGCGTTCCAGTCGTCGAACGACTGCTGGGAAAGGCCGCCGAGCTGCGTGTATAGGTTCTGATCTGTGTTGGCTTCGGTAAGGGGCATCTCGCGGGTGATCCCGTTTTTTTCGGCGGCGTCCCATACGGCGTGATCGTAGGCGAAGGGAGCCTGATTCCAGTTGAGGTCGCCGGGGAGTGCGGTTTCGGGCGTGCCGGGATGCTGGCGGATGTATTCGAGCACGAGTAAGTTGTTCTTGAGACCAGCGGTGGTGAGGAGCCATTCGTGCTGATTGCTGGCGAGGTGGACGCGATTGGATTCGAGCTCGCGGGCGAGGGCTTCGCGGGTTTCGCGGAGCTCGTAGCGCTGGTGAATGTGCTCGACGAGCTGCTCGAGGCCGACAGCGATGATGAGGCCAACGACGATGGTGGCGATGTGGATGAAGAAGTCACGCCAGGTATGGGTGGCGTGGTGGGGCGGGTGGACGTCGAGCACGGGTGGGTCTCCTGGCCTATTGTTTTTCGGTGGAAGGTTCGAGTGCAGAGAGCGCCTGCTTGCGTTTTAGCTCCGAGGGCGCGTTGGTTGCGGGGTGCGTGGCGGCGAAGCGATGCTGTTCTGCCATGTGGAAGAAGGGGATCATCTTCCACCAGTCGATAGGCGGTCCATAGCCGTTGAGGGTGCCGATGACGGAGAGTTGATCGCCGAAGACGGACTCGCGGCCCTGCATGAGAACGATGCAGTTGAGAGTCTGCTGCTGTTCGGGCGCATTGGTGGCGGTGATGTCGGCCGTATGGGTGAGGTAGTCGGCGCAATCGGTGAGATAGGGCTGCAGCGAATCGTGAAAGTACTGGGATTCGCGATCGAGCTGTTTGTATTCGTTGGCAAGATTCTCGAGTTCGGCGGAGGGGAGGAGAGAGGCAACATCGGAGTGTTCGACGGTTACCCATGCGGACTCGACGGGTTCGCCGATGGTGATGCTGCCGTAGTTCATGACGCCGGGCAGGTTTTCCTGGGAAGTACCGGGGTGGGCGAGCAGGTAGCGGAGGACGTCCTGATCGCTGCTTTGGTTGGCGATACGCAGCAGATGGTCGCGAACATTTTCATGGTAGCGGCGGATGTTTTCCTGATGCTCTGCTGCAAGAGCTGCGCGGGCTTCGCGGATTTCGCGGCGGTGGTGAACGAGCTCGACGGTTTGTTCGAGGCCGATCGCGATGAGCAGACCGAGGACGATGGTGGCGATGTGGATGAAGAAGTCGGTCCAGGTGTGGGCGGCCTGGTGGGGCGGGTGGACGTCGAGCATGAAGGGGTCCTTTGCGGCGTGGTGGGATGCGGCGCAGAGATCTAGTGACAGGGCCCGATGAATGGTTGAATGAGTGTATCGCGGAGGGCGCAGCGACGGGCGTGGCTTAGGATGGGGCTATGACAGCTGATGAGGTGAAGAAGATTTTAGGGTTGGTAAAGCATCCGCGTGAGGGTGGTTGGTATGTGCGGACGTGGGAGTCAGAGGAATTTGTAGCGGCTTCGTGCTTTGAGGAAGGGCGATATGAGGGCGCGCGGCGGACGTCGACGGCGATCTATTATCTGCTGGAGCCGGGAACGTTCAGCGAGATGCATGTGCTGAAGAGTGACGAGATTTTTCATCACTACATGGGTGGCGCGGTGGAGATGCTGCAGTTGTTTGACGATGGCCGCAGCGAGCAGATCGTGATTGGGAAGGATCTGGAGGCGGGGGAGCGGCCGCAGCATGTGGTGCGGGCAGGGGTGTGGCAGGGGTCTCGGTTGTTGAGGAGTGAGGGTTGGGCGCTGCTGGGGTGTACGGTGAGTCCGGGGTTTGAGTTCGTAGACTATGAGGACGCGAGCGCGGAGGAGCTGGTGGCGAAGTGGCCGGGTGAGGCGGAGATGATACGGTGGTTGACGAATCGGTGAAAGCCTTGACGCAACGTGCGCGAAGTTTAGCGCCACGTTCGCTACGGGTGGGGGCAGGGCTCTAGTCGACGCCTATGTCTTCGTGCCAGACGGTGGGGTTGGCGGCGATGTAGTCGCGCATCATGGCGATGCAGGCGGGGTCGGCCAGGTCGATGATGCGGATGCCGAGGTCGCGGAGCCAGTGCTCGCCGCCGGAGAAGTTAACGCTTTCGCCGATGACGACGGTGCGGAAGCCGAACTGGCGGATGAGGCCGGAGCAGTACCAGCAGGGAGCGAGCGTGGTGACCATGATGAGGTCGCGGTAAGAGCGCTGGCGGCCGGCGTTGCGGAAGGCGTCGGTTTCGCCGTGGATGGAGGGGTCGGACTGCTGGATGCGGCGGTTGTGGCCGCGGCTGATGAGCGTGCCGTCGGCGCGGAAGATGGCGGCGCCGATGGGGAGGCCACCTTCGGCGAGGCCGGTGCGAGCTTCTTCGAGGGCGATGCGGAGCATGGCGGGATAATCGGGCTCTGGTGAAGACATGGCGAGCTCAGGATACAGGGGTCCTGCGCGGACGGCGGGAGTCAAAAGGCCCCGCTCTCCAGGAGGGGGAGCCAAGTAAACGATTTCTGGGGTAGAATTTCGGCGTTGGCTATTCCATCTTTTGATTGTGAGCGAACTCCTGTTATGCGTTTATTTCCTCGTGTTGCCACTCGTCGTGTTGTGAATTTGCTGGTAGCTGCCGGGCTGTGTGCCGGCTGGGTTGCCGCTTCAGCGCAGAGCCACCCTGCTGGGCCAAGCCAGCATGCTGCAGCGCTGCAGCCGGTGGCGCATTTGGAGGTGGACACGAGCGTGATTGCGAAGCCGGCGAGCGCGAAGATGTATGGGCTGATGACCGAGGAGATCAATCATTCGTACCAGGGGGGCCTGTATGCGGAGCTGCTCAGCAACAGCACGTTCCGCGGCAACTGGATGGGGGTGGATAACTGGACCGAGGTGGTGAGAGGTAACGGGGCGATGACGGCGGCGGTCGATATGGAGGATGGGCCGAGCACAGCGCTGCATACCAGCCTGGCGTTGAAAGTGACGGCGGCTTCAGCGGGGAATGAGGCTGGGCTGAGCAACTCCGGCTACTGGGGAATTCCGGTGCGGGCGAACACGATGTACAAGGGCTCGTTCTACGCGAAGGTAGATGGCGAGGTGGGGCCGGTGACGGCGCGGCTGATCAACAACCAGACGGGCGCGGTGGTGGCAACAACGCATGTGGAGCTGGGCGGCAGCGGTTGGACGCGCTATGAGTTCACGCTGAAGACGGGCGAGGTGAAGACGTCGGCGAATAATACTTTGGAGCTGACGGTGGCGCGCCCGGGGACCCTGCATCTGCAGCTGGTGAGTTTGTTTCCGCCAACGTATGAAAATCAGCCGAATGGGAACCGGACGGATTTGATGGAGAAGATGGCGGCGATGCATCCGAACTTCATACGGCTGCCGGGCGGCAACTACCTGGAAGGCGACAGGCTGAAGGATTGGTACAACTGGAAGGAGACGGTTGGGCCGCTGGTAGATCGGCCGGGGCATATGGCGCCGTGGACGTACTGGTCGACGGACGGATTTGGGATGATGGAGTTTCTGAAGTGGACCGAGCAACTGCATGTGGAGCCGGTGTTGGCGGTGTATGCGGGCTACTCGCTGCGCGGGGAGCATGTGAAGCCGGGGAAGGACCTGGAGTCGTATGTGCAGAGCGCGTTGGATGAGGTGGAGTATGTGACGGGCGATGTCTCGACGAAGTGGGGCGCGGAGAGGGCGAAGGATGGGCATGCCGCGCCGTTCCCGCTGCACTACATCGAGATTGGTAATGAAGACTGGTTCGACAAGAGTGGAAGCTATGACGAGCGGTATGCGCAGTTTGCTGAAGCGCTGCGCAAGAAGTATCCGCAGTACAAGCTGATTGCGACGACGCCGGTGAAGGTGAGGGCGGGCAATGAGCCGGATTTGATTGATGACCACTATTACAAGTCGCCCGCGGATATGTTTGCCCTGGTGCATCACTACGACGATGCGCCGCGCTCTGGGCCGAAGGTGTTTGTGGGCGAGTGGGCTACGCGGTCGGGATCGCCGACTCCTAACTTTGGCGATGCGCTGGGGGATGCGGCGTTCATGACGTCGATGGAGCGGAATAGCGATTTGATCAAGATGGCGAGCTATGCGCCGTTGCTGGTGAATGTGAATCCGGGAGCGATGCAGTGGCCGACGGATCTGATTGGCTATGACGCGCTGACCAGTTATGGGTCGCCGAGCTACTATGCGCAGTGCATGTTTGGCGCGCATATCGGCGATGGGCAGCCGCAGAACTCGATTACGGGTGTTGATCCGAATGCACGGTTCTTCTATTCGGTGACGGAGTCGTCGGATACGCATGTGTTGCACTTGAAGCTGGTGAATGCGACGACGCTGGATCAGCCGTTGGAGATTGCGCTGAAGGGCTTGGGCGCGGGCGCGCATGATGCGAAGATGATTTCGCTGCATGGGGCGACGTTCCAGGCTACGAATACGATCACGGATCCGGTGGCGATTCGTCCGGTGGATAGCACGCTGCGGTTTACGGGGGCGGTGATGAAGCATACCGTGCCGGCGTACACGATCGAGGTGGTGGATGTGGTGCTGAAGTAGGAAATGCTAGCTGGCACCCAACAGCCAGATGACACCGACGGCCGCAACGACTGCGGAGAGCGCCAGTTGAATCCAGCGGGAATATGAGCGCTGGTGGAGTTCTTCGGGAACCGTTGCGGCCGCTGCGTCGAGGGAAGCTTGACTAAAGATGCTGATGGGGCCGCTGCTGGGAAGCGAGGCTTTTTTGACGGTCGCGCGTATGTCCGAGAGCTCGACATAGGGGCGCAGGCCGCGACGGTACCAGCCACGCACGGTGACTTGTTCGTCGATGAATCGGTAGGCGTCCGTGAGAGCGAAGAAGAGCCGACCGAAGGGAATAGAGGAGCGGTACAGCACGAACATCTGGCCGGTCTGATCCTGCATCACCAGATCCGGGCTCCAGAAGACGCCGGGTACGCCGTTGCCGATGATCTCGCCACGCAATTCGACGGCGCGCGGCGTCATTTGGGAGACGTCGAGGTCCTCCAGGAGGGTTTGGATCTGCGCCTCGCGAAACTTGCCTCGATAGCGAAAGGCGATACGGAGAGCCCAGAGGATGCCGATGGCAATCAGCAGCCATGGCATGACTGTTTCGGGAAGTTCTATGCCTCTTTGCGCGAGGGCGGTCCGGAGGAAGCCCTGAAAGACCAGCGCGGCAATGCAGGCGAAGGGGGCAATCCAGAGAAAAAATTCGAGGGGGAAGTTGCCCCAGCGTATTTTGCGCCCTGTGGGACCGTCCGGTAAGGGGTAAGAGATGGGTAGCTGCATCTGCTCGGCCGTTTCGTTGAGTGCGCGCACGCGGAGCGCGGTGAGCGGGTGCGTGGAGCTGAGTTCGTAGACGCGCGCCCACGGGTTGACCAAGTCCCAGCGCATGACCTCTGCGGCTTGCTGGGGGTTTGCCATGGCCAGGGCGAGGGACATGCCGGAATTGAGATTGGAGATGCCCATGAGAGCCATGGCGCCGCCAAACTGGCGCTGGCGCGCGGAGAGCTTCTTCTCCTCCGCCGAGCCGGACTTCAGGGTCTCGCGGAACTCGCCGTCCTGCTTGACCATGCCATAGGCGATCTTGACGAGTGCGGAGGAAAGGTCGCCGGGCGCGTGAGTGCACTCGGCGGAGTAGTGGTCGGCCCAGTACTCACGTGTGCGGTTGAGCGTGAGCACGAGGAATTGGCCGATGATGTATGCGAAGTACGCGCACCAGGCGACCGCACGCAGGTTCTTGATGCGATTGCCATAGACGTACATTTGGTAGAGGACGAGCGGGGCGGCGGCGGCGAGCGTCATGACAGCGAAGTCATAGTGTTCGACGTGGCCGATCTCATGGGCGAGGACGGCGTTGGCCTCGTCGACGGTGAGGATGTCCAGCAGGCCGTCGGTGATAACGACGCGTGCGTCTTTACGGAAGCGGCCGAAGGAGAAGGCATTGGGGGTGCCGCTGTGGATCACGCCGAAGCGTAGTGGCGGAAGGCCACGCCGCTGGCAGAGCTCTTCGACGAACTGGCGGTTCGCGGCGGGCAGGGCGGACTGGTCCCAATCGATGGAGAAGACCCACTCGATGAGCCGGGGAGAGAGGGTGAACTGGGCGACGACGAAGACGAGCACAAAGGCGCCGGCGAGCCACACGGGGGCGTTTTCGTGCATCAGGAATGCGTCGCCAATGACGAAGACCAGGCCATAGAGGGCGAACAGGACGAGGATAGAGCGGGTAACAAAGTTCATGCGAACTGCCCTCCGCGGAAAGTGAGGCCATTCTATCTACACGACAAACAGCAACACAAACTACACGACGAACAGCGACACAAACTGGTCGACGGGGGTGGCTTCGAGGTTGGATTGGTTGAGGGAGGCTGCGAGGATGCGGTCGCGGACTGCGGGGGAGAAGCGGCGGTCGAGGTTGGTCTTGAATTTTTCTAGCAGCAGGGGGATGCCGTCGGTGCGGCGGAGGCGGTGGCCGATGGGGTACTCGACGATGACTTCGGGGAGGACTGTGCCGTCGGTGAGTTCGATGGTGAGAGCGTTGGCGATGGAGCGCTTGGTGGGGTCGTGATAGTCGGCGGTGAAGTTCGGGTCTTCGACACAGGTGATGGTGGCGCGGAGGTGGTCGATGCGCGTACCCCAGACGGGATCGCGGGCGATGGTGTCGTCGTAGTCCTCGGCGGTGAGGCGGCCAAAGATGAGAGGGACGGCGACCATGTACTGGATGCAGTGGTCGCGGTCGGCGGGGTTATCGAGCGGGCCCTGCTTGTCGATGATGCGCATGCAGGCTTCGTGGGTGCGGATGGTGACGGCCTTGATGTCGGCTGCGGTTTTGCCGAGTGCGGCTAGCTGTGCGTGGAGAGTGACGCCGGCTTCGACGGCGGTCTGGGAGTGGAACTCGGCGGGGAAGCTGATTTTGAAGAGGACGTTTTCCATCACGTAGGAGCCGTAGGGCCGCTGGAATTTGAAGGGCTGGCCCTTGAAGCTGACGTCGTAGAAGCCCCAGGTCTTGGCGGAGAGGACGGAGGGGTAGCCCATCTCGCCGGTTTGCGCGATGAGGGCGAGGCGGACGGCGCGGGAGGTGGCGTCGCCGGCGGCCCAGGATTTACGCGAGCCGGTGTTGGGGGCGTGGCGGTAGGTGCGGAGGGATTGGCCGTCGACCCAGGCCTGGGAGAGGGCGTCGATGATTTGATCTTTGGTGCCGCCGAGCATGCGGGTGGCGACGGCGGTGGAGGCGACTTTGACGAGCACGACGTGGTCGAGGCCGACCTTGTTGAAGGAGTTTTCAAGAGCGATGCAGCCTTGAATCTCGTGGGCTTTGATCATGGCTGTGAGTACGTCGTGCATGGTGAGCGGTGGCTGGTTGTTGGCGATGGC
>DATHQT010000039.1:0-66919 GCA_035482415.1 Acidobacteriaceae bacterium | reverse complement strand
ACAGCGTGCCGCACGACGTTGCCGTGCAGCCGGTCAGAGTCCAGGTGACGCCTGCGTTCAACGGGCCGCCTGTCACCACCGCGGTGAAGTTGGCGGAGGCACCGGGGGCGATGGTATCGCTGGCCGGGCCCGTAATCGTGACCGCTGTCGGGTGGCTGGTCTGCCCACCGCAGCCGGTGAGCGGGGGAATCCCTAGCGCGAGCAGAAGGGCTGCTGAGAGAGCAAGCGCATTGCCAAGGACACGGCGGGGGCAGGAAGTTTGCTTACCTGGAAGCGAATGCAAAGGGGGCCTCTGTGAATGGAAACGCGGTCAGTATACGACACGCGGGGGTCACGCGGCCCGCTCGCAGCGAAAGTGAAACGCCCGCCGCGCTGGATGCGCGAGGCGGGCGGTTGGGAGCAGCTGATGGAATGAGTGAGGTCTACGGCTCAGTGCCGAGTTTGCCGTCGTTGGCTGCGGTGGACAGGGGCGTGACCACCGGAGCGGCGCCGCCGATGATCTCGACGAGCTTGCTGCCGCTGAAGTTGGTCACCCAAATATCACCGGAGGGATCGATGGCAATGTTAAGGGGATCGTCAAGGATGCCGCCGTAGGTGTAGTTAGTGGACGGGGAGACGGCAACGCCGGCGCTGGTGAGCTCGATAATGGTGCTGGCGCCCGGAGCTGCAGCGTTTCCGCCAAGGCCTGCGTTGAAGCGGTTGGTCACCCAGATATTGCCATTGCCATCGACTGCAGCGCCGAAGGCCTGGTAGAAGTTGGCGCCCGTGAAGATCTTGGTGGCGGTGTTGGTGCCGGTGCCGGAGAAGTAGGTGGTGGCCGTGCCTGTCGCCGAGATCTTATAGAGGCCGGGTTCGGGCGTTGCGCTGCCGATCGGAGAAAAGATGGTCTGGAGAGGGATCCAGGCGTTGTTGGCAGCATCGATGGCGGGAAACTCGGGCTGCGGCTGGAAGGCCGCACCCGGAACCGTGGGCGTGGCGATCGGGAAGTTCCTGACCGTCGCGAAGCCATTGCCGATGCCCAGGATGCCACCGGTATTGGGGTTGACGCGGGTAATCTGCTGGCCGGCTTCGCTGGTCAGGTAAAGGTCGCCGGTGCTATCGATGGCGCCGTGTGCGACGAAATTACCGTCCACGGTGAAGGGGCCAGCGGGACCGGCGCCGTTGATGATCCCATTGCCGGTGTCGCCATTGGGGGTGAACCAGAAGCCTTCCTGCGCGGTCGCGCCGGCGAAGAAGTAGGCGTCGATGCTGGTGGCGTTGTTATTCGATTGATTCGTGATGACCGTGTACGCGGACTGGAAACCGCTGCCGAAGGTGTTGGTCTTCGCGCCGGCATTGTTGAACTTCACAATGCCCGTGCTGGAATTGGCGCTGCCGGTCCAGGCGTTATTGGAGGGATCGACTGAGACGTAGCCGTAGATGTAGCCATCGCTGTTGGAGTTCACGACGGTGCCGAGGGGCGACCAGAGGGTGATGCTGGTATCGGTCTGCGCGGTCGTCCAGATCTGGCCGTTGCTGTCGACGGCGACGCTTTCAGCCGAGCCAACGTGCGTGTTGAGGGTGTTGTCGAAGCTGATGGCAACGCCGAAGTCATTGGGCGCCGCGTCGAGACTCGGCTCGAATGGAGGTGCCGAGGAACCCTGCAGGGCGTAGAGGCCGTTGGTGAAGGTGCCGTGCTGGGTGCCGGTGCCGGCGGGGAATGCCGCGATGTTGAAGGCCGCCGCCGAGATGTCGGTGGGCTTGGTGCCGGTGGTGTCACCGGTACTGGTGGCAGTGCCGAAGAGGGTAGTGCACTGGTCGGAGTTGGTGGTCGCGGTGTTGACCGAGTCGACGCAGGCAGCGAGGATGTTGCCGACGGTGTCGAGGGTGGCCTCGGGAACGATGCCGTTGCTTCCACCGACGGAGTTGGTGGTGGCGAGGGCGATGCCGGCACCGGCGACGTCGTCTAGATTGATGTTGTAGAGCTGGCCGGCGTTGGTCGCGGCACGCTCGATGCCAGCGAGATTTGTGGCGGGAGCGCCGATGGCGTTGTAGTCATTCCCGAAGGCGTTGAGCGCGTAGGCTGCCGCGGTGGTGGAGACCTCGTCGATGTCGATGAAGCTGAGAGCACCGTTGCCGGGCGTGGAGAAATTGCCGGAGGTGGGGCAGTCGCCCAGCACAGCGATGTTGGCGATGGCAGGATTCGGCACCCCACCGGTGAGTGCGACGCCGGTAGCGGAGCCGTTGATGTTCTTGGGGCTGGCGATGGTGAAGGACGTGGCGGTGTTCGCCGTCACCGTTTGCGTCGTTCCATTCAGGAAGGTGTACTTGGCAGCCGTGAAGGCCCCACTGGCAAAGCTGACCGTGCTGCCCACGGCGGGCGGAGTGGTGGTCGTAAACGTAATGCTAAACGTGCCGCGATTGTTGTTGCCGGCGGCGCCGGTGATGTTGACCAGGGACGCGGTGGTGCTGGCGCTGCCGCCCACGGCAGCGATGTAGACGGGATGACCGGGAGTGCAGGTGTAGTCGCCGGTGACGAGGAAGTCGCCGTTGGGGCCGGTGGTGAGAACGTACCTGCCGAGGGTGGGGTCGGTTCCCTGCTCGCCGCTCGTCATCTCATTGGTGGGAGCAGAGGCATAGCCGGTCTGGCCGGCCTGGAAGACGAAGACTTCGGCGCCGATGATCGGCGCGTGGCCTCCCATGACCTTGCCCTGTAAGGCGCCAGGATGGGATTGAGGCCCTGATCCTGTAGTGGAAACGTCTGGCAGCGCGTTAAACCCTGAACATCCAGTCAAGGTGATGAAGGCGAACAAGCACGAAGCGGACAGCAGGGAGAACGGCTGCAGGCGTTTGATGGGGGCCCCCCGTGAAACTCAGATAGATACCGGGAATTTCGGAAACAGGCCGAGTATATAACAAATATCGCAATAAGACTAACTTGCTGATTCAATTGGCCCTAATGGGCCTCTAATTCGATTTTTCCGGTGAGTTTGGGCGGGCGTTTGAGCAACACCACGAGCGGGAGGAGCAACAGGAGGAGGTAGGCGAACATACGGTACTGGTCCATGTAGGCGAGCAGGGAGGCCTGCCGCTGTACCTGTCCGTAGAGCATGGCGAGGCCGGCGTACGCGTTGTTGGAGGCTGAGCCGCTGGAGGCGACGGTGCCGTGGGCGGCGGCGAAAGCCTGGGCGGCTCGCATGGCCAGCGGGTTGGACGCCGAGAGATGCGCGCCGAGGTAGGCCTGGTGGGTCTGGGCCGTGCGCTCGAGGAAGGTGCTGGAGATGGCGATGCCGATGCTGCCGCCTTCGTTCCGGACCAGGGCGTAGATGCCGGCGGCGTTGCTGCTCTGGTCAGTGGGGAGGAAGCGGAACATGATGGTGCTGAGCGGCACGGTGACCAGGCCGAGGCCGAGGATCTGCACGACGCGGGGCCAGATGAACGTGAGCTCTCCCGCGTCCAGGTTCGCCTGCGAGAGCCACCCGGTGCCGAGGCACATGGTCACGATGCCGGCAGCAATGAAGCGGCGGGCGTCGTAGCCACGACCGAGCAGCCAGCCGACGATGGGTACCTCGACCATGGTGGCGATGCCGGCGGGCGAGACGGCCAGGCCGGCGGCAGTGGCGGAGTAGCCCATGAGCAGCTGCAGGTACTGGGGGAGAAGGAAGGTGCAGGCATAGAGCGCGGTGTAGACGCCGAGTACGATGACACAGCAGAAGAGGAAGTTGCGCTCCTTCAACAGCCGCAGGTTGACGACGGGATCCTTGACGTGGAGCTCCCAGAAGATGGCGCCGATCAGGGCGACGACCGCGATGCCCGCGCTCCAGGAGATGAAGGTCGAGCCGAACCAGTCGAGCTCCTGGCCTTTATCCAGCACGACCTCGAGCGAGGCAAGGCCGATGGCAACCAGTCCGAGACCGAGCCCGTCGATGCGCAGCTTCTTGCCCTTTTGGGCGAGCCGCTTGGCGGTGAGGGCAATCGGATCGACCAGCACCATGCGGGTGAAGAACGCGCAGGCGATGCCGACCGGGATGTTGATGTAGAAGATCCAGCGCCAGGAGTAGTTGTCGGTGATCCAGCCGCCGAGGGTGGGGCCGAGCACCGGAGCGCAGAGAATGGCGACGGTGTAGACGGCCATCGCCATGCCGCGCTTGTTGCCGGGAAAGGCGTCGGCGAGGATGGCTTGGACGGAGGGTTGCAGGCCGCCTCCGGCAAGGCCCTGCAGCACGCGAAACGCTACCAGCAGCGTGAGCGTGGGAGCGAGGCCGCAGAGCGCGGAGAAGACCGTGAACATCGTCACCGAGATGAGGTAGAAGTTCTTGCGGCCAATGACTGAGGAGATCCAGCCGCTGATGGGGAGGATGATGGCGTTGGCGACGAGATAGGAGGTGAGCACCCAGGTGCTCTCGTCTTGAGATGCAGACAGACTTCCTGCTATGTGAGGAAGGGCGACGTTGGCGATGGAGGTGTCGAGCACCTCCATGAAGGTGCCCATAGTGACGACGAGGGCGATGATCCAGGGGTTGAAGGCGCGGCCCTGCGCGGACGGCGAGAGTGGCGTAGAGGTGGAAGCGAGGGGCTCGCCGGGCTCGAACTCCGTGGCGCTGGGGGCAAGCGAAGATTCGGCGGCGTCGAGGGCCTGCTCTGCATCCGTGCTGGCGTCCTCTGGGGCGTGCTCTATCGCTGGTTCGAGCTCTTCCGGTTCTAGGACTGACCCGCCAGTCATTCTTATGACTCCTTGGTCATTAGAGAGCTGCGGGGTGATCGGGGATTCAGACGCGGGCGGGAAAACGTGCTAGTTTGTGTTCGTGAGCTCAACCGCGCAGATCCGTAACCCGACACGCAAGCAGGTGCTAACCGACCTGCGGCGCGAAGAGATTCTGACCGCGGCGATCAAGGTGTTTGGAAAGAAAGGCTTTGCGGCCACCTGCGTGGGAGACGTGGCGGACGCGGCAAAGATGGCCAAGGGGACGGTGTATCTCTACTTCGAGTCGAAGGAAGAGATTTACGCGACTGCGATTCGGCTGGCGATCGAACGCCTGCAAGCGTTGGCGGAGGAACGAACGCGGGCCGCAACGGGGGTGCGCGAACGGCTCGCCGTGGCGATCTCGCTGCGGATGGAGTTTTGGCACGAACAGCTCAATCTGTATCGGCTGCTGCTGACCGTGGGACGGGAGCCGCAGCATAAACGCCAGACGCATGAACTGCTGCGGACGGGACATGCGCACTTCGTGGGGATATTGAAAGAGGGTGTGGAGGCTGGGGAGATCGCGCGGAACGTGGACCTGGACACCGTGGCGTGGGCGATCCTGGACATGGTGCGCGGCGCGAATGAGCGGCGCATGGATAACCTGACGGAGCGCACGCCGCAGGAAGATGCGGCGGCAATTACGGCGTTCGCGCTGTCGCAGCTGGGGCTGGCATAGAGCTGCTGGAAACCCATGTCTCAGAAGCGAGACATGGGGCACCCGGGTTCGTTGTGCGCCAGGCTAGTTCTGCATCAGCTTGCTGGTGAGGTAGGTGTAGGTGAGGGCCCAGGTGTGGGCTTGCTCGGCGAGGTTGGCGCCGGCTGCGTGGCCGCCTTCGATAATCTCGTCGTAGAGGAAGGGCTCGTTGTACTCCTCCATCTTGGCGGCGAACTTGCGGGCGTGCTGCGGTCCGACGCGATCGTCCTTGGTGGTGGTGAAGATGAAGGGCTCGGGATACTTCACGCCGGGCTTGAGCTGGTTATAAGGCGAGATGGAGGCAAGGAAGGCGCGCTCTTCCGCGTTAGCCACAGACCCGTACTCGCCGGTCCAGCTTGCGCCGGCGTCGATCTGCTCGTAGCGCAGCATGTCGAGCAGTGGCACCTGGATGACGATGGCGTTCCAGAGGTCGGGGTGCTGGGTCATTTCGACGCCCATGAGCAGGCCGCCGTTGGAGCCGCCCATGATACCGAGATGCGCGGGCGAGGTGACACGGCGGGCGATGAGGTCCTGGGCGACGGCGGCGAAGTCGTCGTAGATGCGCTGGCGATGGGTCTTGAGGCCAGCCTCATGCCAGGCGGGACCGAACTCGCCGCCTCCGCGAATGTTGGCCAACACGTAGACGCCGCCGTGCTCGAGCCATAGCTTGCCGATGTTGGCGGAGTAGCTGGGCGTCTCGGAGATCTGGAAGCCACCGTAGGCGTTGAGCAGCGTAGCGTTCGAGCCGTCGAGCTTCATGTCCTTGCGATGGACGATGAAGTAAGGGACGCGCGTGCCGTCCTTGGAGGTGGCTTCGTATTGCTCTGCCACATCCTTTGAAGCGTCAAAGCGGGCGGGCTCGGTCTTTTCCAGCGTGAGCGCGCCAGTGGAGGCGTCGCCGAGAAAGAGTGAGGACGGGGTGAGGAAGCTGGTGATGCCCAGGAAAAAACTGTCGCTGGCGTCACTGGTGGAGACCACGCTGACGCTGACGTTGGCCGGGACGGGGAGTTCCTTATGGCTCCAGCCGGTGAGCGTGGGAGTGTAGATGTAGGCGCGGCCCTGAACGTGCTTGAGCGTGGTGAGGAGCAGGCGGGACCTGGTGGTGGCGGCACCTTCGAGGAACTCGTCGGCGCTGGGTGCAAAGACGATGGAGGGCTTGAGGTGCGCGGGATCCTTGAGCAGGTCGGCGATCTTGACCTCGAGCAGCGAGCCCTGTTTGAAGGTCTGGAACTGGCCGGAGGGAGTCCAGTCCTCGTCGATGCTGAGCAGGACGCGACCGTCGATCAGGCCGGCGACGTTGGCCTTGGAGGGGATCATGAGCTGCCTGGTTCCCTCGCGCGTGAGCACCCAGGTTTCGCTTTCGAAGATGGTGACGCTGCGAGTGAAGAGGGTGAGCGCTTGCTGCTTGTTATCGTGCAGGGTGTAACCCGCGGCGCCAAGGTCGGTGGGCTTGCCGCGGAAGACTTCCTGCGCGCTGTCTAGCGGCGTTCCGCGCTTCCAGAGCTTCACGACGAACGGATAGCCAGAGGCGGTCATGGTGCCCGTGCCCCAGTCACGCGCGACGATGAGGGTGTCCTTGTCGAGCCAGGCGACGCTCTGCTTGCTGTGCGCGAGGCTGAAGCCGCCGGTGACGAATTGGCCGGTTTTGAGGTCGAACTCGCGTTGCGTGTCGGCGTCTTCGCCACCCGCGGAGAGCGTGACCAGGCAAAGGTGGTCGCCGGGATAGAGGCAGTTAAGGCCCTTGGAGACCCACTTGACGTTGTCCTGCTTGCCGAGCGCGTCGTAGTCGATAACGGTCTTCCAGGTGGGGCTCGCGGTGAGGTAGTCGGCGAGCGACGTCTTGCGGTAGATGCCGTTCACATGATCGGCATCGCGCCAGAAGTTGTAGATCTCGGAGCCGCGCTGGTCGGGCTCGGGAAGGCGGTCGGGAGCGACGGCGATCTTGAGCGCGTCGGCGTAAAAAGCCGCGTAGTGGGGATCGGCTTCGAGAACCTTGAGCGAGCGAGCGTCTTCGGCCTTGACCCAGTCCATGGCGCGGGGGCTGTTGGTGTCTTCGAGCCAGAGATACTTGTCGGCGGGAAGGGGCGGAAGAACGGCGCCGGCGGCTGGGGTGCCCGCGGCGGGGATATCGGTGCCTGGGGTGTTGACGACGTCCTGGGCGAGGGCGAGAGGCGTCGTGGAGACCAACGCGAGACAAAGAGTAGCGGCCAGAACGGCCGGGGACTGTGAGACTTGCCTAAGCACTTTCACCCTCCGGGAGACGTCGTGCGCGGATAGACGCCTGCAGCTACTGTATCGCGTTGGGGTGGCGCTTCGGCAAGCGTTGGCGATTGGGTTGGTTTGACGTTCGAGCGGTGCGACATTGCCGAAAACCCCGTTTTTGAAGCGGGAACTTTCTAAGGAATGCGATAAAGGCTCAACCGGCCAGTACTTCCTTCGACAAAGAGGTGCCCATCTTTCGAGAAGGCAGTCCAAGAGCGTCGTTCCGGTAGGAGTTTTGAATTGACAACTGCGATGGGCTGAACCGTTCTCGAATCGTAGATCGTAAAACTCTCAGACACCAGTCGAGGTGGGTCTCCCCAGGTGCTTTCGGAGTTCTGAATTACAAACCTTGAACCGTTACGTGATATTCCCGCGAAATCACCATCTTTTGTGGGCAGGTTCGCTTCCCCCAGGGTTCGGCCAGAGGTGTCGAGGATTCTGACTGTTCCGCACCCTGTTATAAGTATTCTTCTGTCGTCCAAGAATGCCGGTCGTCCTGAGCACTGCCCGTGAAAGACAAGGTGTTGGCCGACCTCGTCCGTCAAAGTGACGAAGGTCAGGTCTTTTGGGTACTGTCCGATCCAGTGAACATTGTCTGTCAAAACCGATCTTCGACTCACCGCTGTAGGAACGGACTTCTGATAGGCGCGTACCCGTTGGCCGAAGGGTATGCGAGTCAAGCAGCTCTGTCCCAGGTGCAGTCTCATGCGCCAGCGTACTTCCGTCGGGTGAGATCTGGATTGTTCGGCCGTGACCCGTATCTGTGTACTGTTCGAGGGTGGGAGTGAGATCGGGGTTTAGTCTTCTCAGGGAGAATTCTCCGATGATTACATGATCATCATCGGTCGCATAGAGATCAGGCGCTCTAAAGTCTGACAGGTCCTGTTGATTTAAGACTGCACCGGATGCGAGATCCAAAGATAGAAGCCGGTGGTTACTCTTCGGTCGACCAGCGACATAGGCCGTTGGGCCCAGATCGATCAGCACGACTACTCGACTACCAACAATGACCGCTCGACGCGTGGCGGCAAAATCCGAACTCGTATCGTTGTGGAAAGGGCCTTGGCTGAGAGCGACTGACCAGACGGGTTCAGCCTCGACGACCGAGCGTTGTGCAGGCGAATGGGAGCAACCCAATGCACCGATGAAAAAGAGCAGGGTCAACGCTTTCAGGTTTTGACAGAATTGCATCTCGGAACCATCATCACTCAATGCTGAGTTCCTTGGAAGTCGGGTTTTGAGCAACGAGGATTGGGGGCTGATACCCGTGATCGGATTGGCTGTACCGGAGATCGCCAGCACCGACTCGCACGACACTTATCCGGCTTGTGTACGGGAGGGCCCAGCCCCCCGGCGGCCCCACGCTAGTTTACAAGCTCCGCTAAAGTCGGGTTTTCGGCAAGTTCGATCTTCTCGTGCAACTGACCTGCCGCTGGACCGCGCTTAGAAATTACGAGGCCGGACGGGATCGTCCGGCCTCGCTATGGACGTGCGCAGCCACTACTGTCCGGCTTGATTCGCGCGAATGAACTCGGCGGTGCGCTGGTGGAGTGCGGCGCGCGCTTCGGGATTCACGTACACCATGTGGCCGGTCTGGAAGAACTTGTAGTCGATGTTCTTCTGCAGGGATTCCGACATGGGCAGGTGTTTCATCTCGTAGGTCGCGCCAAAGTAGAGGGTGCCGAGATCGAAGTAGCCGCCCATGAGCAGGATGTGCATGTGAGGATTGACCTTCATGGTGTAGGCGATCTCGCTCATCACGTTGGAGCTGGTGCCAGGCCAGCCGCCGCCCTGGCCTTTGACGGTCATGTCCCACTTCCAGCCGGGCATGCGTGCGCTGGGCTCGTAGGTCATCTCCTTGCCGAAGTTCAGGGTGTTGTGCGCGTAGGTGTTCATGGCGGCGAGGATGGCGGACTCGATGGACTCGCTGAAGGGATCGGATTGAGCCTCGGAGTCCATGGGATTCATGCTGGGGCCCTGCCACCGGGAGTCGAGACGGCCGGTGGTTTCGTTGCTGCTGCCGAGCAGGTCCTGAGCAAACTGTCCGCCGGTGATACGCAGGTTGGCCTTGATCCACAACGCGGCGGGGATGCCGGTGTAGCTTTCGAGCTTCGCGGCGACAGCGGCCTTCTTCGCGGCGTCGAGGTCGGCACCCTGGAGGAGGGCGCTGGCATACTCGCCGAGCGAGTACTGCTCGACCTCATGCAGCCAGGGCAGAAGCTCGGCAGGCTGGTTGGGCACCTTGTGGTGGTACCAGGCGGTGGCGGCGAAGCTGGGCAGCGCGAGGAAGAATCCGTTGTCCGTGCCGGGGTTGCCGTCGGAGCCGTCGGCGGAGTTGTCGAAGCTGAGGATCTGCGACAGGAAGACGACGCCGTTCAGGTCGACGCCGTGACGCTGCAGCGCGGCGGCAAGTACCGCATCGCGCGTGGTGCCGTAGCTCTCGCCGAAGAGGAAGCGCGGCGAGTTCCAGCGATCGTACTTGGTGAGGAAGCGGCGGATGAAGCGCTGGAAGGCACCCGCATCCTGATCGATACCGTAGAAAGCTTTGTTAGCGTCCTTGCCCATGACGCGGCTGTAGCCGGTGCCGGGGGCGTCGACAAAGACGAGGTCGGCGGCGTCGAGCAACGAGTCTTCATTGGACACGATCTTGTAGGGTCCGCCAGCGGGATGGCCGAGATCCGGAAGCACGACGCGCACCGGGCCGAAGCTGGACATGCGGAGATACATGGTTGCAGAGCCGGGGCCGCCGTTGTAGATGAAGACGAGGGGACGGGTGGCGATGTTCTCGCCCTTGGCAAGGTACGCGGTGTAGAACATGGTCGCGGTCGCGGGCTCGTCGCCGGGCTTGGGCGGTTCGACGCCGGAGTCGGGAAGCTGTGTGCCATCGAGTGCGATGGTGGCGTCGGTCTGGTCCGTGCCACCGACGCGGAGCAGACCGGCGACAGCCTTGTACGCGATGGGCTTGCCGCCGACCGTGACAGACCCGTCGGTGATGGAGTCAGGCGTGAGGGCGTGCGGCTTTGCGGGCTCAGCGGAGACGGTGGAGGTGGTGGTCGTGGTCTTCTCGGCGTGCGGTTCCTGCGCGAGAGCGGAACTGGCCACCAGCGTCATGGCTGCAGCAGCGACATAAAAGCGCGTACGTCTGGGGTGTATCAGCATTCAAACTCCAGGTGAAAGAATTTTTAAAGGGCCGGGCGTGCAGGAGGAAAGTATACCGCTGGGCGGGCAGACATCTTTCTCGAACAGACTGGTGGGCTGGCGCATGCAACGCTCTGACGCGCTCTGCGAGCCCGAGGAATGGTAGTGATGTACCGTCCTTAGCAGCCTGTACCTTCCTCTTGGGATGTACACCCTGTAAAAGCTATTTCTCCATATCCGGGTAGGGACCGACGCCTCCGTTGGCGATCCACTCGTCGATATGGGCGGTGAGGACGGGGAGGGGCACGCAGCCTAGCTCTAACACTGCATCATGGAAGGCGCGCAGGTTGAACTTCGGGCCGAGTGCGGCTTCGGCTCTGCGGCGGGCGTTCTGGATGGCCATCTGGCCGAGGTAGTAGCTGAGCGCCTGGCCTGGCCAGGAGATGTAGCGGTCGACCTCAGTCTCGATCTCGTGGTCGGAGAGTGCGGTGTTGTCGCGCAGGTATTGCTGGGCCTGTTCGCGGGTCCAGCCCTGGGAGTGGATGCCGGTGTCGACTACCAGGCGGGCGGCGCGCCAGGCCTGGTAGCTGAGCATGCCGAAGGTCTCGTAGGGCGTGTGGTAGATGCCCATCTCGGTCCCGAGGCGCTCGCAGTAGAGTGCCCAGCCTTCGCCGTAGGCGGAGATGTAGGCGTTGCGAAACTTGGGTAGATGGCGGTCTTTGACGACCTCGGTCTGGATGGGTATCTGGAAGGCGTGGCCCGGAGCAGACTCATGCAGGGTGAGCGCGGGCAGCGAGTACAGCGGGCGCGCGGGCAGGTCGTAGGTGTTGACGAGATAGCTGCCGGAGCCGCCACGCCCCGAGGTGTAGAAGGGCGCAATGTCGAGCGGGACGGGCTTGATGCCGAAGCGGCGGCGCGGCAGGTAGCCGAAGTATTGCGCGGAGACGCCGTCAAAGTCTTTGCTGATAGAGGCCGCGCGCATCAGCAACTCTTCCGGGGATTTGGCATAGAACTGAGGGTCGGTGCGGAGGAAGTGGAGGAAGGCCGGCAAGTCACCCTGGAAGCCGGCCTGCTGCATGGTTGCCAGCATCTCGGCGTGAATCTTTGCCATCTCCGTGAGGCCGACCTGGTGGATCTGCTCGGGCGTGAGGGTGAGGGTAGTGAATTCGAGGATCCTGGACTGGTAGTAGGCCTTGCCGTCGGGAAGGTCTTCGGCGGCGAGCGAGGTTTGCGCGTGCGGGATGTAGTCGTCGCGGAAGAAGATGAGCAGGTCGCCGTAGACGGGGATAACGTCGGCCTGGATGGCGGCAGCGGCCTGGGCGCGGAGGCGGGTTTGATCGGCCGCGGAGATGGTCGCTGACATCTTTTCGAAGGGCTTGTAATAGACCGTGGCCTGGGGCGTTTTGGCCTCCGCGACGGCGACTAAGGATTGCTCGCGGCCGGTGAGGGTGACCTTCGGCGGGGTGAAGTCGCGGGCGAGGCCGGCGCGCATGTTGGCGATGTTTTCGCGGAAGTAGCGCGGGATGTCGTGGAGCTGCGAGATGTAGTGTTCGTAGTCCTCGAGCGTGTGTGGAGTCTCGCGGCCGATCTCTTCTTCGTCAGACCAGAAGCTGGAATCGGAGTTGACGGGGCGTTCGTACTCGCGGAACGTTTGCCGATCGATGAGGACGACAAGCTGGGCGCGGAAGACCTGGTAGTTGACGCGCTCGTCGGGCGAGAGGAGCGCGGGGTGCAGCGCGTCGATCTTAAGCAGGACGGCGTGCCAATGTTCGAGGTCGCCCTGCTGCTTGGCAGCGTTGACGAAGCGGAGTTCGGCCGGAATGCGATGGGGATGGTCTTCGTCCTGGGCACCGCGCTGCGCTTTGCGCCAGGCATCTTCAGCGTTGTAGATGGTGCGCAGGCGGAGGTCTTCAACGGCCGGCTTCCCTGCTGATTTCGCTGGCTGTTTCACGCTGCTTGTCGGCTGTTGCGCGCTGCACACACCTGGAGCCAGGAGCAGCACCGCTGCCAGCGCGAATCTTGCATTGGTCATCCAGCCATTCTTACCTACGCGAGCGAGTTGCGCCAAAAGCTGGACTCCGTCGGTTATGCTCATTCCTGCGTGCGCATCTGATTCGGTGAAGGAGTTTTTATGCGTGTTGGCCTGATGACCCGTGAGTATCCACCCTATGTGTATGGCGGCGCGGGAGTACACGTGGAATACCTGTCGCGCGAGATGGCGAAGAGCATTGAGGTGGACGTGTATGCGTGGGGCGAGACGCCGGACGCTGACAGCCTGAAGGACCCGGAGCTGCCGCACCATCCGAATCTGCACGTGCACTTCGAGCAGCCCTGGCCGATGATCTCGAACGGCACACAGGCGAAGTTCAAGGGGGCGCTGGAGGCGCTGTCGCTTAATCTTTTACAGAATCTTCATTTGGAGAAGCTGGACGTCATTCATACGCACACCTGGTACGTGGCGATGGCAGGGTTCCTCGCGAAGAAACTGTACGGCATTCCCTTTGTATTGACGACGCATTCGCTGGAACCTTTGCGAGCGTGGAAGGCCGAGCAGTTGGGAACAGGGTACGCGCTGAGCTCGTGGATGGAGCGCACCGCGATTCTGGATGCGGATGCGATTGTGGCCGTGTCGAATGGCACCAAGGCCGACATTGTGAAGGCCTATCCGGAGGTGGACCCGGGCCGCATTCACGTGATCTATAACGGCATCGACCTGGGACAGTATCAGTACACGCCGGAGATCACGGCGCTGGAGAAGTATGGCGTCGACCCAGCCAAGCCGTACGTGTTGTTTGTGGGGCGGATTACGCGGCAGAAGGGCGTGACCCACCTGGTGGAGGCGATCCAGTATCTGCCGGCGGGGACGCAGGTGGTGCTGTGTGCGGGGGCTCCGGATACGCCGGAAATCGCCGCGGAGATGCGGGCGAAGGTGGAGGCCGTGCGCCGCTATACGCCGGGCAGCCAGGAGGCCGCAGTCGAAAACTTTACGACCGACGGCGGTCACTCCATTGCTACCGGCGACCCGACGGGGACGGGCCACAATCTTGTCTGGATTGAGCAGATGGTGACGCGCGAGGAGGCGATTCAGCTGTACTCGCACTGCGCCGTGTTCTGCTGCCCGTCGGTGTATGAGCCGTTCGGAATCATTAACCTGGAGGCGATGGCATGCCGGGCCCCGGTGGTGGCTAGCGCTACAGGCGGGATTCTCGAAGTGGTGGTCGATGAGGTGACCGGACACCTGGTGCCGTTCGAGGCGGACGCCGTCACTACCTTTCCTGTCGATCCAGCAAAGTTCGCGAAGGATCTTGCGGCGCGGATTACCGGGCTGCTGCGCGATCCGGAGAAGGCCAGGCGCATGGGCGAAGCGGGGCGCAGGCGTGTGGAGGAACACTTCTCGTGGACGGCGATTGCGGCGCAGACGATCAAGCTGTATGACAGCCTGATCGCCGCGCGCGCAAACACTTAGACCTAGGTGTGGGGATGGGGCACCGTGGATAGATCGAGCGAGAGCACGTAGATGGCGATGGCGGCGAAGATGAGGACGACGCCAACCCAGAACTTCCAGTCTTTGTGGGCGCGCTTCCAGTAGGGCACCTGCTGCTCGTGCGGAGCTTTTGGGCCGGTGTCGTCGTGACGGTGGTCGGGGTGCTTTCCTTCGGGCATGGTGAGGGTATCCTTCGGCAACCAGCGCGCGTGTGCAGACTGAACGCGCTCGGTTGGAGCGGTTTCAGAGCCTGCGGCCCGATGATCGGCATCTAACGAGTGTATGGATGCGGCGGGTTCTATAATAGTTGTGATGTTGATTTTTCGATAGATGTATAGATTTTTCGGTGCAGCCTTGCACCCGCGAGCGTTCTCGCATAGGAGCCATTATGGCGAATCTTCTAGACCAGCTTAAGTCCATGACCACTGTCGTCTCCGATACCGGCGACATCAATGCCATCAAGCAGTTCAAGCCGACCGACTCGACGACGAACCCGTCGCTGATCGCAGCGGCCGCGCAGATGCGGGAGTATCAGCCCATCGTCGACGGTGTGCTGCAGGCTGCGCGGGAGAGGGCCGGGGAGAGCGCCTCCGACAAGGATGTCGCGGCCGCTGCCTTCAAGTCGCTTGCGGTAGCGTTTGGCCTCAAGATCCTCGCGATCGTTCCGGGCCGCGTCTCCACCGAAGTCGACGCACGCCTCAGCTATGACACCGAGAAATCGGTCGCCACCGCCCGCGACATCATCGCGCAGTACGAGGCGGCCGGCATCAGTCGCGAACGCGTGCTGATCAAGCTCGCCTCCACCTGGGAGGGCATTCGCGCCGCCGAGATCCTCGAAAAAGAGGGCATCCACTGCAATATGACCCTGCTGTTCGGCCTGCACCAGGCCGTCGCCAGCGCCGAGGCGAAGGTCACGCTGATCTCCCCATTCGTCGGCCGCATCCTCGACTGGTACAAGAAGGACACCGGCAAGGACTATGCGCCCGCGGAGGACCCCGGCGTGAAGTCGGTCACCGAGATCTATCACTACTACAAGAAGTTCGGGTACAAGACCGTTGTGATGGGCGCGAGCTTTCGCAGCACAGGAGAGATCATTGAGCTGGCCGGCTGCGATCTGCTGACCATCGCGCCCAAGCTGCTCGAAGAGTTGCAGACGACCGAGGGCAAGCTCGATCGCAAGCTTGATCCGGTGACCTCCGCGAAGGATCCGATCGAGAAGATCGTCGTCGACAAGGCGACCTTCGACAAGATGCATGCGGAGAATCGGATGGCGCACGACAAGCTGAAGGAAGGTATCGAGGGCTTCTCGAAGGCGCTGGAAGATCTGGAGAAGCTGTTGGAGAAGCGCCTCAGCGAGCTGCCAAAGCCGCAGCCTGTGCAGCAGTAATCTCGCACGACAAAGACACGGAAGGCCGCCTCCAGACGAGGCGGCCTTTTTCGTGGCTTGGTCAGTCGGTTGGGAAACTTGCTAGCTGCGCTTGAGCCCGAGCAGGCTCAGGAAGAAGCTGGCGAAACAGATCTCGGTGCCGAGCATGAGGCAGAGCATGGCGGGGAGGGTGCGGCGCATCATCTGCACCGGCGGCAATGGACCGTATCCGGCGTGCGACCACGAGACGACCGAGGACAGCGCGATGCCTATACCGGCGAGCACCAATAGTACGCCGACGATCAGGCCAGTTTCGAGGGTGATGTAGCGGAACCAGCTTTGGAAGCTTTCGTCTTCGGGGAGCAGGCCTTCGGAGATGGCGAAGACCTTCGCTGCCACGCCGAAGAAGACGAGTTGGAAGCCGAGCAGAACGGCGGCGGCCATGTAGGCGAGGGTGTCGACGCCAAGGTTGACGTGGCCGAGCGGACGTTCCGCCGGGAGCAGCCACGCCATGACCGCGAGGCCGACGACCATGAGCGCGAGGCCGGGATAGAGGAACAGCCAGCGCGGCGAATACATCAGCAGGAAGCGCAGGTGACGCCAGCCGTCGCGCCAGGTCTTGAGGTGCGGTGGGCGGCTGCGGCCGTCCTTCTTCAGCGTGGTCGGGACCTCCGTCATCTTCTGGCCAAGCAGCGAGGACTTCACGACCATCTCGCTGGCGAACTCCATACCTGTGGTGCGGAGGGCGAGGCGCTCGTACGCGTCTTTGCTGAACGCACGAATGCCGCAATGGAAGTCGCCGATGGGCGCGTGGAAGAGGGCGCGGCCGAGGAAACTGAGCACCGGGTTGCCGAGATAGCGATGCAGCGGCGGCATGGCCTTCGGGCCAATGCCTCCGCGAAAGCGATTGCCCATGACGAGGTCAGAGCCGGCACGCAGCTCAGCGAGGAAGCGTGGGATGTGGGCGAACTCGTAGCTGTCGTCTGCGTCGGCCATGAGGACATACTTGCCGCGTGCGGCGCGAATGCCGGCGTTGAGCGCGGCGCCGTAACCGCGGAGAGGCACGGGCACAACGCGCGCGCCGTGTTCGATGGCAATACTCTGTGAGCCGTCTGTAGACCCGTTGTCCGCGACGATGACCTCGCCCGCGATGTGGTTTTCGGCCAGCGCGGCGAGGGCTTTGTCGACGCACACGGCGAGGGTTTCAGCCTCGTTGAGGCAGGGCATCACGACGCTCAGTTCGATGGGCGCGGCTTCGTTCGAGGGTAAAGCTTGCGGCACGATTTGATCTCCGGTGAGGCTCATGGTTTGGCGGCTCCGGTCATGTCCCACGGCAGGGTGGCGGGCGCGGAGGGTGCTGGTGCGGGAGTGTTCAGCGGGCGCGCGTAGAGGTCGGACTCACCGAGACGAATCCAGCCGGCAGAGGCTGGAGTTCGGCCGGTCATCACGCCAGGATCGAAGGCAGCGACGACGACCTTGGCACCCTGGGATTTGAGGACGTCCTCAACCTGCTGTCGGTTGGGAAGGCCTTCGTACTCTTCGAGGAGGTGGTGGGCGTCGGGGTTGTAGACCTCGGTCAGCACTCGTACATTTGCCAGGCGCATCCAGTAGGGGTCGTTGAGGCAGGCGATCGTGCCCATGCAGGCGATCTCGTCGCCGGAGCCGACGCCGAGCGCGTTGAGGCCCTTGGCGGCTTCGACGATGTTGGGCTGGACCCAGGCGGCGGGCAGGCCGGCGGCGGATTGATCGCGACGGTGTTCGAGGGCTACGCGCAGCATCTCGCCGAGTGCGAAGAAGGCCACGACAGCGATCATCGCGGTGGCTGTGCGGCGAGGCCAGGGATTTTCGTCTGTGTCCTCGTTGAGCTCAGGAACGTAGACGAGCGCGGCGAAGATGGGAAGCACGATGAGGAGGTACGCCAGCGTTACGTAACGCTCCTCGATGTTGACCAGGCCGTAGATGCCCCATATCGCGACGCCGAGCGCGATCGGCGGCAGCCAGAAGACGCTGTGACGCCAGTGGTGCAGGCTGGTGCGTGCGTGTTTGAAGCCGAAGCGCGCGCCGCATGTGAGCAGGAGAGCAAGCAGGATCCAGGCCTCGGGATGATTGAGCAGGTAGCGGAAGCTCAGGACGAGGTTACGCACGTCGCGATGGATGAGGCGGCTGCCGTTGAAGACCGGCACAATGCGCTCGTGGAAGTACGTGGGATCGAACCATGCGGGATAGGTCCCGTAGGGCTCGGCACGATAGCTGTAGATGCCGGGCTGCGCGAGCAACTGCTGCTCGGGATGGATGAGGTTCACCTTGGCCGAGCCGAAGTCGGCGCTCATCGATGGCTCGATGTGCATCTTCACCGTGCCGCTGACGTACCACGCGTAGTTCAGGGCGCCAGAGTCGCCGAAGTCGAAGCGATGTTTCTGTTTGGACAGCGCGCTGATGTACGGGCCGGCAATGACACCGAAGACGATGAACGCCAGCGCGCCGGCGGCAATCACGCGTATCGGCTTGCGCTTCTGTACCCAACCCTGGAAGAGCACCATCAGCGCAATGCTGATCAGCGCGACGAGAAAGGCGAACGACTTGGTGAGGTACGCGAGGCCGAAGAAGAAGCCCATAGCCGGCGCATAGATGAGGCTCTCGCTGGCGAAGGATTGCAGCAGCATGGCGAAGGCCGCGAGCATGAGGGCTTGCAGGAGCGCGTCGGGGCGGACGGTGGCCATGGAGAGTTCGCGCCCCGTGGCGATGACCAGCAGAGCGACGCCGAACAGTTGCATGGCCTCCATGCCGAGCAGCGGAGTGGCCCCGGCGTTGTGATCGGCGTTGGGTGTCATGCGGCGGCGCAGGTTGACCAGCGCGGAGATAAACGCGAGCAGCGCTGCGACCGACGCTAAGAAGATGAGGTAGTTGAGGATGTAGTAGGCGTGCAGCTCGTTGCTGCGCCTGGTGTGGAAGGCGCTTTGCGCGACGGCCAGCAGCGCCGGATAAAGCGGATGCCAGTAGCCGTTGATGACGCCGGCCCAATGGTGCGCGCGGATCAGGTCAGCGACGTCCATGTAGGCCATGCCGTCGCCGTCCAGCGCGTAGGGACTGAACTTCATGGCCAGCCAGGCGATGGGCGGAAGCAGGACGAGATAGGCCAGAAGGGCGCGGCGCATGGTTGGCGATTTCACAACGTTCCTCTTTGCGTCGGTTGAGTCATGGGCCTCGGTGGGTGCTCTTTCAGCATATCCGACGCCCGAGCGGGGGGACAGAGTTGTGCGGGCCGTGGAGCGCTTCAAGATCGCGCCGTGGGCCTACAAGATATAGCGGCTCAGGTCCTGGTTCTTTACGATGCTTGCCACCTGCCGCTCGACGTACGCGCGGTCCACAATCAGCACGCGCTCATGCTGAGGCTCGCCGCTGGGCGTTGGGACGAGACGATCGATGAGCGCAGGCACCTTGTCGGAGACCGGGCTGCCTCCGGCCTTCACGATGTCAGGAGCCTCGAAGCTGATCTCGTCCAGCACCTTCTCCATGATGGTGTGCAGCCGGCGGGCGCCGATGTTTTCCGTCGTCTCGTTGACCTGGAAGGCGAAGCGCGCCATCTCCTCGAGCGCCTCGGTGGCGAACTCCAGCTTGAGGCCCTCGGTCTCGAGCAGCGCGATGGCCTGCTTGACGAGCGAGGCACGCGGCTCGGTGAGGATGCGCAAAAAATCATCGACCGTAAGCGGCAGTAACTCGACGCGGATGGGGAACCGGCCCTGCAGTTCGGGGATGAGATCGCTGGGCTTGGAGACGTGAAACGCGCCGGCCGCGATGAAGAGAATGTGGTCCGTCGTGACCATGCCGTACTTGGTGCTGACGGTGGTGCCTTCGACGATGGGGAGGATGTCGCGCTGCACGCCCTCGCGGCTGATGTCGGGGCCGTGGCCGCCCTCGCGACCGGCGATCTTGTCGATCTCGTCAAGGAAGACGATGCCGGAGTCCTCAACGCGCTCGACGGCGATGCGCACGACCTGGTCCATGTCCAGCAGGCGCGACTCTTCTTCCTGGGAGAGGTACTCGAAGGCGTCGGCAACCTTCATCGGGCGTTTGCGGGTGCGCTGCCCAAACATGCCGGCGATCATCTCCTTGATGCCGCTCTGCTCCATGTCTTCGGGCGAGTTGCTGAGGACTTCGATCTGCGGCTGGGAGCGCTCGCGGGTCTCGAGCTCGACCATGCGATCGTCGAGCTTGCCTTCGCGGAATTGTTGCAGCAGGCGCTCGCGTTCACGCATCCCCTCGGCGTCGCTCTTGGCTACGATGGCCAGGGCGGGAGGCGCGGGCTCTTCGTTTTTTTCGGTGTCGGAGGTGTTTTCAGCGGGAGCCTGGTTGATGGCTGCAGGTTCGGAGCTCGTGGTGCCCTGGGCGATCAGCAGCTCGATGAGGCGCTCTTCGGCGAGCAGTTCGGCGCGGTCTTCCACATCATCGAGCTTCTCTTCGCGCACCATGTCGATGGCGATCTCCATGAGGTCGCGCACGATCGATTCAACGTCACGGCCGACGTAGCCGACCTCGGTAAACTTCGAAGCTTCCACCTTGAGGAAGGGCGAGTTGGTCAGCTTGGCCAGGCGGCGTGCGATCTCCGTCTTGCCAACGCCGGTCGAGCCGATCATGAGGATATTCTTCGGCATGATCTCTTCGGCGAGCTCGGGCGGAAGCTTCTGGCGTCGCGTTCGATTGCGCAGCGCGATGGCGACGGCGCGCTTGGCGGCGGCCTGGCCGACGACGTACTTGTCGAGCTCGGCAACAATCTCGCGCGGCGTCATCTCGTCGAGCCCGAGGGCCTGGTCTTCAGCGGTGCCGGGAAGGAAAATGGCCATCTACTCTGCCGCCTTGAGCTCTTCGATGGTGACGCTCTGGTTGGAGTAGATGCAGATCTCGGCGGCGATCTTCATGCTGCGCTCGACGATCTCGCGGGCAGTCATGGGGGTGTTCTCCAGCAGCGCGGTGGCCGCGGCCAGGGCAAAACTGCCGCCGGAGCCGATGGTCGCGATCAGGCCACCCTCTTCGGTGTTGCCGACGGCGTCCGGCTCGATGACGTCGCCGTCGCCCGAGAGCAGGAACATCTGCCTGGCGTCGGCGACAATGAGCAGGGCCTGGAGCTGGCGGAGGAGCTTGTCGGTGCGCCAGTCCTTGGCGAGTTCGACGGCGGAACGCCCGAGGTTGCCGCCGTATTGCTCGAGCTTCGACTCGAAGCGGGTGAAGAGCGAAAAGGCGTCGGCCGTGGAACCCGCAAAGCCCGCCAGGATCTTGTCGTTATACAGCCGCCGGATTTTCTTGGCGGAGTGCTTCATCACGGTCGAGCCAAGGGTCACCTGCCCGTCGGCGGCCATCACCATGCTGTTGCCGCGGCGTACGCAGATGACGGTAGTGGACCGCACGCGGCGGGCAACACCGTTTTCATCGGGGCCAAGGTCCAGCGGGTGGCCGGCAGGGCTATCCCGGAGGTTCGCCCGGATACTCAAGGCCGGTTCCGTTTTCGAGATTTTCATTCGCATGGGCACACCGCAGTATATCGCCGCAGCCCTGCGAACCATGCGGGGAACCCTCTGTGCAGCTTCACCCAGCGAACGCGCGCGGGCTAGGCTATGCTTCTCGTACACGCAGATTCCACTCCGAACCACAACCCTGACGTTTGAAGCGACCTTGAAACCAATTCTCCACCAGCCGATCTTCCAGCAAGCAGCGCACCTGATCCGTGAGCAGGATCCGCGGATTGTCGGTGGCGTTGCTGGCGTGATTGTGCTCGCCGCAGGCGGGGTGTGGTGGTATATCCGGTCGCATCGGCTCTCGCCGGAGGAGATTGAGCGCAGCCGCCGCGAAGAGCTTGCCCTCAGTGGCCGCATCACCGACGGCGTGATCCTGGACGCACGCACCCTGAGCAACGAGGACAGCGTTTCGCCGACGCCGGAGGTGCTGGTATACAGCTACAGCCTGGCGGGGCTGGTCTATAACTGCGCGCAGGATGTGTCCTCGCTGCCCAACGAGGTGGTGGGGTTTCGCATCGACCAGCCGGTGCAGGTGCGGTATGACCCGCGCAATCCAGGCAACAGCATTATTGTTTCGGAGAGCTGGACCGGCCTCTGGCTTCGCCCCGACTCAAGCAATCGCGAGGAACTCTAGCGCCGGGCGGGCCAGACTCGGCTATTGACTGGGAGCCGCCACGCGTACCTCCTACACTGCTGGGCCCGCGGGCACGCACGGCGGCTCAGCATGGATAGGATGCGGAGGGTTGGGAGAGGGGTGTCCGCATGCCAAGAAGCGTCTTATCAAAGAGTTGTGATTTCGGATCCCGGGTTCTCTCACCGGGGAGCTTTCAGTCGACGGAGTCCCTGCACCCCGTGTTTGCGTCCAATCAGCCATGAGTGAAAATGCGAACGCTTCTTTGTCGACGGTAAGCCTTGGTTCCACCGGTGTGCGTGTCTCCCCAATCTGCCTGGGCATGATGACCTATGGCGCCAAAAGCTGGCGCGAGTGGGTACTGGAAGAAAACGACGCGCGGCCCTTTGTCCAGCGCGCGATTGAGGCGGGCATTAATTTCTTCGATACGGCCGACGTCTACTCGCTGGGCGAGAGCGAGCGCATCACCGGCAAGCTGCTGCGCGAGTTCCAGCCACGCCGCGAAGAGCTGGTGATTGCCACCAAGGTCTTCAACCCGATGAGCGATTCGCCCAACGACCGCGGGCTCTCGCGCAAGCACATCATGGCGTCCATCGATGCCAGCCTGAAGCGGCTGGGCGTGGACTACGTGGACCTCTACCAGATTCACCGCTTCGACAAGAACACGCCGATTGAAGAGACCTGCGAGGCGTTGAGCGACGTGGTGAAGGCGGGCAAGGCGCTCTACCTGGGCGCGTCGAGCATGTATGCGTGGCAGTTCCAGAAGATGCTGAACTTCCAGGCGAGCAACGGGCTGGCGCGCTTTGTGACCATGCAGAATCACTACAACCTGGTGTATCGCGAGGAAGAGCGCGAGATGATCCCGCTGTGCCTCGACCAGAAGATCGGCTGCATTCCGTGGAGCCCGCTGGCGCGCGGGTTTCTGACTGGCAGCCGCAAGCGCGGCGATGAGCGCGATCACACCAAGGCGGAGACCCTGCGCGCGCGCACCGACGACTTCGGCCATGGCTTGTACTATCGCCAGACAGACTTCGATATCGTGGAGCGCGTGCTGGAGCTGGCCGCACAACGCAACGTGAAGCCGGCACAGATCGCGCTGGCCTGGGTGTTGTCCAAGCCCGGCGTCTGCGCACCCATTATTGGAGCCAGCAAGCTCTATCAACTGGAAGACGCGTTGGGGGCGCTGGACGTCAAGCTCACGCCGAACGAGATCAGCCGGCTGGAGCAGCAGTACGAACCGCACCCCATCCTCGGCCACGGTTACTAAAGGCGGTTACTTAAGCGGTCTTTGGGCGAAGATCGCCCCCCACCCGCCGTCCGCAGTGCATCCAATTCCGGAGTCCGTTATGCTCTGCGGATAGGCCGGCTTTTACCGGGTCCAACATGCCCTTCGTGGGCCAGGCGTTCATGGCAGCTCCAATGAGAACGACCGAAGCGCAGCATCCGTGGATCGCGATTGCCGCGATGTTTGTCGGTGTCTGTCTGATGCCGGCAACGCTTCCTGTCGCCGCCCAGCTGCCCACCCAGCCGACCCTGCGCACGCTGAACGGGATTGTCACCGATACCAATCATGAGCCGGTTCGCGGCGCCGTCGTGGAGCTGCGCGACGAGAGTTCGCATGCGCTGGTAACGTACATCACCGATGCCAATGGCGCCTACAACTTCAAGCGCCTCGACGGCAACGCGGATTACGTGGTCTGGGTTGTGTTTCGCGGACGCCACTCGCCTTCCCGTACGATCAGCAAGTTCGACAGCCATATGGCCAAGGACATCAACTTCACGATTCAAACGTACTGAGCGCCGGGACGCATGGCGTCGCATGGTTCCGACGGCCGGGTTGCCGGGGTGGCGTAGACTTTCTCTGGGAACCCTATGCTAAAGCTTCTGCTGCTTCTCGCCAGCCTCGCCGTGCTTTGGTGGTTCATACGCAAGGATGCGTCCGAGTTCGCTGCGTTTAAGCGGCTCACCGACACTGCCGGCCGTCAGCGCTTTTACAGAATCTGGGTACTGAAGAGTTTTCTCGCCCTGTTCGGGACTTCCATTGTCTGCCTCCTGATTCTTCGCCAGCTGCAGGCGCTCCTGTACCTCCCCGACGAGTTTATTCCGCTGGCCGCCCGCCTGGGCGCCGACATGCCCACCACAGGATTACTGGACAAGGAGTTCCTCGCTGGCTGTGCCGCCGCCGCTATGGTGATCGGCATCCTGGTAGGCGTGCTGATCGCAAAGAGGCTGAAGACCTCCCATGCGATGCTGGGCGACGTTGAACCGCTGATGCCGCGCAATGGCGCCGAGACGGGCTGGGCCGCGCTGCTCTCCATCAACGCCGGCCTGAGCGAAGAGTGCTTCTTCCGGCTGCTGCTGCCGCTGCTGCTGATCGGCGTGCTGCATAACCCGCTGCTGGCCTTTGTGATTGCGACCATCCTGTTTGGGCTGGTGCACCTCTACCAGGGAGCGTTTGGCGTCGTTCTGACCACGCTGGTCGGGGCCGTCCTTGCCGGGCTGTATCTCTGGACAGGAAGCCTCTTGATTACCATCGCCGTGCATGCCGGCCTGGATCTCTTCGGGCTGGTGGTGCGCCCAACGTTCATGCGCCTGCTGCATCGGCCGACGGCGTAGAGTCTCCGCAAACCTACTGCGTCGCCGGCCGAATGGATGCCACTATCGCGTTGATCTGCTCCTGCGTGAAGCCGACGCCATTGGGCGCTCGACGCAGGATCATCCAGAGCTCCCGGTCATTGGTGTCAAACAGCCTGAGGAACACCGGTGAAATGGGCTGCTGGGGATCGCCGAGTTGAAACCCGTGAACTCCGCCCGCGGAGACGGTATAGATTACCTTCGCTCTTTGTACCACCGCATCCTTCAACATCAGCATGGTGAGCGCCCTGGCATTGCTGCTCGTTGAATGCCAGAAGGAAACATCCGACGGCGAAGCATTCAACTCGGCTTGCGTCCACTGAAACCTCGAACCCTGCGCCAGGCTCCCGTAGACGGACCGGAAGGCTGCGGCCTCCGCGGGCGTATCCTTCTCGATCGAGGCCAGCCCCAGCGGAAGGCCTCTTAGATCGGTGAGGAGAACCTCGGTCCCATTCTCAAGTTTCAAGGTCGATACCGTTCTCGCGCCGGTGCGCGTCGACACCTTCCACGGCAAGTCGAAAACATATCCGAAGTCACTGACCTCTGCACCTTTGAGGGCCGCAACGGCGGTGTTCGAGAGACGTTGCGGCATGATGGCTGCCTTCGGATCGCGCGCCTTTTCCCTCGCGAAATACCATACTTCGATGTGCTGCGTGAGCAGGAGGGCCAACCAGCCTGCGGCATAGATGATCGCCAGACAAAGACCTATCCGCTTCCAACTCACCCGCTTCGTGTCCTTGCCCGCCATGGCTGATTTCCTTGTCCGCCATCCTCGCACATTTGTTGGGCACCCGCACCACGGTCACCCGTCACCGCGCCAAAATCCTTCCGCTGCTACACTCGGCTCAATAAGTAGGAATTTCCCGATTTGGGACGGCCGCCGCAGAGGCATCCGCCGCTGCGTGGCCTGCCTCATCCCCCGAGGCGTTCGATCCGATGAGACCTATATGGATCGGTGCCTCACAACAGAATGTCAGGGTTACCGCTTGCCGCCGAGACGTTCCGCGAGCACCCGATTTCGTGCCTCCCGCACACTGCTTAGCGGCGGTGTCCTCGTTCTGCTGGCTTTGGCCCAAGTCCTAACGCCCAACCTGAATGCTCAGCAACTCGCACTGCCGCACAGCACCGTCAACCTGGCCGCAGCCTGGCAGCCACTGGGACCAAGCTCTATCGTCTCCGCGACCTACAACAATCTCACTGGCCGCGTTGCCGCGATTGCGACCGATCCCAACGATCCGACCGGGAACACGGTGTATCTCGGCACCACCGGCGGCGGCGTGTGGAAGTCGACCAACGCGGCGGGGCCGCTGAGCGCAGCCAGCTTTGTGCCCCTCACGGATACGCTGCCGGTCTTCAGCAACAATGCCGGCAGCAGCGTGGTGCCGTCTCTGACCATCGGCGCGCTGGCGGTGCAGCCGGCCGTCAACCCGGTACTGATCGCCGGCACGGGCGACCCGAACAACGCGGCGGATTCTTACTATGGCGAAGGCCTGCTGCGTTCGGCGGACGGCGGCCTTACCTGGACGCTGATCCAGGGTTCGCAGGACGGAGTTGCTGGCTTTCATTCCTTTATCGGTCTGACGGCGGCAGGCATCGCCTTCAGTACAGCCACGCCAACGCTGGTGGTTGCCGCCTTCTCGACCTCCCCGCAGGCGGCCGTCGTGGGTGCTGTCACCCTCGACTCCTTCCCCGGGCTCTATTACTCCAACGACGCTGGCCAAACCTGGCAGATGGCCACCATCAAGGACGGGACGTTCATTGTTCAAACCCCGCAGCCACTGGGAACGGGGGAGATTGGCAACGCGGCGACCTCGGTGGTCTGGGACCCGGTGCGCGCCATGTTCTACGCGGCGGTCCGGTCGCACGGCTATTATTCTTCGCCCGACGGCATCACGTGGACGCGCCTCACAACGCAACCGGGAACGAATCTCACCACGGCGAAATGCCCGGTCGGCGCCAACGGCGTTGGCAGCGCCAACTGCCCCATCTACAGAGGCGTGCTCGCAGTCCAGCCCATAACCGGCGATCTCTACGCCCTCACGGTCGATGCCAATGACCTCGACCAGGGTCTGTGGCAGGATCTGTGCGGCGCGAGTTCGGGAAGCTGCGCCAAGCCGGCACCCACTTTCGCCAACCGCATCGACAATGGCGCGCTGGATGTCGGCAGCGGCAGCACGGTCATCGCGCAGGGCACCTACAACCTGGCGCTGAACGCTGCGCCTGCTGCGTCGAACAGCACCCTTCTGTACGTCGGCACTGTCGATCTTTACCGTTGCGCGATCACCGCGGGCTCTTCCAGTTGCAGCCTCCGAGATACCACCAACGCGCTCGACGGCTGCAATGCACCGGCGCAGGTGGCGGCCGCACAGCACGCGGTCACGACAGTCGCGCAGGCCAGCGGTGTGCCTATCCTCTTCCTGGGCAACGACAGTGGTCTGTGGCGATCGCTGGATGGTGTCGCGGAGACCGGCAGCGTCTGTTCGGCGAGCGATTCCACGCACTTCGACAATCTCAATGCAGCCATCGGCGCGGGCGGCTCGCTGAGCGAGACGGTTGGCTTCGCGCAAAATGCGGGCAGCGCCAGCGTCCTCATCGCCGGGCTGGGAGCAAACGGATCGGCGGCGTCATCCGCGGCGAATGCGCTCAGTCCATGGCCACAGCTCTCCGCTGGCGAAGGCGGCTATCCCGCAATCGACGCCGTCACACCCGCCAACTGGTATGTCCCCATCGGCGTCGGCGTGAACCTCGACGCGTGTCCACTGGGCAGCAACTGCGCCGCGGCCAACTTCCTCCCGCCTGCGACCATCGGCGCAACCCAGGTGGCCTCCGATAACAGCCAGATCGACACGCCCGTACTCCTCGATCCGGCCCTGACGACAAGTCTGCTGATTGGAACCTGCCGGGTGTGGCGCGGACCTGCCTCGAACGGTTCCTCGTGGTCCAACGCGAACGCGCTCAGCCCTGCGCTGGGAGGCATCACGGTGCCCTGCGGTCTCTACAGCCCGCTGATCCGTTCCATCGCCGCCGGCGGCCCCAGCGTGACCTCCGCGAACCTGCAGAACTCTGGCTCGACCGTGATCTACGCGGGTATCTCTGGATCGCAGGACGGCGGTGGCGCTATCCCCGGACACATGTTTGTGACCAGGAGCGCGAACACGGCGACCAGCGCCAAGGCGTGGACGGACATCTCGCTCTCCGCGGTCACCAACGATACGGCCGACGCGCACGCCTTCAACCCGCAACACTTCGATGTCTCGTCAATCGCAGTCGATCCCCACGATGCGACGGGCGGGACGGTGTACGCGACGGTGATGGGCTTCGGCGTGCCCCACCTCTACCGCTCCACGACCTTTGGCGGTGCGTGGCTCAACATCAGCGCGAACCTGCCGGGTGCGCCCGCCAACGCTGTCCTCGTCGATCCCAATGACGCGAACACCGTGTATGTCGCGATGGATGCCGGGGTCTACGTTACCCAGGCCATCACCACGTGTTCGACATCGAATTGCTGGAGTGTGCTTGGAACGGCCCTGCCCAACACCCCCATCCTGAGCCTGGCGGCCGCCGCTACCCTTCCAACCGGCGACGGACGCTTTGGCTTGCTGCGCGCCGGAACCTATGGACGCGGCCTGTGGCAGACGCCGCTGCTGACTGCGACCACCGCGAGCGTGGCCGCCATCACGCTCTCGGCCTCCAGCCTCACCTTCGCCGCGCAGCAGGTGGCGACACAATCCGCGGCGCAAACCATCACGGTCAGCAGCACCGGAAGCGCCCCGGTCGTCTTCGGCTCGCTGGGCTTGGCCGGCGACTTCACCGAGACAGACAACTGTGCAGGCCAGACGCTCGCTGTCGGCTCCTCCTGCAGCGTGCAGATTGTCTTTGCACCCACCGCGACCGGCGCGCGCTCCGGACAACTGACGATCTACGCCAACGTCGCCGGCGGCCAGGCGACTGTCTCCCTCAACGGCACGGGTACCGCTGCCGCCGCGATCGTGCTCACGCCGCTTACGCTCAACTTTCCCGCCACACTCGTCAACCAGACGGCAGCTTCCCAGAGCATCACCGTCTCCAACACCGGCGGCACCTCCGCAACTCTCTCAACGCCTGTACTCAGCGGCAACACGGGGGACTTTGCAATATTCGCCAACACCTGCGGAGCGACCCTCGCGGCTGACACCGGCTGCACGCTCTCGATCACCTTTACCCCGACGGCCAGCGGCGCGCGCTCGGCCACGCTTTCCGTAACCGACAACTCCGGCACAGCCTCCGCGGCGACCCAGACCGCGTCGCTCACCGGGATCGGCAATGCGCCCGCCACCGACACTCTCTCCGCATCCGCGCTGAACTTCACGGTGCAGCAGATTGGCACGACCAGCGCGGCCCAGACCATCACGCTCACCAATAGCGGAGGCGTCCCACTGACCCTGATCGCCGCCAGCGTCTCGCCCGGCGACTTCTCTGTGATCAACGCCTGCGGAAACTCCCTGGCGGCACATGCGACCTGCGCGTTCAACGTAATCTTCTCGCCGACAGCTATCGGCCCCCGCACCGCGACGCTGACCATTACGGACCAGTTTCACTACCAGACGGTCGCTCTCAGCGGTACCGGCATTGCCGGCCCCGGTGTCTCGCTTACCCCCGTTTCGCTCGTCTATCCAGCGACCGGCGTCGGTCTCACGGCGTTCGCACAAACGCTCACGCTCACCAATAACGGCGGGTTGCCGCTCACCGTCTCGAAGGTTGCCGTGAGCCCCGGTTTCGCGATTGCACTCAACGCCTGCACGACTACCCTGGCCGCCAATAGCGGCTGCAGTCTGACGATCGTATTTGCGCCCACAGCTCCCGGACCCATCGCGGGCACGCTCACCTTTACCGACAACGCGGGCAGCGGCGTTCAGACCACATCGCTCTCCGGTACCGGCATCGACTTTGCCTTGACCGCTGCCGGAGTCACCACCGCCTCCGTCGCAGGCAGTGGCGCGAGCCTTGCCTACGCGCTGCAACTCAGCTCCCTCAGCGGTCTCTCCGGCAACGTTGCGCTCAGCTGCGCCGGCGCGCCCGCCAACTCTACTTGCACGGTCACGCCCAGCATTGGCCAGCTCGGAACGACCACGCCTGTGGTGGTCACCGTCGAAACCGCGGTGTCCAGTATTGCGGCCCTTGCGCACCCCTTCAGGTCCTTGCATTCGACCGGTTCAGCCAAGGCGCTTCTGCTGGCCCTGCTGCTGCCCGTTGCCTTCTTCCAACGGCGGCGTTACCCCCGACTCGCGCGTCTCCTCCTCATGATCTGCGCTCTCGGTACGCTTAGCAGCTGTGGCGCCAGCCGTGCGATTCCCACGACAGGAACCACCGGCGGCGGCGGAACCTCCACGCCGCCGGGAACTTCCACCCTTACCGTCAACGCGTCGGCCGCCGGGCTCACGCGCTCCGTAAGCTTAACGGTGATCGTGCAGTAGCGGACACCTCACTGACCGGCCTAGGCGACCGCACCTGCTGCGACCGCGCTGGCCCACGCCCACTGGAAGTTGTATCCGCCCAGCCAGCCGGTCACGTCCACCACCTCGCCGATAAAGTACATTCCCGCAACGCGCTTACTCTCCATCGTGCGCGCGTCCAGCTCCGCAGTATCGACTCCGCCGACCGTGACCTCTGCTTTTGCAAACCCCTCGCTGCCGTCAGGCCGCAGCGTCCAGGCGTGCAGGTCGCTCTCCAGCCGCGCGATCCCGGCGTTGGTCCAATCGCCCGCACTCACATTCGCGCGCACCCGCACCCAGCGCTCGGCCATCCGCGTCGGCAAAACGGTTCGCAGCGCCGTGTAGGCGCTGTTCCAGTCGCGTCCTGAAACCTGCGCCAGCAGTGGGCGAAACACCTCCAGCCCCGGCGCCATATCGAAGGTAACCTCGCCCCCCGGCCTCCAGTAAGACGACGCCTGCAGCACCGCCGGTCCGCTTACACCGCGATGCGTCACCAGCAATCGCTCGCGAAACACGGGATTCTTCCTCCGCGCCTTTTCCTCCACAACCGCTCGCGCCACCACCTCAAACGCGACACCGGCCAGGTCGCACCACCGGGCTTTATCTTCCACGGAGAACACCAGCGGCACGAGTCCGGCGCGCGGGTCGACGATCGCATGCCCGAACTCCCGCGCGAGCTCGTAGCCAAACGCCGTCGCACCCATCGCCGGAATCGACAGGCCTCCGGTCGCCACCACTACCGACGCGCACGTGAACTTCCCCGCGCTGCTCTCGACCACAAATCCCGCCGCGTCTCCACCGCGGCGCACCGACGAGACGGTCACACCGCAGCGCGTCTCCACACGCGCCTCCGCGCACTCCCTCTCCAGCATCGCCACAATCTGTTTCGCGGAGTCATCGCAGAAGAGCTGGCCCAGAGTTTTCTCGTGATACTTGATTCCGTGCTTCTCCACCAGCGCAATAAAGTCGCGCGGCGTAAAGCGCGCCAGGGCAGACTTGGCAAAGTGCGGATTCTCGCTGAGAAAGTTCTCCGCCTTTGTCCCCACATTGGTGAAGTTGCAGCGGCCGCCGCCAGAGATCAGAATCTTCCGCCCCACGCGATCGCCATGCTCCAGCAACAGCACGCGCCGCCCGCGTTTGCCGGCCTCAAACGCGCACATCATTCCGGCCGCACCCGCGCCAAGTACCACCACGTCGTACTGATCCATCTGCTCATTCTATGGAACCCAACGCGAAGAGTCCCGCCTGCATCCAATCGCACTGGACGCACTATAGGAGCAAACCATGAAATCACTTCCCTGGATTCTCGCTGCCGTCGGCCTCGGGCTTGCTGCCTACGTGGTCATCAACACCCCCGGTCCGGAGTATGCGACCGGCAACGACAGCATTGAAGACGTCGCTCGCAGAACCTCCGCCTGGGGTTCGAAGAATCGCATCGCGGGCACCGGAAGAAATCTCGGCGGCAAGCTGAAAGAGGGCATCGGCAACCTCGCCGGGAATCCCGATCTCGCGAACGAAGGTGTCGTGGACCAGGTTGCCGGATCAGTGAAGGACGCCGCCGGATCAGTGGCGCAGGCGGCCGGCGAAACGATTCACGAATTCAATCGCTAGGCTTTCTTGCGCTAACAAGACCAGGCCAGGCATCTGCTATCCTCGCGCCTATCTGCGCCGGTAGGGCAGATACACCGGCTCCCACACGTTGGCGCGCAGTTCCTCCATAAACGCCTCGCCCTTGATCTCCGCAAGCCCTTCTGCCTGCGCCTGCCGCCCCACCGCGACCGCAACACTCATGGACACGTTCCGCAACGACTGCAACGGCGGCAGCAATGCGCCGTCAGGATCCGCCTGCGTTGGCGAGAGCGCAGCCAGGGCTCGCGCACCCGCCATGATCATCCCATCACTCACACGCTTCGCCTTCGAGCTCATGATTCCCAATGCCATGCCGGGGAAGATGTAGGAGTTATTCGTCTGCGTGATTTTTTGGCTCTTGCCACCGAACTCTACCGGCGCGAACGGGCTACCCGTTCCCACAATCGCGCGACCGTCGGTCCAGCGAATCACATCGGCGGGCGTCGCCTCGCAGTGGCTCGTCGGATTGGAGAGCGGCAAAATCACCGGCCGTTCGTTGCGCCCATCGTATTTCTCGTCCAACCCCCTGGCCATGGCGCGCACCACTTCTTCAGTGAACGCGCCCGCCTGCCCCGACACACCAATCAAGACTGTGGGCCGCACGCGCTCGACGACATCTTTCAGAGCAACACCATGTTCGCCGCGCGGCCAATCCTGCACCTCACTGCCGGCACGCGCGAACGCTGCCTGATCGCGCGTCATCTCCTCCATGCCTTCCACCAGCAGCCCCTGTTTGTCGACGGCATAGAAGCGTGCGCGCGCCGCCTCTTCGCTCAGCCCCGCATCCACCAGCGCCTGGCAAAGCAGCTTGGTAATTCCCATTCCCGCAGACCCGAAGCCATACACCACGAACCGCTGCTCGGTGAAAGGAACGCCCGTCATATTTACCGCCGCGAGCGACGTTGCGACGGCCACTGCGCCGGTTCCCTGGATATCGTCGTTGAAGCTCGGCAGCACGTCGCGGTAGCGATCCAGCAAACGCGCCGCGTTGTTCCCCGCGAAGTCTTCCCACTGCAGCAGCACATGCGGCCAGCGCTTGCGCACCACGCGCACGAACGTGTCCACAAACTTGTCATACTCGGCGCCACGCACGCGTTCATGCCGCCAGCCTACATACATCGGATCGGCGACCCGCGCGGCATTGTCTGTGCCGACATCCAGCAACACCGGCAAGCACTGCATCGGATGAATTCCCGCGAGCGCCGTGTAGAGCGCGAGCTTGCCGATCGGTATCCCCATGCCACCGGCGCCCTGGTCGCCGAGCCCCAGGATGCGCTCGCCATCCGACACCACGATGCAGCGCACCCCGTCGTAGCGTGGATGATTCAGGATCGTCTCGATCCGCGAACGATTGGGGTAGCTAAGAAAGACGCCGCGCGGCCGCCTCCAAATCTCCGAGAATCGCTGGCAGCCCTCGCCCACTGCCGGCGTGTAGACCACCGGCAGCATCTCCTCGATGTTCCGCGTTACCAGTGCGTAGAACAGCGTCTCGTTGACGTCCTGCAGATCGCGCATCAGGGTGTAGCGCGAGAAGTCGTCGGGCAGCGCGCGAAACGCACGCAGCCGCCGCTCCACCTGTTCATCAAGCGTACCCACATGCGGCGGAAGCAGACCATGCAGCGAAAACTCATCGCGCTCTGACTCTGGAAATGCCGTGCCCTTGTTGAACATCGGTGTGTTCAACAACCCCAACCCCATCAGCGAGGTTTCGATAAACTTCGGCCTCTTACGCGCTGCTGCCATGCATCGATTCTACTGAAGCCGACCACCAGGAAAGTTAACGCACGTGCAATGATTCCTGCGCGCGCAGCGCCAACCCATGAGCTACCGACGTGAACTCATTGCCGCTGCGAATACTTTCCGCGCCAAATCGCTTCACAAAGATCCCCCGCACTGCAGGCACAAACGAACTTCCGCCCGTAAGAAACACGCGGTCAATATCCCGCGGACCAACCCCTGAAGTCTCGAGCAGGGAATCGATCGACCCCTCAATTGCCCGCAGCTCCTCCGCGATCCATCCCTCAAACTCCGTGCGCGTCACCGCAATCTGCAGCTCCATACTGCCATCGCGAAATTGAAACTCCGCGCTCTCCGCATGCGACAACTCGAACTTCACCTTCTGTACTGCACGGTGCAATTGATAGCCGAGATCTTCCTCAATCAGCGTGCTGAGCGCCTTGATCTTCTCTGGCTCGAGGGCTCGCAGCCGCGCGCTGCGCAGAATCTCCGTCACCTCGTGAGTACGCAGGAACGACAGGTAATGCCAGCGCTCGAGGTTCGCATAAATCCACGCTGGCACTGCCGGCAGAATCTTGTTCATCGAGCGCGCATACGAATCCGATCCCAGCGCCGGCGACACCAGCTTGCGCACAATCCGCGCGTCAAACGAATCGCCGGCCAACCGTACGCCGCTGTTCCCCAGCACCTCCTGCGGCGAGCTCCCACGCCGTACACCCGGCCCCACGCGCAGCAACGAGAAGTCGCTGGTGCCGCCACCGAAGTCGCCAATCAAAATCAGCTCGTCATGATCCAGCGTCGCCTGGTACGAGTACGCAGCGGCCACCGGCTCGAGCTCCAGGTCCACGCTATCAAAGCCGGCCTGTGTAAACGCGGAACGAAGACGCTGCACCGCAAAGGCATCATCTTCCTCTGTCTCGGCACCTACAAACCGTACCGGCCGCCCCACCATGGCGTGCCGGATCGGCCGCCCAAATTGCCGCTCTGCCTGCTCGCGCAGATCCGAGAGAATCCGTCCTACCAGATCCTCAAACTTATACTGACGCCCAAAGATTCCCGTACCCGTGAGCGTCCGGCTAGGCAGATATGACTTCAGCGACTGGATCAGCCGCCCTTTCTCCTCCGCATCCAGGTAGTGCTCAATCGCAGACGGCCCCGTCCACGAGTGCGTCCGGCGCACTCCGCTCGCGTCCTTGATCTTCTCCAAATACAGCACCGACCGCGAGGAGAGCGTCTCGCCATCACGCGCGGGAAACCGCACCAACTCAACCTGCGCATCGTCTTGCACCATTGCCACCGAGCTATTGGTCGTACCAAAATCGATCCCAACTGCCGGCACTCCATCCCACCGATTCTTCATTCCCTCTATTTTCGCAGCAGCTGCTTGTTCTCTGCCCGCGCAATCAAGCGACAATGGAACGCATGCTCCTGCAACGCCCACACACGCTGCGCCTCGCTCTCTGCACACTCCTCACGCTCGCTCTCACTGCGCAAGCACAACGCGCCGTGCCGATGGTCGCCGTTGACGCCGGACGCATCGAAGGCCTTGCCCTCCCCACGCTTCCACCGGGTGGCGCATTCCTCGGGATCCCTTATGCTGCGCAGCCGGTGCGCGATCTTCGCTGGCGTGCGCCGCAACTTGCGCCTGCGTGGAGCGGCGTCCTGCACGCGAAGGCGTACGGCCCTGCTTGCCCGCAAGTGCCCAGCGGCTGGCTTCCCGAGATGCTTGGCATAACCAGCATGCCGACCGACGAAGCTTGCCTTTATCTCAATGTCTGGACGCCGCACCTCGCTTCCCCCGCAAAGCTTCCCGTGCTCGTCTGGATCCATGGCGGTGGCAACGTGGAAGGCTCCGGTGAGTGGCCGCCGTTAGGCGAGACCCTCGCCCGCCGCGGCATCGTCGTGGTCAGCATCAACTACCGCCTCGGCATCTTCGGCTTCTTCGCCACGCCGCAACTCTCGGCCGAATCTCCCGACCATCGCTCCGGCAACTACGGCCAACTCGATCAACTGGCGGCGCTCGACTGGGTCCAGAAAAACATCGCCCGCTTCGGCGGCGATCCTCACCAGGTCACCGTCGCCGGCCAGTCCTCCGGCTCTGAGGACATCTGCAATCTCATCGCCTCGCCCCTCTCCACCGGCCTCTTCCAACGCGCCATCCTCGAGAGCGGCACCTGTGTCAGTTCCATCTTTTCGACCTCCCGCGAGATCGAAGCGGCCAACGCGCACTTCGCAGATCATCTCGGCCCGAACAACCAGCCCGCATCGCTTGCGCAGCTTCGCGCCCTCCCCGCACAGCAACTCCTCGACGCCGCAGCGCACGACGATACTCTCGATTTCGAGCCCACCGTCGACGGCCACTTTCTGCGCGAACAGCCCGCCGCCACCTTCGCACACGGTCGCCAACATCCAATTCCGGTTCTCGTTGGAAGCACCGAGAACGAAGTTTCCATCTTCGCCAGCCCAATCGTCGGCGGAACCTCTCACCGCCCGCAGACAGTCACCGCGTACCACCAGTTTCTCGACAACGAGTTCGGCCCGCTTGCAGCGCAGGTCTTCGCCGCCTATCCGGCCGCGACCAATGCCGAAGTCCCTCGCCTCTTCAACACGATGTACAGCGACTTCGACTTCGGCTTCAGTGCACACCTGCTGGCCACAGAGACCGCGCGCATCCATCAGCCAGCCTACCTCTACCACTTCACCTATGCCGGTCAGGGACCCTTCGCCGCGCTCGGCGCCTTTCACGCCGAGGAGCTCATGTTTCTCAGCCAGCACTACTGGACGAGCTGGGTGAAGACTCCCGATGACGCGCACGCCTCCGACGCCCTGATTGGCTACTGGATTCACTTCATCCAAACCGGCAATCCCAACGGCGAGGGCCTGCCTGCGTGGCCCGCATTCAATGCGCAACAGAACCTCACGCAGATCCTCGGCCGCACCGTCACGACTGCACCCGACCCACGCGCGGAACGATTTTCCCCCTTCCAGCAATACCTGGACAACCGCCTCAACAAACTCCCGAACCACGGCGCCGCCGGCTCAGGTCCGAATCCCGCGCCGCAGTAAGTATCATTAACATTGATGGACTTCACGGAGAGTTCCGCATCATGAGCGCCACACCTCATCCAGCCCAGGACCTTGAGATCCTGACCCGGCAGGAATCACTCCTGCACTTCACCGACTTCACACCAGACACCGCATGGCAGCTGGGCAATCGTCTGCGCGATGCGCTGCTGGCGCTCGAAGCCGGCGGCACCGCGGAGATCGAGCTTGCCGGCCAGCTTCTTTTTGCCTGCACGACCGTAGGCGCGAAGCCCAATCAGGCCGACTGGATCCGCCGCAAGCGCAACACCGTTCGCCACTTTGCACGCAGCTCGTACGCCGTCGGGCGGCAGCTTGAGCTCGACCAGCAAACGCTCGAAACCCGCGACGGCCTCGTGCTTGCCGATTATGCGGCACACGGCGGAGGCTTCCCAATCTTCCTTGCAGGCTCCGAATGCGTTGGCACCATCATCGTCTCGGGCCTGCCGCAGCGCGACGACCACAACCTCGTGGTCACCGCCATCGCCGAACACCTCAACGTCGCGGTTCCGCAGCTGCCTTAGTCGCGCATCATCGCTGCGGCCGAAGATCTTTCTTCAGAAAATGGCGGCTGTGCCCCGGCGGATGATCCTCAATCGTGCCGAACAGGGAGTAGCCCAGGCGCTCGTAAAATTCGCGAGCCTGAAAGCTGAAGGTGTCCAGCCACACACCGTGGCAGCCTCGCCGCCTCGCCTCCTCCTCGGCCAGCGCCATCATTTGGCTGCCCAAACCCGCACCACGCAACGTGTCGGGCAGATACAGCAGGTTTACGTGCAGATAGGAAAGCGAAGTCCAACCCACCAGCCCTCCGACCGTCTCCTGCGTGTCTGGATCTGACAGCACAATCGTCAGTGGACGGTAGTCACTCGCGCGCCCGGAGCTTCTTTCGTTGAACTCCGAGAGCAGCCTCGATATCGTCTCGAGCGCGGGATCATCGGGTGAATCCGTAAGCGTCATCGTCGGTATCTTCGTCATAAACCGCAGCGCCTCGTCTGTCAGCGTAAACGAACCGCGGCGTCTATTGTGCCGTGACGTCTACACTTGAAGCAGATGTCTACTGCAACCACACTCCGCATTACACGCCGCACCGCCGACCGCCTCCGCGCCGGCCATCTCTGGGTCTATCGCACCGATCTCGAATCGTCATCCGCCTCCGAGACCCTAGAACCCGGCGGCCTCGTCACGATCACCGACTCGCGCGAGATTCCTCTAGGCACCGCGCTCTATTCGTCGGCGTCCACCATCGCCGCGCGCCTCGTCTCCCGCACGCCCGCGCTCAGCCGCGCGCAGTACCTTGCCGACCTCCGCACCCGCACGGACGCCGCATTGCAGCTTCGCCGGCAGCTCGCTCCCACCTCGGCAGACAACAACGCTCATCGCCTCATCTTCTCCGAGGCCGACAATCTTCCCGGCATCATCGCCGACCGCTACAACGATCTCGTCCTCCTGCAACTGCTCACCCAGGGCACTGCGCAGGACGACGTTCGCGCCGTCCTCGTTGCAGCTTTCAGCGCAGCTTTCGCTCACGAGAAGTCTCCCCTCACGATCTGGGAGCGGCCTGACCCGCGCATTCGCGAGCTTGAACTACTGCCTGCGCCCGCGCCTGGCCCACTCTTCACCACCCATACCGACTCGGTCGCCCCCGACGGTCTGTCCTTCCGCACCGGAGCTGAGCGCGACACGGATCAGGCTGCCCCAACCACGACACGCTTCACCCTCAACGGACTTCACTTTCACTACGACGCGGCCAGCGGCCAGAAGACCGGCGCGTTCCTCGACCAGCGGCTCAACTACGCGGCGGCGGCGCGCGTCGTGAAGGCGTCGGGCCGCACTGGCCGGGCGCTCGACATCTGCACCTACCAGGGCGGCTTCGCGCTGCACCTTGCGCAGGTCTGCTCCCACGTCACCGGTGTCGATGCCAGCCTCTCCGCGCTCGAGGCCGCCGATCGCAACCTCGCTCTCAATCCCTCGCTCACAGCCGAGACCGAGTGGATGGAGGCCGACGCCTTCGACTATCTTCGCCACCTCGACGACACCGCGCGCAAGACCTCCTCGCCCAACCATCACTTCGACGCGATCGTGCTCGACCCGCCGGCCTTCGCGAAGTCCAAGCGCGCCGCCGAAGGCGCTCTACGCGGCTACAAGGAGCTCAACTTCCGCGCCCTTCGCCTGCTCGCGCCCGGCGGCACGCTCATCACGAACTCCTGCTCGCATCATGTCTCGCTGCAGGACTTCACCGAGATCATCGCCTCTGCGGCCGTCGATGCCAACCGCCGCGTCCAGCTGCTCGAAACTCACGCCGCCGCACCCGATCATCCCGAAGTCATCACCCTGCCGGAGACGCGTTACTTAAAATGCCTGATCTGCAGGGTCGACTAGGCTCCCGTCATCACACTTCCAGAGACGCACTCCCCAAGTTCCTCATCTGCCGAGTCGATTAACTCGCGGTCAAGATTCCGGACGCTCCTGCGAATTCCGTTGACACACTGTTGCGCGTACGGCGATCATCCCTGCAACGCAAACATAATCCGGGCCCTCAGGAGTCTTCCATGGCAACAGCTCCCCCGATTCATGGGCCCAAAACCTTCCTGCATGTACGCGGAACCTGGAGCGCACGCGACGACCGCGCGCCTTCCGCCGTCTGGCTTGGGCTGCTCTGGCTCGGCATGATTCTTGGTTTCGGCTTTGATTTCTCGCGCTTTCTGCACGAGCACCCTCCCGCACCCCGCATCCTCTACGTGCACGCCGTGGTCTTCACGGGCTGGATGCTGCTGCTCACCGCGCAGGTTCTGCTCGTGCTCCGCGACCGCATCGCCTGGCATCGCAAGCTCGGCTGGTTCCTGGCCGGCTGGGCGGTCCTCATGGTCATCCTCGGCCCGTGGGGCGCGATGGCATCCCAGGCAGCCATGCTCAACACACCTTTCAGCGATCCGCCGTTTCTCTCCGTCAACGTCGCAAACATGGTCGGCTTCGTCGCGGTGCTGTGCTGTAGCATCGCCCAGCGCAAGAATCCCGCCGCCCACAAAAGATTGATGATCCTCACCACGGTGGCAATCTGCGATCCCGGCTTCGCGCGCTTCTCAGGCTATCTTTGGCCGCATGAACCCCACTCCGCGATCGTCTGGTTCTTCTACATCTTCTACGGCAACGTTCTGCTCGTCACCCTGATGGCCGCATGGGACTGGCACCGCGGACGCCTCATCCGGTCCTTCGTCTTCGCCGCCACAGGCCTCATCGCAGCCGAGGCGACAGCCAGCGCGCTCTACTTCTGGAGCCCGTGGAAAGGCGTCACGCTCAGTTGGGTGCAGCTCTGGGCAAAGCACTTCGCCTGACCGTCTCAGATTCCCGCGTACCACGAGTACCCGCCAGCCGGCGCAGCCGAACCCAACCCGTCGCGGATTCCCTTCATCGAATCCGTCACGGTCAGCCGAGTAATGTACTTCACATTCTTGTACCCCAACTGGCGCGGCACGCGCATGCGCAGTGGGCCGCCGAACCCCACCGGCAGATCTCCATCGTTCATGCCCCACGTCAGGAACGTTTGCGGGTGCAGCGCGTCGCCCATATCCATACTGTCCCACCAGTCGTGGTCAATCGAGAAGTACGCCACATACCGCGCCTGGGGATGTACGCCCACCTCACGCATCACCTCGGACAGCGGCGTACCAATCCACTCCGCAATGTAGGACCACCCCTCTTCGCAGGCCACTTCCGTAATCTGGCTGCGCGCGGCCATGCTCTTCAAATCGGCCAGCGAGAACGATCCCGGATGCGCCACCATTCCATCGACGGCCAGCCGCCAGTCGGTAAATCCTTGTGCATGGGAGCGCTTGAATGCATCAGTCGGCGGCGCGACTGGATTGAGGAACGGCGACGCTGAAATCATGCTGCGCGGAAACTCGCGCGCCAGAGCGTGCCTGCCCAGGATGCGCTGCGCTGCATACGTCAGCGTCTCGCCCGGTCCGTAGATCCCGCCATCATCCGGTGGAAGCAACCCATAGCGCCGCGCCAGCCGATCTGCCACCGCAACTCCCGCGACGCCAGCCGTCGCGGCAATGCCGGCGGCCATAAATCTTCTGCGCGTAACTGGATTCATGCGTCCTCCCCGGCTGCTGCGCGCCCTGTCACCATGGCACGCATGCGGTTTCGAAAGCCCGCCATCGAGATCATTGTCACATGCACCACCACGAACAGTACAAGCGCCCACGACACAAAAAAATGTAGCGTCCGCGCCGTCTGCCGGCCGCCCAGCGCCTCCACGGTCCACGGCATCGCCGCGGTGAATGCAGGAGACATCGCCAGCCCGGTCCAAATGGTGAGCGGGATCAGCCCGAAGATCACCACCAGGTACGTCGCGCGCTGCACTGCGTTATACGAGTGCGCCTCTGCGGCATCGGGCCGTTCGCGCCGCAGCGTCCTCCGCAGCACATAGCGATAGGCGCGCCACGAGCGCTCGCCCCGCGCCGGAGCAAGGTCTCTGCGAAAGTGTCCCGTCCACAGGCTGTGGAGCGCGTACACCATCCCAGTCAGGACCAGCAGCCACGCCGCCTCAAAATGCAGATAGCGGCTCCATCCATTCTCGTCCGGCATCACAAAGTTGTAGCCGGTTGGCACTGAGCCGCGAGACGACGGAATCGGAATCGTAAACGCTGGCCGCGTCATCACGTTGCCCACTTCGCCCCAGTAAAACCTCGGGTGCGAGATCACAATCTCCATGCCCGTGATCAGCAGCGCGAAAAACGCAATCACCGTGAGCCAATGCGTCACGCGCACTACCGCCGCGTGGCGGGCAGGCCCCGACTTCGGAAGAGGAGCTGTCGTGGACACACGCGCAGCATAGCACACGCCCAACCGCGCTGGCGCATCGGCCCTTCGCCCACCAAAACGCCGCCTCACCGTCTGCGATATCCTCTGCATCAACGGAGCCTCCATGCGCCTGATCGCCGTCACCTTCCTCTGCGCCCTCGCGGCAACCTCGCCTGCGCAATCTTCTTCCGTGGGCACGCGAAGCCCTTCGCCGTCTGCGCAGGACCCTGCCTTCGACAACCATGCGCACCCCATGCTCTCTCCGCCGGACGACGCGGCCGATCGCAACTTCGATGCACTCCCTGTCGACAGCATGGCCCCGCAAACCGATCCGGCAGCCTACCGGCCCGACAATCCGCAGCTCCCCGACGCGTGGCGCGCGCTCTTCCACGTCGATCTTTCGGTACCCCTCGACGCCGCCGGCGCGGCTAAACTCGCCGCCGCGCGCGCCGCAGTGAAAGCTCGCGAAGGCGCTCACTACTCCGCCTGGGTTCTCGACCAGGCCAACATCGCAACGATGGCGGCCAACCGTGTCGCGATGGGCAACGGCGTTCAGCCGCCGCGCTTCCTCTGGGTGCCTTATGACGACGCACTCCTCTTCCCGCTCGACAACACCCTGGCCGCCGACACTCCCGATCGCGCGCAGTTCTTTCCGCTCGAAGACAAACTCCGTGCCCGCTATCTCGCCGACGCACACCTCGCCGCACTTCCGCTCACACTCGAGGCCTACCTCAATCGCCTCGTCTATCCCACTCTCCGCAGCCAGCACGCCGGCGGCGCCATCGCCATCAAGTTCGAGCTCGCCTACCTGCGCTCCCTCAACATCGGCGATCCTTCGCCCGCGGACACTCCCGCCGACGCAGCCCACGCCGCCAACATCTATGCCCGCTACGTCCATGGCGGCGCACCCACTCCCGCCGACTACAAGCTCCTGCAGGACTTCCTCTTCCGCGCCATCGCCCTTGAAGCCGGCCACCTCGGCATGGCCGTCCATCTCCACGACCTCGCGGGCGCCGGCCGCTACTTCTCCATCACTGGCGTCAATCCGCTGAACCTGGAACCGCTGTTCAACGACCCGCGCCTCGCCCACACCAACTTCGTCCTGCTTCACGGCGGCTGGCCGTTCGTCCACGAGGCAGGCGCGTTGCTGCAGAAGCCCAACGTCTATCTCGACCTCTCGCAACAGGCCATCATGATTCCCGCACCCACCCTCTCGACCTGGCTCCGTGAGTGGCTCGAGCTCTATCCCGACAAGGTCCTCTTCGGCACCGATGGCTATCCTTACAACGAGACCTTCGGTTGGGAAGAGGCCACCTGGCTGGGCGCGCGCAACGCACGCAAGGCTCTCGCCCTCGCGCTCACCGGCATGGAGCGTGACGGAGAGATCTCCCCCGCCCGCGCCGCCGAGCTCGCCCAGATGGTTCTACACCGCAACGCCGAGACCCTCTACAAGCTGCCCGCTCGCTAGCGAAACCATCAGATCGCAAAGCGCCCGTGCCGCCATCTCAGCACCTACGAGAATCTCGGACTTGAGAGGCATGGAGCTAATTTAAACGGAAAGGGTACCCAGCGCACGATGTCATCGTTCGCTGAGTACCATTCGCGTCATCAGTAATGCCGCGCGTCACCAGGCTGAGAGTTACTCTCCGTCTGCAGTCGCGCCCGCTCCGGTCCGTAGCGCCAACTCCAGCTGGGTGCCGTTGGGAATCTTCACGTCGCCCTTGGTCTTGCTCACAAACACGCCCGAGTTCGCGCTGCTGACCTGGCTGTGCAGGTTCACACCCGAGACAACATCCAGCACGTCCGCACTGGTGCCCGCGTCATCGAGAGTCTCGGGGACCATCACTTCATTCGGCTCACCGTCGTTATCGGCTTCCGTCGCTACCGCCACGATCCTGGCTGCGATCGGCACGGCCGGTCCATGCTTCGGCTGAGCAGCCGTGAAGCGCAGCGCCAGTCGCACGTTTCCGTCCTGCAGGCTGTCGTTTTCTACTGTCGCCGTCAGCAAGGTGCCGCTCGGAAGCTTGGTTCCATTCGGCAAGTGCACGGTGTCCATCAGCCGCGTCTGGATCGTCGCACCCTTGCTCAGTTTGCGTGCGTCCAGGGTTTGGGTTAGTTCCACGACTCCCGCGGTGTTGGTGGTCGCATCCGTGCTCACCGGTGCAGCGGGCGCAGCGTGTGCGATCGAAGGCAGAAGGAGTGCAGCAGTGAAAGAGAGAGTTGTCAATGTATTCAGTTTCATTCAGGTGTTCCTTTCATTCCTCTGTGTATAGGTTCGGTGCGCTCGCGAAACTCAGCGGGGGGAGCCAGCCGTGGCTGCGCTCACAGGCGGCGCAACCTGTTTTAATAGATGCTCTCAATACCCGCATGGACACAGGAGATTTCGCGCACCGAGGACGCGCGAGCAGAGGAAAAAGATTCAACTTTCTCAATCGATTTTTTCTATCAAGAAATTAGCCGGCAGATATCTACTCCGGCAATGCCTGGGCCTGCTCTATATAGAGAGCCGACAAAAATTTCTTGCCCGTGCTGGAACGCGACATATAGCGCCGCTTGCCAAAGATCGGCCGATCGAACCACGCCCGATCGAACTTGCCCAGCATCGACCACGCGATGCCCGCGTATCCATTCGGATCACGCCCGTCGAGTTCATATTTGTCGTTCAGATAGATCGCCACCTTCATCGCGATGCGCACATTCGGCGTCCACTCCACGATCTTCTTTGCCCAGTACATGCGCAGGTGGTTGTGCATCCACCCATAGCGCACCATCTGGATCTGCGCCGCATTCCATAGCTCGTCGTGCGTCTGCGCGCTCTCCAGCTGCGGCAGTTTGTAGAGCACCTCGCGCTGATCGCGATCGTGCTCCTCAATCGTCTCCCGCGCCCACTTATCTGCGCAGGCAGGTGAGTCATACTCCGGCTGATAGCGCACAAAGTTCACACTCAACTCGCGCCACACAACCAGCTCGTTGAAATAGCTCTCGCGCTCCGCCTTCAACTGCGCATGCTGCTTCGCGACCGCATCCACCGCCAGCGCAATCGTCTGCGGCCCGATGTGCCCAAAGTGCAGGTAGGGGCTCATCTTGCTCGTCCCATCGATCTCCGGATGATTCCGGTCGCGATCATAGTTCGCCAGCATCGCGTTGCAGAACACGCGCAGCCGCTTCATCGCCGCACGGTGTCCGCCAGTCCACGCCTCCACCGGCCTCACGCTGCGATCAAAGTCCTTCCAACCGCGCGTAATGTCCTCGCGCGCATCATCAGCATCCAATCCGCGTGGCCGCTTCCACTTCACCTCGGCATGAGGATTGCTATACGGCACAAGAAACTCCGGCAGTGCGCGATACAGTCGAGGCCGCGCCACCGCCGCACTGAACTGCGCCTTCTCCAACAGCTTCGACGGCACAAGCACATCCGCATCCACGGTCCAGAAGGGAACTCGCAACTCTTCGGCGATCTTTACGCGCCACCGCTCCGACTCCCGCATCGGGTTCTCGTCGCCAATCACCATCGCCGCGTTTACATCCGCAAATAACTTCAGAGGATCTTCGCCGGGCGCTCTCCGCATCACGAAGCCCACGCCACGCTCCGCGCAATCCTCCTCCACATCCGGCAGGCCCTGGTTGAGGAACGCATACTGCCGCAGATTCGCGTGCGGAAAGTTGCTGATGCCGGCGAAGTACGCGACCACCGGCAGATCCAGCGCATTGCCCACCGCAATCGCCACGTTAAGCGCGTGGTTGTCTCGCCCCCGCTGCGCGCGCTGCATCCAGTACACAACGCACTTGCCCTCACCCGGCCCGCCACCCCGCCGCACCGTCACGCGAGAATCCTGAGCCAGTTCGCGCAGCGCCCTGGGCACGCGCTCGTCTTCCATCAGCTGCTCGGCCAACCGGCCATAGGCAGCATCTTTCTCCTGCACCGTCATCGACACCGAAATCTTCGCCATACCAACTCGACCCTACCTGATGCACGCACATCAGCTACCATCATGCTTGCGAGAATTTCCATGTCGATTGACCCCATCAAATCCTGCGCCCCAGATCCTTCACCAGACCTCATCGAGACCGTCACCCTGCGCCGCGCCACACTCGCCGACGCACCCGCGCTCGCCCTCACCGGCGCCGCCACGTTCCTCGAAGCCTTCACCTGGATGTTGCCCGGCGCCGACATCGTCGCCCACAGCCTCAAGCACCATACCGCCGACGCCTACACGCACTACCTCGCCGATCCCCATACCCGCATCACGGTCGCCGTCACCGGTCCCGCCGTTGGTTTTCCTGACCAGCCCGGATCGATCGTCGGTTATGTGCTGCTCTGCACCCCGGAGCTCCCCACCATCGACGTGCTTCCCACCGACATCGAGCTCAAGCGCATCTACCTGTTCTCACGTTTTCGCTCGGCTCCGGTCCTCGACGCCGCCGGCGCCCCCATCCCCAACCTTCGCCCCGCCCAGGCGCTCATGGACGCCGCCGTCGCCGACGCACGCGCCTTTGGCGCCAGCCGGGTTCTGCTTGGAACCCACGCCACCAACCTGCGAGCCATCGGCTTTTACCGCCGCAACGGCTTCGTCCAGGCAGGCACCCGGGTCTTTCAGGTCGGCAGCCAGCAATGTTGCGACCTGATCTTCGGCAAGCCTCTCTAATCCGGCGAAGCCCTCTAAATCCACAGAAAAGAACGTCCGATAACGCAACACAGTCTCCGAACGGTGCGCAAGCCCCAGAGCTAACCCGCGTCATGTGTTGCACATCGAATTATTTTCCCAGCCTGACTCATGCTTTCAGAAACCCCGCCGATATAGAGAACAACTCGCGGTAGGTTTACCGGAAGCGAGGCCCATGGGCCTCCTCCCCGTTTCCCTCGGAACCCCGCGCAACATGCTCTTTTGAAAGGGATTCCGGATGGCAAATCTTCGTATCTTCGTCAGCAACTACAGCCCCATGCTCGCCGTCTTCGCGGCGATTGTCGCCCTCTACGCCATGGCCATCGCGATCGGCTGCGGCCTCGGTCGTCACGTCTAGGGACGAAACGTCCCGGACCTGCCCGGAACTCGAGTCCGGACCATGTTCTTCGCGGAACGCACAGCCTGCACAAACCAGTGCAGGCTGTGGTGCGTTTGGAATCTTTTCGCCCCCAGATACGTCTAATTCAGTGGTAGACTAAGATTCGCTGGAGACGTGCGCCTCCGAGTTGCCGAAGCACTTTCGCAAGTGTCTTCCGCCCGCGCCCGCGGCCTTGACCGCATTCCCCGTCCCAACGACCCCGTCACAACCCAGGGAGTTCTCCGCGCGGCTTGTTTGATTCCCCGTGCAGAAAATGATTCCCGCAAAATCTTTTTACGAGACTCCGCCCTGCGTGAGTCTCCCCTAGGAGCGCCCACGTGGCTGAAGAACTCGATAAGTACGAAGAAGACGTAGACCATATCATCGACACCGGCAAGGAGAAGGGCTACCTCACCTTCGGCGAAGTCAACGACCTCCTCCCCGGCGATATTACCTCGCCCGACGAGCTCGATGACCTGATGACCACCATCAATACCCAGGGCATCGATGTCCTCTCGGAAGGCCGCCGCGGATCCAAGCTCGATCCCGACGACCGCGACTCCGATAACGAGTCCGGCGAAGATTCCGACGACGTCGAACTCGACCTCTCGCCCGGCACGCTCGAGAAGACCAACGACCCCGTCCGCATGTACCTCCGCGAGATGGGCACCGTGCCCCTGCTCACCCGCGAGGGCGAAGTCGAAATCGCGAAGCGCATCGAACGCGGCCAGCTCCGCGTGATGAAGGCCATCTCGCGGTCGTCGATCGTTATTCGTGAGATTGTTGGCCTCGGCGAAGACCTCAAGCGTGGCGTTCGCAACATTAAGGAAGTTGTTACCTTCGACGAAGAAGAACTCACCGAAGAGATCTTGGCCGCGCGTGTAAAAGCCACGGTTGCAAGAACAGACGAACTCGTCAAGCACCAGAAGAAGGCCGCCGACTATCTCGCCAAGTCCCTCGACCCCCAGGGCAAGGACGCCAAGGCGAAGGCCAAGTACGCGCGCAAGAACCTCTGGCTCATGGGCCGCGAGAACGTCTTCGTCTCGCGCATCGTTCGCGAGTTCAAGTACACCAACGGTGAGAAGAAGCGGCTGCTCGACAAGGTCAACAAGACGGTCGATTCCATGCGCACGCTGGAGCGCCAGATTCGCTCGCTCGAGACCAAGTTCGAGGCCTCGCGCTCCGAAGAGCTCAAGAAAGAGTACCGCCGCCAGCAGAAGAACTGCCGCATCGATCTCGAGCGCGTGGAAGCCGACGCGGGCATCTCACACGACGCCCTCAAGCGCACCCAGCGCGAGATCATCCAGGGCGATATGGACGCCGAGAAGGCGAAGCGCGAGCTCATCGAAGCCAACCTTCGCCTCGTCGTTTCGATCGCCAAGAAGTATACCAACCGCGGCCTTCAATTCCTCGACCTCATTCAGGAGGGCAACATCGGCCTCATGAAGGCCGTCGACAAGTTCGAGTACCGCCGTGGCTACAAGTTCTCGACCTACGCCACCTGGTGGATTCGTCAGGCCATCACCCGCGCCATCGCGGATCAGGCCCGCACCATCCGTATCCCGGTCCACATGATCGAGACCATCAACAAGCTCATCCGCACCAGCCGTCAGCTCGTCCAGGAGCTCGGCCGCGAAGCCTCTTCCGAAGAGATCGCCAAGCGCATGGACATCCCCGTCGCGAAGGTCCGCAAGGTCCTCAAGATCGCGCAGGAGCCCATCTCGCTCGAGACCCCCATCGGCGAAGAGGAAGATTCGCATCTTGGTGACTTCATCGAAGACCGCATGGCCGTCAGCCCCTCCGACGCCGTGATCTCGGTGAACCTGAAGGAGTACACGTCCCAAGTCCTCCGCACGCTCACCCCGCGCGAAGAGCGCGTCATCAAGATGCGCTTCGGCCTCGAAGACGGCTCCGAGCACACCCTCGAAGAGGTTGGCCAGAGCTTCCAGGTCACCCGCGAGCGCATCCGCCAGATCGAAGCCAAGGCTCTCCGCAAGCTGCGTCACCCCAGCCGCTCGCGCAAGCTCAAGGCCTTCGTCGACGGCGTCAAAGAGATGTAACGCATCCGCATCACAAACACGAGGGGCGCGCCGATCACGGCGCGCCCTTCGTGTTTAACCTTGTCATCTCGACCGGAGGCGCAGCCGAACTGAAGAGACCCCTGTATTTTGCCCAAGCTGCCTCTACTTCCCCAAGTGCGTGTCGAAGAACTTCGCCATCAACCCATCCGCCTCTTTCGACTCCGGCAGCTCCGGATTATTCCAGAACGCATGCGGCAGTGCCTCAAACACCACCAGCTGCGCATCCACACCGGCGCGCAGATACGCCCGATGCAGAATCGTTGTTCCGCTCAACAGCAGATCGCGCCCACTCGTTATAAATAGTGTCGGCGGAAATCCCGCGAGGTCCCCATACACCGGCGACAGAATCGGATCGGTCGCATCCGTCGACCCAATGTACTCATGGTTGGTCGCGCCCACTTTCGGCGGCGCTAGATATCCTGACAGCCCATTCAGCGCGTACATCGCCGTCGAATCGCCCGCGCGGCCAAAGTCGCCCATCCCCGAAAACACACCCGTAGCACCCGGCATCGGTAGCCCCAGCTGCTTGATCTTCGCCGTCACCTCGGCCGTAAGGATCGCGCCCGCCGACGTCCCGTAGATCCCGATATTCTTCGGCTTGTACGTCTTCAGCACCTCCTTGTACACGGCAATCGCGTCATCCAGCCCAGCCGGATACGGATGCTCCGGCGCCAGCCGATACAGCACCGCAATCACCTTCGTGCCGGTTAGATTCGCCAGTGGAATCGTCTCCGTCAGCGACCCCGAATCCGAATTGAATCCCCCGCCATGCAGGTTGATCAGCACGCGATCGCGCTTATCCCGAGCCATGGTCAGCGGCGTCACCACCCGCACCGGCACACCCGCAATCGTCGCCTCCGCCACATTCGCGGGATACAACTTCTTCGATACCTCCCCCGCCCCCGCCTGCCACTTGTCCGTGCCCGCGCGCCGCTGCTCCAGCGTCGACGGCACATTCGCATCCGACACCACCCGCGCCAGCATCTTCTGCGCCTCCGGGCTGATCGTCTTCGGCACCGGCACCACGCGCGTCACCGTCGCCGTCCCATCCGGCGCAATCGAACTGCTATCCGTCGCTTGCTGCGCCCATCCACACCCCGGAACCAACGCCGCCGCAATCAATCCCGCAACCATCACCCGCACAACCAGTCTTCGCATACACACTCCCTGAAACGCGTTCGCGTCTCGTCGCAACAGGATACAACTGCGCCCACGTTCCCTCTTCGACACCTTTCTTGGTGCAATATTTCTCTTCCTGCAACATTGCCTGCGTAGCCTCAACCCATGCGTCTAAGCTTCGTCGTTCCCGCATATAACGAGGAGGCCTACCTTCCCGCCTGTCTCGAATCCATCCTCAACCAGATCGATCCGGCCACCAGCCACCTCGCCGCCGACACCTGCGAGATCATCGTGGTCAACAACGCCAGCACCGACCGCACCCGCGAAGTCGCCCTCCGCTACCCCGGCGTCACTGTGGTCGACGAGCCGCGCAAGGGCCTCACCTTCGCCCGCCAGGCCGGCTTCGCCGCCAGCACCGGCGACCTCATCGCCAACGTCGACTCCGATTCGCGCCTCACTCCCGGCTGGGTTGCCAAGGTCCTCGCCACCTTCGCCGAAGCCGACGCAGCCACCGCAGCCGAGCCCGCCACCAGGCGTCCGCTCGCCTCCCTCTCCGGCCCGCTCGTCTATTACGACCTCACGCCCCAACAGCGCCGCCTCGTCCACATCTTCTATATGACCGCCTGGACCACCTACGCCATCAACCGCTACATCCTGCGTGTCGGCTCCATGGTGCAGGGCGGCAACTTCGTCGTCAACCGCGCGTGGCTCGAAGCTATCGGCGGCTTCAACACCGCCATCAGCTTCTACGGCGAAGACACCGACATCGCTCGCCGCCTCAACGACGTCGGCGAAGTCCGCTTCACCTTCGACCTCAAGATGTCCTCCTCCGCCCGCCGTCTCAAGAGCGAAGGCATGCTCACCATGGCCGCGCGCTACTCCATCAACTACCTCTGGACCACCTTCTTCAAGCGCCCCTTCACCGACAAGTACGTCGACATCCGCGAGCCCCTCACCGTCGAACCCGACGCCTAGCCTCCCCGTTCATCGAGCGCGAGCACCCGCCAGCCATGCAGCGATAACGCTATACTAGCGCCCATCGCTCCAACCAAGGCCCGTCATGCTCGCGAAGCTGCCTAACTCATCGATCCGCACGGCCGCCGTCTCTCCTCGCCACAGCATTCCGTCGTGCGTCCTGGTGACATTGGGCCTCTGGATCGTGGCCGGGCAGCAAGCCTTCGCCGGCCCGCCCCAAACAACGACTGCGCTGGTACTCTCCGCTGCAGGCGTGCAAACCTCCTCCGTCCCATCGCAGACGGTTGTCACCTTGACCGCTACCGTCACCGCCGACGGTTCTTCTGTGACCACCGGCCAGGTCAGCTTCTGCAACGCGACAGCCCCCGTCTGCACGGACGTCAATCGGCTCGGCATCGCGCAGCTCACCGCTGCTGGAACCGCAACGTTCGCCTTCGTTCCGGGAAGCGGCGTGCACAGCTACGCTGCCATCTTCGGAGGCAACACCAACGCTTCCGCCAGCCGCTCGCCCGCACAAACTCTCTCCGTCCATTCCGCCCCGACAGGGAACGACCCCGCCGACCCTCCGCCATCTGAAATCCCCTCGTATCTCAAAGCCAACGCGGCCACCGCCCTCGGAACAACCGCCCTCACCCTCGGTGCCTCCAACCTCAGCCTCACGCCAGGCGCAACCTATCCCACCGGCCAGCTACCCAGCGCAACCGTTACCGCAGACTTCAACGGCGATGGCATTCTCGATCTCGCGATCACCGTCTTCGACAGCCTCGGCACCTATGTTCCCGGCAGCGTCATCATCTTGCTGGGCAAAGGCGACGGCACCTTCACCGCTGCACCAACCCTCGTAACCGATGCACTTCCGTGCTGCCTCGTTACCGCGGACTTCAACGGAGACGGCAAGCCCGATCTCGCCTTCGGGGGCACCACGGACGGCTCCATCTCGATCTTTCTAGGCAACGGCGACGGAACCTTCACGCAAGGCGTCTCTATCTCCGGCAAGTTCGCGGATAACCTCGCACTCGCCGTTGGCGACTTCAACGGTGATGGAAACGAAGATTTGATCGTCTCCGAAACTGCGGCAAACTCCATCCGCGTGTTGCTGGGGCGTGGCGACGGAACATTCACGTCTGTGCCCGAAACTCCGGCGACTGGCGACAATCCGAATGGCATGGCGGTGGGCGACTTCAATCACGATGGACACCTCGACATCGCCGTGAGTAATGTCTTTCCGCAACCAGGAAGCGATGCGCCCAGTAGCGTAACCATCCTGCTCGGCAATGGCGACGGCACCTTTACGCCCGCACCCTCCATCCCCGTCGGCGTCGCGCCGGAACAGATCCTTGCCGCAGACTTCAACGGCGATGGCAAGCTGGATCTCGCCGTTCTGAACATCGGCACGCCAACAACCATCTCCCTGCTCTTTGGCAACGGGGATGGGACCTTCGATTCGTCGACGCCCCAGATCCCCCTTCCATACCTGTCCTGGTTTACGCTCGGTGACTTCAACGGCGACCGCAAGCCGGACATCGGCGGCTTTCTCGAGGTGTATCAACCCACCAACGTGAACCAGAACGTCTACGCCCTCATCAACAACGGCGATGGCGCCTTCGCGTCCATCACCGCCAGCGACAGCCAGATTCCGAATGGAGGAGTCGCTGGCGACTTCAACGGCGACGGCCTCGCCGATCTCGCAGTCACCGGAGAGTACGGCGGCCTGTCCATCTACCTCACCACTATTAACGGCCTTCCCGCCACCACGACCACCCTCACCTGCAATCCCTCCACGCTATCCGTCAACACGGAGTCGCTCTTCTCCGCCACCGTGTTCTCGGCCAGCGGCACCCCCACCGGCTCCATCCTCCTCACCGACAACGGCGCCGCGCTCGGTCAGCTCACGCTCACCAACGGCGTCGCGTCCTACGACTTCACTGCCCGCCAAAGCGGCACCCGGACGATCGTCGCGACCTATGTCCCCACCGGCTCCTTCGCCGCCAGCTCAGCCTCCTGCGTGCTGACGGTCAGCGGCTATTCGACCATTGCTGCGCTCTCCGTCACCCCCACCCTCGCAAGCCAGGGAACCCCCATCAGGCTTACCGCGAGTGTTTCGGGCGGCCCTCCCGGCTTTCGCGGCAGCCCCGTCGGCACCATCACCTTCTACAACGGCTCCACCGTGATTGATGCCGGTGCTCACCTGCTTGCGGGCACCGTCAGCTTCACCACCACCACCCTTCCCCCAGGCATCGACTACCTCACCTGCACGTATTCCGGCAATTCCACCTTTGCGCCCAGCACCTGCAACACCGTGCCCGTCACCATTACCCAAACCTCCTCCGTCATCAGCCTCACCTCAAGCCTCAATCCCGCGCCGTCTCTTACTCCCATTACCTTCACCGCACAGATTGCTCCCGGCTCCAGCGGCACCATCGTCTTCAACGTCAACGGACAGGACATCACCACCACCCCCAATGCCGCGGGCACAGCCACCTACACCACCAGCTCGCTCATCCCAGGCCGGTATCTCATCACCGCCTCCTACTTCGCAACCCCCGGCACCCTCACCGCTCAGGCGTCGCTGGTGCAGGCCGTCACCCTCCCTGTCGTCCCTCCCGATTTCTCACTCACCGGCACCGACATCACCGTTCAGATCAATCACGCAGGAACCGGCAAACTCTCGCTCGTCTCTTTGGGCAGCTTCGCAGGCTCCGTTGCACTCACCTGCAACCCGCCTTATCCGCCGGGCTACACCTGTAAGCTCCAGACCTCCAACGTCTCTCTGCCGCGTGGCTTGAGCACCCAGGTTGCCTACACCCTCTCACCCACCTACTCCGCGAGCACCCATTCCATCGCTCACTCCACACCCGTCGCCCTTGCTGCCTTGCTCCCCCTCAGCTTCTTCGGCCTCATGGGTCTTGCACGCAAACGCCTCGCAACCGCTCGCATTCTCCTTTGCCTGGTCGTGCTCAGCACACTCGCCACCATGACCACCGCCTGCGGCCCCGACCACTTCATCCCCATTACCACTGGCACCTACCCCATCACCTTCACAGGAGTAGGCACCAGCCAGAACGCCCCGACCCCCATCACCCACACCGTCACGATCCACGCGACGATCGCTCCCTAGCCCGTTGCTCAAATCCGGAACCGACTGCAACGCCTTCTCTATCCTCTACTCTCTATCCCTATCCCCTGCTCTAAACCCACTCCGCTCCGGCGCTCATCTCCCGTTCCAGGCGGTTGACGCCAGGGAACGCCAGGCTCAGCGGAGCGGAAAGCCCGCTTACCCCGGCCAGTCGCACCACCTGGATCGCTCCACGCAGCAACCGCGGTGCCTGGCCCCTGGGCCACAGCTCCGCGAACGACCGCATCACGCCATCCTTATCGGGATGGAACGCCCGCTCATCCCACCGCTGCCATCCCGGCATGAAGTCCGGAAAGTCGGTCACCGCGTTCAACGTGGAGCGGAAGATCCGTTGCTCCCAACGCTCCCGGTACTGCGGCATGAAGTGCACGTGACTCACGCGATCCACCCGAATCTCTTCCACAAACTCCGTAAAGCTCGCCGCCGACGTCAGGTTGATGTTCGCATTCGGCTCCAGCCCATGCCGGTCGCCGCCCGAGATCACCAGGTGTCCCGTCTCCTTGGCCAGCTGCGCTGCGTCGCGATTCTCCCGCACATGCCGCAACCCATTCAGCTCGATCGCATGAATCGTCCGTCCGGCCTCGCGCAGGAACCGCAGCACCTCGGCCTGATGCATCGGACCAACCTTGTGCAGGTCCCACAGCGGATGGTTGAACACGATCAGTACCTGCGGGCTCTCATGCAGCTCGCGCAACATACCCAGCAGCCTCCGGTCCATCTCGGCCGTGCCCGGGCATGCCTCCGCAGCAGCCGTGAACTCCTCGAACCGCCGCATCCACTCCATGCCATCGCGGCTCGGAATGTTATGGATTCCCAGGTGAAAGATCGTCTGCCCAAACGGCGCCGACCACTCCACGCTCACCGGAATATGCCGTGACGACGGCACCGTCCGCAGCAGCAGCGGCGCTTCAATCGTGTCGTGGTCCGTAATTGACACCAGCGAGTTCAACCCCAGCCGCTGAATCTGCCGCGACTCCAGGTCATACGCCATCTTGGGCTGTAGCGGCGGCCGCCAGTTGGCGCGCGCATAATCCAGCGTCACCCCATAGCGAGCGCTGCGCTCTCCATAGAAGTCGAAGACCCGTTTCAACCCGGGCATCACCATAAACATTGCGTGGATGAACCCCAGCGTCTCCTCGGACACGCTCGTGTGGCTGTGCAGAGAGACCCCGGTGGTAACCTCGTGGGTCGCGAGTGGCTGCTTCCATTGGCTCGTAACATTCGACTGGATCGACATGTTTTCCCCCGGCAGTTGTCCAAACCTGCCTAAAGCATGCCCCTCCAACGCAAATGCACAATAAGCGCTACAACAATAGAAGCTGAATTTTTTCCACCGGGGTTCCTCAGGTGGTTCACCCGGCCCTGGCCCTTAACTTGCCCGGTTCCGCCCCGTCAGCCCGCGTGGTACGGAGATAAATACCTCGACTCAAACAGATTTCCGGGCAGCGGTTTGCTCAGATAAAAGCCCTGCATCTCGTTGCAGCCCAGCATCTTGAGCAGCCGCGCCTGTTCTGCCGTCTCTACCCCTTCGGCCACCACCTTCAGGTTCAGCGAGTGCGCCAGGTTAATAATCGTGGACACCTGCGCCAACCCTTCCGGCGCCTCCGTCAGGTCCGATACAAACGTGCGATCAATCTTCAGCGTGTCCAACGGCAGCTTCGAAAGATAACTGAGCGAGCTGAATCCCGTGCCGAAGTCGTCGATTGCAATGCTCACGCCCATCGCGCGGATCGCACGCAGCGTCGCAATGCTGTAGTCCACGTCTTCCATGATCAGGCCTTCGGTGATCTCGAGCTCCAGGCTCGCCGCCGCATCGCGATCCGTGCCAATCGCCCGCTCAATGTCGGAGATGAAGTGACGATTGCGCAACTGCAGCGGCGAAACGTTTACCGCGATGCGCACAGCAGGCAGCCCCGACCGCCGCCAGCGCAGGTAATCCTCGATCGCCTGTCCCAGCGCCCAGCGTCCCACCTCGTAGATCAGCCCAGTCTCTTCCAGCATCGGCGTAAAGCGCCCCGGCGGCACCAGTCCCGTGCGCGGATCGTTCCACCGGATCAACGCTTCAGCACCCGTCAGCTTGCCGCTCGCCATGTTCATCTTCGGCTGATAGTGCAGCATGAACTCGTGCTTATCCAGCGCCTGGCGCAGCTGGTTTTCCAGCACAAATTTGCCCGCCATCATCTCCGTCATCTTCGGCGTGTGGAACAGGTACCGATTGCGGCTGGCCTTGGCCTGCTTCAGCGCCACCTCCGCATGCTTGAACAGCGTATCCGCGTTCGCCCCATCCTCCGGGTACATCGAGATCCCGACCTTTCCGCTGATGCGGAACGTCGCCGTCTTCACCCCGAACGGATGATCGCGCAGCGCCTTCATCCATCCCTCCACCAGCAGCGCCACATCGTCTTCCTGCCCAATCTCAGGAATCACCACCGCAAAGTGATCGGCATCCAGCCGCGCCAGCAGGTTGGCATCGCCCACCTCGCGCGTCAGCCACTTTCCCACCTGGCGCAGCAGCTTGTCGCCCGCCAGTTGGCCGAGGCTGTCGTTAATATTCTTGAAGCGGTCTAAATCAATTAAGAAGACCGCCAGCTTCTTCCGCCCGCTCACCGCGCTGCGCAGATAATGCGTCACGCGATTGAGAAACAGCGTGCGATTCGCGAGGCCCGTCAGCACGTCGTAGTAGGCCAGGTAGTTTAGCTTGCGTTCTTTCTCGATATGGTCAATCGCGAACGAAAGATTCGCCGCCAACTCGACCAGCTGCCGTTCTTCCTCTTCATCGAACGCGCCAATCTCGCCCGCATACAACACCAGCGCGCCAATCGGCACACCTCCTCGATGCAGCGGCAACGTTGCCATCGAGCTCCATCCAAAGCCTTTCCCGTGCCGGTGCCAGGGTGTGTCCGGTTCCCCAGGCCCGGAGTTCTGGATCCACACTGGCCGGTTGTCCGCGATCGCCATGCCAGCCGGCCCTGCCGACAGCGGCACCTCCGCCTCAATATCTCTCAGGTACTCCTTCGCGCGCTCGCCGTAACTCGCGACCACCTGTATCTGCGAACTGTCCGTTTCCTGTAGCCCGATCCACGCCATGGTGAACGCGCCCGCCTCCACCGCAATCCGGCACGCCTCGCGGAACAGCTCTTCTCGTTCGTGTACGCGCACGATCAGCGCGTGCATCCGGCTCTGCATCGCCAGGATCCGGTTCAGATGGCGAATCCTGATCTCCGTCGCCCGCCGCTCCTTGATCGCCCGCAGCGACGCCAGCGTGTAGACCGTGCCCTTCTCCCCGTACGGATTCAAACTCACTTCCACAGGAAACTCGGATCCATCCGCGTGGAGCCCGGTCAGCTCCATCCCAATCCCCATCTCCCGCACGTGCGGCGCCTCAAAGTACGTCGCCAGGAACTTCAAATGCGATTCCCGAAAGCGTTCCGGAATGAGCTCCGATACAGCCTTTCCCGTCAGCCCACCCTCTTCATAACCAAACAGATGGCACACGCGCTCATTCGCAAGCACGATTATGCCCTGCGTGTTTACCAGCACCATCGGATTCGGTACGACAGAAAAAAAGTTTGCTATTCCATCCATCTTGAGCTTGCCTTAAGAATCCGTATCACTCGATCAAGCTGGCTGGGAAGCCCCACACCTGTCGAGGTCGCATTTTCCGGTCGGCCCTTGCACCCAGGCGGCACCCTCTATCGGGATGCCTCTCCCGTCCTGCTTGAACGAATCTTCGCTGACAGTTGATAACGATTCCCCACTGCTGTCAGCGTCTTGGGACACATCATGTCCGTGTTTGGTTATACCAGAGCCGCTCCACGAATGGTCTCAGTCGCCGTCAAACACCTGAAAACAGCAGCGTTGCATGCTATGGGATCACTACGCTCTACGTTGCTCCCTGCAAAATAGTTCACGCCCGCGACTCCAACTTGCCACCCCCCCGCCAACATCACGAACCAAATCATCCCCACCTTACATATACCGGCTCCTCGCTAACTCGCCTCTGGCTTCTTGAAGTCCAGCACCGTCGTCTTCTCCGCCGAATACGCTGCCCGATTCCTGCCCGCACGCTTGGCCCGGTACATCGCCTCATCCGACAGCCGCCGCAACGTCGTCGCATCGATCGCGTCGTCCGGATACACTGCCACGCCCACACTCACCGTCACTCCCAGCGCCCCAAACGGCAGCTCCACCGGCGCCTCAAACACACGCATCAGGCTCGCCGCAACCTTCTCCGCATCCGACGCCTTATTCAACCCGCTCACCACCGCCGTAAACTCCTCGCCCCCGGTCCGCGCAATCGTGTCCACCTTGCGGATCTTGCTCTTCAACCGCGCCGCCACCTCCTTCAGGCATTCATCCCCCACCAGGTGTCCATAGGTGTCGTTGATCAGCTTGAAGTGGTCCACATCGATGGTCAACACCGCAGCCCGCCGCTCTTCCACGCGACAGCACTGCAGGCACTCCTCCAAACGTTCCTCCAGCAGTTGCCGGTTGGGCAGTCCCGTCAGCACATCATGTTGCGCCCGGAAAGAGAGCTCCCGATCCAGCTTCAACCGTTCCGTAATATTGCGCGCAATCACCAGTCGCGCCTGCTGCCCCAGGTACACGATCTCCCTCTCCACCATGTTCACCCACACCACCCGGCCGTCCTTGTGCTGATGCCGCACCCGCACGCCTTCCGCCGGCTCGCCCAGCACACTGTCCACCTCTTCTGCCTCCGGGTCGTGCGGCAGCTCCAGCTCCGACATGCACATCGCCTGGAACTCCGCGACGCTGTACCCATACTCCTTGGTGGCCGCCTCGTTCGCCGTCAGAAACCGTCCCCTCGGCCCATCGCAGATCCACATCGGGTGCGGATGCGTGTCATACAACAGCCGAAAGTCCTCATACAAATCGCGGAAGGTCTCCGCCATCCGCGCCTTGTCATCGGCAGTCTCTTCAAACACCTTGAGGATCATCGAGAAGCCCACAAAGTACTTGGGAAAATTCCAGAACTCGGACAGCCCCGTGATCAGCCACGACGGATTTCCCGGGCGCATCTTCAGCAGGTAGAATCCCGCCCACGCCGCAAACCCCACCGTCCCTGCCCATCCCGAAACACCTTGCCTGCCCGCCGACCCCGCATACATCACCGCCGCGCACAGCAGCACCTCCACCACCACGCAGTGATCCAGGTTGCTCGCCGGCGTCAACCACGCATACGCCGTCAACACCGTTCCATACACCACGCAGATCGTCAGGATCACGGCGCGACGGCGCGGCCACTCCGCCGGGATCAGCAGGAACGCTACGGTAAACCCGATCGCCTCCCCCAACAAAACGCCCACCGCCACCACCACCCGCGGAATGGCCATGAATTGTGGCGTATCCACGACCGCCATCGCCGCCGCGGCGATCGCCAGCCCGCACAGGATAACTTTGCGCGCTCCGTGCTCTTTCGTCAGCAGCGACATCAGGAAAGTCAGCACGCCCAGCAGCAGAAAATCGAAGCACACCACATTCTGCAGCAGCTCCAGGTTTGGCAGCCTGCCCTGCATCGCCCACACCATGTAACTGAAAAAAACAAAAATCCAACCCGCAAACCAGAACCGGAAGTAGACCTGTGGACGCCGCCGCTGCTGCAATCCGAAGAACAGGATCAGCAGCAACAACAGTACGAGATCGACAATCGGACCCTGCATGGTGCCTTACCTCACCTCGAGCGCGCCTTTAATGCCTCTTCACCCTGCATGACCTTGCACGTTGCGTGCCGTTCTCGATCCCTTGCGGCCCTGCTCCGCCAAATAACTCAGACCGCTCAGCCCGGACTGCGCCATCACCGGTCGCCCTCCTCCGCTGCCACTGCATCCACACTGCTCATTTGTCCGCTGCCGCAAGGTCATCGCCTTGCGAAAAGCCGCATCGCAATTTCGGGCCCGTAATCCCCAAACCCGCATCCGTACCGCAAAGTTTTGCAACAATCACACGTGTGAAGTCGCGCATCCCCTGGTGCTCCCGCTTGTCAGGAGATGCATCGCCTGCGCTATGTCATCTGTTTCGGATGCTGTTGTTTCCTTCTGGAGCGTCGCTCCATCCAGTCCTCAGGATGTGCAATCCACTCAGCCCACGCTCGCTCTTCCTCCGTGGACACCTGCTCAGTACTTCAGAACAGGCGCACCATCCGACGTCAATGCCGAGCGCCCGAAAACGTCCAATCTCGCTTCGGCCGACATCCAACGTACCAGCGTCATGCAAGTTCAATTAACCGAATCTTACCTGAACCGTTTGACCGCTAACCCTCAACCTTTCCACAGTTTCCGCCCATTCGTAACACCTCACCGGTAACCCATCACTGACCCAAAGGTCGTAGCAAAAACCCTCCCCGCGTAGAAACTGCGCCGAACGTTTTCCTCTTTCCGCCGCACGTTTACCATCGCGCGCACGCAAGCTGAAATACCCATGCCCGCACACCAGTCGCCGCATCACCAATCCGCATCACGATCAGTCCTACACTCAAAGGACACCCACCGATGAGACCTTCCCCTGCGACCTTCCGTCGGCTCATCGTCGCAGCCCTCGCGCTCGCACCCCACGCCTTCGGACAGCTCGCCTTCGCACCAGCAGACGCGCCCTATCGCCTCAACGTCTCCGTCGACGAAGTCATCCTCACCTTCCACGCCGCCGACGCCCACGGCCTCCCCATCAACGACCTCACTCTCTCCGACCTCACCCTCCTCGACAACGGCCTCCCTCCCGCCAGAATCCTCGACTTCCAGCTTCAACAAAACTTCCCCATCCGCGCCGGCATCCTCATCGACACCAGCGCCTCCATGTCCTCGCATCTCTTCCGCGATCAATCCATCGCCACCGAATACGCGCAGCATCTCCTGCGCCAGCAAACCGACCAGGCCTTTATCCTCAACTTTGATCGCACGTCACACCTCATCCAGTCCTGGACGAGCAGCCCCGCCACGCTCACCACCGCCATCCACACCACCCCGCACGCCGACCCCATCGGCGGCACCGCCCTCTACGACGCTCTCTACGCCGCCTGCCGCTCCCAGTTCGGCGAAATCGACCACCGCTCCAGCGGCAACTTCATCCTTCTCTTCTCCGACGGCGAAGAGAACGCCAGCTTCCTCGATCTCGAAACCGCAGTCGACATGTGCCAGCGCACCAACACCGCCCTCTACGCCTTCAGCTCCAACCCGCATGACGGCAGCCTCCACGCCGGCACCTCAACCCTCGCGCAGCTCGCCACCCAAACCGGCGGCGTCGTCTTCCACGACAACGACCCCGACCTCTCCACCGATCTGCGCACCATCGAGTCGAGCCTGCGCAACCACTACCGCCTCGTCTTCCGTCCCACCACCCTCGCGCACGACGGCGCCTTCCACCCAATCGTCCTCGCCACTCCCGACCGCGTAGCCACCCTCACCATCCGCTCCGGCTACTACGCCCCCAAACCCAAACGCCCCGCCGCAACAAACGCCGCTAGGCCCGCGCCGCCTTCACCCGATCGCTGATCATCTGCACCGCACGCAACGAGCTCAACGCCGCGCCCTCCTGCCATCCCACAATGTGGCTCACATGGTCGCCCACGAAATACACCGGCCCATCCGCCTCAATCAACACCTCGTATCCCGGCTTCGGCCCCTTCGCTCCCTTCGACCCGCGACCCGCGGGCTGGTCCGGACCATAGGTGTCGATCCACGCGCCCTCGTTCCACGGAATCATCCCCCAACCGATATACAGCGGCTTCTCCAGCTCCTTCCCATGTCCCGGATGCAGCCGCTCCACCGACGCGCGCGACGCCGCGAATTTTCCCTGCAGATCCAGCGCCGCAAACTCCGGCCGCACTCTAAACTCATACCCGCTCACCAGCACGCCGCGCTCTGAAAACATTCCCGCCGACGGCAGCCACACCGGGCTGCATCCCTGCTTCACAAACTCCAGCCCCCCGTAGATGTTGTAGTCCTGCTCCCAGAACCTCCTGCTCTCCCACGCAATCTTGTACGTCGGCGAATACGTGCACTGCTCAATGACCTGCTGGTACGGCGCACTCAAATCATTCGGCATCTTCTTCATCAGGGTCAGCGGTAGCGCGCACACACAGTAGTCCGCCTCGATCATCTTCTGCCGGCCCGCATGCGTATACCCCACGCGCACGCCCTTCGCCGTCTTGCGAAGCTCCGTCACGGGTGCGTTATAAATCACCGTCTCGCCCAACGCCTTGTTGAACGCATACGCAATCTTGTCCATCCCGCCCACCGGCTGGAACATCGTCGCCTGCATGTCGAACGCTTCCTCAAACAGAATCCCATCCCAGAAGTCCGCGTCGAGCAGCGTGTGCATGTCCACCGGCTGGCTCAACACGCCCGCATCGTCCCCCGCTCCCGCCGTCACGGAATACCCCGCCGCATCGCTCCCCGCATACTTCCCCGCCTCATCCAGCGAGCCGTATTTGCGCAGAAACGCGAGCATCTGCTCCCGGTCTTCCTTCGACACCTCCTGATCCAGCCCGCCCTGGCTCACACACTTCGCCAGCAGCTCACTCACATGCCCGCGCGTATCGGCCTCCACCTGCCGCTGCACCATCGGAATGCCGCCATTCACCGCATCGTTCTGCAGCCGGCTGCTGCGGCTGGTGTTCACCTCCACCTGCATCTCGATCCCAAACTTCCGGCAGTACCCCAGCATCGTCTTATGGATCGACGGCAACCGCGCCGGCCCAACATTCTGATAGTTGCCCGCATCCCAAGTACATCGCTGCTTCGTGCCATCGGTAAACGCGACCGTATCCCCTCCGCGCACCGTCCAGTTCCGGCCACCCGGCCGCTCGCGCGCCTCCAGCACCGTACAGTCATAGCCCAGCGCCTTCATCTCATACGCCGCCACCAACCCCGCGATCCCACCGCCCAGCACCACCACCTTCACGCCCTTGCCCGTTCCCGCAGCCACGTTCAGCGCCGCCGCCTCTGCCATCACCGGCATCAATCCCATCGACTGCATGGCCACAAACGCAGCGCTATACCCGCCCGCCGTACCCACCCGCATCAGAAAATCTCGCCGTGAAAAACCCATCGATGAAGACCTCGGTACTGAGATGACAAACCGTTTGCAGCCAGAAAATAGAGTGCTCTCCCACGGTCGGGCCACCTCACCGACACACGAGAAGAAGAAAAGAATGGGAGATTTCAGTGTATCCGCGCACCCGAACAACCGCCACCAGTTTGTATGAATCACTAGAAGTCCATCGAACCGGGTGCCCCATGTCTCGCTTCTGAGACATGGGTTCGCAGGGCTCCAGATCCACCACCCCGAGGCCTGCTCGCGTGCGCCCTACCCCTGTGCCGCGCTTGCAGCCGCCGCAGCGCCCGCAGACCGCAGCGCCGCCAGCGCCGAGTTCGGCTCCACCGCAAAACTATTCCGATGGTCCGCCAGATACCGGTGCACATCCGAGATCACGACCGACCCTTCCCCCACCGCCGACGCCACCCGCTTCACCGACGTCGCCCGCACATCCCCCACCGCAAACATCCCCGGCACGCTCGTCGCATACGGCGTGCTCTCAAACCCATCCTCCCCGCCCGTAAGGATGAAGCCCTTCTTGTCCAGCTTCACCGTCCCAAACAGCCACCCCGAGTTCGGCTCCGCCCCAATCATCACGAACACGCTGCCAATCGGCTTCTCCGTCCGCTCACCCGTCGCGCGATCCACCCACGCGACGCGCTCCAGCGCCGTCAGGCCCTCCAGCTTCTCAATCTCCGAATTCGGATACAGCGTAATGTGCGCCGAGCTCTCAATCCGCGAAATCAAATACTGCGACATGCTGCTCGCCAGCGACGGTCCCCGCACAATGTGGTGCACATGTTTCGCAATCCCCGACAGAAACACCGCCGCCTGTCCCGCCGAATTCCCGCCCCCCACCACAATCACCTCATTCTCGCGGCACAGCAACGACTCCATCGCCGTCGCCGCATAATAAATTCCGCGATTCTCATACTGGCTGTAGTTCGCCACCGCCAGCTTGCGATACTGCGCGCCCGACGCCACCACCACCGCCCGCGCACACACCGAAATCCCACCCGCAAGCGTCAACCTGTGAATGCCATCCACCTGTTCCGCCGTCACCGTCTCTCGCGAAATCGCAAACCGCACCCCAAACTTCAGCGCCTGCAACTGAGCCCGGCTGGCCAGCCGCTGTCCCGAAATCCCCGTCGGAAACCCAAGGTAGTTCTCAATCTTCGAGCTCGTTCCCGCTTGCCCCCCGGGAGCCGTCCCCTCAATCACAATCGTGCACAACCCCTCCGACGCCGCATACACCGCCGCCGCCAAACCCGACGGCCCCGCCCCCACCACCGCCACGTCGTAAATCATGTGCGGATCCGGTAACTCCGTAATCCCCAGCTCATCCGCAAGCTCCGTGATCGTCGGCCGATGCAGCACACGTCCATCCGAAAGAATCACCGCCGGCAGCGCAGACTCATGCTCCGACAGAGGATCGTCAACCTGCTTCACCTCCTCTGCCGGCGCATCCACAATCCGGTGCGGATAACTGTTGCGAATCAGAAACCGCTGCAGCTGCACCGTCTCCGCATCATCCGCGTGCCCCATCACCACGATGCCGCCGGCCGCGTCGCCAATGATCCCAATGCGCCGCCAGATCGTTGCCGACGTAATCAGGTTCGCGATATCTCCCTGTGCGCGCATCAGCCGCTGCAACTCGCCGCGCGGAATCCGCAGCACCAGCGTCTCCTCCACCGTCCGCGCCTCCACCAGCGATCCCTGCGAGTTCAGCAGGTTCAACTCGCCCGTGAAATCAAACCGCCGATGATTCGCAATCACCTTGCACCCACCGTTCTCGGTGGGGATTGAAATTTCGATCTCCCCCAGCAGCACGACGTACATATCCACCTGCCGGTCCCCCTGCTTGATCAGTTTCACGTTCGCCGCAAAGGTCTCCTCCCGCCCATAGCTGCGCAGCGTCTCCACCATGTCATCGGTAAGTTTCGGGAACGCAAGGTCCGCACGAAATTCCGCCGTGTTCCATCCATTGCTATTGTTCGCTGTCTCGTCGCTCATGGGAGTTGAGCCTCCTGCCCGTTTGACTTCATTCTAGGTCTCCGAAAATAATTATCGATTATCAATAAATTTTCCTTGACACCCCGCGGCCTCCGACTTATTGTTTATCGATAAGGAGCGCCGCCATGCTAAGCACCCTCCACCTCTCCAATAAAGACCGCCTCATCAAAGGCTCACGACTCGCCGTACGCATCGCCATCCTCGCGAACCGCGCCTTCTTCTTGGGCGTCCTCGCGCTCCTCATCGCGACCGTGATCCTGTCCACCCGATTCGTTCCGCTGCTCATCCCGCACACCCCCGCACCCGACCTCGCATCGGCTCTCACCGGCCTACGCCTTCTGATGCTGATCGGCCTCACCATGGCGGTCGCCACGGAAATCGTCCTCCGCACGCTCGCCGAAATCATCGCCAGCGCCGGTGCCGGTGACCCCTTCATCGCCGCCAACGCCCGCCGCCTGCAAACCATCGGCTGGGCGCTGCTCGGCCTCCAGTTGCTCGCCATCCCCTGCGCGCTCCTCGACAAATTCTGCCCCGCCCTCGGCTCGGCCGCGCCCGGCGTCTCCTTCTCTCCCGGCAGTTGGCTCGCCGTCCTCATGGTCTTCGTCCTCAGCCGCGTCTTCGCCGCCGGCTCCACCATGCGCGACGAGCTGGAAGGAACCGTGTAGCCCATGCCCATCGCCATCAAACTCGACGAAGTCCTCGACCGCCGCCGCATGTCCCTCACCGAACTTTCCGAAGCCGTCGACATCACGCTCGCCAACCTCTCCATCCTCAAAACCGGAAAAGCCCGCGCAATCCGTTTCTCCACCCTCGAAGCCATCTGCACCACGCTCCATTGCCAGCCCGGCGACATCCTCATCCTCGACGACGAACCCGAAGACTAACCCCAACCCATTGCCCTTGCTTTTCTGGCTGTCATCCCGCAGGGATCTGCTTCTTCTTTTGCTCTTGCTCTTGCTCTTGCCCTTGCCCTTGCCCTTGCCCTTGCCGTTGCCTTTCTTTCTGTCATTCCCTCCGGGAATCTGCTGTTAAGTGTCCAGCCACAAAACCCACCGCCAACCACGACGCACCCCCGTGCGCCCACAGGAGATCTCCATGCCCTTCGACCCTCTCTACCCCTTCCGCCTCTCCGCCAAATACGACGGCGTCCGCCCCATCAACATCTACCTTCTGCGCCTTCTCTATATCCTCATGTTCTTCGTGCTCGGCCACGTGACCTGGACACACGTCCTCACCCACCAGGGCTCCTGGGAACCCTTCAACGCCGTCGGCTGGTGCGTCTGGACCGCCTTCGCCACGCTCGCCGGCCTCGGCATCCTCCGCCCCTTGAAGTTCCTCCCCATCATTCTCCTGGAGATCTTCTACAAGGTGCTCTGGCTCGTCGTCGTCGCCTATCCCCTGTGGTCGCGCGGGACCCTCGCCACCTCATCCGCCGCAGACATCACCACGCAGTTCCTCTGGGTGATCCTTCCCATCATCGCGATGCCCTGGGGATACGCCTTCGCGCAATACGTCTACAACTCGCGCCGAACCTCGCGTCCCCAAACACAATCCCACCCCATCGCCGCCTAAAACATTGCGGGCGGCCTTGATGGCCGCCCGCAATGTTCACACCCGTTGTTAGCTCTTAAAAAACTTCAGCAACGCCGCATTGACCGTATCAGCCTGCGTGGTCGGCATGCCATGCGGAAAGTCTTTATACGTAATCAGCGTCCCATGTGGAAGCAGCTTCGCCGCCAACGGTCCTGCAGCCTGGTACGGAACAATCTGGTCGTCCTCGCTATGCATCACCAACACTGGCACCTTGATCTTCTTAAGGTCCTCGGTGAAATCGGTCTGCGAAAAAGCGACAATGCCGTCGTAGTGTGCCTTCGCGCCACCCATCATGCCCTGGCGCCACCAGTTCTGGACTACCGCCTCGGAGGACTTCGCGCCAGGCCGATTGTAACCATAGAAGGGGCCCGAGGCGACATCCCGATAAAACTGCGAGCGATTGGCGGCAAGCTGCCTCTGGAGGTCGTCAAAGACTTCCTTGGGCAGGCCGCCAGGGTTGGCCGTAGTCTTCACCATCAATGGAGGCACCGCGCAGAGAATCGCAGCTTTCGCTACGCGGCTCTCTCCATGCCTCGCCAGATAGTGCACTACCTCACCGCCGCCGGTTGAATGGCCGATGTGTATTGCGTTTTTCAGGTCGAGATGAGCCGTCACTGCGGCAAGATCGTCGGCATAATGATCCATGTCATGCCCGTCGCCTGTCTGGGTGGACCGTCCATGACCGCGACGGTCATGAGCTATGACCCGATAGCCTTGATTGAGGAAGAACAACAACTGC
>DATHQT010000038.1:0-2888 GCA_035482415.1 Acidobacteriaceae bacterium | reverse complement strand
TTGACATCTTTAGTTCGCTTTGCGTGATGACATTGGGCGCCGTGCGACTTCTCGGGTCGACGTGATATTCGGCCATAGACCGTCGCCACGAGTCGTACACGTCCTCGGGAGTTAAAATTAGACGTCCACTGGTAGGGGCAGACTCAATGGGCCGGACCTGGGAAGGGTGTTCGGCACCAGGGCCGAGACGATTCATGACTGCAGAAGCCATGTGGCCCTCCAGCATCCAGCGGATTTATGGCATTCGGGCTTGTTCCTAAGCAAGCAGCAGACGGCTCCGCGGCGGGCTTCGCGGAATATTCAAAATCGTTTGGGTTTTAGCGGATATTGTAACAGGGAGCCATCAGACTAACAAGCTGTCAAGGTAGAACGCAGGAGTTCCGCTTCAAGCCGCAGCGGTGTACTCGGGTGTGCTGGCCAGCTCAGGCGAAAATGCGCAGAGCGTGCGGGGCCGTCAGCGCAACAGCTGGTTCTGTTTTGGTAAGTGAACCTCCTCTGCCACACCGAAGATGCGGGCTGGTTTGGGGGCCGATGCGTCCGCGCCGCCCAGTTAGCGCGGGTCCGGCGCCGCGTCAACTGGTGTCGAGCAGGAGAGTCGACCAAGGAATCGGCTCGGGAAGAAGGGCCATCTCGCGAAGCATGACCTCGACGATATGGCGGATCGTGTCAGTCGGATCCTTCGGTCGGCGGCAACGACCCAACCTGCGATAGAGGAACAGCTGAAGCAGATTGAAAGCGAGCGTCCAAAGAAGTAGCACAGACATGAGCGCATTTTGCGTATGCCGAAACACGTGGGCCAAGTTCCAATATTGGACCCATTGATGAAACGCGGTGTTTTCGATATGCCAACGAGACCGGATGATCTGTAGCGCCGTTCGGCGAGCGAGCTGGCGCGCGCGCTGCCCGATGATGGCGAAGCACCAGGTCGATGGATCTTCGTCCGGCTTGGTGACCACGGCGCGGACCGCGCGAATTTTTCCTTTGTAGCTGGTGAGCGTCTCAATATCATCCACGTCCCAAAATTCCACGTGCTCTTTCCGCTCCGGATCCTCGTAGCTCTCGCACCGTCCCTCGATCTCCCAGAGGGTGAGTGCGTCTTTGAGAGGCTCGTTCCTTTCCTTCTTGAGTACCAGGAAGCCGCCGTAGCCGTGATCGGTGAGCTGGGTCATCACCGGCCCATTGGCGTAGAGAGCGTCGAGCACGAAGGCGTCGATGAACCCTCCATAGGTATCGTGTAAGAAATCGATGAGACGCCGCGCAGCAGTCAGTTCGCCTTCATGACCGACATGTTCGGGGTCGCTATCGCGGCGAGCTTCCTCGTTGAGTACCGGTTCGATCCCCAGCACGACATCGAGGACCGGCCCGAGCAACAGGGCCACCACATAGTGGTGGTAATACTGTTCCACTTCTTCGAACTCTCCTGTGCGTCGCTTCACTTTGACCTTGCGCACTAAACAGCTCGGGCAATGTCGATCGTAGGAGGAGAACGGTTCCCAGCCGTCGACGGCCACACAGCGCAACGCACCGTAAGAGCCCTCGCGAAAGGCCTTGTTTCGCTCGGCTTTGCTGATGACCTCATCGTTCGCTTTGCGGATGCCGTGCAGTTCGAGTTTGTCGAGAACGTTGGCCACCACGTCGGCACTGAAGGCCTTCGCCTCCGGAGTGGGTTGACGGCCAATGAGCTTCTGAAAATCGCCTTCCTTGAGATCCCCTTCCAAGGCGTTGATGCTCGGGATACGCAGCACCGCCGTGTGAAACAAGCTGTTGGCGATGTCGAAGGTCGGAATTTTCGGTGCTCGCCGAGTATCGACGAAGCTGGCTAATAAATCGGGCAGGCCAAAGACATTGCAGACGTACTTTTCAAACTGGTGGAGTTTGCTATGGGAAACGTCGATCCACTCGGGCAAGGCGGCGCCGCGCAGCTGCCGCCGAAGGGCTTCGTCCCGATCCCAACAGCACCGCTTGTATTTGCTGCCGCTACCACAGTGGCACGCCTCGTTGCGACCTATGCGCGGCGGAAGGACGACCTCACTCACCCTGTCGGAAATTTCCTGGTTCAGGGTGAGACCCATGGTCAGCCAAAATGTCCCACGCCCAGGCTGAGTCGCGGGCCGCTCATTTCTTCTTGGGCTTCTTCTTCAGGGACTGTCGACGCCACAGCGCCAGCAGCTTGGCATTGGCGGCGAACACCTCGGCAATAGCGTCTTTGAACTCGCGTCCCTGCTCCACCAGCGGCCGGATCTGCTCCACCCATTCATCGGGAACACGCTCGACGCGCTTCCGGCCATCGGCTCGGAAGGTCAGAGACCAAACGGGATGTCCTTCTCCATCCGCGCACCGACAGTTGGGTTTCCCGCAACGTCGGTGTGTAAGGGCGAGTGAGCCCGGCAGAGCGTCTGGAGGGATTCGGAGACTACGAAGCAAGGCGTGCTTGCGTTGGCGCAAACGCGCGGCGGGATCGCCTTTGGCGTCGTACCAGTTCATCTGAGTGTTAGATAACACACAGATAGCCTTTTGTCAACACAATTCTTCCGGCGGGGGAATTTGCCCATGGCACCGCTGCAGGATCTTCAATGTCTATGTGGTGTTACACGCTTGGGCCGGAACACCTGTAGTACCACTTATAGTACCACTGTAGTACCAATGCGGTAACGCGAGGCAGATTGGGCCGCAAGGCCGCCTAGCTACTCGGTCAACTCCAAATCGGCAGAGCCTATGCCACGCAAGGCGATACCGCCAGTGCCAAGGCGGCCTATCAGGATGCAGGGTGACCGTCAAAGTAGTCCCTATCGGGTCACAACCCATGGTGAAGACTTCCCCAGAAGGCCCCTACACAGAAGCAACACACGCCTCTAGTGGCGCTCCACAGGATAGGCAACGATGGTCTG
>DATHQT010000037.1:0-18915 GCA_035482415.1 Acidobacteriaceae bacterium | reverse complement strand
CATAGTTCTCATTGATCCCCTTAGGAACCCTCGCCTTGATGGCCTGCCCAGCAACAACAGCTTGCGTCTTAACCACGCGAAGCCTCCCGCCGTCCGCGTAGGACCCCTGCGCCCCAACCACGCGAAGCCTCCCGCCGTCCGCGAAGGACGAATCCGGCCCCACGCTCTCCCAGTTGTCCAAATACATCAGCATCGCCGGACTCTTCGCCGTAGCCACCAGCAAATCCTCAAACTTCCCCAGGGCATGCGGCAGCACCGCGTCCCGCTCATACGCCGGCAGCATGTAAGGCTCCTGCTCGTTCTCCCGCAGATACACATTGAAGTGGTTGAGCCAGAAATCCGTCATCACCGCCTGCAGCTGCCGCCTGGAATCGATATCCCGCAGCAGCCGCATCTCCATATCCTCGGCCGCCACCACCCGCTCCGGCGACTCCACCATCGCCTCCACCGCCTCCCTCTGCGCCGGCGCCAACCCCGCCATCAACCGTACCCGGTCCTTCCCCTTCACCGCCTCCCGAAACCCCAGCATCTCCTCCGGCGTCATCGCCACCAGCCGCCCAAACCTCTCCTCCGCCCCCAACCCCAACACCCCCTCCACCTCCGCCCCCGACATGGCTAGCGCTCCTGCCGGAACTTCCGCCGCCCCCGTCCCCGTCCCCGGCGACATGAGGGGTGCCCCATGTCTCGCATCTGAGACATGGGTTCCCACTGGACCCACGAGTGTCCCATTCATGGCAGCTTTACTGTCATCGGCCGTACCAACCACCGAGCCCTGCGTTCCACCAACCACCAAATTCTTATTCTCAATCTTCTCCTGATAAACCGCCTCGCTATCCGCGTAAATCGCCCGCTCCACCGGATCGCCCGGTACAGATCCCCCCTGCCTCCCCCTCTGCCGAATCATCTGCCGCGACGGAAACCTCTCCTTCAGCTCCCCCTCCGACAACCCCATCGCCGGGAACTGCGCCATCTCCGCCCCAAACTCCGAATCATCCACCCGCTCCGGGTGCAGCTGCCCCTCAAACCACCGCTGCAACCCCACCGCCTCGACCGCCGCCACGTCCCCCGGCCTCGGTCCAAACGTGAACCGGTTCAGCGCCTGCAATACCCTCTCCTGTTCCGTCAGCGGCTTCGCATGTCTCTCCACCGGAAGCCCCGCCCCCTGCTGCGCCTCCACCCCCGGCGGCAAGCCCATCAACCCGCACAGCACTCCCACAACAGCCGCCTGCCCCCAAATCCTCCCCACCCGACATATCGTCTCAACTCGCCTCATCCCAGGTCTCCGCTCAGCCGGCACAGACACTCTCACCCGTACCCAACCCTGACTTGAACCCGCCGCAGCTCCCCGAAGTTGCGACCAACTTTCCGATCAGAAACCGCTCAGCGCAAGCAGAATGACCGAGCAGCCGCCTCTCCAACATAACTATCTTTCAGATACATATACTTCAGATAGGCCCATGTACTCTTTGCGCAACCCCGCCCCGCGCACCCCAAAACCGCGCTAAACCCGCAGCTAATACGCCGCTAACTCGCTCATGGCCTTGAACAAATGCTCCACCTGCGGCAGAATCTCATTCTCCAGCAGCGGCTGATACCCCACAAACGTATCCATGGCCCCTACCCTCCGCACCGGCGCATCCAGGTCGTCAAACAGCTCGTCCCCGATCCGCGCAGCGATCTCCGCCCCATACCCCCAGCTCTTCATATCCTCATGCGCCACGATCACCTTGCTCGTCTTCTTCACCGACGCAGCAATCGCCTCCCAGTCATAAGGGCTCAAACTCCGCAGATCGATCAGCTCCACACTCACCCCCCGCTCCCGCTCCATCCGCCGCGCTGCCTCGAGCGCCCGCGGCACCACCGCCCCATACGTAATCACCGTCAGGTCCTTCCCCGGCTTCACCACCGCAGCCTTCCCAAACGGGATCATGAACTCCGGCCCCGGATACGCCCCCCTTCCAAACACCGAGCGATACAGATTCTTATGCTCCAGGAACAGCACCGGATCATCGCACCGGATCGCCGTCCGCAACAGCCCAATCGCATCCAGCGCATTCGACGGCATCACAATCCGCACCCCCGGCGTATGCGTAAAGATGCTCTCCCCCGACTGCGAGTGATAAATCGACCCGCCCGTCAGATACCCACCCGCCGGAACCCGCATCACCAGCGGGCAGCTGAACTGCCCGTTCGACCGCCACCGCATCAACGCTAGCTCGTTGCGCATCTGGTGCATAGCAGGCCATATGTAATCAAAGAATTGAATCTCCACCACCGGCTTCATCCCCCGCACCGCCATCCCAATCGCCCGCCCGGTAATGTTCGCCTCCGCCAGCGGAGAGTTCCACACCCGCTCCTTCCCAAACTCCTTCTGCAGCCCGTGCGTGACCTTGAACACCCCGCCTTTGCCCTTGAACTTCCCGTCCTTCAGCCCCTCATCCCGGGTCGCATCCGCGACATCCTCGCCAAACACCACGATCCGCTCATCCCGCCGCATCTCGTCCCGCAGGCAGTGGTTGATCAGGTCCAGCATGGTGTGCTCTGCCGTATCCGCGGTCGGCTGCACCGGCGTGTCAAACACCTCGCTCGTCGGCCTCAGCTCCTCCGAATACACATGCTTCAGAATCGACTCCGGCTGCGCCAGCACCGCCGCCAGCGCCCGATCCGTAGCCCGCTGCACCTCGTCGTCCACCGCGCGCTCCAGCCGGTTGATCCCCTCGGCATCCAGGATCCCCTCTCTCAGCAGCCACATCTGCATCCGCGAGATCGGATCCCGCAGCGCATCCGCCTGGATCTCCTCCGCGCTCCGATAGTTTGTCTCATCATCCGACTGCGAGTGAGAGTAAGGCCGCACCACATGCCCATGCACCACCGCCGGCCCGTTGCCTGCCCTGCAGTACGCCACGGCCTCCACCATCGCCGCATAGCTCGCCACCGCGTCCGTCCCGTCGACCTCCGCAAAGTGGAAGTTCGGAAAGTTCGCAATCAGCCGCGAGATATTTCCCCCCGGCGTATTCACCTCCACCGGCGTAGAAATCGCGTACCCGTTGTCTTCGATCACATACAACACCGGCAGCTTCTCATTCGACGCCGTATTCAGCGACTCCCAAAACTCTCCCTGGCTCGTCGACCCCTCCCCGATCGACACATACGCCACCTCATCGCCATGAAACGTCACCTCATCGAACGCGCGATAGTCCACCACCCCATCCGCCGGCTTCTTCGCCGCCTCCGGATGCCGCGAATAGTACCGCCCCGCCTCCGCACACCCCACCGCATGCAAACACTGCGTAGCTGTAGACGACGAAGGGCTAACAATATTCAGCCGCTTGCTCGTCCAGTGCGACGGCATCTGCCGACCCCCGCTAGCCGTATCCTCGGCCGCACCCACCGCCTGCAGCAGCTGCTCCTCCACCGTATTCCCCAGCGCCAGGCAGATCGCCCGATCGCGATAGTACGGGAAAAACCAGTCATACCCTGGCTTCAACGCCATGCCCGCCGCCACCAGCAGCGCCTCATGCCCCGCGCACGATATCTGGAAAAAAATCTTCTGCTGCTTCTTCAGCTGAATCTCGCGGTCATCGGTCCGCCGCGAAAGATACATCAGCCGATAAAACTCAATCAGCTGCTCCCGGCTAAGCCCGGCATTCTTCGCCACCGCCCCCGCCTTCTCCCCCGTCAGCTCAGGAACACGCACCGCAGTCTTCCCATTAGAACCATGCCGTTGACCCACAGTTTCGTCTCCCTTCGCGACCCCACAGGATTCTACTCATTTCACCTCTACCAGAGTAGACCCGCTTTCCACATCCCCTCCACCCCTAGCCGGAAACCGGACACCGTATCCACCCTCCCCCTGCATCCCACCTCCAAAGCCGTCCTCTATCCTTCTATTGGACGGCATCCAGCTTCCCAAGGACCAAGACCCCATGGCGTTTTTTGCACCCGATCCACACCTCACCACCAACGTTGCCCACGATGAACGTCTCATCGAACACCTCGAACGAGTCTGGCGCGCCGAACTCACCAACTTCGTTCAGGACGGCGTCCCCAAGATCGTCTTCGCCCTGATCCTCGCCTTCATCTTTCAGTCCACCATCAGCTTCTTCGTCAACCGCCTCAACAACCGCGCCGACCGCCTGGTCGGCAACGCTCAGCGCGCCGCCCAGCTCCGCACCATGGCCTCCATCCTCCGAGCCACCTCCTTCGGCATCACCGGCTTCTATCTCCTCACCCAGATCCTCGCCGCCCTCGGCGTCTCTCTCGGACCCTTCATCGCCTCCGCCGGCGTCATCGGCCTCGGCATCTCCTTTGGAGCCCAGTCCATCTTCAAAGACATGCTCACCGGCATCTTCATCCTCATCGAAAACCAATACTCCGTCGGCGACACCATCCGCATCGCCGGCCTCACCGGCATCGTCGAAGGCCTCTCGCTCCGCGTCACCAGGCTGCGGGACGGCGACGGCACTGTCTACATTGTCCCCAACTCCCAGATCACCACCGTCTCCAACCTCTCCCGCGACTTCGCCGTCGGCACCCTCAACATCTCCGTCGACGCCCGCGAAGATCCCGACCGCGTCATGTCCGTCCTCAAAGCCCTCGCCGTCCAGGTCCGCAAGGACGAAGCCTTCAAAGACATCGTCATCTCCGACCCCAACATCCTCGGCGTCGACAAGATCAGCGGCTACGAAGTCGTCTACCCCATCAACGTCCGCGTCATGGTCAACCAGCGCGACGGCGTCATGCGCGAGCTCCGCCGCCGCGTCCTCATGGCCTTCAACAAAGAAAAGATCGCCTTCGGCTCCTCCAACAGCACCATGATCGTGCAAAGCCCCGCGCCCGACCCGCACGTCCCCACAACCGAATCCCCCCAGCCCGCCTCCAACCAACCCTCCCCCAGCCCCGCCTCCCCCAACGCCACCACCTGAGCAAGCGCGTTTCCTCCACCTCGATCGGTTGTCGACCAGGGCTGCACCACCTCATCCACGCGCAACCCCGCGCGCCTTTGCGATCGCTAGAATTTGTAACCGAAACCAATCGACGCGATAGGGTAAAACCGCAACGGCGAAAGGTCGTCCCGGTACTTGCTCTTTTGCGCGGCAAGGTCTTGCTGAAACGTCGGATTGTTTTGAACGTCCTGGCAGGCGGTGCCAAACTCATTGCAGGTAGATCCGGTGAACCCGAGGTCCACGTTCGGATACCCCACGTAGATAAAGCCCAGTTCAATGGGAACGCTGAAGTGCTTGTTCGCTTTTCTGGGGACAATGTTTCCCCAGCCAATGCCGAACTGGGGACCTGCTTTGGCGCCCAGGCGAAGGCTCGCAGAAGCGTGCAACGGATCCGTCGCGCTGCTGTAATAGGTGGTGCCGTTCAGCGTGAAGCTCTCGTTGGGATTGAGGGCGGCGTTGCCAGTCAGCTCATTGCCGTTATACGCGACCACTCCCGCACTCAGGCGGAAGCCGCCGCCGAACGGGAACCAGTCGAGGCTCAGCGCTCCCGCGGCCAGTTGGATATCGCCGCCGTACGTGACGTAGTTCTCCGTGATGCTGGTGTTGTACTTGAAGTACGATCCAGTGCCGCGCAAATTGAACTTCCGTGCCAGCGGGGTTGCAATGTCAACTCCAATACCGCCCGTACCGATCTTTACGTCGATTCCGACAGCCGAAAACGCCTTCGTCGCGGTTTCGGGAGCCGCCTCCTTGCCGCCCGACGTGGCGGCCGTTGCCGTCGTCGCGGAGGAAAGGTCCGGTGTTGCCGAGGTAGAAGAGGACTCCGAAACCGCTGCAGGAGTAACCAGCGCTACGAGATCGATGGTGGACGCCGTCTGTGCAAAGAGCGGGTGGGCCAGTAACACACAAAGAACCAGGAACGCTGAACGATACGACCGATTGAAGTTCACGAATATCCGATCTGTGCATCTTTTTTGAAAAAGACCACGAGGAACATGCCGGTGCCGCGAACGAAAACGACAACCTGCCACGGACAGAATTGCCCGTTGACCTGGAAACCCAGCCCGAGCTGCTCGCAACCCTGCGGCAGGTTTTGGGCGCCCATGCCCATGAATCGCGAAGTTTCCTGTTTGTTCCTGTGGTCAGTTTAGGCACACGGCGCGCGCCTCGGTACTGGCAAAACTAACAGTAGAGCGGAGATCGTGAGCGAAAGCCTGGCGAGTCTCCCGAGCACCGTGGCGCAACGTTGCTACCTTCGCGCCCTTTGCGTCAAAGCCCTTGCCGTTGCCTTTGCCTGTCTCACCGGAGTAGCAGAGGCCTTCACGCCCGTGAATTACGAGCCCGAGAAAGACGCGCTCTAGCCCCGGCGCACTTCAACGATTCAACGCCGTCAGCAACTCCCCCGCCGTCTCCACCGGCGGCAGACACGTATTCCCGCGGCAGACCACCGCCACACTCCCCTCACCCACCGGCAAAAACGGCAACGTCTCCGCCAGCGCCGGAGGCAAACGATCCAGCTGCCCCCTCCGCAACCGCACCACACTCTTGTTCACCGAGTACTTCGCCATCGCCGTCGCCGCCAGGATCTCCGCGACATCATCATTCCCAATCACGCACACCTGCACTGGCCCCGCCACCGCCCGCCGCAGCGCCAGCCCATAACTCGCCGCATACAACCCAAAGTGCTCCACCACACCCGCAAACGTCTCCAGCGTCTCCTGCGCGCGCGTCTCATACACAGCCTCACCCGTCAGCGCACTCAACCTCAACAGCACCGCAGCCGCAACAGCATTTCCCGCCGGCGTAGGAGAATCCTGCAACGGCTTCCGCCGCGCACTCAACGCCCCAATCGCCGCAGCATCCTTCTCCGTATCGAAGAACCCGCCGCCCACCGCATCATAGAACCGCCCCAGCATCGCATCCGCAATCGCCTTGCCCGCGGCGTAGTGCGCGAACTCCCCCGTAGCCTCCCACGCATCCAGGCACGCCGCCGCCACAAACGCATAATCTTCCAGCACTCCAGGAATCCGCGCCGCCGCCACCCCCTCGCCATACGCCACCACATGCGCCAGCCCAGCCTCTGCACTCCACACCGACCCCAGCACCCGCTCCAGCGACTTCAGCGCAAAACTCACCGGCTCCGACAACCCCAGCGCCCGCCCCGCCGCCAGGTATGCCGAAATGCACATCCCATTCCACCCCGTATACACCGTCTTATCCACGTAAGGAGTCTTCCGCAGCAACCGCGCCGCATACATCTTCTCTTTCACAGTCTGAATCCGGGTGCCCCATTCATGAACGGCCTCATCGTTCATGAGTGGGCCGCCACTGCTTCCAGAGGATGACGGCCGCAAAACATTCTTCTGCGGATTATGGTGCATATCCCCCACCACCCCCAGCTGAAAATACTTCTCGGCAACCGCAAACTCTTCCGCGCTCAACACGGCCTTCGCCTCATCGCGAGTCCAGGTAAAGTAGTCGCCATCATCATCCAGCGAATCATCCGCATCCTGCGACGCATAGAACCCACCCAGCTCCCGATCGCTCAGCCACTCATCCATCCAGCGCAGAACATCCTTCGCCACCCGCGCAAACTCCGGCTCCACAAAACTCTGAAACGCGTGCGCGTAATTCTTCAGCAGCTCGCTATTGTCGTACGCCATCTTCTCGAAGTGCGGCACCACCCATCGCTCGTCCACCGAGTAGCGATGGAACCCTCCCGCCAGCTGGTCATAAATCCCCCCCGCCGCCATCTTCTCCAGCGTCACCTCCGCCACAAGCTTCGCCCGCCCCGCCTCGTCCCCACCACGTCCCGCCGCGTCAATCAATAAATCCAGCGCCCCCGGATGCGGAAACTTCGGCTGCGATCCAAACCCCCCATTCCGCTCATCAAACTGCTTCACAATCGAATCCAGCATCTTCTCCAGCAGCGGCTCCCCCGGATTGCCAGCCCTCCCCGAGAAACTTTCGTTATGCTCAATCGCCTGCATCACACTTCCCGCAGACTCCTCCACCTCCTCCCGCCGATTCGCAAACGCCTCCGCCATCGTCACCAGCACCCGCTGAAAGCTAGGCCGCCCATACCGCTCATCCGGCGGAAAATAAGTCCCCCCAAAATAAGGCTTCCCATCCGGAGTAAGAAACGCCGTCAGCGGCCACCCTCCCTGCCCACTGATCGCAGCCACCGCCGACTGATACCGCGTATCCACATCCGGCCGCTCATCACGATCCACCTTCACCGCAACGAAATTCTTATTGATCACCTCAGCAGTCGCCGGATTCTCATAGCTCTCACGATCCATCACATGACACCAGTGACACCACACCGCACCAATATCCAGCAGCACCGGCTTATTCTCCCGCCGCGCCTTCTCGAACGCCGCCGCCCCCCACTCATTCCACTCAATCGGCTGATGCTGCGCCGACCGCAAATAAGCCGACGCCGCCCGGCTCAAAGAATTCAACGACCCCTCATCCTTCAACGACTCATCACTCATCCCACCAGTCTAAATTCCCAGCCCTGCCCCCACAAAAAAGAAGCGCCCCGCCGCAGCGAAGCGCCTCCAACTGAGAACTGACAACTAACAACTGAGAACCGCCCTACTTCACCGCAGTCGGATACCACCCCTCCAAATCCGCATGCATCTCCTTCAGCGCATCCACATTCAGATACACCATGTGCCCCGCGGGATAATACCCAAACGACACATTCGCCCCAATCGCCGGCGGCAGCATCATCTGCGCGATATCGTGCTCAGTCCCAAAGAATGGCGTCGCCAGGTCAAACCACCCATTCGCCGAAAACACCTTCAGGTGCGGATTCTTCCGCATCGCATCGCCCAGGTCAATCACCGTATCCGGCTGCAACTGCTGTCCGCGCCCGCCGCCACCACCACCACCGCCCGACGCCCGATGCTTCCAATCCCAGTTCTCATTAATCCCCGGCCCCGACAGGTTATACGTCTCCGCATCCGTATACTTCAGCTCGTTGAACAGGTAATGATGGAACGCCCCAACGAACACGCCCGAGATCCCCGTATCCGAAGGATCGAACCCCGGATTCTCTCCCGCCGCATCTACATCGAACGCCTGAAACCGCGCATCGTACCGCCCCAGGATCTGATCATCCCCGCGGAACAACTCTTTCCGAAACCGTGTCGCCGACACCCTCAGCTTCGCGTCCTTCACATACTCCACACTCAGCCCCGTAAACGCGGCCACCTGCTTTGCGATTGCCTCAAATTCGTCAGCGGATAAACGATCTCCCTGCTCCAGCGCCGCCGCATACGGCCCGCGCGAGAACTCTCTTGCCTTCTGAACAAACTCCTTCATCGTGCCCGTATGCGGCACCTTGTTGTAGTACCACGCAATGGCCGCATAGCTCGGCAGATACGTCTTCGCCTCCGTGTCATACCCCGGATCGCGCACCGCATAATTCAAGATCGACGACAGCAGCACCACCCCGTTGAACTCGATCCCGTCGTTATTCAATGCCGCCACCAGCGCCGCCGACCGTGGCGTCCCATAGCTCTCGCCAAACAAAAACTTCGGCGAGTTCCACCGATTATTAATCGTGATGTACCGCGTAATAAACTTCTCAAACGCCTTCACATCCTGGTCCACACCCGCAAAGTCCTTCGCCGTCCCCTTACCCGCCGCACGCGAAAACCCCGTCATCGGCGCGTCCACGAAAACCAAATCCGTCTTATCCAACAGACTGTACTGATTCGGCACAACGCCAAACGGCGCCGGCCCCGTAGCCTTCGGGCTCTCCGTCACCACCCGCACCGGCCCCACCGACCCCATGTGCAGCCACAAGCTCGCCGACCCCGGCCCGCCGTTATACAAAAACGTCACCGGCCGCGACCCCGCCGCCACACCATCCTCGGTGTACGCGACATAAAACATCACGCCAATCACCTTCTCCTCATCGTCCTTAATCTGCAGCGTCCCGGCAGTCGCCGTGTAATGCACCGGCCGCGCCCCCGCCGTCCAGTCATGCTTTGTCTCGACTTTCGTCTCCGCCGGAATCGGCAGCGCCGCATCCTTCTTCGCCTCCGGCTCGGCAGCCGCAGTGCTCTCGGCTGCAGGCTCACCTGGCCGCCGCGGCGTCCGCGTCTCCTGCCCAAACGCCATCGTTGCCGTCAACACCAACGCCGAAACCGCCGCCCATTGCCGCACAACGCGAAACTGCCTGCCTGCCACAAAACTTCCTGCCGTAGCGTTCAAGGTCTTCCTCCGAAGCAAAACAACTGCCAGCTGCTCTTGCCTCAATAAGTTTGATTTCCGATGGTAAGAGCATAGACGAACCACCCTCACCCCAAGTCTCCGCCCCCCACTTAAAAATCTCCGGGGCCCCTGCCTTTGCCTTTCTGGCTGTCATCCCGCAGGGATCTGCTTCACCCTTTGCTCTTGCTGTTGCCCGTTTTTCGCCGTCATCCTGAACGCAGTGAAGGACACCTGTATTTGTTCTTGCTGTTGCCTTTGCCTTTGCCTTTCTGGCTGTCATCCCGCAGGGATCTGCTTCTGCCTTTCCCTTTGCCCTTACCCTTATCCCAGCCGTACCAAATGCCCCACCACCCCACACCCCCAAATCATTTCCCTTCCCACCGCACCGCCCGGATGATACAAAGTCGCTGAAACCACACGGAGGCCCTCATGCGTCCCATCCGTCTCTACTGGCCCGCCCTCGTCGTCGCGATGCTCGTATCTTTCCTCTTCGAAGCCGGCTGGTTCAGCTTCTTCCTCAAGCCCTGGCTCGCCGGCATCGACCGCACCATGGACTGGCTCATGAGCCAACCCCACATCACGCCCCCCATCCAATATGCCGTCGCCCTCCTTTGCTCCTTCGTCACTGCAGCAGTCCTCTCGGTCTGCATCCAGGCCTCCGGCGAACAAACCCTCTTGCGCGGCATCAAGGTAGGCGCAGTCCTCTGGCTGGGCTTCATCGCCACCACCTTCGCCAAGGACTACATCTTCGAAATCCGCCCTCTCTCCCTCTACGCCATTAACGCCGGTTACGGCCTCTGCGACCTCATCCTCATGGGAGCCATCGTCGGCGCCTGGAAGGGCAAACCCAAAGCCTGAACCCGGATCGCTCACACAGGCGCCGTACGCGAAGGACCCGGGTGCCCCATATCTCGATTCTGAGATGTGGGCATCGCGCAAAGCGCGACCGCTCCCGCCCATCTTCAGACTCCCACAACCTCATGCCCTCGCCATCCCCGCGGCGCCAAAATAAATCTCCCGAACGACCCCCAAAAACAGCCCAAAATCCGCATGTCAACCCCCCACCACCCCTCCAAACCCACAAACCCCCCGTCCCCATTGCCGATTTCCATTTCCAGACATTGGCATAGTTACCCCCACCCACCCGCTACAATTGAATTAGCCCCTCCCACACCAAAGCCCCACCCCAACAGCGCGCCCGCAGCAGACCGCGCCAACGGCCCGACATCATCACAGCCTGGGACGAAGGCCTGGGTCAACATCGCCCCTGGAACGCAGGGCCAACGGCCCGACACCATCACAGCCTGGGACGAAGCCCTGGGTCAACATCGCCCATGGAACGCAGGGCCAACGGCCCGACATCATCACAGCCTGGGCCGAAGGCCCAGGTCAACGCCCCCAGCATCCGAGGGCTGAAGGCCCGATCTATAACCGGCGGGTCATAGGCCCCCACCCGCTCAACCCATAACCTCAATGAACTGGAGACTTTCCCCATAACCCCAATCCTTGCCCTACTTTACCGTAGCTCCAATGGTTGCCATACTTTGCACTAACCCGCCTGTTTGCTCTACTTTACAGCCAAAGTATCCCCTCACAGGGGGGATACTTTGGTCCGTAAGCCGCTTCCCATCAAAGACTTGCGAACCAAGTATGACTTAGGGGGGAGGGGGGTACCCCCTCATCTACCGCCGCCGACTTCCACCGACGCGCGGCAAACAATATGCGAACATAGCCTCAGCAATGCCCACGCTTCAGCCAACCGAGACCCTCTCCGAGCTCCTCCACCGCGTCTTCGGTCACGGCGACTTCCGCGCCCACCAGCAAGTGGTCTGCGAGGCCGCCGCCGCAGGTCGCGACGTCCTCCTCGTCATGCCCACCGGAGCCGGCAAGAGTCTCTGTTACCAGCTCCCCGCCCTCGCCCGCGGCGGAACGGCACTGGTTATCAGCCCGCTCATCGCCCTCATGGACGACCAGGCCGCCAAGCTCTCCGCCCTCGGCCTCCGCGTCGCCCGCGTCCACTCCGGCCTCGACCGCGAAGCCTCTCGCCAGGCCTGTCGCGACTACCTTGCCGGCGACCTCGATTTTCTCTTCATCGCTCCCGAGCGCATGCGCGTCCCGGGCTTCCCCGAGATGCTAGCCAGGCGCAAACCAGTCCTCGTCGCCATCGACGAAGCCCATTGCATCAGCGCCTGGGGTCACGACTTCCGCCCCGACTACCGCACGCTCGGCCAATACCTCCCAGCCCTGCGCCCAGCACCCATCATCGCCCTGACGGCGACCGCAACACCCACCGTCCAGCGCGACATCGCCCTCCAACTCAACCTGCAAAATCCCGCCATCTTCATCACCGGATTTCGCCGCCACAACCTCGCCATCCAGGCCATCGAGCTCTCCAAGCCGCAACGCCCGGACTTCGCCCTCTCGATCCTCAAAGAAGCGTCCGCGCGGCCAGCCATCATCTACGCGCAGTCCCGCAAAGACGCCGAAGAGTTTGCCTCAAAGCTGCACAAGCATTTCCCAACAGCCGCCTACCACGCAGGCCTCGACCCAACCACCCGCGACCGCGTCCAACGCGCCTTCCTCTCCGGCAAGCTGGACGTAGTGGTAGCAACCGTAGCCTTCGGCATGGGCGTAGACAAAGCCGACGTCCGCACCGTAATCCACGTAGCCTTACCCGGAAGCGTGGAAGCCTACTACCAGGAAATAGGCCGCGCCGGCCGCGACGGCCTCCCCTCCCGCACCATACTCCTCCACGGCTTCGCCGATCGCCGACTACAAGAATTCTTCCTCGAAAAAAATTACCCGCCAACGAGCGACCTCGAGCGAGTAGCCATCTGTCTTCCGCCCGACTTCACACCCGTCGACGTCCTTCACAACGCGATCCTCAAGAAGCGCACGCCCATCGACCGCGACACCCTCGACCGAACCATCGAGAAGCTCCTCGTCGCCGGCATCGCCCTCATGGACATGAACGGCGACGTCCGCTTGGCAGACGAAAAATCCGGCGATACGTCGGGTGCCCCAGGTCTCGCTTCTGAGACCTGGGATTCCACTACTGCCCCGCGCTGGCAAGCATCCTACGAGACGCAAGTCGCCGTCCGCCGCGCCCAGATCGACGGCATGATAGCCTTCGCCGAATCCACCGACTGCCGCATGCACGCGCTAGTCCAACACTTCGGCGACACCACCGACCGCGCCACAACCTGCGGCCTCTGCGACATCTGCAACCCCGGCGACACCGGCTCCGCGCAGACCGCCCATCAGCCCACTGCGCAGGAACGCGCCTGGCTCCGCGAGATCCTCTCCGCTCTCGAACACCGCAGCACCTCGACCGGCAAGCTCTTCACCGACTTACATCTCATGAAGGACCGCAAGGACTTCGACACCCTCCTCGACGGCCTCGCCCGCGCCGCCCTCATCACCCTAACCAACGACACCTTCCGCAGCCCAGAAGGCAAAGACATCACGTACCGCAAAGCCGCGATCACCCACGAAGGCAAGACGCCCGACGACGCCACACTAGACACCGTCTGGCTCCGCACCAACCTCTCCGCACCGCCCTCCCGCAAGAAGTCCACCACCAAATCAGGTGCCCCGCGTCCCGATTCTGGGACACGAGCTTCCAGAGCCGCCTCCACGACGCACGAGCTCTCGCCAGCAGCCGAAGCACTCTTCACCCAACTCCGCAACTGGCGCACCGAGATCGCGCGCCCCACCAAAACTCCAGCCTTCATGATCCTGGGCGACGCCGTACTCCGCGCCATCGCCAACGCCGCCCCGCAGAACCTAAGTGCCCTCCACGCAATCTCCGGCATGGGCCCAACCAAGGTAGACCGCTACGGCGCGGACCTAATCGCCATCTGCCGCGGCAACACCCCAGCGCAAACGCCTGTCACCCTGAGCGAAGCGCAGAGCAGCCGAACGACCCCGACACGCTCAACCTCACCGAAGACGGCAGAGCCTTCTCAACCGCGTCTCCACCTCTCGCCAACCACGCCCGAAACCTCCGCAGTTCATCCCAACAAGCGCCCTGCTCCACTACCTCCCGCACCCGAACTAACGCCCACCCAGCTAGCCCTCGAATCCCGCCTCAAAGACTGGCGTCGCGAAGCCGCCAAAGCCGCCGGCCTTCCGTCCTTCTTCATCTTCTCGGACACAGTCCTCCGCAACATCACGCTCGCCGCGCCTACCAGCCTCGAAACCCTGCGCAACGTTCGCGGAGTCGCCCCGGAAAAGCTCGACACCTTCGGCCCAACCATCCTCTCCCTCTGCCAGGCCTGAACCGGCCCGCCCGCCGAACGCACCGCCGTGATATATTCCGGCTACTGCACCCATTCAGCTTTCATACGCATCGGAGGGCACCCGCGCGTGGCACTCACCATCTCTGGTCTATCCAAGACCTACCCCAACGGCGTCAAGGCACTCAAGAATCTCTCCCTCACCATCGGCAATGAAATGTTCGGCCTCCTCGGCCCCAACGGCGCCGGAAAATCCTCGCTCATGCGCACCGTCGCCACCCTCCAGGACCCCGACTCCGGCACCGTCACGCTCGACGGCATCGACGTCCTCAAGGACAAGAACGCCGTCCGCAAGGTCCTCGGCTACCTGCCCCAGGAGTTCGGTGTCTACCCCAAGATGTCCGCGCTCGACATGCTGCATCATCTCGCCATCATGAAGGGCATCTCGAACAAGACCGAGCGCAACCAGATGGTCGACGCCCTGCTCAACCAGACCAACCTCTGGGCCGCCCGCAAGAAGTCCCTCAGCACCTACTCCGGCGGCATGAAGCAGCGCTTCGGCATCGCCCAGGCCCTGCTCGCCAATCCCAAACTCATCATCGTCGACGAGCCCACTGCCGGCCTCGACCCCGCCGAGCGCAATCGCTTCCTCAATCTCCTGAGCTCCATCGGCTCCAACGTCACCGTCATCCTTTCCACCCACATCGTCGACGACGTCCGCGAGCTCTGCCCCCGCATGGCCATCATCGCCAGCGGAGAAGTTCTCCTCGAAGGCTCACCGGCCTCCGCCCTCGACGCGCTCAATGGCAAGATCTTCTCCAAAGTCGTCGCCACCGATGACGAACTCCGCGCCCTCGAAGCCTCCTTCAACGTCATCTCCACCCACCTCGTCGGTGGCCTCCACGAAGTCCGCATCTACGCCGACTCCAATCCCGGCCCCGACTTCAAGCCCGTCGACTCTGGCCTCGAGGACGTCTACTTCCTCAACCTAACCAACCACGCCGCCAACGCTGCCCCAGTGAATTAGCCCGCCGAACCAACCGGCAACTACACCACAGCGCATAGCGAAACGGAAGGGTTTACATGGCACAGTTCTGGGAATTCTTTACATTCGAGCTCAAACTCCGCGCAAAGAGCCTCTCCACCTACGTCTACTTCGCGCTTTTCTTCGCCCTCGCCTTCATGTCCATCGCCGTCGACGACTTCGTCAACACCGGCAACGACAAAGTCCTGCTCAACGGACCTTTCGCTACCAGCCTCGTCTACTTCATCTTCACCTTCTTCGGCTGCATCATCATCGCCGCCATCTTCGGCACCTCCATCCTGCGCGATTTCCAGCGCGACACCTACCAGATCATCTTCACCAAGCCCATCACCAAGTTCGCCTACCTCGGCGGCCGCTGGGCTGGCTCCTTCGTTACTACCGTCTGCATCTTCTTCGGACTCGTCCTCGGTGAGACCGCCGGCACCCTCGCTCCCTGGGCCGACCACGCCCGCATCGCCCACGGCGCGTTCCACTGGTACGTCCACGCCTTCTTCCTCATCACGGTCGTCCAGATCTTCTTCCTCGGCGCAATCTTCTTCACCATCGCCGCGCTTACCCGCAAGCTCTTCGTCGTCTATCTGCAGGGCGTCGCGTTCTTTGTCGTCTATCTCGTGATCAACGTCATCTTCAGCGCCCGGCGCTCACTCGAGCACTTCTGGTCCGCCATCTTCGACCCCGTCGGCCTGCGCCTGGTCGACTCCATCGCCCGCTACTGGACCCCCGCCGAACAAAACACCCTCCAATTCCACCTCTCCGGCGTCTTCCTCTACAACCGCCTCCTCTGGAGCGGCGTCGGCATCCTCAGCCTCATCGTCGTCTACACGCTCTTCCCGCTCTCTGTCGAAACCCTCACCTCCGTCTCGCAAGGCCGCCGCGCCGCCCGCGAACGCGAAAACGATGCCGCCGACGCCAAAGCCGTCCGCTCGCTCGTCGCCAAACGCCTCCCCGTCATCCACCAGGTCTTCAACGTCACCACCACCTTCGAGCAGTTCGCCTCGCTCACCCGCATCCGCGTCAAGAACATCTTCACCGAGCTTCCCTTCTGGGCCATCTTCGCCATCATGGTGATGTACGCCCTGCTCCAGGGCCACTTCGCCGGTCGTGTCGACGACGCCACACTCTACCCCGTCACCTTCCTCATGCTCGACGCCGTACGTGGCAATTCCTTCGTCTTCCTCATCGTCGTCGCGACTCTCTACTCCGGCGAACTCGTCTGGCGCGAACGCGACACCCACTTCGACGGCATCCACGATGCCCTCCCCATGCGCGAGTCTACCGACTGGCTCTCCAAGCTCGCCGCCCTCGCGGTCATCGAACTCATCCTCCTCACAGTCGTCATGTTCTGCGGCATCCTCTCCCAGACCTTCGCCGGCTACTTCCACTACGAGCTCCTCCAATACTTCAAAGAGCTCTACATCGTCGTCTTCCCGCAAGTCCTCATCTACACCTTCCTCGCCCTTTTCCTTCAGACCGTCCTCAAGAACAAGTTCATCGGTCACGCCATCGTCATCGGCAGCTTCGTTCTGCTCGCCGTCCTCCAGGCCCACGGCTGGGAAAACACACTCTACCTCTTCGGCAACACCCCCAACTACATCTACTCCGACATGAACGGCTACGGACACTTTGTCCCCGGCCTCTTCTGGTCCATCACCTACTGGCTCTCCATCGCGGCCTTCCTTGGCGTCATCTCCATCGGCCTCGCCGTCCGCGGCACCGACGACGGCCTCACCTCTCGCCTGCGCCTCTTCCGCCATCGCGCACCGCGCCTCGCCCCTGCCGGCATCGTTCTTCTGCTCCTCGCCATCGGCAGCGGCGCCTGGTACTTCTACAACACGCATGTCCGCAATGAATTCCTAAGCCAACCGCAACAGCGCGACATCGCCGCCCAATACGAGCGCGACTTCAAAAAATATCAATACCTTTCCCAACCGAAGGTTATCGCCGTCGACGCCAACATCGACATCTTCCCCGAACGCCGCTCCTTCTCCGGCACCGGCCACTTTCTCCTCCAGAACAAGACACCCAACCCCATCTCGCAGATCCACATCGTCGACACCCAGCAGTCCGTCTCCAACATTCAGTTCGACCGCCCCTTCCATAAGGTCTCCTCCGCCAAGCGCGATCTCTACACCATCTACGCGCTCGATCGGCCGCTAGCCCCCGGCGAGAAGCTGAACATGAATTTCAACGTCGGCTACACCTCCCGCGGCTTCCGCGACGGTGGCGAGCGCCCCGAACTCGCCTATTCCGGCACCTTCTTCGACAGCGGTTACTTCCCCACCATTGGCTACGACACCAACTTTGAGCTCTCAGATCCCCGCCGCCGCCGTGAACAACACCTCGGCCCCGTCCAGGATCTCCCTCAGCGCGGCGACCCGCTCGGCAGCCGCACCAACCTCTTTGTCAAGCAATCTGATTGGATCACCTACAACACCGTCGTGAGCACCTCCGACCACGATTCCGAAGGCAAGCCCCAGGTCGCCATCGCTCCCGGCTATCTCCAGCGCGACTGGCATCAGAACGGCCGCCACTACTTCGCCTACAGCATGGGCGACACCAGGATCGCCGACTTCTACGCCTACGTCTCCGCTCGCTATGACGTAAAGCGTGACGTCTACCAGGGCGTCAACGGCCCCATCAACATCGAGGTCTACTACGACCCGCATCACCCCTACGATGTCGACGACATGATCGCGTCCTCCAAGGCGGGCCTCGCCTACTACGAGAAGAACTACAGTCCCTTCCAGTTCAAACAATTCCGCATCATGGAATACCCGCGCTATCGCAACTTTGCCCAGTCCTTCCCCAACACCGTACCCTACACCGAGCCCGGCTTCCTCGGCCGCGTCGTCAATCCTCAGGAAGACATCGACCGCACCTACTTCGTCACCGCGCATGAGCTAGCTCACCAGTGGTGGGGCCACCAGCTCATCGGCGGCGCCGTCGCCGGCTCCAACATGATGTCGGAAGCTCTCGCCGAATACTCCGCCCTGCGCGTCGCCGAACACAAGTACGGCGACGACCAGATGCACAAGTTCCTCAAGCATGAGCTCGACGGCTACCTCCGCGGCCGCGCTGGCGAGAGCCGCAAGGAACCGCCCATCGTCCTCGTCCAGCGCGAAGCTTATGTCTGGTATCAGAAAGGCTCACTTGTTCTCTATGGACTTTCCGACTTCATCGGTGAAGACAAACTCAACCTTGCACTGCACAACTTCCTCATGCAGTATCGCTACGCCAACGCCACCGACGACCAGGACGAACCTTACCCCGACACCCGCCAATTCGTAGCGGCCCTCCGCGCCCAGACCCCGCCCGAGTATCAGTACTACATCACCGACGCCTTCGAGAACATCGTCCTCTACGACAACAAGGCCCTCACCGCCACCTACGTCCAGACCCCCGACAAGAAGTACAAGGTGACCCTCACCGTTCAGGCCAGGAAATTCAAGTCCGACGG
>DATHQT010000036.1:0-61809 GCA_035482415.1 Acidobacteriaceae bacterium | reverse complement strand
CGTTCCGTCCATGAACTGCACCGTGCCCGTCACCCCGCTCGGTACCACCGCTACGAAGTTCACCGCCTGCGCGAACGTCGACGGATTCGGCGACGACGTCAGCGTAATATTCGCCACCCCATTCGCTCCCAGCGTCGCCTTGCTGACGACCTGGTTCAGGGGAGCAGCGGTGCTAGCCGTGAAATCGGTGGAGTCGGGCGTATAGGCTACGGCGATGCTATGGGTGCCAACGGCGAGCGTGCTGGTGGTGAGGGTGGCAACGCCGCCACCGCTCAGCGCGACAGGCCCGCCAGCGGCGACGCCGCCGATGCTGAATTGCACCGCACCGGTGGGCACTAATGTTCCCGCTGTCGGGGCGACGGTTGCGGCGAAGGTTACCGACTGTGTGTAGACGGACGGGTTCAACGAACTGGTCAGCGTCGTGGTCGTGGCTGCAGCAATGCCAGTGGCCTTGAGTTGAATCGTCTGCATCGCCGCCACGGCGTTCAGCGAGGTGTCGGTCAGGATCGACGTCCCTGCGATCACGCCTGCCTGCGTGGGCGTAAAGTCGACCGCGATGGTGCAGTTGACGCCGAAGGCGAGCGTCAGCGCGGTGCCGGAGGAACCAAGTTGCGGGCACGTCGAGGAAGGAGCGAACGTGAAGTTCGCTGCAACACTCGGATTTTCTCCGGCGGAGGGTGGCGGAATCGTCAGGGTCGCGTTGCCGATGTTAGAGACGATGGCGGTCTGCGGATCGTCCGTTGCGTCCGCCGTTCCCACCGTCGTTGGGGTGGGATAAGACAGTTGCGATTGGCTGATATTAATTTTGCGGACACGATTGTTGCCATAGTCTGCAAGGTAGAGGTTGCCGGCACTATCCAAGCCGATGCCGAGGGAACCGCTCACCGTTGCGCTGGTCGCAGGGCCCCCATCGCCGGAATAGGTGGCTGGGCCAGCGCCCGCAATGGTGGAAATCACACCCGTGCCCGCGTTTATCTTGCGGATCCGATTATTGAACTGATCGGAGAAGTAGAGGTTGTCCGCGCTGTCGATGGCAATGGTGCCCGGGTAGTACAACTCCGCACTCGTCGCTGGACCGCCATCGCCGGAGAAGCCTTGTGTCCCCGTGCCTGCAATCGTGCTGATGATGCCTGTTGCTGCCGAGACCTTGCGTATGCGGTCGTTGCGTTGGTCGGCAATATAAAGGTTGCCGGCGCTATCAATGCCAACTCCGCCAGGATACTGAAGCTCGGCGCTGGTAGCCGGGCCGCCATCTCCGGCGTACCCGACCGTGCCGTTGCCCGCAACCGTAGTAATGACGCCCGTTCCAGCCGCTACTTTACGAATACGGCAACCGTTGTAGTCCGTGATATAGAGGTTGCCTACGCTGTCTACATATACCTCGCCAGGGGCCACCAGACCTGCGCTGGTGGCTGGTCCGCCGTCTCCAGAGTAAACTCCAGAACCGCTGCCTGCCACCGTGGTGATGATGCCGGTGGCGACATCCACCTTGCGAATCCTGAAATTGAGATAGTCGGCGATGTAGAGATTTCCGGCGCTATCGACGGTCACGCCTTGAGGGCCTTTGAGTTCTGCATTGGTCGCCAGGCCACCATCTCCCGCGAAGCCCGCAGTTCCGTTTCCAGCAACCGTGGTGATGACGCCGGTGGCTGCGGAGATTTTACGGATACGATTGTCGCCATACTCGGCCGTATAGATGTTGCCAGCACTATCAATGGCCTCGCGGAAGACGGCATCTATCTCTGCGCTGGTTGCCGGGCCACCATCTCCTGTATAGCCAGCAGTTCCATTGCCTGCCACCGTCGTGATGATGCCAGGCGTAAGCGCCGCCAGCGGACCCTCCCCGAGGCCGGTCAGACCGAAGTTGATATTGCCCGTGCTCGTCACCACCCGCAGCGGCACCCACCGTTGTCCGGGATACGCGGGCGTGAACGTCACGGGAATCGTGCAGACGGTTCCCGCAGGGTTACTGGCTCCAATCGTGCAGCCAGTGATGGTTCCTATGCTGTACTCCTGATTGCCACCGAGCGACTGCGGAACGGTGATGCTGGTGATGGTCTCTGCCGCCGATGTTTGCAGCAGGATATTTTGCACGGCGCTGCTCGCGCCCACCGCGGTGGCCGGGAAGTTGTAGTCGCTGATGGAAAGTTTTCGGATGACGTTGTTATGAAAGTCCGAGACATAGAAGCTGCCCTGGTTGTCGACGGCAATGCCGATGGGCGCATCGAATTCGGCGCTCGTCGCAGGCCCACCATTGCCGGTATAGCCAGCGATGCCGTCTCCCGCCACGGTCACAATGATCCCCGCGGTGACCTTGCGAACGCGGTTGTTGGATTGATCGGCAATGTACAGATTGCCGGAACGATCGAAGGTGAGGCGCGCGGGAATATTAAATTCCGCCGCCGCCGCCGGCCCACCGTCCCCCGCGAATCCAGCCGTGCCATTCCCTGCAAACGTCGTGATCACGCCACTAGTCGCAGACACCATACGAACGCGGTTGTTGAGAACGTCGGCGATGTACAGATTGCCGGTGCTGTCGAAGGCTAGACCGGCAGGAGCGTTCAATGCTGCGCTCGTTGCCGCGCCGCCGTCGCCTGAATAGCCGGCTGTGCCGTCGCCGGCCACCGTTGTGATTACGCCGGTGCTGGTCGTCACCTTGCGGATTCGATTGTTCGCGTCGTCCGAGATGTAGAGGTTGCCGACGCTATCGAAGGTGAGATCCGTAGGTGAATACATTGCGGCGCTGGTCGCCGGGCCGCCGTCGCCGGAGAAGCCCTGGGTCCCGTTGCCAGCCACCGTCGTGATGATGCCCGTCGTCGCCGTCACCTTGCGTACGCGGTTATTGGCCTGGTCCGCAATGTAGAGGTTGCCGGCATCGTCTACCACAACGCCTGTGGGTCCCTTCAATTCAGCGCTGATCGCTACGCCGCCGTCGCCGGAGTAGCCAGAGGTTCCATTGCCCGCCACCGTCGTGATGATGCCTGTCGCCACCGTCACTTTGCGAACGACGTTGTTCGTCCAGTCCGCAATGTAGAGGTTGCCCGCACTGTCAGTCGCCACGCCCTCGGTTTGATGGAGTTCCGCGCTCGTAGCCGGGCCGCCATCGCCCGAGTAACCGGCAGTCCCATCACCCGCAGCGGTCGTGACCGCGGGAACAATCTGCATCTGCGCAGCAGCCGGCCGGGCGGTCGCACAAAGAAAGGCAATCATGGTGAGGGCGACGGACTTCAGGGCTTTACGCTGGGCAAAGTTCTTTTGGCTCATGGCGGAGATCTCTTCTCTACGGTTAAATCTGGGCATGGCTTCGTGCTGTCTAAAAAGTCAGACAAGACAGGCTTAGGCGCTCGCTTTCAGAGCACGGGGGCGCGGAATTTCTATTGCGGCACTATCCAAGGAGATAACTCTCCACGGAGTAACTGCCAATGATTTGTGGGGTACAACTGGGAAGGGATTAGAGGCAGATCAACAAGTACAACAGGTGAACAAAGAATCCTGACGGGATTTTAGGGTCCCTGATCGGATTGGTTTTGCATAAAGCTTAGGGCAATATGCCATCGCAGGAAATCGATGTCAACTAAAAATCTTAAGTAGCTGATTTCATTCCCTTGCTGAAAGCTCAACTTTGCGGTTGCGTTACCACGCAGGCAAAACCCTCGTACCCGGCGAACAGTAGCGATAACAAGACGAGAGGCACGGGGAAACTCAAGCCTGTAAACCATCGGGAAAATTTCGAGCCCGCAACGCCTCAAGGCTTTCCTACGTGAACTGGAGACAAGCCAGCGATGAATTGCGAATGGTCACTTGTCACCAATGAATGTCCGAAGCGTTCCACTCATGCTAGTGTTCGCGTTCCTTTCCAGCGAATGACCAACGACCTTTGCAAATCGTCTTTACCTTTCCGCTTACACCAGCATGGCCTGCAGGGAGCACAATGCGTGACGCAAGTCGCGCCAGCGAAAGTTTTTGATCTTCGCGTCCCTCAACACGGCCTCCACTTCTTGTTATCACCGATGCCGAACGCCAGATCTTTAGGAAACTACTGAGGCGATCAGTGGTGCGCGCCTTCCATTCCAGGGATAACTTCTTGACTTTCTCAAATGTATGGAACACATCGTCGATCATGGGCACGCTATGGCTGGAGCCGTTTTTCGTATCCCTCAAAGTGACCACGCCACAATCAAAGTCGATGTCACTCGACAACAAACCTGACTGCTCACCCCTTCGCATTCCAGTCCCTGTAGCAACATCAAGTTCGTAGATGCGATGGAGCAGACGTTTCTTCGCCATTCATTTTGAGGCCCGCAGGCGTCAACTGCGTTCTGTAGCCCGCTCACAGTCGTTCGATTCGTCACGTTTGAGAAACCGAATCACAACATTGTTCCGCTTGTGTTGAGTGACTTCCCGCGCCGGATCCAAGTTCACCGCGCAGGGCTGCGATGTAAAATGTCGACTTGCTAAGATCGATACCAACCGAACGATTTTGCATGCCGATGACCCTCCTTGAACCTGCCCATACAATCTCCGACTAAGCAAAAGACCAATCGGTAGACCATAATTTCGGCACGTCTTCCGTTGGCGCTACTTCACGATTCCCCATGAGAAGAAATAGCTACACTTCCTTTGATGACATCCCCCCGGGATATTGGGAGATATGAGCTCAGGCATAGAGGCCGGTGTCGACGCTCAACGACCGCGCGGCGGCGCGCATGCGCGGACTTGAGCGCCGGACCGGTCTCGGCTACACTCCGGAATCTCGGGGATGTCATTGTTCGACCGTTCGTGGGTCATGATGCCCTCTTGGAGGATGCCTTGCGGTCCGGCGGAACGTTATCGCTACCACTCGACTCATGCCGCACAGAGCAACGGCAAGAGTGCCACCAAAGTGCCACCAGAGCGAAGAAGGTAACCGAGCGGCCATCCACTCTTTTCTTCAACTTGTTCATTTTATTTATGATTTTGGTAGCGTTACCGGGGCTCGAACCCGGACTCTTCGCCTTGAGAGGGCGACGTGTTAACCAGTTACACCATAACGCCATGAACGGACGGAAATCCGCTGCGACTTCGTAAGTATAGCAAAGTTCGAATCCGCGAAGAAGCGGATTTTGGTGTGATGGGGTGGAGTGACCGGCGAGAAAAGCGGGCTCAGGGTCCAGTTTTTTGACGTCGGCTAGATACCCAGTTTCTTAACCTCGTCGTTGTAGTACTTGCGATAGAGGATGTCCCATTCCTGGGAGCCTTCGGGGATGATGCGGCGCTGGGAGGCGATCTTCAGGCGGGCAGCGGCGTCGATTTTGACTTCTTCGAGGAGGAGCTTGGTGAGAGCCTTGCGGGCTTCCTGGCGGATGGTGTTTCGGTCTTCGAGGAAGTCGACTTCGTCAATCTCGGCGAGGGTGTCGGCGACGGTGTGGGCGAGCTTGTTGAGCTTGTCGTCGGAGATGCGAGTGGTGTTCGAGGACTTGATGTCGGGTGCTCCGCGCATGGCACTCATAGGACCGCCTTGTATTTGCGAGCGAGCTCCTGCTTCACTTTTTTGAACATTTCAGGGTAACTGGCTCCAGTTTTGAGCATGTCGTCCTGGAAGGCTTCGAGGATGACGCGGACTTCGTCATTGATACGATCTTCAAGGGCGAGCTCCTCGATCAGGGCTGCAGCGAGTCGTTGATCGACCAAGGCCGACTTATCGGTCTTGATCATCTTTGTCGCCACCAGGTGTTTGCTGGTCTGGCGGGCAAGGTAGCTAACGTAATCCTTCGAGAAAATCATGGGCAAAGATAGGGTAGCACGCAGGTTTCACTTCTTGCGGTGCGGGCAGTGGCCGGTGTTGATGCAGGCGTCGGGAAGGCGGAGGCGTTCGACGAGACGGCCGTGGAGGAGATGCTCCTGAACGATCTCTTCGGCGTCGTCCGGGTCGGCAAAACCGTACCAGACGGCTTCGGGATAGACGATCAGGACGGGACCGTGCTCGCATTGATCGAGGCAACCGGCCTCGTTGACGCGGACCCGGTACTTGAGGCCGGCAGCCTTGACCACATCCTTGAGGGCGCTGCGGAGTTTCTTGCTGTGCTCGTGGCCGCAACTGGGGCGGGAGGCGGAATCGTCGCGCTCACTGAGGCAAACAAAGAGGTGATGTCAAAAGCCCGGCATAGAAGGAATTGGGTGCATGATGGCAGGCCGGGATCCGGCAGGAGTGGGGGTAGCGTGCGAGAATATAGGGTATGGCCTTTGATGATTTGACAGCAGTAAAAGACGACATGATCGCGTTCATAGCCGGGCACGGGATGCGGCGAATGAAGAGCTTTGTGCCGGAAGATGTGCCAACGGTTCTGTTTGAGGAAGACGACGTGGACGGGTGGAAGGACTTCGTGGAACATGCGAAGGCGGCCAATGCACCGTTCATTACGATGAGCGATGTGATCCTGGAGCCGGAGGATGTGTCGACGCTGATTAGCCAGGTGCGGGAGCAGGGGTACCCAGATGGGGATTCGGGCGAGTTGGAAGAGGCGCAGAGCCTGATGCAGCATGTGGGCAAGACGGGCTATCTGCAGCTGGGATTCGCGCAGGGCGGGGTGATCTTTTTGTATGAGACGGCTACCGAATGGTATGACCTGTTCCAGGAGCTGATGGAGTCGGTATCGGAGCTGGGGCACATTATTGTGGATGACCGGGACGAGGAGTAAGACAGGGGATAGAGTGTGGAGGATAGACAAGACAGCAGGTGTGGGTGTGGGGAACGACCAGCAAGCTAACTGGGTGGTGACGGCGCGGGAGGGTGAGGCGCCAACGGGACTGGCGAGGGCCTTGGGAGTTCCGGAGGTAATCGCGCGGTTGCTGATCTGCCGGGGATTTGAGACGGTGGAGGCGGCTGAGGGGTTTCTGCAGCCGGAGCTGGGGCAGCTGCATGATCCTTACAAGATGCTGGGGATGGGGACCGCCGTAGCGCGGCTGCGAGCGGCGCTGGAGCGGCGGGAGCCGGTGCTGATCTACGGGGATTATGACGTGGACGGAACGGTGGCGACAGTGCTGCTGAAGACAGCTATGGAGCGGGCGGGAGCATCGCTGGGCGTGGCTGCCGATGTGCGATACCACATTCCGCATAGGCTTCGCGAGGGGTACGGGATGCAGGATGCCCGGATTGAAGAAGCGGCAAGGGAGGGAGTGCGGCTGGTGGTGAGCGTCGACACCGGGATACGCGCGTTTGCCGAAGCGGAGGCGGCGAAGCGGGTGGGGCTGGACTTGATCGTAACCGATCATCACCTGCCGGATGGGATTGAGGGAGTGCCTGAGGCGCTGGCCGTGCTGAATCCGAATCAGCCGGGGTGCGGGTATCCGTATAAGGAGCTGTGCGGGGCGGGCGTGGCGTTCAAGCTGGCGCAGGCTTTATTGGAGAGTACTGCGGCGGATGAGGAGGTGAGGGATCGGCTGCGGGAGAAGACGCTTCCCTCTTTTCTAAAGCTGCTGGCGATTGCGACGATTGCGGATGCGGTGCCGCTGACAGGCGAGAATCGCGCGATTGCGTCGCTGGGGCTGGTGGAGTTGCGGAAGCCCTCCCAGCCGGGGCTGCGGGCGCTGATGGAGCTGGCGCAGATTGATCTGGCGCGGCCTATCTCGGCGACCGATGTGGGATTTCGGCTGGCGCCGCGTATCAATGCGGCGGGGCGGATGGACATCGCTTCGGATGTGGTGGAGATGTTTTTGACCCGGGATGGAGCGGCGGCACGGGTCCTGGCCTCGAAGCTGCATCGACTGAATGACGAGCGGAGGGCGACGGAAGCAGAGGCGTTACGGGCGATCGAGGCGCAGATTGAGTCGATGATCGAGGGTGCGCCGGCGTGCTTTGTGCTGGACGACGCGGAAACAGGGTCGGCCTGGCATCGGGGGGTGATCGGGATCCTGGCGTCGCGGGTGGCGGACAAGACTCGGAGACCTGCCTTGGTAATCACGCATGAGGATGGTCTGGCGTATGGATCGGGACGGTCGGTGAGCGGATTCCATCTGCTGGACGCGCTGACGGCGGTGGACAGAGAGGGCGAGGAGAAGTTGTTTGCACGCTTTGGGGGACATGCGCATGCGGTGGGGTTCTCGCTGGCTTCGGGACGGGTCGACGAGCTGCGAAAGCGGATTTTGAGGTACGCGATGGAGCGCCAGGATGCGAACGAGGTGGTGGAGACGCTGGAATGCGAAGCGGAGGTGCGGCTAGGCGATTTGACGGAGGAGTTTCTGGCGGCGGTGGAGCAGATGGGGCCGTTTGGAATTGGGAATGCGGAGCCGGTGTTCATCAGTCGCGGGGTAAGGCTGTCAGCGGCGCTGAAGGTGATCAAGGAGCGTCATCTGCGAGTGACGGTAGAGGACATCGAGGATGGGAAGAGCTTTGGAGGTATGGCCTGGAGCCGGAGGACGGATTGGGCGGCGACGGCGCAGGAGGGCGGGTGGTCGCGCGGAGACCTGGTGGATCTTGCCTATCGACTGCGCAGGAACTGGCGTCCGACCTATGCCGGATGGGAGCTGGAGATTGTGGGAATCCGACCATCGGTGTCCGGCGAGGCATGACGCCAATGTCATCCGGAACCTGCTATAACGCGCTCAAAACTTTTGACGCTCTGACGGGATGTGGTGCGTCTTATATACTGACTCTTTGCTTATGGCTCAACAAGTTTCGCAACGATCGCGCGGGTGGGTATGGCTTCTTGTCGCGTGGGCGGCAGGGATGGTGCTGGTTTTCTACATACGCAGCCAGCATTCCCTAGTCGAGGTGACGGCTGCGCGAGCGGAGCCGCAGACGCTAACCCAGACGAAGTCGACGAACGGTCGCGTGGAGCCCCTTGAGAACTTCGACGGTCATGCTCCCATTCCCGGCGTGATAGCCAAGGTATTCGTGCACCTCGGCCAGCAAGTGCCAACGGACGGGGAATTGGTGCGGATGGACGATACGGACGCCCGCAAGGAGCTTGCGACGGCGGAGGCCAATCTGGCCAGCAGCCGGCTGACTTTGCAAACACAAGAACAGGGCGGGACGGCAGCGGAGCGGGTGACTTCGACGGCAAGTATCGACGCGGCCAAGGCGCAGGTGCAGCAAGACACTCACTCGCTTGCGGCGCTGGAGAAGCTGCAGTCGCAGGGAGCAGCTTCAGCGAACGAGGTGGCGCAGGCACAGCATCAACTGACGGCTGACCAGGCGAAGGTGAACGAGTTAGAGGCTACCAAGGGTGCGCGGTACTCGGCTGACGATTTACGCGCGCAGAGGGCGATGGTTGCACAGGCGCAGGCGGGCGTGGATGCAGCGCGATCGGCGTATGCGGGCGTGGATATTCATGCGCCGTTTGCGGGAACCGTTTATGCAATACCGGTAACTCAATATCAGTTCGTCCAGGGGGGAGAGATGCTGGTGCAGGTGGCGAACCTGAAAAAGCTACAGATCAGGGCTTACTTCGATGAGCCGGAGATTGGGCAGTTGAAGGTCGGCCAGCCGGTGTCGATAGCATGGCAGGCAAAGCCAACGGAGCTTTGGCACGGACATATTGTGGAGGTTCCTACTACGATCATCACCTATGGCGGAACGCGCAACGTGGGAGAGTGCCTGATCAGCGTGGATGATCCGGACGGGGTGCTGCTGCCGAACACGAATGTGACGGTGACGGTGACGGAGGTGAGGCACGAAAACGTGCTCAGCCTGCCACGCGAAGCGCTGCAGACCAAGGGGATGAGCAATTTTGTGTTCCGGATTGTTGGCGATCGACTGGTCAAGACGCCGGTGATGGTAGGTCTGTCGAACAATGAACGTTTTGAGATCACAAGCGGATTGAACGAGGGCGAACTGGTGGCTCTTGGTGCAGTAACCGAAGAAGAACTGAGCGATGGTCTTCGGGTGAAGGTGCATCGCTAGGTGAGATGTCCGTGACGAGATCCATCATCGAGCGTCCGGTCCGCGAAACGATCCGGCCAGCATTGTGGTTGAACCTACTGCTTCTGGCTTTGCTGGTTGGTGGTGGGGCTGCACGAGTGCACGCAGGATCGCGGGTGATGGCCGACCGCTCGGCTACCGAACGAGCGGCAGCCGAGCGGGCATTGATGCAGGGCCAGATCGATGAAGCGGTGGCGAGAGCTCAGCGTCTTGCAGCGGCGGATCCGAAGGATGGGCAGGCCTATCTGCTGCTGTGCCGCAGCTTCTATGCCGAGGCGCATGCGGAGGAGGCCATCGCTGCATGCACGAAAGCAACAGAGGCGCTTCCCCATAGCAGCGAGGCGCAGGACTGGCTGGGAAGGGCGCTCGGGATGAAGGCGGAGCGTGCGGGGCCGATTGCCGGCCTTAGTCTTGCACTGAAGGTCAAGACGGCGTTTGAGACCGCCGTGGCGCTGGATCCGGGAAATGGTGATGCGATTAATGACCTGGGCGAGTTCTATATTGCTGCGCCGATGATTATCGGCGGTGGCCTGGATAAGTCTGCTGCGCTTGCGAACCAGGCGATGGCGCAGCGGCCACAGCCGGCGCATCGAATTCTTGCGATGACGGCGGAGAAGCGCAAAGACTATGGCACTGCCGAGCGCGAGTTTCGAGCAGCAGTAGCTGTGGCCAACCGAGCGGACGCATGGATTGACCTGGGTGCGTTTTATCGTCGCCGGGGAGAGTACGACAAGGCCGTGGAGTCGCTGAAGCGAGGGCTCGCGGTCGATCGGACCAAGGATGCAAGCCTGGTGGATGCAGCCAGCCTTCTGGATAGAATGCACCGCGAACCGGAGCTTACTCGTAAAACATTGCGGGATTATCTCAAAAGCGACGTAAAGAGCGACGACGCTCCGGCGATCAAGGTGCATGTGATGCTTGGCAAGCTGCTGGAGAGCGAGGGAGACAAGGCGGGCGCTAAGATCGAGTTTGAGGCCGCGCTGCAGATGGCAGCAGGTTATGCACCGGCGAAGCAAGCATTGCAACAACTTTGAGTCGATGGGGACGCAGGGTTGAGGACCGAGGGATGAGATGCGCGTGAGGACGAGATGGGCGATGGGATGGCTGCTGACGGCGTTTGCCGCAGGCGCCTCTGCGCAGATATCGCTGGGCACGGCGGTCGATCTCGCACTCAAGAATGATCTCAAGGTGAGGATGTCGGAAGCATCTGTGGAGAAAGCGCAGGCGGCGCTGGAAGAGACGAAGGATGTGTATGTGCCGACGCTGACCGCAGACGCCGGGTACGGACAGGGGTTCGGGGTGCCAACCAGTTTGCCCGTCGTGTTCAGCCTGACGAGCCAGTCGTTGGTCTTCAACTTCTCGCAACACGACAACATTCGGGCGGCGGCTTCAGGGCTGGCAGCAGCAAAATTTGCCTTGAAGGACATGCGGGAGCAGGTGGAAGAAGACGTGGCGGTCACGTATCTGAACCTGGACAGCGATCAGCGGGCGCTGGCCGTGATGGCGCAGGAGCATGGCGACGCTGCGCGCCTGGTAACGATTGTCGAGGACCGTTTGAATGCGGGGGAGGATGACCGCATGAAGCTGCTCGACGCACAACGCAAAGCAACACAGATCGAGTTGAACGAACTGAATCTGCAGGATGAAATTGCGCAGCTGGATGACCACCTGTCGCGGCTTATGGGTTTACCGGATGATCGACTGACAGCGATCCCGGGTTCGATTCCGGCGCTTCCAACGGTGCAGGCAGCGGCGGACGATGGGAACGAATTAGATGGTCCAGGAGTAAAGGCATCGTTGGCTGGCGCAAAGAGCAAGCAGGAACTGTCCTTTGGAGTGAACCGCTATCGTCTTCGGCCGCAGATGGTTTTCGGCGTGAACTATAGCCGTATCGATACGGGTCAGAACGATTACACGGCCTACTATCCGGGTTTTGGACTAAAGAACCCGAGCCAGAACGCCGTGAGCGTGTACGTTGAGTTCACGATACCGATTTACGACCGCAGGCATCAGGACCAGGCGAACCAGGCGAAAGCCGAAGCGAGCCGCGCGTACTTTGAGTCGGAGGCGCAGCGCGATCAATTTCTGGAGGGCCGGAAGAAGCTTCGGCGAAGTGCTGCCGAACTGGAGAAGCGCAGCCGGCTTGCGGAGCTTGACCAGGATATCGCGCAGGAGCAGTTAAAGCAGGTGCTGGCGCAGCTCTCGGCGGACAGTGGAAGCTCAAGCGGGACGCAGATGACTCCCGAGGATGAACAGAATGCACGGCTGAAAGAGAGCCAGCAGACGATCGATCTACTGACTGCGCAGTTTCAACTGAGCCAGGCGAAGGTGAACCTGCTGCGCCAGACCGGGCAACTGGAGAATTGGCTGAAGAGTGCCACTGCGATGTCGGAGAATACTCTGACTGGCTCTGTAACTCATTGATGGCAATGAAGTAAAGCTGATGGATTTGGAACCTCGCGGAGTGCTGCAGAGGGAACAACAGATGCCGCACGATCAAACTTTTTCTGGTAACAAAGTGGTAAACTAAAGGTATTATTATGCCTCTTAAAACGCTCCTTCTAAACCCGCCTTCCTTTGAAAATTTTGATGGTGGCGCCAGTTCTCGCTGGCCCGCAACTCGTGAGATCGAGTCTTACTGGTATCCGGTGTGGCTGGCGTATCCAGCCGGGATGCTGGAGGGGTCCAAGCTGCTCGACGCACCGCCGCACCATGTGAGTGCGGAAGAGACGATCCAGATTGCCAAGGGATATGAGTTCCTGGTGCTGTTTACCTCGACGGTGGGATGGTCGGGCGACCACGCCCTGGCGCGCGCAATCAAGAAGTCGAACCCGACGATCAAGATCTGTTTCGTCGGGCCTCCAGTAACGACAGATCCAGACCGCGCTCTGAATGAGTGCGAAGTACTCGACTTTATCTGTCGCCGCGAGTTCGATTTTTCGGTGGTGGAGTATGCGAATGGCAAGCCGCTGAACGAAATTCTTGGAATCAGCTACAAGGATGCGAGCGGGGTGATTCAGCACAACCCGGACCGTCCGCAAGTGGAAGATCTGGACGCGATGCCATGGGCGACGAAGATCTATAAGCGCGACATGGACGTGACGAAGTACAACGTGCCCTTCCTGCTGCATCCGTACATCAGCTTGTACTCGACGCGCGGCTGCCCGGCGCAGTGCACGTTCTGCCTGTGGCCGCAGACGCTGAGCGGCCATGCGTGGCGCAAGCGTTCCAGCGACGACGTCGCGGCGGAGATGAAGTGGGCGAAGGAGAACTTCCCGTTCGTGAAGGAGTTCTTCTTTGACGACGATACGTTCAACATTCAGCAGGGACGCACGATCGAGCTGTGCGAGAAGCTGAAGCCTCTCGGCATCACGTGGTCTTGCACCAGCCGCGTTACTACGAGCCGCGACACGCTGAAGGCGATGAAGGAAGCTGGCTGCCGGCTGCTGATCGTTGGCTTCGAGTCTGGCGATCCGCAGATCCTCAAGAACATCAAGAAGGGTGCGACGGTAGAGCGGGCGCGAGAGTTCGTGAAGGACTGCCACGATCTCGGGCTGATCATCCATGCGGACTTTATTCTTGGACTGCCGGGTGAAACGAAGGAGTCGATCCGCAATACGATCAACTTTGCCAAGACACTGGATTGCGAGACGATCCAGGTAAGCGTGGCGCATGCATATCCAGGCACGGAGTTCTATGACTTCGCGAAGCGGAACGACTTCATCACGAATGAGAAGATGGAGGACGGCGGAGGACACCAGATGGCCCACATCGAGTATCCGGGGCTGCCGACTGAGTATGTGATGGAGATGGTGCACAAGTTCTACGACGAGTATTACTTCCGTCCGAAGGCTGCGGCGCGCGTGGTATGGAAGGCGATTGTGAACCGAGATGTGCCACGACTTTATGTCGAGGCAAAAGCGTTTATGAAGCTGCGTTCGCAGCGGAATAAGGCGTCGCGGGCGAAGAAAGAAGCGAATGCGCTGAAGGCTCAGGAGAGCGTCAGCCTGAATGCATAAGGGCTTGAATTTGAGGGCGGCTGGCGAACTCTGCCAGCCGCCTTTCTCTTTGGGGCAAAGGAAGGGATCTGAGTGAAACACGTTCTTAAGCCATCCCAGTATGCGATTCTAGTGGCCATTATGCTGTCGGCGTCGGTTGGCGACTCGTTCCTGAAGCGCGGGATGGGGCAGGTGGGCGCGGTGAATCTGCATCACCTGGGGTTGTTGTGGCATGCGCTGTTCAATCCTTATGTCGATATCGGGATCGTGTTTCTGATCGGGTTCTTTGCCGCGTATACGACGGCATTGAGCTGGGCGGACCTGACATTTGTGATGCCCGCAACGGCGTTTGGGCCGGTGGTGATTGCGCTGATCGGGCGGTACTGGTTACATGAGCAGTTGTCCGTTTCGCGCTGGCTGGGGATTTGGTTGATTGTGTGTGCCGTGGGGTTTGTCGCAGGTGGGCCATCTCGGACGGAACATCCGGAGTTGGACCAGATGGATGCAGGGGCGAGTCGATGACGCTGTCGCCGTTCGTACATCAGTGGAGCGCGATCGCGTTCGTCGCAGCACTGGCCGTTGTGGGTGAGGTAATGATCGCCTCGGGTATGCGGCAACTTGGAGACCTCGATGACATTCGCGCCAGGCGCGGGTTGTTGGGAACCATTGCAGCCGTTCTGACGAATGCGCGATTTGTGATCGGCGCCCTATGCATGGCGCTGAACTTCTTCTCGATGCTGTTCGCGCTGAGCATCGCGGAGCTGTCCTTAGCAGCCCCGGCGATTGGGGCTCTGACGTATATAGGCAATGCGATAGCAGCGAAGTTCTTTTTGCGTGAGCGGGTTGACCGGCGGCGGTGGCTGGCGACGATGTGCGTTGTGGTGGGTGTGATTTTGCTGGCGCGCTAACGACTGAAGAGCTTCATGAGGCCAGCCGGGGGTAGCGGCGGCGTGAGGAAGGTGGCGGAGTTGCCGGTGGAGCGAGCGACCGCTTCGGCAGCGAGGCGGCCGCTGCGGACGGCGCCTTCCATGGTGGACGGCCAGCCGGAAAGTGTCCAATCGCCGGCGAGATACAGGTTGTCGCCGGGCGCGTCGGGGGTGGGGCGGAAGCGGTCCAGACCGGGGGTCACGGAAAAGGTGGCGCGGGCTTCCTTGAGCACGCCGGACTTCAGGAGCTTCGCTTCGCGGACGGCTGGGAAGAAGCGAGCGAGCTCAACGAGCGTGAAGGCGAGGATTTGTTCGGAGGTCTGGCGGAGTTCTGTGAACGAGGCGCTGATGACAATCTCGAGGTATTGGCCCTCGGTGTGCTGTTGCCCTGGCTCAAGGCGGCGGATGAGGGTTTTGTTGAACATCCACTGGATGCGGGTGTCGAGCAGGGCGGCGTGTTCGAGGTCGGTAACGGGGCGATCAAACCAGAGGTGCACGGTGGTGATGGGGGCGTGAGTGAAGTGCGATAGAAGGGGCTCGATGCGCTGGCGCGGTGCGGCGCCTTCGGGGAGGGTGGCGAGGAGACGTGCGGTCTGTTCGAACGGCACGGCAAGGAGCAGACTGGCTGCGTAATGGCGGTCGCCGTTGGAAGCGGTGACTTGCCAAACACCCTTCGGAAGGCGCTCGATGCTATGAATGCTGGTGCGTGGATGGAAGCTAGTTCCCTGCTGAGCAGCGAGTTGCGCGACCGAGGCGTAGAAGTCCGAGAGAGGCTGCGAAGGGATACCGAGGCGACCACCGGCGGCGGATTTGAGGAACGACTCGCGGAAGACCTGGCCGGCGTAGCGGGTGGAACAGTGATCGAAAGTGTCGTTGAGAGTACCGACGATAATGGGCTCCCAGAAGTGGCGGATGGCGCGTTTAGTTTGGCGAGTGCGCTGGAGCCAGGCGGAGAAGGCCTCGTCGTCGGAGGCGGGGTAGGAGCGGAAAAATTCGAGTAGCCCTAGAGCGATGCGAAATCTGTCAGAGGTTGTGAGCATCGGTGCCCGAAGGAAGCTGAGCGCGGAGTGTCCGGGGGATGGGAGCGCGGTGGGGGCGATGTCAGAGCGGCGGGTGGGGGTAGAACGAGTTGAGGGTTCCAGGAAGGTGATGGTGTCGTACCAGCGAATGTGCTGGCTGGCGCCGGAAAGATTGCAGAGGTCGACGAGGTTGGTGCAGCAGCCGAGGAGGACGTGCTGGGAGTCGATGACTTCGTCGAGGGCGGGATGGGGATACGAGTAGGCGCGGCCGCCGACGAAGGGTTTGCGCTCGAGGAGAGAGACGCTGGCGCCTGCGCCGGAGAGGGCTACGGCCGCAGCGAGGCCGGCGGCGCCTGCTCCGACGATGAGGACGTCGGGGGTGGACTCGTCGATCATCCGATGATCCTTGCTTTGAAGGATTGGAGGATACCGAGGAAGAGGATGGCGAGCTTCTGAGAGGTAGGGACAGAGATTCGCTGCGAAAAGACGGCGGCGGGGTCCTGAGCGATGCGGTCGAGGAGCTGGTGATAGATACGGACAAGGACGCGCATGGACGGGCGGGCGTCGGCGTCGAGCAGCGGGATGAGCTGGTCGGCGCTTCGGTAGAGGGTTTGGGCGTGAAGCTCGAGAGCGCGGAGGAGAGCGAACTCGTGGGGGTACGGCGTAGTGCCAGCGGCGAGGGCGAGGATGCGCCCCGGGGCGACGGCGTATTCTCGGAGCATGTCGGCGGGTAAATAGATTCGACCGCGGTCGGCGTCTTCCTTGATATCGCGAAGGATGTTGGTGAGCTGAAAGGCGATGCCGGTGTCGATGGCGAGCCGGTCGGCGCGGCGATCGGTGTAGCCAAAGATGCGGATGCAGACCAGGCCGACGACGGAGGCTACGAGGTAGCAGTAATGATTCAATGTGGCGATGCTGTCGTAGACCTGGATGGTGCGTGGGGGGCCGGTGGGACTGGCGATTTCGAGGGTGTGGACGCCTTCGGGATTAGGGTTGAGATCGAGGGTGGTGCCGGCGACGAGTTGCTCGAGGAGGTCGTCCGAGATGGCGAAACGCTGCTGGGTGTCGTCGAGAGCGAGGAAGATGGGATCGGTGGTGGGAGAGGTGCGGGAGGCTCGCCAAGTGGCCGTCCAGTCGGCCATGGCCACGCGGCGGGCGTCGAGGGAAAGAGATTCATCATCGGCGAGGTCGTCGGCTTTGCGCATGAAGGCGTAGACAGCGCACATGGCGTCCGACTTGTGGCGAGGGAGTACGCGGAAGGAATAGTAGAAGTTCTTGGCTTCGCGCTTGGCGATGGCACGGCAGGCGGCGTAGGCCGCGGTTAGTTCTGGAGAGGGTGCGACGCTCATGCGGAAGTGTCCTTGCGGAAGGGTCTGAGCGATGCGAAGAGTTTGCCGGCGAGTGCGCCCCCGAGGAGCCGGATCTTCGCGGTTTTAGTGACTACAGGGCGAAATTGCAGGGTGTTGTAGTCTTGGGCGGCGATGGCGTCGAGGATGGCGTGGCCGCCGTTGATGAAGAGTTGCAGGGTGGAGGCGAGGTCGGGGTCGACGAGGGTGGTGATGCGCTGGCCGCGGGTGAGACGGGCGCGAGCGTCGGCTACGAGGAATTGCATCATGGCGCGGACGTTGGCGTCGAAGTGACGCGCGATGAGCTGTTCGTCGGTGACGTGGAAGCGCTGCATCGCATCGGCGGGGATGTAGCGACGGCCACGGGCGCGATCTTCGACGATATCCTGATAAAAATTGGCTAGCTGGAGGCCGGTGCAGATTTCGTCGGAGAGCTGCATGACTTCTTTGGAGTGATAGCCGCTGACGAGCAGGACGAGGCGGCCGACGGGGTTGGCGGAGTAGCGCGAGTAATGTTCGAGAGTAGCAAGGGACTCGTGGTGGGTGTAGACCTGATCCTGCTCGAAGGCGGAGATGAGGTCGTCGAAGGGCTGAATGGGGAGGTTGCGCTGAGCGATGGTGGGCTGCAGGGCGACGTAGACGGGGTGCCGCGAGAGCTCGGGATGGGCGAAGCACTGGTGGAGCATGGCACGCCAGGTGGTGAGGAGGCGGGTGGCGGTTGAGGTGTCGGCTACTTCGTCGCCGAGGTCGTCGGAGGTGCGGCAGAAGGCGTAGACGCTGTGGAAGTGCGGCCGAAGGGTGTTAGGAAGGAAGAACGTGGCGACGTGGAAGTTCTCGTAGTGTGTGGTGGTGAGGGTCTTGGACCAGGTTTGGGCTTGGGCAAGCGAGGGGCGGGTGGCGGGGGTGACGTAGAGGGGTGGCGCACCAAGGAGGCGATCGTCTATGTCCAATGGGGATGCGGGGGTTGGCGTTGGGTTGGCGAGGGCCGTCATGCGTGCTCCTGCATAGTGGCCTCTGCTGTGGGTTCTGAGGCCACGCTGGGGAAGATGACGGTCTTGATCTCGGGTGCGATGCCATCTGCAGGGCGCGTGAGCATGCGGCGAAATACGTTGGGGAGATCCTCCATGGTCGCGGTGCCGGTGAGAAAGTCCTGGGCACGGAAGCCGCCCGAGGTGATGAGATTGAAAGCGCAGCGCGCGGCTGCGGGAGTATGGTGAAAGCTAGCCTTGAGGGTGAGGCCGGAATAGTGGATGAGGTTGGTGTCGAGAGAGACGGCGGTGCCGCTGGGAGGTCCCCCGAAGAAGTTGACGAGGCCGCCCTTGCGTGCCATCTGCACGGCCCACTGCCAGGCTTCGGGGGTGGCGACGGCTTCAAAGACGATGTCGGCGCCGCGGCCTTCGGGGGTAAGGGCCCGGGCTGCGGCGACGGGGTCGGGAACATCCGATATGCGAAGGACTTGCTCGGCGCCGAAGTGACGCGCTGTGGCAATCTGGTCTTTGCGCTTGACAACAGCAATGACGTGGAGGCCGAGAAGTGAGGCAGCATGGATGAAGAGCATGCCGATAGGGCCGGCGCCGAGGACGATGGCGGTCGGCCCCTCAACGGCATCGTCCTCGGCTGAAAGCGAAATGCCAGACTCTTCGAGGCCGCGGATGACGCAGGCGAGTGGTTCGGTGAGGGCGGCATGCTCGAAGGGGATGGCGTCGGGGATCCGCAGGGTGTTCTTCTGGACGATGCGCGCGGGAATTCGAATGAACTCGGCGTAGGCACCGTTGTTGAAGAGGAGGTCCTCGCAGAGGTTCTGCTGGTTGTTGCGGCAAAAGAAGCAGGCGTCGCAAGGCGCGGAGTTGAGCGGGAGAACGCGGTCGCCGATAGAGAAAGTGGTGACGCCGTCTCCGACCTGGACGATGGTTCCGGCGAGCTCGTGGCCGAAGAGGCGATCGGGGGTTAGCATCCTGGCGTGGTAACCGCGGCGGTAGACCTTGAGGTCTGTGCCGCAGGTAAGGGCGGCGCCCACGCGCAGGACTAACTCGCCGGGAGCTGCCGTGGGGAAAGGGACATCCTCGATGCGGAGGTCTTCCTGGCCGCGAAGGATGGCGGCTCTCATGGTTCGACCCGGGGGCTTGCAGTCATCGATCTGATTTGGATCTGAGGCCATCCCACTATTTTCTCATCCCTTGGGCTCTCGGGACGAGGTGGAGGATCGTGCGACCGTATGTAGGGGGGCCCGCATCTGATACCCTGAGCGCAGCGCAAACGCATGAGATTTGTCTCCCCAGAGGCCTACGCCAAGACGATCGTCGCTTCGGTGCAGGAGTATTCCCTGCTCTGCGGGCGTGCGGTTGCGAATATCTTCTCGCGGCCGCGGTATACGGCGGATATCTTTACGCAGATGGATTCGATCGGCGTGGGCTCGTTGCCGATTGTGGTGCTGACGGGGTTCTTTACGGGATGCGTGCTGGCGCTGCAGGCCGCGGTGTCGCTCAAAGAGTTTGGCGCAGTAAATATGACTGGCGAGCTGGTGACTCTTTCGATGGTGAAGGAGCTCGGCCCGGTGTTGACGGGATTGATGGTTTCGGGGCGGAATGCCTCCGGGATGGCCAGCGAGCTGGGCTCGATGAAGGTATCCGAGCAGATTGACGCAATGCGTGCGCTGGGAACTGATCCGTACCGCAAGCTGGTGACGCCGAGGCTGGTGGCTACGGTGTTCATGTTGTTTTTCCTCACAATTATTTCGGACGCTTGCGGTATTGCGGGCGGAGCGTTTGTTTCAGTTACCTTGCTGAAGTTGAAAGCGGCAACATTTTTCCATACCGGCTACATGTCCCTGGAGCATGGCGACGTGGTCGAGGGGCTGGTTAAGCCCATCTTCTCGGGCTTCATCATTGCCACGATTGGCTGCTACTACGGATTGAGGACGACGGGTGGAACTAGGGGTGTGGGGCGATCGACGACGCAAGCGGTGGTGGCGTCTTCTGTGATCATTATTCTGGTGGACTTCTTGGTGACGCAGTTAATGATTGGAATCTTCGGAAGGTAGACGATGGCGGAGACGGTCGAGAGCCCGACGATGAAGGAGTTTGTCGCCAGCGGCCAGCCCATGGTCGAATTCGACGACGTGTCGATCGGGTTTGAGGGCCACGAAGTTCTGAGCAATGTGAGCTTCACGGTTGCGCATGGAGAGACACGCATTCTGCTAGGGCCGGCGGGCGGCGGCAAGAGCGTTCTGATGAAGCTGGCCAATGGGCTAATCGAGCCAGATAGCGGCGACATCCGAGTTTTTGGCCGCTCCTTGCGGGAGATGACTGAGAACGAGCTATTCGAGATGCGCGCCCATGTCGGGATGGTCTTCCAGGAAAGCGCACTGTTCGACTCGCTGGACGTGGAAGATAACGTCGCGTATCGGCTGGAGGAAGAGCATGTCGATCCCAAGGAGATACGCGAGCGCGTGCTGGAAGCGTTGCGATTCGTGGAGCTGGAACAGGTAATCGACAAATTCCCGTCAGAGCTAAGTGGCGGCATGCGGCGGCGGGTCTCGATTGCGCGGGCCATCATCAGTAAACCAGACCTGATCTTGTATGACTCGCCTACGGGTGGGCTGGATCCGATTACCTCGACGACCATTATCGAGCTGGTAGTGAAACAGCGCGACGTGTCGCATACCACGTGCCTGCTGATCACGCACCGCCTGCAGGATGCATTCATGCTGGCGACGCACCGATTCGACCCACAGGATAAGAAGGTTGAGCGCATTCCTGATAACGGAATCGACGCCAGCACCAAGTTCCTGGTGCTGAATGAGGGTCATATCGTGTTTGATGGAACGACGCTAGAGCTGACGCACACGAAGGACCCCTGGTTGCGGGAGTATCTCGAGTAAGACTTCGGTCATGCACCTACGGCAATCGTACGGTGGAAGAGATCGAGCGCTAGACCGAACATCGAGCGAGCAAGATCCGGGTCGTAGCGGACGCCTTCGTCACGGAGGAAGGCGTGGGCGCCGTTCACTTCGTGCCAGTTGAGCCTGGTTCCAACTTCGTTGAGGCGTTCGAGGACCTTCATGCGACCTTCGGTGGGGATGTGCGGGTCCTGCCGACCCCAGACCATCAGGAGCTCGCCTTTGATTTCGCCGGCGCGGGCCATGGAATTGTCCTTCAGCCCCTTGCCGAGGCCACCTTTGTGGATGTCAGTGGCGTAGAAGCAGACGGCGCCGTGAACATTTGGGTTCATGGCAGCGCGGAAGGCGAGATGGCCTCCCATGCAGATGCCCATAGCGCCGAGACGGCCAGTGCAGTCGGAGCGTTCTGCGAGGTGGGCGAGGGCGACGCGGGCGTCGTCATCGTAGGCTGGGACCGGCTTGGTGGTTTTGAGGGCGTTGCCGCGGTCGGAGCCCTCCTGATCGTACTTTAAGGCTGTGCCGGCGGGCTCGTACTCATGGTAGACCTCAGGAACGGCGACGACATAGCCGTGGCCTGCCAATTGGACTGCCGTACGATGGATGGGCGCTGTCACCTGGAATATCTCTGAAAAGAGCAGAATGCCCGGGTAACGACCCGGCGCCGCGGGGCGAACGATGTGGGTCCGCATCGGGCCGGTGGATGTGGGAAGTTCGACGTATTCAGTATCGATAACGATCATGGATTCCTCAAAGACGCATTTCGTTCGACGGTATGAGTCTACTCTTCCGCAAAATGACAGCCGAGGTCGACCAACCCCGCGCTTGGCAAAGTAGCTCCTATAGCCAATACTTCCGGAGGCCTTGCATGGCAGAAGAACGAATGTACACCACAACGCAACTTGCGCTGGCGGCTCGCGAGCTGCGTGAAGCAGCCGGCTCGGAAGAACAGACAGTCACCGCGGTCGAGGCAATTGAGATGCTGGACGACGAGATTCGCCTATTGAGGGAGCGGGGATTCAACGATGAGCAGATTGCGGCGCTGTTCACGGGGTTTGATATTGAGTTGACCACGGAGCAGATCACCAAGCACGCCCCACCGACTTTGTAGCTTTCGGAGTCGAGTTCAGGCGAAGAGGTTAACCTGGTGGGTGGGATCCGAAGCGGTGGGCTGAGTTTCTGCTTCGCCGGGATCCTGGTCGGGCGGCGGTTGTTGACTGGGGGAGTACCCTTCGTCGGCGGTGCCGCCGGTGTTTGAGGGTTCAGCGTCGACGCGGGAGATTGGGAGCGCCGGTTCGAGCATTGTCTCCTCCAACCGTGTAAGGGTCAGAGGAGAGATTACCGGGATTGGCACCATTCCCATGCACACTCACTCCCGTTGCGAACGGGTTTTCTCTGTTCTGCTATCGGCAGAATAGGGAGACTCCTTCAGAGGCGCTCTACTATTTTGCAGCGGGGTTGGGCGAAGGCGACGATTTCGATGGGTCAGTGCCCGCATTGGGGAGGGTGTAGATAACCTCTCCAGAGCGCGTGTAGTGCAGTTCTTCACGAGCCTCGTGCTCGATCGCGTCGGGATCACTCTGCAGGTGATTGATGTGCTCATGCAGGCGGTCGTTTTCCTTTTGAAGTTGCAACATCTGCTCCTGAAGCAGCTTTGCTTCTTCTCGCTTGTGTGCAAAGGCAGTGAGACCGTTATGGCCGAAGATGACGCCATAGGCCATTACGAGCGCCAGAATGGCCGTCGCGAAGGTAGCAGCACGACGACGCCACAGATAGATGCGGTCCTTCGCAGCCCCGGCGAGTTCGGGCAGTTTGACAGTGAGTTTCGTTTTGGGTGGTGCGACTCGCAATTTCAGGCCTCAAAGGGGTCGTAAGGGCTGAGCGTTCACTAGAAGTATCGCGCATTCCGGCTTGACTTTGGGAGGGTAAGCTGTGGAAGGAACCAGACTTGTCGACAGGGGGTTCCAAAATGGATGTCGGGAGACCGAAGTTCGTTTCGCACCGCCAGCTTTGATATCCTTAGGATGACCGATGCGCGTCCTCTTCTGCATTTCGATACTGGCCTTCGCAGCGCTGCTTTGGGCCTCGTTTGCGATGGCGCGACATGTACGACAGGCCCGGCGACCCCATCGAAAGATGCAGCAGGACGCGACCACGAACACGAACGGTAAACCGTAGCTCGAAGAAGAGCAAAGAAAGATCGAAGAACGCGATTCAAAGCTGGACATCTTCAACCTCGAGAGAATCTATGCAAACCGTCACCCTACCCTCCTCCCGCGCGGCGAACCTGGCCCACTTTGCTACGACTCTTCCAGGCAGGCTGCTGCTTGGACTAGGCGCGACAGTTATCGTGGCTTTGGCCGCGCACGTGAGCTTTCCACTCCCCTTCACGCCGGTACCTCTGACGCTACAGCCACTGGCCGTGTTGGGGGTTGGATTGGCGTTTGGCCCGGTCGGAGGCTTTCTGACCATGCTGGCGTACCTGGCGGAGGGCGCGATGGGCCTTCCGGTATTCAGCCCCACAGGGCCAGGAGGACTTGCGCAGCTGTTAGGCCCCACGGGCGGCTTTTTGATGGCCTACCCGCTAGTAGCCGCGATCGTGGGCGGACTGACACGAGCATTGACGGGAAGCACCGCGCGGTTCCTGGCCGCATTTGTGGCGGGTAACGTGGCGATGGCCGTTCTGTTTTTGTCCGGCGCCGGCTGGTTCATACACTATACCCACCACACTCTTTATGCGGCGTGGGTAGGTGCCGTCGCTCCCTTTCTTCCGGGGGAGTTCATCAAGGTCCTGGTGGCCGCGGGCCTGTACAGCGCCTTGTCCCGCGCTCCCCGCATCTAATTACGGTTCGTCCAGACCCTACAGGAGCAAGCTTTGAGCGCTCCTCCTAACAAGCAAAGCACCAAAGGAACACATGACCACTGCAGCAACAGATGTTCGCGAGATTAAGATTGCCCATAGCCCAGACTCCGATGACGCCTTTATGTTTTACGGGCTTGCCACGAACAAGGTGCGCGTTCCGGGGTATAAATTCACCCACACCCTTACCGATATCGAGGCGCTGAACCATCGCGCCATGACCGACCAGTATTATGACGTCACGGCGATCAGCTTCCATGCATATCCGTACATACAGGAACACTACACGCTCATGGCGTGCGGCGGCTCGGTGGGGGACAGCTATGGGCCGATGATTGTAGCTTCGAAGAATTACACGCTTGACGAGGTGAAGAAGCTTCGCATAGCGGTGCCGGGAACATTGACGACAGCGTACCTGACACTGAAGCTGTTCGCACCCGAGATCGAGACGGTCACGGTCGAGTTCGACAAGATAATTCCTGCGGTTGTGTCCGGTGAGTTCGACGCCGGTCTGATCATTCATGAGGGGCAGCTTACATATGCGCGGGATGGGCTGAAGAAGATCCTCGACCTGGGCGTTTGGTGGCATGAACAGACCGGCCTTCCCCTGCCGCTGGGTGGCAATGCGATCCGGCGGTCGTTGGGCAACGAGGTACAAACGATCACAACCAACGCGCTGCGTGAGAGCATTCAGCATGCGCTGGACCACCGCGAAGCCGCGTTGGAATATGCGATGCAGTTTGCCCGGGACCTGGACCCGTCGCTGGCCAATCGTTTCGTCGGCATGTATGTGAATGAGCGCACCCTGAACTACGGCGATGATGGCCGCGAGGCGATTCGCAAGATCCTGGACATGGGCTATGAACGTGGAATCATTCCGAACAAGGCACACGTGGACTTCGTGGGCTAGCCTTGTTCTGTCAGTTCTGAACGCCTGAATTTCCTCATGATCCGGCACTGTCCTGGGGTGCCGGATCGTGATATTCTTTTTAGGTGCGGTGGGTTTCTCCCGTGCATCCCTTGGCGATCTACATGTAGCTCGCTCTTTGCCTCCTGGCAAGGTTCAAGGTCTGGACGCGTAGCTCAGCTGGTAGAGCATTCGACTCTTAATCGACTGGTCGTAGGTTCGATCCCTACCGCGTCCACCATTTCTTTCCATATTCACAACGACGCGCCGCCAAGTGTTGGTTGCGCTTTTTCCTGTGCTTGGCCATTGCTTGACCGCAGGATTGTTGCTTTACCAATCCAGATCCAGGCGGTGCTATGCCGTGGGCGCGCCTTGGTGTGTTTCCTATCCCAATGCGATCGCGGCAAGAGATCGGAGCAACCGAGTGGGTGGGAGTACAATTTGCGGATGCCACTGAGCGCGAACATTGAAAATTTCCCGCACGGGATTGCCGTGGTCAGGGTCTCCGGAGGCCTGACCCTGGGTACATCCCTGAAGATCGCCGACTCCCAGGTTCAGGCTGCAATCGAAGACGGCGTTTCCAGAATGGTGATCGACCTTACGGACGTGGAATACGTGGACAGTGCGGGATTAGGGATGCTGATGTATGCCTACGGGATGCTGAACGAGAAGAAGGGGACTCTTAGGCTGTGTGGGGTTACAGCCCGGGTCATGTCTTTGCTGCACATGACGAAGACAGATATGTTTCTGCCGATCGATAAGAGCCTTGATGAGAGCCTTGCCGCGTTAAGAGGGTGAGTGCTGTCACGGAGTTCATCGGTTGGCAAGCCCGGCGCTTGGGGTGAACAAAGGTGGGCGACTCAACAGAGCAAAATCTTGCGTGTCCGGATTTAACGCGACACAGCATAGAATCTACTATGTAAAACGCTTTAAGTCTTACTTGACAAGCGTTGATTCATTCAAATAGTTTCGACGCCACTTGGCGAATAGCCTTTCCACAACCTTGAAATCAAGGCAGCATGATGACACGTTCCCCAATTTCTCTCGTAAAACGTCGACGGTTTCTCCAACAATTAGGAGCTTTCGGCTTATCTATTGCTGCTGGTTTCTCCGCAGTGTCGCAGTCCCAGGTTCCAACGCATACGCCTACACCCGAGACGAAGAAACGGGTTGCTGCGTTGGTAGGAAAGATGACACTGGAAGAGAAGGTATCGCAGATGCAGAACGACGCAGGCGCAATTCCTCGCCTGAACGTGCCTGCTTATAACTGGTGGAGCGAGGGACTACACGGAATTGCGCGTTCTGGCTATGCGACGGTGTTCCCCCAGGCGATTGGACTCGCTGCAACTTGGGATGTGCCGTTGATTCACCAGGTGGCAGACACGATCAGTACAGAGGCGCGAGCCAAGAATGGTGAGGCGCTGCGACAAAACAATCACAGCATTTACTACGGTCTCGATATCTGGTCGCCCAATATCAATATCTTCCGTGACCCGCGCTGGGGACGTGGCCAGGAGACATATGGAGAAGACCCGTTTCTGACCGGCCGACTCGGCGTCGCATTCGTCCAAGGGCTGCAAGGGAACGATCCCACGTATTACAAGACCATTGCAACACCAAAGCACTTTGCGGTGCATTCCGGACCTGAGAACACCCGGCACACAGCAAATATTGATCCGTCGGCGCATGATCTTGAAGACACGTATCTGCCCGCGTTTCGGGCCACGGTGACGCAGGCCAAGGCTGGCAGCGTAATGTGCGCGTATAACGCAGTGGACGGCGAACCGGCATGTGCGAACACAATGCTATTGCAGGACCGTCTGCGAAAAGACTGGGGGTTCGATGGCTACGTAACTTCAGATTGCGCGGCAATCACCGATATTGCCGTTGGTCATCATTATTCTCCCAATCTCGAGCATGCAGCTGTAGCCGCTGTTCGTGCAGGAACCGATACGAGTTGCGGCAAAGAATATGCGGTTCTCGTGAAGGCGGTTCAGGAGGGCCTAATATCTGAAAAGGAGATCGACCGTTCGGTTAATCGGCTGTTCACGGCACGATTTGAACTTGGCTTGTTCGATGATCCAACAAAGGTCCAGTATGCACAGATTCCCTTCTCTGAGGACGACTCGACAGCGCATCGGGAATTGGCCCGGCAGACCGCGGAAAAATCAATGGTGCTGCTCAAGAATGATGGCATCCTACCACTCAAGAAATCTGTGAAGATTGCCGTGATCGGTCCGAACGCGGCCAGCCTTGCTGCGATCGAAGGCAACTACAACGCCGTACCCTCGGAACCGATTTTGCCACTTGCAGGGCTGGAAAATGCCTTCGGAACAGATCAGATACGTTACGCGCAGGGCTCACCGTATGTTAGCGAGTTGCCGGTTCCTGTCCCAAGAACACTACTGCGCCCGGCAGAAGGAGACTCCCGTTTCGGCTTGAAAGGGGAGTACTTCGACAATGCGGAATTTCAGGGTGCGCCTTCGATGACACGCGTCGATCAGCAGGTGGCGTTTGATTGGGATGCAGCGACCCCAGACAAGAGCATCAGCCCTTCGCATTTCGGAGTGCGGTGGACGGGAACAATTCAAGTACCCGTTGCAGGAGATTATGTCTTTAGCGTCTCGCTGGCTCATTGTTACCCATGTGGAGATGCAGAAAGCTTGAAAGTGTACGTGGATGACAAGTCGTTGTCGGATCAACCTGTGCCAGCCAGCGAGTATCGATCGAGCGGACTACAGCCATTTACGCTGCATTTTGTCGATGCGAAACCGCACGCGTTTCGTATCGAGTACACCCACAAAGCGAAGTTGTTTGGTGCCGGCATTACGCTCAGCTGGATGCCGCCAATCGATGCCGAACGCGAAGCCGCGATCGAGGCGGCGAAACAGGCTGATGTCGTGGTGGCTTTCGTAGGGCTGTCCCCTGAGTTGGAAGGGGAGGAGATGCCGGTACACGTCCAGGGCTTCGACGGCGGAGACCGCACCAGCATCGAATTGCCTGCAGTGCAGGAGAAGATGTTGGAGGCGGTTGCTGCCACGGGCAAACCCCTTGTGGTTGTATTGATGAATGGTAGCGCGCTAGCTGTTGACTGGGCGAAAAAACATGCGAACGCGATCGTGGAAGCTTGGTATCCGGGAGAGGAAGGCGGGAAGGCAATTGCTGACGCGTTGACGGGAAAGACCAATCCGGCAGGGCGCTTGCCTATCACCTTCTATGCCAGCACCAAGGATCTTCCACCCTTTGATGATTACTCAATGGCTGGCCGTACCTATCGCTATTATGCTGGAACGCCGCTCTGGGGCTTTGGGTATGGGCTAAGCTACTCGACGTTCAAATGGACGAACCTCAAGCTCTCCGCAGCTTCAATCAAGGCGGGAGATCCAATGCTGGTGGATGCTGATGTGGAGAACATGAGCGATCGCGCTGGTGATGCGGTGAGTGAGCTATACCTCACGCCTCCCGCGGAACCAACGTCCCCACGATTGGCGCTGGTAGGATTCGACAGGTTAACCCTGGACCCGCATGCGAAGCAGCACGTCCATTTCATGGTGGACGCTCGGACTCTCAGTACTGTGGACGGGAAGGGCGTACGAGCGGTGCGTGCTGGGGATTACGTTCTTCACCTGGGCGGGACTCAGCCAACCGATGCGGGTGACGGCTCAGTGTCTGCTGGGTTCAGAGTTCTTGGAAACGAGGAGTTGCCACGGTGAGTTCGCGTGTCCTGCGCTTGATGCAGCTCACGTTTCTCTCTGCGTCCATCTTGTTACAAACGGGGATGGCGCAGGAAGTAGGGGCGACGGCAGGCATTGGATCGGGAGATCACGCCTGGCTGTCCTACAAGCCCGTGGAGTCAGAAATTGTATTCCCTGGTGGCATTCCGGACACCATTGTTGAACTGGGGAACAGCGTGATCGAGGACTCGGCTGCCCAGGAGCTTGAAGCGGGATGGCGGGGTATGTTGCGGCATGAACCCCGGATCGTGCGTATGGAGAGCAGCGGTAGGCAACGCGAGGTCGTACTCGGAACACAGGCCGAGATCAATGCATGGCGACCAAACGCTACACCTACACAGTGGCTGAAACACGATGGTTACAGACTCTATATGGATAAGAATGCGCTGGTGATCGAAGGCGGAGACGACCGCGGAATCTTGTACGGAACGTTTGCCCTTCTGCGCGAGATTGCTGAGCAGCATTCGATCGCAAAGATTGACCAAGGGTCAGCGCCATGGGCGACGATTCGCTGGACAAATGAATGGGACAACCCCAATGGCACCATCGAGCGTGGCTATGCAGGGTCGTCCATCTTCTTCGAGAACGGGAAGGTGCGCGCCGATCTTTCCCGGGCTGCAGCTTATGCGCGGCTGCTGAGCTCTGTGGGCATCGACGGTTGCACCATCAACAATGTTAATGCCGACCTAGATCTTCTGCGACCCGAGAACGTGCGTGATATCGCTCGGATAGCAGATGTCTTTCGGCCTTATGGTGTTCAACTTTCGCTGTCTGTGGATATGAGCAGTCCACAGGTAATCGGCGGCATGAAGACGTTCGATCCCCTCAATCCAGAGGTTGCCGCCTGGTGGAAGACGAGGATGGACGAAATCTACACTGTCATTCCAGACTTTGGAGGCGTCGTGATCAAGGCGGATTCCGAAGGGAGAGTGGGGCCGTCGAAGTATGGCCGCACCCCATCGGATGCTGCCAACGTAGTCGCCCGTGCTCTCAAGCCGCACGGTGGAGTGGTGCTGTATCGCGGATTCGTATACAACAATCATCTCGATTGGCAAGACCGCAGAGCGGATCGCGCCCGCGCCGGATACGACAACTTTCACCCGCTGGACGGAAAGTTCGACGACAACGTGATCGTGCAGATCAAACTGGGGCCAATCGATTTCCAGGTACGCGAACCGGTGAGTCCGCTTCTTGCTGGACTTCCTTATACAAACGAAGCTATTGAATTGCAGGTGACGCAGGAGTACACGGGGCAGCAGCGCCACCTGGTTTACCTCGTTCCCATGTGGAAGAAGACACTGGATACGGATATGCGCGCCTCCGCGAGTGCAGCTCCGCTACCTGTAAAACTCATCGTAAGCGGACAAACGACTGCCACTGAGCACCACACGCAGGGTGGCTTTGTCGGTGTTTCGAACGTCGGCACGGATGGATGGTTGGGTAATCCGTTGGCTCTTGCCAATTTGTATGGTTTCGGACGGCTTGCCTGGGATCCAAGCATCAGTGCAGCAGCAATAATCGATGAGTGGACACGGCTTACGTTCGGAAATGATGAGCAAGTGCGGACTACCATCAACAAACTGCAACTCGACTCCTGGCATATCTATGAAAGTTATACGGGTCCACTTGGGATCGGGACTTTGACGGATATTGTGGGCGCGCATTTCGGACCAGGCATAGGGTCTGCTGAGCACAATGGTTGGGGACAGTGGATACGAGCGGACGAACATGGGGTAGGCATGGACCGCACCGTTGCGGCCGGCACGGGATACATCGGTCAGTACCCTGCTCCGCTGTCAGCCACCTACGAATCACTTGCGACGTGCCCTGATGACCTCCTCCTGTTTATGCATCATGTGCCCTACACCTATCGACTTCACTCCGGTCTGACGGTAATGCAGACGATCGATAACACGCACTATTGGGGAGCGCAGGCAGCCACAGAGCAGGTATCGGCTTGGGAAGCGCTGCGCGGCAAGGTGCCGGACGCGACGTATGCAGAGGTCCTCAAACGCCTAAATTATCAGGCGGGATCGGCGATTGTTTGGCGCGACGCAGTTACCCGTTGGTTTACAGAGGAGTCTGGCATCCCGGATGCACTCGGCCGGGTGGATCATTATCCGAACCGCATCGAGGCAGAATCGATGACCCTTACCGGTTTCGCTGTCGTGCCGGTAACGCCGTGGGAGACAGCATCGAGTGGGAAGGCTGTAATCTGCGATCTGCCCCAGTGTGCCGTAGAAACAACGTGGACCGGGCCGGATGGTTGGTACGATATCAGCGTGCAGTATTTTGATCTATTACATGGACATTCGCGCTTTGCTCTTTCGATCGCAGGCCATGAAGTTGATCATTGGACGGCGGACGACACGTTGCCCAGCGAGACGCTAAACGGCAGCACCTCGACCCGAAGATCACTCAATCGGGTGGCTATCCACCACGGAGACTCGGTTCAAGTGACCGGCTGGCCCGACGGCCCCGAAAAGGCGCCATTGGATTATCTAAGTATCATGCCCGCTCAGGTTCGTCCGGGTGATGTTATGAATAAGGTTCACTAAGGATTTCCGCTTTGAATGCAAAGATCATAGACGCGAAAGTCATTGTTACCTCTCCGGGGCGAAACTTTGTGACGCTCAAGATCACTACAACGGATGGGATCTATGGCATTGGCGATGGGACCCTCAATGGCCGCGAGTTGGCGGTCGTTGCGTATTTGCAGGAACATGTGATTCCCTGCCTCATTGGACGCGACGCGGATCGCATCGAAGATACCTGGCAGTATCTTTATCGCGGAGCTTATTGGCGCCGTGGACCGGTGACGATGAGCGCCATCGCAGCAGTCGACGTGGCGCTCTGGGACATCAAGGCCAAACGAGCGGGCATGCCGCTATACCAGCTGCTCGGGGGTCGCTGCCGAGAAGGTGTTTTGGTTTACGCCCACGCGAATGGGCACGACGTCGGTCAGCTGCTGGAGTCAGTGGCTAAGCAACAAGAGCTGGGGTATCAGGCGATCCGCGTGCAGGCCGCCGTCCCCGGGGTCGCCGATGCTTATGGAGTGCCCCATGGAAACAAACCCTATGAGCCGGCGGATGGCGATCTGCCACGTGAGGAGACTTGGGATACTGCCAAGTATCTGCGCTTTATGCCGAAGCTGATGGATGCTGTTCGCTCGAAGTTCGGCTTCGACCTGGCGCTGCTGCATGACGGCCACCATCGAATGACGCCCATCGAAGCTGCGGCGTTGGGCAAGAGCCTTGAAGAGTTTCAACCTTTCTGGCTAGAAGATTTGACGCCGGCGGAAAATCAAGATTCATTTCGTCTCATTCGGCAGCACACCACTGCACCTCTTGCGGTCGGTGAGGTATTCAATTCCATTTTTGATTGCAAACAACTGATTAGCGAGCAACTCATTGATTACATTCGCGCCACCGTGGTGCACGCCGGCGGAATCACGCACTTGCGCCGTATCGCAAGTTTTGCCGATCTTTACAGCGTGAAGACAGGCTGCCACGGAGCGACCGATCTATCGCCGGTGTGCATGGGAGCTGCCCTGCACTTCGATGTGAGTGTTCCCAATTTTGGCATCCAGGAACATATGCCGCACTCTGCGTCTACAGATGAGGTCTTTCCCCATGCCTACACCTTCACCAATGGCATGATGGAACCGGGAGAAACTGCTGGACACGGGGTCGATATCGACGAGAAGTTAGCTGCCAAGTTTCCTTATAAGCGCGCATATCTCCCGGTCTGCCGATTGGCTGATGGGACGCTCCATTCCTGGTAGACGGTCGTATCGCTAAGCTTTAAATGAAGCTCGTCGCATCATCGATGCGTTGGCGACGTATTGCGTACAGGACGCATCACACTCTATCGGCGGGTGTTGCGATGGCAAAAGCAGACGACGCGGAGTTGCTCGAGGTAGGTGGTCGGGAAGTGCGGATCAGCAGCCCGTCGAAGCCTTACTTTACTCAAGGCGTTCAACTGAAGAAGATCGATCTGGTTCACTACTTTCTGGATGTGGCGCCGGGGGCGCTGCGTGGAATCGTCGATCGTCCCGTAGTTTTGAAACGTTTTGTGAACGGCGCGGAAGCCGAGCCATTTTATCAAAAGCGTGCGCCCAGCGATTTGCCCAACTGGATACGGACCGCGACCCTGTCGTTCCCTTCCGGACGTACCGCTGAGGAAGTGGTCGTGGATGATGCCGCCGGTCTTACATGGATTGTGAACCTGGGTTGTATGGAATTGCATCCGCACCCGGTCTTGACCGGTGATCTCGATCATCCAAATGAACTGCGGGTGGATCTCGATCCTCAGCCCGGCGTGGCTTGGACGGACGTGTGTACCGTGGCTATGGAAGTGAAGGCATTGCTGGACGAAGTGGGCCTGATAGCGTGGCCAAAGACTAGCGGCTCCCGCGGTATCCATATCAATGTGCGCATTGTGCCGCGGTGGAGCTTCACCGAGGTACGCAGGGCGGCGCTGGCGCTGGCGCGCGCGGTCGAGAAGCGCTGTTCGATGGCAAGCAGTAAATGGTGGAAGGAAGAGCGGCATGGCGTGTTTCTCGACTACAACCAGAACGCCAAAGACCGAACCACATGTTCTGCCTATTCCGTGAGGCCACGTCCTGACGCGCGTGTGAGTATGCCGCTGCGCTGGGATGAGGTGATGTCGTGTGACCCTGCCGACTTCACGGTGCTTACGGTCCCTGATCGCTTTGCAAAGATGGGCGACCCGCACGCAACGATGGATGAGTACGCCGGGGTTCTGGATGCATTGCTGGAGATGGCCGCGCGCGATGAGGCCGAGGGCATTGGTGATGCACCCTGGCCGCCGCATTTCCGGAAAATGGAAGGCGAGCCAGCGCGCGTGCAACCATCAAAGGCTCGCGCTTCGGCCACTAAGAAAAGGATAGAGGAGGCTGAGGGCGAAGATTCTGATCCTGGGGCGAAAGGCGTTGCGAAGAGGGGTCGACGCAAGCCGACCATGCCATTGATCGTGGTCGCGCAATCTTCCGATAAGGCCGCGGCGGAAGCTGGGTTGGAACGTTGGAAACAGCAGCACCCGGAGGCCGCTGCTCTGCTGGCACCGGATGACGTGCTGGTCGATCGCATGCGCGGGTCGGCTTACGTGTGGTATCGCATCCGAGTAAACCTGCGGAATGTTCCTGAGGCAATGCGGCCCGCACAAGATTTACCCGATCCCGACGATGATCCAACGCGTCCCTGGCGTGAAGAGAAGGCCTGATCAGCGGTTTTGCTGAAAGATGCTCATCAGTTCCTGTGCTGGTACGACCTCGAGCTGCTCGTAGTTGCAATCCTTCGCTTGCTTGTCGGGTCGCCATCGACGAAAGTGCGCGAGATGTCGAAATCGGTCGCCCTGCATATGTTCGTAAGCAACCTCGATGACAAGCTCAATGCGTAACGGCTCCCAGCTCAGGTCCTTGCCCGCGTTCCATCGTGATTGGCCGCCAGGCAAGCGGCCGCTGGCTTGCGCGGCCTCATCGGCCCAGTCCGCCCATGGATGATCGTGCAAGGCATCTTCGCGATAGGGTGCAAGGAACTCCACAAGCTCTCTGCGTTTGGCTGCCGTAAAACTGGCGCAGACTCCGACGTGTTGTAGCTTGCGTGCATCGTTGTAGAGGCCCAGCAGCAGCGAGCCAACCGCAATCCCTTCGCCGTCTTTGTGCCAGCGGAAACCTCCGACGACACAGTCACAATCGCGCTCGTGCTTAATTTTGAGCATCGTGCGTTTGTCGGGGGTGTAGGGCCCCGCGACAGGCTTAGCGATTACGCCATCGAGGCCCGCACCTTCAAAGCGCGTGAACCAGTCCTGCGCCGTCGCACGATCCCGCGTTGCTGGGGTTAAGTGTAGCGGCGCTTGAACCTTGGCAAGGGCCCGTTCCAGTTCGGCGCGCCTGACACTAAAGGGTTCATTGCGCAGGTCGCGACCCTCAACTTGAAGCAGGTCGAAGAAGACAACCGAAGCCGGCGTTTGCGCAGCAAGCGTCTGGACACGCGACGCGGCGGGGTGAATGCGTAGCGTCAGCGCATCGAAGTCCAAGCCGCCTTCGCGTGCAATGACGATCTCGCCGTCCACGACGCATTGGTTTGGTAGTTGTCGCAGCAGCGGATCTCGGAGTTCAGGGAAATAGCGGTCAAGCGGCTTGCCATCGCGACTTTGGAGAAAAAGCTCCTCATCGCTGCGAAAAATTACCGCACGAAAGCCATCCCACTTCGGCTCGAAGCTCCACTCGGCTGCGTTTGAAGGAATTTCATCAACCCGCTTGGCGAGCATAGGCAGGATCGGAGATGGTAAGGGGAGCGGCACGATTGATTGGATGCATTCGGCTGGATTAATGGATGGACACATTCATACAGCTGCCTTTAGGAACGAAGAGTGCATTGGAACGCCGCGCTTCGGCGGGAATGCGAGGGAAGAGCTAATGAGCGTAGCTCCGCAATTACAACAGAGACTTCGTCCTGAACTGCCAATAGGCGCTCAAATCTATTCAACCAGACCAACACAAATGGCCGTTAAGGATGCCCGTAGGCTCGCTTCATCGAAACAGCGAATGAATCACCAAAGTCAGGGCCCTGCTTACTGATAAACTGCCTTCACCCATTGGTCCGAGACGCAATCTTATGCTCTTGCGGCATAGCATTAACGGTGTCACGTATCGTTTTGACGAGTTGAAAGAAGTGCTCGCGAAGGCCACGGCTGCGCGCTCAGGGGATGAGTTGGCGGGTATCGCCGCTAAGAGTGCGGTGGAGCGGGTGGCGGCGCGGATTGTGTTGGCGGATTTGCCGTTGCGAGTGTTCGTCGAGGAGCCGCTGATTCCTTATTCGGAGGATGAAGTCACGCGGCTGATCTTTGATCGTCATGATGAACGTGCATTCGCCTTGGTGTCGCACTTAACCGTGGGTGAATTTCGGGACTGGCTGCTCTCCGGGCACGCAACGGAGAACACTCTGCGCGCCTTGGCTCCGGGTCTAATGCCGGAGATGGTGGCTGCCGTCAGCAAGCTGATGAGGGTGCAGGATCTGGTAACGGTCGCGCGGAAAATAGAGGTAGTAACGCGGTTTCGCACGACGGTAGGGCTGCGCGGCCGGCTCTCGACCAGGTTGCAGCCAAATCATCCGACCGACGACCCAATGGGGATTGCTGCGGCCATGGTGGACGGATTGCTCCTCGGCTCGGGCGATGCCGTGATTGGGATCAATCCGGTAGCCGACGATGTGGCGAGCACAGGACGGCTGATGCGGTTGATCGACTTGGTGCGCACGCGGTATGCGATTCCGACGCAGGGCTGCGTGCTGGCTCACTTAACAACCCAGATGGCCGCCATGAACCAAGGAGCGCCCGTGGACCTGTTGTTCCAATCCATTGCGGGAACGGAGAAGGCGAATGCCTCGTTCGGAATCAACCTGGGAATTCTGAAAGAGGCGAACGAGGCAGCGCGTGCGTTGAAGCGTGGGACAGTGGGCGAGAACGTGATGTACTTCGAAACCGGGCAAGGCAGCGCGCTCTCGGCCAATGCGCACCATGGAATCGATCAACAGACGTGCGAGGTGCGAGCGTATGCGGTGGCGCGGGCATTTGATCCTATGTTGGTCAACACGGTGGTGGGGTTCATTGGGCCGGAGTACTTGTATGACGGCAAGCAGATTCTGCGGGCAGGACTGGAAGACCACTTCTGCGGCAAGCTGATGGGATTGCCGATGGGGTGTGATGTCTGCTACACGAATCATGCGGAAGCCGATCAGGATGACATGGATTCCCTTCTGACGCTGCTGGGAGCAGCGGGCGTGAACTACATTATGGGCGTTCCTGGATCGGACGATATCATGCTGCAATATCAGTCGACATCGTTCCAGGATGCGCTGTATCTGCGGGATACGCTGGGGCTGCGTCCAGCACCGGAGTTCGAAGCGTGGCTGACCGGCGACATGCCACGACAGCTGGGCGCTCCGATGCAGGTGCAAGGAATTGCCGCGTCATGACGGATACGGGTGTGAAGCGGCCGACGCCTCACCTGCGCTCGTTGACCGAGGCGCGCGTTTCATTACCAATGAGCGGGCACAGCATTGCGACTTCGGAAGTGCTGGCGTTTCAGCTGGCGCATGCGCAGGCGCGCGACGCTGTGCACGCCTCGCTGGACGCGGAGGCATTTGCGCGCCGTTTGCGCAACGAGCTTCCACCGCTCGCGGAGCAAGGGGTCGAGGTGTTGACGCTACAGAGCTGCGCCGTCGACCGTCCAAGTTATCTGCGGCATCCCCAGAAAGGGAGGGCGTTGAACGAAGAGTCGAAGTCGATGTTGAAGGCGACGCCATGCGATTTGGCGATCATCGTTGCGGATGGTTTGTCGGCGCTGGCCGTGGAGAGAAATGCGATTCCACTGTTGGCGGTGCTGTTGCCCAGACTTGCTGCGGAGGATTGGACTCTGGGACCTGTAACGGTGGTGCAGCAGGGCCGCGTGGGCGTTTGTGATTCGATTGGCGAGAGGTTGCGGGCGAGATGCAGCCTGATGCTGATTGGGGAACGTCCGGGGCTTTCTGCAGCGGACAGCATGGGGGCTTATTTGACATGGGAGCCGCGGGCCGGACGGACCGACGCGGATCGGAATTGCCTCTCCAATATTCGGAGTGGTGGACTGAACGTGGAGGAGGCGACGGAAAGATTGATGTGGCTGATGAAGGCGGCGCGGGCGATGAACTTGACTGGCGTTGCGTTGAAGGAGGGGGCGGTGAATTCCCTGCTGGAGGGTTAGAGCCAGCCGCGCGTGCGCGCAATCCGGGCGGCGTCGGTGCGGTTGGTGGCGCCGAGTTTTGCGATGGACTCGGAGAGGTAGTTGCGGACAGTTCCCTCCGACAGGCGAAGCTCGGCGGCAATCTCAGCGGAAGAGCGGCCGTCGCCGGCTCGTTGAAGGATCTGGCGTTCGCGGTCGGAGAGAGGATCGGGGTCCGAGGTCCAGGCTTCGGCGGCGAGTGCGGGATCGACGGCACGGAGACCGGAGTGAACGCGGCGGATAGCATCGGCGAGTTCTGAGGCGGGACGCTCCTTAAGCAGATAGCCGCGAGCGCCGGCATCCAGTGCGCGGCGGAGATAGCCGGGACGGGCGAAGGTGGTAAGGATGATGACGCGCGCGCGAGACTCGGCGAGATGGAGGTCAGAGGCTAATTCGAGGCCGGTCTTCTGAGGCATTTCGATGTCTGTGACGATGACGTCCGGCGCGAGATCACGGGCGAGTTTGAGGGCCTCGTGGCCATTGGCGGCCTGTGCGATGACGGTGATGTCGGGCTCGAGATCGAGGAGGGCGGCCAGCGCTCCACGGAGCATGGTTTGATCCTCGGCGAGGAGAACGCGGATAGAAGCGGTGGCTGTCATGAGGCGGCGGGCTCTCGTAGAGGAAGTTCGATGAGAAGGCGAGTGCCGTGGTCGCGTTCGAGGAAAAGATGACCGCCGAGTGACTCGATCCGCTCCCGCATACCGCGGAGACCGTTTCCTTCCCGGCTGATGGCATGCTCGCCATTGTCTTCAATGACCAGTCGGCGTTGGTTGTCTTCAGTGATGAAGCGCAGGCAGCAGGTGGTGGCGCGGGAGTGACGAACGATGTTGGTGACAGCTTCGCGGAGAGCGAGCGAAAGGGCGATCTCTTCCGGGACAGAGAGATTGGCGGCGTTGGTGGCTGCAGAGTCGAGGATGAGCTTGACGCCGGCGGCGTCGAGGGTTAAGCGCGCGGCTTCGATCTCAGCGCCCAGGCCGCGGGTGCGATAGCCACCGATAGCTTCGCGGACTTCGGCGAGCGCGGTGCGTGTGATTCGTTCAACATCGGCGATCTCGGAGGCGGCCCGAGCGTGATCGCTTGGATCCTGGCGGTGGATGAGCCGACCCGCGAGCTCGGCTTTAAGGGCCACCACTGAGAGCGTGTGGCCGAGCACGTCGTGGAGATCCCGGGCGATGCGTTCGCGCTCGGCAACGGCAGCGAGGGCGAGATTCTCGTCCAGGGCGGCGCGCAACTTGCAGTCGGCGCGACGTTGCTGCGCGAAGAAGACATTGCCGCCGCCGATGACGGTCATGAGAAAGATGGCGATGAAGGTGTTTGGCCAGCTGACGTGGAAGAAGCCCGGTACGCCATGGAAGATGGCGCCTTCAATCAGAACGAGAAGAACTTCGGCAAAAAAGATGGAAAAGACGCGGCGCAGAGAGACAAACGTGAAAGGCAGGAACGCTGCAGAGTAAACAAAGAAGGTGGATCCGCCCTGATTCCACGGAAACGTGATGAGGCCGAGAGCGAACGTGGCGGCGATCATCCAGAAGCGGGCTGGATGCCCCTCGTCCACCGCCCGAATGTAGCCCCACATGACGCCGACAAAGACAAAGAATACGGCGAGGGTCCCGAGCCAGAGGTAGCGGCTTGGCTCCAGGATGGGAGTAATGAAGAGGAAGCCGGTGTAGGCGAACCATACCCATGCCCACCTGTTTTCACGCTTCCTCGAGATGGGTTCGTTGGCAGTCATGAGCCTTCCTGAAGAGTGTACGCCGAACGGTTAGGAGTTTTGCTCGAGGCGGCGGTAGGCGATCGCGGCAACACCCAGCATCACCAGCGTAAAGCCGAGCAGGCCGAGCCAGTGGCTGATCGCGCTGCCTGCGGTGGGGTAGCGGAAAGTGGCGAGGACCAGTTGCGAAAGATGATACGTGGGCAAAAGGAGAGCGAATTTCTGAAGCCAATGCGGGAGCATGGTGATGGGCATCCAGAGGCCTCCGCAGAAACTCATGGGGAGATAGATGATGTTGATGACGCCGGGGGCTGCGTTGAATGGTACGAGGAGCGCAATGACAATACCGAGGCAGGCGAAGGGAATGGTGCCGACCACCGTGAGGGCCATCATGCGGGCATATTCGGGCAGTGTGATGGAGACGTGCGCAACGGTGATGCCGAGCATGGTGATTATGCTGATGATGATCAGTCCAAAAGCGGCCGCAGAACAGCATTTGGCGACGAGGTAGGCAAATGGGGGCATCGGACTGGCGCGCTTGAGTTCGAGCCAACCGGTGCTGAGTTCGCTTGCGAGGCCACCACCGATGCCGAAGAGCGCGGCGCCCACCATGCCGAAGACGGCATAGGTGGCGAGCATGTACTTGGCGACCAACATGCTGCCGATGTGCTCGCCGCGGTTCATAATCAGGCCGAAGAAGAGGTAGAAAATGACAGGAAATCCAATAACGGCAAGCGAGAACGCGCGGGTACGGAGTAGGCGGATGAACTCGAAGCGCGCTTCCGTGATGAAGATGCGCAGAGTGTGCGCGAAGGAGTTCGAGGGGGCAGCGCGGAGAGTGAGGGCGGCGGTAGACATGGCGGGCTCCTTGGAAATGTCCGTTCTTTGTTCGGTTCGTTCTCCGTGGCAACTGAGAACGGGCACTGATAACTAGTTGCTGGTTAGGGCCAGGAAAGCGTCTTCGAGGGCAGGGCTTTGGACCTCGAGCGAGTGGAGACTCGGGTCGAGGGCGAGCAGTTCGCGAAGGGTGCGCTCCGGCTGGGTACTGGAGATGCATGTGAGATCGGCCTTCACTTCTGCGGTCGTAACGCCGGGGATGGCGAGCAACGTGGATTGGGGAAGATCGGTGACACAGCGGATGATCTTCAACGTGCGGCTGGTGCTGGCGCCTGCGGTGGCAGCACCAAGAGACTTCACTTCGGCTGGCGTGCCTTCGCAGATCACGCGGCCTTTGTTGATAACGATAATGCGGTGGGCTAGAGCATCGGCCTCTTCGAGATAGTGGGTAGTGAGGAGCACGGTCTTGCCGCGAGCGGCCAGTGAACGAATCTCAGCCCACATCGCCCGGCGCGCTTCGATGTCGAGGCCGACCGTTGGCTCGTCGAGGAAGACGAGGTCCGGGTCACCGGCTAGTGCGATGGCAAAGAGGGTGCGCTGCTTCTGACCGCCGCTGAGCTGGCCGAACATACGAGACTCGATGCCTTCGAGGCCAGCTGCGCGAACCAGGTCAGCGTATGGCATGGGATCCGGGTAGTAGCCGCGGAAAATATTGAGGTGTTCGCGAACCCGAAGCATCTCGGGAGCCTTGCCAAGCTGCAACATGACGCCGGTTCGGAGGCGCGTGGCGGCCTGACGCGGGTCAGCGTCGAAGATGCGGACAGCGCCGCTGGTGGGCGCGCTGAGCCCCATGAGGAGTTTAACGGCGGTGGATTTGCCGGCTCCGTTTGGCCCCAGGAGGGCTACGATCTCTCCGTGATGCAGCTTAAGCGAAAGGTCGTCCAGTGCGAGAACGCCGTTGGCGTAACGCTTTGTAATGTGGCAAAGCGAGGCAACGGCAGCAGCGCCCGCCGTGAAGGGGATCGCTTGGATAGGATCGAGGACTGCACTCATTGGGAGTCTCCTGGGTAGGCTGACTGATTACAAGAGCGAGTATGGAAGAGGGCTGTTGCGAACGGCAGTGAGGTGCGTCAGCAAAGCAGGGTGACGTTTGTCATCACAGATATCGCGCTGAGATGGAACAAGTTGTTGGTTTTTCCACGGAAAATTCACGTGGCGTCTCAAATTGCTTTGTACTCGGGACATTTTCGGCTATTCTCTCGATATCGGCTCAGAAAGTGAATAAGGTCTCTCCACCGGCTTGCCGGAGCTAGTTTCTTTAACTCGCGGAGACCGTCCCGCACGATTTGCAATAAGCAGTCCAGGCACCGCTCAACCCCCGAACAACCTTTTGGAGGCAACGCAGTGGTTTATCAAAAACTGAACGGCCCGTTTGCATCCAGCAAGCGCAATTAAACCGATTCTCGGTTTCCACAGAAGTTTCTTACAACCAGCGGGCTTTACAGATAGCAACGTCCTAGCCATTGTCGACGGCGCGGCGGATGCAGTGTCGAAGCATATCGACAGGCAGCGGCGCTGGCGGTGATTCATCTCCAGGAGGTAGTGCATTGGTGTATTTGAACAGCAGACTCTCAGCCCTCGTTCTGATCTTTGCAGCGATATTTTGCGTCACCTATCCAGCGTTCGCACAGCAGACGCTTGGAGGGATTACGGGGACGGTGGTCGATCCCGCTGGCAGCGCGATTCCAGGGGTCGAAGTAACGGCTACGTCAGATCAGACGAAGCTGGTACGTACAACCAAGAGCAGTGGAACGGGCAGCTATGAACTGGTGAACCTGCCGATCGGCACCTACACAATTACGTTCGCATTGAACGGCTTTACGACGGAGCGGATTCCCGGGATCGACGTGCAGGCTGATCGCACGATTACACTGCCAGGAAAGTTGGCGGTCGGGTCCGTGTCGGAGTCCGTGACGGTGGAGTCAACGCCACTGCTGAACGCGACGGATACGACGAACGGCTACGTGATGGACAAGACGCAGATTGAGGCCATTCCGCTGCCGACCGGGTCCGTCCTGGGCGCGGCGATTCTTTCACCGGGCGTGAATGCAGAACTTTCGTCGGGCACGGGAGCTAACTCGGGGCTGGGCAATCCACCCATCTGGGCGAACGGTCAGCGCGATACCAGTAACAGCTTCTCGCTCAATGGCGTAGACGCGAGCAACCTGTTCAATGGTAAGAGTACCAGCGATGTTGGCTCGGCGCGCGTCATCAACAGCACCGGCGTTTCGACGAGCGACGGAGCGGGCGGCGTAATTCAGAGCGTTGCGTCGATCTATCTTTCCATTGGCAATGCCCTGCCGTCGCCGCCTCCGCAGACGATTGACGAATTGCGGGTGAATGCGTCAATGTATGACGCACAACAGGGGTCGACTTCAGGCGCGCACATCGATATGAGCACGGCTTCGGGAACGAATAAATTTCATGGATCATTGTTTGGACGCAGAGGCACGAACTGGATCAATGCTGCACCCTTCTTTTTCAAGAACGACCCCGGCATTCCCGAGAATATGAAGAATCCGGAGCTGCACCGGTATCTGGTTGGCGGAACGTTCGGCGGACCGATTATCAAGGACAAGCTGTTTGGATTTATCTCGTACCAACACTTGCAGGTTTCGGATCAGGAGATCGGTGATTCATTTCTGGCCGTGCCTGTGGGACTCTCTGACAGCACACGCACCGCCGCGGGATTTCAGGCGATTGTGAGCGCTCAATATCCTGATTCGCCGCCGGCTTACATTGACAACACCGCGCTCGGATTGTTCAATTCGCCTGCCCTGCCGGGTGAGCCTGGCAAGTGGCTGATCCCGAATGATGGTCAAGGGAGTGGTTGCGGATCAAGCTGCATGACACCGACGCATCCGTTCAACGCGTTCCTGCCGGGAACAGGCCGGTTCAAGGCCGATATGGCAGTCGCGGACGTTGACTACAACGCGACCAAGAAGGATACGATTGCGCTCAAATACTACTATCAGCATGATCCCACCCTGGCGCCGTACTCACTTTCCAGCGTACCGGGCTTTACGGAGCACCTGGATTCGGGCGCGCAGGTGGCCTCGATCAATAACACGTATCTCGTGAAGCCGAACCTCAGCACACAGGAGACATTCGGTTTTATTCGGGAAAAGATCTACGAGACCAACCAGCAGCCGTTCACGCCCGAGGCGATTCCGGCTGGCTCGGTGGGCACGGTGTCGATCAACGAATTTGGATCGACCTATTTTCCGGGTGTTTCGATTGTGAATGTGCTGGGCAACACGGCGTACGACCTTGGGCTGCCGGGTACGGGCATTCTTAACATTGGACCGAACGCGGAAGGTCAGTCGTCCAACACCGGCGTATTTCAGAACCGCTTTCAGCCTTCCGGCAATGCGATCTGGTCGCTGGGCAGGCATACGCTTACGTTTGGTGCAAGTTACAGCTACACGCAGCTAAACACCATTGACAAACGCCCCGGCACGGGGACAGTGGCAACCGACGACCTGAGCGCTTTCGCGCAGGGCTATGTGACGCCGGGCAGCTCCTCGACGGCGTTTTATGTGAGCTCGTTCCTGCAGGGAGATGCGAACCGGTACTATCGGGCGAACCAATTGGGAACATTCGCGCAGGACAAGTTTCAAATCACACCGAATCTGAGCCTGACGGCCGGCGTGCGCTATGACTGGGATGGCGGCTTGACTGAGAAGTATGGACGAATCTTTAACTTCGACTTCCCGAACCCTAATAATTCAAGTGATCCGAATGCATATCAGTACGATGAGGGAACGGACACGATCACACAACCGGGCTTCATTATCGCTGGAAACAATACAAACGGAACAAAGGGCGTAAGCAAGACGACATTGACGGGACGGCAATGGGGCATTGCGCCGAGAATCGGGGCAGCATGGCAACCTGGGATGTTCCACTCCAAGGTCGTCGTGCGGACCGGGTTCGGGATGTACTACGACCGGGGGGAGCTGTTCAGTTACTTCTCGCCCGGATATGCAATTGGCACCGTGACGGGTGGACCCTTCGGCGTCAACCAGCAGCTTCCGTTTGTGACGGCCCAGACGTGCCCGATAAGAAGCCTGTATTCCTATTACATTCCAACCTGCGGCGGAGACGGCGGAACCTCTCCTCCGATCAATCCGCCAACGGCGGCTACTGGCAACCTGGCCAATCCATATACCAATGTTCAGTCGGCTCCGCCATCCAACCCTCAGTCGTCGGACTTGAGCAAGTACCTGCCGAATATCGCCAGCATTGACAATGGTGGCCAACCGATCTCGCTGGGCGTCTACGACCGGGCGAACAAACTACCGTACACGTACAACTACACGCTGGATATCCAGTGGCAGCCACGCAATGATCTGGCCATCGAGGTCGGATATGTGGGCAACATCGGCCGCCACCAGGTAATCCCTGTACCGTTCAACCAGCCCGGCATTGCTTCGCCGAATAGCCCGATCCATGGCGAGCATTATTCGTACGGCTATAACGTGCAGGGGGCAAACCTACCTGACGGCACGGGATACGACTACGACTATGAAGGCGGCAACATTGACCATCGCGTACCCTACATTGGGTATGCAGCGGAGTCGATTGACTACAGGGCGGCGGGGGTGGATGCCTACAACGCTCTCACGGCCCACGTTGAAAAACGTATGAGCCACGGGTTCCAGATCGCTGCGTCTTATACATACTCGCATGCACTGGACGAGCAGAGCGGACTGGGGCTGTTCTACAACGGCAACAACCCGCTGAACCTGCGCGATGGATATGCATCCGCTGACTTTGATCGCACGCATGTGATCAACTTCAACTATGTATACCGGCTTCCGGATTTTGTGCACCAACACAATGTGGCGAGCTACTTCACCAATGGCTGGTCGCTCGTCGGTTTGACGATTCTGCAGAGTGGCCAGCCTTATAGCGTGATCGACTTCAGCGGCGCGGTGGGCAGCATCTACTACGGCATTAGCAACGGCATCACGAACCCAATTGTGCCGCTCGCGGCCGGATGTACTGCAAAGAACGCGAAGACGGGGCTCTCCGGAGCGTTCGGCGACTACGCTCTGAAGTCCTCCTGCTTCACAATCCCATTACTCCCGGCTGGAGGCCTGAACGGGGCGGTGCCGACGTCCGATCCCTATGAGAACACCTTCACGACCGGGCAGCGCAACATCTTCCGCCAGGCATTCCAGAAGCGTTCGGATGCTTCCCTGGTGAAGGTGACGCAGTTTACCGACCGCTACAGTCTGAAGTACACATTCGACGTATATAACCTCACCAACACCAGCAGCTTCGACGTGCCGGGCAACGAGGTTTCGCAGAACGAGAACTACAACGGCTTCCCGATCGCGGGAACACCGGTGCTGCCAACCTCCTGCAATGCGAGCAACGAAGGCTTCTACAACTGCCCGGCAGGACTTGGCGTGGTCTCGCATACGATCGGCAGTGCGCGGCAGATTCAGATGTCGTTGCAACTCACGTTCTGATTGCTTTTGAACGATCAATTACGGGAGGCCGCGATTGCGGCCTCCCGTTCATTTTTGCGTAGGTTTGGGTCTGGGTGAAGCCGGCGTGATCTTTATGTTTGTATACTTTCCCTGTCGCGCGCAGGTTCGAGCACGACACATCTGAGATAGAAAGCGAAGCACACGACATGCTGATCCATGAAGACCGATTGTTTCCCGCAGATCCGGGAACGCGAGAGATCGCTAAGTTGTTGTATCAGCAGGTGCGCGCGTTGCCGATCATCAGTCCGCATGGGCATACGCAGGCGGCCTGGTTCGCGAAAAACGAGGCCTTTCCTGACCCGGCCAAGCTTTTTGTGCAGCCTGATCACTATGTATACCGGATGCTGTATAGCCAGGGCGTTTCGCTGGAGGATCTGGAGATTGGGCGGGCGGAGATGAAGGATCCACGGGGAGTTTGGCGCATATTTGCCAGCAATTACTACCTTTTTCGCGGGACGCCGACTCGGATCTGGCTGGACTTCTGCTTCCAGGAGCTGTTTGGGCTGGAGGAGCGGCTGTCGGAGAAAACTGCCGATCGCTATTTCGATGCGATCTCTGAGAAGCTGAAAACAAAGGAGTTCCTTCCACGGGCGCTGTACGAGAGGTTCCAGCTTGAGGTGTTGGCCACTACGGATTCGCCCCTAGATTCGCTGGCCGATCATCAGGCGATTCGGGAGTCGGGGTGGAAGGCGAGGATACTGCCTACGTTCCGGCCGGACTCGGTGGTGGACCCGGATTTCGATGGATTTGCTGGGAATATTGAGCGTTTGGGCGGCTTGACGGGTGAAGATACGTCGACGTGGAGCGGGTATTTGGCGGCTTTGCGGGCTTCGCGGGAGCGGTTTAAGGGGTTGGGGTGTACGGCTACGGATCATGGGCATCCTACGGCGCAGACGGCGAATCTCTCGGCGGCGGAGGCGGCGGAGCTGTTCGCTAAGGTGTTGAAGGGAAAGGGGGATGCGGAGCTGTTTCGGGCGCAGATGCTGACCGAGATGGCGCGGATGAGTTTGGAGGATGGGCTGGTGATGCAGATCCATCCCGGGAGCGTTCGGAACCATAACCGGCTTATTTTTCAACGATATGGACGCGATACCGGGGCGGATATTCCGGGGCCTACGAACTACGTGCAGGCGTTGCGGCCGCTGCTGGATGCTTTCGGCAATGAACCCGGTTTGTCTATTATTTTGTTCACTTTAGACGAGTCTACGTATAGCCGGGAGCTGGCTCCGCTGGCGGGGCACTATCCCTGTTTGAAGCTGGGGCCGGCGTGGTGGTTTCATGACAGCCCGGAGGGGATGATGCGGTTCCGGGAGCATGTGACGGAGACGGCCGGGTTTTATAACACGGTGGGATTTAATGACGATACACGGGCATTTTTGTCGATTCCGGCGCGACATGACATGGCGCGGAGGGTGGATTGCGCGTATTTGGCGAGGCTGGTGAGCGAGCATCGGCTGGAGGAAGACGAGGCGGTTGAGCTGGCGCATGCGTTGGCGTATGGGCTCGCAAAAAAGGCATATCGGCTCTAGATCCGCGAATTTGGTGTAAGACACAGCCCGGTTTCGGGTACTCACAGACATGCTTAGCCCGGTTTCGGGATGCTTTTTGAGGGCAATTCTCCCCGAAATGTAAAGGTCGCTTTACTTTTAGCGGACCCGATGTAAAGGTCGCTTGACGGTGGGCGGGCACAAGGTAAAGGTCGCTTGACTTACGGTTTGGCGCGCAGATTAGCCTTGCGGAGACCGCGGACGGAGCTGCAGAGCCAGAGGGTGTTGGGAGGCTCGAGGTCGGCGAGGGTGAGGATTTGCTCTTGCGCGTGGGGGAGTGTTTCGAGCAGGTGGCGCCGCATGACTCCGGGGAGGACGCCGGAGGCGAGGGGTGGGGTGAGGAGCTTCCCTTCTCCCGCCGGGCCGGCAGGTTTTTTGACGAAGAGGTTGCTGATGGCTCCCTCGGTTAGCTCGTTGCGTTCGTTGAGGAAGATCACTTCGTCGAAGCCTTCGGCGCGAGCTCTCGTTAGCTCTTCGTTGTAGAGATTGCGGTGGGTGGTCTTGTGGCGGAGAAAGAGGTCGGCGGAGTTGGTGCGGTGGGGGCTGAGGGTCACGGTTGTAGTGGGAGGGTCCGGCGCTGGAGCGGTGGCCGGGTCGATGGATTCCCGGCGTGGAGAGACAACAGCAGATTCCCGGGGGGAATGACAGAAAGAAAGGCAAGAGCTTTCAGGATTCGGATCTTGCGTTGGTTGCAGGGGTTGGGCGGTGATGGAGGCTTCGCCTGTTGAGGAGAGCAGGAGGCGGACGCGGTGGGGGTGGCGGGGGTCGAGGAAGTGGGCGAAGGCTCGGAGCTGGGCTTCGATAGCGGTGCGGTCGCAGAGGAAGTCGAAGTAGAGGGCCGAGGATTCGAGGCGGTCGAGATGCAATGGGAGACGCGCGTAGTGCTGGTCGTAGAGAAGCGTCTCGATGAGTTCGAAGGACTGGTGGGTGCGGGTTAGGAAGTTAGCTTTGAGGAGGGCTTCGCGGTGCTCGTCTGCGGGGATGGAGTCGGCTACGATGCCGCCGCCTACTCCCATGTGGGCGATTCCCTTCTGGAGGACGAGGGTGCGGATGGCTACGTTGAAGACTGCCGAGCGGTTGGGGGCTATGAAGCCGATGGCGCCGGTGTAGACGCCGCGGGGATGGGCTTCGAGCTCGCGGATGATTTGCATGGTGCGGATCTTGGGGGCTCCTGTGACGGAGCCGCAGGGGAACATGGCGGCGAAGATGTCGTAGAAGGTGGTGCGGGGGCGGAGGGTGGCGGAGATGGTGGAGGTCATCTGGTGGAGAGTCTGGTAGCGCTCGATGGAGAAGAGGTCGTCGACGTGGACGGAGCCGGGGAGGGAGATGCGGCCGAGGTCGTTGCGGAGGAGGTCGACGATCATTACGTGCTCGGCGCGATTTTTTTCGTCGTGCTGGAGGGCGCGGGCGGCGGCTGCGTCTTCGGTGATGTCGAGGCCGCGGGGCATGGTGCCCTTCATGGGGCGGGTGGTGATCTTGTTGGTGGTGCCGTCGGGATCAGCTTCGATGCGGAAGAAGAGTTCGGGGCTTAGCGAGAGGATTTGGTGGTGGTCGAGATTTAAGAAGGCGGCGTAGGCTACGGATTGGGTTTGGGAGAGTGCGGTGAAGAGGGTTGCGGGCGAAAGGTCGGTTGGGAACCGGATGGCGTCGGTGAAGTTGACCTGGTAGGTGTCGCCGGCGGAGATGTAGTTTTTGATTTTTTCGATGGCGGCCAGGTAGTCTCCGTCGGAGATGCGGAGGGTTGGGTTGGTAAGGATGGGGCTGGGGTGGGGCGTGGGCTCGGAGGGCGGTGGAAACCCAGGTCTCAAAAGCGAGACCTGGGGCACCCGGGATGGTGGCGGGTGGAGGAAGGTGGCGGTGGCGTGGTCGAAGATGATGGGTGCTGGGTAGGCGGCCAGGTGGGCGAGGGGGTCGTGCGCGGACGGCGAGGGTTGAATTGGTGGGCGGGCGGTGGTGGGTTCGAAGTGGGCGTTGCACTCGTAGGAGAAGTAGCCGGCGAGGTAGAGGCCTTCGGCCAGGGCAGCTTCGATTTGGGCGAAGAGCGCGGGGATTTCGTCTAGCGTGTGGGCGGTGAGGATGCGCGTGGGATTGAGGAAGAGATAGCTGTGGTGGTTGGTCGCGTCGAAGCGCGAGGTTTCAAGGAGGATGGCGTTGGGGGTGGATTCGACGAGGGTGTGGATGGAGGTGGGGAGGGGCGTGTAGCGGGCTTGCGGGGGCTTGGGCATGGCAGTGGCTAAAGCAGATGATCGCAGAGGGAGTAGAGAGTGGCAATGGAGAGAGCGTTCGCCTCAGCGGCTAAAGCCGTCTTCAACGTGTGGCTTTATGGCGAGGCTGAAGCCGTGCGCCTTCGAAAGCGTGCCCGGATGAGAGATCGTCGGTTGGGCCTTTATACTTGAATGGAGATTTGGACGTGGGTTTCGCTGCATGGTTGGCGGCCTGTCGTTGAGATGGAAGAGGAGTTTATGGCCGCACTGATTGAAGCGATTCATGTGAAGCGTAAGACGATGTTTGAGTTTGAGGGTTCTCCGTATGCGTGTCTGGATTCGGATATCAGCACGCCGACGGCGCGGGGTGGGCAGACGCTGGTGCGGTTGAAGATGCGGAATTTGCTGACCGGCGCGGTGTTCGAAAAGACGTTTAAGGCGCAGGACAGGTTCAAGGAGCCGGACCTCGTGCTGGTTCCGGCGACGTATCTTTATAGCGATGGCGATGGTTCTTATTTTCTTGACCAGGAAAGCTATGAGACGCTGACGCTGAAGGGCGATATGCTCGGCGACGCGCTGGATTACCTGATCGACGGGACCGCGCTGCAGGTGCATTTGTATAACGGGAATCCGATTGGGCTGCAGTTGCCGATCTTTGTGGAGCTGAATATTGCGCATACGGAGCCGGCCGTGCGCGGGGATACGTCGAGTGGCGCGACCAAGACGGCTCGGCTGGAGACGGGGCTGGAGATTAAGGTGCCGCTGTTTATTAAGGAGGGGGAGAAGGTGAAGGTGTCGACGGAGTTGAAGGAGTTTGCGGGACGGGCGTAAGGGGTCTCGGCCGCGACTGGGGATCGTGCTAGAGAAGCAGATTCCTTCGCTGCGCTGCGGAATGACAACCAGAAAAACAAGGACAAGAGAAGAAGCAGATTCCCAGGGGAATGACAGAAAGAAAGGCGAGGGCAACGGCTTCGGGAGACCACGGGGGTTTGCGAAACCCACATCTCAGAAGCGAGATGTGGGGCACCCGTAATTGTGGCTGTGACGAGCGCGGGTTACATGAGCTCGTCGATGAAGGTGCGGGCGGTGGCGGGGGGGATGCGGTTGGGTTGGTGGACGAGGGGGCCGGGGTTTAGGACGGGCTCTAGCTCGTCGAGGGTGGGGACGTCGGTGCGCTCGTAGAATTTGCCGATGGGGATTTCGTCGCCCCAGAGCTGGGATTTTTCCATGGCGGCGTTGAAGTCGGAGGGGTCGTAGTGGGGATTGTCTTCGAGCTTTTTGACGCGCGGGCGGAACCACTGGGTGGTGTTGTCGTGGTTGTAGGTGACGCAGGGGCTGAAGATGTCGAGGAAGGAAAAGCCCTTGTGCTGGATGGCGTTTTTGATGAGCTCGGTGAGGTGTTTCTGCTCGGCGGAAAAGCCTCGGGCAACATAGGTGGCGCCGGCGGCCAGGGCGAGGGCGATGGGGTTGACGGGGCGCTCGACGTTGCCGAAGGGAGTGGTTTTGGTCTTGGCGGCGAGGCGGCTGGTGGGGCTGGTTTGGCCGGTGGTGAGGCCGTAGATCTGGTTGTCCATGACCATGTAGGTGAGGTCGACGTTGCGGCGCATGGCGTGGACGAAGTGGCCGCAGCCGATGCCGAAGCCGTCGCCGTCGCCGCCGGTGACGAGCACGGTGAGGGCGTGGTTGGCCATCTTTACGCCGGTGGCGACGGGGAGCGAGCGGCCGTGGAGAGTGTGCATGCCGTAGGTTTCGATGAAGCCGGGGAAGTTGGAGGAGCAGCCGATGCCGCTGATGGTGGCGACTTCGTGCTGGGGGATTTGCAGTTCGACGAGAGCTTTCTGGACGGCGGCGAGGACGCCGTAGTCGCCGCAGCCGGGACACCAGTCGGGCTCGACGCGGCCTTTGAAGTTGGCCATGGTGATTGCGTTGGGGGTGATGATTTCTGTCGCCATCGTGTTCTCCTGGGAGTTCGTGGTGGAGTGTTGGGCTGAAAGTTTCCAGCTAGACCATGACTTCGTGTTCGGGGATGGAGAGGGTGGTGGTGCCGGCTAGTTGTTCCTTGACGGCGTCGACGATGTGTTGGGGGAAGAAGGGCTCGCCGTCGTATTTGCGGATGTGGCCGGTGGCTACGAAGCTGGTTTCGCTGCGGAGGTAGCGGGCGAACTGGCCGCTGAAATTGTTCTCGACGATGATGGTGTGGCGCGCGTTGTTGAGGATCTCGAGGATGGCGTCGCCGTGGAGCGGGACGAGCCAGCGGATGGGGAGATGGTTGACGGAGATGCCCTGCTCGCGGAGGAGTTCGGCGGCTTCGTCGATGACGCCGAAGGTGGAGCCCCAGCCGATGAGGGTGACGTCGGCGTTGGCGGGGCCGCGGAGTTGCGGTGGGGGGATGGAGGCGGCGATGCCGTCCATCTTGCGCATGCGCTTTTCCATCATGGCGCGGCGCTTGGCGTGGTTGGTGTAGGCGTCGGAGATGAGGATGCCGTCTTCGTCGTGCTCGTCGGAGGAGACGACGTGGGTGTAGCCGGGGATGCCGGGGATCACGCGCGGGGAGACGCCAGAGTCGGTGATCTTGTAGCGGAGGTATTTTTCGTGCGCGTCGCCGTTGGTGCCGCCGGCGCCGTTGGAGGTGATGAGCTCGCCGCGGTCTACGGGCGGGTTGAAGTCCAGGACGGCGGGGTCTACGCTGAGGCGGCCTTCGGCGAGGAGGAGGTCGGCGAGGACGATGCCGGGACACTGGAAGCGGTCGGTGATGTTGAAGATTTCGGGCATGAGGGTGAAGCAGTCGGCGATGTCGAGGGGGGCGGCGATGACGCGGGGGTAGTCGCCGAAGGCTGCGCCGAGCATCTGCCAGAGGTCACCCTGCTCGGTCTTGGTGGGGACGCCGGTGGAGGGGCCGGCGCGCTGGCAGTCGATGACGACGACGGGGATTTCGGCTTGCGCGGAGAGGCCGAGGCCTTCGGACATCAATGCAAAACCTCCGCCTGAGGTTGCGCACATGGCGCGGACGCCCGCGTGGGCAGCGCCGATGGCCATGTTGATGACGCCGATTTCGTCTTCGACCTGGCGGACCATGATGTCGGCCTTGCGGGCGTGGGAGGCCATCCAGTGCAGGACGCCGGTGGCGGGGCTCATGGGATAGGCGCAGTAGAACTTGCAGGCGGCTGCGGCGGCTCCCATGGCCATGGCCTCGTTGCCGGAGAGGACGGCGTAGCGGGCGTCGGTGAGGGGGAGAGCGTGATCGAAGGGCTTGAGATTCTGGGTGGCGTAGTCGTAGCCGGCGCGGGCGATGGCGATGTTTTCGTCGATGACGGCGCGCTCTTTTTTGCGGAACTGTTCTTCGAGGACGGACTCGAGCGAGTTGAAGCCGATGCCCATCATGCTGAGGGCGGCGCCGATGGCGAGGGTGTTTTGCGCGACCTTGTTGCGGCTGATGTCGGCGAGTTTGGAGACGGGGAGGGGGCAGAGCTGGACGCCGTCGGCGGGGGTGCCGGGGTGGATGGTGTCGGCGTTGAAGAGGCAGGCGCCGCCGGCGGAGAGGAGCGCGAGGTGGCGATCGGCGGTGTCCTGGTTGAGGGGAATGAGGAGGTCGAGGCGGCCGTTGGTGGTGGGGATCTTGTCCTGGCCAGTGCGGATGGTGAGGAAGGTGTGGCCGCCGCGAATGATGGACTGGTACGCGTTGTAGGCATTGAGATGGAGGCCGCGGCGGCTGAAGATCTTGGCGAAGATGTCTCCGGGAGTGGCGACGCCCTGGCCGGCGGCGCCTCCGATACCGATGCTGAAGGACTGTCTCATGGAAGCCTTCCTGAAGTGTTGCAAGTTTGGATCGCCCGGCGCCTGCAAAATACCGAACGCGGTGATCGTACCGGCAGGCGTGGACAGGTGGCAAGTGCGCGGAGGCGCGCGGCTGCGGATAGTATGTTCGTACAACGCGGCGGCTGGTTTGCAGAGAGCGAGTTGGCGTAGACGCAAGTACAGGTTAGGGGAGGAATTGCTTTGTCTTTATCGCGGCGCACGTTTCTGAAGAGCTCGATTATTGCGGCGGGAGAGGTGGCGCTGCCGGCGCTGGCGGCTGCGGGGACGGTGAGTGCGGCGGTGGCGAGTACCCCGGTGGAAGGGGTGGCGGCGGAAGTTGTGGGAGGAGCGAAGGGTGAGTTTACGCGCGGGCTGGGGATCTATCCAGGGGCGCCGGGCGACGTGTTTTCGCCGACGATGCGGGTGGATGCGACGACGTATCGGAACCTGGCGCTGCGGCGAGCGGCGAAGCACTCCAGCAGCTATGACTACAACCTGACGGCGCAGCTGGTGACGGACGGGATCAAGGAAACGCGGATGCCGAAGTGGGTGGCCGTGTCGACGAGTGTGGACGGGGTGTTGACGAAGCCGGACAGGGAGATTGTGCTGGACCACTTCCCTCCTATCGGGCTGAGGCTGGAGGGTGAGAAGGTTTCGGTGGAGGTGCAGGTGGGGGGCGGCGAGGCGCCTTCGGTGGATCGGATGCGGGTGTTTGTTGCGCTGGCGGAGTACGTTTCGGCGAAGGATTTGAGGTTTGTGGTGGCGGTGTCGGATGACGGGCGAGCGTGGGAGGAGGTTGGGTCGGCGAAGGCAGAAGCGGAGACGGCGGTGGAGAATTATCCGCCGGATTTGACGCGGGGGATGAAGCTGTATTATCCGTGGCTGACGCTGAGCCGGGTGTGTGCGAGCCGGTTTTATCGCGTGACGTGCGAGCGGCTGGGGCATGAGGGGCAGGCGCTGACGTGGATGGTGGGGCAGGTGGAGTTCTATCGCGCGGGGGCGCGGGTGGAGATTGGCGGGCCGTATGAGTTTACGAGCGCGTGGATGAGCGCGGGGTCGGGGGAGGAGTGGGTGAGCGTGGATCTGGGGGCGCGGTGTGCGATTGATCGCGTGTCGCTGTATTGGATTGCGCGGGCGGCCGAGGGGTCAGTGCAGATTTCGGATGATGAGGTGAAGTGGACAGAGGTGCATCGGGTCGGGGGGGGCGTTTCTTCGGGGGAGGTTGAGGAGATTCGGCTGGCGGCCCCGGCGCATGCGCGGTTTGTGCGGGTGTTGATGACACGGCCTACGTCGCCGGTGGGGTATGTGCTGAGTGAGTTGGAGGTGTGGGGGCGCGGCGGACCGGTGGTGGTGGCGGCGGAGAGTCCGAAGATGGATATGGATGGACGATTGTTGCTGGCTGGCGGTGTGTGGCGGGTGGAACGGGGCAGCGTGGTGAGTGGTGAGGGTGCGGCGATTTCGCGGGTGGGGTTTGCGGATGCGGGGTGGGTGGTTGCGACGGTGCCGGGGACGGTGCTGACTTCGTTCTATAACGCGGGGGCGATTGCGGATCCGAACTTTGGGGAGAACCAGCTGTATGTTTCGGACGCTTATTTTTGCGCGGACTTCTGGTATCGGACGGAGTTTGATTCGCCGGCGGTGGAGGCTGGGGAGATTGCGTGGCTGGACTTCGACGGGGTGAATTGGAAGGCGCAGGTTTTTTTGAATGGCGAGGCGCTGGGGCGAATTGATGGCGGGTTTATCCGCGGGCGATTTGATGTGACAGAGAAATTGCTGGCGGGAAAGAAGAATGCGCTGGCGGTGTTGATTGAGAAAAACGCGACGCCGGGAAGCACGAAGCAGAAGACGTTTGAGAATCCGAGTCGCAACGGTGGGGCGCTGGGCGCGGATAATCCTACGTATCATGCGTCGATTGGGTGGGACTGGATTCCTACGATTCGCGGGCGGAATACGGGGATTTGGGGCGATGTGTCGCTGCAGAAGACAGGCGCGGTGACGCTCGATGCGCCGTGGGTGAGGGCGGAACTGGCGCTGCCGGATACGTCGAAGGCGGAGGTGAGCGTGCAGGTGGGGGTGGTGAATCATCGCACGAGCGCGGTGGAGGGGACGCTGCGATTTAAGTTCGGCGCGGTGGAGGTGGCGCAGACGGTGAGCGTCGCGGCGGGGGCGAATGTGACGGTGACGTTGGATGCGTCGAAGCATGCGGAGCTGCGGTTGAAGGATCCGCAGCTGTGGTGGCCTGTGGGGTATGGCGAGCCGTATTTGTATGACGTGGAGGTGCGATTTGAGGCGGCGGGGGCTGGTGGGCCGAAGGTGCTCGATTGGAAGAAGCTGAAGTTTGGGATTCGGCAGATGACGTCGAGCACGGTGGGCGGGAAGCTGACGCTGTTTGTGAATGGGCGGCGGTTTATTTGTCGCGGGGGGAATTGGGGATTTGGGGAGTCGATGCTGCGGTATCGGGGGCGCGAGTATGACGCGGCCGTGCGCTATCACCGCGAGATGAACTTCACCATGATTCGCAACTGGGTGGGGCAGATTGGCGATGAGGCGTTTTACGAGGCGTGCGATCGGCATGGCGTGATGGTGTGGCAGGATTTCTGGCTGGCGAATCCGTGGGACGGGCCGGTGCCGGATGACGATGCGATGTTCCTGGCGAATGCTCGTGATTTTGTGCTGCGGATTCGGAACCATGCGTCGATTGGGTTGTACTGCGGCAGGAACGAGGGGTATCCGCCGAAGGCGCTGGAGACGGGTTTGCGCGCGGCGCTGGCGGAGCTGCATCCGGGGATCCAGTACATTCCGAGCTCGGCGGATGATGTGGTGAGCGGGCATGGGCCGTATCATGCGCTGGCAGCGGTGGAGTATTTCCGGATTGCGGATGTGAAGCTGCATAGCGAGATTGGGATGCCGAATATTCCGCCGGTCGAGAGTGTGCGACTGATGATGCCGGAGCGCGCGATGTGGCCGCAGGGACTGGAGTGGGGGCTGCATGATTTCAGTTTGAACGGGGCGCAGGGGGCGAAGTCGTTTTACCGCCTGATCGACGAGAGCTATGGCGGCGCGGAGAGCGCGGAGCAGTGGATTTCGCTCGCGCAATTTGTGAATTACGAGGGCTATCGTGCGATGTTTGAGTCGCAGAGTAAATATCGCGCGGGGCTGCTGTTGTGGATGAGCCATTCGTGCTGGCCGTCGTTTGTGTGGCAGACGTATGACTATTTCTTTGAGCCGACGGCGGCGTACTTTGGGTGCAAGCTGGCGTCGGAGCCGCTGCATATCCAATGGAACCGCGATGCGGAGACGATTGAGGTGGTGAACTATAGCGGTGGCGATCGGCGGGGGCTTAATGCGCGGGTAGAGATTTTCAATATGGATGGAGCGCGCGTGGGCGATCGAACGGTGACAGTCGATAGCAAGGAAGACAGCGTGGTGACGGCCGTGGCGATGGTTTATCCGAAGGGGCTGTCGGCGGTGCATTTTCTGCGGCTGACGCTGACGCAGGGGACGATGGTGATCTCGCGCAATGATTATTTGCGGAGCTTGGTGGAGGGAGATTATCGGGCGATTCGGTCGCTGGCGAAGGCGCGGGTGGGGGCGACGACGACGGTGAAGCGCGAGGGCGAGATTTGGCGGCTGGCGACGGAGTTGCAGAATGCGTCGGGGTGGCCGGCACTGATGACGCGGGTGAAGGCGGTGCGGGCGGGGAGCGGCGACCGGATTCTGCCGGCGATCTATAGTGATAACTATGTGCTGCTGATGCCGGGCGAGCACAGAACGGTAGAGACGGAGCTGCGGCATGCGGATACGCGCGGCGAGACTCCTAAGATTGTGGTGAGTGGATTTAATGTCGCTTAGGTGCGGCTGAGAGATTGAGGGTTTATGTCGTCGACAGCAGGAGGAGCACCACGGCAGCATGCGTCAACGGGGCCTGCGGGGCCGGTGGTTCCGGAGCCTAGCCATGCGGAGAGAAGCAGGACGCTGCTTTCGCTGGTGAGCGTGGGGATGCTGTCTACGATGTCGCGCAAGCATGCGGGATTTCCGTTTGGATCATTGATGCCGTTTGCGCTGGATGCGGCGGGGAGACCGATTTTTCTGATCAGCAACATGGCGATGCATACGCAGAATCTTCGGGAGGACGGGCGATGCAGCTTGTTCGTGATGCAGGCGGCGGCGGATGGCGATCCGCTGGGTGCGGCGCGGGCTACGCTGATGGGGAATGCGGCGGTGGTGGCCGAGGACGAGAAGGCAGAGGTGCGGGAGATCTATCTGGCGCGGCATGAGAACAGTCGCTACTGGGTGGACTTTGCGGACTTCCATTTCTTTCGGCTGGAGCCGGTGGACATGTATTACGTGGGCGGATTCGGGGTGATGGGATGGGTGGAGGCTGCGGAATTTTCGGGCGCGAAGGCCGATCCGCTGGCTGAGGCAGCGGCGGGGATTATCGCGCATATGAATGCAGACCACGTTGAGTCGATGCGGACGCTGGCGCGGGCGTATGCGGGGATGGAGGCGAGCGAGGCGGCGATGACGTCGGTGGACCGGCTGGGATTTACGTTACGGCTGACGACGGCGGAGGGGATGAAGGGGCCGCGGATTAATTTCCTGAGCGAGGTGCGCGATGCGCAGGAGACGCGCAAGATGCTGGTGGAGATGGTGCGGCAGGCGAAGGCGAAGGAGTCGGCGGTTTGAGATTTGCACGAAGGCGCGGGATGAAGATGTTGGGCGTGCTGGTGGGGATCGCGATGGCTGCGGTGGCGGGTGCGCAGGCGCCGGCGGCAAGAACCGAGGCTCCGTCGGCGAAGGAGCTGGCGGCGAGGGTGGATGCGCACTATAACCATCTGCACACGTTGACGGCGCACTTCACGGAGCGGTATCGCGGGATGGGGATCGATCGGACGGAGACGGGGACGCTGACGCTGAGCAAGCCGGGACGGATGCGCTGGGAGTATGACGCTCCGTTGGGGAAGATCTTTGTACTCGATGGAAAAAATGCGGTGAGTTATACGCCGGGGGATTCGCAGGCGCTGCGGACTCCGGCGAAGCAGCTGGATGATTTGCGATCGCCGCTGCGGTTCTTGTTGGGGCACACGGAGATTGCGAAGGAGCTGGATGGGCTGACGATGACGCTGGTGAACGGCGGCTACACGCTTTCGGGGGTGCCGAAGGGGATGCAGCAGACGGTGCAGTCGATTGGGATTACTGTGGATGGGGCGGGGCAGATTACGGGGATGAGGATTGTGCAGACGGATGGGGCGGAGACGAGTTTTGCGTTCGGCGATATTCGTGAAAACGTGGCAACGCCCGATAGCGAATTTGAATTTACTCCGCCACCGGGCGTGACGATCATCGATGGAGTTGCGCCGATTTAGTGAGGAAGCGAGACGAGGACGCGGCCCGCTTCGCCGACGGAGGTCTGGCCTCGGGTGACTACGGCGGTTAGATATCTTGCGACCGTGAGCGCGCGAAACAGCACCGACCGCAACCGATACCGGTTACTCCTCATGATGGGTTGGATGCGATTGCGGGCAGCGGTGTTCGCTGGGAGTTCCCTTTGATGGTGCGAGTTCCCTTCCATGGGGCGGCGCTGGCGTGTACCGTAGCTTTATGCGACTTGCTTGGATCATTAGGGGGACCGGTAGAGTGATGGCCTGCGCTGCCCTGCTGGTTGCGCCCGCTGTCTACGCGCAGACGACGTACCACTTAATTCCGTTGCCGCGGCAGATCGCAGGCGTGGAGGAGGTGCCGCTGAGTTCGGTGACCGTGGAGTGCACGGGCTGCGATGCCGAGGACACGTTTGCGGCGAATGATCTGCGCGAGACGCTGACGGAGCGCGGCATCGCGACGGGGGATGGATTGCGGATTGTGTTGCGCCGGCTGGGGGAGCATCCGGACGCGAGTTTCACGGAAGAGATGCGGGCGGAGGGATACACGATCCGGTATGCAGCGAAGACGCTGACGCTCACCGGTGCTACGGCGGAGGGGCTGTTCTACGCTGCGCAGACGGCCAAGCAGATGATCGAGAGATGGCCGCTGCAGCCGGTGTGTCGTGGAGTGTGCCCTGACTTCGTGCTGCATGCTGCGGAGATTCATGACTGGCCGGCGATGCGGTATCGCGGGCTGCATGACGATCTTTCGCGCGGTCCGGTGGACACGCTGGAGTTTCAGAAGAAGCTGATACGGACGCTGGCGGCTTACAAGATCAACGTGTACTCGCCGTACTTTGAGAATACGCAGCAGTATGCGTCGAACCCGCTGGCGGCGCCGCCGGAGGGCAGCATCTCGGCGGCCGATGCGCGTGAGCTGGTAGCGTATGCGGCGCAGTATCACATCATCGTGATTCCTGAGCAGGAGGCCATTGGGCATCTGCGCAAGATGCTGCAATGGGAGACGTACGCGGATGTGGCGGAGACGCCGCATGGGGCGGTGCTGAGCCCAGGGCAGGCGGGATCGATGCCGCTGATTGACCAGATGTTCAAGGAGTTGGCGGCGATGTATCCGGGGCCGTTTTTGCATATCGGCGGGGACGAGACGATTGACCTGGGGATTGGCCGAACGAGCGCGGCGGTGGATGCGCAGGGGCTGCCGACGGTGTACATCGATTATCTGCAAAAAATTGTGACGAGCCTGGAGCCGCTGCATAAGAAGATTCTTTTCTGGGGCGATGTTGCGCAAAGCGATCCTGAGTTGCTGAAGGAGCTGCCTCCGGAGATCAAGCGTCAGCTGATTGCGGTGGCGTGGGGATATTCGCCGAAGCCAAAGGGATTTCTACAGGAGTTGAAGCCGTATACGGCGGCGGGAATTCCGGTGTGGGTGTCGCCGTCGATCAACAACTATCGGCAGGTGTGGCCGAACCAACAGTTGGGGCTGGACGACATCCAGGAGTTTACGCGCGACGGGCAGAGATACGGAGCGACGGGGCAGTTGAACACGCTGTGGAATGATGATGGCGAGTCGCTGGCGAACATGAACTGGTATGGGATTCTGTTTGGCGCGGCGGCGGCGTGGCAGCACGGCGAGTCGTCGATCCCGGCGTTCCAGCAGAGCTTTGCGCAGGTGTTTCATGGCGACTCGCTGGGATTGTTGAACCAGGCGCAGGGCGAGCTGACTGGGGCGATGACGCTGCTGCACGACAGCAAGGTGATTGGGAACACGGAGGGCACGGACGGATTGTTCTGGGTGGATCCGTGGTCGAAGGACGGGCAGGTGATGGCTGAGAAGATGCGGCCGATCAACGCAGAGGTTCGGTTGTACGCGGAGCGCGCGCTGACCTACATTGCGCAGGCGAAGGCGAAGGAACCGAATTTGCGGGAGCAGGATGCGATTGCTGCGATGGAGTTTGGGGCGCGGCGGATTGATTTTCTGGGGCTGAAGTTTCAGCTCGCGGATGAGATGACCGCGGGGTACGCGCAGGCGCAGGGGACGGCGCAGGCGACGGTGAGCGTTCACCCGGTGGGGCCGCGGCCTTCGGTGTCGGCGCTGTTGTCGGACATCAATGGGGTGAATGGCCGGCTGCAGGACATCATCGACGGCTACTCGCAGCTGCGCGAGATGTTTGCGCAACAGTGGAACAAGACGTACCGGCCATCGGGTTTGCGGCCGGTGCTGGAACACTACGACTACACGATTGCACAGTGGTATGCGCGGGTGGACAAGGTTCGGAGCGCGCAACGGCAGTGGAGTGAGTTGCGGACGCTGCCGCCGGCGAGCGATGTGGGGATGCCGGCTACGGCGACGGTTGCTACGCCGGCCGTACCGACAACTACGCCGACGACGCCTGCAAACATGACGCCGGCAGTGACACCGACTACAGCTCCGGCCGCCGCGCCGGTTGCGCCGATTGCGCCGGTTGCGCCTCACACCCCTTAGCAGGAGATCGAATTGGTTAGTCGTCTGTTGGCGCTTCGGGCTTTGGCGGTTCTGCAACTGGCGGGGACGCATCGTTTGCGTGCGTTTGATCTTGGGCTGGTTGCGGTGTACCTGGTGGGGATTACGTTGTTTGGATTGCGGTTTCGGAAGCGGTCCGGGGCGGGCGTGGCGGACCGATCGTTGCGAAGCTATTTTTTGGCGAACAACACGATTCCGTGGTGGGCGATCTCGCTGTCGATTGTGTCGGCGGAGACTTCGACGCTCACGATTATTTCGATTCCCGGCGTGGCGTTTGCGGGAGACTTTGGATTTCTGCAGGTCGTGATCGGGTACATGATTGGGCGCATCGTGGTGGCGATGCTGTTTCTGCCGCGCTACTTTGCGGGCGAGATGCTGACGGCGTACCAGCTGATTGATCGGCGCTTTGGGCGGTCGCTGCACAAGGTGACGGCGGGGTTGTTTCTGTTGACGCGCGCGGCTGCGGAGGGGGTGCGGGTGTTTGCGGTATCGATCGTGGTGGGGATTGCGATTGGGACGCGCGATGTGCTGTCGATTGGGATTATCTCCGCGCTGACGCTGCTGTATACGTTTGAGGGCGGGATGGCAGCGGTGATCTGGACCGATGTGGTGCAGATGGCGATCTATATTGGTGGAACTTTTGTGGCGATTTACACCCTTGGTACGCATGTTCCCGGAGGATGGTCGCAGATTCACGAGGTCGCCGCGGCTGCCGGGAAGTTTCGGCTGTTTCACTTTGCCTTGAACCTGACGCAAAGCTATACCTTCTGGGCTGGGGTGCTGGGTGGGACATTTTTGACGATGGCCTCGCATGGGACGGACCAGTTGATGGTGCAAAGGATGCTGGCGGCGCGGAATCTGAAGGAGTCGCAGCGAGCGCTGCTGAGTTCGGGTGTGGTGATCTT
>DATHQT010000035.1:0-2249 GCA_035482415.1 Acidobacteriaceae bacterium | reverse complement strand
GGTCGATGTGAGCGAAAATCTGCGCTCCGCTGTCCGATCGGCAGCTTAAAATTCCATCGACAATTCTAGCCAAACATATTTGAAATTTCCCGATCAAGCGGTCTGGCTGAGTTTGTCGATCGGGTACCCGAGGATCGTGGTGACACGGCCGGTGTCGCGATCCGAGTAGACGAATGCCGCGCCTTCGATGCAATAGCGGCCCTTCCAACCAATGGCGAAGGTGGTATCGGTTTCCTCGATGTGGATTGGCTCGTTCTCCCCCTCTCGAGCCAGCCGTGCGGCGAGCTGGTCGGCGGGGTCGAGCAGCCAGGCATCACCGGTTTCGGTGGCGAACAGGACCAGCTGACCGATCGTGATGATGCGGCCGTCGTGGTCGGCTGCCCGGCGCTGAATATAGCGCACCTCATCGGCAAGACGAAAACTCTTGCCTTCCACGATCCGCTGGCCCGGTCCACGCTTGATGGCTTTTCGCGTCCGACCGGGCCTCGTGGGGATGGCCATGGAATTGTTCACCCAGCTGTTCGGAGACCTGCTTGCGTTCGTCTACCACTGCTTCGACCGCATTGTCATTTACGGCTACCTCAGCGGGCTGTCGCGGCCCGAGCAGGTGGTGCATTTCTTCCGTCAGATCGTCGGCGTTCCGGCGGTCAACAAGGAGATCCTGAGCCAGCGTACCGCCGACTACCAGGTCTGGGTGGAGGCCTTTGCCCGCAACCATCGGCTGCCGATCGAATGGGCCGAGAAGGGCGTGCGCAAGGAAGACCATGTCCTGCCCTGGCAACGACGCATGGCACGGAAAGGCGCCTACGGCGTCTACTTCATCTTCAAGAGCATGGAGCAGGGAGCCACCTTTCGCGTCACCGTGCCGAAATACCCCACCAAGGATCCAAATTACCGGATCCTCGCCCACCAGCGCAGCCGTTTCACGCACTACTATTTCTACCTGCGCGATGAAACCCTCGGCCCGATGGTGATGCGGGTCGCCTCGTTCTTCCCGTTCCAGACCACCTACTACCTCAACGGCCACAGTTTCATCGAGCAGGAGCTCAAGCGTGCGCAGATCCGGTTCCGCAAGAGCGACAATGCCTTTCTCGCGGTCGATGACGTCGCCGCACTGCAGGCCGCCGCCGACAAGCTGAGCCCGGAAATCATCCGCAAGCGGCTCGACTACTGGACGCTGATCCTCGGCCCAAAGTTCTCCGCCAAGGAACGCAAGCAGCTCAATCTCTCACGCTTCTACGCCATCGCCCAGATCGAGTATTGCCGCAACTTCATCTTCAAGCGCAACTTCCCCATCCACAAGCTGTTCGAACGCAGCTGCGAGCTCGGCCTGTGGCGGCTGACCGCCGACAAGATCGTCGAGATCTTCGGCATGCGCCTGAACCGCAACATGCGCGGCAAGCTGGCCACCGTCATCGATCGCATCGAGCACGGCCATCATGTCTTCCGCGCTTACTTCAAACACGCCTTCCTGAAGCAGTACGAAAAGTTCTCCACCTTCCTGCGCAACGAATTGGTCTCCAACAACCTCGCCGATTTCCGTCTCAAGAAGGGATTGGACCATCTCGACGCCGTGCGCGAGCGCTTCCAAACCGTCACCGCCCGCTTCGCCGGCTTCCAGGCGCAGTGGCTCCACGTCGACTTCCCGCTGCTGCAGCGCCTCGCCCTGCCGATCACCATCGGCGCGGTCCGCTATCCCGGGATCAAAATCCACGACCCGCGCGTCATCCGCCTTCTCGAAGTCCTGTTACATGGCGGCAGTCAGATCGGCGGCTGGACCGCCAAGCAGATCCACCACGCCGTCCTCACTACCTTCCACCTCCCCGACACAGCCTACGGCCTGAACCAACTCCGCTACGACCTGCGCAAGCTCAAAGCCCACGCCCTGCTGCAGCGTGACGGATCCCGCTACACCTACCATCTCACCCCGAAAGGCGTCCAAGTTGCCTTACTCTTCCTCCTCTTCCACAAACGGCTCTGCGGACCACTCGCCAACAGCCGCTTTCACCATCGCCCCGACGCCCATCACCAGCCGAACAGCAAACTCGAAGCCGCCTACCACCGCGCCGACAAAGCCATTCAACAGATCGTCGATCTCCTCGCCGCCTGACCTTCGCGTAGCGACTGTTGAACTCTTTTTGTCTACGATCCTCCGGGCTAGAATCTAGTGTTTCATTCGAAGCCCGTGGTGACTCCGCTGATCAAGTTCTCGCCGTAGAGCGATCCGAGATCGAGCTCGATTAAACTCG
>DATHQT010000034.1:0-238189 GCA_035482415.1 Acidobacteriaceae bacterium | reverse complement strand
TGTCTTTCGAGCCCGCCACCGATCCGGAACTGTTCCCCATCCTTGACGAACTCGCACCGCGCGAGCCGATCTTCCACCGCCCGGAGTTTGCGTCGAACCTGATCGCTTACGGACGCATGATGGCGGACGACTATTGGGAGTTTGGAGCTTCGGGGAGACTCTACGACCGCGACTTCATCCTCGAAATGCTGGCGAAAACGCCGCCGATGGACGCTGCCATCGGGGGCTGGCTGACGTCGGACTTTCACTGCCGGCGCCTCGCCGCCGACACGTATCTGTTGACCTACACGCTCGACCAGGGCGGCCGCATCACCCGCCGCTCGACTATCTGGCGCAGCATGCCCGAGGGGTGGAAGATACTGTTTCACCAGGGCACCGTGCTCCAAACGGCGTAGCCGCTGGGTCCAGGTGAAATTTCCGCCTATTGGAACATCTGCGAAGCCCGTGAAACAATAACACCGATGCCTATTTCTGTTCCTGTCGCCGAAAACGCGACGCCGATAGCCCCTGCCCGCGATATCCGAAAGACTACCCTCCCGAATGGCCTGCTCGTGCTCACGGAGCGAATGCCGCACCTGCGCTCGGTTTCGATGGGCGTGTGGATCGACTCCGGGTCGCGAGATGAGACGCCGGAGCGCAACGGGATTTCTCACTTCATTGAGCACATGGTGTTCAAGGGAACGACCACGCGCTCTGCCTCGCAGCTTGCGCGGGAGGTCGATTCCATCGGCGGGAATCTGGATGCTTTTACCGGCAAAGAGACCGTCTGCTTCAACATCAAGGTGCTGGACGAAAACGTGCGTGCGGCGCTCGATCTGTTGACGGACCTGGTGCTGCATCCGACGTTTGCCGAGGACGATCTGGCGCGCGAGCAGGGCGTCATCCTCGAAGAGATCAAGATGGACGAGGACAACCCCGACTACCTCGTCCACGAGCTCTTCACGCAAAAGTTCTGGAAGGGCGACGCCCTCGGCCGCCCCATCCTCGGCACCGTAAAAACCGTCTCCAGCTTCAACCAGTCCATCGTCCTCGACGAGTACGCGAACCGCTTCACCCCCGCCAACATGGTCTTCACCGCCGCCGGCAATCTCGACCACGACGATTTCGTAGAACAAGTAGCAGCCGCCTTCACCTCGCTCTCTGCGACCTCCAGCGAGAAAATCGCCCGCCCCAACCCACCCCAGACCAAGCCCCACATCACGCTCAAGCGCAAAAAATCCCTCGAGCAGGTCCAGTTCTGCCTCGCCGTCCCTGCGCCGCCCGTCGCCTCACCCGACCGCTATACCGCCTACCTGCTCAACTCGATCCTCGGCGGCGGCATGTCCTCGCGCCTCTTCCAGTCCATCCGCGAAGACCGCGGCCTCGCCTACAACATCTACTCCGAGCTCAACCCCTTCCGCGACACCGGCTCCTTAGCCATCTACGCCGGCTGCTCTGCCGATAACACTCGACAGGTTCTCGACCTCACGCTGGCCGAACTCACCCGCCTCAAGCACGAACCCGTCACCGCCGAAGAACTCCACCGCGCCAAGTCCCAGATCAAGGGCAACATGGTCCTCGGCCTCGAAACCTCCGGCTCCCGCATGTCCTCCCTCGCCCGCCAGCAGATGTACTGGGGCCGATTCTTCTCCCTCGACGAAATCACCGCCGAGATCGACCGCGTCACCGCCCCCGACATCCAGCGCCTCGCCAACGACCTCTTCCACCCCGACTCCCTCGCCCTCACCCTCCTCGGCAACCTCGGCCCCCTCAAACTAACCCGCGCCGACCTCGCCTGCTAACCACACCGCCAGACCTCCTGCACCCTCGAAGCCCTGCGATTTTCTGATTGCAAGCACCGCCCTGAAGCGGTAGCGTTGCCCTACCCGAAAATCTATCGGAATGCCGCACGCCGAGGTGTTTGCATGGCCGACCAGGACTTCAACGCCACCCCACGCCACGCCAAATTCCACTACGGCAATGTGGCCGCCCCCGCCACCCCGGAATCGCTCCACAAGCTGCTCGAGAAAAAGGCCTTCACGCACGTCCCCCTCGAGACGTCGGCCTCCGCGCCCACACTGCAGTCATCGCCTCCCCCGGTCGCGTTGCTGGTCTGTCACGGCATGGGCCAGCAGGTTCGCTTCGAAACCATCGGCCAGGTCGCAGCCAGCCTGCTCAAACATGCGACAGCCCAGGGTTGCACGGCCATCGGTACCGGCGTGCAGCTATCCCTCGAGAACGATAGCTTTCTTGCCCGCGCCGAATTGAAGTGGACCGACCCCGAAGACCAGCCCCATTGCATCCATATTTACGAGGCCTACTGGGCTCCCCTCACCGAGGGACAAGTCACCTACGCGGAGACCATCAAGTTCCTCTTCTCCGCCGCCTGGAAGGGCATCACGTCCTCGCGCTTCTTCAAACCCTGCAGCTTTCAACGCTTCCTCTTCGGCGACCTCCAAAGCCTCACCATCTTCGCCCGCACCCGCGTCGCGCTCTTGCTGGTTGCCGCTGCGCTGGCCGCGCAGGTGCTCGCCATCGCGCTCGTTCTCGCCAAACTCGCCGACCAGCTCAAGCAGTTGGAAACCTCGCACTTCGCCCTCAAGCAGCTCCTCGTGATCCTCTTCCCCGGCATCCATGTCCTGCGTTCTCCCTCCGCCACGCCCGAACAGAAAGCCTGGGTCATACTCACCCTCATCGGCTGGTACCTGCTGGTTGCCGAGATCTTCTTCGTACGCTACTTCCTCATCGAATATGCCGGCGACGTCGCAGCCTACATCTCGCCCTACAAGGACTCCAAGTTCGAGGACATCCGCAGCAAGATTCAGGCCGTCGGCTTGAACGTCGCCAAGGTCATCTACGGCTTCGACAACGTCACCCCCGTGCCCGACTACCAGCGCGTCATCATCGCCGGCCACTCGCTTGGCTCGGTCCTCGCCTATGACACCCTCAACGCGATCATCAACCTCGATCTCACCTCCGCTACGCCCGGCTCAAAAAACGTGGTGGCCCGCACCACCAAGCTCATCACCTTCGGATCGCCCCTGGACAAGACCGCCTTCCTCTTTCGCAATCAGTCCAACCACATCAAAGATCCGCTCCGCGAGCAGATGGCCAGCTCCGTTCAGCCCCTCATTCTCGACTACCCCGCCTTTCGCCGCCCCAACCTCTGGACCAACCTCTGGTCGCCCCTCGACGTCATCTCCGGCAGCCTGCAGTACTACGACCTGCCCGCCATGCAGCAAACGCAAAGTCCCTTGGCCGTTCAAAATCTAAAGGACCCCGCCGGCACCCTCCCGTTTGCGGCCCACGTTCAGTATTGGACCGGCGACCTGCTGGCCACCACCCTCTACGAAGCGGTCAAATAAAACGAGCTCTCCGCAACTTCCCGGAAAACTCCATTCCAGCCACGCTCCCCCTCCGCCGCCCCAAACGTCTATACTCTGAAACTGGAAATGCGAGCGCACTTCCCGCCCTTCCTGAGGAGTCCATGAACACCCATACCCGCACGCGCGAAGCCGGCTTCACTCTCGTCGAACTGCTCATCGTTATGTCCGTCATCCTCATCCTCATGACCCTCGCCATCCCGGCCATGCAGTCCGTCATCCGCCGTGGCAACGAGACCTCCGCCATCGCCTCCCTGCGCGATCTCAACACTCAGGAAGGCCAATACGCCTCCACCTATCCGCAGCACGGCTTCGCCTGCTCGCTCCCCGCGCTGGGCGGCAAACAGGGCTCCGCGCCCCCCTCCGCCGAGGCCGCGCAGCTCATCCCCGACGACCTCTCCAGCGGCACCAAGGCCGGCTACACCTTCACCATCAGCGGCTGCAATAAGACCACCATCAACAACGTCGACCAGTACAACAGCTACCTCATCACCGCCGTCCCCAACTCCGTCGGCCACTCCGGCAACCGGGGCTTCTGCACCGACGAAAACGCCCAGATCCGTTACGACCCCAAAGGCGGCACCAACTGCACCGAACTCCTCCAGTAGCCCCCCTCCCCTGACACCCCAAAGGCCGCCCACCCAGGCGGCCTTTGCCTTTGCCTTTGCCTTTGCCTTTGCCTTTGCCTTTGCCTTTGCCTTTGCCCTTGCCCTTGCCCTTGCCGTTGCCGTTGCCGTTGCCCTTCCTTTGCCTTCGCCGTTGCAGTTGCTAGTTTTTCGCCGTCATCCTGAGGCGCAGCCGAAGGACCCCCGCATTGGCGGTTGCGGTTGCTGTTGCTCTTGCCTTTCTTTCTTTCATTCCCTCTGGGAATCTGCTTCTTCCCTCAAACCTTCTTCGCCGCCTTCTTCCCCTTCGCCGCCTCCACCCCGTTCACCTCCACCGCCTCCCGCACCAGCGCCTGGAACGCCGCCGCATCCACCTCTTCCCCCTCGTGGACATCCATCGCCCGCCGAACCCTCCCTTCCAGACTCGAGTTGAACAATCCCGCCGGATCCAACAACGACGCACCCTTCGCGAACGTAACCTTCACCACCTTCTTATACGTCTCGCCCGTGCAAAGAATCCCGTCGTGCGACCACACCGGAATCCCCCACTTCCATTCCTCCACCACATCCTTATCCGCTTCCTTGATCAGCTTCCGCATCCGCGCCAGCGTCTTCCCCCGCCAGTCCCCCAGCTCCTCAATCCGATTCGAAATCAGCTCCGCCGCCGTCTCTCCCGCACCCACAACCGTCCTCTTCATCGTCCCCTCCCGCCCGCCTAATCCTTCCGCTTCGGCTCCGCCTCTTTCGCCATCAACACCACCAGCTCCTGGTTGCTCGCCACCCCACCCGGATTGTGCGTAATCATCTTCACGCGATAGCCCTTCGCGGCAGCATCCGTCAGCCGCGTTTCATGCTCAAAATCACCATTCCCACTCACAAACTTATACTGCGGATCCGGCAAAAACTCAGAGCTCATCTCGTCTTCCTCCAACGCCATGAGACGTCCATTCGACCCCCATAGGTTGGCGCCCTCACCCTGCCAACTCCTCCACAAACGCCGTAATGGCCTCGCCTGCGAGCTTCGCCTCGCACTGCAAAATCAAATGCGGCGACTCGATCATCTCCGTCTGCCCCGGCTTCACCGCCTGCATCTCTGCCAGGCACCCCGGATCGACCAGCTTGTCCTGGGTCGCCTGCAGATACAGCACCGGTACCTTCACCTGTGCCAGTTCCGCCCGCACATCCAGGTTCAGCACCTCCCGCACCCGCGACCCCAGCACCTTCGGCGTCAGCCACGACACCGCTCCCGTCACCAGCTCCACCAGCGCCCGCGGCGCCTCCTCGCCCACCAGCAGATACCGCGCCAAAAACCCCGGCATCGACACATGAGCCGCCAGCGGCGCCATATCCCACAGCAGCGTCCTCCGCCAGCCCCGCAGCGGGCTCGTCACGAACCCCGCACTCAGTACAATCCCCTTCAGATTCGGCGGCTCCAGCGACGCAATCAGCACCGCCAGCGGTGCCCCATACGACTCCGCCACCAGCACAAACGGCTCATCCACCGGAATCGCCCCGCGCAGCGTTCCCGCCAGCTCCCCATAGTTCATATAGCGGTCGGCCGGATACCACAACGTCTCCGTCTCCAGCTCCTCCGGCAGGACCGTCAACAGTCCCCGAAACAATTCACCACTTCCGTCCATTCCCGGCAGTAGTACAAGTTTTTTCAATGACTTATTCATACTTTTTCGATCAGTTCTTCATACCCAGACATGTCATCCTACGACACCAGCACCCCACCAAACCACCCCCACCCTCCTACCCCTCCGGAATCACGGCAATACCGGGTAGCTGTCCCGTTAGAACTCACGCCCAGCCAAACCTACTGGAAATGCATTACGCCTGAATAAAGCCTCCAGTCCACCATCACGACCATCGGGCCGCTCGCGAACACGCGGCGATGGGGTAGCGCTCGCATGCGATGATTACCATCGGTAACCCAGTTCCGTCATAGATCAGGACCATGACCATTCACTCAAGAGGCGGGACACACACAAGAGGCGGGACGATGCGTAGTTGGATAGCGAGACACCCGCTCTTCTGCTTTTGCCTCGCATCGGCAGCCTGGCTGGCTATCCTCTACGCTGCCGTCCTGAACGCCCCGTTCGTTTACGATGACATCGACCAAATCGCAAATAACCCTGCGCTGCAGTCCTGGCACGCGGTCTATGCGCAATTCATCCTGGCGCCCGTATCGTTTACCTCGGGATTCCTCGGCAGCGGCGGCACCCTGTATCGGCCCCTTTTCTGGATTAGCCTCGCCCTCGACCAGCATCTCTGGGGAGCCGAAGCCGGCGGCTTCCACTTCACCAGCCTCTTGCTTCACTGGTTCAACGGGCTCCTGCTCTTTCAACTCCTCCGCCGGCTGAAGCTGCCGCTCTATGTCTCAGGGTTCGCCACGCTGGTGTGGCTCGGCTTGCCGATCAACACCGAGGTGGTTGCGTGGATCAGCGGTCGTCCCTACCTCTTGAGCACTGCCTTCCTGCTCCTTGCTCTCCACGCCGCCCTGTCCTACGCACGCAGCAAGCATTGGCTGCCACTAGCGGCCTTCATCACCTGCGCCCTCCTGGCAGACTTCAGCCACGAGCAGGGTCTCCTCCTCGTAGCCTTACTCGGACTCGCGTACCTAGCCAACCCGTCCTTGCCCGGCGCGCGAAAAGATTCCCGGCCTTGGATCGTCCTCGCGACCCTCTCTGTCCTGGCCGACGCCCTTTTCCTTCTCGGCAAATTTGCGGTCGGTGCTCACGGTGGAGATGGATCGCACACCCTCTGGTCGGTCGGCCTCAAGTTCTGGCGTTACGTCCAACTGATCGCGCTCCCCATCCACATGAGCATGGAGCGCTCCTCCGTAGCTCCTTCCAACACGCCCTCGCTGGCCGCTCTCCTCGCCTGGGCAGCGCTGATCGGCCTCGTCCTCACAGCCCTCTCGCTTCGCAACCGAGCCCCCGTCGTTGCCGCTGGTCTTGCAACGCTGCTCATCGGCCTTCTGCCCTACTGCGGCTTCGTGTACATCTACCAGGGCATGGCCGAGCGTTACGACTACCTCGCCAGCATCGGCTTCGTCCTCACCCTCGTCGGCGGACTCCTGCTTGTCCCCCAATTCCAGCGCCGCATCCTGCTAGGCTGTCTCGGCATTTGGATCGCCTGGGGAGTGTGGCGCACCATCGTGCGCGTTCAGGATTGGGAGCATCCGCTCGCCCTCTACCTCCATTCGCTTGAGGCCACTCCACGCAGCGCCTTTCTGCAAAAAAACCTCGGCGACATCTACACAGCCCAGGGCGATCCCCACCAGGCCGTCGCGGCCTACACCCGGTCGCTCGCCCTCTCTCCCAACGATCCCAAGACCCTCCTCAACGATGCCGCCGCCCTCCAGCAAACCGGCAACCCGTCCCAGGCCGAAGCACAGTATCGGCGCGTCATCGAGCTCCGCCCCCACGACAGCGCAGCCTACGTCGACCTCGAAAGCCTGGACATCGAGCAACACCGCTTCGACGACGCCATTGCCATGTACAAGCAGGCCATCGCCGTAAACCCCAACGACGCCAACGCCTACTTCGACCTCGCCGTGATGTTCCAGCAGCTCGGACAAACCCCCGAGGCCATGGCCTTTTACAAAAAGGTTCTCCAACTAAAACCCGGCGATCCTCAGACCTTGAGCTACATGAGTAAGCTGCAAGGGCCAGCCCAGTAACAGTCCAGCGCGCCCGCTATCGAAGCTTTCAGCGCGCCTGCTACCAGAAAGCATGCTCCCCTTGAACACTCGCAAGCCGACCTCGACCCCACTCCCACCCCGCCCCTTCTCCTCCACTCTTTACATCTTCCTCACCTCCGGAATGCTCTAATATCTCCAGCGAGTCTCCTGCGCCCGGCTGCCTCCCAGCCCGCGCCCGCTCGCTCACAGGAGAGCATAGTCAAAATCCAATGACCGACCGCATCGTTCCGCTAACCTCTCGCCCCGCCTGGAAAGCCCTTCAGCAGCACGCCGAAACCCTCCGCCCCCAGCACCTCCGCGACCTCTTCAAATCCGATCCTGCCCGCGGCACCCGCTTCACCGCGGAAGCCGTCGGTCTCTTCCTCGACTACTCCAAGAACCGCATCACCGACGAAACCCTCACCCTCCTCATCGACCTTGCCAAACAGTCCGGCCTGCGCGAGCACACCGAAGCCATGTTCACCGGCCAGAAGATCAACACCACCGAAAACCGCGCCGTCCTCCACGTCGCTCTCCGCGACCCCAAGTCCGAGCACATCTTCGTCGACGGCCAGGACGTCGTCCCCGAAGTCCACGCCGTCCTCGACAAGATGGCTGCCTTCGCCGACAAGATCCGCTCCGGCGCCTGGCTCGGCTACACCGGCAAGCCCATCAAGAACATCATCAACATCGGCATCGGCGGCTCCGACCTCGGCCCCGTCATGGCCTACGAGGCCCTCCGCCACTACTCCCAACGCGACCTCACCTTCCGCTTCGTCTCCAACGTCGACGGCACCGACTTCGTCGAAGCCACCCGCGACCTCGACCCCGAAGAGACCCTCTTCCTGGTCGCCTCCAAAACCTTCACCACCCTCGAGACCATGACCAACGCCCACTCCGCACGGACCTGGGCGCTCGCCAAACTCCATCAAACCGAAGCCATCGCCCGCCACTTCGTCGCCATCTCCACCAATGCCGAAGCCGTCGCCAAATTCGGCATCGACACCGCCAACATGTTCGGCTTCTGGGACTGGGTCGGCGGCCGCTACTCCATGGACTCCGCCATCGGCCTCTCCACCATGATCGCCATCGGCCCCAACAACTTCCGCGCCATGCTCGAAGGCTTCCATGCCATGGACGTCCACTTCCGCACCACTCCCCTCGAGCAAAACCTCCCCGCCCTCCTCGGGCTTCTAACGGTCTGGTACACCGACTTCTTCGACGCCCAGACCGTCGCCATCCTCCCCTACGAGCAGTACCTCAAGCGCTTCCCCGCCTACCTCCAGCAACTCACCATGGAGTCCAACGGCAAGCACGTCACCCTCGACGGCACCCCCGTCGAAACCCAGACCGGCCCCATCTACTGGGGCGAGCCCGGCACCAACGGCCAGCACTCCTTCTACCAGCTCATCCACCAGGGCACCCGCCTCATCCCCGCCGACTTCCTCGGCGGCTACAAATCCCTCAACCCCCTCGGCCACCATCACGACATGCTCATGGCCAACGTCTTCGCCCAGGCGGAAGCCTTAGCCTTCGGCAAGACCGCCGACGAAGTCCGCGCCGAAGGCGTCCCCGAAGCCCTCGTCCCCTCCAAGGTCTTCGAAGGCAACCGCCCCTCCAACATCCTCCTCTACAACCTCCTCACCCCCCACACCCTCGGCACCCTCATCGCCCTCTACGAGCACTCCGTCTTCACCCAGGGCGTCATCTGGTCCATCGACTCCTTCGACCAATGGGGCGTCGAGCTAGGCAAAGTCCTCGCCACCAAAATCCTGGGCGAACTCGAATCCCCCACCTCGCCCAAGCTAGACCACGACACCTCCACCACCAACCTCATCAACCTCTACCGCACCCACAAATAAACCTCTCGCTAATGTCCTGAGTCGAAAGTTCGTCGCGATCGCAAAGGCACTTCATTGCAATCGCAAAGGCAGCTCGTCGCAATCGCTAAGGGCCGAAGGCCCGCTCGATCACAGCCTGGGGCGCAGCCCCAGGTTAGCGTGACACCAAGGATAGAGGGCTGAAAGCCCGATCCAACCTGCAACGAACTTTGACTCAGCTCTCGCCCGGTGTCCCAAATCCCCACACCCTCCAGCCGATAATCGCCCCACAATTGAAGATATTCGCACGAAATCCGCCCCACGTGCCCCACGTCCTTGCGCTTCTTTCAAATGTGCGTTTACCGTAAATCGAGCGCGGCAATCGCCCGAGCTGTTTTGCTCACTGCGCCGACCTGAGGAGGCCACCTTGTCACCATCTGCTACCCTTGCCCCACCTGCCCCCGCCAAAGCCAAGGCCCTCCCCGGCGTTGCCCTCGACGCCTACACCGGCGACCCCAACTTCATGGCCTCCCTCGCTCGCGGTCTCGTCGTCATCGAAGCCTTCACCCCCCAGACCCCGCAGATGACCATCTCGCAGCTCTCGCTCCGCACCGGCCTCTCCCGCGCCGCCGTTCGCCGCTGCCTCTACACCCTCACCAAGCTCGGCTTCGCCGGCGCCGACGAATCTCAGCGCTACTCCCTGCGCCCCAAGATGCTCTCCCTGGCCAACACCTACACCGCCTCCAGCACCCTCGCCAACGCCGCCCAACCCATCCTCGAGCGCATGTCCAGCACCTATCACGAGAGCTTCTCCGTCGCGACCTTGGACGGCGAGCAGATCGTCTACATCGCCCGCACCAGCGTCACGCGCGTCATGTCGGTCGACCTCCACATCGGCTCCCGCCTCCCCGCCTTCTGCACCAGCATGGGCCGCGTCCTGCTCGCCTATTTACCGCAGGACCAGCTAGAGTCCTTCCTCTCCCGCGTCATCCTCACCCAGTACACGCCCCGCACCATCAACTCCATCGACAAGCTCCGCCTGGCCCTCCGCAACGTCCGCCGCAACGGCTACGCCCTGGTCGACCAGGAGTACGAAATTGGCCTTCGCTCCATCGCCGTCCCGGTCTACGCCGGCAACGGCCGCGTAGTAGCGGTAGTCAACCTAAGCGGCCACGCCCCCCGCATCCCCATGCTCGAGATGCAGACCCGCTTCCTCCCACCCCTCCGCGCCGCCGCCGCAGAACTAAGCGTTTTCCTCCGCTAACCTCCCCCAATTCGGGTGCCCCATCTTCGCGACGGCATGATCGTCGCTAAGGTGGGTATCGGGCGTAGCCCGATCGCTCCTGCCCTGCTGCTCAATTCGAAAAATAATTCCCCCAAAAACCCGCCAAACTCCCCATGTCAACCCCCCACCAACCCCCAAATCCCACAAAACCCGCGCCCCCATTGCCGATTTCTCTCTTCGCAACTTGGCATACTTACCCCGCCAATCCGCTACAATTTAACTAGGCCCCACACCAGCCCCAACACCTGGCAAATCCGCGTAACCCCAATGGATTGGCCACTTTACCCGAAACAAAAATGGCTGCAATACTTTACCCCTAAAGTCTTTTCTTTGCCAGACTTTACCGCTAAAGTCTTTTGTTTGCCGGACTTTACGGCCAAAGTACCCCTCCAAGGGGGGGGTACTTTGGCACTTAACCCATCACGTATCAGCAACTTACAAGCAAAGTATGACTTTGGAGGGGGGAGGGGGGGGAGGGGTACTCCCGTCAGTCATCGTCATCATCCTTCTTCTTCGCATGCCGCACCAGCAGCGCAGTCGGCGGAGCTGCCTTCCCCATCGCGTCCTGCCAAAGAATCAAATTCAGCTTGTACGTATCCGCCCGGTCCGCATGGCTGAAGTCCATCTTCATCGACGCGGCCGCACCGGGCGCACTCGGTCTGTTCGCCGTGTAAATCAACCCGTTCGCCCGGTTCGACACGTCGGCAGTAAACGCCGGCTGGTCGCCCGGCCCTGTAAACAGCGTCGAGATCAGCGACGCGAACGCGTCATTGTTATTCATAGGAGGAACACCCAGCAGCGTCTCCATCGTCCGCAGCACGCTCACCGTCGAGTAGAACCTGCTATCCACAACCGCCGCCTGCCCAGCCTTCGCATGCGGCGCATATTTGCTCACCACGATCGCCAGCGACCGGTGCGCATCCACGTGGTCCGCTCCATTCTGCGCATCGTCTTCGAGAATGAAAAACGCCGTGTCATCCCAATATGGCGAGTGCGAGATCGCCTCCACCGCCCGCCCAATCGCCAAATCGTTATCGGCCACGGAAGCCTTCGGTGACGGCGACCCCGGCCGCGTTCCCGCCGTGTGATCATTCGGCAGCCGCAGTTGAATGAAGTTCGGCATCATGTCATGCCCCGCAGCGCGGTCCTTCTCCCAAACCGTAAGGTGCTTCAGGAAGATGTTCACCCGAATCTGGTCCGGCACCGACAAATTGAAGTCCGGAGACTCCGGCGCAAAGTGCCCCACCAACTCCGGCTTCGTGGCCACGTTATACGCGAGCTTTGGAATCGCCCAAGGCCAAAGATTCTTCCCTCCACCCCAGTCCGCGGGAATCTCTTCGCCCGGCAAAATCGACGGCGTAGCGCAACTCGCCTCGCTGCCCGACATCGCTCCCTCCTGCGGATTCTCGGGCGTCTTCTTCTGCGCCTTGTCTCCGCAGAACGCCGACGAGATGTACTCCGCAAAGTGATACACCGTCTTCCCATGCGCGGCCATGTCGGTCCAGATGTAACCACTCTGCGGCTCATTCACATCGGGAATATGTTGCAGCAGAGGATACCCATCGGCAACCATGCCTTCGTAGTCATACGTCCGCTGACCACCACGATAGTTCTGCTGCCAGGTGTCCTCTAAGTAATCCGTGCCAATCGCCGCATTCGACCAGACGTGTCCATCGCCAGACACCTCAGCCGAGTCGTAGAAGTTATCCAGCACCCCAAACTGCAGCGCCAGCGCATGCTGATTCGGCGTGATCGTCTCACCATACATCGTCAACGCGGGATCTCCATTGCCAACCGGCTTGCCATCCTTGCTCAGATCGCCGAGCACCTGGTCGTACGTCCGGTTCTCCTTGATGATGTAGATCACGTGCTTGATGCGGGCGTTCCCACCCGCGAAAGCAATCGTTTCCTTCGCCGCCTTCATCCGGTTCGACTCCAGCACCGCCTCGGTCGAAGCCTTCAGCCCCGCGTACAACGAGCTCTCATCCAGCGCGGCCAGCGACCCATACAGCAGCGTCCCAATATACGTAGACGAGCCCTTGCGCCCAGCACCTCCCGCAGCCGTTCGCTGCGCAAAGTTATTCGGCCCCGTTCCCTTGCCCTTATCGGTCGTCACGTAAAGCTTGCCACCAATAGAAGCCAGCGCCAGCGGCATGTATTCCGTCGGCACGAATCCCAGCGGCTCGACAAACCCCTTGGCCTTCGCCACGCCACGCAGTCTGTGCGGATCCAGCACCGCCACCGCATCCGATCCAAGGTTCGCCGCATACAACCGCGTCCCGTCCGCGTTCATCGCCAGCGACACCGGCTCAGCTCCAAAGTAGCTCTGTCCCGGCAACCGCGTATCGAAGTATCCACGCACCGCAAGCTCCGGCGCAGCAGCCTTGAGCCCTGGAGAACCAGCCTTCCCAATCGACACCGCAGCCACCGCATCGCGATTCGACAGCGCGACATACATCACGCCCGCGCGTTCATCCAGCAGCAGCGCGCAAGGATGCGTTCCAGCCGCAATCGCCGACTTCGGCTTCAGCAGCGCGATCTTCCGCACCACCTTGCCACTCGCAAGGTCTAGCTCCGCCACCTCGCTCGCATTCCACAGCGCAACAAACGCGCGCCTTCCATCCTTCGTTACCGCCAAAGAAATCGGATACGTCGACGGCACATGCTCGCTCTCGCTCACGTCAAACGTCCGCTCAATCTCTCCTGTAGCCACATCCATCAGTGCCACCGAGTCCGACAGGTTCTCCGCCACCAGCAGCCGTCGCTTCGCTCCCGGCACCACCGCAATCGCCGCTGGATACGGAATCCCCATCGTCCCGCCATCCGTCTCCGCATAAGCCGTGTGCCGTCCCGTCGCCAGCTTCACCAGCGGCAGCTTCAGGAAACCCTCAGGCGTCAGCATGCCATCCGCAAACCCGTACACCACAATCCCATTGCCCGTCTTCTTCGCACCATCCCCAACCGGCGCACTCGACGACGCCAGGCTCGCATACACCTTCGTCCCATCCGCACCGAACGCCAGCCCGGAGAAGAAGGTCTGCGCCGCCCGCTCGCCCACACGCGCATCCGGAAAGTCCTTCACCGCTCCGCTCTGCGTATCCATCACCGCCAGCGACTGCGCGTATCCCGACTCGTACGTCCCATACCCCGCGTTCAAGCTCACCACCCATCGCCCATCCGGCGACACGGCCAGCGACATCGGCAGACTATTCAGCCGCTGCGCCCCGCCCGGAACCGGCAGCAGCAACTGCTTGCTCGACGCCAGGTCCACCGTGGATTGCGCGCCCGCCGCCATCCCCAAACCCAGCAGCATCAACGCCCCGCAGCAAGTAACCCGCCATCCTGCTGAGCGCGTGTGCGTGCGTGCTTCGTCCATCATTAACCCGCTCGATACCACGGAAAACCCATCAGTCGCACCGACCTTCGCCATTACAAATGTCTTACACACGCCGCTTCACCCTCCGGGTATCGTCAGTAATAGGACTTGTACTACACCGTACTCCCAAGGATCGAGCCCAACGATGAATACCACGTTACCCGAAGTCGAACGCCGCACCACCGCTCCTGCCAACCCCCTCCTCGCCGTCCAGGAGGTCACGCAGAAGATCAAGCAGGATCTCCGCATGGGCCGCGAGCACCAGCAGGGCCGCATCAACTGGATCACCACCATCGCCATGGGGCTCTTCCACGTCGGCGCCATCGCCGCGCTCTTCTTCTTCTCCTGGACGAACCTGGCCGTCTTCTTCGTCATGTACTTCCTTGCGATCAACGTCGGCATCGGCATGGCCTACCATCGCCTGCTCACGCACCGCGGCTACAAGACACCGCGCTGGCTCGAGTACTTCGTCACCGCCTGCGGCTGCCTCGCTCTCGAAGGCGGACCCATCTTCTGGGTTGCTACCCATCGCGTCCACCATCAGAACTCCGACCAGGAAGGCGATCCCCACACACCGCACGACGGAACCTGGTGGGCACACGCCGGCTGGATCCTCTCCGGTCGCGCTCTCCACTCCGAGACTGCACTCCTCGGCCGCTACGCCCCTGACCTCACTCGCGACCGCGTCCACGTCTGGCTCTCCAAGTACCACTACGTGCCGCTCGTCGTCACCGGCCTCCTGCAGCTCGCCCTCGGCGCTGCCCTTGATCCTGGTCACCGTTTCGTCGGCGCCATCGGCATGCTGCTCTGGGGAACCTTCCTTCGCGTCACCCTCGGCCTCCACGCCACCTGGCTGGTCAACTCCGCAACCCACCTATGGGGCAAGCGCCGTTTCGAGACCAAGGACGACTCCCGCAACAACTGGTGGGTCGCCATCCTCACCGGCGGCGAAGGCTGGCACAACAACCATCACGCTCACCCCGTCAGCGCCCGTCACGGCCTCACCTGGTATGAGTTCGACATCAACTACTACGGCATCTGGGTGATGGAAAAGCTCGGCCTCGCCAAGAAAGTTCAGATCGCCAAGTTCGATCCAGCCGCCCCCAAACCGGCCGGCGCCTACATGGACTGATCCACCCTCAGGCGGTTCGCAACATCGCAGGCGCAGAGTTCACTCTGCGCCTGCTCTCTTTTTATCTCCGATACAAATTCACCCGGTCCTCCGGCGACGAAACGTGATCCGCCGCAGCATCCACTTCCGACATCCCAACCCGCTCGCTCCAAAGCAGCTCGAACCCCGGAAACTCCGCAAACACCGCCTCCTGCTGAGGCACCACATACAGCAAGTCAATCTCTCCCCGACGCCCGCCAGCCGCCGCCGCCACGCGCTCCAGCAGCCGCCTCATCATCGGCGCAAGAAATGGGTTGTACATGAAAATCAGCAGCCGTCCCTCCGGAAGCCGCAAACCGAGTGCATCCCCCTGCACCAGCCGCATCGGACTCAACGCCCGTCCCGACGCCCGCCACATCTCCAGATTCTTCTCCGCCACCTGGCAAAGGCTCGCGCTCAACTCCACCCCCACCACCTCCCGGAACGGAAGCTCCGACGCCAGCATCATCGCCCTTCCCTTCCCGCTGCCGATGTCCACGAACGTGTAGTCATCCACCGCGCCGGTCCCAGCTGTCTCCCTCCACCGCGCGACAGCCCGCCGCATCCGCGACGGCGACACACCGTAGTACGCCACCGAAAACCGGTCGTGCGCATGGCCGCTGAATAATCCGCCCCCGCTCACCAGGCCGCTGGTGTCCGTCCCATGTTCCTCATCGAAAGGATGCAGCGCAGGCTTGGTCGTACCCCGCGACCCCATCGTGCGCTGCAGCGCCTGCCGAGCGGTGCCCATCACACCCCGCTGCCTGAGCGACCATTGCACCTTCCGCCAAGCTCTTCCAAAGCGCGTCATCTGAAAGCATTTTATCCATGCCGTCTCCCGCCCCTGTCGCCCGGCCTTTCAGTTTTTCCTTATCCTCTACGCTCTATCCTCTATCCTCTAAAGAATGAATCTCACACGCCGCCGCGGAACCAGAGCGTTTTTCATCACGCTCGGCGTGTGTCTCACCGCCCTCGCCATCGTCCTCAACATCACCTGGATCCACAACAACGGCCGCCGCCTTGCCATCGACTTCCTTGGCATCGTGCTCTTCTCCATCCTCATCGCCGGCGTCGTCATCAACACCGTCTTCCTGGTTCGCGAAGTCCGTCGCAACGAGCGTCAGGACTCCTTCCTCAAAGCCGTCACCCACGAGCTCAAAACCCCCATCGCCAGCATCCGTCTCTACCTCGAAACCCTGCAGCGCCATCCCGGCGACGAGCAGCAGCGCCAGCGCTTCTACGCCATCATGCGCGAAGACAGCGACCGCCTCCTCGCCACCGTCGAAACCGTCCTCAAGGCCGGCGAGCTCGGCCAGCGCCAGCGCGTCCAGCAGCGCACCCGCGTCGAGCTCCACCCCCTCGTCGCCGACTGCATCACCACCGTCCTTCTCCGCCATCACCTCCAGCCCGAAGACATCACCCTCGAAGACATACCCGGCAGTGTCCGCCTCTTCGTCCTCGCGAACAGCGAAGACCTCCGCACCGCCATCCTCAACCTCCTCGACAACGCCGTGAAGTACTCGCCCGCCGGCGTTCACATCATCTGCCGCATCGGCATCCAGCGTTACACCTGGGCCGTTCTCTCCATCACCGACACCGGCCTCGGCCTCCCTCCCCGCGAACTCAAGCGCATCTTCAAGCGCTTCTACCGCGCCCCCTCCAACGACCAGGTCAAGATCAAAGGCACCGGCCTCGGCCTCTTCCTCGTCCGCACCATCGCAGTCCAACACGGCGGCAGCGTTCGCGCCATCAGCGAAGGCCTCGGCCAGGGCACAACCTTTGAACTCAAACTACCGCTGCTCGTCGGCGATCCCCCGCGAAAAACGCTGCTGCACTAGCCCGCATCACCGCCGGCACCCACCCCCTCAACGTACAATCTCCTCAAGCAGTCATTCCACAAGAGACCATCTCCCCGGGGAACCATGTATCTCGTCTGGAAATTCTTCGCCCTCGGCTTTAGCGCGCTCCTTCCCCTGGTCAATCCCCTGGGCTCCGCATTCGTCTTCCTTGGTCTGGTAGGACTCGCCCCCATTGAGGTCTACCGCTCCCTCGCCCGCAAGATCGCCATCAACACCGTCATCTTCCTCGTGGTCATCGCGCTCATCGGTTCTTCCCTGCTCAGCTTCTTTGGAATCTCTCTGCCCATCATGCAGGTCTCCGGCGGCATCGTCATCGCCATGATCGGCTGGTCGCTCCTGAATCAGCAGGACAGCGCACCCAGTGCTGAGAAGACCGCGGCCGCCCAGCCCGCGGTCACCGAACCCGAGATCGCCAGCCTCAAGAGCAAGGCCTTCTACCCCTTCACCTTTCCTATCACCGCTGGCCCCGGCTGCCTCGTCGTCATGCTCACGCTGAGCATTCACGCCAAGCAGCCCGTCATCACCCAGACCCTTCTCGCCTACGCCGGCCTGCTCGCCGCCATCCTCCTGCTCAGCGCCAGCGTCTATCTCTGCTACGCCTACGCCCCCAAGATCGTCCGCTCCATCTCAGCCGCAACCGCTCATGGAGTCCTTCGCGTCGTCGCCTTCATCCTCTTCTGTATCGGCATCCAGATCGCCTGGAACGGCCTCAGCGTTCTCCTCCCGCCCCTCCTGCGACGATAGATTCCTCGCAGATAGAAGCCGCAAGCATACAATCTGCAAGTACTAACACCCGCGCCTCTTTCATGCCCAAACCTAAGCCCACGCTCATCGCGATCGTCGAAGACGAGGAACATCTCGCCCAGGGCCTCATCTTCAACCTCGAAGCCGAAGGCTATCGCGCCCATCACGAGGCCGACGGCGATGCCGCCTTCGCCTGGCTACTCGACGCCACCGCTCCCGGCGCCCCCGATCCTCCCGCCGCCATCCTCCTCGACGTCATGCTCCCCGGCCGCGACGGCTTCTCCATCGTCAGCGCTCTGCGCGAAGCTGGCCGCTTCACCCCCGTCCTCCTGCTCACCGCCCGCGGTCGCGCCGAAGATATCGTCGAAGGCTTCACCGCCGGCGCCGACGACTACCTCCCCAAACCTTTCGACCTCGGCGTCCTCTTCGCTCGCCTCAGCGCCCTCCTCCGCCGCATGCATTGGCAGAGACCCAGCGAGTCTCCCGCCACGCAACAACCTGCTCAGGCTCCCACGCCCACCTACACGCTCGCCGGCCACATCATCGATCTCGACAACCTCGAGATCCGCACTCAAGACCTTCAAGCTCAGCCCGACAAGACCATCCACCTCACCCTCATGGAAGCCGACCTCCTGCGCTACCTCCTCGATCACCCCGGCAAGATCGTCCCGCGCTCTGAACTCCTCGAAAAAGTCTGGCACGTCAAAGAAGACACCGACACCCGCGCCATCGACAACTTCGTCGTCCGCCTTCGCCGCTATCTCGAACCCGATCCCGCCAAGCCCATCCACCTGCTTACCATCCGCGGCGTCGGCTACCGTTTCGTTCCAGAACCCTGAACTCCTCGCCACCCGGCCCTCATGGGTTTTGCCGTCGTCGAGCGCACTCCAACCTGAAAGTCGAAACTATGCGCCAGCGACCGAATTCTCTCGGGAGCATCCTATTAAGTATGTCGACTCTCGTACTACGCATTGACAACATGCACTGCGGCTCTTGCATCCGCCGCGTCACGCAAACGCTCAACGCGTTGCCCGAAACCCATGCACAAGAGGTCCGTGTAGGCAGCGCGCGCATCCAAACCAGCGCTGCGCCCGAGCAGATCCAGCAGGCCCTCACCGCCGCGGGCTATCCCGCATTCGTCGAATCGGCAGGAGTATGACCCAGCAGACGCTGCGCGTTCAGGGCATGACTTGCGCTTCCTGCCAGATCCATGTCCAGCACGCCCTGGAATCCGTTCCGGGCGTCTCTTCCGCCAGCGTCAACCTCATGGCGCACACCGCCCAAATCACCACCACCTTGCCCCTCGACACCGCCACCCTCATCGCCGCCGTCCGCAACTCCGGCTACGACGCCTCCCTGCCCGCTCCCGCAGGTGATTCCCACGCTGCCTACGACCACGCCAGCATGGAGACCCCGCACCTCGGTCTCCGCACCCTCCTCGCGCTCGTCGCCGGCGCCGTCGCCATGCTGCTCTCCATGCCCTTGATGTTGTCCTCGATGCCGTCGACGATGTCCTCCGGCACCAGCACCGACCCGCTACTCCACGCGCTCGCCAACGCTCTCGCCCCACTCATGCCCATGGCGCTCATGGACCTACCCGCACAGCCCATCCGCTGGATCCTCTGCGCCCTCGCCCTCGCGACCATGCTCTTTGCCGCGCCCGACATCTACTCCGCCGCCTGGCGCGCCGCGCGCCACCGCACCACTAACATGAACACCCTGATCGCGCTCGGCACCCTCGCAGCCTTCGCCTCCTCCTTCGCAGCAACCATCGCCCCCGAAACCTTTACCCGCAATGGTCTCGCCTCCGACGTCTACTTCGAAGCCGTCATCTTCATCCTCGCCTTCCTCCTCGCCGGCCGATGGCTCGAAACCCGCGCCCGCGCCCGCGCCACCAGCGCCCTCCGCGGCTTCGCCCAGATGGAATCTTCCAACGCCCGCTTCTTGACGCTTCCCACAAACGGAGTGCCCCATGTCCCGCTCTTGGGACCTGGGTTCGACGAAACTCCGCCCGATTACAGCAGCCTCCCTGAAACCCTCCTCCCCCTCTCTGCCATCGAGCCCGACGACCTCATCCGCGTCCTCCCCGGCGACCGCATCCCGCTCGACGGCCTCATCCTCCACGGCCGCAGCTCCATTGACGAGTCCATGCTCACCGGCGAACCACTCCCCGTCACCCGCTCCATCGGCGACAAGGTCTCCGGGGGCACGCTCAACCTCGATGGCCCATTAGTTCTGCGCGCCACAGCCGTAGGCGCAACCTCAACCCTCGCCCAGATGCAGCGCCTCCTCGAGCAGGCCCAGTCCAGCCGCGCTCCCATGCAGCGACTCGCCGACCGCGCCTCTGCCATCTTCGTTCCCACCGTCCTCGCCCTCGCCGCTCTCACCTTCGCCGCCTGGTCCATCGCCGAAAACACCAACGGCCATCACGACGGCTTTGCCCGCGCCATCGCCATCGCCATCGCCGTCCTCATCATCGCCTGCCCCTGCGCCATGGGCCTCGCCGTCCCCGCCGCCATCACTGTCTCGCTAGGCCGCGCCGCACAGTCCGGCCTCCTCATCAAGGGCGGCGAAGCCCTCGAGCGCCTCGCCACCGTCGACACCATCGCCCTCGACAAAACCGGCACCCTTACCGAAGGCCGCCCCCGCATCGCCGCCATCGTCCTCGCTCCCACCACCCTCCTCCCCGCCGAAACCCTCCTCGCCTACGCAGCCACCGCCGAACGCCTCTCCACCCACCCCCTCGCCAAGGCCGTCGTATCTTACGCCGACGAGCATCCTCACCTTGCGCCCACCCCAACCATCAACGACCTCATCACCATTCCCGGCACCGGCCTAACCGCCACCATCGCCGGCCATCAACTAGCCCTCGGCAACGCCGCTCTCCTCACTTCACCTCCACCCCCCGAACTCCTCGCCCCACCCAACCTCGCCAACGCCACACCCCTCTATCTCCTCATCGACAACATCCCCCAGGCCGTCTTCTTCGCCACCGACGAGCTTCGCCCCAGCGCCCCCGCTGCCATCGCGCAACTCAACGCCCTGCACATCCATCCCGTCCTCCTCACCGGAGACATCGCCGCCTCCGCCGCTCCCATCGCCCACGCCGCCGGCATCACCGACATCCAATCCCATCTCCTCCCCGCCGAAAAACTCTCCGCCATCCGCGCCCTCCAGACCGCCGGCCACAGCGTAGCCATGGTCGGCGACGGCATCAACGACGCCGCCGCCCTCGCCCAGGCCAACGCCGGCCTCGCCATGGCCTCCGGCTCCGACCTCGCCCGCGATGCCGGCGACATCCTCCTCCTCCACCACGACCTTCGCCTCATCCCGCTCTCCATCCAGATTGCCCGCCGCACCACCCACATCATGCGCCAGAATCTCGGCTGGGCCGTCGTCTACAACCTCATCGGCATCCCACTCGCCGCCGGCGTCCTCTACCCCCACTTCCACATCCTCCTAAGCCCCATCCTCGCGAGTGCCGCCATGGCCCTAAGCTCCGTCAGCGTCCTAACCAACTCCCTCCGCCTCCGCGCTCTGCCTCGGGCCAACTGAGAACTGACAACGAAGAACTGATCACCGCACCTCCGCGATACACTAAATTCACCGCCTCCCGCGGATCAACCGTGCGCATCTTCACTCGCTACATCCTCCGCGAAGTCACCGGCTACGCCCTGCTCGGCGGCGTGCTCTTCACCTTCATTCTCTTCATGCGCTACCTGCTCCCACTCATGGAGCTCACCGTCCGCGGCGTCGCCTCTCCCCTCGACATCCTTCGCCTCATCGGCTATCTCCTCCCCGGCTTCTTCTCCTTCACCATCCCCATGGCGGTGCTCGTCGGCATCCTGCTTGGCCTCAGCCGCCTCGCAGCCGACAGCGAAGTCACCGCCATGCGCGCCTCCGGCCTAGGCGTCCTCACCTTCGTTCGCATCGTCAGCATCTTCGCAGTCGCTTTCTGGATCCTCGGCCTCGCCAACTCCCTCTTCGTCGCCCCCAGCGCCGCCCAGGCCCTTCTCAACTACGAGGACGCCTCCAAGACCAGCCAGGCCACCGTCGCCATCCAGCCCCGCGTCTTCTACGAGGACTTCAAGAACTACGTCCTCTACGCACAGGACGTCATCCCCGGCGCCAACGGTACCGCCATCTGGCACCACGTCTTCATCGCCGACCTAACCAAGCCCGAATCCCCCCACATCATCACCGCCAACGAAGCCACCGTCCTCGCCGGTGGCCCGCAAACCCTGCGCCTCGAGCTCGCCGACGCCAGCCGCCACGATATCTCCGTGTCCGACCCCGGCCAGTACGACCTCGTCAAGTTCAAGACCACCGAACTCCCCATGCAGACCGGCCAGCAGGAGGAAGACTCTCACCTCAGCCGCCGCGATACGCCCATGCACGCCCTCGGCCTGCGCGATCTATGGCGCCTCGCTCACGCTCCTGGCCCCGCCGCCCGCCCCTATCTCATCGAGCTGCACGATCGCTTCGCCTATCCCACCGCCTGCCTGGTCCTCATGCTCGTCGGCGTTCCCCTCGGCCTCTCTTCCAAGCGCGGCGGCAAGGGCGCAGGCTTCGTCGCAACCCTCGGCCTGGTCTTCGTCTACTACTTTCTCTCCTCCATGGGCATCGCCTTCGCACGCCAGGGCAAGCTCTCGCCAGCACTCGGCGTCTGGGGCGCCAACCTCCTCTTCGCCCTCGCCGGCGTTCTCCTCCTCCAGCAGATCTCCCGCGGGGGCGCCGTCCTCGAACTCTTCGCCAACCTCGGCCACGGGTTCACCAAACTCTTTGACCGCCTGCGCAGCAACTCCGCCGCCGGCGATCAGCTCCGCGCCCAGCACATCGGCGACGGCGCTGTGATGCAGCGCATCCGTCGCGCCCTCCGCATCCGCTTTCCCCTCATCCTCGACGAGTACGTCATGGGCAGCTTCCTCCGCAACTTCGCCCTCGTCCTCGTCTCGCTCATCATCCTCTTCATCATCTTCACCTTCTTCGAGCTCATCGGAGACATGCTCCGCTATCGCACGCCTCTCGTCGTCATCGGCGACTACCTGCTCAACCTCGTCCCCTTCATCCTCAACTCCGTCCTTCCCCTCTGCTCGCTCGTCGCCGTCCTCATCACCTTCGGCGCGCTCAATCGCAATAGCGAGCTCACCGCCATGAAGGCCACCGGCATCAGCCTCTACCGCATCGTCGCTCCCATGCTCGTCGTCGCCACCCTGCTCTCCGGCCTGCTCTTCATCTTCGACGAGACCTACCTCCCCGCTGCCAACCGCCGCCAGGAAGCCCTCCTCTCCGAAATCAAGGGCAAGCCCGCCCAGACCTTTCTCCGCCCTGATCGAAAATGGATGTCGGGCCAGACCAACGACAACAATCAGCCCACCCGCATCTTCTACTACCAGTTCTTCGATCCCGACAAGAACGTCTTCGCCAACATCACCGTATTCGAGTTCCAGCCCGGCACCTTCAACCTCACCCGCCGCATCTTCGCCCAGAGCGCCCGCTGGGACGACAACCTCAACGGTTGGGTCTTCGAGGACGGCTGGCAGCGTACCTTCCAGGGCGAATCCACCGCCAGCTACGAGCCCTTTGATGTCTCCACTTTCCCCGAGATCCACGAACAACCTTCTTACTTCAAAAAGGAAGATCGCCAGTCCGAACAGATGTCCTACAAAGAGCTGGCCACCTACATCAACGACCTCAAGCAAAGCGGCTTTGACACCATGCGTCTCCGCGTTCAACTGAATCGCAAAATGGCCTACCCGCTCATGACCCTGGTCCTCGCCATTCTCGCCATCCCCTTCTCACTCTTCGCCGGCAAGCGTGGCGGCATCGCGGGCGTAGGCACCGCCATCGGTGTAGCCATCTGTTATTGGGTCATCGCCGGCATCTTCGAAAACCTCGGCGACGTCAACTCCCTCCCCGCCATCCTCGCCGCCTGGTCCCCCGACCTCCTCTTCGCCATAGCCGGCACCTATCTCCTCCTCCGCACCCCCACCTAACCAACCGCCGCCATTGCAGTTGTCGCCGTCGTTGCAGTTGCACTCGCTTTTTTGGTTGTCCTTCCGCCGCGCAGCGGAGGAATCTGCTTCTCCCACGACGAACTCCATCATCTCGACCGAAGCGCGCAGCGCGTAGCGGAGAGACCATGTATTCGCCTTTGCTCTTGCCCTTGCCTTTGCATTTCTTTCTGTCATTCCGACCCTGAGCGAAGTCGAAGGGCGAGGAACCTGCTTCTTACGCGCCCAGCGCGTGCCCGTTCTTGCATTAGCTAAGAGCTAAAAGCTAACAGCCGTTCTCCCCAACCGAGCTAAACTAATCTCGACATGAAAACACAGACCCTCCCTCTTGCATCCCTCATCCTTGCCATAGCTGCGCTTCCTGTGGGAGCCCAAACCACCGCCGCACCGGCCGTCCATCATGCCGCTACCCCCGTTCACCACGCCGCCACTCCTGGCTGCGTCAAGACACCGGACATCTCTCCCAAGATCCCAGCCCTTCCCGCCAGCACACCCTGCGCCAAGATTCTCTACACCCTCACCCACACCCCCGACACCCACCTCGACTACGCCTCACCGCTCCTCTCCCCTGAACTCCGCGCCGACCTCGCCGGCCAGAAGACCACCTACTCCCTCACCTACGTCGACAGCGTCATCGGCACCGGCGCCCTCGCCCAGCCCGGCAAGTTCTACACCGTCCACTACACCGGCTACCTCCCGGACGGCACCAAGTTCGACTCCTCCGTCGACCGCGGTGAACCCATCACCTTCCCCTACGGCAAGCACCGCGTCATCCAGGGCTGGGACACCGGCTTCGAAGGCATGCACATCGGTGGCAAACGCCGCCTCTTCATCCCCTACCAGCTCGGCTACGGCGAAGCTGGCCGCCTGCCCGTCATCCCCGCCAAGGCTGAGCTCATCTTCGACGTAGAGTTCGTCGCCCAGGGCGACGATATGCCCAAGCCCAAAAACCCGCCCACACCCATGGCCCACCCGCCCGTAACCCCGAAGCCAGTGACGCCTCCCGCCACGCCACCAGCCGCTGGCAAGCCGGCAACCCCACCGCCCACGTCGAGCACAACGCCCCCAGCCACCCAACCCCAGAAGTAACTCAATCCGAACGGCGGCCGCAAGCATCAAATCCGCGGCCGCCGTTCCGTCTTCTCTACTCACTACTCACCACTCACTACTCACCACTCACTACTCACTACCAACTACTCACTACCTACTCACTACCAACTACTCACTACTCACTACTCACTACTCACTAAAAATGCTCTCCCGCCTCAGACCGCTCTTCCCCTACCTCTTCCGCTACCGGAGGAGCTTCGCTCTAGGCGGTCTCGCGCTCATCGTCTACAACGCGGCCAAGGTCATGATCCCGCTGCTCATCGGCGGCGCCACCCGCGACATCCAGACCAACCTCTCGGCCGCCAAGGTCGAGCACCACGCCCTCCGCATTCTCGCCGTTGCCGTCGTTGCCGCCATTACCCTCTATCTCACCCGCCAGATCATCATCGGCGCCTCCCGCGAGATCGAGTTCGACCTCCGCAACGACCTCTTCTCCCACCTCGAATCCCAGCCCCCCGAGTTCTTCCAGCGCCACCGTACGGGCGACATCATGGCGCACTCGACAAACGATCTAAATGCGGTCCGCCAACTCCTCGGCCCGGCCATCATGTACTCGGCCAACACCATCGTCTTCACCGCCTTCGCGCTCCCGTTCATGCTGCGCATCTCGCCGCGGCTCACGATGTTCGCCTTCCTCCCCCTGCCCTTCGCTTCGGTCTTAGTGCAATACTTCGGAGCCCGCATTCACATCCGCTTCGAGCGCATCCAGGCCATGTTCTCCGACATCTCCGCACAGGCCGAAGAGAACTTCTCCGCCGCCCGCCTCATCCGAGCCTTCACCCAGGAAGACGCCCAGATCGCCGCCTTCGAAACCTCCAACCAGGAATACATCCGCCGCAGCCTGCTCCTCGCCCGCCTCATGGCTATGCTCTGGCCCACACTAGAATTCGTCCTCGGCGTCTCGCTCGTCGTCACCCTCCTCGTCGGAGGCCACGAAGTCGTCCTCCACAACCGCGATCCCCGCCTGGGCATCACCGTCGACCAGTTCTTCACCTACAACATCTTCATGGTCCAACTCACCTGGCCCATGATCGCCATCGGCTGGGTCGTCAACCTCGTCCAGCGCGGCACCGCCTCGGTCACCCGCATCCACACCCTGATGACCGAAATGCCCACCATCACCGACGCCCAAGCCGACCCCAACCTTCTGGCCACGGCACAAACACCCGTCACCCTGAGCCAACCGCGCAGCCGGGACAATGATGCTGTCATCCTGAGCGAAGCGCGCAGCGCGCAGCCGAAGGACCCCGAAGCCGCTCGCCTTGCCGAGACCGCTAGCCCCTTTTCCCCCGCGGCCCCCACCCTCATCACCGGCCACATCACCTTAGACCACCTCAGCTTCGCCTACCCCACCGGCCCCGAAGTCCTCCACGACATCACCCTCGACATCCCCGCCGGCTCCTCCCTGGCCATCGTCGGCCCTACCGGCAGCGGCAAGTCCACGCTCGTCTCCCTCATCCCCCGCCTCTACGACGCCCCACCCAACAGCGTCCTCCTCGACGACCGCCCCCTCCGCGACTACCCGCTCCACACCCTCCGCGCGTCCATCGGCTTCGTCCCCCAGGAGACCTTCCTCTTCTCCACCACCATCGCCAACAACATAGCCTTCGGAGTCCCCGCAGCCACCACCGACGCAGCCAAACAACTCCTCGACCAGCAGATTGAAGCCGCCGCCCGCACCGCCCACATCGCCGACGAGATCCTCGAGTTCCCCTCCGGCTTCCGCACCATCGTCGGCGAGCGTGGCGTCACCCTCTCCGGCGGCCAGAAGCAGCGCACCGCCATCGCCCGCGCCATCCTCCGCAATCCCCCCATCTTGATACTTGACGATGCATTGGCGAGTGTAGACACCTACACCGAAGAGCAAATCCTCGCCGGCCTCCGCGAATCCATGCAGGGCCGCACCACCATCCTCATCGCCCACCGCGTCTCCACCGCCCGCAACGCCGACCGCATCGCGGTCCTCGTCGACGGCCGCATCGCCGAGCTAGGCACCCACGACCAACTCCTGGCCCGCAACGGCTACTACACCGACCTCTTCGAAAAACAATCCCTCGAAGAAGAAATCCTAACCGCCTAGACCAAGTAAGTAGTACGTAACCAGTAGTGAGTAACACTGCACCCACTACTCACTACCTACTACTCACTACTCTTTGCCTTTCCCCATCACCTTCACGATCACCCTCTTACTCCGCTGCCCATCGAACTCCGCATAAAACACTCTCTGCCACGTCCCCAGATCCAGCCGCCCCTTCGTCACCGGCAGCGTCGTCTCATGATGCAGCAGCAGCGCCTTCAAATGCGCATCGCCATTATCCTCACCCGTCCGATGATGCTTATACCCCGGCCAGCGCGGCGCCAGCTTCTCCAGCCACACCCCGATGTCCTCAATCAACCCATCTTCGTTATCGTTCACATAAATCGCCGCCGTAATATGCATCGGCGACACAAAGCAAAGCCCGTCATCGACGCCGCTCCGCCGCACAATCGCCTCCACCTCCGGCGTAATGTGCACCATCTCATACTGCTCATCAGTCTTAAACGTCAGGTACTCGGTATGAACCTTCATGCGCCGATCTTAAATCAAACCTAATCCTGCGGCGCAGGCGGAGGCGGCGGTGCAGCCTCTCCCGAATTCTCCGGCGGCGGCATCGGCGACTGTTCCCCAGGCCCACTCCCCCTCACCGGCACATCCTTCCCATGCTCGGGATCGTAGTCATGCCGCTGCATCCAAAGCTTGAACTGCGCCACCGGCTCCGACCGCATACCGTCCTTGCCCTGCGCATACGCAAAGTCCTTCATATCCGCATTGAAGTCGCAGGTAAAGAACTTCCCCGCCTGGCCAAACACCGGCAACAATACCACCAGGGTCTTACCGGGCTTCTTCCACCGCGCCGGATACGTCTCATAGCCAAACGACGGCCGCACCTTGTACCCGCATTCGTAGCTAAAATCGACCCCCCGCGCCTCACCACTCTCATACAAGTTCGCGCGGCCATCTCCCTTCGCCTCATCCTCGGTGCGGCGGTAGTAAAAGGTCGTCTGGTTGCGCCCAAAAATATGCAGCCGCAGCGGATAGTCCGCCGGATTCTTACTCTCCGCCACCACCTTCGGCGACATCGCCGCCATCATCATCCCGGCCACCAACAGCAAGCCAGCCACACCCTTTGAAACGCGCATCGGCAAACTCCTTAAATTCTCAATGTAAGACGGAAGTCACCCCGTTTGACGATTCCTCCCCCCAGCGAGTCTCGCCCTACAAAAATAAATTTCACCCCCGCGCTGAGCAACCCAAACCGACGGCCGCCCCACCGAGCCTTTGGCTAAAAGCTAAAAGCGCCCTCCGCGATACACTTCACCCCATGCGCGCCGTCCTAATGCTCATCTTCCTCACCACCACCACACCCCTAGCGCAAGCCCAGTGGACCATCCAGACCCCCACCACCGCCGACCTCCGCGGCATCGACAACGTCGGCAAGGGCATCGCCTGGGCCTCCGGCACCAACGGCACCGTCCTCCGCACCGAAGACGCCGGCTACCTCTGGCAGCGCTGCACCATCCCACCCGGCGCCGAGCACCTCGACTTCCGCGGCATCCAGGCCTTCGACGCCAACACCGCCATCGTCATGTCCTCCGGCCCCGGCGACCAATCCCGCCTCTACAAAACCACCGACGGCTGCCAAACCTGGACCCTTCTCTTCACCAACCCCGACAAAGAAGGCTTCTGGGACGCGATTACTTTCCAAGACAAGAACTTCGGCGTCCTGATCGGCGATCCAGTCGATGGGAAGTTCTTCGCGCGACAGACCGCAGATGGTGGAAGGACTTGGCGCTCTTTCGCAGACGACAATGCACTTGCCGCCAGCAGTCCGAACGCGGGTATCTTTGCCGCAAGTAACTCCAGCCTCTTTCTTCCCGAGAATCCGAACTACTTTTTTTTGATCGCAAATACCCAAGGAGGTAGCGTCCTCTTCGAATCTAGCTTTGGGACGATACCGCACTGCAAAAACCTAGGAACAAACGCATCACCATGTCCGAAAGACTATCTATGGTCGAAACTCACGACGCTACCGTTAGGACCGATCTCGCCTTCAAAGGGCGTGTTCTCTGTAGGAGTCGCTTCAAATTCCGACCAAGACGTGACTACCGCCATCGTCGTCGGCGGCGATTATCTGCATCCCAATGACACGGCGGGAACCGCAGCATATTCGACAGACTCTCGGAGTTGGCAAGCCGCCACCACCCCGCCCCACGGCTACCGCTCCTCCGTAGCCTACGACCCCAAGTCCAAAACCTGGATCACGGTAGGCCCCAACGGCACCGACATCTCCACCGACGACGGCCGCAACTGGCGTCCCCTCCACCCCACCAACAACGACGCCCCCGACGCCGACCAGCACTGGAACGCCCTCTCCCTCCCCTACGCCGTAGGCCCCCACGGCCGCATCGGCATCCTCAACCCCTCCGCCCTCCAACCCTCCAAACCCTGACCCGATTCCTTTGCGAAATGTGGCTCACTTCGCGCCCTTTGCGGCAAAGCTTTTGCCTCTCCGGGATCATTACAAGCAAAGTCGGCTCATCGGAGCCAACCTCGAAGGGGCAAGGCTTCAGCCGTGCCATCAATCCCATACCAGGCAAGGGCTTTAGCCCCTGAGGTAAGTCCGGCGATGATCCAGCCTCACCGGCTAGCGATCTCCGTCCTTGGCCTTGAAGCCCTTCGCGCGTGCATCCCACAAGCCGCTGGCACATTCGCCATCTGCTTCGCAAACACCCGATACCCCGCCGTCCCCGGCTGCAACGTCGCCCAGTAACTCGTCCGCGACACCAGCGGCTTCCCCTGCGTCACAATCTGGTTCTCCATAATCTTCACGCCACATCCAAGATTTTTCTCCGGCGACAAAATCGTTCGCCCCGGATCCTTCACCGGCAGCGTGCGATCCCGCTCCCAATCAAAATCACATCCATACCGCTCAGCGTCCTCATACTTCAACTGCAGCAGACCCTCCTGCCGTGACGGCCTGCGCGTCACCGGATCAACCTTATTCACCGCCGCATCCAGATGATGCACATCGCTGGTCGGATTCAGCCCCGCTTCTGCCCCCGCGATTCCCTGAAAAATGTACGCCCAGAACTCCCGCCGTTCCGCCTCCGTCTCTTCACGAAATCGCGGGCAGTACACCCTCACTGACCGCGCTGCCTGGTCGCTCAACATGTCTGCCGGCAGCGCCTTCTCCACCACCACATCCCACTCCGGCTGCCACGTCGTTCCACCCAGCTCTGCCTTCTTCACGTCCAGCGGCGTCGCCGGAGCCGGCTGCATCGCCGGCTGCGCAGGCGCCTGCACTGCATGCGCCTCCTCATGCTTGCATCCTGCACACGCGATCATCACGCACACGCAAACCACACCTGGCAGTCGAGTCATCTCAGCGCCTTCCGTTCATCGAGCGCGCAAACTCTACAGGCTCACCCATTGTCTGATGCCACATCGGCCGCTAAGGAAATCCGCGCGCCGGGTCCAACCTCTGCACCCGAACTCGTCTTTCTCTATCCCTTACCCTCTATCCCCTATCCTCCCGGACCCCCGGCGAGCGTTGTCTGCTCGCCGGGGTGGTCTACACTCTGTCTCATGCTCCTCTACGCCGCCACCTCCAACCCCGGCAAGCTGGCCGAGTTCCAATCCGCTGCCCGCGCCGAAGGCGTCGCGATCGAAGTCCTCCCCAACCTCAAGCAAATTCCCGAGCCCGTCGAGAACGCCCCCACTTTCCAGGGCAACGCCGACCTCAAAGCCATTGCCTACTCGCTATCCTCCCCGAGCCTCCTGGTCTTCGCCGACGACTCCGGCCTCGAAGTCCCCGCCCTCAACAACCAGCCCGGCATCCGCTCCGCCCGCTTCGCCGACGACCATCACTTCAACCCCAATCCCTCCCTCTCCACCGACCAGCGCAACAACGCCCTCCTCCTCCACCGAATGGAGCACCAACCCAACCGTGCCGCTCGCTTCGTCTGCAACCTCGCCCTCGCCCGCAACGGCCAGGTCCTCCTCCGCGCCGAGGGCCATGCCGAAGGCCAGCTGCTCCACATCCCCCGCGGCTCCGACGGCTTCGGCTACGACCCCCTCTTCCTCGTCCCCTCCCTCAACCTCACCTTCGCCGAAATCCCCCGCGAACAGAAGTGGGATCTCTCCCACCGCGGCAACGCCTTCCGTGCTTTACTCGCGCAACTCCCCGCTGCGCAGTTGTAGCTATATATCGCACAGAATAGACGGTATTCGCACGAGCAACTTGACTGCTATATTTTGCCGTAGCAATAATCAGTTCCGCTGGTTCCTCCGCAGCGCGTCACCCGAAACTAGGCTAAAGACGTCGCTGAGTAACCCGAAACCGGGCTAAGGAGTACACGAAAATGGCTCTAGCTGCACCTTCCGCGACTCAGCTTCACGGGTCTCATCCCTTCCGTGCCCACTCGACGCTCCACCAACCCAAGGCTGGGACAAAATAATGAGCACCACCGAAGTCACCCCGCATCTTACTGAACCCGTTACCTTTTGGCAGTCTACAAACGGCAAGAAAGTAGTCATGGCCGTCACCGGCGTCATGATGTTTGGCTTCGTTGTGGGCCACATGCTCGGCAACCTCCAGATGTTCGAAGCCCCTGAGCACATCAACGCCTACGGCCACTTCCTCCACAACCTTGGCGAGATCTTGTGGCTCGAACGCGGCGTCATGCTGCTCGCCATTGCCCTGCATATCACTGCAACCATTCAACTTGCGCTCCGCAGCAAAGCCGCCCGCCCGGTCGAATATTCGCGCCGGCAGGCCATCAACTCCTCCTACGCCTCCCGCACCATGTACTGGAGCGGCCCCATCGTCCTAGCCTTCCTCATCTTCCATCTTCTTCAATTCACAGCCGGTTACGTCCACCCCCAAGCAACGTTCGTACAGGGCGATGTCTATCAAAATATCGTATCCGGATTTCAGGTCTGGTGGGTTTCGGCCTGGTATATCTTCGCCATGTGCCTGCTTGGTCTTCATCTCAGTCACGGCCTGTGGAGCATGTTCCAATCCGTCGGCCTGGGCCATCCGCGCCTCTCACCCTACCTACGGAACGCTGCCCGCGCCGTCGCCCTTGTTATCGTTCTGGGGTATATCTCCATTCCTATCAGTGTGTTGCTGGGGTTCATAAAATAAGATGAAACTTGACGCAAGAATTCCGTCCGGACCGATCGAAGATGCATGGGCAAAAGCCTGCTTCGACATGAAGCTCGTCAATCCGGCAAACAAACGCAAACACTCACTCATCGTTGTTGGATCCGGCCTGGCCGGAGGAGCTGCAGCCGCTTCTCTCGGTGAGCTTGGTTATAACGTCAAATGTTTTTGTTTTCAGGATTCTCCACGCCGCGCACATTCGATCGCAGCGCAAGGCGGAATCAACGCAGCCAAAAACTATCCCAACGACGGAGAAAGCGTCTTCCGCCTCTTCTATGACACTGTCAAGGGTGGCGACTTCCGCGCGCGGGAAGCCAACGTCTATCGCCTGGCACAAATCAGCGGAAAAATCATCGACCAATGTGTCGCTCAGGGCGTGCCGTTCGCTCGCGAGTACGGTGGCTCGCTAGCCAATCGGTCGTTCGGTGGCGCGCAGGTCTCGCGCACCTTCTACGCTCGCGGCCAGACCGGCCAACAGCTTCTCCTCGGCGCCTATCAGGCCCTTGAGCGCCAGGTACAGGCCGGCTCCGTCACTATGATCCCGCGCACCGAGATGCTGGATCTCATCGTGGTGGATGAACAGGCGCGCGGCATCGTTGCTCGCAACCTGATCACCGGCGAGTTCAGCGTACATATCGCGGACGCGGTCATTCTCGCCAGCGGCGGCTACAGCAACGTCTACTATCTCTCCACCAACGCGAAGGGCTCCAACGTCACGGCCAGTTGGCGCGCTTATAAACGCGGTGCCCTCTTCGCCAATCCTTGCTTCACGCAGATTCACCCGACCTGCATCCCCGTCTCCGGAGACTATCAATCTAAGCTCACGCTGATGAGCGAATCACTGCGCAACGATGGCCGCATCTGGGTTCCAAAGAAGAAGGGTGACCCGCGTCCTCCCAATGAAATTCCGGAAGAAGAGCGCGACTACTATCTCGAACGCCGCTATCCCAGCTTCGGCAATCTCGTTCCTCGCGACGTAGCCTCACGTAACGCCAAAGCGATGTGCGATGAAGGGTACGGCGTAGGCAAGTCAGGCCTCGGCGTGTATCTCGACTTCTCCGAGTCGATCCATCGCCTGGGAGAGAAGACGGTGCGCGAGCGTTACGGCAACCTCTTCGACATGTATCAGCGCATCACGGACGAGAATCCCTACAAGACCCCCATGCGCATCTACCCCGCCATTCACTACACCATGGGCGGCCTGTGGGTGGACTACCAACTGCAGAGCAATATCCCCGGCTTGTTCGTGCTCGGCGAGGCCAACTTCTCCGACCACGGAGCCAATCGGCTCGGCGCCAGCGCGTTGATGCAGGGGCTCTCGGACGGCTACTTCATCATTCCCTACACCGTCGGAAACTACCTGGCATCCAACAAGTTCGCGAAGGTCGAGGAGTCCAATCCAGCCGTCCAGGAAGCGGTCACGGCGGTCAAGACCAAGATCGACAAACTGCTCTCGATCAAAGGCCATCGCACCGTGGATTCCTTCCATCGCGAACTGGGCAAGCTCGTCTGGGACTACTGCGGTATGGCCCGCACAGCCGAAGGCCTTGAAATCGCAATCCAAAAAATTCGCGCGTTACGCGAAGACTATTGGCAGAACGTTACGGTGCCCGGCAGCGGTAACGATCTGAATGAAAGTTTGGAGAAGGCTGGCCGAGTCGCCGACTTTTTCGAGCTCGCCGAGTTGATGTGCATCGATGCCCTCAGTCGAAACGAATCCTGCGGCGGTCACTTCCGCGAGGAGTATCAGACTGCCGACGGCGAGGCTCAGCGTGACGATGAACACTATTCCTATGTCGCTGCATGGGGTTATAACGGCCCAGGCGTTGCTCCCGAACTGATCAAGGAACCCCTCACGTTCGAATACGTTCACCCCAGCCAGAGGAGTTACAAGTAAATGAAATTGACACTAAAGATCTGGCGACAAAAGAACCGTAACGAAAAGGGCGCTTTCATCAAGTACCTCATGGACGACGTGGACCCCGAAATGTCGATCCTCGAATGTCTTGACGTATTGAACGAGTCGCTGATCCTCCGCGGAGAAGTTCCCGTGGCCTTTGAACACGACTGCCGCGAAGGCATTTGCGGCTCCTGCGGCTTCGTGATCAATGGCGTCGCGCATGGACCGGAACGTGGAACCACGGCGTGTCAATTGACCATGCGTCACTTCAAAGATGGCGACGAACTGACACTTGAACCGTGGCGAGCGAAGGCGTTTCCGCTAGTCAAGGACCTCGTGGTGAATCGGCGCGCCCTGGACCACATCATCCAAGCCGGCGGATACGTTTCGGTCTCAACCGGACAGGCACCCGAAGGCAACAACCTCCCCGTCGGTAAGGAAGTCGCCGATCAGTCCATGGATGCTGCCGCCTGCATCGGCTGCGGAGCCTGCGTTGCGGCCTGCCCCAACGCATCGGCTGCACTCTTCACAGGAGCCAAGATCACACACCTCGGGGTCCTACCGCAGGGCGAACCCGAGCGCGAGCGCCGCGCCCTCAGCATGGTCGCGCAGATGAATGCCGAAGCCTTCGGAAACTGCACCAGCATCGGAGAATGCACCGGCGTTTGCCCCAAGGAAATTCCGTTGGACGTCATCGCCAACATGAATCGGGACTACGTCTGCGCGAGTTTCAAACGGCGTGACGAGCTTCCCACTCCAGTCGCCCCCGTGCTGCAGCGAACCTAATCGCCGAAAATCCTTAAGCAGCCGAACATCCTTAAGCAAAAAAGCCTCGCGCCAAGCGAGGCTCTTTTGTTATGACTGGGAATGTAATCCCCGGTTCATGAACTTGTAAAGTGGATTACTTTGTGAAAATCGAAGTTCCTGGATTTTTGGTCTCATCGTCGTGAATGCGGTTTTGTGCACGTTTCGCGCTCTCCATCGCTTCATGGTCGAGGCGCTGCGCAGGATTCTGGTTCTCTGCTTCTCCCCCGGTGCTCTCAATTGCCTCGTGAGAAGGACGATCTGCTGTTTTCGTCGAATCAAGTCCAGCTGCCATAAATCACCTCTGTCAATGTTGGAGGCACGTTGAACCAGCAGAGTTGTATCCACCCTTGCTTGCCGGGCTGTTCGAACGCCAGGGAAATCCCAAAGGCACCAATGTTCGGCATAAGCAGTTTGCCGACAATGCTTTGACGTCGCAGCTCAGCCTCACTGAAAACGCATAACCCGTTGTTACAATCAAGGCTCTGAAATCAGAAGGATAAACTTCTCGTAATGACCAATGATTCAGCGAAGATTCACGCAGCCGCTCTCGTAATCGACGGGCACGCCGATACCCCGCAAAGGTTTGTGGATGAGGCCTGGAACTTCAGTGATCCGCTGGAAGCGGGCATGCTCAACCTTGACTCGGCGCGAACTGGTAACCTCGCCGCCGAGTTTTTTGCCATATGGGTTGAGCCAAAAGAGTGGCGCGGACGCTTTGCACACCGAACCCTGCAATTGCTGGACGGTGTCTACCAACAGCTGCAAAAACATCCCCGTTCCATGCGATTAGGCTTAACCCCGGAAGACGTCGTTCAGGCCCACCGCGATAAGGCGTTCTGCGTCTTGTTGGGCATCGAGGGTGGCCATTCCATCGAAGCGAATCTGGGACTGTTGAGAATGTACTACCGGCTGGGCGTGAGATATATGACGCTCACCTGGTCCAACTCGAATGAATGGGCTGACAGTTCCGGAGACCTGGACGACGCAACCATCGTGCCCCACGGGGGCCTTACAGAATTCGGCCGCGATGTTGTCCGTGAGATGAACAAATTGGGAATGATGGTCGATGTGTCTCACGCTGCCGACTCGACATTCTGGCAGGTGCTGCAGACGACCCATGCCCCCGTGATTGCTTCGCATTCGAGCGCCCGGGCGCTCACGGATGCGCCGCGAAACCTGACCGACGAACAGTTGCGCGCCATCGCGACCAACGACGGTATCGTCATGGTGAACTTCTATCCAGCGTTCATCGATGCTTCCTGGCGCGACGGTTGGGCTGCAACCAAAGCTCACCGCGATTCGCTCTATGAATCCATAACGAAGGCGTACAAAGACCGCGGAGAGCCGGTCCCCTACAACGCGTCCATGTCCGCCGACCGCCAGTACTATGCGGAATTCCTCAAGGACACCTTGCCACTGGCACCCCTGAGCTCGCTCATCGATCACATCGACCACGTAGCGCAGGTTGCGGGAATCGATCACGTGGGGTTAGGTTCGGACTTTGACGGTTTCCCTATCCTGCCGGAGGGCCTGGGGAGTGCAGCCGATCTGCCCAAGATCACAGCAGCTCTCGTTGAACGCGGCTATCGTCCCGATCAACTAAACAAACTTCTCGGAGGAAATCTGCTGCGTGTCTTTGCGGCTGTGCAGACCCAGGCCACGATTGCGTAGCCGTTACCCGCGCGCAATCACTCACTTCGCGTTAGGTATTAACACCTTTGGACCGCCAGTTGGCCATCAAACCACTCCGTCCAATGAGATACTGCGAGAGAAAGACTGATTGCACGTTTCAATTTGAGTTCACGCAGAGCTTCCTCTGGGCCCAAACGCACCCAATCCCTCTCTGATCGAGGACATCAATCGAAAACCCCAGGATCGTCATGCGCCTATTGGATGTTCTTGTGCTCGCCTCCGCGCTGTTCGCAGGAAATACCCTGTCCGCGCAATCGTGGGTGATTGGACCGTTTGTGCGTCCCTCCGAAACACCCGTAATCCAACCGAACACGTTCTATTACTTCACCGATCCGATTACGCAGGAGAAGACGTTTTGGGACGCCGGGCATGCCTTCAGCCCGGCAGCAACCATTGCGCCCAATGGTGACGTAGCGGTAGTATTTCGCGCCGAGGGCACGTCTGGGAAAGACCAAGTCGGAGGCCCTGTCTCGCGATTGGGACTTGCAACCAGCAAAGATGGCCTCTTTTTCACCATCGATGGCGCCCCTGTCCTCTATCCGCAAAATGATGATCAGAAACCGAACGAGTCGCCCGGGGGCGTCGAAGATCCGCGCATCGTGATCGGGCCGGATGGTACCTACGTGATGACGTATACGCAATCCGCGAAAGACCGAGGAGAGTACACCATCGGCATCGCGACGTCGAAGAATCTTCAGGACTGGACCAAATGGGGGGCGGCCTTCGGGAAAGCTGATAACGCCAAATTCGACATGCTGCACTACAAATCTGCCGGGATCCTTACCGAGCTTCACAATGGGCGCCTGCAAGCTGTGCGTCTCCACGGCAAATACTGGATGTACTGGGGCGAGGGCCAAATTCACCTGGCAACATCCACCGATTTGATCCATTGGACACCTATAGCGGATGCGAAAACGGGCTTGCCCCAAGTGGTGCTGAGCGCACGAGCTGGACATTTTGATAGTGGATTTCCAGAGGTCGGCCCACCTCCCGTTCTGACGAAAAAGGGCATTGTGCTGATCTACAACGGAAAGAACTCGGCAGTCGGTAAACCGGGTACACAACAAGGTGCACTCGCCACCGATGCCGCTGCCCCCAACGACGCGAGCGCCGCGAATCCCGCCGCCCCAGACGCACAATTTGCCGCAGATCCCAACATTCGTCCCGGGGCCTACTCCGTCGGGGAAGCACTGTTCTCAGCGTCCGAACCCGGCAAGCTGCTCGACCGCACCGAACACCCTATCCTCACCCCTGTATGGCCGTACGAACGAAATGGTCAATATGCAGTGGGTGCGACGTTCGCGGAGGGCCTGGTGCCCTACCGGGGCCAGTGGCTCCTATACTATAGCGCTGCAGATTCGGTGATTGGCGTCGCCAGCACGGAGCTGCGGTAACTCTTAATCACGATTGGGGCTAAGCCGCTTGGACGTTGGCGCTGCATGGAGTAGCCTTAAGTCTGAATGAAGACCCAGACTCTCTCGCCTCAAATTTTCCTGTTCGCACTTGCGCTGCTCGTCTGCCCTGCGATCGCTCTCGCACAGTCCGCTCCACCAGAGTCGCCGCAACCAGCGCCTCCCGCAGCAGCCGCTCCGCCTGCGAATGCTCCCTCTTCAGATACCCTGCCAGATGCGCCTTCGACGCTTGCCCATGAACTTCCTCCTGCTGTCCCTACCGGACCGACCGTCCTCTTCGACACGACGATGGGACGGCTGACGTGCAGGCTATTTGATAAGGAAGCACCGCTGACCGTGGCGAACTTCATCGGTCTTGCAACCGGCACCAAGGCATGGACCGATCCGGTGACGCTCAAACAGGTCAACAATCAGCCCTTTTACAATGGAACCACCTTCCACCGCGTGATCCCCGGCTTTATGATCCAGGGCGGCGACCGTCTGGGAACTGGCGCAGGCGACGCCGGCTACTACGTTCCGGACGAGATCTCAACCTCTCTTCGCTTTGATGTGCCGGGACGACTCGCAATGGCAAATTCAGGACCGGGAACGGACGGCAGCCAGTTCTTCATCACTGAGGCTGCGAATGCTGCGCTAGATGGCAACTACACGATCTTCGGCCAGTGCGACCCGCATACCGTGCTCATGGCGAAAGGCATCGCTCTGGTGGATCGCAATGCACAAGACAAGCCGCTAACGCCCGTGGTGATCAATAAAGTTACGATTGTTGCGGTGGGCCAACCGATACCCCCTTTGCCGCCGAGCCCAACGCCGACCTCCACGACCGCTCCGGCAGGCGAAGCCGGTAAGCCCCTCAAAGAGCGGCCCCAATAGATCATAGGGCGTTCCTCTGCCGGCGCGAAAGATGAAACGGTTTCCATCCGTCGGTTCTGTTCGAAGGCGGGAAGTTTGGCATCGGTTTTATCGGTAAGATAATAAGCAAGATAGAATCGGTCCGCCGGGAATTGCGTCCAAACAGCAGCAACCTGACTCTAACCAACGGAAGTGCGGATGGCATACATTTCGTCTCCCGATGAAATTCGTAGAACACTTCGCTCGACCGTTTCTGCAGGGGATGCCCTATCGATGCCCTTCAGCATCCAACTGGAATAGATGTCGTAACGAGAAAAAGGAGATTCAATGCCGACTACCGCAACCTTCAAGACCTCTGAAGGTACGATCGTGTGTAAGCTGTTTGACGTGGAGGCGCCCCAGACCGTCGCCAACTTCATTGGTTTGGCCGAAGGCACGAAGGAGTGGACCTCACGGTCCAAGAAGGGTTCGAAACTCTACGATGGCACGATCTTTCATCGCGTCATTCCCGACTTCATGATCCAGGGCGGCGATCCGGAGGGATCAGGCATGGGCGGTCCGGGCTACAAGTTTGCCGACGAAACCAAGGGCAGCCCTCATGACTTCAAGAAGCCGGGCAAACTGGCCATGGCGAATGCCGGCCCCAACACCAATGGTAGCCAGTTCTTCATCACCGTGACCGATACCAGCTGGCTCACCGGAAAGCACACCATCTTCGGCGAAGTAACCGAAGGCTATGACGTCGTGGAGAAGATCAGCCGCGTTCCCCGTGGTGCCATGGATCAGCCAAAGACTCCGGTCATTCTGGAGAGTGTGACCATCAACCGCAGCTAAGAGCCTTCATAGGCTGGATGCAGGCGTTGACCCGGCAATAAGAGAGGCAGGCCCTTTTGGAGGGCCTGCCTCTTTTGCTGATCTCGGGGGTAATCAAGCCACGCCAATGACCGTACACAGTTCCTTCACCGCAGCTGCACTCTTATTCAGCGCCTCCTGCTCCTCAGCTGTGAGCTTGATTTCGATGATCTGTTCGATTCCTTTCGCTCCAAGTTTGCACGGAACCCCCACATATAAGCCGCTGATTCCATACTCGCCTTGGAGATAGGCCGCGCACGGAAGGATCTTCTTCTTGTCCTTGAGGATCGCTTCCACCATCTCCGTGGCTGCAGCCGACGGTGCATAAAATGCGGAACCCGTCTTGAGATGCTTTACGATCTCGGCACCCCCATTGGCGGTGCGCTCCTCCAGAGCTTTGAGCTTCGCTGGTTCGATCAGCTCAGTGATCGGGATACCTGCAACCGTGGAATAGCGCGACAGCGGAACCATCGTATCGCCGTGCCCTCCAAGCACAAAGGCAGTGACGTTCTCCACAGAGACGTTGAGCTCCGCCGCGATGAAGGTACGGAAACGCGCAGAGTCCAGAACCCCAGCCATGCCGATGACGCGCTCCCTGGGCAATCCCGCCCTCTTGAAGGCAGTCTGCGCCATCGCGTCCAATGGGTTCGAGACGATGATGAAAATGGCGTTGGGGCTGGCTGCCACGGCTTTACCAACCACGTCACTCATAATGGCAAAGTTCGTATTCAGAAGATCGTCACGGCTCATTCCAGGCTTGCGGGCGATTCCTGCGGTAATCACCACGATGTCGGAGTTGGCGGTATCGGCATAGTCATTTGTCCCCAGAATGGATACATCCCGCTTCTCGATAGGCATCGCCTCCAGCAGATCCAGGCCTTTGCCCTGAGGAACACCTTCCACAACATCGATCAGGACGACATCCGCGAGTTCTTTGGCAGCGATCCAATGAGCCGCCGTTGCACCGACGTTGCCGGCACCCACAATCGTTACTTTATTACGCATAATACTGCTCTCCTTCACTGCTTCGTTCTACCGCGCGGCAAACTACCGATTCGCAAAACGATCATATTCCGGGCTACCAACAGTCCGCCAGACACATGTCCGCTATTCGCCCCGACAGGGCGGTTTTCGTCAAACGCCCGGGCACCTGGCAACGATCCGCCACTCAAGCCTTTCATGGACTGCAAAGGAAAAGAGCGCACCGGAAGTCTCCGGTGCGCCCTGGAATGCCAGGATCGCTAGAACTGACCCCAGAGCAACTGGTTGTAGACATCGTGATGGAACTGCACTTCGCTGGCCTTCACGATCGTGCCCAGGAGCCGTGGGCAGCGATCAGCCGATGCCTGCTTGAGTTCGGCATACCGATCCTTCACATCCGCGCCCAACAACTCGTCGATCCAGTTCGCCCCACGGAAGTTCTCCAAGGCGGTGTAAATGTTATCGGGAAGATAGCGCTCCGCCTGGCGCAAGTTCTTGATCTTGGACGTCTGGCCATGCAGACCTGTCTTGAAGACCGAGTACAGGACAAGGTAGGGATTAGCATCCGGCCCGACCGAGCGGACTTCCACCCGCGCCGACTTCGAGTTGCCGATTGGAATGCGGATCATCGAGCCGCGATCCACCGCCGAAGCTTTGATCTGGTTGGGCGCTTCAAAATGCGGGTCCAGGCGGCGATAGGCATTCACGCTCGCGTTCAGCAGCAGACAAATGTCATTGCCGTGGGTGAGAATCTTGTCCACGAAACTCCAACCCAGCTTGGAAGTCTTCTCCTCGCCCTTCGGATCCCAAAATAGATTCTTGCCCGCTTTGGAAATAGAAACGTTGGTGTGCATACCAGAACCGTTCACGCCCGTGACCGGCTTCGGAAGGAAGCTGGCCGTCATACCCATCTGCGTGGCAACCTGGCGACAAATCAACTTATACAGCTGGATTTGATCGGCGGCTGCCACGACGTCGCCGTACGAGTAGTTGATCTCAAACTGCGACGGCGCGACCTCCGGGTGATCCTTTTCATTCTCGAAGCCCATGGCACGCTGCACTTCGGCAGTCGTGTCGATGAACTCACGCAGCGGGTCACCCGGGAGCGAGTGATAGTATCCGCCCTGGTTGACGTACTCAAACGTGCCGGTCTGATGGTAGGTGCGCTCAGCGTCGATGCCATCAAAGAGGAAGCCCTCGATCTCGTTCGCGGCATTCAGCGAATAACCGTTCTTGGCAAATTCCTGATTAGCAAAATCCTTCAGAACTCCCCGTATGTCGCCCGAGTAATGGCCGCCATTCTTGTCAATCACTTCGCCAAACACGAGAACCTTGCCCGAACCAAACACGTCGGCCGGCGTCCAATAAAACGCGCTCCAGTCAAGCGCCAGGCGAAGATCGCTCTCCCGCTGCGCCGTGAAACCGCGAATCGACGATCCGTCGAACGTGAGATTGTCGTAGCTCTTCACCAGGAACTTCTTGTCATAGTCGAGCATATGAAGGCGACCTTCGAGGTCAGAGAACAGGACGGTCACAGCCTTGATACCCGGTGTGTCGGCCAGATACTTCAGTCGCTCTTCCTGGATGACATCGGCAGCCACACGATTCCTCCGCTGCTCCTTTGCCCTAAGGTTCAGCTCTTCCAACTCCTCGTACGACAATTCCAGAAAGTTACGAAATTCGGTCGACATGGCACTCCTTCATTGGCAGTCATCTGCCGTGGTTAATTTAGCGGTGCTTTGAAACGAAAATGGCATTCCCGGGGCCATTTCACGACTTCGTCTAAGTGAGTTTTTTGTCTCTTGTTAAAATTAGCAGAAGCCGCCATAAAAAAATCATAAAGACCCGAAAGCTTTGGCCGTCCCACCACTGGTGTTTTCAGGTCGACCATCCGCGCGGTTGGTCGACCCGCGCCCTCCATTGGTCATACCCTACGCGCCGGATCCGTGCCGTATGATGATTCCACCGAGCAATCGTGGCGAACTGGAAAACCCCGGGCAAAGCCGCCGACGCACCAAAGGGAGGAGCTCCGAAATTGGGAAAAAACATGGTCCCGACACGCCTGTTTTTCACCAAGGGCGTCGGCAAACACAAGGAGCGCCTGACCTCCTTCGAGCTCGCCTTGCGCGACGCAGGCATCGCCGCGCAAAATCTCGTGAGAGTCTCTTCCATCTTCCCGCCAAACTGCAAGATGATCACCCGCAAAGAGGGGCTCAAATATCTCAACCCCGGCGAGGTAGTGTTTGCCGTTGTGGCAGAAAACTCCACCCGCGAACCTCACAGGCTCGTGGTGAGTTCCATCGGCGTGGCGATTCCAAGCGACAAAAATACCTACGGCTACCTTTCGGAGCATCACAGTTTCGGCGAGACGGAGGACCAGGCGGGAGACTACGCCGAAGAACTCGCGGCGGAGATGCTCGCGACCACCCTCGATGTCGACTTTGACCCGGATAAGAGCTGGGACGAGAAAAAGGAAATCTACCGTATCTCCAACAAGATCGTTCGGACCGCCAATGTGACCCAGTCGGCCGTTGGCGCCAAGAACGGAAATTGGACGACCACCATTGCCGCGGCGATCTTGCTCTTCGACGACAAGTGAACGGCACATAAGGCAATAAACAAATCGCGATAAATTACTATGAGATGTGATGTGGCGCTGGCTCTTCCCAGCGCCTTTTGCTTGGGCGGAATCATCTAATCCTGTGAATTGGGGAAAATTATGCCTACCACGCGCGTTGCGCTCATTCAGATGTCCTGCGAAGCGTCGACCGACGCAAATCTCGCGAAGGCCGCAGCGCGAGTGCGCGAAGCCGCCCGGGGCGGCGCAAAACTTGTGTGCCTGCCAGAATTGTTTCGTGCACAATACTTCTGCCAGCGTGAAGACCATGCACTGTTTTCGACCGCAGAGTCGATTCCGGGCCCCTCCACTGCCGCGCTAAGCGAAGTAGTTCGCGAATACGGCCTGGTGTTGATCGCGAGCTTGTTTGAACGCCGCGCCCCGGGGCTCTACCACAACACGGCCGCAATTCTCGACCACGCTTCCACCGCGCCAGATAACGTCGCCGCGATCTATCGCAAGATGCATATCCCCGACGACCCGCTCTACTACGAGAAGTTTTACTTCACCCCGGGAGACCTCGGATTCCTGGCCCAGCACACCTCGGCAGGACCCATCGGGACGCTCGTTTGCTGGGACCAGTGGTATCCAGAGGGCGCTCGGGTCACCGCACTCAAGGGCGCCGAAACGCTATTCTTCCCTACCGCGATCGGCTGGCACCCCAGCGAGAAGACCGAGTTCGGCGAGCGCCAGTATGACGCGTGGCAGACCATCCAGCGCGCCCACGCCATCGCCAACGGAGTCTTCGTGTGCGCCGTGAATCGCGTGGGACACGAGCATGGCGATGTCGAACACGACGGCAAAATGATGCGTGGACCGGGCGATCACACCGCCGCAGACGGGATCGAATTCTGGGGTGGAAGCTTCATCGCGGATCCCTTTGGCCGCATCCTGGCGAAGGCATCTCATGACCAGGAAGAAATCCTGTACGCCGACCTCGATGCCAATGAAGTCGAGGTTACCCGGCAGCATTGGCCGTTCCTCCGGGATCGTCGAATCGACGCCTACGGCGGTATTACGAGCCGGTTCTTGGACTAAGTCAGAAAGTTGGTCTCAATATGCTTCAATCACTTCTACTTTTCGCGCTGATCTCGCTGCAGCAGGCACCGGATCCGACCCTCCCGCCCCCCGATGCCCACGTGAAAGCCTCCGCCGTAGGGCTCGGTGTTCAGGTGTATAAGTGTGCGCCACAGGATGGAGGCTTTCAGTGGGTGCTCGAGATGCCCGTGGCAAAGCTCTTCGATCCAACCACCCGTCAAGAGGTAGGGACACACAGCGTCGGTCCCACCTGGACCTGGAACGACGGCAGTTCGATCACAGGCAAGCTGCTGCAAAAACGCGCAGCCACCGACCCCATGAACATTCCCTGGCTACTAGTGCAGACGCACTCCACCGGAACAGCCACTGGCATGCTGGCGGATGTAACCCTGGTGCGCCGATCCGATACGCAGGCGGGCGTCCCTCCCATGGCATGCGACGCGGAGCATCAAAATAACGAAGTGCGGGTTCCCTATCAGGCAACGTACACTTTTTATACCACCAGCAAATGAGTGGGAATCGAATGAGTCCAGATGCTACGTATCGAATGCCCGCCGAGTGGTCTCCGCATGCGGCGACATGGATTGCATGGCCTCATAACCCCGAGGATTGGCCAAACAAGTTCCAGCCAATTCCGTGGGTGTATTGCGAGATCGTTCGGCACCTGTCGCAAGTAGAGGATGTTCACATCCTGGTGAATGATGAGGACGACCAACGGCGCGCCCTCAACATGCTGCGCAGGCAAGGCGGTAATGCAGCGCGGCTTCACTTCCACTGCTGGCGGACAGACCGTGTCTGGTTGCGCGACTCCGGACCAATCTTCGTCAAGAATCCCCAAGGCGAAGTTGCCCTCACCAACTGGAAGTTCAACGCCTGGGCCAAGTACGATAATTGGCGCAACGATGATCTCATTCCCAAGCATGTTGCAAAACTCTATGGAATGAAGAGTTTTGAGCCAACTGTGACGTTGCCGGAAGGAAAGGCGAAACGCCTCGTGCTGGAAGGCGGCTCGATCGATACCAATGGTGAGGGCGTTTTACTTACGACCGAAGAATGCCTGCTGAGCGATGTGCAACAGCGCAATCCAGGCGTGAGCCGCGCACTGCTGGAGTTGGCCTTTGCCGAATATCTCGGCATTGAAAAGGTCATCTGGCTGAATCGTGGATGCGCCGGCGACGATACCCACGGCCATGTCGATGACGTCACAAGATTTGTTGGCGTGAATACGATCCTCACAGCGGTAGAACCCAACACCAAGGATGAAAATCATCTCCCTCTGGCCGAAAATCTGGAACGGCTGCGCGATGCGCGCAATTTGAAGGGCCGGCCATTCACCATCAAAACCCTCCCGATGCCCGCGCCGGTGACGTTTGAAGGCCAGCGGCTGCCGGCCAGCTATGCGAATTTTTATATCGCGAATGACCTGGTACTTGTACCGACGTTCAACGATCCAAATGATCGCATCGCCCTGAATACGCTGGCCGATTGTTTCCCGGAACGTACCGTGACGGGCATCCACTGCACAGACTTTATTTGGGGCTTGGGAGCCCTCCACTGCATGACGCAGCAGGAGCCCGCGTAAGATTACTAGGAACCCCTCGACCTCAAGTTCCGTATTCTTACGATTATGATCAATAAGATTGCAAGCTCAGCCAGTCTCCTGCTGCTCGCGTTCTTACCTGGAGCACAGAGTCTTCCTGCCCCATCCGGTGACGCGCCAACGTACACCAGCGACGGCAACCTCGTCGCCCCGTCGCATTATCGCGAATGGATCTATCTGACCTCCGGAATCGATATGTCCTACACAGCGGCCACGTCCGAACCGGGTCACTCGATGTTCGATAACGTTTTTGTGAACCCCACCGCCTACAAGGCCTTTGTGGCAACAGGAACCTGGCCGGACAAGACGACCCTGGTGCTGGAGGTGCGCGCTGCGCAGAATCCTGTTTCCATCAACAAGCGCGGGCATACCCAGAGCACCGAGTTGATGGGCATGGAGGTCCATGTAAAGGACCACGGGCAATGGAGTTTCTACGATCTGAGCGATGGGGGAACCGTGGCCAAGCTGATTCAGCGGCCAGCCAGCTGCTATACCTGTCACGAGGCTCATGCTGCGGTGGATACCACCTTCGTGCAGTTCTATCCCACGCTGCTACCGCTGGCAACCCAGAAGAAAACCCTATCCGCAGCCTATCTAAAGGATAATCAGGATACAACGACGGTCGCGCAGCCACCCGCAAAGTAGTACAACTGTTCTCGATGCCCACCGATTTTCTTCCAAGAGATCAGGAACTCATGCAAGAAGCCATGGCGGAAGCGCGCGCTGCCGAGACTGCGGGTGAAGTGCCGGTGGGCGCGATCGTCGTGTCCCCTGCAGGCGAAGTGATTGCTCGCGGATCCAATCGCGTGTTGCGCGATTCAGATCCTACAGCTCATGCGGAGATTGTTGCCCTACGTTCGGCAGGGTCAGCTCTCGGAAATTATCGCTTGTTGGGATGCACCTTGTACTCCACCCTGGAACCGTGTTCCATGTGCGCAGGTGCGATTCTGCACGCGCGGCTTGCTCGGCTCGTCTATGCAGCAGCCGACCCCAAGGCCGGCGCCTGCGGATCCGTGATCGCGGTTATGAATCATCCGGCACTTAATCACCGCGTCGAGTTGGTGGAAGGAGTGCTGGCCGAAGAGTGCGGGAAAATGCTGACAGACTTCTTCCGTGGAAAACGGGCGTAAAGGACAGAGTACGCATCAGAAACCAGCGAGGAGCGAAGTTCTCTATGCCAACTCAGAAAGCTGCCACCTTTGGGCAACGGTGCCCTTGCTGACTTGCAGAGAGCCGGGAAAGTTTTCTCGGAAATTATTGTGAGCCACAAGACGCATACAGGTCCAAAGACGGATCATGGAAGAAAGCTTCAACAAGGAAGTCAATCACGAAAATGGCAGCATAGCGAAAGGGATCCCCATGGCAAAACGTTTGGACGGAAGAACTGCGGTCATCACTGGTTCCGGCTCAGGAATTGGACAGGCCATCGCGGAGCGACTCGCGTCCGAGGGCGCCGACTGCGTTATCGACTATGTAGACCACGTTGAAGAGGCAGACCAGACACTCGACAAGATTAAGGCAGCAGGCGGCAAAGCGGTGCTGGTGCAGGCCGACGTGTCCGTTGTCGGAGACTGCAATCGGCTAATCGAAAGTGCCTGGAGCCAGTTAGGTTCGTGCGACATTCTTGTCAACAACGCAGGAATTGAAAAATCTGCGAACTTCACCGACGTCACCGAGGCAGACTACGACGCGGTACTCGGTGTGAACCTGAAGGGCGCTTTTTTCCTCTCGCAAGCGTTTGCCCGTAAGCTCATTGCCGCCAAAAAACCCGGCCGCATCGTCAACATCTCCTCTGTCCATGAAGACATGGTCTTTCCACATTTCTCGACCTACTGCGCGAGCAAAGGCGCCATGCGCATGCTTATGCGCGACCTCGCCGTAGAACTCGGTCCAGCCGGCATCACGGTGAATAATATCGCGCCCGGGGCCATCAATACGCCGATCAACAAGTCGCTGCTAGCGGACAAGCCGAAGCTCGATGCGCTTCTGGCAAACATACCGTTGGGCCGCCTCGGCGAGCCGGGCGAGGTTGCCGGGGTCGTAGCCTTCCTCGCGTCTGACGATGGGGCGTATGTCACCGGAAGCACATACTTCATCGATGGCGGCCTCATTCGCAACTATCACGAGCAGTGAGATTCTGTCCGCTCGTCCTCAGCAATCCGAGGCCATGCCTTCGCTGATCTGCTACTGCGCCACCACCGGAAGGCTTACAAAGCTCGCTTCACCGGGCGCATGCCAGATTCTCTGCGTCGCAGTCTGATAGTCCTTCGGCTTGGCGTCGAAGATGTTCGGCACATAGGTTTGCGGATTGCGATCATAAAGCGGAAACAGCGTCGACTGAATCTGCACCATCACGCGATGGCCAGGTAGAAACACATGATTCACCGTGGGCAAAGCGAAGCGATAGGTAAGCGGTTTTCCTGGAGTAATCGCCTCAGGGTGCTCAAAGCTCGTACGGTAACGCCCGCGGAAGATGTCCAGCGAAATGGGTAGTTGGTAGCCCCCCATATCAGGGTCGTCCGGCATGGTCGGGGGATACACGTCGATCAGCTTCACCACCCAATCGCTATCGGTTCCGCTGGTCGATGCAACCAGGTTAGCGATCGGTGCCCCATTCAGCCGGAGCGGTTTATCCAGTGGCGCCGTTTCATAGCTGAGCACGTCCGTGCGGCTGTCGACGAAGCGTTGGTCGTGAACCAGCCACGTGACCCATGCCTCCCCATCAACGGCCATCACCGGGCGCGGCGTGTACGGCACAGGCTTTGCGGGATCAGAGACGTACTCGTCGAACTTCGCCGAATCATCCCCGGGCGCAGTAAACGAGAGCCCCATGCCCGCGGTCAGATAAAGCGGCTTGGCTTGGTCAGCGCAACCTTTCTCGCAGCTCAGCGGCCACGACTTCAACCGGTCCCAATGGTTCTCGCCGGTGTTGTAGATGAGGACCGGCGGCGTGTCCGCTTTAGGGGCCCCATCGAGCAGATACTGATTGAAGAATGGAAGAAGAACGTCGCGCCGGAATTGCAGAGCGGTGTCCCCATCCCAACGCAACGCACCCAGCGAGTACCCTTCATAGTTCACCTGGCTGTGGCGCCATGGACCCATCACCAGGTAATTCATGCTGTTCGTCGTGTCCCTAGGCTCAACTGCCTCGTAGCTGTGAATCGCGCCCCACATGTCTTCCTGGTCCCAAAGGCCCTGAAGCCACATCACCGGAACCTTCAACGGAACTTTAGCCATGATCGTATCGAGCGCCTGTTCCTGCCAGAAGGCGTCATAGGCCGGGTGCTCTTCAATCTTCCTCCAGAAAGGCAGTTGTTCGAGCCCGCCGTATCGTGCAAAATCTCCGGCTGAGCCGATCTTCAAATAATTTGTGTAGTCATCGCGACCGTCGCGAGGAATCATCTGCCCGCTTCCACGCACCTGTGTCTGCTCGGCAAAATAATCCAGGTTGATCTCGCGGAAAGCTCCGTAGTGGAACCAATCGTCGCCCATCCAACCGTCTATCATCGGGCTCTCTGGACAAGCGACCTTCAGGGCCGGGTGCGGGTCGATGAGCGCCATTACAACCGTGAACCCCTCGTACGAGGATCCAATCATCCCCACCTTGCCGTTCGATTCCGAAACGTGTTTTACCAGCCAGTCAATGGTGTCATAGGCATCCGTCGTATCATTGCTGCCACTCGTATTCAGCGGTCCCAGCGGCGCTGGCGTCATCCAGTACTTTCCTTCAGACCCATACTTTCCTCGCACGTCCTGGAATACACGAACGTAGCCAGCACGGACGAATACATCGTCGCCTTGGGGCAGTTCGTCGAGCATGTGCGGAGACTCTTCTCGCGTAGCCCGACTGGCCGCATCGTAAGGTGTCCTCGTCAGTAGAATCGGCGCATGCGTCGCGCCCTTGGGAATGACGATCACGGTGTAGAGCTTCACACCGTCCCGCATGGGAATCATGACAACTTGTTTGTCATAGTCGTAACCATGGCGCGGAGCGACGAAGCTGGCTGGAATATCCGGCGTGCTCAGCGGCGTCTGCGACCACCCAGGCGTACAAATTGCGAGTACACTCGCGGCAACAAGAAGTCGCTGTATGGCGTTCATGACAGTGCTTATCCCTTCGCGGATCTCCACGGAAGTATATCGTCTGGGAATATCTCGGAGGGACAAGCTGAGCGTCTAACTCATTTCCTGCGCAAGCAAACGGTGGGATCGCAGGAATGAAACCTGATCGAGAATTTGCGACGCAATCTCGCTCTTGGAGGACTCCGCCAAACGCACCTCGGAGGCTTGCGTGAGAAAGATAGCAGCATTCCGATCAGAATCGAAGCCGATCCCCGTCCCGCTGATGTCATTGAGGACGATAGCGTCTGCCCCTTTGCGAAGCAGCTTCTCGCGGGCGCGCACAATATCAAATCCCATCTCGGCCGCAAACGCAATGAGAAGCGCGTCAGGAGCTTTGTGTTCCGAAACGCTGCGAGTGATGTCTTCGGTCGGCTCCAATTCGAGGACCGGCGGAGCATCGCGATGCAATTTATCCGCAGCAATATGGCGCACACGAAAGTCCGCGACTGCAGCCGCCTTGATCACGATCGTGGCCTCCGGCAATCGATACAGCACAGCAGCATGCATATCTTCTGCCGTCTCCACAGGCAGAAATTCGCAGCGCGGCGGCGGCGGCAGCGCTGTCGGCGCCGAAACAAGAATCACGCGCGCTCCCCGTTGTTCGGCAGCCGCAGCCAGGGCATATCCCATTCGCCCACTGGAGCGATTCCCAAGAAACCGGACTGGATCAATCGGCTCTCGGGTTCCCCCTGCGGTAACAAGAACCGTTTCGCCGACGAGATCTTGCCGCCGATTCTCCGCCTCAAATACCTCGCGGACGATGATCTCAATATCCGCAAGCCGACCATCACCCGTCATCCCGCATGCAAGATAACCTCCTCCTGGCTCGATGATTCGATGTCCTCTTTTCTCCAGCGCCGAGATGTTTGCGCGTGTGGCGGGATGATTCCACATGTTCACATTCATCGCAGGCGCGATCACTACTTTCGCCTCCGCAGCCAGGTAAGTCGCCGAAAGAAAATCATCCGCGATCCCATGGGAGAGCTTCGCAAGCGTGTTCGCTGTCGCCGGGGCAATCACCAGCACGTCTGCCCACTGTGCCTGAGCGATATGCTCGATCACCGAGGCCTCAGACGGCAAGTCCCATAGACTCGTGAAGACCTTGTGTCCGGTCAGCGAGGCAAAGGTCAACGGCTGTATGAACTCCTGCGCAGAACGCGTCATAATGACGCGTACCTCCGCGCCGCGTCGCTGCAACTCGCGGACCAGTTCGGCGGATTTGTATGCGGCGATGCCTCCGCAGACGCCGACCAACACTTTGCGAGCTTCAGGCATGGGTCTCCTCCATCAAGCCATGGCGAAGATGGAGACTCTCAATCTGCAAGTTCTCGGTGAGGATGTTGTCGATCAGTCGCGTCGACCCAACCCACGCGGCAACGGCTATCAAGGCTCCCTGCGAGGTGTCGGCAATAGGAAGCAGCGTGCACGGATCGACGATCTCGGCGTAATCCAGGCGAATACCCTCGTCCGCCGCGAACACCCTCGATATCGCTTCTTGCAAAATCTCAGCGCGACTCTCGCCACCTTCCAAAAGTTCGCAGGCCGTCTCCAGGGCTCGATGCAAAATCAGCGCCCGAAGCCGATCTTGTAGCGACAAATATCGATTGCGGGAGCTCATCGCCAGCCCGTCTCGCTCGCGAACAATCGGACAAGCCACCAACTGCACAGGAAAGTTGAGATCACGGATCATCGCACGTAACACCGCAACCTGTGCTGCATCCTTCTGCCCAAAGTACGCACGATCCGGGCCGACAATATTGAAAAGCTTGGCCACAACCGTCGCGACACCCCGGAAATGACCCGGACGCGAAGCCCCGTCTAACCGGTCTCCGATTCCCGGAACTTCAACGAACGTAATCGCGCCGGGCGCGTACATCTCTTCCGCACTCGGCGCAATGAGCAGGTCGATACCGGCAGCCTTCAACTTGGCACAGTCCTCCTCAAAAGCCCGAGGATAGGTCTCGAAATCTTCGCCCGCTGCAAACTGTGTAGGGTTAACAAAGATGGACACAACAACAGAATCACACTCTCCCTGCGCACGTCGTACCAACGAGAGATGTCCATCGTGCAAGGCTCCCATGGTGGGAACAAGCCCCAGTGTCCCTTTACGCCTCAGCTTGAGACAGGCCTGTTGCATCTGCCGGACAGTAGTAATGATTTGCATGCTCAGCTCCTGCCTGTAGGTACCAGCTTGGTGAATTCTTCAAAGGGATCATCCAGGCCTTCGCTCTGTACATTATCGTCAGCGCGCGCGAGCACATCAGGGCGCTCGTCCAGAGCCTCCAGCTGCGCGGCAACTTCGCGCGGTAGATGGTAGCTCTCCCCGTCTGCCGGAAAACTACGCGACGTCACATCGCTGCGATACCGTTCCAGCGCGCCGCCAAAAAACGTTGCTGCATCGGCATACCGACGCACAAACTTCGCGGGCGATGCAAACGTCAGATTGAACAGATCATGAAACACGAGAATCTGACCGTCGCAGTCAGGTCCGGCGCCGATACCGATGGTGGGTATCGTGCATCGCGTCGTAATTTCGGCGGCAACTTCGCGCGGAATCCCCTCGAGAACAATCGCAACCGCCCCAGCCTCCTGCAGCGCGGCCGCGTCGGCGTATAAGCTCTCGATCGCCTCAATCGATCGACCCTGAACGTGGTATCCAGACATGCGATGGAATGACTGCGGCGTCAGCCCAATATGAGCAACAACAGAAATCTCCGCATCCGTCATCCGCCGGACCAGGCCCGCGCGACGCTCGCCGCCTTCGATCTTCACCGCATGCGCACCCGATTCCTTAATGAACCGCGTGGCATTGCGAAGCGCTTCATCCGGCGACGCGTGGTACGACCCGAACGGCATGTCCGCGACCAGGAACGCTCGCTTCACCCCTCGCGCCACCGCACGGGTATGGTGCAGCATCTCGTCCATGGTGACCGGCAAGGTGCTCTCGTACCCGAGTACAGTCATCCCGACGGAATCGCCGACCAGAATGAGATCAATGCCGGCCTGGTCAACCAGGCGCGCTGTGGGGTAGTCGTAGGCTGTCAATGCAGTGATTGCAAGGCCAGCGCGTTTCATTTCAAGGAGGGTATGCGCCGTCACAGGACGTACCGGCGTGCTTGCTCCGTTCTCACGGAGTTGCGTAAGGCTCATGGTTCTCTCCAGTGCCGCTCCGCTCTGCTGACGCGGATGAGGCCCGAACATCCTCAGTATACTCTTCCCCACATGCCGCGAATCAGCGACAATAGGAACATGGAGCTTCTTGTCTATTCCGCTGACTGGTGCCGCGACTGCCGCGACGCCAAGCGCTTTCTTAACCTGCACGCAATTCCCTATACCGAGATCAATATCGAAAAGACGCCCGGCGCCGCAGAGCAGGTCATCGCCCACACCGGTAAGCGTGCCATCCCCCAGTTTGTCCTCAATGGAAAGTGGATCCAGCCGTACAAACCAGGACAAGGCTTTCTTCACGACGAGATGGCTGCGCTGCTAGGCGTAGCTTGAGTCTGCCGCAGGATTCAGTCAGCCGGAGCTAATCGGACTCGTCCAACTCCTGCGGCGAAGCATCACTGGTCACCGCTTCGGTATGGATGCCCGAGCTCTTCGCGGTATTGGAAGGACGAAACGGCCATCTCAATCGGAGAACCCGTTCGCGATCACTCTCGCGATGAGCTTCCTCGCTACGCCCCTTCAGAAGATCCGTAATCGTCATCACCCCAAGTAGTTTCCCGTCCGCGCTGACGACCGGGTACGCCGTCAGTTTCGACTCCGCCATCGACATCGCACACGCACGTAGCGTTGTAATCGGCGAGACCGTCTTTGGATTGCGATTCGCATCTGCCGCCAGCGGCGTCGACAGATCTTCCTTGCGCGCGGCCGCGGTCAACTGCCTTCGCGTCAGCGCGCCCGTCATGCGGCCTTCACTGTCCACCAGGGGAAAGATGCGCTGCCAGTGAGACCATGCCTCTCCTCCGCGTTCCTCCATCTTGCGCAGCCAGTCGGCAGCATCCTTGCGCGTTGCGTTCTCCGGCAGTGCAAACACACTGGTATGCATCGCCTGCGATACCAGGATTGCTTCGAGCGGGTCTGCGCCAAACTCACGGCTGAGATGAAGGCCCCGTCGACTGAGATTCTCCGTGAGCATCGACCGCGGCATCACCAGCACGCTCACAGCGTACGCAGCCACGCACGACAGCAACACCGGCAGCATCAGACCGCCGTTATGCGTGAGTTCCAGGGCCAGCATCGCCGAGGTCAGGGGTGCCCCAATCGCTGCTGACAGCACCGCACACATACCCACCAATACCCAGGCTCCCGTCGACATGATCGGCATAAGATGCCCAAGCGCGGCGCCCACAGCTCCGCCGATCATCAGCAACGGCGCAAGGATTCCTCCCGCTGTATTCGATCCAAGCGAGAAGGACCAGCTCAAGCTCTTGATAATGAGTATCCCTGCCAACAGCTTCCATGCTGAATCGCCCGAGATGAGTTTCTGAATGACGCTGTAACCCACGCCTAACGATTCCGGAAAGATATAACCGCACAGGCCAACAACCACGCCCCCAATCGCAGGCCACCACATCCAATGGATGGGCAGGCGTTCAAACATCGTCTCGAAGAAATGCACGGCCTTGCTCAGCCCCGCTGCCACCAGGGCCGCAATAATTCCCAGAACCAGCGCCCCCAGCATCGCCGAATGATAGATCGGCGCACCCGTCGGAACCATCTGCAGCACGCTCTGCGGGCCGAGCAACAGCCGCCGAACTGCCCCAGCCGTAACGCACGCAATCGCGACTGGCACGAGCGATCTTGGCTTCCACTCGAAGAGCAGAATCTCCACCGCCAGTAACGTGGCAGACATTGGACAGTTGAACGTCGCTGCCATGCCGGCCGAAGCGCCCGCAACCATCAGCACCGTTCGTTCAGAGCCAGTCATCGGCAACAGTTGTCCAAGCACGCTGCCTACCGCCCCGCCCGTGATAATCACCGGACCTTCAGCCCCAAACGGGCCACCTGAGCCTATAGAAATAGCCGTCGCAACGGGCTTCAGAATAGCGACTCGAGGCTGGACCCGTCCTCCGTTGAATACGATCGTCTCGACGGCCTCTGGCATACCATGCCCACGTACTCGCGGAGAAAGGTACCGTGCGATCAGGCCAACGATCAGTCCTCCCAAAACCGGCATCAGGATCAGCCACCAGTGCCTTCCCGCCTGCCAGGGATCTCGTTCAAGAAAGCTCCACCGCTGGAAGTAGAAGAGATTCGTGCTCAGTGAAATCATCTCCAGCAACATCCAGGCCAGAACCGCACTCACTGCTCCCAGCCCTGCCGCCAGCGAACTGGTATATAAAATCCGACTGTTCGCGGAGTAGTCTCGGAGTGCACCTGCAGGGTCTGAGGTCTTCAACGTCTGTTGCTCCTAGGGGGTTGAGTGTTCCACCGCGCCCTGCAGATCTCGCAACGCGTGGATAAGATGTTCGCAGAGCGGCGAAAGCTCGTGCAGATGCTCCGCCACTAGGCGATCCAAAATGTCATGACCGAGCGGCGTCAGCAGCACCAGAGACCGGCGCATATCCTTCGGGTCGCTCTCCCTGCGTACCAGGCCAGCACGTTCAGCCCGATCTACCAACTCCACTGTGCTGTTGTGTCGCAAGATCATCCGTTCCGCTAAGTACGTGATCGATGCCTGGTGCCCTTCCGGCATCGCCGCGATCACCTGCATCAACTGATATTGCTGTGCAGGGATTCCACACTTCTCCGATGCGCACTCGCTGAAACTGAGAAACTTCCGCATCTGAAATCGAAACTCTGCGAGGCTTTTTAGCTTGGACTGCGATTCCCGTACTTCGATTGAATCTGGCATAAGCACTCTCCCCATTGTATCGCGAAACGATATTCCTGAACAGGCTGAAGCTGCGAAGCAACTGGTTACACTAAACGTAGTCACTCGATACGTCCTTCTCTACCGATTGATTCTGAATGTTCTAACAGCCTTTCCGGAGTTTGCATATGATCGCCCGTTATACCCGGCCAGCGATGGCTGCCATCTGGTCCGAACAACGCAAGTACGAAAACTGGCTCCGGGTGGAGATTGCGGCGACCACCGCTCTTGCCCGTGCGGGAATTGTCCCTCCCTCAGCTGTTGAATCACTGCAACAACGCGCCTCCTTCACGATCGAACGCATCCACGAGATCGAAGCAGAAACGCGCCATGACGTCCTCGCGTTCACGACGGCCGTCGCCGAGTCGGTTGGCGAAGACTCCCGCTGGTTGCACTATGGCCTAACCTCCACCGATGTCGTCGACACGGCGCAGGGGCTAGCCCTCGTACAGGCATCTGCATTGATTCGTGAGGGTATTGTCCGTTTTCGCGACGTTCTGCGCAAGAGGGCTGTGGAATTCCAGCACACCCCCACCATCGGCCGCACCCATGGCGTCCATGCCGAACCCACCACCTTTGGCATGAAATTGCTCCTCTGGTATGCGGAAATGGGTAGGAATCTAAAGCGCTTCGACGCCGCAGCCGAAGACCTTCGGGTAGGGAAAATCTCGGGCGCGGTGGGTGCCTTCGGCAAGCTGAAGCCCGCGCACGAGGCTGCCATTCTGGCCGAACTCGGCCTGCAGCCAGCCCTGATCTCCACCCAGGTGCTCCAGCGCGACCGCCATGCGGCCTACGTCACCACCCTCGCGGTGCTTGCCTCGACCCTCGAGAAAATCGCCCTCGAAATCCGCCACCTGCAGCGCACCGAAGTCCGCGAGGCAGAGGAATTTTTCTCCGCTGGACAAAAAGGCTCCAGCGCCATGCCCCACAAGCGCAATCCCATCACCTCCGAAAACATCTGCGGACTCGCCCGCGTCATGCGGGGAAATGCGCAGGTCGCGCTCGAAAATGTTGCGCTCTGGCATGAGCGCGATATCTCCCACTCCTCCGCCGAACGCGTCATCCTTCCCGACACAACGATCCTGGCGGACTACCTCCTCGACCGTGCCGCCACGCTCATTGAACGCCTGCTCGTGTATCCCGCACGTATGCTGAAGAACCTCGAATCGACCAACGGTCTGGTATTCAGCGGCCAGTTGCTCATCGATCTCGCCGCCGCCGGCATGAGCCGCGAGGATGCGTACCGTCTGGTGCAGGGACATGCCATGAACGCCTGGACCAACGACCTCAACTTCCGAACACTCATCGGGGCCGACCCCGAGATCAATCAGCGACTGTCGCTGGAGGAGATTGCGGCAGCCTTCGACGTCCGCCGGCAACTCACCAACATCGACGAGGTATTTGCCCGAGTCCTGGCGGAGGGTTGACCCCTCCGCCTACCCTCGCACCTTCGCTCCATCCACCATGGCCCCCTTATTCTCCATCCTCGATACCGCACTCGCTTCGACCACCGAGCGCTCCGGCAACTGGCTCGCCTGCAAGCCAGGGTGCCACCAATGCTGCATTGGCGTCTTCGCGATCTCGCAATTCGACGCGGATAACCTGCGCCAAGGCCTGGCCATGGCTCCCGCAGACGTTGCAGATCGAATTCGCTCTCGTGCAGCAGAATCCCGCACGCGTCTCCTCGATGAATTTCCCGGCGATCCTCTGACCGGCTTGCTCTTCACCGAGCCGCAGCATGAAGAGGCCTTCGCCGACTTCGCCAACGACGAGCCCTGCCCCGTCCTCGATCCCGACACCGGCACCTGCGACCTCTACGCCTTCCGCCCCGTGCAGTGTCGAACCTTCGGACCGCCTGTCCGCGATGCTGACGACCAGCTTACGGTCTGCGAGCTTTGCTTCGTGGATGCGCCCGCAGACGAAGTCGCCCGCTGCGAGATGGACCAAAGCTGGCGCACGCAGGAGGAGGCGCTCATCGAGGTCGCCGAGAAGCAATCTGGCCGGCCTGGACCCACTCTGGTCGCCTTCGCCTTGGCTCCCCCGAACCACAGTCCCGTTTAGACCGCGCAGTCTCCGCAACGCCATCTACGCCTGTGTCGCTGGATAGCTCCGTGAATGCGAGCAATTTGGGAGATAATCGATCCAATGGCCTCCGCGACCATCACGCACAGCGCGCCGGACTGGGCGGCAACGTCCGCACTCCCCGCCAGCAAAACCCTCGTTCTCGCCATCACCGGCGCCAGCGGCTCTATCTTTGCCGTCCAAGCCCTGCGAGCCCTCGAACGCGACCCTCGCGTGCGCCGCGTCCATCTCATCGTCTCTCCAAGTGCACTTCGCGTTCTAGCCGAAGAGAGTGGCATCAGCCCGCGAAACTCAGTCGTCGAAAAGCTCCTGGGTCAACCATCCGAAAAAACCACGCTGCTCGCCCACGAGGACATTGGAGCCCCCATCGCCTCAGGTTCCTATCCTGTCGACTCGATGGTCGTTCTGCCCTGCTCCATGGGAACTCTTGCCGGAATCGCCCACGGAATGGCTGGAAACCTGATCGAACGAGCTGCCGACGTTTGCCTGAAAGAACGCCGCCGCCTCGTGCTGTGCGTGCGCGAGACGCCACTCAACCTGATTCAGATCCGCAACATGGCCGCCGCCACGGAAGCCGGCGCAACCATCTTTCCCGTGATCCCGACGTTCTACAATCACCCGCAGACCGTCGACGATATCGCACGAAACTACGCCCACCGCGTGTTACAGCATATCGGTTTGCCCCAGCCAGACGCGTATGTCTGGGGAGCAGACCAGCCTTCAGAAGATCTGATCTAACGCGATCGGCTGAGCGTGTACGTGCCCCCCGTGGGAGCCGGATTTTCCTTGAGAAAATCTACCGTCACTGCGGCTGCACGGTCGGGACACGTCTTCGGCGCCAAATGCCCACACCCCTGCAGGATATCCAGCTCCGACCGCGGATCGACTCCATGCATCTCCTGACCAATCGAAAGCGGCAGTAACTGGTCGTCACTTCCCCACACGATCAACAATGGCTCCGTCAGGCTGCCAAGCCGCGCGTCCAGAAGGTCCTTGCCGCCCTCCATCGAATCCATACTGCGGTCAACCACCCACTGCCCTTCCGCGACATGGCGCAGCGCGTCCTTGAGAACGAAACTCGGCATCGGCTTCGCATTCGGCTCCAGCAAGTCAGACAAATGCTGCAACTCTGCCTCGTTGGTAGGGTGAAAGATCTGCGGGCCGCCGACCACCTGGTGATGAATTCCGGCGCTGTCATAGACCACCACGCGATTGACCAGATCAGGGTGGTCGAGCGCGAGCTTCAAAACGATCCATCCGCCCATCGACCAACCGCCTACATTGGGCTTCTGAAGTCCAATGGCCTGAATGAAGTCCGCAACGAATTGTGTCTGCGTCGAAATCGAGTAATCACTGTCCCGGGGCTTGGGAGACCGTCCATACCCCAGCAGGTCAGGCGCATAGACGTGGAATCCCGAGCGTCGCAGCCGCTCCAGCATCGGCGCCCAGCTCTCATCCCGGTCGGCCAGACCATGCACCAGCACCAGCGGAATCCCGCCGCCCGGTATCCGCGATTCAGCCTCGTAGTAGTGCACGCGCCCCTCGGGCATCATCACGTAGTTGCTCTGCACCCGATGCAGAAAGAGACCGAAATGTGTTCCCTGCCGCACTACCCAAAGTGGGCGTTCGTAAAACAGGACACCGAAGGCGACCCCGACGACAACCATCAGCAGCAACAACCGCCCCAGCGTCTTCATTTCAAGCCCTCATTCATGGTCAAAGCCCTACGTATCACTGTACAGGCGCGCGCTGTCAATGCGAAGTCCCCAAGCTCCAACACCTGCCGTACATCACCCCACGCCACCTCGCTCGCGTCCGAGCCCGAAAGCAATTCTCCTCCCAGCACCCGGCACAAGATGTCGACGATGACGTAGTGATATTGCACGCGGCCCACGGCGTCACGCTGGATGATATCGATCATCTGCACCTCAGCTAATGGCTCGACGCTAAGTCCGGTCTCTTCCAGCGTCTCGCGAACACAGGCCTCGCGGAGGCTCTCGCCCAGCTCAATCGCGCCGCCCGGCAAGCTCCAGCCTCCCGCCATGGGCTCCGATCCGCGACGAATCAGCAGAACTTCCGTCCGTCCCTCGACCTCACGCAGAACCACGGCACCCACGCCTGGAATTGGAAACTTCGGATATTCGCGCGACGATCCCATTGGCCTATTTCAACGGTTTTCCGTACTCTTCGCCGAAAACCGTATGAGAGGGATCGAAGCGGCCGCTATCGAACTTGTCCATACCTTTCAGGTGCCCCACGGCCAGCATCGAAACCACCCAGTAGCTCATCGGCAAACGCAGCGTCTCGCACACGCCGCGCTGCTCAAAACCCTCCAGCATGGCCGTGTCGTACCCCAGCACTTCGGCCATCCACATCATCGTCGTCAACGCGACGGTCACCTGCTTGTTTAGCCAGCCAGCCATCTCATCGCGGGAAAACTCGGAAAGATACTCAGGAACACTCGCTGCCGCCTGCGCCGCATAACTCTCCGGCATACCCCCCGCTCGACCCATCCGCAACATCTCCTCCAGGTCCCGTCGCCATCCGTCGCGGTCGCCACACGCAACGATGACCGCCGACGCTTCCTCCACCTTCGCCTGGTTATAACTGACCGCGCGCAGCCGCCTCAGCTGCTCCCGGTCTTGCACCACGATGAAGCGCCACGGCTGCATATTGTAGCCACTCGGGGCGTGCAAGCCGGAATCGAGAATTTGCCACAGATCTCTTGGCGGGATCGGCTCTCCGTCGAAACTGGGCGTCGAGCGCCGGTCGCGGATGGCCTGTGCCAGGGACTTCTGAAAGCTTGCCATGAACTCTTCTCCGAATCTCTCTTCCTCGTTCAGTCACATGCTCGCTGAAGCGTTTGCAGTCAGTAACAGATGCCCTATATTTGCCAAATCCACCCCGGGGAAATTCCATCCTCCCACCTGGCTCGATCGCCTCGCCATGAGAAACATCCACCATACTAGGGGATATTCGAGATTGTCTGCTCAGTGATCAATGGCTCGTGTCCTTCCGAATCCGCAAAAATCCAGACTCCGCTAAAGGCCTGGCGCAACTCGATGTGCGCATCCAATAATGCCTTCGCCGCCGCTTTACTGCGCGCGATCGCCGCAGCCGCATCACTCTCGTCATCCACTGGAATATGAAGAATCAGATTTAAGTCCTTGCCATCATCGGATTGCTGGGCAGAAATACCCGTGAACCGATATTCGACCGCCCCGCCCTTACCATCGCCCGCCTTCAGAACCAGCGGATGATTCGGACTAATACCGCCGGCCAGCTCGGGCGGCGCTGCAACTCGGCGCTCGGAAGACAAACGGTCCAGGTTCGTACTTGTCACGAAGTTGGCAGGGCGCAACAGCTCAGCCGCCTGTCCATAGAAGATCCACGCCAGCCAGAGCTCATCGGCTTTGGCATACGTCCGCGCGCTTTTCCAATACCAGTCTCCATCGTGACCAGCCATGGTCCGTGCGCGTGGATAGAAGCCGGCCAGCTTCCATACCCCGTCGTCCTGGCGCAGCAAGAAGGAAAGCAGCCACGGATGGTCTCCAGTGGCTTCAACCATCGCAAATCCATACAGCCCTCGAGGAAGTCCCGAGATGGCGAAGTCGGTCTCCGACGTGGTGCCGGCGAGCGGACAACTGAAGTTAGCTTCGGAGGTGTCATTGGCTGCGCGCGGGCGCGCGTCAAGCTCGTAAATCTGCACCACCCGAAGTTCGCCACTGCCCATTCGCGCAGCAGTCCCCCGTATCAGGCTCTCCGTAGGCCCGAACGCCGAGGCGCTCGAAAACTCCGTGATCGTCATCCCCTGCACCTTGGCGACATCGGCGGCCTGCACGGCTTGCGCCAGAGTAAGGGCGGCCGCACTCAGTCCGTCGCGGATATCGGAGGTCATCCTGGCTTGCGTAACGCACGTCTGTGCCAGCAAGACAGAAGGCGAAAGCGTCAGAAGCCCCCCCAGAATGACCCCCGCTCGAATCCCTTGGCGACTGAGCCCTTTCCGCTTGTCTCTCACTCCAGGCTCCTCAGTACGTGCATCTTGCCTTGCCCAGCATACGGAGGCCGGGGTTGAGAGTCCAGCGAACCGCTCGTCCTACCGCTTGACCATTGCCAAAAAGATCACATCCCCGGACTTTGGCGGTATTCTGAAGCGGTGAAGCTACCCTCTTGCCGGCCCGCACGTCCGAAGCAGAAGATGCACCCGACTTATCATCTACGAAGAATTTCCCGCGTTGCTGGAGCGCTCCTCGTTCTATTCGCCGTCGCGACGGCCATGCGCAGCCAGAGCCTGCCTGCCACGCCGCCGACGGCCGTGCCCGGACAAGCGGCTCCCGGCACCCCGCTGGCTCCAGGCAGCCCCCAGGCTCCAGGCACCCCGCAGCCCGTGGTCCCCGCACCCGACCCGCCACGCCACGCGGAGATCATCCTCACCCACGGCCTCCTGAAGATTCGAGCGGATAACTCCAGCCTGAATCAGATTCTGCGGTCGATCTCCCACATCACGGGCCTGAAAATCACCGGCGGCGTTGAGGAGCAGCGCGTCTTTGGCACCTACGGTCCGGCCCCGTTATCGAGCATTTTGGCAACGCTGCTCGATGGAACCGGGTCGAACATCCTCCTGCTGGGTGGCAATCCGGGCACTCCGCCGGAGCTCGTCCTGACCTCTCGTGCCGGTGGAACGGAGCCGCCTGGACCGAACTCCCCGGCCTACGCGATGTATGACGATCGTACCGACCGCTCCGACCGCGTTACGCCCGCCGCAGCACCGTCCCCGGGCACGACCTCGCCGACCCCAGCGCCTGCCGCCTCAACAACCAGCGCGCCAGCCACATCCGTGCCCAACGGTCCCGCCAAGGTCTTGACACCGGAGATGGTGATGCAGGAGCTTCAGCAGATGCAGGCTCAGCAGGATCAGAAAAATAAGAAGACGACGTCGAACCCGCCCCCCACAAGCTCAAATCCCCAGTAATCGAGAGAAATTCAGGGTCCTTAGCTACCGGTGCTTATGCTCGCGCGGGCGGTCTGGCCGCGCCGCGCGGTAGATTCGGCATGCACGCGGAGAACGCGAAACATAGCCTGACAGATGGCATAAGCCAGTAGAACTCCGAACGCCAACGACGCGAGAACGGCTCCCACCAGCAATATCGGCGAATTCATGCGACAACGTCTCCTTGGGCTACTTCCGCTGCTCTGTTGGGATGCGAGCAGAGAGAATCAACTTCAATTCGCAGGCCAAGGCTATTTTGGACGATTCCATCGAAACTTCCACTACAAATTTGACGCACGATATTACCTAAGGATATTACCCCTGTTCCGGTAGGGTGGTGGATTTCTGAGTTTGCCCAGCATTTTGGCGAATTCTTGTGCGGCTTAGCCCGGCTTCGGGTTACAAATCGGCTGCTTTAGCCCGGTTTCGGATAGCATTTTGGGAGGTATTTCCGTCAAGTTTCCGGAAAAGCGTCAAGTGTCCTTGACAGTGGGTCAAATGACCCAACAGGCGTTCCATGCGGAGAGGCGCGGGGTCGGCAGAGCGGCCTAAGTCGTCCCGGGTCCCGAACCTAGTAGACTAGAGACTTGGCCTCTTCGACCCAAACTCCGTCCAAGAACCTGACGCACATCGACGTTCGCGGGGCGCGTCAGCACAACCTGCAGAACGTTTCTGTGTCGATTCCGCGCAACACCCTGACCGTCGTCACAGGACTTTCCGGCTCCGGCAAGAGCTCGCTCGCGTTCGACACGATCTACGCCGAAGGGCAGCGGCGGTATGTCGAAACCCTGTCGGCCTACGCGCGCCAGTTTCTCGACCAGATGGAGCGGCCGGACGTCGACTCCATCGACGGCCTCTCGCCTGCCATCTCCATCGAGCAGAAGACCACCTCCCGCTCGCCTCGTTCCACGGTCGGCACCATTACCGAGATCTACGACTACCTGCGCCTGCTCTATGCGTCGGTTGGCCAGCCGCATTGCCCTAACTGCCACCGCCCCATCTCGCGGCAGACCGCCGAGCAGATCGTCGCGCAGATTGTGGAACGCAGCCGGGCCGATTCACCTGGCGAACGCATTACGGTGATGGCGCCGATTGTGCGCGGGCGGAAGGGCGAGTTCCGCGAAGAGATTGAGGCGCTCGATAAGAAGGGCTACCGCGTTCGCATCGACGGAGAGATCACCGAGGTCGAAGAGGGGATGCGCCTGGAGAAGCGCAAGAACCACACCCTCGAAGCCATCGTGGATCGCATCATTCTGAAGCCGTATCCCACCGAGCCCCTCGCGGACGGCGCGCAGGCCACCGCCGGGTACGACACACGCAGGCTCTCGGCCGCGGTTGCCAGCGCCCTGCAACTGGCCAACGGACTTGTACTCATCGGCCTGCAGGCACCCAACGGCAAAGCCACCGAAACCCTGTTCAGCTCGTCGATGGCGTGCCCGGAGTGCGGCATCAACGTGGCCAAGCTTGAGCCGCGCAGCTTCAGCTTCAACTCCACCTACGGAGCGTGCCCGGAGTGCCATGGGCTTGGCTCGATCTACGATTTCGATCCGGCGAAGACTATCTCCGACTGGTCCAAGCCGCTGCTGGACGGCGCCATGGGCCCGGGCTCTTCCTCGCAATACCTGCTGCGCCTCATCAAGCTGGCGGCCGAAAAATACAAGATCAACCTCAAGCAGCCGTTCTCTGCGCTCACCAAGGACGAGCAGCAGTTGCTGCTCTATGGGCCACCGCGCAACGAAGTCGGCCGCACCGGATTCCACGGCATCCTCAACTGGCTGCGCGATACGCTCGACGACACCAAGTCCGAGGGCTATCGCGAGTACATGATGCAATTCATGTCCGCGACCGAATGTCCGCGCTGCCACGGTCGCAGGCTGCGGCCTGAGTCGCTCGCCGTAACCCTCCCGCTCGCCGATGCTGCGATGCATCCGCCCAGCACGCGCGACGAGACCGAGCCCATCGAAGCAGCGGACGCACGTCGCGACGCCTCCATTGCAGACTTCACGGCACTGTCGCTGGAGCGCGCTCTGATGGCGGCACGCTCCATGGCGTTCAGCGGGCGCGAACGCCTGATCGCCGACCGCCTGCAGCGCGAGATCGTCGAGCGCCTGGAGTTCCTCAACGCCGTGGGGCTTGGATATATCTCGCTCGATCGCAGCGCCGCCACGCTCTCCGGAGGGGAAGGCCAGCGCATTCGACTGGCCACACAAATCGGAAGCAAGTTACGCGGCGTGCTCTATGTGCTCGACGAGCCCAGCATCGGCCTGCATCAGCGCGACAACCAGCGGCTCATCTCAGCGCTTGAGGATCTGCGCGACCTGGGCAACACCGTGCTTGTCGTCGAACACGATGAAGACACGATTCGCAAGGCCGACTACGTACTCGACCTGGGCCCGGGCGCCGGCAAGAATGGCGGCCACATCATGGCCTCGGGCACACCCGCCGAGATCATGGCGAATCCGAACTCGGTGACCGGGCAGTATCTCGCCGGGCTGATCGACATCGTCACGCGACCCACGCCGGACCAGGCCCCGCGCCCTCTCTCCGGCCGCTGGCTCTCGGTGCAGGACGCGGCCTCACACAATCTGCAGAACGTCACCGCCCACTTCCCGCTCGGCGTCATGACTGTGGTCTCCGGGGTCAGCGGCTCCGGCAAAAGCACGCTGGTCAACGACATCCTGTACCGCTCGCTGGCCAAGGAGCTCTACGGTTCCCGCGAAGAGCCCGGACGGCACAAGGCCATTCACGGCGCCGAACAGCTCGACAAGGTGATCCAGATTGACCAGTCGCCGATCGGGCGCACGCCGCGCTCGAACCCCGCCACCTACACCGGCGTGTTCACCGCGATCCGCGATCTCTTTGCCATGCTGCCAGAGTCGCGGGAGCGCGGCTACAAGCCCGGGCGTTTCAGTTTCAACGTGCAGGGAGGACGTTGCGAAGCCTGCCAGGGCGAAGGTCAGCGGCGCATCGAGATGAACTTCCTGCCCGACGTGTACGTGCTGTGCGAGATCTGCAACGGCCGGCGCTACAACCAGGAGACGCTCAGCGTAAAGTTCAACGGCTACTCCATCGCCGACCTGCTCGAGCTGGCCATTGAAGACGCGCTGCCGGTGCTCAAAGAAATTCCCGCCGTAAACCAGAAGCTGCAGACGCTGGTCGACGTCGGCCTCGGATACATTCACCTCGGCCAGTCCGCAACCACGCTCTCGGGCGGCGAAGCGCAGCGCATGAAGCTGGCCCGCGAGCTCTCCAAACGCCAGACGGGGCGGACGCTTTACCTGCTCGACGAACCGACCACCGGGCTGCACTTTGACGACGTGCGCAAGCTGCTCGAAGTGCTGCATCGCCTGACGGATCTTGGGAATACGGTGATCATCATCGAGCACAACCTGGACATCATTCGCAACGCGGATTACGTGATCGACATGGGTCCGGAGGGTGGCGAGGGCGGTGGCCGCATCGTCGCGCAGGGGCCGCCGGAGGCCGTCGCGTACACTGCCGGCTCGCATACCGGGCACTTTCTCAAGCGCTATTACGCGGACGCGGGTGCATTGAATTCAAACGGACATCGGCCGCCAATCGATCTTCCGGACCTGGAGAAGAAGGCGCCCAAACCGAAGTTCATCGCGCCGGAGAAAAAGACTGGCGTTCCGACGGCCTCCAAGAAGAAGCCCGAACCCACTGAGCGTAAATCTGCTGCCAAGAAGGCGGCGAAAACGCAGACAGCCAAGACGCCGGCGCGGAAGGCGAAGTAATCTGGACTCAGTCCTATGAGCAATCTTCCCGTCCCCGAGGCAGTCGAGCCCAAAGTCCTCGACATCCAGCACGATACCGATCCGGCCAAGGACCACGGGCTGGCGCGGCGCATTCCCCATATTGGCCACGCGATCTTGTTCTTTTCGCTGGCCTTCCTGATGGTCGTGCTGTGTCAACTGGCGATCTTCACGCTGGCGCACATTCGTCTGGAGTCGGCGTTGCAGCATCCGGGACTGGGACTGGCATCGCAGGCGTTGGCCTACGTGCTCACGCTGGCGGCGTCGGCGTGGCTGTTTCCGCATCTGTGGGATGTGTCGTTCGCGCAGGGAATTCATTGGAATTTTCTGGCGGCGCGGCGGTACTGGTACTGGATCGTCGGCGGAGGGGTGTTGCTGAGTGCCGCGGCGCAGGGCGCCTTGCAACTGCTTCCGACGCCGAAGACGACCACGTTCGACAACATCCTCACGACGCCGCACGCAGCGTGGCTGTTGATGGCCTTCGCTGTTTTGCTGGCGCCGCTGACCGAGGAGCTGGCGTTTCGCGGCTTCCTTCTGCCGGCGCTCGCCACCGCGTACGACTGGCTGGCGCTGGAGCGCAGCCCCGCCGGCCTGGATCGCTGGCAGCGCAGCTCGATGCATTCCACCTCTGCGCTGATCTTCTCGGCAATCTTTTCCAGCATCCCCTTCGCTCTGCTCCATGCCGATCAGCTGGCGCACGCGTGGGGAGTGCTTGGCGTGCTGTACGGCGTGAGCCTCGTCCTCAGCTTCGTGCGGATTCGCACGCACTCGCTCGCCTGCTCGACGCTGATGCATGCCACGTACAACTTTTCAATTTTTGTGGCCATCTTAATCTCAACGGGTGGATTTCGGCATCTGGATAAACTGAGCCATTGATGCCGTCAAGGAACGTCAGGGCCCCTGAGAAGGAAGAACCACGCATGTCGAGAGTGCATAAATGCCCCCATTGCAGCTGTACCGATACGTTCCGCGTCCATCGCAACCCCAGGGAGTACCTGATGTTGGGATATCGCGCGTATTTGTGTGCCGAGTGCAAGAGCCGGTACCTGGTGTTCGACCTCGGCAAAGTGCTGGAGTGGCGGTCTGCGCCCTAGCCTCGCGGGCAGGTCGCTGACAGTTCGCACGCAGTTCCTCTAAACTGGTAGGGACATGATTCCTACGCTTGAATGGACGCCCGCCGGCGTCAACTTCCTTGATCAGACCAAGCTTCCTCTTGAAGAGACCTACGTTCTTGCCACGGACTACCAGCAGGTAGCCACCGTCATCCGCGACATGATTGTGCGGGGAGCTCCGGCAATTGGTGTCTCCGGCGCGATGGGCGTGGCGATTGGCATTGAACGCAGCCAGGCGTCGACGCTACAGGAACTTACTGCTGAGGTTGAGGTCATCTGCTCTACGCTGGCGGCGACCCGGCCGACGGCGGTTAACCTTTTCTGGGGCATTGGCCAGGTGCGGGATCTCTTCAACGCGCTCGCCGCAAAGAACACGCCGATCCCCGAGATCAAGGCTGCCGTCGTCGCGCTGGCCAAGCGGCTCTATGACGAAGACATCGCGCAGTGCAAAGCGCTCGGCGCCCACGGCGCGGCCTTGCTGCCGAAGGACGGCACGGTGCTCACGCACTGCAACGCGGGAGCCCTCGCTACCTGCGGCTATGGCACGGCATTGGGCGTCATTCGCGCCGCGGTCGAGCGCGGCCACCAGATTGATGTGCTCGCCGACGAGACTCGCCCCTACCTGCAGGGTGCGCGCCTCACCGCCTGGGAGCTGATGAAGGATTCCATTCCCACCACCGTGCTGTGCGACAACATGGCCGGCCACCTGATGAGCAAGGGCCGCATCCAGGCAGTCATCGTCGGCGCTGATCGCATTGCGGCCAACGGCGATACCGCCAACAAGATCGGCACCTACAGCGTTTCTATCCTGGCGAAAGAGCACGGGATTCCGTTCTACGTTGCCGCGCCCTTCAACACCATCGATTTGGCGACGGCCACAGGCGAGGGCATTCCCATCGAGCAACGCGATGCGCGCGAGGTGACGCACTCCAACGGCAAGCAGATGACGCCCGACGGCGTGGGCATCGAGAATCCGGCGTTTGACGTCACTCCGGCGAAGTACATCACCGCAATCATCACCGAGCGCGGCGTGCTGCGCGCGCCCTACAACGAGTCCATCCGCGCCATGGCGCGGGAGTCGGAACGGGTTCTCGCGGCCGTCTAGTCGAATCTCCGTTGAGCTAATCCGTAGGGACGCTGTCTCACTCGATGGGTCATCGCGACATGCAGGTTTGGAGACGAATCATGTGCACACGTTTCGTCCTGGTGCTGGCTGTCGCGACGCTCGGGTCGGCAAGCGGTGCGCAGTCTGCGCCGCCGACGACCTCGGCCCCTGCCCTTGAGCCGAGCCCGCGATCGATCGCGCTGAGCGTCGTTGTGCAGGATCAGGTTGGCCATCCTGTTCGCGGACTGAGTTCACAAAATTTTCGCGTCACCGAGGGTGGAGCTCCGCAAACCATCGCTCGCGTGGAAGAGCATTCATCTCAATCTCCAACTGCGACGGCGACCTCCTTCCCTTCTCTGCCTCCCGGCACATTCACCAACTACACGCCCATCGCCTCCGGCGAAACGCTTAACATCCTGCTCATCGATGCGCTCAATACGCCCATGAAGGATGAGGGCTTCATCCGCTCGCAGCTGCGGCAATACGTTCTCCACGCCAATCCAAACACGCGCATCGCGGTTGTCGGCCTGGCAAACCACCTCATTCTTTTGCAAGGCTTCTCCTCGGATCCTTCCGCGCTGCGCGACGTACTCGAGCGCAAACTCATCCCCCGTGTCCCTGCCAGTGCGGACCCTCCCGGAGCCGGGCAGCAGGTCGTCTCGAATCCCTCCACGTCCTCATCGGTAGCGTTGCCGACGGTCAAGGGAAGCCCCTCGGCCATCTACGTTGCAGCGAATCTGCGAACGTTTGAGCAACAGCTCGGCGCGTTGGAGACCTCCTTCCGCGTGCAGTACAGCCTCGATGCGTTCAACACGCTGGCCCATTATCTTGCAGCATTTCCGGGACGCAAAAACCTGATCTGGTTCTCTGGGTCTTTCCCCTTCAACCTCGTTCCCGACCCCTCGCTGCCACATCCTTTCAACGTTGCAGATACCGATGCAGACGAGTTCCGTGAAACAGTCAAACTGCTCTCGAAGGCGCAGATCGCGGTGTATCCCGTTGACGCCCGAAGTCTGATTACAGCTTCAGCGAGCAACGCGAATCCGGGTAAACCTGTCCGCAGCGCCAGCATCGATCTGAGCAAGACGAACCAATCGGAGGCGGCCGAGCACTCCATGATGGAGGCGATCGCAGCCAGTACCGGCGGCCGCGCGCTCTACAATCCGCAGAGCCTGGTCGATGCGGTCAACAGCGTGGTGGCCGCTGGAAGCAACTACTACACGCTCACGTATAGCCCAAGCCCGGATGCCGATGATGGCTATCGTCCAATCCACGTCGAGGCAGTGGGAGAAGTCGCCGGGCAACACCTGCAACTCTCCTATCGGCGTGGCGATTACAGGGGCGAGGCAGCAAGCCACGGCAGGGCTGCGGCCTACTACGATGCCGCGATGAGCCGGGGAGGGCCGGCGCCGGAAGACTTGCTGTTCCGAGTCCGCGTTTTGCCCGCCTCCACGACCACCGAGACGACGCTCGCCCCTGGCAATGAACTCACTCCCGTCCTGCCGTCGAAGGGACCGTTTCGCCGCTACGATCTCGATTTCCTCTCGCTGCCGGGCGAACTCACCTTCGCCCGGCAGCCCGACGGCCGCCGCATCGCGAAGATCGAGTTCCTCGCGTATGTCTTCGATACAGAAGGTGACCTGCTGGCCACCAGCAGCCGAGCGCTTACCCTTGAGCCGAGGTCGAACGATGACGCAAAGCTCGCGCATGCGCTCATCCAATATCACCTCGAGGTCAGCGTGCCGGATTTCGTCGAGACCTTCCTGCGCATAGCCATGCGCGACGTCACCAGCAACCGGTTGGGCGTGATCGAGATTCCTACCTCCGCGGTAACCTCTCTGCCTCCAGCGACCTACGCGCCGCCACCTCCGGCCATTTCCAAACCAGTGCCAGCGCCTGTCGGCCCGGGTGGACGATAACCCCCTCTGCAGGTCTAAAATACCGTTCAGTGAGGACGCCTGACACCCCAGCGGGCAAGCCCGCCGGGGACCCCGATTCTCCCTCGTCCATGACCCCGGCCATCTTCAATCCGCATACGCGCTCCCTGGTTCGTGGGAATGTCATCGTCTATACCAGCGTGGCGGTCGCGACCCTGATGTCGAGGTTCCCTCACATCCGCCCCACCCCGTGGCTGATTCTCCCGTTCCTCGGCTGCCTGGCCGGCATGGGCGACACGCTGCGCTGCATCCAGAAACGCTGGAACCTTTACCACGGCGGCGTGATGTTCTGCCTCTACATGGACCTGATGGCCATCATGCTGGTGCTGTTCTTCCTGGTGTATCCGTACGTGGTGTGGCTGGGCGAAGCGTAGGCGACGGGCCGCGTGGGGGCGGGCAGCCTGTAAACTTGTATCTGGATGTCCCATAAAACGTTCTACGTCACCACACCGATCTATTACGTCAACGCGCGCCCGCATATTGGGCACGCGTATACGACCATCGTCGCGGACGTGCTCGCGCGGCGGCATCGCCTGCTCGGCGACGACACCTTTTTTCTCACCGGCACGGACGAGCACGGCCAGAAGATTGAGCGGTCCGCCGCCGTCGCCGGGATTCCGCCGCAGCAGTTCGCCGACCAGGTTTCGAAGTCCTTCGAGGATCTCTGGAAGCGCATGGGGATTACCAATAACGATTACATTCGCACCACCAGCGAGAAGCATAAGCGCGGCGTGCAGAAGCTGTTTTCGACCTTGTACGAGCGCGGGTTTATCTATCTTGCGAGCTATACCGGCAGCTACTGCGTGTCGGATGAGGCGTTTGTCGATGCGCCGGTTGGAACGCCGTGTCCGGATTGCGGGCGGCTGCTCGAAGAAGTTACGGAAGAGAATTTTTTCTTCAAGCTGTCGGAGTTTCAGCAGCCCATCATTGAGCTGATTGAGTCGGGCAAGCTTTCCATCACGCCGGAGTCGCGTAAGAACGAAGTGCTGAGCTTTGTACGCGGCGGGCTGAAAGACCTCAGCATCTCGCGCTCGAGTTTTACGTGGGGGATTCCGGTGCCGGAGCCTGCGGCGAACCTGGCCGCGCAGAAGCATGTGATCTACGTTTGGCTCGATGCGCTGGCGAATTACATGACGGCGCTTGGGTATGGCTCGGACGACGAGAGCTTGTATGAAAAATTCTGGCCTGCGGATTTGCATCTTGTGGGCAAGGAGATTATTCGCTTCCACTGCGTGTACTGGCCGGCGTTTCTGCTGGCCGCGGAACTGCCGCTGCCGAAGGCTGTTACCGCGCATGGTTGGCTGCTGTTTGAAGATTCGAAGATGTCGAAGTCGAAGGGGAACATCGTTCGGACGGAGACGATTCTCGATGCGTTTGGCGATGAGGTGTATGGCAAGCAGTTTCCTGAGAGTGCGAAGGGCGAGCGGGATTTGTTTGCTTCGGATGTGCTGCGGTACTTTCTTCTGAGGGAGATTCCGTTCGGGCAGGATGGCAGCTTTAGCTTCGATGCGCTGATCACGCGGTACAACGCGGATTTGGCGAATGGGTATGGGAATCTTGTTAGCAGAACGCTGAGCATGATCGGGAAATATCGAACGGCGTCGATCCCGGCCAAATCTGATCCGGAATTTATCCGACTACTTCTTGGTGATGTTCAGAATCAAATCAAGGAAGCATTTCGCGACCATCGTTTCGAGCAGGCTCTTCAGTCAATTTGGAAGTTCGTCACAAGCGTCGATCAATACATCAGCGAAGCAGCGCCTTGGAAGCTCGCCGCGGATGCTTCAAGATCCGCAGATCTCGAAGCAGTTCTATACGTGACTGCAGAATCCATCCGCATCATTACGGCATTGCTCTATCCGATTCTGCCCTTTGCTACCGCCAAGGTATGGGCGCAGCTTGGGTTGGGCGACATCGAAGCTGCTGCTCGCAATGGCGAACTTAACAATCTTGAATGGGGCGGGCTTAAGCCTGGCACCAAACTTGGGCCGCTTGGGCCTATTTTCCCTCGCGCCGACAAAGGACTCGCACAGATTATGACTGACATGGAAAACCCCACCCCCACAGATAAAGAACCCATAGACCCCGCCGCCGTCCCGCCCACGATCGCGCCCGACGCTGCGCCGCGCACCACCACGCTCGACCCCGCAGCGGCCCTCCCCGTCGGCGGCAGCACTGCCCTCACCCCCGGCCCCGACCCCACCAAGCCTGCTCTCGACCCGGCCGCCGTACCCTCGCCTCTCGAATCTCCGGCTGTCGAGTCTCCGCAGATCACCATCGACGACTTCGCCAAGATCGAGTTGCGCGTCGCGCAGATCCTCGTCGCCGAGCGCATCCCCAAGGCCGATAAGCTGCTGCGGCTCGAGGTGGACCTGGGCCCCGATTTCCCGAAGCGACAGATTCTTTCCGGCATCGCGGAGTGGTACGCGCCGGACGACCTCATCGGCCGCCGCATCGTTGTCATCACCAACCTCGCGCCCCGCAAGATGCGCGGGCTCGAGTCCCACGGCATGCTGCTCGCCGCCTCGCACGGAGAAGGCGGCAAGCCCGTCCTCGCCACCTTCGGCGAAGACATCGCACTAGGCTCTCGGCTCAAGTAACACCTGCCTTTCTCTACCCTCTACACTCTGGCCCTATGCTCATCGACTCTCACTGCCATCTCGACGACTACGAGGACGTCTCCGCGATCCTCGCACACGCACGCGAAGCCGGCGTTGGGAAGCTGCTCGCCATCGGCATCGGCGACGGGCCGGACACCATGCACCGCGCGCTTGATCTCGCACGCATGCACCCGGAGATTTGGGCTACTGCCGGCATTCATCCGCAGGAAGCGCACCAGGCCACGCCCGAAAATCTTGCCCGGCTGGCCACGCTTGCCGGAGATCCGCGGTGCCTCGCCGTCGGCGAGATCGGTCTCGACTACTACCACCTCGACAACCCTGACATTCCGACGCAGCAGGCCGCGTTCGTTGCGCAGATGAAGATTGCTGCGGCGGCGCGGAAGCCCATCACCATCCATTGCCGGACCTCCGAGCTGGCCATTCCCGCTGCCAAGGCTAAGTACGAGCCGGCGGACGCCTGGGAAGATTTGCTCCGGCTCATCCACGAGCACTGGACGCCCACCGGGCTGCCCGGCATCATGCACTGCTTCTCGGGGAATGAGGAGCAGGCCGCCCGTTCGCTGGCTGCCGGCTTCTATCTTTCGTTTGCGGGAAATGTGACGTACCCCAAGTCGACCACCATCCAGGCTGTCGCTGCGAGCGTGCCCGCCGATCGCATCCTGGTCGAAACCGACGCGCCCTTTCTCGCGCCCATCCCACTTCGCGGCCAGACCAACGAGCCCGCTTTCGTCGCTTACACGGCCCGCTTCGTGGCCGACCTTCGCGGCATCACAACCGACCAGCTGGCGGACTTGACCACCTCCAATTTCGGTGCGCTCTTCCCTGCGTCACTGTCGGTTTCTTCGCACATCTGACACAATGAAGAGCAATCACCCAGGACGCGGCATCTAACCCTGTACGAGGACGACAAACATGGCAGCGGATAACAGTTTCGATATCGTGAGCAAGGTAGATATCCAGGAAGTGAAGAACGCAATCGACCAGGCGAGCAAGGAGGTCCACGCGCGCTTTGACCTCAAGAACTCCAAGTCCAGCATCGCGCTCGAGGGCGACGATGTGGTGCAGCTGGCCTCGCAGGATGAGTACACGCTCAAGGCCGTGATCGAGATCCTCGCGCAGAAGTTCGTCAAGCGCAGCGTCTCGCTCAAGAATCTGGAGTACGAGAAGATTGAGCCGGCCTCGAACTCTTCCGTGCGCCAGAAGATCAAGCTCAAGCAGGGCATCTCGTCGGAGCCCGCGAAGAAGATCGTCGCGCTGATCAAGGATTCCAAATTGAAGGCCCAGGCCAGCATCCAGGGCGACACCGTGCGCGTCACAAGTAAAGACCGCGATACCCTGCAGCAGATCATTGCGCTGCTGCGCGGCAAGGAGCTTGGGATCGACCTCCAATTCACGAACTTCCGCTCGAATTAGGGTTGATTGGGCGCAGTCTAAACGCCAACCAGCTTCAAATCACAACCTGTAGATTCGTTCACCTGCTACTCTTAATCAAACATGAGCACGATCTCCATCGCGACGGCTGCCGAAGTCTTCGACCTCCTGAAGGACGATCTTGCCGCAATTGAGGTCGAGTTCTCCCGGCAGGCCGATTCACCCGTCGCCGTTGTCACGGACATTGCCAACTACCTCATCGCCGGGGGCGGAAAGCGCATTCGCCCGCTGCTGCTGCTGCTCTCGGCGAAGTCGCTGCATTGCGCAAGCGACGCACGCATCCGCCTGGGCGCCGTCGTCGAGATGCTGCACACCGCCACGCTGGTCCACGACGACATCATCGACGAAGCCAATACCCGCCGCGGCCGGCCCTCCTCCAACACCACCTGGGGCAACGCCAAATGCGTCCTGGCCGGCGACTGGCTGTACATGCAGGCCTTCCAGACCGCGCTGGCCGAACGCAACTTCCGCATTCTCGATCTGCTCATTTCGCTCACCCAGGAGATGGTCGAAGGCGAGCTGCTGCAGATGGAGAAGCTCGGCCACCTGATCAACGAGGAAGAGTACTTCGACCTGATCTATCGCAAGACCGCGTGCCTGTTCAAGGTGTCCATGCAGCTCGGCGCGGTCATCGCAAATCCCACCGTCCGCGACGGCGAACGTCCCTTCGAGGACACGCTCGGTGAGTACGGCCGCAATCTCGGCCTCGCCTTCCAGATTGTCGACGACGTCCTCGACCTCACCGCCAACGACGAGGTCCTCGGCAAGCCCGCCGCCTCCGACCTGCGCGAGGGCAAAGCCACGCTGGCGGTGATCCACGCCCTCGAACGCGGGACGGGTGCCGATCGAGAAGCCATCCGCACCGTCCTGGCCGACCGCAGCTTTGCCCGCGTCGCGCACGCCGACATCCTCGAGATCCTGCACCGCCACGGCTCGCTGTCCTACGCCATGGACACGGCCTGCGCCTACGCCGAGGCTGCCCGCCAATCCATCGCCGAGCTCCCTGAAAGCGACTACAAACGTGCGCTGCTCTGGGTCCCCGGCTTCGTTGTCAGCCGGGATCGATAAGGCTAGCCGCGAGCGCTAGCTATAAACGGCCGTCGTCGTACTCTTCATCCCTCTCGTCGTCTTCATCCGCCACTGTAACCGCCAGATCCTCCACCCGCGGCGCACCGCCCGCTGCCGGGTCCAGCAGCACCTGGATGCGGCTTTCCGCGCTGGCCAGCTGCGCCTTGCACGCATCGGACAGCTGCACCCCGCGCTCAAACAGCGTGACATTCTCCTCCAGTGTAAGATCGCCACGCTCCAGGCGGTCCACCACCTTCTCCAACTCCGCCATCTGATCCTCAAAGCTCGCCATCACTTCACCTCCTCATACAAGCCCAGAACTTCGGTGGTCAAGGCATACTTGCCGAAGGGCGCACTCACCTGCACACCCTGCACGGACGCGCGAACGCTCTCCAGCATCTCGCGCGCAATCGCGACTCCCTCGGCCAGGGCCGCATCTTTGTCGGGCGCCGCGGCCATGCGCGCCATGATCTCATCAGGCATGGACACGCGCAGATCGTTCTTCATGAACTCTGCGTTGCGCACGCTAGTCAGCGGCCAGATGCCGGCAATCACCGGGATCCGGAAGCCCTCGATGCGACGCAGAAAATCCTCCAGCAGCTTGAGGTCGAAGACGGGCTGCGTGATGCAGAACTCGGCGCCCGCCTCCACCTTATAGGCGAACCGGCGCACCTCATGTTCGATGTCGACCACCCCAGGATTTGCCGCCGCGGAGATCGTAAACCCCGTCGAGCCGCCGATTGGATTCCGCCCGATATCGAGGCCCTGGTTCAAGCCGTGCACAATGTTCACGAGGCCAATCGCGTCTACATCGAAGACCGCGGTCGCGTCCGGATAGTTCCCCATCTTGGGCGGATCGCCGGTGAGGCAGAGAATATTTTTCAGCCCGATGGAAGCCGCGCCCAACAAATCACTTTGGATGCTCAGCACATTCCGGTCGCGGCAGGTGTAGTGCAGAATCGTCTCAATGCCGACCTTCTGCTGAATCTGCACGCACAAACTCTGCGCGCTCATCCGCGCACTGGCGCGCGGTGAGTCGGGCACGTTGATCGCGTCCACACCGTAGCGGGCGAGCAACGCTGCCCCGGCCAACTCCTTCTCGCAGTCGAACCCCTTGGGCGGAACAATCTCCACCATGGTTACAAACCTGCCCTCGGCAATGCACTTGCCAATGTGCGACCGTTCCCGCAACGGAGCCGGCTCAACCGCCGCCTCGCGCCCCGCACCGGTGGCCACGGTTGCGGCGGCTGGGTCCACGCGCGCCACCGCCGTCTCGCCCGCCTCCTGCGCCTCCATGGCGCGCAAGGCACTGCGCATCGCGCGAATGTGCGCCGGCGTGGTGCCGCAACAGCCACCCACCCAGCTGGCTCCCGCGCGCACAAACTTGCGCGCAAAGCTGCCCATGTACTCGGGCGAGGTGAGATAGATATTTCGCCCCTCCACATTGCGCGGCATGCCCGCATTGGGCATCGCGACGATGGGCAGCGTGGTCACCGCGCGCATGCGCTCCACCGCGCTGAGCACGGCGGCCGGCCCGGTGCTGCAGTTGCATCCAACCGCGTCCGCGCCGACTGCGACCATGCGCTGGGCCGCAACCTCGGGGCTGGTGCCATCCAGGCAATTCGATTCCTCATCCACCGTAAACAGCACTACCATCTTCAACTGCGGAGCTACCTCGCGCGCGGCGAGCACGGCCTGCTCTGCCTCGTCCACCGACATCATGGTCTCAACCATGAGCAGGTCGACGCCGCCTTCCGCGAGCGCCGCAATCTGCTCCGCGAAGGCTGCGCGAGCCTCCTCCAGGCTGGTTTTGCCCAGCGGCTCCAGCCGCAAGCCCAGCGGTCCCATGGCGCCGGCCACAAACGCCTGGGTTCCCTGCTTCTCGCGGATGGCGTCCACGCACTGCCGCGCAATGGCTGCGCCGGCGCGATTGAACTCGCTCACCTTGTCGCGCAGGCCAAACCGTTCCAGCCGGTAACTATTGGCTCCAAAGGTGTTGGTCTCGATGATCTGCGCTCCTGCCTGCAGATACTGCTGGTGCACCGATCGCACCGTCTCCGCCTGGGTTACGTTTAGCTCGTCGTAACAGCGGTTGATGAACACACCGCAGCTGTAGAGCATTGTGCCCATGGCGCCGTCGCAAAGGACGGTATCACCCTCGAAAAGTCTGTCCACCGCAGATGCCATTGATCTCCTCTACCGCCTCGCGATTTGGATCGTCTAATCCTCAATCGTATAACGCTGGGGGCTTCTCCGCCTGACCTGGGAACAGGCCATATCCGGGACAGATTCGGTAGTTTGCCCTGTTATACTTAGCTTACGAAATTGCAGAGCCCGCGCGGTTGGCGGCTGACGTTTGGAGCGGTTCACGTTGAAGATAAGAAGTTTCCCTGCCCTGATTGCGTCGGGCATCCTGCTGGCCACGGCCACACTTGCCCTCTCTGGTTGCAATGTCGTCGTCTTGTACAAGACTCCTGAGTTCGGCTATGCGGGCCGCCCTGTCCCGCCCAGCAAGATGCTGGAACGTGTTCTTGTGGCATTCTCTGCGACCGGATCCTCGGGCGGCCTGCAGATGATTGATGGCCTTCGCGACCTGCGTGGAAATGTCCAGAACACCACCCACCAGTTCCCGATCTCGGGCTACTCTGAGGCGCAACCCGTCAGCATCCTCAACTTCCCCGAACAGACTACCGGCTACGTGCTCTCCTACAACGACGGCAACCTGACCGACATCAATTACAGCAAGGAAACAGCCAGTGGAACGGTCAGCAATTTCGCGCCGCAGCCTGCGTCCGCTGCCGCCTCTCCGCTCGGCCTGGCCTTTGCCGGCGCCGCGCAACAGGCCGGCCAACTGGTGTTCAACACTGGCGGAGTAACCTACCTCCTGAACCTTCCCGGGGTCAACAAGGTTGTCATCAATCCGGGCTTCAGCATGGTGTTGGCGATGGTGCAGAATTCGAACACGCTGTATCGCGTGGTGAAACTGCCGGCCACGCCCAATCCCGTCCTTCCTCCCGGCTACGTGGACTGTGAACCGTTGCTCCTTCCGGCCTATTGCGTCGTTCCTGTTGCCGGCAACTACGATCGGCCCGTGAATGTCGATTTCTCCATCGATGGCAATACCGCGTACGTCCTCAACTCGGGCCCGGAAAACGGCGGCAACACCGCGAGCGTCGCCCTCCTCGAAACGTCGGCGCTCAATATCGACTCGGTGCCAACGGTTGATCCGCTGAGCGCCGGTGCGCCCTCCCCGATGTCCACGCTGCCCGCAGGCATAGCGAATCCCGTTGCAATTCCCGGCGGCGTTACGGCCTCCACCTCTGACGGAACCTACCTCTACCTGGCCGGTCAACAGTTGCAGACCAGCGGCAAGTATAAGGGGCTCTTCGCCGGCAACCTGACCACCATGAACCTCAGCACCTACGCTGTCAGCGCACCCGTCTCCATATCCGACGGCACGCACACCAAGCTGCTCTTCGCCGACAGCAACACTCTCTGGATTGCCTCCTCGAACTGCGCCAATGGCGTGCGAGCGGCAACCGCAGCCGCAGAACTGGCCGCGCAGGGCTTCACCGACCAGGCGGGTAACTACAACTGCCTGACCATGACGACCACCGGCACCTCCACTCCGCCGGCCACGATCATTCCGGCGGTAGTCCAGTCCAACGTCTCGAGCGTTGCTCCGGTTGTCGTCCCGAACATCAACACCAATCAAAATCAGTACTACTACGGCAGTGTGAACGGCCTGTGCTGGGTGCAGAACTACTACAAGGTGTTCACCGGGTACGGCGGCCAGGTCCACGCGTTCTACACCGGCCTCAATCCTAATCCGATTGTTGAAACCCAGCAGGAAGACGCCAATGGCGGGCCTCCTGGTTCGGAGATCAACAACATCAACATGACCGTGCAAGGCACCGTCTTCGACGTAGCCTACATGGACGCCGAGACCAACGCCGCAGACTAACGCCATGGCCACGCCGCAGGCCTCATCCTCCGCCCAAGCAGGTACGCTGGACATCCTTGCCATCGCCGCGCATCGCGATGACGTGGAGCAGACCTGCGGCGGGACGCTTCTGGTCCAGCAATGCCTGGGTTGGCGGACGGGCATCCTGGATCTCACGCGCGGCGAGGCGGGCACTCGGGGTACGGCCGTGGAGCGAGCTGCCGAGGCGGAAGCAGCAGCGAAAATCCTCCGCGTCTCGCATCGCGAAGCCCTTGATCTGCCCGACGGCAATGTGCAGAACACCCAGGAAAATCGGCTGAAGATCGCTGCGGTGCTGCGCAGGCTTCGTCCCCGCGTCGTGATCCTTCCCTACTGGCAGGGCCGCCACCCCGACCACTACACGGCCTCCACGCTGGGCTACGAAGCATGCTTCGCCGCCGGGCTGTCGCGGCTCGATCTGCCAGCGGAGCACGGCGCACCGCACCGGCCGTACAAGATTCTCTACGCGTCGCTGTACGCCGACGTTCGCCCCACCTTCGTCGTCGACATCACGCCCCACATCGAGACGCGCCTGCAATCGCTGCTCGCCTATCGCTCGCAATATGGAGCCCAGCCCACGGGCGCCAGCCTCTTTGTGCCGGAAGACGACATCCGCGAGCGCACCTTCGCCACCGCGCGCCACTACGGTCTGCTGGCCGGCGTTCGCTACGCCGAGCCCTTCGTCCAACGCGAAGTCGCCTGCGTCCACGACCTCATGACGCTGCCCGTCCAAAGCATCTAGCGCGGAGTCTGCACCGGCGCCAGCGCTCCCAGCCGAGCCTCTACGTAGGCGGCGAGCTCCGCCGTGCAATACTCCGGCGCAACGAAACAAAACTGCCGCTTCCACTCAATCGTTCGCAGCGATACTCCGCCCCATCCCTCCGCAAACACTGCGCCTGCCGGCACCACGAGCGCGTCCACGCGGTCGAGATAGCGCCGCGCCGACGCCTTGAAGTCCTCAACGCACGGGTCCAGCACGCTCAGCGACACATCCGGCTGCAGAAACCGCAGCACGCTGTTGGACTCCACAATCGTGTTCTCCGACTCCGCCAGCAGCGCACGCACCCGCGGCATGGCCTCGCTCAACTGCCCCTGCCGCGTCCGCACCCAGAAGGACCGCTCCGCCCCCGCGGCTAAATACCGGGACGAGTCTGTTCCGCTCGACCGATCCCGCTCCTCGCTGATCGCAATGGTATGGTCCGCCGTCTCGCAATCGCACGGCTCCCCGTTGGCCGAGCACACTCCATGCCCGAACTGCGTGATCTTGATCGCTGTCCACCGCCTCTGCGGGAGCGCCCGAATCAGCCCGGCCACCACGCTCGTCTTACCGATATTCCGCGTATGCCCGCCCACCACCACAATCGCCACAGCACACCGCCCACTCACTACTCACTACTCACTACTCACTACTCACTACTTCAGACGCCGCACGCGCGCGATCGTCTTCAGATAATCCTTCAGCGGCTCGGCCGGCACGCCCATGAACATCTGCCCCGGACCCTCCAGGTGCTTGCCCGGAAACACGCCTGCAGCCCCGCCGAGAATCACCCCCGGGCCAATGTGCACATGATCGCCCAGCCCCACCTGCCCCGCCAGCACCGCGCCATCCTCCACCACGCACGACCCCGAGATTCCCACCTGCGACGCCATCAGGACATTCTTGCCGATCCTGCAGTTGTGCCCGATGTGCACCTGGTCGTCGATCTTGGTCCCGCGCCCGATGCGCGTCTCCCCCAGCGCGCCGCGATCGATCGTGGTGTTCGCGCCAATCTCCACGTCGTCCTCAATCACCAGCCGTCCCTGCTGGGGAAACAGCAGATGTTCGCCCGTCGTTGCATTGCGCGCATAGCCAAAGCCCGTCGCCCCCAGCACCGCGCCAGCCTGCACCACCACCCGGTCCCCAATCTCCACGCCGCGCAGAATCACCGCTCCCGCGGCGATCTCGACATCATCGCCCAGGACCACGTCTGCTTCCACCACAGCGCGCGCTCCAATCTTCACCCGCAGGCCCAGCTTCGCCGACGCGTCAATCACGGCTGAAGTATGTACCTCACTCTCCGCCCTCACGCCGGCCAGCGCTTTCGCACACACCGCAAAGCCATAGCGCGGATCCTTCACCACCAATACGCGCGGATCCGCCTGCGACCCCGCAGCGCGCGCGAGTATCAGCCCCGCGGGGGTCGCAAGCGCGGCGGCCAGCGTGCGTTCATCTTCCGCAAACACCACCGCATCCAGCCCCGCGTTGTCCAGCCCGGACACGCGCGAAACTGCAGCCGTCGAAGCCGTAACCACTCCCAGCAGCTCCGCAATCTCTGTCGCACTCAACGTCTTCGCGCTCATCGGTACAGCCGCTCCTCGCCCTCGGGCCGCGTCTTCCAGCGCCGATGCACCCACAGCCACTGCTCGGGATAGCGCCGCACATACGCCTCGATCGTCCGAGTAAACAGCGCCGTGTTGGCCAAGATGTCGCTTCCGAGATCGCCGGTACGAATCAACTCCAGCTCCGGACCAAAGCGGAGCACATACTTTTTCTCCGCCGCCTCCCACACCAAAAAGCCCGGCAGCACGGCCGCGCCCGAATGCAGCGCAACCCGCGCGAGGCCCGACGCGGTGCAGGCTTCCACTCCAAAGTAGGGCACAAACACGCCCTGCGGCGGCGTCATGTTGGTGTCCATCAGGATCCCCACCGTCTCTCCCCGATGCATCGAGCTCAGCAGCCCCCGCGCGAACTCGTCCTTATGAATCACCCGGTTGCCATGCAGGCACCGGATCCCGTTCACGTACTCATCCACCAGTGGATTGTCCAGCCGGCGGATCACCAGCGACATGGGATACCCCATCAGCGAGTGGTAATAGCTCGAGAGCTCCCACGCTCCCAGGTGGCCGGTCAACACCAGCACGCCTTTGCCCTTCTCCCGGGCCGCAAGGTAATGCTCCAGCCCGTCGTAGCGGATGAACTTCGACGCCTGCTCTGCGGTGTAGCCGCTCATCTTGCAGAACTCGCCAACCTGCCAGCCCAGCGAGCGAAACACGCCGCGCAGAATTGCCTCGCGCTGCTGCGCGGACTTCTCCGGCATCGCCAGTTCCAGATTCTGCAGGCCCACACGGCGCAGCCGGCCCAGCAGCACCCATGCCGCGGCGCCCAGCCCCGCGCCCGCCGCCCTGGCCACGCTGCGCGGCAGTATCCCCACCGCTCCAGCCACCAGGTGCAGCGCCAGGTTCTCCAGCCGCTCACGCAGACTGATCCTTCGCACCGCCACGTTCTGAATTGCAGTCGCCAATAACCATCAGTGTACGCAACTTCTGCGCCCAGCCGCAGGGAAAGCGACACCTCCGCAAACAGGAAGAGGGATAGCCGAAGCCATCCCTCCCCACTGCAACCTTTTCAGACCGTTGAGCTTACTGGTTGTCCTTGGACACTACGAAGTACCGTGCCACGGTGTGAACGAAATCGCGCGCATTCTCAGGGGTCGGCACGTCGCCGCGCAGCACCTCGCCGAACGGAACATCATGGCCATACTCCTGACGCGTAAAGTCATCATTCTGCGAAAGCACGGTGCCATCCAGATCGATGCCCGCAAACAAGCCCTTGCTGCGCGAGTAGGTCAGAAACTCCGCGTTGAGCTTCCAGTCGGTGCCCGCCTGCGCGTTGCGCCCAACCGGACCCGCCGAAGCTGCGGCATCCGCTCCCAGCTTGACCTTGTTCTTCAACATGTCTTCCAGGCCGTTGTGATTCATGGCAACCAGAATCAAATCAGTCGCCTGACCGCCAATCTGGAATCCGAAGCTGCCGCCCGCCAGCTGCACGAACACCGGAGCGCTCCAGCCACGAGGCGTGCGGCAGGTAGCGACACCCTGGCCATATTGCGCTCCAACTGCAAAGGCTGCCTTCTTGTACGACGGAATCACTACCACGCAATGCGCGCCCGACAGAATCGACTGCGGAATCGCCTTATCCGGAACCGACATCACCTGTTCGATCACCGCGGTGGCCGCTTCCATACGGTCGTGCAGCTTCTCATCCTGCGCCCGGGCCGAGACCACACCCACGCACATCGCCATCCCGCATAGAACTCCAATAGCCTTTTTCATTTATGCCTTTCATTCGAAACCGATTTGCAGCGAAAGACATACGGTCTTTGCGCCACAGTTTATCTGATGGAGGCCATCCCCCTCAGGTTGTACCCCACGCTGTTTGCACCGAAGGCACAAAAAAAGTGGGTTGCGAAAGTGCGCTATTCGCGGTAACTTTCGCAACCCTATTCTCCCAGGTTTGTACTGCATTCACTATGCACCATTACGTTCACAGGTTACAAGAGTACCTAGTAATGTAGACCTTGGATTGTTACTAAGGGCTTACTCCGCCAATTTCCCCAGCAAAAGCGCGTTGTGTCGGTTCGCGACGGTAACTTACTCGTCGTCCTGATCCTTCTGCTCCATCGCCCGCAGCGTGAGCTCCACACGATTCTTCGCGCGGGTCTTGCGCAGCATCCTTCCCAGGTGCGCCTTCACCGTTGCCTGCTCAATTCCCATCGCCGCGGCAATCTCTCGATTGGAACGCCCATTCATCAGCAGGTGCAGCACCTCGCGCTCGCGCCCGGTGATCATCTCCTCAATGGACTCATGCTGCGCGGGTGGTGGCGGCAGGGTTTCAGCACCTGCAGTTCCGGCCTCGACCAGCCGGGCCAGGACTTTGCGCGGCGCCCAGATGGACCCATCCAGCACAATCTCGATGGCCATGCTGATCTCGCCCACACCGGCACTGCGCAGCAGAAAACCCTTCGCGCCCGCGCCGATGACGGACTGGATCTGCTCCGGGGTCAAGGGATCGCCCATCACCACCGGCTTCAACGACGGTCGCTCTCTGCGAATATGCATGATCGTGTGCAGGATAGCGTCCAGCGGCTCCTGCAGGTCCAGCAACACGAGGTCAAGATCCTGCGCGTTGCACACGTCGTCCAGCTTCAGGGGATACGCCTCAACGCCGGCGGTTTCCTCGAGAATCGCGACCAACCCCATCGAACGCAGGGAATCCGCCGCTACGACACCGATATTCGCCTTCATCTCATTTGTCACGAGCTGCGTTTCTCATTACGCCGGGGACCGGTCTTTCTATCGCCGTCCGGCGGTGTTTGGATGTTCGCCCAGCAGGCCCGATTCCATCGTGTTATAGCTTCGGCAAAACGATCCCCTGCTGCCGTTGATACTTGCCGTTGCGATCTCCATAGCTTACCTCGCAGACCTCATCGCTCTGGAAGAAAAGTATCTGGCACAGGCCTTCGTTGGCATAGATACGCGCTGGCAGCGGCGTTGTATTCGAAATCTCCAGCGTCACAAATCCCTCCCACTCCGGCTCGAACGGCGTCACATTCACAATAATTCCGCAGCGCGCATACGTACTCTTGCCCACGCAGATCGTCAGCACATCGCGTGGAATGCGAAAGTATTCCACCGAGCGCGCCAAGGCAAAACTGTTGGGCGGAACAATAATGCTGTCTGCCTCTACAGAGACGAACGAACGCTCATCAAAGTTCTTGGGATCGATGATTGCGCTATTCACGTTGGTGAAAATCTTGAACTCGTTGGAGACCCTCAGGTCGTATCCATACGAAGACAGCCCGTACGAGATCACACCCTCGCGCACCTGCTTCTCGCTGAACGGCTCAATCATCTTGTTTTCGACAGCCTGCGTCCGAATCCATCTATCACTCTTAATCGACATCTCGTACCCACGGCCACGGCCAATTCGCCGCGCACAACCTTTCGCTCGGATAATGCGTCCCTTTGAGCCTACCGCAAACTTTAGTCCATACCGCGCCTCCCCGCCAGATTTTGCCAACCGTCCCCTGAGGAAAAATTGACAACCAAATCCTGTCTTTCTAACATCGCAGTGTAGGCTGTAAGACAGTCAGACCCCCCACGTTGTGGGACTTGAGCACAGGAAGGCGACATCCATTGATCAAGCAGGATTTAATCCAGCGAGTAGTTGAGCGCACCGGCCTTCCACGGACCAAGGCAGAATCCGCCGTGGACGCCATCTTTGAAGCCATGAAGAAGGCCCTGGGCGGTAGCGACCGCATCGAACTCCGCGGCTTTGGCGTCTTCACCGTCAAGCCCCGCAAGACCGGCGTCGGACGAAATCCTCGCACCGGCACCGAAGTCACCATTACTCCTGGCAAGGCCGTCCGCTTCAAGCCGGGCAAAGATCTCCAGGCGCTCGGCTAGCGCCACGTCTCATCGCACGACGCACGAGGCCTGCCGTCGTGCGTCGCTTTTTGCCGCAACCACAGCGACCCAACTCTACATCAGGTGCATCGGGTCCACATCCACCACCACCGCCCGTCGCGGAATCTCCTCGCGATCCACCACCGCCAGCATCTCTCGGAGCGCAGCTCCCAGCACATCGCGCCGGTCCGCCTTGAGCACCAGGTGGTAGCGGTAGATGCGCTTCAGCCGCGCGTTCGGCGCCGCCGCCGGCCCCAGCACCCGCACCCCGTCCAGCTTGCGCTGCTGCAGCCAGCGGCCAAGTTTCGTCGACCAGTCCAGCACCTCTTCCAGCCGCTCGCTCTGGATGATCACATTCGCCAGAACGCTGAACGGCGGGTACCGCATCGCTCGCCGGAAATACAGCTCCCGCGCCGCGAACCCCGTGTAGTCGTGCTCCCGCGCAAACTGGTTCACGTAATGGTCCGGCTGGTAGGTCTGCACCAGCACTTTCCCGGGCAGCTCGCCGCGCCCCGCCCGCCCGCTCACCTGCGTCAGCAGCTGGAACACCCGCTCGGCCGCACGAAAGTCCGGCAGGCCCAGCGCAAAGTCCGCGCCCACCACACCCACCAGCGTCACCCCATGAATGTCGTGCCCCTTGGCGATCATCTGCGTGCCCACCAGCAGGTTGATCTCGCCCGAGTGCAGCTTACCCAGCAGCCGCTCCATGTCGCCGCGGCTACGCACCGTGTCGCGGTCCATGCGCCCGATCCGCGCCCCCGGAAACAGCTCCTGCAGCCGCTCCTCCCCCTGCTGCGACCCCGCGCCGAGGTAGTACAAGTGCTCGCTCTGACACTTCGGGCAAGCCTTCGGCACGGTCCTCCGATAGCCGCAGTAGTGGCATTCCAACCGCTGCCCCACGCGCGCCTCGCCATTCAAACTGTGCTCGTCCCCACCCTTGTGATACGTCAGCGAGATGGCGCAGTTCTCGCACTCCAGCTTCTCCCCGCAGCTCCTGCACATCACCACAAAGCTGTAGCCGCGCCGGTTGATCAGGATGACGACCTGCTCGCCGCGATCGATGGTCGCCTGCGTCTCCTCGATCAGGCGCCGCGAAAATAACTGCTCCTGCCCGGTCTCGCGAAACTCCTCGCGCATGTCGATCATCTCGACCTTGGGCAGCGGCCGGTCTTGTACCCGCGCTCGAATCTCCACCCGCGCATACCGCCCGCGCTCCGCATTCTGCCAGCTCTCGAGCGACGGCGTCGCCGACCCCAGGACTACCGTGCACCCCAGCAGCTTCCCGCGCATAACAGCCACGTCGCGCCCGTGATACCGCGGCGTCTCTTCCTGCTTGTAACTCCCGTCGTGCTCTTCATCCACGAGAATCAGCCGCAGGTTCGGCATCGGCGCAAACACCGCCGAGCGCGTCCCAATCACGACCCGCGCCTCGCCCCGCCGAATCCTGTGCCACTGTTCTGCTCTTTCGTCAGGCGTGAGCTGCGAGTGCAGCAGCGCCACCTCTCCCCCGAACGCCGCCACCATCTGCGCGGCCGTGCCCGGCGTCAACCCAATCTCCGGAACCAGCAGCAGCGCCGCGCCGCCAGCCGCCAAAGCTCGCTGCATCGCGGCCACGTACACCGCCGTCTTCCCACTCCCCGTAATCCCATATAGCAGGTGTGGGCGAAACCCCCCGCGCTCCATCGCCGCAACGATCGTCCCCAGCGCCTCCGTCTGCGCCTCGTTCAGCACATGCTCGTGCGCAAACTTCTTGCCCTGCTGCTGCAGGCCCGTCACATGGAACGCCTGCGCCGTCTCCTCCAGGCGCACCAGCCCGCGCTTCACCAACGTCCCCAGCGTGGACTCCGGAATCCCCCGCGCACTCATCCGCCCACGCAACTCCCTCACCAGCTCCCGCCCCCCACACCCAGCCAGCTCCGCCATCACCGCCAGCTGATTCTCATTCAACTTCGGCAGCCTCCGCCCTTCGCTGACTTGCTGAGTCGCTGACTCGCTAACTAGCTCTTCAAGCACCGCCACCGACTCCACCCTCCGCGCATCCCTCACCTCCGCCAGCGGCTCCCGGACCAGCCAACGCTTCTTCGTCATCGCATCCAGCAGCGCCTTGTTCGCCCCCGTCGCGCTGCGAATCGTAGCCGTCTTCCCGGCCTCTCCACTCTCCAGGTAATTCAGCACCGCGTACTCGCGATTCTGATCCTCCACGCTCAACTTCGACCGGCGCGACGACCCCTTCGCCGCGCCCTCATACAGCACCTTCCGCCCCTGCTCGCCGATTCTGTACACCCACTGCCGCCGCACCTCGGCGGTCAGCGGCATCATCCCGCGCAGCACCTCGCCCAGCGGGGCGCAGTAGTACGCCGCCACCCACTTCCCCAACTCCATCAAGTCATCCGGAAGCAGCGCTGCTTCATCCATCACTTCCTGCACGCGCTTCACTTCGACGTCGTCGCCCGGCGCCACGTCATGCAGCCCGACGACCACGCCCACCAGCCGCTGCCCGCCAAACGGCACCATCACCCGCGCGCCCACCTCCGCCTCAAGCCCACCCAGCTCGTACGTAAAGGCCCGGTCCAGCGGCACCGGCAGCGCGACATCGCAATACACACTCACCCCTACAGCTTAGCGGTCAGGAGGCTGTGGCAATTCGGCAGTGCTTCAGACACCCTCTACCAATATCGCCCGATACGCCGACCCGGCGAACCGATGCTTGCGCACCTCGACGTACTCCGGGCTGTCATACCAGGCCTTCGCCGCCGCCACCGAAGGAAACTCGACGATCACCACACCTTCGGTGGCGTCCCCCTCCAGCACCTCATAGTTGCCATACCGAGCCAGCACCTTCACGTCGTGCCCTGCAAACGTGGGGCGAACTTTTTCCATGTAGGCCGCGAGTTCCGCCGCGTCCGTCGTCTTTTCGCGAGTGAAAACAAAGTATCCCTTCATGCCGTCTCCCTTTGACTCTTGACCATCTTCGCCAACTCCTTCACCGCAGCCTTCTTATCTTCCTGCAGCCGCTGCACCCGATCGGGAATATCCGCCGCTCCCACGCTCAACAACAAACCTGTCTGGCGCAGAAGCGCATAGTCTCTCGCCGCCATCCGCACCGCGCGCAGTCCGCAGCAGAACTCCACCCGCTGCCCTTGCCTCACCTTCTCGACACGCCGCACCAGCAGCCCGCCAATCGCGCCCGTAGATCGCACATGCGTGCCGCCGCAAGCGTTGAACTCCACGCCCTCCATCTCCACAATCCGCATCCGCCCCGCGCGCTCCGGAAGCTTCCGCAACTCCCCACGTTCCAACATCCCCTCAGCCCCCTCCCGCGATACCCACGCCGGCCGCATCGCGCGGTCTTCATAGATCAATCGATTCGCCGCAGCCTCCACTCGTCGCAAATCTTCTTCCGCCACCTTGTCCACCGCCAGGTCAATCGTCACCGAGTCCATCCCCAGATGAAACGAAACCGTCTGCGCCCCCAGCTCCTTCAAAAACATCGCCGACAGCAAATGCTGCCCGGTATGCTGCTGCGCCAGATCCATCCGCCGATCCACATCCACGCGCCCCACAATCTCCGTCCCCTCCAGCAGCGGCTTGCGCACGTAGTGCCACACCTCGCCAGCGTCATCTTCCTCTACGCGCTCCACCGCAACCTCGAGCACCGCGCCACTCTTCGCCGTAGCCACCAGCACACCCGTATCCCACAGCTGCCCTCCGCCCACCGGATAGAACGCCGAACGATCCAGCGCCACCTGCCACAGCTGTTCCTTCTGCCCGCTCTCCCCCACAGCGTGCGAGTCCAGCCGAACATCCGTCACCACCGCGCGAAACTCCAGCGCCTCCGCAGCGTCGCCCTCGTAGTACAGCCGCTCCGCAACTCGCACTACTCCACCTCTTCCGCCGTCTTCAGCACGGCCTTGCGCAACGCTTCCACCTCAGTCCGGCTGCCAATCACCAGCGGCGTCCGATCATGAATCCCCGCAGCCCGCACCTCCAGAATCCGCATCTCTCCATCCACCGCCGCGCCTCCCGCCTGCTCCGCCACCATCGCCAGCGGATACGCCTCATACAGCAGCCGCAGCTTGCCGCGCGGCGCCTTCTTCGTTGGAGGATACAAAAACACGCCACCCTTCAGCAGCGTGCGATGGAAGTCCGCCACCAGGCTCCCGATATACCGCGCCCCATACTCCTGCCCACCCAACTCGCCCGCAACCAACCCGCGCACAAACTCCCGGTACACCTCCGGCCAGCTCGCCGCATTGGCCTGGTTAGCCGAGTAGTACGGCCCCTGCTCGGGCATCGTCATCCCCCCGGCTGTCAGCACAAACCTGTCTTCCTCATCCAAAGTAAACGCCGCAACGCCCTCCCCCAGCGTCATCACCATCACGGCCGACGGCCCATACAGCACATACCCCGCCGCCACCTGCTCGGTCCCCGCCCGCAGCACCGACGCAACCACGTCCCCCACCCGCCGCACCACGCTGAAGATCGTCCCCACATTCACATTCACATCAATGTTCGACGACCCATCCAGCGGATCGAACACCACCACAAACTCCGCGTCCGAATCCCGCACGCCACTCCCGCGCTCAAACACCACCGGCCCTTCATCCTCTTCGCTCACAACCGCCGCAACACTAGCAACCCCGCGCAGCAACTCGGTCAGCAGATCGTTCGCAAACACGTCCAGCTTCTGCTGCTGCTCGCCCTGGACATTCACTACGCCCGCCGCACCGTAGATACTCCCAGCGCCGTAGATATCGCCCAACCCAGCCAGCCGAATCTTCCGCTCAATCTGCCGAGCCGCCGCAGCGATCGCTCCAAACACCTCGGCCAGTCCCGCGCTCGCTCGCGCCGCCACATACTCTTCCACGGTTACTGCGCTGGTCCCGGCCCCCTCGGTCATCGTTGGTTGGTTCCCCATCTGCTCAGCCCTCATCTCCCACCCCACCCTCTTCCTACAGCCTACAATCTCCCCATGCAATTGCGGTCGCGACGCGCTTAGCCGGCCCACTCACCGCGTAGCCTTGAGCGACTCTTCCTCGCCTCGAATCTCGAGCTGCCGATTCCGGGATTTGATCCTCTTGTACAGCGCCACGGCCGCGACCAGCGAAGCAACCACCACGCCAACAACGATCTCGTCAATGGACTTCTGCGCAACATCGTCCAGGCGGAACGCTTCATACACAACCACCAGCGTGACGAAGGCAAGATGAGCTTCAGCGGCCGTGATAAACAGCCATGTCTTGATCTTGCGGGGATCCCGGAGGCTCTCATAGATCAAAAAACCTGAAACGAACGCCGGCGCGATCAGCAAAAACAGCAACTCCAGCAGATGAGGATTCGACCACGTCACGAACGCATCCGCGATCCATACCAGCGAAACAATCACGATCGAGTAGTAAACGACAAACTTGCCTACCGTCCTGATCCGCCTGCCGCGACGATCCCGTACTTTATCTAGGCCCATACACCTTCCATCGCAATCCTTCGTTCGCAGGACCTACTTCGGCATCACCATCAGCTCAATCCCGCTCGCCGCTCCGGCCTCATGAAACACCGTCTCCGTCGCCTTCTTGAAGTCCTCGGGTTTCGCCTTCGCAATATCCATGAACACCTGCGGATTGCGATCGGTCAGCGGAAACCACGAACTCTGCACCTGCACCATGATCCGATGCCCCTTCAGGAACGTGTGATTCACATCCTGCATGCTGAAGCCAACCTCTGTCACCTGCCCCGGCACCAGCGCCTCCGGCTTCGCTAACGAATTCCGGAACTTCGCGCGGAATGGCTCGCCGCGCACCAGCATCTGGTACCCGCCCATCATCACCGGCGGCGCGCCCAGCACGTGCTTGCCTTCCTGGTCGTCGTCAGGATAATTGTCGGGATAGACATCGATCAGCTTCACATCAAAATCCGCATCCGTTCCCGTCGACGCAATCTTCAACCGCGGCCGCACCGGCCCCACCACCGTTACATCCTCGGTCAGCGGCTCGGTCTCATACACCAGCACGTCGGGCCGCGTCGCAGCGAAGCGCTGATCATCATCCATGTAGCGCTGCGGGGGATCCGCCTCGGTCACATACCCCACGTACGGCACGGGATGCGCCGGGTCACTCACATACTCATCTTTACTCCCCTGCACCGAAGGCGCAGTCCAGGCCAAGCCGCCCTGTGGCTGGAAGTAAATCATCTTCGTCTCCGCCTGCTTCGGAGGCCACGCGTCATACTTCTTCCACACATTGCTGCCCGTCTCAAACGTGTACGCCTTGGGTAGCGGAGTCCACGCCGCGTCCTTCAAATAATGCGCAAAAAACGGCGCCTCCATCGTCTTGCGAAAAAACTCCGACGTGTCCGACCCGAACTGGATGTCGCCCAGCGAAGCACCGGCTCCCCGCGCCCATCCACCATGCACCCACGGCCCTTCCACCAGCGTATTCGCCGCCGCCTCGGGGCTCTGCTTGTCGATCGCGTGGAACAGCTTCACCGGCCCGGCGAGGTCCTCCGCATCGAACCATCCGCCCACCGCCATCACCGCCGCCTTCACGCCGAACATGTGCTGCTCCATGGTGCGCGCGATCCAGTAGCCGTCGTACGTGTCATGAATTGTCTGATCGTGATACAGCGGATTCGTATTCCCTGCCGCCGAATCCAGGTTCGCCAACGTCCCCATCTTCAGGTAGTACGCATACGCATCCTTGGTAAAGAACTCGAAGTTATCCTTCGGCTCAACCTTCAGCGGATTCTTCTGCGGCCGATAAAACTCCGCATAAAACGAGTGGTTCGCCCCCACCATAAACGTCCCACCGTGATACGCATCATCGCCGTCAAACAGATTCATCATCGGCGCCTGCGGGCTCGCCGCCTTGATTGCCGGATGCCCGTGGATGATGCTTGCCACCGTATAGAACCCCGGATAGCTGATCCCCTGGATCCCCACCTTGCCGTTGTTGTCCCTCACATTCTTCAGCAGCCAGTCCACCGTGTCGTACATATCGGTCGACTCATCAATCCCCTTGCCCTCCTCCTTTCCAGACGCTGGCGGAGTCATCTCCACCCAACTCCCCTCGCTCTCCCACCGCCCGCGCACATCCTGGCACACCAGGATGTACCCACTCTCCAGCATGTCCATATTGCCCGTCACGCGCGGCATCACCACCGCGTTGTCGTAGCTGCCGCAGCTGTACGGCGTGCGCGTCATCAAAAACGGGTACGGCCCTTTATCCGCAAACTGCCCGGCAATCGGCGTATACACCTGCGTATAGAGCTTCACGCCATCGCGCATCGCAATCCGGTACTCATGCTTCTCATAGTGCGTCTTCGCGAACTCCAGCATCTGCTGTGTCCGCTGCTGCATCGTAGGCGGAGTCGCCGTCGGCGCTGCCGGCGCCTTCGTCTGCGCGCCAACCGACGCAACCAATCCCACCATCAATCCCCACCCGAACCACGCTCTCACCACAACGCGCATGCACAATCTCTCCTGTTTTCAACGTCGCTTCCGCTTCCAAGGACTCTTCGGATTCTACTCGCTCCCCGCGCCAGCAACTTCTGTCATACTTTCCCCCATGCGACCGCGCCGGCCCATCTCGCATCGAGCAGCACGCGTCCGCAGCCGCTGCCCCCGCTCGTTCTCCCTTCTCCTTCTCCTGATCGCAGCCTGCGCTGCCATCCCCCTCCACGCGCAAGACGTCCCACCACCTGAACCCGACGGCTCCACTCCCTACACCCTGCATCTCTACGCCCGCCTGGTCGAGCTTCCTACCTTTATCTTTATTCGCGCGGACAAGCCTCCCGCTCTAGACGCAAAGCAGATCGACATCAAGCTCACCTCGATCAAGCCCAACTCCACGCAACTGTTCCATCCCGTCTCCTTCCGTCTTCAGGGCAACGACCCTCTCTCCATCGCGATCCTCGTCGACGTCAGCGGCGACCAGATCAATCTCCTCTCCGCCATTCAAAAAGACCTCTCCCCATGGGTCGCCCATTCGCTCCGGCCCCGGGACCACGTCTCCATCTTCGCCCTGGACTGCAACATCATCCAGACCTCCAACGATGTGCCTGCTAACCCGTCCCTCCTGCAAACCGGCCTCGATTTCGCCCTCGCCTCTCCACTCTCCCATGGCGACTCGACCAAACCCTCCTGCGGCAAGTCCATCCGCCTTAGCGGCTCCATTCTGTTCGTCATGCGGAAACTCTCGCAGCTTCCCGGCCGCCGCATCCTGTTGGTCGTCAGCAGCGGCCGCGAGGGCAAGACCAACCTCACGTGGCCCGAGCTAGGCACCGAGGCTGGCGTCGATTCCGTTACAGTCTTTGCCCTCACCACGCATGGCCCTTTGGAGTCTCAAGGCACGCGCGACCTCTACACCTTCACGCGGCAATCAGGTGGCCTGTTTTTCACGCTTGCACCCGCCGATCTGCCCAAAGCATTGGATCGACTGGTGAGCCTGCTCCGCAGCCGCTACATCCTGCAGTTCCCCATGCCGCATGACAAGACGCCTGTCGCTTATCGCGTCGTCGTCACCGTTCCCAAATTCGAAGCCGTCACCCTCCCCTCAGGCATCAGCGTCCCACTCCCTGATCCGTCCCTCGATCAACCATCCACCGATCTTCCATCCGCAGCCCCGCCTCCGGACTCCAACCCCCACGCACCCGACCCACCACCCGCCGCGCCAACGCCACCTGCCCCTAACAACTAGACCCCCACGCCCTCCAGCTCCCGCTCTTTCGCCTTCCCCGCCAGCCGCATCACCAATCTCTCCAGCACCAGCTTCTTATCCACCGGCCCCGACCGCAACTCCAGATCCGCCTTCGCAATCAAACGCAGTCCGCGCGTCAGCTCGCCACGGTCCCGATACCGCCGCGCCTGCGCAATCAGCGCATCCGCCGCAAACGGCGCCACCCGAAATCCCGGCCACAGGACCTGCCACATCGCCCTCTGATCCTTCACCTGTTTCTCGTTCAGCACCAGCATCTGCCGGTACGTCTTCGCCAGCGAAAACACGTGCCCGATCGCCGCCTCCTCTCCCCCCTCCGACGCATTCAGCAACCCCGCCAGCAACGCCATCGCCCGCGGCACATCCTTCAAGCTGATCGCGTCCGTCAGCTCATACAAGCTCCGCTGCTTGGCAGCCGACACCATCGTCTCCACATCCCCCACCTCGACCGCAGCCTTGCCCATTCCTCCTGCATACAGCAGCAGCTTCTCCACCTCGCTCGCCACCAGCATCATCTCCGCGCCGCCGGCCGAGCCAAGCGCATCCACCAGCTCCCGCGCCGCATCCTCGCTGAACGCCACGCCCCGCAACTTCGCCTCGCGCACCACCCAGCGCATCGCGTCCTCTTCACTCACCCGCTGCAGCTCCACCACACCGCAGACATCACCCAGCGTCTCGCGAATCTTCTCCGCCCGCTCCTTGTCCGTCATGTCCATCCGACGCAGGTCCTGCGGCAGCGCAATATGGTCGGCCACAAAGATCACCAGCGCCGACGGATTCGGCCGCCGAAAATATTCGTCAATCGCCTTGAACTCTTCTTTCTTCTGCCCGCGCCCATAGAGCGTCTTCACGTTACGCAGAAACAGGACCTGGAACGGAGCCATCAGCGAAGGCGTCTGGGCCAGGTCGAGCGCCTCAAAGATCGACGTCTGCCCCAGGTCCAGATCATGCAGACAAAAATCCTTCATCTCCTCCGGCACCAGCGCCCGCATCACTCCCTTGCGGCACATCTCCATCAGAAACGCATCATCCCCCAGCAGCACATACCCGGCACGGCGTGCGTCCCCACTCACTTCGGAAAGAAACCGCTCCACGCCGGCAAAGCTTTTCAGTCCTGTCCGCTCGCTCATCCAAAGCTCTCCAGCATATCGCTCACCAGCGCCTCCGCAAAGTCCTTCGCCATCCGGCGCACGGCGTCTCCATCCTCCTGCACAAACCCGCTCAAGTCCTCAGTCGACTGGTACTGTTCTCTCCACGCAAACGCATCGTTCTTGTAAAGAACAGCCCCGTCATGTCCCACCAGCTCGACACTCGCCGTAATATTCACCAGGTAGCTCGACGTCTGCCCGCTGGTCGAGTCATACGTCAGCGGCACCACCGTCTCAGTCACAATCGTGCCCTTCAACACCGCGTCCGTGTGATCGGCATTCGCGCCCGTCACCACCCGATAATTCGTTCGCGTATTCAACTCACGCACCATCGCCTGCGTGAACGCCGTCTCGGTGTTGAACGCCTGCACCTTCGACGCGAAGATCGGTACCCCCAGCGTCCGCACGTTCGCCGGAATATGCGCCGCCGAACCCGCCTGGTGATATCCACACCCCGCCAGCAACACGACCAATCCCAAAGCCAGAACCCGCATGATTACGATGATAACTGGTTTAGAAAATCAATCGTTTCCGGTCGAATCCAGCGTCTTCTCGCCGATGTAATACAACCCATGCGGCACATCCAGCGTATCCGGATCAGCCGTCCACGGCATCGTCTTCCACTCCGTCGTCACCGGAGTCACCAGCGTCAAATGCGCTCGGTCGCCAATCTTGATCGGCATCGCAAACCCCACCTCGTCCGCGCTCCACCGATACGCCACGGTGCCCTTCGCGCGATCGAACTTCAACTCCAGCACCGGTATCGCCGCGTGCCGCAGATACTCGTTGAAGAACGGCGTAAGATTCATCCCTGTCCGCTGATTCCACCACGCCACCACCTCCTCGGTCATGATCGTCTGATACTTGAACTGCTGATAGAAGTCGTGAACATCCGCAAACCACTTCGCATCATCATCGATCACGCTGCGCAGCGTGTTCAGCATCAGCGCACCCTTGAAGTACTGGTCCTCGGTCGGCTCGGCATTCGTCCCGCGCTCCGGAATAATCGGCTGCCGATTCCGTATCTTCGGCTGCAGCCCATTCAGATACTTGATCGCATCGGCCTTCCCCCACCGATACTCCACGTACAGCTCTTCCAGATACGTCGTCCACCCTTCGTGAATCCACATATCGGATCTGTCAGCGGCGGTCACCGCATTCCCAAACCACTCATGCCCGCTCTCATGAATGATGATGAAGTCGAACTTCGGCGAGATCCCCACGCCCGTCCAGTCGCGCCCGTAGTACCCGTTCTCAAAGTGATTGCCATACGCCACCGCCGTCTGGTGTTCCATGCCCGCATACGGCACCTCGATCAGCTTGTACCCATCCTTGTCGAACGGATACTCCCCCAGATAATGCTCATACGCATCCAGCATTCCCGGCACCTGCTCAAACTGCGCCTTCGCCTTATCCAGATCCTCCGGCAATGCATAGTAATCCAGCGTCGTCTGCTCGCCCGTATCCTTATTCGCATGCACACCCGACCAATGCTGATACTCCCCGATATTCAGCGCCACGTCGTAGTTGTTGATCGGATAGTGCACCCGCCACTGCCACTCGGTATACCCGTCGCCTAAATCCTTGCTCCCGACAAACCGCCCGTTGCTCACGTCTGTTAATCCATTGGGCACAGCGATATCAAACTCCATCCCATCCTGCGGCTCGTCCTTCCACTGATCTTTATTCGGCCACCAGACGCTCGCGCCCTCGCCCTCACACGCGGTCGTAATCCACGGCTTGCCCTCCTTGTCCTTATCAAACGAGAAGCACCCAAACCTCCCCTGCGTTACCGGCTGCCCGTGATACGCCACCGACACTTCCGCCACCTCACCCACCTTCAACTCACGCGGAAGCTCCACGTAGAAACTCCGCGACCCCTCCGCCGCGCGCGCATACTTCACCGCCTTGCCCTCAAACGTAATCCCATCCAGCGACAACTCCGGCGTCAACTCCAGCTGGATCTTCCGCCCCTCCTTCAACATCCGAAACCGCACCACGTTGGTCCCTGCAATGGTCTTCGCGACCGGGTCCACGCGCAGCGTCAGGTGATAAAACAGCAAATCATTATTCGCGCGATAGGGCCCATACCCACCGCGCAACAAATCATCCGCGGTTGGCATCAACCCCGCCACTGGAGGCTGCGCCCCCTGCCCCACCTTCGCCCCCGGCGTAGTCGTCGAACTCTGCGCCGACGCCATCGGCTTCACCGTTTGACGCGTCTGCGCCCCAGCCGCACTCAACACCAACCCCACCCCCAACAACCAACCGCCCGTACGCATCGTCATTCGGTTAGCCTATCGCAACCCTGCCCCCATCTGCGATACCATCGCCCCAGAGACACCCACCCGGAGACTCCTCCGCACCGGAGATACCCGTGTCCTTCACGCCCTCCTCCATCGCCGCGCTCATCGTCGCCGCCAGCTTCGCCGCCGGCCTCAACGTCTACGCCACCGTCGCCACCCTCGGCATCCTCGCGCGCTTCGACTGGGTCACCCTCCCGCCCGGCCTGCACGCGCTCTCCAACCCCTGGATCATCGCCGTCTCCAGCCTGCTCTTCGCCGTCGAAGTCTTCGCCGACAAGATGCCCGCCTTCGATCTGGTCTGGAACGCCGCGCACACCTTCATTCGCGTCCCGGTCGCCGCTCTGCTCGCCTACCAGGCCGCCTCGCAACTCTCGCCCGAGATGAAGCTCCTCGCCGCCATCGCCGGAGCCGCCATCGCGGCCATCGCCCACACCTCCAAGACCGCCGCCCGCGCCCTCGTCACCCCCAGTCCCGAGCCGCTCTCCAACATCGCCCTCTCCGCCAGCGAAGACGTCGCCGCCATCTCCCTCACCTGGCTCGCCACCCGCCATCCCTACGCCGCCGGAGCCATCGCCACCGTCGCCATCGTTTTCCTCATCCTCAGTCTGCGCTGGATCGCCACCCGCCTTAAACGCCTCTTCCGCCCCCAGCCCGCCACGCGATTTCTACCCCAAAATAAATGAAGGCGACCCGAAGGCCGCCATCATCACTCTCATCGCAGCGCACCCGCTTACGCCGGGGTCGTATGCCCTTCGCCGAACCCAGGCTTGCGCCCAGCCTCCGGCTTCAGCACCTGCTGCTTATCGTCGCCGTCTTCGTCACCAGCCGACGCCAGCGAAGACTTCACCGGTCCCAGCAGCTTGCCCTGGATAATCAACTCGATCTCCGCCGCATCCAGCGTCTCACGCTCCAGCAGCGCCGCCGCCATCGCATGCATCACTTCGCGGTTCTCATCCAGGATCTTGTACGCCGAGTTGTACGCCTCATCGACCAACCGCCGCACTGCCTTATCAATCTGCTGTGCCGTGTCATCCGAGTAGTCTCTCGCCTGCCCAATGTCCCGGCCAAGGAATACTTCCTGCTCCTTCTTGCCGTAGGTCAGCGGTCCAAGCTCGCTCATGCCATACTCGCAAACCATCTTCCGAGCCAGCTCCGTCGCGCGCACAATATCGTTGCCCGCGCCCGTCGTCATGCGGTTCATGAAGATCTCTTCCGCGCAGCGTCCGCCCATCAAGATGGCCAGCTGCGTGTTCAGATAATCCCGCGTTACGGTGTGCTTGTCCTCTTCCGGCAGATGCATCGTCACGCCCAGCGCCATACCGCGCGGGATGATCGTCACCTTGTGCAGCGGATCAGAATGATCCCTCTTCGCCGCAACGAGCACGTGCCCAGCCTCGTGATACGCCGTGTCGCGCTTGTCGTCCTCGCTCAGCAGCATGGACTTCCGCTCGGCGCCCATTAGCACCTTGTCCTTCGCCACTTCGAAGTCGAACATGTGCACCGCCTTGCGGTTGAATCGAGCCGCCGTCAGAGCCGCCTCGTTCACCATGTTGGCCAGGTCAGCGCCGGTAAAGCCCGGTGTTCCCCGAGCCAGAATCGGCAGGTTCACATCCTCGGCCAGCGGCACCTTCTTCGAGTGCACCTTCAGAATCTCTTCGCGCCCACGAATGTCGGGACGATCCACAATTACGCGGCGATCGAAACGCCCTGGCCGCAGCAGCGCCGGATCCAGCACGTCGGGCCGGTTGGTCGCAGCAATCAGGATCACGCCGTCGTTGGACTCAAACCCGTCCATCTCGACCAACAGCTGGTTCAACGTCTGCTCGCGCTCATCGTGTCCGCCGCCCAGACCAGCACCACGGTGCCGTCCGACCGCGTCAATCTCGTCGATGAAGATGATGCACGGAGCATTCTTCTTGCCCTGCTCAAACAGGTCGCGAACGCGGCTCGCGCCGACACCCACAAACATCTCCACAAAGTCCGAACCGGAGATCGAGAAGAACGGCACATTCGCCTCACCGGCCACAGCCCGCGCCAGCAGCGTCTTGCCCGTTCCCGGAGGTCCGACCATCAGCACGCCCTTGGGAATCCGTCCGCCCAGGCGCTGGAACTTCTGCGCCTCGCGCAGAAATTCGATAATCTCCCGCAGCTCTTCCTTGGCTTCATTGACCCCGGCCACGTCCTTGAACGTAATCTTCTTCTGCTGCATGCTCAGCAAACGCGCGCGGTTCTTGCCAAAGCTCAGCGCCTTGTTCCCGCCGCTCTGCATCTGCCGCATCATGAACATGAACAGCGCCACCAGCACAAGGATCGGTGCGAAGCTCAGCAGCGCGTTCCAGTACATGTTGCCCTGCTGGCTCTTGAACGTGACATCCACGCCGTGGGCCTTCAGATCGGCCTCTTCGTTGTGGTCCACATAGTTCGCCGGAATCGTGGTGTGAAAAGTCTCTTTGCCGTCCTTGTACTTGCCCGTGACGTCAGCGCCGTCCACCAGCACATCCGAGATCTTGCCGGCGTCCGCTTCATCCTGAAACTGTGTCAGGCTCACTGCCTTGTCGTGGCCCGCAGCCATGTTGGTCGCGACGAAGCGCCAGCCCACCAGCAGGCAGCCCAGCGTCAGCACCCAGATCAACAACTGTTTGACTGTTGAATTCAATCCGATTCCTCGTTTCGCCTTACGTACTTTTGCCTCTTCTTCTAGTACTACTGCTCCGCCCTTTTCTCTGGCGGATACCACCGCAACCTATCGCCTTGAACCGCGGGACGATCCGCTTAGCCTTCGGAGACATCAAAACCTCTACCCCCCCGAAAGCTTCGCCTTTTCTTTAGACGCCAATCGCAGAAATACGGTGCGGTGTTTTGTGTCCGTCTTCGCGCCCACGCCGGGTTTGTTCTAAATTCTACTCTGGCTGGGACCCAACCGTCAGAAATATCGCTCCCCGCCCATTATCTCTACCCTGCCGCCCGTCTTATCCCTGCCGCCACACCCGTATCTCCCGCGCCGACCGCTCCACCCGCAGGCCTCCATGCAGCTCCAGCCGGCTCCCAATCTTTCCCGTCACCGCACCCCCTGCGCCCCCGAAACCCGCCAGCGCCAACACCTTCGCCGTCTCCTCCCCACCCAGCACGTACGCCTCTTTGGCATCCGCAAACACCTTCCGCGCAGCCGCCCGCACCAGTCTCCGCCGCAGGGCCGCCGGCATCGCCCGTAGCCGCTCAATCTCCAGCGCATACCCAACTTCTCCCACCGCCGTACTCACCGCCCGCCCCCCGCCGCGCACCGGCTTGCCCGGTAACAGTACCTGCGGCAACACCCGCGCCACCTCCGCCTGCCAGTACGCCTCTTCCTCCCGCGCCACATCCGCAGTCCGCGCCAGCAACGTGTCCAGCGCAGGATTGAACTCCCGCAGCATCGGCATCAACAAATGCCGCACCCGGTTCCGCGTCAACGACACATCCTGATTGGTCGCATCGTCTCTCCACCCCTGCCCCCTCTCCCGCAAAAACGCCTCCACCTCCACCCGTCTCACCCCCAGCAACGGCCGCACAATCCTGCCTTGCGGTTGCGAAGGTGCGGGTGCCCCATGTTTCGCTTCTGAGACGTGGGTTTCCACCGGACCCGTGCATTCCAGCACCGGGGAGATCCCTCCCAACCCCTCCGTCCACGCCCCCCGCAGCATCTTCATCACCACCGTCTCCGCCTGGTCATCGAGCGTATGCGCGGTCGCCACCACGTCCACCACGCCACCCGCCATCAGCCCCCGCAGCGCCTCATACCGCAGCTCGCGCGCCGCCTCCTCCACGCCTTCGCCCTCCGCCGCCTGCCGCGCCGCCGTGTCCACTCGAAACACCGTCAGCGGAACCCCCAGCCGCTCGCAAACCTCCCGCACAAACTCTTCATCCCCATCCGCCTCCGCCCCGCGCAACCCGTGGTGCACATGCGCCGCGCGCAGCACCACCCCCAACGGCTCCTTATTCAGCTTGGACTCCGTATTCGCCTCCACCATCGCCAGCAGCAGCGCCACCGAATCCGCTCCGCCACTCACCGCCACGCACACCCGCTCTCCGGCCCGCACCAACCCCCGATCCATAGCCAACCCAGTCTTCATCGTCATCGTTCCATCCTAAGCTGATCCGTTTTCGCGATCCTCTAACCTCCATCCTCTATCCTCTTTCTAGCCGCATCCAAACGGTCTGGCGAGCACGTCGTTCGCCCAAGGAGATTTCATGAGCAGTTCGCATCAAACAGTTACCCTCGAGGACGCACGACGCATCATCGCCGCAGCCACCAAAAAGGCAGAAGAGATCAAGCAACCCATGAACATCGCGGTTGTCTGCGCCGGCGGCCACCTGCTCGCCTTCGAGCGCATGCACGGCGCCTGGCTCGGCTCGGTCGACATCGCCCAGAAGAAGGCCTGGACCTCGCGCGCCTTCGACATCGAGACCGGAACCCTCGGCACCCTCTCGCAGTCCGGCGACCAGTTCTTCGGCATCCACGCCTCCAACGACGGCAAGGTCATGATCTTCGCCGGCGGCGTCCCCCTCAAGCAGGACGGCAAAGTCATCGGAGCCATCGGCGTAAGCGGCGGCCTCGGCGCCCAGGACCAGGCAGTAGCCGAAGCCGGCGCGGCAGCCCTCTAAGCCCCCACCCAGGAACGAGCCGTGCGCAAGCAAGGCTCGTTCGCTCTTCCCTATCCTCTATCCCCTATCCCCTACACTCTGTACTTATGATCCTCCGCCGCGCCACACCCGACGACGCCTCCACCATCACCGCCCAGCGCCACCAGATGTTCGCCGACAACGAACTCACCACCGACGCTCGCTACCACCAGATGGACCTCACCTTCGAGCCCTGGGTACGCGAACGCCTCACCGACGGGCGCTACGTAGGCCTCTTCCTCGAAGAGCCTGCAGCCGCTTCCAACGCAGCAGCCACCATCCTGGCCGCCTGCGGCATCTTCTTCCAGGACTTCCCCCCGCACTACCTCGACCCCAACCCCCGTCGCGCCTATCTGCTCAACTTCTACACCGCCCCCGCAGCCCGCGGCCGCGGCCTCGCCACCCAGCTCCTGCAACACGCTGTCAACCTCTGCAAGGAAGCCAACGTCGCCGTCATCACCCTCCACGCCTCCAAGTTCGGCCGCCCCGTCTACGAAAAATTCGGCTTCACCCAAAACAACGAAATGATCCTCAAGCCAAAACAAGTTGTTAGTTCTTAGTTCTCAGTTGTTAGTAGAGACTTCCTCTCCGCGCATCAACATCCGCACCCTTCAACTGACAACTGAGAACTGACAACTGAGAACGCCTTAGCGGTATACTCACATTCCCATGTCCGTCTTCGTCATCATCCCCGCCGCCGGAATCGGCACCCGCATGGCCCACTCCACACCCGGGGGCGTCTCCAAGCAGTTCCTCGAGCTCAAGGGCCTCCCCATCCTGGTCCACTCCGTCCGCGCCTTCCTCGACGTCCCCTCCGTTACCGCCATCTACGTGGCTGTTCGGGAAACCGAACAGCCACGCGTCTCCGCCATGCTCGCCGAGCACCAGCTCTCCGCCAAAGTCCATGTCGTCACCGGCGGCGACAATCGCCAGGAGTCCGTCGCCAACGCTCTCGCCGCCCTCCCCTCCACCTCCGCCCAGGACATCGTCCTCGTCCACGATGCCGTCCGCCCCCTCATCGACTCCGGCACAATATCGCGCACCATTGCCGCCATCGAGAAGCACGGCGCCGCCATCGTCGCCACCCCCGCCATCGACACCATCAAGCAGGTCGAGCGCACCGCCGACGGCGCCCTCATCACCGCCACCATCCCCCGCGAGCTCATCGTTCATGCTCAGACTCCACAGGGTGCGACGGTTCCCCTCCTTCGCCGGGCCTTCGCCGAAGCCGCGGCCGACGAGTTCACCGGCACCGACGAAGCCAGCCTCCTCGAGCGCGCCAACATCCCCGTCTTTGTCGTCCAGGGCACCTCCCGCAACTTCAAAGTCACCCAGCCCGGCGATTTAGAGATTGCCGAGTTTTATCTGGCGGGTTAGCTATCGCCGAGTTCTACCTCGCCGGCTGAGTTCGGGCCGCTTCCATAAGGTTTAGGCATGCGATTTCAACTCGACCAGTCCATCGAGGTTCTAGCCCATACCCCCGCCGTCCTCGACGCGCTCCTCCGCGGCAAATCCGACGCCTGGCTCCACTGCCGAAAATCCCCCGAAGCTTTCAGCCCCGTCGACGTCATCGGCCACCTGATGCACGCCGACGAAACCGACTGGCTGCCCCGCGCCCGCCTGATCCTCGAAGGCGCCCACACGCCCTTCGCTCCCTTCGACCGTTTCGACTTCCAGCGGCTCATCGCCAACAAGTCCATCGACACCTTGCTCGACGACTTCGCCACCCTCCGCACCCAAAGCCTCCAAACCCTCACGGCGCTCAACCTCACCGAAGCCCAACTCAACCTTCCCGGCACTCATCCCGAACTCGGCCCGGTCACGTTGCGCCACCTTCTCGCCACCTGGGTCGTCCACGACCTCAACCATATCCAGCAGATCGTCCGCACCATGTCCAACGAATACCGCGAGGCCGTCGGCCCGTGGCAAGCCTACCTAAGCATCCTTCACTGACCGGCACCCCCGCACCAAAACCCCACCGCGTATCATCTAATCAGCCGCCATGGCCACCGCCGCCCAAACCGTCGAGCTCACCGAAGACCAGCTCACCCTCATCGCCCGCGCCCTCGCCGACCCGCGCCGCTACGAGATCCTCAAAAAAATCAGCACCAAGCGATGCGCTACCCCCTGCAGCAGCATGCGCGACTGCATCGACATCTCCCCCGCCACCCTCTCGCATCATATGAAAGAGCTCGAAACTGCCGGCCTGGTCCGCTCCGAAAAAGACGGCAAGTTCGTCAACTACTTCCCCCAGACCCAAATCCTCCGCGCCTACCTCGACCGCCTCAAGTCCGACCTCGCCTGATCACCACCTTACGTCGCGAAACGTGGCTAACTTCGCGGACGTTGCGTCAAAGCTCCCCCCATTCCACAAAAATTCACAAGCACCCTGAATCTTCCCACCCCCTCCACACATCAATTCGATGGTTGTCGAAATATCAAATCGACACGAAGAGGGTTCACATGAGCAAGCTCACAGGAAAAGTCGCCATCGTTACAGGAGCCTCCAAGGGCATTGGCGCAGGCATCGCCAAGCAACTCGCATCCGACGGCGCCTCCGTCATCGTCAACTACGCCTCCGACAAAACCGGCGCAGAGAAGACCGTAGCCGACATCGTCAAGGCCGGCGGCAAGGCCACCGCAGTCGGCGCCAGCGTCTCCGAAGCCTCCGGCATCGACGCTCTCTTCACCCAGGCAAAGAAGGCCTACGGCACCGTCGACATCCTCGTCAACAACGCGGGCGTCTACAAGTTCGCGCCCCTCGAAGCCATCACCATCGAAGACATCGACTTCATGTACAACACCAACGTGAAGGGGCTTCTGCTCACTACCAAGGCCGCAGTCGCGCAGTTCCCGGCCACCGGTGGCAGCATCATCAACATCGGTTCCGTTGCCAGCGAGCAGACGCCGCCTGCCTCCTCGATCTACTCTTCTACCAAGGGCGCAGTCGACACCATCACCCGCGTGCTCGCCAAAGAACTCGGCCCCAAAAAGGTTCGCGTCAACTCCGTCAACCCCGGCCCCGTCGTCACCGAAGGCTTCAAGGCCCAGGGAATCGAAGGCTCCGACTTCGAAAAGCAGATGCTCGCCGGCACGCCGCTCGGCCGCATCGGCCAGCCCGAAGACATCGGCACAGTCGTCTCCTTCCTCGCCTCTGACGACTCCAACTGGATCACCGGCTCCCTCCTGCAAGCAGCCGGCGGCCTCCGCTAACTCCGAACCGCATCTCCAATCTCTAATCTCGCATCTCGAAAGGACACCATGAGCACACTCACCGGTAAAGTCGCCGTCGTTACAGGAGCATCCAAGGGCATCGGCGCAGCCATCGCTAAATCACTCGGAGCCGCGGGCGCCTCTGTCGTCGTCAACTACGCCTCCGACAAAAAGGGAGCCGACGCTGCCGTCGACACCATCACCAAGGCCGGCGGCAAAGCCGTAGCCGTCAAGGGCGACGTCTCCAAGCCCGCCGACGCCGTCGCCATCATCGACGCCGCCATCAAGACCTACGGCCACCTCGACATCCTCGTCAACAACTCCGGCGTCTACGAGTTCGGCCCCCTCGAAGCCATCACCCCCGAGCACTTCCACAAGCAGTTCGACATCAACGTGCTCGGTCTCCTGCTCGTCACCCAGGCCGCCGTCAAGCACCTCGGCAAGGGCGCCAGCATCATCAACATCGGCTCGCTGGTCAGCCGCATCACGCCTCCCGGCAGCTCCGTCTACAGCGCCACCAAAGGTGCGGTCGATGTGATCACCGGCGTGCTCTCCCTCGAGCTCGGGTCCAAGGGCATCCGCGTCAACGCCCTCAACCCCGGCCTCATCGAAACCGAAGGCACCCACACCGCCGGCTTCGTTGGTCCCGATGCCGGCTTCGAAAAGGACGTCGTCTCCAAGACCCCGCTCGGGCGCATCGGCCAGCCCAACGACATCGCCACCGCAGCCGTCTTCCTTGCCTCCGACGACGCCGGCTGGATCTCCGGCCAGCTCATCAACGCCGCCGGCGGCGTCCGCTAACCCTTCTCTAACCTCCGGGCACCCCAGGTCCCAGTTTTGAGACCTGGGGCCCACCACCTCCAACCCAACCACGAGCCCAAGGAGGCACCCATGCTTAGCCTCGCCCTCACCATGCTTCCCATCGTTGTCACCTTCACCGTGGCTGCCTGGAACTCCCCCTCCCACGAAATCCAGCCCCGCTCCGCCCTCCCCGGCAATCCAGTCGACGACTCCTGCCGCTGCTAACCGCGTGACCCCGATTCCGGCCGTCACCCCCTGGACCGCCCATCGCCACGAGCCGGCCACCCGTTGCAGTCCCCGCTGTCGATCGGTGTGCGCCCTTTTTTCGCCCGATCCAGCCCTGTTCCCCCTCCTCGGTCATCCCGCCGGCCGGCCGCTGCGAACCGCAGGCAACTTGTACGGCGACGTTTGCCCTATGCAAAAAATTGCGCTCTCAAATGGAACTATTGCGGCTGGGCGCCACTCCAACGGAGACTCCGGCGAACCCGAATGTAGCCCAAAGCCTTTTCTTTTCTTCTTGATTTCTTCGAGATTGTCCCCAAATTACGCGATTCAATAGCTCCCAGCCCGCCGCCGCTGGCCCCAGCGATGAAGTCTTTTGGTTTCGGCCACTCGCGTGCTCGTGTGTCTGGTAACGAACATGTCGGATACCAACATACTCGGAGGAATCTCTTGTACAAGAAAATTGCTGTCATCTGCTTTGTCGGTCTCCTGGGCTGTGCCACAGCTGCCAGAGCGTCTTCCTACACCTTCCCAGACTCAACCCTCGGTACCTGCTGCTTCAACGTGGTGGTGACCCAGGAAACCAGCACCGACATCCAATTGCAAGTCAACCTCATTGACGGTGCCGAGTCCTTCGTCCATTCCGGAAATGGCAGCAACCACCCCGGATTTGCCTTCAACCTGACGTCCGGATTCAACCCCGTCTCCATAACCTTCGCCGGTGGCTCCATTTGGAACCTGACCGATGACCCGCTGGAGACCAATGACACTACCAATGGCCCCGGATTCGGCACGTTCGAATACGACTTCAGCAACCCCGGCAAGGGTTCTGGTGATCCAGGGCCGCTTATATTCGATATCGTCTCTTCCGGCTCTTCCATCTCCTACCTGAACCTGGTGGGCGACGATGCCGGAGACTTCTTCGCTGCGGATATTCAGGACGCCACCGGCGCCACCGGCGAGGCGGCTCTCACCTTGGCGTCGACCACTCCTCCTACTCCCGAGCCGTCCTCCATGCTGCTGCTTGGCACAGGTCTCGTCGGTGCAGCGGGCATGCTGCGTCGTCGATTCGCTCCTCGCAGTTAGTCCGTACCGCTCCGCCCGCAATCCGCGGTCCGGGGACAAAACAAACCTGAGGGCGCACTCCGGTGCGCCCTTTTCTTTTCGCCCGTCTTTTTTTCGCCCCAACCGGCCTCAACCTGCCCCTTTTGCCCATCCAGGCCGCCCCAACCATTTATCATCCCAGCAATGAGCATGCGCATCGGTCTCGGCTTTGACTCTCACGCCTTCAAGAAGGATGTTCCCCTCGTCATCGGCGGCCTCAAGATCAATCACCCCGAAGGCCTCGCCGGCCACTCCGACGGCGACCTCCTGCTCCACGCCATCACCGACGCCCTGTTAGGCGCGGTCTCCGCCGGCGACATCGGCACCTTCTTCCCGCCCACAGACCCTAAGTGGAAGGGCGCCGACTCCACCCTCTTTCTCAAGACCGCCCTCGAAGAGATCGCCCTGGTCGGCTTCAAGATCGTCAACATCGACTGCGTCCTCATCATGCACCGCCCCAAGATCGTTCCCCTCGCCGGCGAGATGCGCGAACGCGTTGCCGACCTGCTCGGCATCGACGTCAACAACGTCAGCATCAAGGGCAAGACCCCCGAAGGCCTCACCCAGGACGGCACCGCCGTTGCGCACGTCGTCGTCCTGCTCGAATCCATCGACCTCCCCAACGAGCACAAAAAACTGACCCTCCACGCCGACGCCCCCAACGAAGCCGACATCGACGCCGCCCTCGCCGCCGTCGCCAAACCACGCGACATCTCCGCCCTCGGCCGCAAGCTCCCCACCTTCGACACCGACGACCTCACCTAACCCTTCCGAAATAATCTTTGTCGCCGCACTCGTTTCTCGCGTACATTGTCCTCATCGAACGGAGGCAATCATGGACCCAGATCAGATCAACCACATGAGCGGCGCCATCGCTGGCATGATGGGCTTTTTCATGCTCTTCGGCTTCGTATTCGTCGCATTCGCCGTCTTCATCTTCTGGCGCATCCTCACCAAGGCAGGCCTCGCCGGTCCGCTCGCCCTGCTCGTCCTGGTGCCCGCCGTCGGCTGGATCATCGTCACCTGCATCCTCGCATTCTCCGACTGGCGCGTCGTCCCCGCCCCCAACCCCTACGGCGGCCTGCAACCCTACCCGGCGCCGCCCACCAACTATCCGCCAGCCCCACCCACGCACTACAACCCTCCGCCTCCGCCCCAACCCTAGGCCCGCGCCCCGCTCCGCCAGGACGACCGCACACCGGTCGTCCCGCACGCCTGTTAACATAGGTCTCGAAGCCTTATGACATTCGAGCCCACCGCCGCACCTGACTCCCGCCCTATCCGCGTCCGCATCGCCCCCTCCCCCACCGGCGACCCCCACGTAGGCACCGCCTACATCGGCCTGCTCAACTACCTCTTCGCGCGCCAGCGCAACGGCAAATTCGTCCTCCGCATCGAGGACACCGACCGCACCCGCTTCGTCGCCACCTCCGAGCAGATGATCTTCGACGCCCTCAAGTGGGTCGGCCTCACCTGGGACGAAGGCCCCGACGTCGGAGGCCCCTTCGGCCCGTACCGCCAATCCGAACGCACCGACATCTACCGCGCCCACGCCGAGATATTACTCGCCAACGGCACCGCCTACCGCAGCTTTGAAACGGCTGACGAACTCGAGGCGATGCGCCAGCAACAAATCGCCGCCAAGACCCCGCCCCGCTACAACGGAGCCCACCGCCACCTCACCCCCGCGCAAATCGAAGCCTACTTAGCGGAAGGCCGCCCCTACACCATCCGCCTCAAAGTCCCCGAAAACACCTCCACCACCTTCCGCGACGAACTCCGCGGCGACATCACCTTCGACCACAACAACGTCGACGACCAGGTCCTCCTCAAATCCGACGGCTACCCCACCTACCACCTCGCCAACGTAGTCGACGACCACCTCATGCAGATTACCGACGTGATCCGCGCGGAAGAATGGATCTCCTCCACCCCCAAGCACGTGCTGCTCTACAACGCCTTCGGCTGGGATCTTCCGCGCTTCTGGCACATGCCCCTGCTGCGCAACGTCGACAAGTCAAAAATCTCCAAGCGCAAAAATCCCGTCTCGCTGGTCTTCTACCAGCAGTCCGGCTACCTCCCGCAGGCGATGCTCAACTTCCTCGGCCTGCTCGGCGGAGGCATGGCCCAGCCCACCGAAGCCGAAATCGTCAGCAAGGGCCTCAACACCAAGGAGGGCGACATCTTCTCCCTCCCCGAGATGCTCGAAAAATTCGACTTCAAGCGCATATCGCTGGGTGGCCCCGTCTTCGACCTGGTCAAACTAAAGTGGCTCAACGGCGAATACCTCCGCAAGCTCTCCCCCGACGACTTCTTCGCCGCTCTCCGCACGACCATCCTCTCGGACGAATACATCCGCGCCATCGCCCCCCTCGTCCAGGCCCGCATGGAAACCCTCGGCCAGTTCGGCGACATGACCAGCTTCTTCTTCTCCGACAACATCACGCCCCCCGAATCGGTCTGGCTCCCCAAAAAACGCACCTTCGAAGAGACAGTAGCCTTCGCGGCCGAGCAACTCATCGCGCTAGAAGCCGCCACCTGGGACGCAGCTTCCATCGAGTCCGCCCTCAAAGCCCTCGGCGAAGCCAAGCAGTGGTCCGTCAAAGAAAACTTCATGCTCCTGCGCGCCATCCTCACCGGCAGCCTCACCAGCCCCCCGCTCACCGAGAGTCTGGTAGTCTTCGGCAAATCCCGCAGCTTAGACCGTCTCCGCCGCTTCCTAGAAGCGCAAAAGAAAGCAGCCAACCAGCGCAAATAATCTCAACGCAGGAGGCCCCATGACCCCCTCCGATCTCTACACCTTCATCACCGCCAAACCCTATGCCGTACTCTCCACCCTCGCGGCCAACGGCACGCCGCAGTCCGCGCTCGTCGGCATCGCCGCAACCCCCGACCTCGAAATCATCTTCGACACCCTCACCACCACCCGCAAGTACGCCAACCTCCTCGCGAACCCCACCTGTTCGCTGGTCATCGGCTGGGACAACGAACAAACGCTCCAGTACGAAGGCACCGCTTTCTTCCCATCCGGCCCCGACCTCTCACGCTATCAAGCCCTCTACTTCGGCCGCTGGCCCGACGGCCCCGCCCGCCTATCCTGGCCAGGCCTCGTCCACATCGTCATCCGCCCCACCTGGCTACGCTACAGCGACTTCAACCAACAGCCGCCTATGATCAAAGAATCTCACTTTGCCACGGCTTCATCCTAAGCTGTAACCGAGGATCCCCATGTACCTGACCACCAACAACCCCATCGCCTTCATCCCCACCACCGACGCCGCCGCGGCCCGCAACTTCTACGAAACCGCCCTCGGCCTCAACTTCGTCTCCGACGACGACTTCGCGCTCGTCTTCCGCGTCGGCGCCTCCCAAACCATGCTCCGCGTCGCCCGCATCCCCAAACCCTTCACCCCCGCACCCTTCACCATCTTCGGCTGGGAGGTCCCCGACATCCACGCCACCATCGCCGACCTCAAAACCCGCGGCGTCGAGTTCCTCCAGTACGACTACTTCCAGCAGGACGAAGCCGGCGTCTGGACCGCCCCCGGCGGCGCCCAGGTAGCCTGGTTCAACGACCCCGACGGCAACACCCTCTCCCTCTCCAACCACCCCGCTTGAACTTCGCACTCGGCATCCCATAAGGCCCGCCGTCCACGCAGGACCTGGGTGCCCCATACATGACCGTCTCATCGTCATGAGTGGGTATCGAGCGCAGCTCGACCGCGCCTGCCCACCTCCAAGCCGCAAAATAAATCTCTCAAATCCCCCTCAAAAACAGCCCAAATCTGGCCTGTCAAGCCCCCAACCAGCCCCAAACCCACAGAACCCTCATGAACACTGGCGATTTCTCTCCGCCAGCCTTGGCATACTTACCCCATCCCACTCGCTACAATAGAAGTAGCCCCAACGACATGTTCACGGTCCGGCAAATACCAGCAGATGTCGCAGGCTCGCCCTTACCAACAAAGGGGGTACTTTGACCCTTAAACCGCTTCAATGCAATACTTTACGCCAAAAGACCCAGACTGAAGTCATACTTTAGCCTCTAACTCGTTTGGCTGCACTACTTTAGAGCAAAAGTCATACCGTGGGGGGAGGGGGGGGAGGGGGCCTAGTGGCCGGTGACCGCGACCATCACAGGAAGCGTCTTCGGAGGGTAGCAAACAGCATTGTCACAGGCCTGGTACTTCAGCAAGCCGGTCAGCGTCGACGAGCCCTTCGGCGCCACCAGCCGAACGCTCACCCGAAACTCGCCCTGGTACACATCCAGCGTCCCGCCCGAGTCCAGCGGCAACCGAAACGTCGACCCGTGCGGGTACTGCTCATCCACAACCTTCATCCCCCTAGCCGGGCTCAGCTGCAGTGCCGTCGCAATCAACAACTCATCCTTCGGTGTATGCGAGTTGATATGAAAGCCGTCTTCCACCCGAAACCGCAGCTCCACCACCTCCGGCTCACCAGCCTTCACCTCCACCGCATCGGAGAGCAATTCAACATGCCCCTTATGCGGCGCGGCCGCCGGACCCAACTGGATCTCCTGCGCAACCAACCGAGCACAGGATGGGGCACAGGTCAGGGCCACGCACAACCCGATCAGTGCAGCCTTCACATGCCACCCGAGCCGATGGCCTTCTGGATATCGGCCTCGAGCTCGTCCTTGGAGTGCGCGCCGATCGTCTCGTCGACAATCTTGCCGCTCTTGTCCACGTAGAAGGTCTCGGGAATGTAGTCGCCCAACTCGTAGCTCTTCGAGACCTTGTCATTCGGCAGCAGGATTGGATATGTCACGCCGACGCGCTTGGACGCAGCCGCAACCTCGTTTACCGCCATGCCCTCGTCCTGGTCGAGCCCCAGCACGACGAGTCCCTTGTCCTTGTACTTGTTCTGCAGATCCTGGAACCACGGCATCTCCAGCTTGCACGGTCCGCAATACGTAGCCCAGAAGTTCAGCACCACCGGACGTCCCTTGTAGTCCGCAAGCGAGACTTTCTTGCCGTTCAGATCCACCAGCGTGAACGACGGAGCAGCCTTGCCCTTCATCGTCTTCGCCGCCGGATCCTCGCTCGGATCTCCAGACGTTGCCGCCGAACTCGCAGGCGTCAACTGCACCTCACTCTGCTGCGCCTTCTGCATCTCCGCCTGCCGATGCCGCAGATTATGCGTACCTGCCATCACAATCAGCGTCACACCCGCAATGAGCAACGCGACAATCGCTAACCGACGAACCGAAAGGGGAACCACGAGATCATCCTTCAGCGCAGGCGAATCGTCATCCCGCGCGCTGTGTCTAGTCTATCGCTGTTGGCCCTGCTCGTGCACGGTCGTCTGGGCACGTCTGCTAGCATTCTCCCTAGCCAATATCTGCGACCGCCGCAATGACCCAGCTTCCCCAAACGCCAGCCGTGAAACGCCCCTCAGGCCTCGTCCGCCCTTGCGACCTGGTGCGCATAGAGGCCGAGGCGCTCGAGCAGCTGGCCCAGCGCCTCGAAGGCCCGCAAGCTCAGGTGTTTGAGCACGTCGCAGCCCTCCTCGCCGCAACCGCCCAGAACGGCCATCGCGTCGTCCTCACTGGCGTAGGCAAGAGCGGCCTGATCGCCCGCAAGATCGCCGCAACCCTGCTGTCGACAGGAACCGCGGCACAGTTCCTCCACCCAACCGAAGCCCTGCACGGTGACCTTGGCCTGCTCAGCCGCGGAGACGTATTGCTCGCCCTCTCCTACTCCGGCGAGAGCGAGGAGCTGCTTCGGCTGCTGCCCGTTCTCCCGCGCCTCGGCGTCGCGCTCATCACGCTCACCGGCTGCGACGACTCAACCCTGGCCAAAGCCAGCAAGCACGTGCTCGACGTCAGCGTGGACCGCGAAGCCTGCAACCACCAGCTCGCGCCGACGACGTCGACCACCGTGATGCTCGCCCTCGGTGACGCCCTCGCCATCGATGTCAGCCGCCGCCTCGACTTCCAGCCCCAGGACTTCGCCGAGCTCCACCCCGGCGGTCAGCTAGGCAAGCGCCTCATCCCGGTCAGCCAGCTCATGCATACCGGCAATGAGATCCCGGCAGTCGCCCCAACCGCAACCCTGCCCGAGATCATCCACGAGATGTCCGCCAAGCGCCTCGGCCTCACCACCGTCCAGGCCAACGGCAAGCTGCTGGGCATCCTCTCCGACGGCGACCTCCGCCGCCTCTTCGCCACCCAGGGCCCCGAAGCCTTCCACTTGACAGCGGCCACCATCCTCAACCCCAACCCCCGCACCATCCCCCCCACCCCCTTCGCCGCCGACGCCCTCACCCTCATGGAGCGCCATAAGATCACCGCCCTGATCGTGACGGAGGATGGTACCGGCACGACGCCCGTTGTCGGCGTCCTGCACCTCCACGACTTACTCGCGTGAGTCCTAAGGTTCTGTAGTTTGAAGCCTTAGCGAACTCTGACAACGCGCTCCGATACAATCGTACGAATATGCATCGTTGGTCCAAGCTCTTTATTCCCACTCTCCGCGAAGCGCCGACGGACGCGGAGGTCGCCAGTCACAAACTGCTTCTCCGCGCTGGATATATTCGCCAGCTTGGCGCTGGCATCTACAGCTACCTGCCGCTCGGGCAGCGCTCGCTGAACAAGATCATCGCCATCGTTCGCGAGGAGATGGACAAGATTGGCCAGGAGTTTCTTCTGCCCACGCTGAACCCTGTCGAGCTTTGGCAGGAGTCCGGACGTGAGGCCGTGATGGGCCAGAACCTGTTCCACCTCAAGGACCGCAAAGGCGCAGAGCTCGTCCTCGCCATGACGCATGAAGAGGTCATTACCTCCATCGCACGCAACGAGCTGCGCAGCTACAAACAGCTCCCGCAGATTTGGTACCAGATTCAGACCAAGTTCCGGGACGAGCCGCGTCCGAAGTCCGGCTTGATGCGCGTCCGCCAATTCACCATGAAGGATTCCTACTCCTTCGACGTCGATTCCGCTGGTCTTGATGCCAGCTACGACAAGCACGACCGAGCCTACCGAGCCATCTTCACCCGCTGCGGCCTGGAGTTCGTCGCCGTTGAAGCCGACTCGGGAGCGATGGGAGGCTCCGGCTCACAGGAGTTCATGGTCTACACCGAAGCCGGCGAAGACCTTATCGCCAGCTCCGCATCAGGCTACGCGGCAAACCTGGAGAAGGCGACGAGCAAGCTCAGACTGGTCGAGGACCTTGCACCGACCGGCGATGGCGCGCCGGAACTTGTTCACACCCCAGGCAAAGCTTCCATCGCAGATGTCACGGAGTTCTTCGGCATCCAAGCTTCGCAGGACATTAAATGCGTTGCCTTCATGGGATTAACCACCAAAGCCGAATCTCTGCCTCGCCCAGTGGTCGCATTTCTTCGCGGCGATCACCAGGTGAATGAAACCAAGCTGGCCGCACTCACGGGTGTTACCGAGCTCCGTCCCATGCTGCCGGTGGAACTGGAAGTTCACATCGGAGGTCCGGCGGGATTCCTGGGGCCGGTTGGCATCCGTGAGGTGATGACGCAAGGTTCGCTGAATGGCCTGAACTCCGGCAAGGAACTCGCGAAACTCAAGGGCGTCCTGCGCGAAGATCCGAGCGAGGGGCTGAAGTCCATCGTCGTCATGGACCTTGGCCTCGAAGGCCGCAAGAATCTTGTCGCCGGCGCGAATCAGCCGGATTACCACTACCGCAACGTAACACCCGGCCGCGACTTTACGCCGACCCTGATCGCCGACATTCGCAACATCAATGAAGGTGAGCTCGATCCCCTTGCCGGCCAGCCGCTGCGACTCGGCAAAGCCATGGAGATAGGTCACATCTTCAAGCTCGGCTACAAGTACAGCGAGAGCATGAATGCGCGCGTACTGGATGCGAATGGCAAGGAGGTGATGCCGATCATGGGCTGTTACGGAATTGGCGTTGAGCGCATCTTGACGGCCGCTATTGAATCCAGTGCAGCGAAGTTCGCCGCCGACTCGTCAACCGAGCAGTACGCTCTGCCGGCCGCGATTGCACCCTACGAAGTCATCGTGACCATCACCAATGTGCGCGAACCAGAGCTTCTTCAGGCCGGCGAAGACATCGCGAGAAAGTTGGAGAAGGCAGGGATTGATGTGTTGCTGGACGATCGCGATGAGCGCGCCGGAGTGAAGTTCAAGGACGCAGAATTGATTGGAGTTCCCTACCGGATCAATATCGGTAAGAAGCTCGCAGACGGCCAAGTGGAGCTGGTGGATCGTCTTTCCCTGAAAACCGAAGATCTAGCCATTGATTCGGTCACGCAGCACCTCGTGACCCTCCTTGCTGCGTCCAAACAATAGGATCTTTGATTCGATCGCATGCCAGTAAAACTCAAACTCGATAGTACCTCTCATCCCGTTCTCTGGAGACTGCTGCGTGCAGCTCTAGTGCTGGCGGTTGTCTTTGTCATCATTGGCGCCTCTGTCTTCGGCTATTACTACTTGCGCTACCGCGGCCTGGTTGCTGAGCGGCTGGCGAAGGGACCACTCTTTGCTCCGGTCGCGCAGGTCTATGCAGCTCCTCAAGAGGTTCGGCCAGGCCAGCAACTCTCCGCCGCAGCCATCGGCGCAGCTCTGCGGCGAGCGGGATACAACACCAATCCGGAGCTAGGCAGCTATGAGCTTCGCAGCAATTCGATCCTGATCAAACCAGGCCCGCAAAGCTATCTCGCGATGGATGGTGCCACCATCGCGTCGGAGGACGGTCAGGTTGAGAGCATCACGGCGGAAAACGGTGCTGCTTTGTCCGCCTACAAGCTGGAGCCTCAGCTCATTACGGCCTTATCAGAGGACAAGAATCGAACCAAACGTCGCCTGGTCAATTACACCCAGATTCCTCCGAACATGGTTCAGGCGGTACTGGCAATCGAGGACCGCCGCTTCTTTGAACACTCCGGCATCAATTACGTGCGCACGGCCAAGTGCGCGGTTCAGGATATCCTCGCCCACCGAATGAACTGCGGAGGGTCCACCCTCACCCAGCAACTGGCCCGCGGATTCTTTCTTTCATCGGAAAAAACGTACTCCCGGAAGATTGCTGAAGTTGTGATCACATACCAACTCGAGGCTCGGTTCTCCAAGCAGCAGATCTTCGAGATGTATGCCAATGAAATTAACCTGGGGCAACGAGGATCGTTCGCAATTAATGGCTTTGGAGAAGCCGCCCAGGCGTATTTCGGGAAAGACCTACGCCAGCTGGACCTTGCGGAATGCGCGCTGCTCGCGGGGATGATCCAGCGGCCAAACTACTTCGCTCCGTATCGTCATCCTGACCGGGCAATGGAGCGACGCAACGTTGTGTTGGATTCCATGGTTGAAACGCGTGCTATCACCCAAGAGCAGGCGGATCGGGCAAAGGCAGAGCCAATTCGTTTAGCCCCTCCCGACGCCGATGCAAGTGAAGCACCGTATTTCGTCGACCTCGTGCACGATCAGATCGTACAGCGGCTGGGCGACTCGGATGTCACGCGCTCAGCTCTGCGGGTCTACACGTCGCTTGATCCAGAACTACAGCGCGCGGCTGCCTCCGCCATCGAGGCCGGCATGAAGAATGTCGACGAGCTCGTGCGGCGTCGCTACTTTTCGCTCAACCACAAGAAGGGAGAAAAGTTCACCAAGGAATACATGCCTGACGGGCACATCACGTATCCCCAGGTTGCCTTGGTGGCTCTCAACCCACACACGGGCCAGGTCCTGGCGCTCATTGGTGGCCGCAACTATGGCGACTCGCAGCTGGATCATGCCCTGGCCGAGCGCCCGACTGGATCCATCTTCAAACCCTTCGTGTTCGCCGCTGCCTACAATACGTCTCTCGACGGCACCAATCTCGGGTCCGGCGGGGTGTTCAGTGCTCTGACCAGGATCAACGACGACCCGCAGAATTTCGGAACAAACGGCCAGACCTACATGCCGGGCAATTTTGTAAAGGGCGAGTATCCCGGGATGGTTACGGCAGCCGACGCTCTCGCCCACTCCCTCAACATCGCAACCATATCGCTTGCGCAGATGGTTGGGTATGACAACGTGGCGAAGCTTGCACGCTCCGCCGGTATCGTTAACGCGCGCGGTACGCCGTCGGTCGCTATCGGCACCTATAACGCAACACCGCTGGAGATGGCGGGAGCGTACACCATCTTCGCCAACAACGGTGTACATCTCAAGCCGTGGGTACTGGCCAGCGTTCGCAATCCCCAGGGCGACATCGTCGCGGACTTCGCGCCAGAAGCGAACCAGATCCTTGATCCACGCGCCGCATTCTTAACGCAGTCTCTACTGGAAGACGTCATGGCGTACGGAACAGGATCGACCGTCCGGGCGCACGGCTTTACCGCTCCCGCAGCCGGCAAGACGGGTACCGAGCATGACTCCTGGTTCGCAGGTTATTCCTCCAATCTCCTCTGCGTGATCTGGGTCGGCAATGATGACTACACCGATATCAAGATCCAGGGCGCAGATGCTGCCGCGCCCATCTGGGCCGAGTTCATGAATCGGGCCATCCGTATCCCTCAGTACTCCGACATGAAACCATTGGGGCCTGTTCCCAGTGGCGTCGAAGTGCTACGCATCGATCGAACGAGTGGCCTTATCGCCGACGAATCCTGCCCCAACAACGCGTTCTCCGCTGCCTTCCTCGTGGGAGCCGCACCCCAGGGCACGTGTTCCCATATGGGGGATGATTCGCAGTCACTCGGGAGCCGCATCTTCGGTTTCTTCACGGGAAAAACGGCGACGCCGGCTCCGGCTCCGGCTGCGACGCCGAACGACACGCAACCGGCTGATCCCACCAAGCATCGAAATCTACTGCAAAAGATCTTTGGCACTGGCAAGGACAAGCCAAAGGAAGAAGCGCCGCAGTAGGTTTTCGTCAGATGTTTCCCAAATCGAGTCGGACTGCTCGTTCTCGGGCCAGCTCGATGGATTGATCTTGCTGCGCGCGCGATCGGTCAGCCGGATGGGCTTCTGTGCCGAGCCAATATCGGAGCAGAAAATAACCAATCGCCCAGATGACCAGGTTCACCTCTAACTGGGTTATCCAAAACCAGCGATAGGCCACAGAAAACAGCAGCATATGCGCCCCGAAAAATCCCAGGGCTGCGCACTCACGTCCCAGCGTCGTTGGCTTGCACGGAATTCTGTCGAAGAGCAACGGCAGCGCCACGAAGAAGATAGGCCACGCGTATCCGATGAGGCGCGCAAACCAGGTCCCAAGCATGGGCGCCAGAATTAAAGAGGCAGTCCCGTAAAGCAGCGCGAACCGCAAGAGGACGCTCGATGGGTTGGCCTTTCTGGAGCGCCACCAAAGGAATCCCAGCAGCAGCGGCAAGAGGCCAAATTCACTCAATACAGCTTCCGATATCAGCACCCAACCCGTGTCCGAAAATCCGCAGATGCCAATCGCATGCACTCGCCCCAGGTGAACGGGGAATGTCCATCGAGGAACCGCGCAGAATTGGGTGTTCACATTGCTCCACGGAACGAGTCCGAAGACATTGTTCATGAAGTTCCAGGGAACTTTGGCGAGCATATAGATTGACTCGGGAAGGTTCTCCGAGTTGGGCTGAGCGCGCATGGCGAGATGTTTCACCACAACGCTTCCAGCGAGAGTTAAGACAACCGCAACAACCCTGTCCGTCCATCTCAACCGCTTCCAGGCTGCGATCAGGAAGCAGACCAGGGTCAGCGACGTCGACTCTCGAGAGAGCATAAGAGGAAACATCATGATGGCTGCTGCAAGCATTTGGTCCTCTTGGAGCAACAGAAGCAGAAGGGCTAACAACGCAGAGTACCAAAGGTCGGGCAAGACGAGGTCCTGCAGGAGAAAGCTCCAGAACGGCACAAACGCCACGGCGAACAAGAACCACCTGGGAGCTGTGGTTTTGAGGGCAAGGTAGTAAATTGCGACCAGCGCAAAAACCGCGGACGCGGTGCCTTCGATGAGGAATCCGCTTTCAACCGTGCAGTGCAGCCAATGCATTAGTCCAGTGACAAAGAGAGCGCCAAGCTGGCGGGACGCGAAGGGCTGCATCACCTGGCTGTAGTCGCCCGTGGCCATCGCAATATAAAACCGCGCGTCGCCCGCGATAAAGACCGACTCTGAATGCGAAATACCATACATCGCATAGAGCAAGCAGCAGATGATTGCGGCAAGCCCAGCAGCTACGCGAAGGGCTGGAGGCAGGCTTCGTATGGGTGCATTGAAAGCGCGAATCATCGCAAGAGCTTTAGCAGACAAAAGCAATTTTCTCCTCGTACGCTCTAGCCATCAGGGCCTTCATTCACACTTATACATGGAGTGGATTTCGAACAGATCGCCGGATCTCGGACAGGCTGTACGGTTTTGGGTGGGATGGCTTGCATGGCCCGCTCGGTGAGGGCGGCGATGGTGAGGGCGGGATTGACGCCGAGGTTGGCACTGATCGCTGATCCGTCGCAGATGTAGAGGTTGGTGTAACCGAAGACGCGGTGGTAGGAGTCGATGACTCCGCGTTCGGGAGTGTCGGCCATGGCGGCTCCGCCGAGGCAGTGGGCCGTCATGGGGATGTTGAAGAGGACCTCGGTGATGGTGGTGCAGGGGACGCCGCCGGTGACCGAGGCGCCCAGTTCGGCGAAGCGGTTGGCGGTGGGGATGTAGGTGGGGATGGGGTCGCCGGCGGTGGTGAGGACGTTGACGAAGGGCCAGTACCAGGGACGCGTGAGGCGCATGGTAAGAGGGCTATCGATGGCCTGCATGCAGAGCAGGATGAGCGTCTCGTGCGAGGCGCCGAAGGGTTGGAGGTCGCGAAAGGTGCGCAGCGGGGACTTGAGAAACTGGAGGCCGAGTGTTGTGAGCCAGGTGAGGATGCGGGTGGGGCCGGGCCGGCCGTTGACGAGCAGGGTCGAGAGCGGGCTGAGGGCGTCGGAGCCGCGCGGGTAACGGACGGCTTCGATATGGGTGTTGGCATCGATGTAGATGCCGGAGCCGATGGCGATGCCGCTGGAGAGGTCATCCGACGTTCCGGGATAGCGGACGGCGATAAGCGACTCGGCGTTGGTGAGGACGCGGTTGCCGAGCTGGTCGGAGATGTTGGGGAGGGAACCGCGCTGCTTGAGGCGGAAGAGCAGTTCCTGGGTGCCCAGCGAGGAGCCCGCAAAGACCACGCCGCGTGTGGTGAAGCACTGCACGGGACCCTTGAACCAGCCGTTGGAGGATTGGGTGAAGACCTCGTAGCCCTGGCTGCCGTCAGGCGCGCCGTTGAGGGGCCGGACGTCGATCACCGTCGTTTCGGCGAGAACGCGCGCGCCCTTCTTCTCGGCCAGGTAGAGGTAGTTTTTGTCGAGGGTGTTCTTGGCGTTGTGGCGGCAGCCCACCATGCAGCCTCCACAGGCGATGCAGGTTTCGCGGGCGGGACCTTCGCCGTCGAAGTAAGGATCGGGAGAGAGGGTGCCGGGCTGCTGGTCCGCGTTGCCGAAGAAGACGGCGACGTCGGCGGGATAGAAGGTGTGGCCTACTCCCGCGGCGGTGGCCATCTCCCTCAGCTTGATGTCGGCGGGGGCGAGGATGGGGTTGGTGACTACGCCCAGCATGCGTTTGGCGGTTGCGTAGTGCGAGGGCATGACGCGCTTCCAGTCGTCGAGGCCTGCCCAGGTGCCTTGGTCCCAGATGGTGTCCGGCGGAACGAGCATGGTGTTGGCGTAGGTGATGGAGCCGCCGCCTACGGCGTTGCCGTGCAGGACGATGACGTGGCGGAAGAAACGGAGGTTGAAGAAGCCGCGCAGGCCGAGCTTGGGCTTCCAGAAGTAGCGGTTGAGGGTCCAGTTAGTTTTTGGGAGATCCTCGGGGGTCCAGCGGCGGCCCATCTCGACGACGAGGACCTTGTAGCCCTTTTCGGTGAGACGCAGGGCGGAGACGCTGCCACCGAAGCCGGAGCCGACGATGAGGTAGTCATAGTCGAAGGACGGCGGCATCGGTGGGGCCTCGTGGGTAGGTGGTAGAGCGGGATCAGTATAGCGGGAGGGCTAGTGGGGGTAGTCCTGCCAGAGCCACTCGAGAGCTTCGGGAAGGGTTTGGGCGCGGACGGCGTGGTCGACGTGGCCGGCGTTCTCGGCGAAGAGGAATTGGTAGGGGTAGCCTTTGGCGGCGAGGACGCGGGCCATGTTCTCGTTGGCGACGACCCAGTCGTGCATGTTGTCGCGCATGAGGTTGGGGTTGTAGAGGTCGCGGTCACCGACCTCGAGCCAGAGGCGAAGAGGCTTGCGGCGGGATTTGGGGATGAGCGTCGTGTGAAAGCCCCAGGCGCCCTGCGGGGTTGCGGGATTCCAGGGCCACTGCTGGTTGACGTAGGTGCCAGAGTAGGTGAGGACGCGGTGGTAGAGGTCGGGGTGGTACCAGGCCATGATGAGGGCGCAGGAGCCTCCGGAGCTGCCGCCCATGGTGGCGCGGGCGTCGGGATCGTGGGAGAGCTTGACGTGGGCCTGGGCTTCGACGAGGGGGAGGACTTCGTGCTCGACGAACTCCGCGTAGTGGGGGGACAGGGTGTCGTACTCGAGCCCGCGCTCGGAGCCCTGCGCGTCGCCGCCGCCGTTCTGGATGGAGATGGCGATCATGGGCGGAAGTTTGTTCTCGGCGATGAGGTTGTCGAGGACAGTGAAGAGGAGATGGTCCGGGCCGTCGGCTCCTACGATGAAGGGCGCGACGCTGCCGGGGACGTACTGCGCAGGGACATAGACGGTGACGTGGCGCGTGTAGGGCGCGGGGTGGCTGGTGGTGACGAGGAGGCTGGCGGGATTGGCGGGGTCGGGCGTGCCGAAGGTGCTGGGGTTGCGGGCGATGCCGGGGTAATACCTGCTGTCGGCGGAGAGCATGGTGATGTCGGTGAGGGTGCCTTGCGGGACGTTGGGATGAACCACGGACTCGGGTGCGGGCGTGTGGGCTGGGCCGAGGATGAAGTTGCCGTTCGCGGTGGGCGCGGGGAGGGTGTCGTCGGGGAGCTCTGCGGCGGAGACGTAGCCGGGGGTGTGGGGATCGCGGACCGGTGGTGGTGTGCGCGCGGGCGGCGGCGGAGCAGAGGTTTGGGCGACGGCAAGCGTGGTGGCGGCGAGGAGGAGCGAGGCGGTGCGGAGGAGGTGAGACACAGGAGACTCCGGTAGTGAGGCTGGGTTTGCTATGGTGGGGACGACGGGCTACCCTAAACGACTTACGATGAGGATATCGAAGTACTTCCGATTGAGGTAGAAAAGGAACTCGATGGTGAGTGAGGCGGAGAAGGCGAAGCTTCGGGAATTGGCGGCGAAGGCGGCGGAGAAGGCGTATGCGCCGTACAGCCGGTTTCGGGTGGGGGCGGCGCTGCTGCTGCAGGACGGGGCCGTGGTGACGGGGTGCAATGTGGAGAACTGTTCGTATCGGATGACCAGCTGCGCGGAGCAGGGGGCAATTGCGCGCGCGGTGGCGGAGCGGGGGCCGGGGATTCGCGTAAGGGCGGTGGCCGTGGCGAATTTGAATGATTCCGCGAGTATGCCTTGCGGGGCGTGCCGGCAGACGCTGAGTGAGTTTGGCGAGGATGAGGTGCTGGTGCTGTACCCGGGTGAGGGCGGAGCGGTGATGGAGACGACGCTGGGAGAGTTGCTGCCGCATGCGTTTCGGGCGAAGTTTCTGGGGTAGGGGCGGGATGGGCGAAGGGCTTTGAAGCAACGAGAGGCGCAACCTTGCGCGACGTAAAACAGAGGGACTGAATGATGAGGGATGCGGTGATTCATCCGGTGGATGTGTTGTTGAAGAAGCGGGATGGCGGGGAGCTATCGACGGCGGAGATTGAGTTTGTGGTGCGTGCGGTGGTGCGCAATGGGGAGGGTGCGGCGCGCACGGCGAGCGACGGGGATGGGGGCGAGGGACAAAGCATTTCAGACGCGCAGATTGGGGCGTTCTTGATGGCCGTGTTTCAGCGCGGGCTGTCGCTCAGGGAGCTGGGGGATTTGACGCGGGCGATGCGCTTCTCGGGGGAGACGTTCGATGCTTCGGGGCTGGAGACGTTTACGCTGGATAAGCACTCGACCGGCGGTGTAGGGGATAAGAGCTCGCTGCTGATTGCGCCGGTGTGGGCGGCGGCGGGGATGGACGGCGGGGCAAGTTTGTCGGTGCCGATGATCTCTGGGCGGTCGCTAGGTCATACGGGCGGGACGCTGGATAAGCTGGAGACAATTCCCGGGTTTGACTCGCAGCTTTCTCTGGTGCGGATGGGGGAGGTGTTGCGGGAGTGTCATGCGGCCCTGGTGGGGCAGACGCCGCTGCTGGTGCCGGCAGATCGGATTCTGTATGGGATGCGGGACCACACGGGAACGGTGGAGTCGCCGTTTCTGATCTGCGCGAGCATCATGAGCAAGAAGTTGGCGGAGGATCTGCGCGGGCTGGTGCTGGATGTCAAGGTGGGGTCGGGCGCGTTTATGCCGACACTGGAGCGGTCGCGGTTTCTGGCGGAGCTGATGGTGTCTACCGGTGAGTCGGCGGGAACGAAAACCGTCGCGCTGCTGACGGCGATGGACGAGCCCCTGGGAAGGTTTTCCGGAAACTGGGTGGAGGTGTGGGAGTGCGTGGATATCATGCGAGGCGTGCGGCATGCGATGTCTGCGGACTTGATTGAGCTGTCGAATGCGCTGAGTGGGTGGGGGCTGTTTTTGGCGGGACGGGCGGGGTCGCCGGAGGAGGGTGCGGCGCTGGCGGATGAGATTTTGCGCTCAGGGGCGGCGTATGCGGCGTGGCTAAAGATTGTAGCGGCGCAGGGTGGCGACACCAGCGTGTTTGGCGATCCGGCGGCGTTTCACAAACCGAAGGCGAGCCTGGTGCTGCGGGCTCCGCGCGTGGGGTTTCTGGCGGGGATGGACTGTAAGGAGGTTGGGTGGGCGGTGCAGCGGCTGGGTGCGGGGCGCGCCAGGCCGGGCGACCCGGTGAGTGCCCATGCAGGAGTTGAATCGCACGCGAAAATTGGCGATCGGGTGGACGCCGGGCAGGCGCTCTTCACGCTTTTCAGCGAGGATCAGGCGTTGATCGAGGAGCCGTATCGGATGCTCGCGGGTACGGTGAGGATTGCGGACCAGCGGCCGGAGCGGCTGCCGCTGGTGCGCGAGGTGGTGAAGGCTGGTTGACGTTGCCGTTAAACTGCAGGTCTCTCCGCTACGCCAGACGATGAAGCGGTTTGGCTCCGGTCGAGAGCACAACGGATGGGATAGGGCCTAGGCCTTGGCGGCTTTGTTCTGCATGTAGTGCTGGACGGACTTTTCCCAGTCGAGCGAGGTGCCGGCGTAGGGCGAGCCCTGGCGGCGGGTGGAACGGTTCTCGAGGGGGTTGTGGGGCGCAGCGGCCGGTTCAGGCTCAGGAACCTTGACTTCAACGGGGGCGGGGACGCCTTCGGGGCGGAACGAACGCGGAAGTTCGCTCTCCTTGTACTCGACACCTTCGGCGGCGAGGCGCTTGGCAATGATGACGAGAGCGTCGCGCTTGAGGGTGATCTTACGAGCAGCGGCAGCGCGGGCGGCCTCGGTGGCGAACACTTCATACTTGAGCAGGTGCGCGAGGCGGCGATCGAAGAGATCGATGTCAGCGTGAAGGGTCTTGAGTTGATACTTGCTTTCGATCGCGGTGGGGGGGGTGGGGCTGGTCATACACGCTCCAGAGTCGGTGAGGACTCAAAACGTTAGCCGCCTGCAGGTTCGGACCGGTGCAGGACAGGTGTGGGGTAAGACGGGCAAATCGCTTGGAGATCGTAAATTAACGTTGTCCAGAGCGGGATCCGGGAGCGGCAGGATCCAGGAACAACGAGAGGGGTAAAAAAGCGAAGGGGCAGTTCTTAACGAACTGCCCCTTCGGCTTACTGCAGGTTCAATTACAGAGCCTGAACGTTCTCGGCCTGCCAGCCCTTGGGTCCCTTGACCACGTTGAACTGAACGCGCTGACCTTCCTGAAGCGAACGGAAGCCGTTGCTCTGGATGGCGGAGTGATGCACGAAGACGTCGTCGCCATTCTCACGGCTGACAAATCCGAAGCCCTTGGCATCGTTAAACCATTTTACTGTTCCCTGTTCCATTATTCTTGTTCCTCTTAAAGCAATGTACCGCTGAACGCAATGTTGGTGTTGTTTGCGTGTAGAGCGGTAGAGCCGGAACAAGCAAATTGACCAATCGTATTCGACGACCAAGAATAGTATACCATGCACTGCTGGTGGCGTGGATACTTGCCCGCTCCGGGTCAATTCGTTGAAGCTAGGTCACTTAGAGGAAGTTGCGGGGCCGAACACCCGCGGCAATCACCGCGGTATCTCAGCCGTCCGCAGGTTTGCAGCCCCGAGCAGGCAGATCGCTCCTACCGGGAGCATCACAAGCTTGGACGCAACTAAGGCTGTCTGTAATGGTTCTCCAACCTGGACAAACGCCAGGACCGGAAACACCGCAAAGAACAATAGCGCACAGCCCATCACCAGAAGCAGCATCCGAATGCACCGACGGCACATGGCAGCACCTCCTCGCTCTGGCCCTAAGATCCGCTTGACGGGCGGACGTCAGGGCCTCAAAACTGGGTTCCGATGCGAAGCCCTGCACTTCATGAGAGGGACATCAACCCCTGCGAGTTGCACTCTATCACCCACGGAATTGAGTTGTCACGGACTAAGGCGAGCATCCGTGTTGAGGCTTATAGGTCGCTAAAAACCGTAGGTAACCTGTGCGCCGAACTGGTGCCGCGCCTGCAGATTGACGGTTGGCTCTACCTGGCCGGCGATCTGCGCGATACCGAAGTCGAAATATAATTGGTGTTTCGGGCTGGGCACAATACGCGCGCAATAGGTCAGGGTTGTGGGGATGTTCAGGGTAGGAAAGCCCATCGGATGAGGCGGCTGTTGCGCCGCCTCAGCGCCGAGGATGATGGAGCTTTTCTTCGGTCCGGTAAAGATGAAGGCGACCGCGACGAAGCCCTCCGCGGACCAATTGGGCGCGTTGCCGCTCATGCCCCAGAGCTCGGCATTGGTTCCACGCACGCCGCCGCTGAGGATCACTGGAACTTTTTTGAATATCTGCGGGATGATTTTGGTGGCGACGAGATACACGTCTCCATCGGTCTTGCCGCTCCCCAACGCAGGGTTCGACTCCTCCATATAGTTGCCGCCATTGCGAACGTTCCCGCGCACCATGGTGCCAATGGAGATGGCCGGAACCCAGAGCTTTCCATGGCTGTTTTCAGGGACCAGGTTGACCTTGGCATTGAAGATCTCAAAGCCGTTCTGCCAAAGAAAGCTCAACTCCGGATCGTCCCCGAAGGAATGAAATTCGTGCGTATACCCAAGCTCAAAGCGCTTGCCGACGCCAACTTCGGTGGATATCTCTTGAAATTGGCCGATGATGGGGCCGCCATTGAAGTAGTGGTAGGCCACGACCGGGTGCAGCTTTTGCCCTGGGGCGGAAGCGGTATACGCGAAGGGCGTTACAAACACGCCTGTCTCGCCCTCCCATCCCAACTGGGCGTGAAGTACGGGAGTGAAGCTGATGAGGACGGCGCCAACGAAGGTGAAGCTGGCCAGACGGTGGAACCAAGATTCTCTGCTTACAGGCATAGGCACCTACTCCGACTGATACTGGCCTCCTCGATACACAGTTGGCGGTGATAGAGCGCACACAAGAGAGCGTGCCTTCCGCGGGGAAGTTGACGCACCCGAAGTGCACGGGCGGCGCGGCGGAAGAACTCGGTGTGGCATGGGGGGCTGGCTGGCCTGTAGCGGCTTGATATGGATACACTGCCGTTACTGACTTCCAGTTGGCTTATTGTTGTAGCTTGTAACACCCAGCCTGTACCACCGGAGCCTGCCCTTGGGACGATTCACCGGACTGCTCGGACTTGTTGTGTTTCTTTCGCTCGCCTATATCTTCTCGACCAACCGGCGGGCGATTCGGTGGAAGACGGTGGCGTGGGGGCTGGGGCTGCAGATTGTGTTTGCCTTCGCGGTAATCAAGTGGAACTACGGGCAGATTATTCTGAGCAACGTCTCGGGAGTGATTACGGGGCTGCTGGGGCACGCGGCGGACGGGTCAGGGCTGGTGTTCGGGTATTTGGGGATCCCGAGCAATCCACTGAGCGTGTTCGCGTTTGCGGTGCTGCCGACGATTATTTTTGTGAGCGCGTTCTTCGCGATCCTGTATCACATTGGGTTGATGCAGCAGATTATCAAGGTTGTTGCGTGGATCATGCAGTGGACCATGGGGACGTCGGGTGCGGAGTCGACCAACGTCGCGGCGTCGATCTTTATGGGGCAGACGGAGGCTCCGCTGACGATTCGGCCGTTTCTTTCGGGGGCGACGCGCAGTGAATTGATGACGATCATGACGTCGGGAATGGCGCATGTGTCGGGCGGGATTATGGCGGCTTACATTCTGTTCGGGATCAATGCGAAGGATCTGCTGTCGGCGGTCATCATGACGGCGCCGGGAACGATCCTGGTGGCGAAGATGCTGGTGCCGGAGACAGAAGTTCCGGCGACGGCGGGTACGGTAAAGATGCCTCCGAATGAAGAGCACAAGGATGAGAACTTTGTGGGAGCGATTGCGCGCGGGACGATTGACGGCGGTCAATTGGCGTTCAACGTGGCGATCATGTTGATTGCGTTTGTGGCGCTGGTGGGGTTGTTCAATGCGATCATGTTGGCGATTTCGAACTTCGCGTGGGGGCATGGACATATTCCCTTCCCGCATTCGCTGAACAATGTGCTGGGCGTGGTAGGGGCGCCGGTGGCGTGGCTGATCGGGATTCCGTGGCGGGAGTGCAAGGTGATTGGGAACCTGCTGGGCACGCGGACCATCATCAACGAGTTCCTGGCATTCAACCAGTTGGGGAAGCTGAAGGGCGCGCTGACGCCGCGGACGTTTTCGATTGCGACGTTTGCGCTGTGCGGGTTTGCGAATGTGGGATCGATCGGGATGCAGATTGGCGGGATTGGAGCGCTGGTGCCGAATCGGCGCAATGATCTGGCGCAGCTAGGCGTGCGGGCGATGCTGGCGGGAACGATGGCGAACTTGATGTCGGCCAGCATTGTGAGCATGCTGATTAGGTAGGTACGTGGAAGTGAGGGGAAATCATGGCTGACCATTACACGCGCGCGTTTGCTGCTGCGGAGTACATTCGCTCAATGCATATGCCGGAGCCGCGGCTGGCGATCATTCTCGGATCAGGGCTGGGGAACTTTGCGGCGCAGGTGGAGGATGCCACGACGATCGACTACGCAGCGATTCCGGGCTGGCCGGTGTCGACGGTGGAGGGGCATTCCGGGAAGCTGGTGCTGGGGACGATTGGCGGCGTGACGGTGGCGGTGATGCAGGGGCGCGTGCATGCGTATGAGGGCTACTCGATGAACGAGGTGACCTTTCCGATGCGGGTGCTGGGGCTGCTGGGATGCACGGCGCTGATCGTGACGAACGCAGCAGGAGGGATAAACAAAAACTATGGCGAGGGGACGCTGGTGGCGATCAGTGACCACATCAACCTGACCGGGACGAATGCGGCGCTGGGGCGGAATGAGGCCCGGTTTGGGATCAAGCAGGGCGCGGGGCAGAGGTTCTTCGATATGACGGCGGCGTACTCTCCGAAGCTGCGGGAACTGGCGCATGCGGAGGCGGAGCGGCAGAAGATTCCGCTGCCCGAGGGAGTGTACCTGGCGGTGCTGGGGCCGAGCTATGAGACGCCGGCGGAGATACGCGCCTTTCGCGTGCTGGGCGCGGACCTGGTGGGGATGAGCACGGTGCACGAGGTGATCGTGGCGCGGCATATGGGAATTGAGGTACTGGGGATTTCGCTGGTGACCAACATGGCGGCGGGCGTGCTGAATCAGCCGATCAATCACGCCGAGGTGATGGAGATGGGCCGGCGCGTGGAGGCGCAGTTTACTTCGCTCGTGAAGGCGCTGGTGCCCCAGGTGGCCGCAGCTACGGCTTAGGAGCGATGGTTTGGAGAAGCAAGCAGAGCAGATGAGTTTGCCGCGGCCGGCTACCGTGGTGGGGATTGCGGGGTGCTCGGGGTCCGGCAAGACGACGCTGGCGCGGGAGCTGGCGAGGGAGCTGGGGGCTACGTTGTTTCCGCTCGATCTGTACTATCGGGACCTGGCGCAGTTCCCTCTCGATGAACGGTCAATGCAGAACTTCGATCATCCGGATTCGCTGGAGAGCGAATTATTCATCGAGCACATTCGGGAACTGGCGGAGGGTCGCGCGATCCAGCGGCCGGTGTATGACTTCTCGCGGCACACGAGGGTCGCGGGGAAGTTCGAGACCGTGGAGCCGGCGGCGTTTGTTGTGGTCGAGGGGATTTTGGCGCTGCATTATGAGGAGCTATGGCCGCTGTATGACTTCAGCGTGTATGTGGATGCGCCGAATGAGATTTGTTTGAGTCGGCGGATCTATCGGGACATGCGGGAGCGTGGGCGGACCGAAGCGAGCGTTCGCGAACAGTTTGAAGCGGCCGTCCGCCCGATGGCGGAGCGGTATGTGCAGCCCTCGCAGGCACAGGCTTCGATCACGGTTTCGGGCGCGGAGGCGCTGGACTGGTCGATCGAGCGGGTGCTGCGAGGGCTGCGGGATGGCGGCCTACTACGTTAGTTTCGTATTGCGGCAGGGATTACTTGCCGAAGTCAACCGTCGGTGCGGTGGCGTTGGCTGGATTGCCCTTGAAGTACTCGTCGCGGTAGCGGAAGCCGGCCATGTTGGCCCAGATGCTGTTGGGGAAGGTCTGGACGTTATTGTCGTAGGCCTCCAGCGCCAGGTTGTAACGGCGGCGAGCGACGGCGATGCGGTTCTCGGCGCCGGAGAGTTCGTCTTCGAGGCGCATGAACTGCTGGTTGCCCTTGAGGTCAGGGTATTGCTCCTGGAGGCGAAGCAGGGGGCTGATCGCGACATCGAGCTGGCTGTTGGCGTTGATGCTGCTGGCACGATTGGAGCCGGCAGCGATTACGCCGGCACGCGCGTTCGCGATGTTGGTCAGGACGGTCGACTCTTCGTTGACATACCCCTTCACGCTGGCGACGAGGTTGGGAATGAGGTCGAGACGGCGCTGCTGATCGATGTCGACTTGCGAGTAGGTCTGGTTGACGTCGCCGTTGAGCTGGACCAGTTGATTCTTAGTGGAGACGTAGCTTCCAAAGCACAGGATGACCACCAGGACCACAAGGCCCAGGACTCCGAGCACAACCCAAAGAGCTTTCATCGATGTATTCCCTTTCGCGTCTATCGTAGTCATTTTGCTGCAACCTTTGTGACTGCTGCGATGAATTTATTTACGCTTGCCGCCAGCGCGATCTTACCAGTTGCCGCTGGCACCGCCGCCGCCGGAGCCACCCCCGAAGCCTCCACCACCTCCGCCGCCTCCGCCCCCTCCTCCAAAGCCACCGCCGCGGCCGCCGCCGAAGCCTCCGCCCATCATGTTGCCGAGCAGAAACCAGAGCCAGCCACGGCCGCCGCCACGGAATGCGAGAAGGATAAAGATCAAAAAGAAGATGAGACCGAACCAGTTGGTGCGGTGCTGGCGAGGCTGATAGTTGTAGATGGGCGCGGTCTGCTCGGGCGGGGTAAGGGTGACGTTAGCGTCGGCGGCGATGACGTCGGCGATCTGTTGGACGCCGTTCTGAATGGCCGGACCGTATTGGCCCTGCTGAAGCAGCGGGCTCATGCTGCGGCGGATGTCGCCGACCTTACCGTCGGGAAGGATGCCTTCGAGCCCGTAGCCGACTTCGATGCGGTTCTTGCGATCCTTGATGGCGAAGACGAGGAGAATGCCCTTGTCGGTGGACTTGGGACCGACCTTCCAGGTGTCTTCGAGCGTGGTGGTCCAGGGGTCGATTTCCTCGCCGTCGAGGGATTGGACGGTGACGACCTGGATGGTGGCGTGGGCCTTGGAATAAACCTGCCAGGCGATGTTTTCAATGTTTTCTTTGGAGGCAGGATCAATGACATTCGCGAAGTCGCTGACGTAGCTGGTGGGCTTAGGCAGCTTGTCAGGCGCCTCAGCGCGGGCGAGGCCGACGAGCGGGCAAGCAAGAAGAGCGAACCGGAGGAGTATGCCTTTGGCAGTCACAACGATATGGTACGCCTGGCGGGGTGGGGGAATTCAAGGGAGAAGCCCAAGGCCTCCGGACGCGGAGGCCTTGGGCGGACGCCGGAACACGCGAGTCGCCGAGACGGCTTAGGAGCCGCGCTCCTAGGAGCCCAGTTTGGCGCCGAGGTCGTCGGCCATGTGGGTGTGGGCGGCCACGACGCTCTGGCCATGCATGACGGCGACCTTAAACTTCGCGTCCGTGGTGGTCTTCGCCTCTTCGTTGAAGAGGTTGAGGGCGTCATGGTGGTCTTTCTCCATGATGTTCATGTATTCCTTGTCGAAGTCCATGCCGGAGAGGCTATTGAGCTTGTCATACTCGGCCTGGTGGTCAGCGTCCATGCTGGTGGGTGGGGTGAGGCCCCAAGCGTCGGCGAAGGGTTTCATTTGCGCCGCGAGCGTTGTATGGTCGGCGACCATCTTGTGGGCGAAAGCTTTGACTTGCGGGTTGGTGGCCTTGGTCTCGGCTAACTTGCTGAGTTGGACCTCGTCGAAACCGCCTTGCGAGATCTTGGTGAGGAATTGCTTGTCCTGGTCAGTAACCGCTGCGCGTGCGGATAGGGAGAACAACATTCCGGTGCAACCGAGCGCCGCGGTGCAAACCAATTTCGTGATTTTGTTCATGGGAGTCCCTCTTCAAATGCGGCAATGCCGCGAGTTACGAACGGATACGAGGTGTAAGAGGGGGATTGCGGGCATTGGCGTTGCACACGTCGCGGACATTTATGCTGAGGATGGAGTTCTTATGACCATGACGTTGCCTGTGCCCCCTGTTGCCGAACGCGAGCCGAAGAAGACCCAGATCCACGGAACCGAACTGCAGGATGATTACGCCTGGATGCGCGAGAAAGGCGCTCCGCGGGTGACTGCTTACCTGGAGGCGGAGAACGCTTATGCCGCTGCGGCGATGAGCGGGACGGAGGAGTTGCAGAAGAAGCTGTATGACGAGATTCTGTCGCACATCAAAGAAGATGACGTGTCGCTTCCCTATCGCGAAGGAGAGTGGGAGTACCTGACCCGCACCGAGAAGGGCAAGCAGTATGCGCGGTTTTGCCGCAGGCCGGTGGGGAAGCCTGAAGACGAGGCGGTGATCCTGGACGTGAATGCGCTGGCCGAGGGACAGCCGTTTATGGATGTGGGCACGATGAGCGTTAGCCTGGATGGAAAGCTGCTGGCGTACACGACGGATAACACGGGGTTTCGGCAGTACGCGCTAGCGGTGAAGAACCTGGAGACCGGTGAGTTGCTGCCAGATACTGCGGAGCGGGTAGGGTCGATTGTGTGGGCGCCGGATTCGGCTACGCTGTTTTACTCTACCGAGGATGAACAGACCAAGCGGCAGGACCGGGTGTTTCGGCATGGGTTGGGGGCAGAGCCGGTGGAGGTGTTCCACGAAGAGGATGAGCGGTTCAATTTGGGTGTGGGGCGGACGCGGGATCGGGAGTATCTGCTGCTGGAGGCGGGCAGCCATACAACCAGCGAGACGTGGTATTTAAACGCTCGCCGTCCGCAAGATGATTTCAGACTATTCGCCGCACGGGTTGAGGATGAAGAATACTCCGTCGAACACAGGGATGGATTTTTCTACATTCACACGAATCATAAAGCGGAGCAATTCCGACTAATGTATGTAGGGCTTGGGCTGGAAGATGACCGCGACCTCTGGATGGAAATCCTTCCTGAGATCAAGGATTCGCCGCTGGAAGATGTGGATCTATTTCACGACTTTTTCGTCGCCAGCTACCGCGAGCGTGGATTGCCGGTGATGCGAGTCTTCTTGTTCGACGACAAAGGGCTGCTGGGAGAGCGCAGGGACATCCGCTTCCCTGACCCGGCGTATGAGGCCGATGGGGACGTGAACAAAGACTTTTTTGCGACGACGTATCGGTATGCGTACCAATCGCTGGTGCGGCCGCCGTCGGTGTTTGAGTATGACGTGCGGACGGGCGCGTCCACGCTGCTGAAGGAGCATGAGGTTCCGGGTGGGTTCGAGGCTTCCCGATACGCTTCCGAACGGCTGTGGTTCAAGGCTGGGGATGGGACCGAAGTTCCGGTGTCGTTGGTGTATCGGCGAGACAGATTCACGAAGGATGGAAGCGCGCCGCTGTACGTGTATGGGTATGGATCCTATGGATACGCGCTGCCGCTGGGGTTTGGGCCGTCGCGGCTGGCGCTGCTGGATCGTGGCGTGGTGATGGCGTATGCGCACATCCGCGGCGGCGGAGAGCTAGGCGATCCCTGGCATGATGCCGGCAAGATGATGGAGAAGCGCAATACGTTTACGGACTTTGTTGAGGCTGTGGAGTTTCTGCTGCGCGAGGGATACGGGGATCCATTGCGGGTGGCGATTGAAGGCGGGAGCGCGGGTGGGTTGCTGATGGGCGCTGTCGTGAATTTGCGGCCGGATTTATTCTGTGTCGTGGTGAGCCACGTGCCGTTTGTCGACGTGATGAACACGATGTTGGACGCGACCTTGCCGCTGACCGTGGCGGAGTATGAGGAGTGGGGCAATCCCAATGAGCAGGCGGCGTTTGAGTACATGCGGAGCTATTCGCCGTACGACAACCTGCGGGGGGGGGCGTACCCGGCGATGCTGGTGAAGACGAGCCTGAATGATTCGCAGGTGATGTATTGGGAGCCGGCGAAGTATGTGGCCAGGCTGCGGACGCTGAAGACCAATGACGCGCCGCTGCTGTTGTACGTCAACATGGATGCGGGGCACGGCGGGGCCAGCGGACGGTATGACTATCTGAAGGAGATCGCGTTTGATGACGCGTTTGTACTGCGCGAGTTGGGCGTGGAGAACGCGGGCTAGACTGTGTCGGGGATGATGTCGCCTTCGCCGGGGGCAAGGAAGAGGTTGGCTTCGAGGCCGTGCTGGCGGTCGTAGAGATCGCGATAGCGGCCGTTGAGGTTGTAGAGGGTCTGGTGGGTCCCGCGCTCCACGATGTGGCCTTGCTCGACGACAAGGATCTGGTCGGCGCGGCGGATGGTGGAGAGTCGGTGCGCAATGACAAAGGTCGTGCGGCCCTGCATCAGGAAGTTGAGGCCAGCCTGGATGAGGGCCTCGGACTCGGAATCAAGGGAGCTGGTGGCTTCGTCAAGGATAAGGATGCGGGGGTCGGCGAGGATTGCGCGAGCGATGGACAGACGCTGGCGCTGACCGCCGGAAAGCTTGACGCCGCGCTCGCCGACGATGGTGTCGTATTGCTCGGGAAAGCGCTCGGCGAACTCATCGACCCTCGCAATCTTGCAGGCCTTCAAAAAGTCTTCTTCGGTGGCGGAGGGGCGGGAGAACTTCACGTTCTCGCGAATCGTTCCGTCGAAGAGGAAGGTCTCCTGCAACACGACGCCGAGTTGCTGGCGGTAGCTGGCGAGCTTGGCTGCGGCCAGGTCGTGATTGTCGATGAGCACGGCGCCCGACTGTGCTGTGTGGAAGCCGCAGATGAGCGAGATGATGGTGGACTTGCCGGAGCCGCTGGAGCCGACCAGCGCGGTGACGGTGCCGGGGCGGGACTCGAAACTGATGTTGTGCAGGACGGGCTTTTCGGGGACGTAGGAGAAGCCGACATCGACGAAGCGGACGTCGCCGTCCAGGAGGCCGAGCTCGATGGAGCGGGCCGGATCAGCGTCTTCTTCGCGCTCGCCCATGATTTCGCGGGTGCGGTCGAGTCCGGCGAGGGCTTCGGTAAGCTGCGTGCCGATGGCGACGAGCTGCACGATGGGCGCGGTCATGAAGGCGAGGAACATGACGTAAGAGAAGTAACCGCCGGTGGTGAGCTTGCCGACGCCGTTGAGGTGCGCGCCCATATACATGACGAGCGCGCCGACGATGCCGAGGATGACGGTGGAGGAGAGCGTCATGAGGGACTGCGCGGTGAGGGAGCTGATGACGTTCTGGAGGAGGCGATCGACGCCGCCGGCGAAGACGCGGGACTCGCTCTCTTCGGCGTGGTAGCCCTTGACGACGCGGACACCGCCGAGCGATTCGGTGAGGCGGCCCGTAACTTCGGCGTTGATCTTGGCGCGCTCGCGGAAGATGGGCCGGATGACCTTGAAGGCGCGCTGGAGGACGAGCGCGAAGGCGGTCATGATGACGAAGGCGAGCAGCGTCATGCTGACAGAGACGTGCATGAGGTAGGTGAAGGCGAGGACGGCGGTGAGGACGCCGCCGACGAAGTCCACGATGCCGGTGCCAATGAGGTTGCGCACGCCTTCGACGTCGTTCATGATGCGGGCGACGAGGGCGCCGGTGCGGTTCTCGTCATAGAACGAGACAGAGAGCTTGCCGACGTGCTGCTGGACCTGCATACGTAGCTCGGCGATGAGGCGCTGGCCGGCCTTGGAGAGCAGTTGGGTGAGGGTGTAGGAGGTGATGCCCTGGATGAGTGTGGCAAGCAGGACGCCGCCGACGATCCAGGGAAGCAGGTCGTGGCGATGCTTGGTGAAGACCTGGTCGATGAGCGGGCGGAACGACCACGGCAGCACCAGCGCCGCAACCCGATTGACGATCATCAGGAGGAAGCAGCCGGCGAGGAGGAAGCGGCGCGGCCGGATGAGCGCCCAGATCTCGGGCCAGATGTCTTTGAACTTCGGCTTGGGGCGAGTCTTGGTGAGGTCGGCGGCGGCGGCGCGGCCGGCTCCGCGGGTAGGCGCATCCGCCGCGCGCATGCGGGGCGTGCCTCCCATATTCGACATTCCGTGGTTTGCCATTTTGCCTCGGTTTACGCTGCGATGACGCTTAGACGATGCCTGAACGGCGCGCGGTGATGAAGCTGCGCACGCAAAGCAGAACGAAGATGAAACACAGGATCGCCATCAGTAATTGCTCGTCAACGGCAGCGGGATGAGCGAGCGGCAGGTTGTCGGAGTGAGCCTTGATGAGCTCGCTTGCTGACCTGAATGCTGGGAATAGAAAGCCGAGCAGGCCGATGGTGACGGCGATGTGCATGTAGAGTTTGCGCTTGCTGGCGTCTTTGGAGCTGGCGAGAACGCCGAGGACACCGAGAGCGAGTCCAAACCAGACCGGGATGAGCGCGGTCGGGTGAGCGGAGCCGGTGGAGACAAAAAAGTAAATGCCAATGCCAATGAGGAGGGCACCGAAGTAGAGAGTGATCCGCGACATGATTTTCCTTTCAGGGAGAAGATAGGCGGCCGTAATCTGAGCGGATGCGCGAAGATACGATGCGCCGGGGAGTCGGATCGATGCGACTGATCCGATATTACGAGCCCGGTATGAGTTTAGGATGCCGCGCTATGGACCTCTGCCAGGACTTCAGCCGGGGTCCAGTCGTTGGTGGGGTAGAAGGCGACGATCTTGCCATCCTTGCCGATGACTACGGTGGAGAGCGAGTGTTGCAGGGTTCCATTTTCGCCGGGAGTTACGCCGACGTCGAAGAACTGTTCCATGGAAGGAAGGTCGGCGACGGAGGGCGCGGCAAACTCCCAGTGCTGAAATCTTTCTTTGGTGAAGTTGCCCGTGTAAGCAGCGCCGTAACTGCGTAGGACCTTGGGCGTGTCGTAGGTGGGATCGAAGCTGACGCTGAGCAAGTGGGTGTTCTTGTAGAGCGCAGGATCGGCCTGCAGGGTCTTATCGATTTCGGCAAAGTTATGACTCATGCGGGGACAGAAATCAGCCAGCGGGCAGCGGGTGTAAATAAAGGTCATCACCACAACCTTGCCGCGAAACTGCTTGAGGTCGATGGCGTGATTGGATTGGTTGTGCAGCTTGAAGTCGGGAACCTCATCGCCTTTGGCGGGTACGTGGTAGTTGACGGCTGGCTTGTAGTCGGGACGCGCCTGGGAGATGACAACGATGTTCTTGAGGCGCAAATTGATGGGTCCGGCGGCATCGTGATCGGCAAGCAACGTGGCCGTAATGAGGTCGCCGGCGTGCAACTCGGAGAGGGCCGACGGATCTTCCAGGTGATAGGGCATGGTCATCGCGGGCATCAGCCCCGGGACGTCGTCGTGCTTCAGAATCACCTCGCCGCTGGCCGGGTCACTGCCGACCACGACGCCGCGCACGGGATATGACTGCGAAGTGTTTTTGTTGCCAGCAGGGGCGTTCACCGTGCCTCGACAGCCGGTCATGCCAAAGGCAATGGCGGCGATCGCAACCAGCAACCAAGCACAGGACGAGCGGACACGCATGATGAATCTCCTCGAGGCCCGCGCCGTGGCTGAGCTCCCTCTTCATGATAACCGTGGGTGATGAAAGGCCTAACCGTACGCATGGGGGCCTATGTGCGTGGTAGCATCTGCTTCGATATAAAGGTCCACAAATGGGGTCGGATTTTCTTCAGCGGAGGGGACAGCGTATGGCGCAACGATCCACCCTGTCTGCAGCCAACCACGATGGCGTTGCCGGACCCTCGGTGGTGTGGCTGGCCATCGGCTTCTTGCTGGCTGGCCTGGGAACGGTGATGCTTGGGCCGCTGATGCCGACGCTGCTGCACGACTGGCGGCTTACCGATCAGCAGGGCGGCTTGCTGCTGGCGGCAAAGTTTGTCGGCTCGTTTCTGGGCGGCGTGTCGGTGCCGCGACGTCTGCGGCTGGGCGTGCTGGGCGGGATGGCGTTTGCGTGCGCGGGATTTGGGGCCTTCGCGCTGAGCGCCGGTTTGATGAGCGGCGCTGCATGCCTGTTTGTCGGAGGCTTTGGCCTGGGGCAGATCATCGCGTCTACGAATATTGTGATTGGCCGACGATACCGGGAGCATACCGGCTCGGCGCTGGCGTCGGTCAACTTCTTTTGGAGCCTGGGCGCGGTGCTTTGTGGCGTCATCGCGGCGGCTGCGCTTCCGCGCTTTCATCTGCGGGGCCCGCTGCTGACGTTTGCCGGTTTGTTCCTGGTGACAGGGCTGGGAGGACTTCTGCATCCCTCGCGGAAGGCGGCAGCGACGGAGGAGTCCTTGGCCGTGGATGCTCCTCCATTGCCCATGCCAATCCTCACGCGTTTCGCCCTGCTGCTGTTTCTGTATGGCGGCCTTGAGACCTGCATGACCGGTTGGCTGACGACGTACACGTTGCGCTTTTCCGATGTGCGGCTGCTCGGCGGGCAGTCGGCGATTGTGCTGTTGTGGTCGGCGTTGACGGCGGGACGGGCGCTGTCGTCGGCTGCGCTGCGGCTGATGCGCGAGGCGACCTTGCAGCGCATTGGGCTGGGGCTTTCGGCACTGCTGATAGCGGCGCTGGTCACGACGCGGCATGGGCCACGCCTGTCGCTCTACTGCGTGCTGTTGGGGCTGAGCCTGGCTCCATTTTTTCCGACGACTTTTGCTCTGCTGATGAAACGACGGCCGACGGCGCGCGAGGCGGGATTCATTCTTGCCGTATCGGGGTTGGGTGCCGCGCTGTTTCCATGGCTGATGGGGTTTGTTTCCACCCAAAGCGGGTCACTTCGGGTTGCGATGGTGGTCCCCCTGGCGCTGGCCTTGATTTTATTGGCACTTAGCGTTCCGCAAAATCGTGGCGAGACGGAATCGCCTGCGAGATAACTTTTTTGCAGAGGCGAAATTTTGGAGAAGATTGGGTATAACGGTAGACGATGTCTTCTGCGACTCTCTCCGAGCTTCTCGACGCACTGGATCAAGGCAAGCTGCTGTTGTTGCCAAATTCGCGTGCGGCCCGGGACATGCGCGCTGCGTTCGATGCTCGACAGCGATCGCAAGGGCTGTCCGCGTGGGAGTCGGCCCAGGCGCTGAGCTGGTCGCAGTGGACGAACTCGCTGTGGAGTGAGTTGATCCTTGGAGGCAAGGAAGGACGCCTTCTGCTGAATGCCGCGCAGGAGCATAGCGTGTGGCGGACGATTATCGCGGACGACGCGAGCCAACGAACCATCGGCTCCGTGGATTCCCTGGCAGAACTTGCGCGGTCGGCATGGCAACTGGCAAGCGATTACGACGCTACGCGGAAGCTGCGAGAGTTCGCAGCATCGCATGATAGCCGCATCTTTGCTGCCTGGTCCGAGAGCTTTGCACGACATTGCGCGGAGCACGGCTATGTTTCTGCGAGCCAACTTAATACCGCCCTGCTGGAGCATGTGCGGCGCGGCGGATTTGCCCTGCCGGATTCGCTGGATCTTGTGGGCCACGGCCAAATCATGCCGAGCCAGCAGGCGTTGCTAGCGGAGTTACGGGAACGCGGGACGGTCGTTCGGAAGCGAACGCTGGAGTCGACCGGGAATGCGGATAGATTGGTCGCGTCGGTGCTTGTGCCGAACCAGGGTGAAGAACGCCTGCTTGCGGTGCGATGGGTTCGAGAGTTCCTTGACACCCGCCGAAGCGTAGAGCCACCCACCCGGGTGGCGGTATTGGTTCCGAATCTTGCGGAGGAGCGCGAGCAGCTCGAGGGCGTGCTCCGCGAAGTACTAGCGCCAGAGTTGCAATCGATCGGCGCAGACCTGTCGTCCACGCCGTGGGAGTTTTCCGGCGGCGTTCCGCTGTCCTCGCTGGCGATGGTTGTTGATGCCCTGGAGCTGGTGCGATGGACGCAGGGTCCGCTGCCGCTCGAGCGTGTGAGTTCGTTGCTGCTCTCCCCGTATCTCGGAAAGACTGGAACGGATGCGGGCGCTCGTGACGCGGCAGCGCGGTTCGATGTGAGCCGACTGCGGCGCACGATCCTGTTGCGGTCGGAGATCGACGTCCCCGGCCTGATCGCGTTGGTCCATGCTCATGAGGGGGATCGCAGCGGCGCAGCAACTGTTTTGGCGTGGCTGGGCCATGTTCAGGAGTTCATGAAGAAGAGCGGCGATCTCAAGCGACCACGCGGCTTTGCTGAATGGATGGAGTTTGCGCGCGGCCTTCTGCTGGCTGCAAACTGGCCGGGGAGTCGGGCATTAACCGCGTCCGAGTTCGAGGCGGGTCGCGCGTGGGAGAGTCTGTTAGACCTGGTGTCGACGCTGGATTTCGCCGGGCGCCGTGTTGCGTTTGCCAGCGCATTGCAGGCGCTTGAACTACACGTGCAGAAGAGCGTGTTCACGACCCCTTCGATGGATGCGACCGTGCAGGTGATGGGTGTTGCAGAGGCGGAGGGGTCGATCTTCGATGCTGTGCTGTCCCTGCATGTCACCGACGCGAATTGGCCAGCGCCGGAGAGAGTGCATCCCCTGCTGCCGTGGACGCTGCAACGAGCTTTGAAGATGCCGGGCAGCGATCCTGATCTCGCGGCGTCCAACTGCCGCGCCCTCACGGAGAACCTGTTGCGTTCCTCAAACGCGGTGCTGTTCTGCCACGCGGCCGAAGATGAAAATGGGAATTTGCGTCCGTCGCCAATCATGGATGAGCTTGGGATTGAATCCATCGACGCAGCGGAGTTGAACCTCTACGCGCAATCCATTGATCAATTGGACAGCGAGATCGTGGCAGATGATGTCGAGCTTCCTCAGTTGCCATCGTATGAGGTCGCTGGCGGAGCGTCTGTGCTCAAATTGCAGGCTGCATGCGGGTTCCTGGCGTTTGCCGAGCTGCGTCTGCGGGCCAGCGAACTCAGGACAGGCACGATCGGCCTCGACGCAGGAGAGAGCGGAAGCCTGCTGCATCGCGTCCTTCAATATTTCTGGCGTGAGACGAAAACACAAGACAGGCTGCGCTTAATGAGCTGGACAGACCGCGATGAGATACTGACACGCGCGATCGATTCCGCACTGCCCCGCCGGTTACAGCTGCACGATGGATGGGACCGTGCCTATCTATGGCTGCAGAAGCACCGATTGCGTACGGTGTTGCAGCAGTGGCTGGAGCAGGAGTTGCGCAGAGGGCCGTTCGCCGTTTCCGATGTTGAGCGCAAGGAGCTCGTGACCGTAGGCCCCCTCACGCTGGAAGTTCGAGTGGACCGCGTCGATACGGTTGGAAGGGGCCTCTTTTTCGTCGATTATAAGACAGGCGCAGATGCCGATCCGCAGCAGTGGTTGGGGCCGCGGCCGGATGATCCGCAGCTTCCGCTTTATACGCTGCTTGCCGAAGCTGATGAGCTGAAAGGCGTGGCCTTTGCAAAGGTCCGCGCCGGACGCGATATGAAGTGGCAGGGGTACCAGGCGGAGCACGGAATACTGCCGCGATCGGCGTCCAAGAAAAATATCCAGAACATGGCTTCACTGGCCGAGGAGTGGCGACACGTGCTCGCGCAGCTCGCCGAAGACTTCGCCGCAGGAAAGGCGGAGGTGCATCCGAAGAGTTTCGCAATCAACTGCACTCGATGTGCGCAGCGGCTTCTCTGCCGTATTGACCCCTCGTCCCTTGCGGAATTCGCCGAAGAGGTCGGCGAAGAAGCGGAGGACGCCGTTGAGTAATCTACTGCGCTTCCCCATTACAACCAGTGATGCGGAGGCGCGCGCCGCAGCGCTTGATACGAGGGCTTCGTGCATCGTCGAAGCGCCTGCCGGATCGGGAAAGACTGGGCTCCTGGTGCAGCGTTATCTGAAGTTGCTTGGAACCGACACGGTCGACCAGCCGGAAGAAGTACTCGCCATCACGTTCACCAACAAGGCCACCTCGGAGCTACGCGAGCGTGTGCTGCAGCAGTTGCAGCAAGCGAAGCAAGGAGTGCTCAAGGAAGAGGCTTCGAGCTTTGAGCAAGAGACATGGGAGTTGGCAAAGGCTGCCATGGAGCGCAGCACAAAACTTGGCTGGGGATTGCTGGAGCGGCCGAGTCGATTGAACATTCGCTCCATCGACTCGGTGTGCGCGGAGATTGCGAACTCGCTTCCACTGCTATCGGGAGCAGGCGGGGCGCGGCAGCCGATCGAGGATGCAGAGCCGCTGTATCGTCTGGCCGCGCGACGAACTCTTCTCCAGCTTGGTGGTGGAGATGCGGCCATGCATGCGGCGCTTTATACCGTGCTGTTGCATCGCGATGGCAACCTGGCAGACTGCGAAACGCTGCTGGCAGATATGTTGAGCACTCGTGAGCAATGGGGCGAGCTGGTACCGCTCGCACCCAATGCAACCGATGACGCAGAGCTTGATCGCGAGGTACGCGTAAAGCTCGAGCGATCGCTGGAGAGCATTGTGTGCGCTGGGCTTTCGCGTGCACTGCGGGCGTTGCCTGCGGATGTCCTGCAGGATCTGACGTCTCTCGCTGCACGCCTCGGTATCGAACCTGGAATCGATGAGAATCCGTCGCCGATTAGTCTATGCGCGGGCAGGCACGATCCTCCGGAGGCAGTTGCCGAGCATCTGGATCATTGGGTGGCACTGATCTCGCTGGTATTGAAAACCGATGGACATTGGCGCAAGCGGCATTGGCGTTCGGACATGAAGTTTGAGATTCCGAAGCCCGATGCGGCGCGACTCAAGGACCTGGTCCAGAGAATTCAACATGACGAGCTTCGCGAAGCACTGGCCGGTGCGCTCGCACTGCCGCCAGCGAAGTACCCGGACGATCAGTGGGAGGTTGCGAAGGCGCTCTTTCGGGTGTTGCGGCATGCTCTCGCGGAGCTGCGACTGCTCTTCGCGGAGCGCGGTGAATGCGACTTCACCGAGGTTGCACTCTCCGCGCGAGAGGCGCTCTATTCGGACGAAGGCTCCAGCGATTTTGCGCTTTCAGCTGGCGGAACGCTGCGCCACTTGCTGGTGGATGAGATGCAGGATACTTCGTCCGGTCAGTATGAGCTTCTCGATCTGCTCACGCGTTCTTGGGACGGACGCACGCAAACGCTGTTCCTTGTCGGCGATCCCAAGCAATCGATCTACCTGTTTCGCCAGGCGCGCGTCGAGCGATTCCTGCGCACCATGAAAGACCAGATGTTGGGCGAAATCGAATTGGAGTCGCTGCAGCTGACGTCCAACTTTCGTTCCCAGGCGGAGCTGGTTGCGAACTTCAATGACATCTTCGACGCGCTTTTTCCACGACCGGATGACCAGCTGCTATCGGGCAGCGAGGGGATTGACGTTCCGTTTTTGGCGGCCGCCGCGGTGCGCGATCGGAGCGGCGATGCTGGCGTGGTCTGGCATCCACGGGTGCTCGAAAAAGGAAAGTCGCGCCGTGATCATGTAACGCGAGAGGCTCGCAGCATTCGGCGCATCGTCGAAGAGCGTTTGGCCATGCCACTGCCAGCCGGACGAACTGCATCTTCGCAACTCAAGCCGTGGCGCATTGCGGTCCTTGGACGAGCGAAGAGTCATCTCTCGGCGGTGATCGAAGAATTTAAGAAGGATTACGGCGACGGACCTATTCTCTATCGCGCCATCGATCTGGATCCCTTGGATCAGCTGCCGGAAGTACTGGATGCGCTCGCCCTCACGCGGGCGTTGCTGCATCCGTCAGATCGCATTGCGTGGCTCGCGGTGCTGCATGCACCGTGGTGCGGGCTCGGACTGGCAGATTTACTGGCGCTGACCGGTGAAGGCGAAGAAGCTGATCCCGATGCGACCATCGCACAACTTATCCACGAGCGGCGGCGGTTTGTAAGCGAGCAGGGGCAGAGGCTGATTGATCGTGCGTGGCCTTTGCTCGAGACAGCCGTTGAGACTCTCGGCCGCACGTCGCTTGCTATTCATATCGAACGCACGTGGCGTTCGCTGGGCGGCGATGTGGCATTATCCGCCGATCGCCGAATGAATGTGCAGCGCTACCTGCAGGTGTTGCGTGAGGTCGGGACAGAAACAGATCGCGTCGACCTAAGCTTACTCAAGCGCCGCCTGAACAAGCTGTATGCAGAGCCGGCTTCGGGCTCCATCGTTGACGGGAGATTGCCGGTCGAGCTGCTGACGATTCACAAGGCCAAGGGCCTGGAGTGGGACCTTGTGCTTGTGCCGGGACTGGAACGCGGCGGAGGACAATCGTATGGTGTGCTACTCAACTGGCTGGAGTTCGATGGCTCCGTTGATGGAGAGGTGTCTGCGAGCGTCGTGCTGGCGCCCATCGGGCAGAAGGGTACAGAAAAGGATCGGTTAGGCAGTTGGCTTACCGGCATCCGCGCGAAGCGCGAGGCCGCTGAGCATAAGCGCGTCTTCTATGTCGCGGCCACGCGCGCTCGCGAAGAACTACATCTCTTTGGCAGTGCGACGCTCAGCACCAGGGGAGGCCTCGCTAAGCCGCTTCATGACAGCCTACTACGTGCATGCTGGCCGGCTGCAGCGCCGCATTTTGAGAAGCTCCTCGCCACACCAGCACCGTCGATCGAGCAACAATTGATCGATTCCCTGAGCGAGGATGTTGACGAGGATTTCGCCCTGGCAGCCGCGGCAGACGTCGTTGAAGATGAACTCGCCAAAGGGTTGGCTCCGACCATTGAGAGGCTTCCTCTCAGCTTCGATCCAGCTGCGCGCTTTCGCGAGGCGGAGGATCGACGGCTGTCCTATCCAGCCGCATCAGGGCTGCGCCAAACGATTGCGTTTGATCGGCCAGAAGGTTCGTTTGCCGTCCGTGCATTTGGTAACGTGGTGCATCGGTATCTGCAGTTGCTGGCCACGCAGATAGAGCGTAATGCAACATGCGACGAGTTGCTTGCGGAACTCCCGTCGTGGGAGCCCAGGCTTGCCACAAGCCTGCGTGGCGAGGGGTTGCCTCCGGGACTCGTTGCGCGTGAAGCTGTCCGAGCACAAAAGGCATTGGCACTGACGCTCGGAGATCCGGTGGGACGATGGATCTTGTCGCCACACGCGTTGGCCGCCAGTGAACAAGCCTTGACCGTGGCGACGCCCGGCGCGCGCGGGCTGCGTGTCGATCGCACGTTTCTTGCGGGCGTAGAGCCTTTGCTGACCGGCGAAAGCCACATTTGGATCGTCGACTTCAAGACGACACTGCAAGGTCCGCGCTCTGACGAAGAATTTGAAGCTACCGAGATCGCGAAGTACAAAGCGCAGCTCGAAGCTTACGCTTCGCTGCGACGTTCGCTGCCGGGTGGGACCGCCTCGATACAGCTGGGGCTGTTCTATCCGCTACTGCCCCGGCTACTTTACTGGTCGAGCGACGGCTCGCTAGCTGTCGCGGAGAAGTAGCGATTTACTTCCGGAGCAAACGAACCAGGACAGTGGCGCAGCGTTCGCATTGCGCGCGCCTTACATCGGAGTGAGTCACCAGGCGGACGGCATGCGGGCCGATCGCACTGCACAGAATGCCCTCGCGCTTCAGCGCCGCGACGAGGGTGGGTGCATCTCCGCCGTCCCTCAGCGTGAAGAAGACGATATTGGTCTGGACGGACGGGAGATCAATGTCGGCGCGCTCGCAGGTGGCAATCGTATCCGCCAGCAGGCGCGCATTGGCATGATCTTCGTGGAGACGCAACGGGCCTTCCTCCAGCGCGATCAAGCCAGCCGCGGCGAGAATGCCGGCCTGGCGCATGCCGCCACCGAGCGCCTTGCGATAGATGCGCGCACGATCGATGGACGCGCGCGAGCCTACCAGGACGGAACCTACGGGCGCGCCGAGGCCTTTGGAGAGGCAAAAGTTTACCGTGTCGAAGCCGCGCGTGAGATCGGCGACGCTGATGCCCATGGCCACGGCCGCGTTGAAGACGCGCGCTCCGTCGAGATGGGTCGGCAGGCCGGCATCTGCAGCTCCCTGCCAGATCTCTTCGTAGATTGGGAGCGGCGTGACGGTGCCGCCAGCCATGTTGTGCGTGTTCTCAAGGCTGATGAGGCCGGTGGCCGCGCGGTAGTAGATCTTCGGCGCGATGGCGGCGCGGATCTGCGACCAGGTAAGAATGCCGCGCTCGCCGGCGATGGTACGCGGCAAGCAGCCAGAGAACGCGGACATCATCGCCATCTCCCAGTCAAGGATGTGCGAGCGAGCCTCGCAGATGACTTCCTGGCCGTGCTGCGTATGGAGACGAATGGCGATCTGGTTGCCCATGGTCCCGGTGGGAACGAAGATGGCGGCCTCGCGACCGAAGATCTCGGCGGCGCGCGTTTCCAGACGATTGACGGTGGGGTCTTCGCCATACACATCGTCGCCCACTTCGGCGGCAGCCATGGCCGCGCGCATTGCGGGGGTGGGGCGGGTAACCGTGTCACTGCGAAGATCAATCACGTTCGAGTTGACGTCCAACTTCTTGTCCTCCTGGGCGTTTAGACCGCTACACCCATCAACAGATTTGTGAATACATCATTCGAAAGCAGGCGGCCGCGAAGGGTTAGCTGCCAGCGCTCATCCTGTTCGATCATTAGACCCTCGCGAATCATCTCGCGTGCAGCCTCTTCGGTAGACGCAAACAGCTCGCGGGGAGACTCGTCCCGTAATCGCGATAGGCTAAGACCTTCATTCATTCGGAGACCAAGGAAGATCGTCTCCTCAAAGGCCTCGCGCTGGAATACGTCGACGGGTGCGGAGGGGATTTTTTCGGCTCCGTAGTGTGCGAGTTCTTCAGGATTGGCAAAGCGAACGGCGCCGTGGGGGCGCAGGAGCATCGAATGAGCGTCGAGGCCGAAGCCGATGTAGGGATCGCGCTGCCAGTACTTTCGATTGTGGCGGGATTGGCGCGACGGAGGTGCGAAATTCGAGATCTCATACTGCGGAAATCCGTATTGCGGAAGCCACGCGCAGGCGGTCTCGTAGAACGCTGCAGAGGCTTCGTCTGCGGGAACACCATGGGCGTGGAAGCGTTGACCGCCAGCCATGACCTCGCGTCCGAGGCGTGAGTCCTCGTCGATCTCAAGCATATAAATGCTGAGGTGGGTCAGGCCAATGCTGGTTGCGACATCGAGCGAGTGCTGCCAACTCGCGGATGTCTGGTAGGGGAGTCCAGCGATCAGGTCGGCGCCCACATTGGCGATGCCCGCTGCCTGGAGCCGAAGGATTTCGTGGGTGCAGTCGCGCTCGGTGTGGCTTCGGCCGACGGCTGCACTCTCGCGATCGACAAAGGACTGCACGCCGAGGCTGATGCGATTGACGCCCTGGCGTTGCGCTTCGGCCAGCACGGCATCTGTAATCTGGCCAGGCGCGGCTTCAAGAGTGATTTCAGCGCCGGCATCGACGGCAAAGCTTTGCCGAAGCGAGGTGAAGACGCGGCGAAGCTGCTCCGGTTCGAGCAGACTGGGGGTTCCACCGCCGAAATAGACGGTGTCTGCCGCGTGCGGAAGATCAGCCCGCAGGCGCTCGGCGGTGGCGGGGGCGGCAGTGATCTCCTGGCACAACTTTGTGACGTAGTCTTCGATGATATGGGGTGAGGAAACGCCGGACGCAAAGTTGCAGAAACTGCACTTTGCGCGGCAAAAGGGCACGGACACGTAGACGCCTAGCGTCGATGCTGGAGACGGCCGTTTTGATTCACCCAAACCCATATCTTTATTGTTTCATGCGGCGAGGCGGATCGAACCGGCTGCGCAGACATCAAACCTTCTAAAATAGAGCCAATGGCCGACGAGAAAAAAAAGACGGACTCGCCCCCACAGCCGGTCAAGCCGGACGATTCGCGCAAGACCGCGGACGACGACGTTGTGGGCAAAGCATACGACGGGCGGTTGATGCGGCGGTTGGTGCGATATCTCGCGCCCTATAAGCTGCAGGTTGCTGTTTCCGCTGTCGCAATTGTGCTGAAGGCGGCTAGCGACGTGCTGGGTCCGTACTTCGTGAAAGTGGCCGTCGACAAGTACTTTGCGCCCACACCCGAGAAACATTCATGGCTTGCTGACAGGCTTAGCTCCGGCCCGGTTCGTGGCGTCACTGAGATTGCCATCCTCTACCTTGCGTCACTCGGACTCATCTTTGGTTTGGAGTTTGTGCAGACCTATATGATGCAGTGGACCGGGCAAAAGATCATGTTCGATCTGCGCCGGCAGATCTTTCGACACATTCAGCAAATGCACGTGGGGTTCTTCGATCGCAATCCAGTGGGCCGCCTGGTGACGCGCCTTACCTCGGACGTCGACGCTCTCAACGACATGTTTACCTCGGGCGTGCTGGCGATCTTCGAAGATATCTTTGTGCTTGCCTTCATTGTCGCCATCATGGTGAAGATGAGCTGGCTGCTGGCGCTGCTTACTCTCTCGGTGATCCCGCTCATCCTGTACGCAACGCATCTGTTTCGACGCCACGTACGGGAGAGCTATCGGCGACAGCGTGCTGCGACGGCGAAGATCAACTCCTTTACGCAGGAATATGTTTCGGGCATGAGCGTGGTGCAACTGTTCAATCGCGAGCACCGGGCGTTCAATGATTTCTCGGCCGTCAACGATGAAAATAAGAGGGCTTGGTCCGACGCGATCTTTGCCTACGCGCTGTACTATCCGGTGGTCGAGTTCCTGAGCTCGATTGCTATCGCGCTAGTGATCTGGCGTGGCGGCATTGCCGTGCTGCATGCGAACCCCGGGCTGGCTGCGCATGCCGGATTCCTGCATCCGGTGGTGACGCTGGGCATTCTGATTGCATTCATTCAATATGCACAGCGGTTCTTCCGGCCGATCCAGGACCTCAGCGACAAGTACAACATTTTGCAGGCGGCCATGGCCGCGTCGGAGAGAGTTTTCAAGTTGCTGGACACGGAGACAGAGATCAGGAGCAGCCCTCATCCGGTGCAGGGCGATGGCAGCGGGCGCATCGAGTTTCACGATGTCTGGTTCACCTATCAGAGTCTGACGGCTGAGCAGCGCGAACGTGTACAGACCCTCACGGCCGATGAGTTGGGTCGGTGCAATGACATTGAATGGATCCTGCGCGGCGTTAGCTTTACGGTTGAGCCCGACGCGACCGCTGCCATCGTCGGGCACACGGGCGCGGGCAAGACCACGATTACAGCGCTGATGATGCGGTTCTACGACGTGCAGCGCGGAGCAGTGCTGGTCGATGGCGTGGATGTCCGCGAGCAGGACCTGCGCAACCTTCGGCGGCGGTTCGGCGTCGTGCTGCAGGATCCATTCCTGTTCTCGGGAACGATCTCGCAGAATATCCGGCTGGGGTCGAATTGGGTTACGGAAGACGAGGTCGCTCATGCCGCTGAAGAAGTCAATGTCGCGGACTTCATCCGGACGTTGCCGCAGGGCTTTGCGGAGCCAGTGCTGGAGCGGGGATCCACGCTATCGACAGGCCAAAAACAGCTCATCAGCTTTGCGCGCGCGCTGGCGCATCGGCCCGGGATCTTGATCCTGGATGAAGCGACCAGCTCGGTAGATACGGAGACAGAGATTCGCGTTCGGCTGGCGTTGGAGCGAATGATTACGGGACGAACCTCTGTGCTGATCGCGCATCGGCTGTCGACAATTCAGCGGGCGGATACGATCCTGGTGATGCACAAGGGCAAGCTGCGTGAGCAGGGAACGCACCAGGAGCTGCTGGCGATGCATGGGCTCTACTATAAGCTGTACCAGCTGCAGTATAAGGACCAGGAGTTGAACGCGGATGCTGCCGCGGCGATACCGGTCTAAGGACTGCGTTGGTGATCGTTCTCGAGTAACGTGGTGATGATTTTTTCGACGCGGCGCTCCCGTGCCTCTGGGGTTTGATAGTAGAAAACCGCCATGAGCTGATTGCGGCGTTGCAGCGGCGTGAGCCTGTCCCACGCGGCGCGAGCCTTCGGGCTGCGGCGGAATGCGGCGGCGATGAGGGGTGGCAGCTCGACTTCGGCTTCCATGGTGGCGAGGAGACGTTCGGCCATCTGCTCGGCGCGCTTCATGCGCGAGGCATCAGTTTTAACGCTGGTAATCCACTTGCCAATCTCGCGACGGGTGTACTCGGTGAGCGAGTCATACCAGGGGCGAAGACCCGGCTCGTCATCGAGCAGCACGGCTAGTTCATCTGGAAGCTCGGCGGCACGGGCGTCGAGATCAGGTTCGAGGCGGAAGTCGGCGGTGTCGCCCGGGCGCGCCCCCGCAGCCTTCTGCATCACGCGATTGACGAGCAGATAAAAACCGCGGGGAGGATCCGGAAAGAGCGAGGTGCGGAAGGCGAAGCCATTGATTTCGCCGCGCACGCGCAGGCGAATCATCTTCGGCCAGGCCTCGGCGGGATCAAACGGGACGCGCGCAATGATCCACCCGAGAGCGAGGCTTCCCTGCTCGAGGGGGGCGCGAAAGGTTTGGGCCCGATTCGCCATGATGCGACCTCCGATGACCACATCCTAAATGCGGAGATAGACTTGGTACATCGCCACGAAGCCCAACCCGCGAATTTTCATCTCCGCCGGCGAGGCGTCCGGCGACGCCTACGGCGCGGCGCTGATTGCCGAGTTGCATGAGCGAGTGCCTCAAGCTAGCTTCACCGGCCTCGGCGGCAGCCAGATGGCGGCGGCCGGGCAGCTGCGCGTGGTCAGGGCCGAGGATGTCGCTGTCATGGGGCTGACTGAAATCCTTCGGCACATTCCACATATCTACGCGAGCTATCGCAAATTGGTTGCGAGTATTCGTCGCGAGCGGCCAGACATGGCGGTGCTGATTGACTTCCCGGATGTGAACTTTCGACTGGCGAAACATCTGCGGCGGGCAGGCGTTCCGGTGGTGTGGTTTGTAAGCCCGCAACTATGGGCGTGGAAACGTAGCCGCCTGCGCTGGGTGCAGCAGCGCGTAGACAAGATGCTGGTGATCTTTCCGTTCGAGGAAACGTTCTATCAGCAGCGCGGTGTGGATGCGGAGTTCGTGGGCCACCCGTTGGTGGGGAGCGCGGGGATGACGATGTCACGCGAGGTTTATGCTGAGCAGTTTCATCTCGATCCGGCGAAGACGTGGATTGCGCTGCTGCCGGGGAGTCGATGGAAGGAGATCCGCGCCAATTTGCCAGCGCTGCATGAGCTCGCGATGAGCGATTTGATCAGCAGCTCTGCGGCGTATACGACGTTTGATGGCAGTACGACGCGGCAGCCGAGCGATCCGGCGGCGCATACCCGATACGAGTTTCTGCTGCCTGTAGCGTCGACGATCGATAACGCGGCGTTGCACACGTATATTGAGGAGTTGAACGCGGAGCATTTGAAGTATTTTGGACCGGAGGCTTCGACGCTGCGGCTGACGCTGGTCCCGGATGCCGCCGAGGCTTTGTACCACGCGCGCGCATCAGTGGTTGCGAGCGGAACGGCGACGGTGTTGGCGGCGATTGTGGGCAATCCCTTCGTGGTGGTGTATCGTGTTTCGGCGTTGACGTTTGCGTTGGCGAAGAAGCTGATCGAATATCCGGAGGAGCTGGAAGCCAAGCGCGATTTGGATGGAAATCTACCCGTTTCGATGGTGAATCTGATTGCGCAGCGGAGGTTGGTTCCGGAGCTGTTGCAGGGAAACTTTACGGCGGGGAATGTTGCATCGGCGCTGACTCCGTTGCTGGTGGATGGACCGGAGCGCGACCGCCAGATTTTCGGGTTGAGGGAGGTGCGGCGACGACTTGTCCCTGAAGAGGGGGAAGAAGGACCAGCGAGGGCCACGCCGATTGCACGAGTGGCGGATGCGGTGGTTCGCTTGCTGGCGACGGTGACCGATGCGTAGATCGAGAGCTTGCAGCATCATGCGACGTTTGTTGGCTTTAGCGTTTGCGCTGGGCGTGACCGCGAACGCCCGCGCGGCTGTTCCGCTGCGACCGCAGATGGATGTCACGGGATACGTGATCCACGTTGATCTTGATCCTGCGACTGGAAGGTTGAGCGCAACGGCGGCGGTGACGTTTACAGCGCTCGAAGATTTGGATGCGGCCGTGTTTGGGCTGAACAACGCATTGCAGGTGGAGAGCGTACGCGATGGTGCGGGTGCGAGTCTGACCTGTGTACGCGATGCTTCGGACTCGACGGTAAGCGTGACGCCCGTGACCGTCGTGACCAAGGGCAGCAGCGTGACCTGGACCTTCACCTATTCGGGCGTGCCAACGTTGGCGACCAGTCCGGCACACGGGATTGATTTTGTGCAGGTGCGCGATCCGGTGAGCGCACTGCTGTACCCGGGGCGATGGTTTCCTATCGCGATGCCGGGACTATTCACAGATCGTTTCACCGCGGAGATTCATGTGACGGTCCCGTCGGGCGAGACTGTAGTTGGCAGCGGTGCAGCGCCTGGCGGCGGCCACGATCTTGCCGGTGGACGGACACAGTTCGACTTCAAGTGGAGTACGTCGGGATTTCCGGGGAGCCTGGTTGCGGGGCGGTTTCTGCCGGCGATCAACATGCCTGGGGTGGCGAATGTTCGCGTCTACCTGACTAAGGAGAATCAGGCCCGGGGCGAGGAGTTTGCGACGACGGTTGCACAGGCGTTCGCCTGGATGAGCGGTGAGTTTGGCAGCGCGGAGACAGATCGGCTGGACGTCGTGGAGCTGCCGGAGAATTCCGTATCAGCCGCCTGGGCGCCAGGGGTGATTGCGATCAAGCCGAGCCATGGAAGCGCGCGGTTGCTGGCAAACACCGTGGCGCACCAGTGGTGGGGATCGGAGGTGTCGCCCGCCACGCTGGGCGACGCGTGGATTACGAATGGCATGAGCCGCTACGCGGAGCTGATGTATGTGCAGGAGGCTAGCGGCAGAGCGGCGTTCGAGAGTGCTGTCGCGGATGTCAAGGCGGGCGCGCTGGCCTATGACACCGAGCCGCTGACGTCACTGGGGCGCATCGATCCCTTCTCGCCGCAGTTCCAGTCGATGACCTTAGAGAAGGGCGCGATGGTGTTTCACATGTTGCGCTGGGAGATGGGGGATGCGGTCTTCCAGCAATTTTTGCAGGCACTGGTGAAGCAGTATGCAGAGAAGGGCGTGACTACAACCGATGTAAAGACGCTGGCCGAGAGTATTTCCAAGCTGCCGCTGACGGCGTTCTTTTCGCAGTGGCTGGATGGTACGGGAGCGCCCGAATACAGCTCCAGTTACAGCGTCTTTCGGCTGGGCGGCGACAAGGGATTTCGCACCGTCGGGTCGGTGTCGCAGAATCTTGACTTATTCTCGATGCCGATAGAGTTGCGCATCGCGACCGAGGGCAAGACGGTGGATCGGCGCGTGGATGTGGCAGGAAGCGCGGCGCAGTATTCGATCGAGACCTTTGGCCGGCCGACAAAGATCATCGTGGATCCGGACAACTGGCTGCTGAAGAGTACGCCCGAGCTCGCCGTGCGAACGGACGTCCTGCTTGGCCAGCAGGCGCTGGTGCAGGGCGATCAGAATAGCGCAATTGCGGCGTATCAGAAGGCGCTGACGGTGGATCGCGGGAGTTCGCTGGCAAACTTCCGTCTGGCCGAGGTTTATCTGGCACAGAAAAATTATCAAGCGGCCGCCAATAGCTTTCGCGATTGCCTCCGCGGCGACGGCGATCCGAAGTGGACGGAGGTCTGGAGCCACGTAAACCTGGGGAAGATCTTCGACATCGCGGGCCAGCGTGAGCGTGCTGTGAATGAATATCGGCTGGCGATTCAGACGAAGGACAATACTCAAGGCGCCGTCAATGAAGCACGCGCGCTGATTGAAAAGGCGTACAAGCCTGAGCCTGACAGTGCGCATTAACTGCATGCGCCGCGTGGAAGGACCTAGCCTACTTGGCGGAGACCGCTGTGATGACAGATTCGTAGCTCGGTTCCGCATGGCGAATGTGATCGGCGATGCGTTCGCGTTCCTCTGGGGTCAGCGCGGGAAGCACCGACAGGATGCGTCGCAGGGTGACTGAGATGTCGTCAACGTAATTCATGGTGCGAATAGCTTCACCGGAAAGTGGCACGGAAGTCTCCTCGTTTTTTACTAGTTTACCCGGTTGCGGTTGAACAAGAAATGAGTTTGCAGAAACAACGCTTCGCCCAGGTTTATGAGCCCTCGCGAACCCGCAGCGAGGCCTCGTCGGTTGGCCCACCCGCTGTAAGACCCTCGGTGGGCGCCTGGTAGCCGTCGCGATCGGTCATATCCATGATCGCAGCCATCTGCGCGGCCAGATCGGGGCGCAGCGCATCCAGACTGAATCGCCACGTCCAGTTTCCCACAGCGGCCGCTGGGGTGTTCATGCGTGCCTCGCTGCCGAGGTGAAGGATGTCCTGCAAGGGAAAGATGCAGGTGTTGGCGACCGAGCCTGCAGCTGCCTTGATCATCGCCCAGACAATGTCGTCGTCGTTGTCGATGCGATCGAGGTAAGTTTGAACATTCGCGCGCTCGATCGGAGTGGCATCGTCACGCCACCAGCCAAGGGTGGTGTTATTGTCATGCGTGCCGGTGTAGACGACCGTGTTGGGGACGTAGCGGTGGGGCAAATAGAGATGGCCTCCGCGATTCGCAAATCCGAACTGCAGGATTCGCATCCCGGGCATGCCGAAATACTCGCGGAGTTCGTCGACCTCCTTGGTGATCAGGCCCAGGTCCTCGGCAATAAATGGCAGTTCCCCAAAGATCTCCTTGAGCCGGTTGAACAGCGCGTGACCGGGGGCCTTGATCCACTGTCCATTCACCGCCGTCAGCTCGTCGGCAGGGATGGACCAGTAGGCTTCGAAGCCTCGGAAGTGATCGAGGCGGACTTCGTCGTAGAGGGTGAGCGCGCGGCGAATGCGGGCGACCCACCAGTCGAAGCCGTTTTCCTGCAGCAGCGACCACTTGTAGAGCGGATTGCCCCATCGCTGCCCGGTCGCGGAGAAGTAATCGGGCGGCACGCCGGAGACGCGGATGGGATTGCGGCTATCGTCGAGCTCGAAGATCTCGGGATGCGTCCACACGTCCGCGCTGTCGTAGCTGACGAAGATCGCGACATCGCCAAGAATGAGGATGTTACGCTCTGCGCAGTGTGCCCGCAGGGCGGCCCACTGCTCGTTGAAGAAGAACTGCACGACCTGCTCGATGGCGAGTTCGCGACCGCTATCGGTCATCAGGCGCGTCATCGCATCGGGTTGGCGGCCAGCATACTCAGGCGGCCACTCATTCCAGCTCAGGTAGTTGAAGCGACGACGCAGCACGTTGTAGATCGCGTAATCCGTGAGCCATGCGAGGTTGTCCTGCGAGAAGCGTTGAAAGCGCAGACGGTCTTCCTTCGAAGCGCGCTCGAGGAAGTTTGCCGCAGCCTCTTCGATCAGCGGAATCTTCTTAGCGAAAGCCGTGCCAAAGTCGCAGGGGCCCTCATGCCCCGGCAGTCCGCCCGCAATGCTCGCCAGGCGGTCCGACCCCAGCCATCCATCGCGCACCAGGAATTCCAGGCTGATGAGCAGCGGATTGCCCGCAAACGCCGACAACGCCGAGTAGGGCGAGCTGCCATAACCCGTCGGACTAAGCGGCAACACCTGCCACAAGCGCTGTTTGGCTGCGGCCAGAAAATCAACGAAACCATAAGCCGCCGGCCCAAAGTCTCCCACCCCTCCAAAGGAAGGCAACGAAGTGACATGCAACAGTACGCCGGAGATGCGCTCAGCGTTCATCTTCCACCCTTCCAGGTACCACAGCGATTCCCAACGGCAATTGGCCCTGCTGCGTAGGACGTGTAATCGCGGGGCCGAGGATGCCGCCGCAAACGACAGTAACCGACTCCTGTGCAGGATTGCCGCAGAAGAGTCGGTTACACGACGGTGAACTCGCGTTCAAGTTAGTTGCCGAACGGGGATTGCGCCGGCTTCTTGCTGTAGATGATGGCTCCCGCCTTCTGGTACCGATTCATCAGCGAGTCTACGAAGACGCTGAAGGCTTCCTGGCGCTGCTGATTGAGCAGGGCCTGCCTGGTCTCATCGAAGTGCTGCGCGATGTCGGCTGCGTTGGGCTCCTGCTTATCAGTGAGTTGCAGGACAGCTCCGTTGACGCCTTCATTGATGGGCCCCGAGATTCCCCCTACCGGCATCGTAAAGACTACGGAGGCTGCACCGGTGAGCGAGCCGATGTCGGTAATCTGCGCATCACGCCCGACCAGGTCGCTGGACTTAACGGTGAGGTTCATCTGGGCCGCCGCCTTGTGCAGGTCGCCCAACTTCTTGGCCAGGTCGGAGAGCTTGATCAGCTGCGCATTCAGCAGCTCAGGCGTTTTTTGCGACCTGTAGTCATCGAGAACGTGGGACTTGAAGCTCGCAAAATCCGGAGCGTGAGCGGCCTTGATGTCCTGCACCTGGAAGATCGCAAAGCCCTCGCCACTGGAGGCGCTCTGCGGAGCAGCTCCCTTGGGAGCTCCGAGGGCAGCGGCCAGCAGGCCAGTAGAATCGGCCAGGCTCGGGATGATCGCGTCCTTGGTGACGTAGTCGGTCGTGATGACGTGCAGATTGTGAGCGGCAGCGGTCTTGTCCAGACCGTTCTTCTGCGCCTCGGCGGTCAGTTGCGCCGCGTAGTTCTGCGCCGCGGCCGCCGACTTCTGACTCTGCAGCTGCTCGATGATCGAGGCCTTCACCTCGGCGAACGGCTTCACTTCCGCCGCCTGCTTGGATTCCGTCTGGATGATGTGGTAGCCGAAGGAAGACCGTACCAAGGGCGAGGTCTGGCCTGGATTAAGCGCCATTGCCGCCTTCGCGTAAGCCGGATCGAGAGAGCTCGTCGCGATCATCGGCAGCTCGCCGCCCTGATCCTTGCTGCCGGGATCGTCGGAGTTCTTCTTGGCCAGGTCGGCGAAGTTTCCACCTGCCTTCACCTGCTTCAGGATGTCGTTGGCCTTGGCCTGGGCCGCCGCGTCCGTCTTCGCATCGGCGCCCTTCGGCACGGTGATCAGGATGTGACGCGTCTTCACCTGCTCGGGCGTCTTGTACTGATCAAGGTGCGACTGGTAGTAGGCCTGCGCGTCGCCGTCGCTCACCGCGGGAGCTCCGCCGGGAAGATTCGACGTCTCAAAGCTGAAGAATTCGATCTTGCGTGTCTCCGGAACGGCGTTCGCATAGTGCACCGCATTGGTCTTGAAGAATGCCTGCAGATCGGCATCCGAGGGATTGATGCCGGCCTTGATGTCCGACCCTGAGATGACGGCATAATCGAACTTCACCTTGGTTCCGGTCTGCAAATACTGCGCGCGAACAGCGCTGTCCGCTACGCTGACGCCGCCGGTGACCAGCGCCTGCAGCCGCTGCAACTCGATGTCCGACTTTAACTCGTCCTGGAACTGCGCTAGCGGGAGCCGGAAGGCCGACTGAACGAAGTTGGTGTACTGCTCGTCCCCAATGTACTTGCCGCCGGGGTACAAATACTGGGAGTAAGGCCCATGCTGGAGAAAGCTCGCTAGGTCCTCGTCAGTGACTTGCAGCCCGAGACGGTCGGCTTCATGCTTCAGGACGGCGCGCTCTACCTGGACCTGGCCGGCGCGCTGCATGATGAACTGCAGATAAAAGTCAGGCAGTTGCTGCTGCTGCATCTGTTGCTCGGCGGCACGTTGCACATCCATGGTCTTGATCGTGGTCGTCTCTCCGACGATGCGGCCGATCACGCCCGGACTGTGCACGGTTGCGAAGATGCTGGCATCGTTGGCGGCACCGTTATCAAAGATGCCCGGCACAAGGGTGATGACCATGGTGACGATGGCGGCGCCGATAATGACCGCAAAAATAACTTTGGTGATACGGCTGTCTTGCTGCAGAATGCGGATCATGCTTGGCTAACGACCTTCACTTCAGGCGGATCTCCGACGGAGACCTCGCTGCCCGGGATTTTTGCGCACGGCTGGGGCACTATCTCCTGCGAGACGCACCACTCCTGCTCGCAGGGGCTCATGGCAAAGTATAAATCAGGCGCAGGTGCCTGGCAGGATTGGTTTAGCCAGAAGACGGGTCAGCGATCAAAGCAAAAGAGGCTGCGAAAACCTCCGCAGCCTCTTTTTCGGGTTCAAAACCCCTTAGCGGGGGGGACCATAGTAGTAGCCGTAATACGGGCTGTAGTAACGAACTTGGGGCGGCCCATTGGGTTGCGGTGGTCCAGCCTGGTAAGAGAGCCGCTGCATCTCCCTCTCGGAGACGGTCTGCACCGTCGCGGGAGCCGCGGTCCGGAAGGTCAGGACTGACTCCGGCGGGATCATGATCTGGCCACGAGGGGTTGCCGCCGAGCCAGCCAGACCAACTCCTGCGCCGGCCCCTGCGCCAATCGCTGCGCCTGCCCCGCCGCCCACAATTCCGCCCAGGATGGCCCCAAACGCGCTTGTACCGACGGTGCTTCCGACCGTCGCGCCGGTCTTATCCTGGCCAGTAGCAGCCCAGATCTCCGTCTGCAGCGGATAAACCTGACCGCCCAGCGTGAGGCTGTCAATCTGCAGCGCCAGCTGTCCCTGCCCTTTGAACGTGCCAGCCTTCTTGGCTCCGACTACTTCGCCGCTTACCGTGGCGCCGCGCGGGATCGCGACCTGCCCTCCAGCCACGATGTCCGTCAGGACCGTTCCATCAAAGGCGGCGCCAGCTTGGATATGGTTGGAATCGAGGCCGCGGTTAATGCGGATCCGCAAGATGGATCCCGGGGGGACCGTGACGGCGATTCCCGCCTGCTGGCCGCCTGGAATCGGCGCGCCATTAGGCGGCGGTCCGTAACTTTGACCCATTGGCTGCCGTCCATCCGGGGGCCCCTGCTGTGCCCCATAGCTGGCAGGAGGAGGAGCGCTCTGCCCCTGCATCTGCTGTTCGTCGGGCGGCGGTGCCCCGTTCTGCATGTTCTGGTCCGACGGAGGCGGACCCGCCTGTCCCTGCGCCGGAGCGTACGTTCCATCCGACTGCAAAACCATGTTCTGGGATCCGTCCGGCTGGACCGGAGGGCCACTCTGATCCCCCTGCATCGCCTGGTCGCCTGCCTGAGCCGGCGGTGTGTCGCCCAGCGCCAACTCATCCACCACCTTCTGAACGCCCTGCGCCCGCGCCGCCAGATTTTCGGCTTTGGCGCGCATCGCCTCGTCATGGACGTTGCCCGTCAAGGTAACCGTCCCATATACGGTAGAGGTCTGAATATTCTGTGAAGAAAGCTCCGGAGCGCTGGCTAACGCTCTGAGTACATTCGACTCAATCTGCGCATCCGGAAGGGTCGCCGGACCGCCCTGCCCCGAATTGCTTTGCGCCCAGACTGCCACCCCACCGGATATCAAACCGGCTGCCAGAAACGCCATCCCTACGCCATGAAACCTTTGCACGTTCATCGCTTGCTCCTCTGCGCCTCGCGGAAAGCCCCGCGAGGCAATCTTGCTCGGATGCCCTTCCGCGCAGTCCAGACGCAACAACTCCACGGGGCACCGACAGTATCACAGACGCGGTTTCATGAGAAAAGTTCCGCTCCAGCACTGTTCAATCTTTGTATATAGATGCGCGCCGTCCCGACAGGGCGCGACACACTCATCAACCCGCAATCAATGCCTTCAAGATCGCGGAAGATTGACCCTCACCACACCGCGACATATAATCAAAGAGCGGGGTGGAGCAGCCCGGTAGCTCGTTGGGCTCATAACCCAAAGGTCGCAGGTTCAAATCCTGCCCCCGCAACCAATAACCTATGTATTTTCTAAGACTTCCAAGCCCGAGCTTGGGAGTCTTTCTGTTTGGAGAGCAGTTAGGTGACCAGAATCGAGGGGCTCGTCTCGATGTTTGCTCTGAAGTCTGCAACAGCCTTCGCAAGTTCATCTCCTAATCCTCTAGCTGCGTCTTCGTTTGCCTTCCAGTCGAGCGCCTCGAACCGGCATTCGCACAAACTCTCGTCGCCTCTTTCCGAGCCACGCCTTCACCGGCACAATGCTAGAACTGTAGACACATGGACCACGCTGTCATCCCCGAACCCCTCGCCCAGGAATTAGCCGCGCGTCGTTCGCGCAGTCCTTACACCATCACGGTCGCTCTGATCGTAATCAACGTTCTGGTCTTCCTGGCCATGGTGGCAAATGGCGTCTCCCTCACCCAGCCCACGACCCGCGACGTATTAAATTGGGGCGGCGACTTCGGCCCCGCGACCGTAGCCGCACACCAGTGGTGGCGTCTCCTCACCTCCTGCTTTGTGCACTTCGGCATCATCCACATCGGCATGAACATGTATGTGCTCTACCTGATCGGGCCGTTCATCCAGACCGTCTTCGGACGCATGCGCTACCTGCTCATCTACTTCATCGCAGGCCTCGCAGGCAGCATCGTCAGCGTGTGGGTCCATCCGATGGCCGTCGGCGCAGGCGCATCGGGCGCCATCTTCGGACTCTACGGCGCCGTGTTCGGTTTCCTGCTGATAAAACGCCGGTCGCTCAATCCAGCGGCGACCAAGAGTATTGGCAAGTCGGCGGGAATCTTCATCCTGTACAACGTCGTCTACGGTTCCATGAGCGGAACGACAGACCTATCCGCCCATCTGGGCGGCTTGCTCGCCGGATTTCTAGCAGGAATCGTGCTGGTGCGGCCGCAGCCTTCCGCCTCTTGACGTATCCCGGGCACGCAGCACCCATCTCACCCAACCTCAGAATCGCGTGCCCCACGTTTCGCTTCTGAGAACTAGTTGTAGTGAAAGATGGCAGTTCGTTACGGTTGAGCCAGTACCGGCGGGAAGCCGTAAAGGCGCCTGCGGGTTCGGAACTAAGCGTCAACTTGTTAATCTGCGTATGTGCGCATGTACGTAGGTGCGCCCGCCCTGTTTCGGAGAAACTAACATGAGACCCCTCGCAAGCTACGTTTTCCTCGTTCTCGTCCAGACTGCCGCATGCGGTGGTCGCCTCCACGCGCAGACAGCGCCGTCCCCCCTGGGCAAGGAAGGCCGGAGTGCCGTATCCTCGATCGCAAATATTTCGCCGTCCCTGCTCAGCGTCTTATCCTACGGCGCCAAAGGCGATGGAAGGACAGACGATACCGAGGCGATCAACTCCGCGATGTCCGCATGCACTGCCCGCAACATCCCCAACAACGGATGCATCCTTTACTTCCCGGCGGGCATTTATGTCACCACGGGGCTGACGCTGCGGTCGTATGTGAACCTCAAAGGCGACGGATGGGGAACCTCCGTCATCCGCCTTAAGGCCCGCACCGCATCGGATGTCCTGACCGTCCCCATCGATGCCTTCAACTTCAGCATCAAGGACCTGACGTTGGACGGAAATTCCGCACGAGGTGGAAGCGGCAATTGCTTGTCTGTCGCTCCAACCGCCATGGGGCCGGCCGAGTGGAACTCCGCCAACAAGCAGACCGCCCCCGTCAACGCTCAGAAATGGGGCCACATCGACGAGGTCATGTTCACGCACTGTTCGGCGGACGGTATTCATATCAATCAATTTAATTACATGCTCTTCTTCGATACCATCTACGCCTTCGACAACGGCGTCTATGGCCTCTATACCAGCGGAACCAACAGCGGCTTCTCCAACTTCCAGATTGAACGGAACGGTACAGCCGGTATCCACGTCGATGGATCGAACGATCGATTCATATCGGGAGAAGTAATCTGGAATGGATCCGAGGCCAGTGGCGAGGCGGGCGTCTTTGTAGCGGGATACCGCAATATCATCATGGCCGTCCAGACGGAAGATAATTACACCAACGGATTTGTCGATAACGGCGTCGACAATTCGTTCGTTGCTTGCACATCGGACTCCAACGGTTACGTTCAGAACAACACCAGCGCATCTTCCCGAGGTGCAAGTGGATTCGTCATTAGCGGCTCGGGCGGCGTCTATGTTGGAGATAAGGTAACCAGCTACCGCGGCCGCCTTCCCGATGGAAATTTCACAACCGAGTGGCCGTATACCATCAAAAATCTGCAGGTGGGCAGGCTGGATATTACCTACGACAGTACCAATCATGCCCCAGTCACGGAACCAGGCACCTCTCCTGGCGTCGAACCTTCTAGCGCGGGCAAGGCTGTCTGCGTCAAATCGCCGGGGCCGCCCATCGTCATGGGAGTCTGCTCGACAAAGATAAGTTCCTCCGGTTCGTGCATCTGCAACTGAGGCATCCATCGCGCAAGCAAGCTTTCAGCCCTATTCCCGCGACCCTTTCGACAGGATCGAGCGGCATCTGCACTGAATCAAATGGATATCTTCTTCGTCTCAAGACCCTCGCCCCACCTGTCGGGAGGGGCGTCGGATTCGTAGTAAGATTGCGAACCAGTTGTCAAATATGTAGGAGCTGCTGCCGATGGTTGGTCTCCCCGCCCGCATTCTTTCTTGCCTCTTCGCTGTCGTCCTCTTTCCGCCGCTGCATATTTCCGGCCAACAGACGCAGCCGCAGACCGGAACGCTCCCATACAAGAATCCCGCGCTTCCGGTGGACCAGCGCGTCGAGGATCTGATCGGCCGCATGACGCTGCAGGAGAAGGTCGATCAGATGCGCGATCACGCTCCTGCGATCCCGCGCCTCGATGTGCCGAAGTACGACTGGTGGAATGAGGGTCTGCATGGTGTGGCGTTCGCCGGCGTGGCCACCAACTTTCCGCAGGTGATCGGCATGGCCGCGACCTGGGACACAAACTTGGTTCACCATATGGGCCAGACGATCTCCACCGAGGCCCGCGCAAAGTATAACGAAGCCATGCGCGAAGGCGACCATGAGATGTTCTTCGGGCTTACCTTCTGGGCGCCCAACATCAACATCTTTCGCGATCCACGCTGGGGGCGCGGGCAGGAGACGTATGGTGAAGACCCGTTTCTGACTGGACGGATGGCCGTAGCGTTCGTAACCGGGATGCAGGGTGACGATCCGAATCATTTGAGAGTCGTCTCCACACCCAAGCACTTTGCGGTGCATAGCGGCCCGGAGCCTTTGCGGCACCGGTTCAACGTGGACGTTACGCCGCACGATCTGGAAGACACCTATTTGCCGGCCTTCCGCGCCGCGGTGACGGAAGCGAACGCGCAGTCGGTGATGTGCGCCTACAACGCGATCGACGGTGCACCGGCCTGCGCCAGCACGATGCTCCTGCGCGATCACCTGCGCGAGGCGTGGCATTTCAACGGGTATGTTGTAAGCGATTGCGCTGCTGTGGCGGATGTGAACACAGGCCACCACTATGCACCAGACATGGCCCACGCCGCCGCAGATGCCGTGAAGGCGGGCACGGATCTCGAGTGCGGCTTTGGGAACGGGCAGGCGTTTCCGGCTCTCGTCGATGCTGTCCACCAGAATTTGATCACGGAAGCGGAGCTCGATACGTCGTTGCGCCGGCTGTTTCGGGCACGGTTCCGGCTGGGGATGTTCGACCCGCCATCGAGTTTTGCGTACGGTCGTATTCCCTATAACGAAGTGAACTCGCCGGAGCACCGCGAACTTTCGCTGCAAGCTGCGCGGGAATCGATGGTGCTGCTCAAGAATACGGACGGTATCCTTCCGCTGAAGCCCGGGATCCGCAGCATAGCCATCATCGGACCAACTGCTGAGCTCGTACAGTCGTTGCAGGGCAACTACAACGGGCCGCCGCAAGCGCCGGTTTTACCCCTGGAAGGAGTGGAAAAGCGCTTCGCTCACACGACGGTGCGGTATGCCCAGGGGTCGAGTCTTGTCGAGGGCTTCGCGATGCCGATCGAACACACGGCTCTGCATCCGGCCAGCGGTCACGGCGAAGGACTAACGGGCGAATACTTCGACTCGAAAGACCTGACCGGTAAGCCGGTGCTCACGCGCACGGACCGCACCATCAACTTCAACTGGGACAAGTTCGCGCCTGTCGACGGCCTGCAGCGGAACAACTATTCCGTGCGCTGGAGCGGAACAGTTACGCCGCCTGCATCCGGAGATTACAAGCTGGGCGTCCGCGTGAACTATTGCTATGCCTGCGAGAATGCGGAGGGCTTCCGGCTGTATCTCGACGGCAAACTTTTCGTCGAAAGCGGCAACCAGAAGACAGGGGAACGGGGCGCCGTGATCGAGAACTCCATCCACTTCAGCGACTCCCAACCCCATGCTATCCGTCTGGAATACTTCCATGGCACAGGAAGCGCGGGCATCGATCTTACGTGGCAGGCTCCTGCCGCTGCGCTGCTCGATCAGGCCGTTGCTGTAGCCAAGCAGTCCGAAATCACGGTGGCTTTTGTAGGGCTCTCTCCCTCGCTCGAAGGAGAGCAGATGCCGGTCAAGCTGGATGGTTTCAGCAGCGGCGATCGCACTTCGATCGATCTGCCCGCTGTGCAGGAGGAGATGTTGAAGGCAGTTGCCGCCACGGGTAAGCCACTGATCGTCGTGCTGCAAAACGGTAGCGCCCTGGCTGTGAACTGGGCACAAGAACATGCCAACGCCATTCTTGAGGCCTGGTACCCCGGCGAGGAAGGCGGTGCCGCCATCGCGGAGACGCTGGCCGGCGACAACAATCCTGGCGGACGGCTTCCGCTGACGTTCTACGCCTCGCTCGATCAGGTTCCACCCTTTGTCGATTACTCGATGAAGGGCCGCACCTACCGATACTTCTCAGGAAAGCCGCTGTACCCCTTCGGCTTCGGGCTTAGCTATGCCAACTTCGCCTATCGGGACCTCAAGGTTACCTCGTCGAACGTAAAGGCCGGCGACCCCGTGGAGGTGGAAGGCGAGTTGAAGAACGCGGGCTCCGTCGCCGGCGATGAGGTTGTTGAACTATACCTCACGCAGCCGAGGAACTTTGAAACTCCCCTCCACATCCTTGCGGGGTTTACGCGCGTCCACCTCGCTCCGGGCCAGTCAACCCGCGTCGCTTTTACGCTCGACCCGCGGACCTTGGGTCAGGTGGATGAAAAGGGAGAGCGCGTGGTTCTCCCGGGAGTGTACGAAGTCTCTCTCGGCGGTGGTCAACCTGATGAAATGCTGCATACTCAACGTGCGAGCTTCACGATTGCGGGCAGCGCGAAGCTCCCGGAATAAAGGAAGAAACAAGAACTATCGCGCGCCGCTTGCTCACCGCATTAGAAAACGAGGGGAGGACCGATGTTCAACCGTCGCACATTCCTCAAGAGCAGTGCGGGTGTCATTCCCATGGCCGCCGCGATCAACGCTCTTGACGCATTTTCGACTGCCTCCGCTGAGGAGATTGTTGCCACGCCCGCAAATGGACCTACAGCGAAGCTCACTCCGCTACCGCAGCGAATGCCGGCGATTGACCCAGCCACCGAGCCCTGGCAGCAAAGGATTCGCCGCGTGGGACAGAGCAACATGACCGAACACGATCCGGCAGTGATGAACATCGAGGAGTGGGCCAACTACTGGCATTCCACGCAAGCGGACGTCGTCTTCATCAGTGTCACCGGTATCCTGGCCTTCTACCCATCGAAAGTACGATTTCATCGGCATGGAAAATTCTTGAACGGCCGGGATTTCTTCGGCGAGTGCGTGGCTGCGGCCAAGACACGCAATATGCGCGTAGTTGCGCGCATGAGTCCCGACCTCAACTGGGGCGATGCACTTGAGGCCCATCCGGAATGGGCGATGCGCAACAAGGACGGCTCTGTACAGTTCAGTGGGGAAGAACCGCGCCTCTTCAAAACATGCATGTTCTCCACCTACATGGACGACTACATCCCCGCAATCATGCGCGAGGTCAATTCCCTCTACGATGTCGACTGCTTCTACACCAACGGCTGGCCGCCGCTCGGCAGTCTTCCGGACTGTCACTGCTCCGTTTGCAGCACGCTGCCCCCCGCAGGAACTCCTGCCTACTGGCGCGTCTTCACTGACCGTGTGCTTGAACTCTGGCAGAGGTATGACGCTATCGCGAAGGAGAAGAAGCAGGACAGCTTCTTTTTCGCCAACTCGGGTGGCAATGTGCGCGGCGGCCCCAATCTCGATCGCCTCGGCAAAGTTGCTGTGTGGTTCCAGGCTGATAACCAGGGGCGAACGTACGATGATGCCGCGGTGTGGGGGTGCAGCCTGCAAGGCAGAGTCTGCAATGCAGTGCTCGATGGCAAGTTCGCAACCAATGTCACTGCCGCATACTCCACCGGCTATCCAGGCTGGCGCAACGCATCGAAGAATCCCGCGGAAGCCAGGATGTGGCTCAACGAATCCCTCGCCAGCGGCATGGCTCCCTACTATCACTTCGTCGGCTCTGAGGATGGCTTTGGCGAAGACCGTCGATGGCAGAAGGTGGGCCTCGATTATTTTCAGTGGACTGCCCAGCACGACGCACACTTCACGACCCGCCGTTCCATTGCCAACATCGGAGTGGTAATAGGACAAAGCACGCAGTTGCTCTACCCCGGCCCCGCCACAGTGCGCTCCCATGCCTATATGCACGAGACCACACAAGGCATCTACGATGCGCTCCTCCACGGTCGTTTCGCATTTGACTTCGTACACGAAGATCGGCTGGAGCCGGAACGCCTCAGTAAGTATCGCGTGATCGTCCTGCCCAATATCGCCATGTTGAGCGACCGCCAGTGCAAACAGATTACAGAGTACGTGCAGTCCGGTGGATCGATCATGGCCAGCTTCGAGACCAGCCTTTACGATCAGAACCTTACCCAGCGGGAAAATTTCGGTCTCGCCGATTTACTCGGCATCCATAGGGCTGGAGAGGTGATCGGCACAAATGGCAATCCGTACTACGCGCGCATTGAAGCACCGAATGCGGCCACAGCTCACCCCATCCTTGAGGGCTTCACGACTACCAACTGGCTCCCCGGCGCGCAGAATCGCATGCCTCTTAAGCCTGTGCAGGACCCCTTGCTTACGGTCGTCCCTGGATTCGTGCGCTATCCGCCAGAGTTGGCCTACCCTCCGGTCCCGAAGACGGATGAGCCGGCCGTGGTCCTGCGCGAATCGGGCTCCAGCCGTATCGTCTACTTTCCCGGAGATATCGAACGCACCTACTGGCTTACTGGCCACGGTGACCTGCTGCGCCTGCTCGACAACACGCTACGCTGGATCACACACGACGAGCGCGTTGTTCAGATTGAAGGCGAGGGTTTCATCGAAATATTCTGTTGGGAAACGGCCGCTGGATATGCCGTGCACCTGCTCAACTACACCAACCCCAATGCCCATCATGGATGGATGCAGTCGACCTACCGGTTGGGCCCACAAGCGATAGAGTTGAAACTACCGCAGGATGTAAGGGTGAAATCTGTTGAGATCTTGCAGGGTGGAAAGAATCTGCCTTTCCACTTGGAGAATCAGACGTTGCAGTTCACCATACCGAGCGTCGGAGACTATGAAGTCGCAGCCATTACTATCGCTTAAAGTGACACCATTGCTATCCTATGGTGCTTTTGAAATTTCACCTTCGGCATCGGCTAGTGATGCGGCTTGCGATGGAGGGCGCACACAGAAACCGTCGCAAGGGTGGGCGGATTACGACGCTTCCATTGCTTGGGAAGATTGACAGATGCCGTTGATCGCCCTACATCGAAGGCTGGGGCTTGACCTGTTCTATCTTGCCGAGCAAGAAGATATAGCTGCTGATTCCCAGCAAGAGGTAGATTGCCGAAATGCCAAACGCCCAGGCATAGGACCTGGTTGCAGCGACTACATACCCGGTGACGATGGGGGCGGCGATTCCTGATATCTGGTTGGAGAGATTGACGATTCCACCTACAGTTCCGACGCTCCCGCGTGGCGCGATCATCGACGGGATGGACCATCCGATAGGCGCGGCTGCGGAAAGTCCGCCAATCGATAGGCTGATCCAGAACAGGGCTTGTGGCGCGGTGTGAGCGTGCGCCGCACCCAGAATGCCAAGACCGAAAGTCGTTCCCGAGACGAGAACGGTTTTGCGTACCCGGCTTGCGTCCCATCCGCGCTGGATGAGTGCATCCGCTCCCAGCCCGGCTGCCAGGTCGGCGACGGTTGCGAATAGCCAGGGCACGCTGGTGTAGAGAAATGAGTGCAGCAGGTCGATGTGGAGCGCGGCCGAGAGATAGCTGGGAAGCCAGGTGAGGAGGAGATAGAAGACATAGTTATAGGACCCAAAGCCAATCGCCAGCCCGAGGACTTTCCGCTGACGCAGCAGATATCCCAACGACGCCTTGGCCGGCTCGGCATCTTGCGAGGTGGGGTGGTGCGCGTCCCCGCGGATGTATTGCCGCTCAATTTCGCTCAACGCTGGATCATCGTCGGGATCGCGATAGATTTTTGAGAACAGCGCGAAGTACAACAAGCTGACCAGCCCGGTGATGGCGAAGCTCCAGCGCCAGCCAAACTTTAGCAGAAGCACGCCGATGACGGGAATGCCAATGGCAGAAGCGAATTTTGCCGCGGCGTCAAAGATGGCGGTCGCGAAACTTCTTTCCCTTGAAGGAAACCAGAGGCCTATAGCCTTGGCGTTCGCCGGGAACGTAGGCGCCTCGCCGACACCTAGAACGAGGCGTGCTGCAAAGAAGCCGTGAATGCCCGGTGTCAACGCGGCGGCGAACGAGGCGACGCTCCACAGCAGAGTGCTGATGCGCCCCACGCGCCGCACGCCGAAACGGTCGAGCAGCACGCCGACCGGCAACTGGCACATGGCATAGGTCCAGTTGTAGGCACCGGATAAGTAGCCAAACGTGATGTTGGAGATACCGAACGTGGTGTAGAGTGCTGCATGGGAGACGGAGAGATTGACCCGGTCGAAGTAGTTGACAAGAACTCCAAGACCGAGCAGCCACGCGATGCCCCAACGGCGCCGTGGCACGCGTTCGAGACGAGACGAATTAGCCAGAGTTGTCAGATTCTGTCCTGGATTTCCAGTTGAGTGGAAGGGATTGCCGTCGAAGAATTCCGTGGGCGAATTCGTCTGTCATGCGGAGTATACGAAATTCAGACTGCGTGGTCACCGTCCTGGCCTCCCGTCAGCGAAATAGCCTGGGTTCAAACATCTCCTGATCACGTGCTACTCTCTACACCATTGAAGGACTGACCTGAATAATCAGGGCAGGAACCAGGGTGTTATGAAAGCGTTGCTTTTGTCGAAGTACAACCATTTAGAAATGACAGACCTGCCCGCTCCGATCCCGGATGTGGATGAAATCCTTATACAGGTCTCGGCCTGCGGCATCTGCGGCAGCGATGTGCATGGTTACGATGGCTCTACGGGACGGCGTATCCCGCCGATTGTTATGGGGCATGAGGCTGCTGGGACCGTGGTCGCGGTCGGCTCTGAGGTGAATACCTTCAGGCCGGGTGATCGCGTGACCTTCGACTCGACCGTCTACTGCGGCAAGTGCGAATACTGTCTGAAGGGCGAGGTGAACCTCTGCAATCAGCGACAGGTCATCGGCGTTTCGTGCAAGGAGTTCCGCCGGCCCGGCGCTTTTGCCGAGTTGCTTGCAGTTCCCGCGCGCATTGCGTATCGGTTGCCGGACAGCTTTTCCTTTCCGCAGGCGGCGATGCTGGAAGCTGTTTCCGTGGCGCTTCACGGTGTTGCGGTAGCGGAGATGAAGGGCGGCGAGACGGTCCTTGTGATTGGTGCCGGGATGATCGGCTTGCTGCTTCTCCAGGCTGCTCGTGCCGCTGGGTGTTCGCGCATTTTTATCTCCGACCTGGATGCTACGCGGCTGGCGTTGGCGGAGAAGCTCGGCGCCGATCGAACGATTCTGGCCTCCGGCGCTGATCTGACCGAAGAGATACTCGACGAAACCGGCGGCAAAGGCGTCGACATCGTGCTAGAAGCTGTGGGCCTGGAGGAGACGATCGTGGCGGCCATTGATTGCGTCCGTAAGGGTGGAACGGTATCGCTGGTGGGGAACATCTCGCCGCAGATTATGCTTCCGCTGCAAAAAGTGGTGTCTCGGCAGATCCGTCTACAAGGATCATGCGCCTCGGCTGGCGAATACCAACAGGCGATCGAACTGATCGCGAGTGGAACGATCAAGGTGGATTTGTTGATCACTGCGGTCGCACCGCTGAGCGACGGACCAGCATGGTTCGAGCGTCTGCACGCGCGTGAACCGAACCTGATGAAGATCGTGCTCGATCCCAGGATCGCGTCTTCGGCTGAGCCTGGAGGTTGCGAGCGATGACGCAGGGACTTTTCGATCTTACCGGGCAGGTTGCGCTGGTCACTGGAACCAGCAGAGGGCTCGGGCAGTATCTTGCGCGTGCGCTGGCCAAGGCAGGCGCCGACCTCATCGTGACCAGCCGCCGCAAGGATGACCTGCGTCCGTTCGTGGATGAGATCGAGGCGCTGGGCCGGCAGGCTGTTCCGCTGGAGTTGGATGTGCGCGAGCAGCGCAGCATCGAAGCCATGGCTGAGTTCGCGGAGGCCAGCTTCGGTCGTATCGACATCCTCGTCAACAACGCCGGTTGCAATGTGCGTAAGCCCGCGTTTGACGTGACGTGGGACGATTGGAACCTGGTTCTCGACACCAATCTTCGCGGCAGCTTTTTTGTCGCTCAACAGATTGCGAAGCGCATGGCACCGCGTGGTTACGGGCGCATCGTGAACATTGGTTCGGTGACGAGCGTCTTCGGGTATGCGGGACTCGCGCCCTATGGAGCAAGCCGCGGTGGCATCCGCCAGCTAACTATGAGCCTTGCCGACGACTGGGGAAAGCATGGCATCACCGTGAACTGCCTCGCGCCAGGATGGTTTCAGACCGCGCAGAATAAGGTTCTCTACGAGGACAAGGAATGGGTCGAAACCCTGGTCGATCGCATCCCCCTCAAGCGGCCCGGAGCGCCCAACGATCTCGACGGTGCCGTCGTCTTTCTCGCCTCCGAATCGAGTCGGTACATCACCGGCCAGACGCTGCTGGTCGACGGCGGCATCTCCACGGGTTCGATGCGCGCAACCGTTGTACCCAAGACTGAGGAACCGCACTAGAAGTTGGCAGAGCAGATAAATCCATGAGGAACATAATGAAGTTCATTCCGTTACGCATCACGTTGCCGCTGGTCGCCCTGGTTGCATCCGGCCTGCTTGTTTCCGCAGCCGCTCAAACCGCCGTCGATAACAACTCCGCGGGACGATTGAAGGTTTACTTCGTCGACGTCGAGGGCGGTCAGTCAACACTCTTCGTAACGCCTGCGGGCCAATCGCTGTTAGTCGATACAGGTTGGCCGGACAATGACAACCGGGATGCAAACCGCATCGTTGCGGTAGCCAGGCAGGCCGGGCTTTCGAAGATTGACTATGTGCTGCTTACGCACTATCACGTCGACCACGTCGGCGGACTGCCACAACTGGTAGCCCTTATTCCAGTCGGCACCTTCATCGATCACGGCCCTAACCGCGAGCTCGATCACGGCGTGACCGAACACGGCTACGCAGAGTATCAAAAGGTACTCGCCGGCGGAACATCGAGGCGAATCCTTGCTCAACCGGGTGATGTTCTTCCAATCCAGGGAATGACCGCGCGGGTAATCAGCGCCGATGGCTCATTGATTGCGAACCCCCTGCCCGGCGCCGGCGCCCCGAATCCGTTCTGCAAGATCTCCGAGACGCGTCCGGCGGATCAGACCGAGAACTCGCGCTCGCTTGGCATTGAGATCACCTTCGGCAAGCTGAGGATTCTCGATCTCGGCGATCTCACCTGGGATAAGGAGATGCAGCTGATGTGCCCGAACGACAAACTTGGGCGCGTGGACATTTACATCGTCTCGCATCATGGGTGGTATCAGAGTTCGAGTCCGGCGTTAGTGGATGCCCTTCACGCGCGCGTTGCCATCATGGACAACGGTGCGAAGAAGGGCGGCTCCATCCCAACTCTCGATACCATCTCGAAAGCTCCAGGTCTGGAGGCGCTCTGGCAGGTTCACTTTTCCGAGGAGGGTGGTTCAGCGCACAATACGAGCGAGCGGTACATCGCGAATATCCAGGGTCCAGACGAAGGCCACTTCCTGGAATTGAGTGCGTCGAAAGACGGCAGCTTCGAGGTCTTAAATTCGCGGACGAATTTCGTGCAGAAGTATCCGAGTCTCCGCTAACGGTTGTGGCGTACCGACCGTTTTCCGTTTACTCTTCGGTGTGTTCCAAAGGTGCTGATTGTTGTATGGCCACCATCGACAGCTCCGACCCACATTCACTGCCCAGGCGAAGGAGAACTGCCGTTGCGCCGCACCCTGCTACTGCCACTGGTCTTCGTCACCTATAGCCTGGCTTATCTTGACCGCGCCAACTTCGGCTTTGGCGCGGCTGCCGGACTTGCGACCACGCTCGGGATCAACGAGCAGCGCACGGCTCTGCTGGGCGCCCTTTTCTTCCTCGGTTACTTTCTTTGCCAGATCCCGGGTATGCTTCTGGCGCGGCGTGTGAGTTCTACACGTCTCGTGTTCATCGCACTGCTCACCTGGGGATGTCTCGCCACCCTGACAGGCGTCATCCGCAATTTTCTTTGGCTGTGCGCCGACCGTTTTCTGCTCGGCGTCGCCGAGAGCATCATCTTTCCCGCGCTTCTGTTACTGCTCACGCACTGGTTCACTCGATCTGAGCGCTCTCGCGCCAACAGCATCCTGATGCTCGGCAATCCCACCACCGTCCTCTGGATGTCGCTCGTCACGGGCTATCTTATCCAACAATTCGGCTGGCAGCGTACCTTCATCGTGGAAGGCTTGCCTGCAGTCTTGTGGGCCTTTGTCTGGATTGTCTTCGTCCGCGATCAGCCAGCGCAGGCAAGCTGGATGCCACGGGAAGAAGTCCGGCAACTTGAAGCCTCCATTGCCGCTCAACAGCCGCCCGTCCCCGGACGTGACCAGGAAACAAGCCTTCTTCGGGTGCTGCTTAGCAAGAATTGCCTTATGCTCTCCGCGCAATATTTCTGGTGGAGCGTTGGTATCTACGGCTTCGTCCTGTGGCTGCCCACCATCGTTCGCCACGGTGCATCGCTCTCCATGGGCAGGACCGGCCTGCTATCCGCGCTGCCGTATGTCTTTGCGATTCTCTTCCTGATTATCGTCGGCCAGCTATCCGACCGCACCATGCGCCGCAAAGAATTCGTGTGGCCCTGCATGTTGATCGCAGGCATCGCCATGATGGGATCGTTCCTCTTCGGCGGCAAGAGTTTCACTCTAGCGTTCGCTTGTATGGTGGTGGCCTGCGGAGCGATGTACGCATCGTACGGCCCCTTCTTCGCCATGGTCCCCGAGCGCACCCCGCCCGCAATGGCAGGCGAGGTCTTCGCCATGATTAACAGCAGCGGCGCTCTCGGCGCCTTTGTCGGATCCTACCTGGTTGGCCTCCTGCAGGCCCTCACGCACAGCTCTCAGGCATCCTACCTCTTCATGGCGCTCTCGTTTCTCATCGCCGCGCTGATCACGTTAGCGCTTCCCACACAGGTCGCCTCCGCTACGATGGAGACGAGCCATGCCTGAACCTTTCACACTGCCGAGCATTCTCGACTCGCCGTCCGATCTTTTTTCCTCGGCCACCACGCATGCGCGTGGTCCGGAAGGTCATCTACCCATCACCGCCGAGATGCTTCTCACTGCGCCTTCCGGCAATCTGTTCGGCCTCTCGCAAAATGCGGGCATGGGTTGGGAGCCGCAGCGGCTCCTCGACCCCGAATTCCTCATCCTCAGCACCCACGGTGGCCTGCGCGCGGCGGACGGCACGCCAATCGCGCTGGGCTTCCACACCGGACACTGGGAAGTCGGTCTGCTGGTTGCCGAAGCCGCGCGCGAATTCCGCAAGTTGCATGCCACGCCCTTTGCCGGAGCCGTCACTGACCCTTGCGACGGCCGCACCCAAGGGACCGCCGGCATGCTCGATTCGCTGCCTTACCGTAACGATGCGGCCGTGGTTCTTCGTCGCCTGATGCGCTCGCTGCCCACGCGTAGCGGAGTGCTTGGCATCGCTACCTGCGACAAGGGCCTTCCGGCAATGATGATGGCGCTCGCTGGCTCCGGCGCCTATCCTTCGATCCTTGTGCCCGGGGGCGTAACGCTCCTTCCCGACGGCGATGAATCTCACCCTTCAGAAGATGCAGGTCGCGTGCAAAGCATCGGCGCTCGCTTCTCGCAAAAGGAAATAACGCTTGAGTACGCTGCCGACGTGGGTTGCCGGGCGTGCGCCTCTCCTGGCGGCGGTTGCCAGTTCCTCGGCACCGCCGCCACCTCCCAGGTAGTCGCAGAAGCTCTCGGCCTCGCTCTGCCACACGCCGCACTGGCGCCCTCCGGTCAGCCCCTTTGGCTCAACGCCGCAGCCCGCTCCGCACGCGCATTGCTTCGTCTCAGTCAACTCGGCCTGGGCACGCGGGACATTCTCACCGACGCCGCGCTCCGCAACGCCATGGTTTTGCACGCAGCCTTCGGCGGCTCTACAAACCTGCTCCTTCACATCCCGGCAATCGCCCACGCTGCCGGTCTTCGCCGGCCCACGGTCGCCGACTGGACGCACATCAACCGCGAAGTCCCGCGGCTGGTTGATGCGCTTCCGAACGGGCCACGCAACTTCGCCACCGCCCAGGTCTTCCTCGCCGGAGCCGTGCCAGAAGTGATGCTGCACCTCCGCCGCGCCGGCCTGCTCGACACCCGCGTCACCACCGTAACCGGAGATACGCTCGATGCCTCGCTCGACTGGTGGGAAGCGAGCGAACGCCGAGCAAGCCTGCGCGATCGCCTTCACACCCTCGACGGCATTGACGCCGGCGATGTGATCTTCTCGCCCGATCGTGCGAGGGCAAACGGGCTGACACCAACCGTCTGTTTCCCTGTCGGCAACCTTGCTCCGGAAGGCAGCGTGATCAAAAGCACCTCCATCGACCCCAGCCTGGTGGACGCGTCCAACACCTATCGTCATGTCGGACCTGCGCGCGTCTTCACCACGGAGGCCGCTGCCATCGCCGCTATCAAAAAAGGTGCGGTCGGCCAGGGCGACGTCATCGTGCTCATCTGCGGAGGGCCGCTTGGCGCCGGCATGCAGGAGATCTACCAGGTCACCTCCGCGCTCAAGGCGCTGCCCTTCTGCAAGCACGTCGCTGTCCTCACGGACGCGCGTTTCAGCGGCGTCTCCACCGGCGCCTGCATCGGCCACATCTCACCGGAAGCGTTGGCCGGCGGCCCTATCGGCCGGATTCAGGAAGGCGACATCCTCGAAATCGTCGTCGATCGCGAACGGCTCCATGGCTCGGTTAACTTCATTGGGGAGTCCAACGACAAACTTCTCAACGCCGGCGAAGCTGCTGCCCTCCTCGCAACCCGGCCGCAGCGTACCGACCTCGCACCACACCCTGCGCTTCCCGACGACACACGTCTGTGGGCCGCACTGGTGCAGGCTTCCGGCGGTGTCTGGGGCGGTTGCGTCTACGACACCGATCTCATCCTGTCCAAACTAGACAACGCTCGAAAGGAAGATGCATGAAGCTCTACAACACCACGCGAGGCATCCTCGTCACCGACAATCAGAGCCAGCATTTCGCGACACTCGGCTCCATCGTATGGGACGAAATCATCGCAGCATCCGACCTCTTCGATCGTGCGCAGAAAGCTCTCTCAGGACCATCGGTAACGCCGCCTGCCGCGAGCGAAATCCTCGCACCGATCGGCACACAGGAAGTCTGGGCTGCCGGCGTCACCTATTACCGCAGCCGCAGCGCGCGGATTGAGGAGTCCAAAGACGCCGGCGGAGGCACTTTCTATGACCGTGTCTACTCTGCCGACCGCCCCGAACTTTTCTTCAAAGCTACCGCGCGCCGCGTCATCGGCAACGATGGCAACATCCGCATCCGCACCGACGCGACATGGTCCGTCCCCGAACCTGAGCTCACGCTCGTCATCAATCCACGCGCCGAGATTGTCGGGTATACCATCGGCAACGACATGAGCTCGCGTGACATTGAGGGCGAGAATCCGCTCTATCTTCCGCAGGCAAAGGTCTACGACGGCTCCTGCGCACTTGGCCCCTGCGTCCTGCTCGCCGACGTACCGTTGCCTAAGGCCACCACCATCAGCATCAGCATCAAGCGCGAGGGGAGCGTTGCCTTTGCTGGCTCAACCTCCATTGCCGAGATCAAGCGTGAATTCAGTGAACTCGTCAGCTACCTGTTCCGCGACAACACCTTCCCGACCGGGGCCTGCCTCATGACCGGTACGGGCGTTGTTCCCGAAGACGATTTCACCCTCGCGCATGGCGATGTCGTGGCCATCGTTATCGATGGTATCGGCACGCTCAGCAATACGGTCGCCTAGCAACGGGCAGAGGGTAGGGCCGCTAGACACTAATCTTTCGCCTCAGAGCTCCAAGCGCCGTTCCAGAGCCGCAGAATCTTCAGCGGGTTCGCACTCCTGAGCGCATCCGGAAGCGCCGACTCCGGCAAGCCCTGGTAGGCCACCGGCCGGGCAAAACGAAAGATCGCCTGGCTTCCCACTGAGGTAGAACGTCCGTCGGAGGTCGCCGGGTAGGGTCCGCCATGCACCATCGCGTGGCACACTTCAACACCCGTCGGGAAGCCATTGAAGATCACGCGCCCCACCTTCGACTCCAGCACCTGCAGCAGCTCGGCATTCTCTTCCAGATCCTTCTCGGTGCCCAGGATCGTCGCCGTCAGATGCCCTTGTAGCGACTGCGCTGCCCGCAGCATGCCTTCAAAATCGTCGCAGTGAACCACCAGCGTGGTAGGCCCAAACACTTCTTCCGCAAGCGAGGGGTTCGCGAAGAATTCCGCCCCGGTCGTCTCGAGCAAAATCGGCTGAACGGAAAAACCGCCGTCGCCCGTTGCACCGCTGGCCGTCCGCAGCGTTTCGCGATGAGTCAGGGCCTTCTTGTATGCCGAGGCGATGGCTCCCGTCAGCATCGGGAACGCAACGCCGCCCTCAGTTGCACCCCTCAACCGCTCAACGAACGCTGCCGCTTCCGCCTTCGGAAGAAACACCACTCCCGGCTTGGTGCAGAACTGCCCACCCCCCAGGGTGAACGATCCATGCAAGCCTTCAGCAAGCTGCGCGCCGCGCTCCTGCAATGCCCCTGGCAGGACGAAGACCGGGTTCGTGCTTCCCATCTCCGCATACACCGGAATGGGATCGGGCCGCGCAGCGGCAAGGTCCATCAACGCACGACCGCCGCGGAACGATCCCGTGAACCCCACGGCGCGAATTCCCGGATGCTGCACCAGCGCGGACCCCACCTCATGTCCCCCGTCGAACAGCAGCGAAAACAACCCCGCAGGCAGGCCACTCGCCTGGATGGCGGCCACCACGACGCGCCCCATCAGCTCGCTGGTTCCCGGATGTGCGGGATGGGCCTTCACCACCACAGGATTTCCGGCTGCCAGCGCAGATGCCGTATCGCCCCCCGCCACCGAAAATGCCAGCGGAAAATTGCTTGCACCAAAAATCGCCACCGGCCCAAGCGGTCGCAACATGGATCGCACATCCGGCTTGGGTGGCGTGCGCGCAGGATCAGCGGTATCGATCCGCGCCATGACCCACGACCCCTCTTCCACCACGCTCGCAAACAACCGTAGTTGCCCGCTGGTGCGCGCCACCTCTCCCGTCAACCGCGGCCGAGGCAAGGCTGTCTCGCGATGTGCCTGTTCGATCAGCACCTCTCCCGAGGCGTCGATCCCATCTGCAATCGCGCGCAGGAGGCGGGCGCGCTCCTGTCCCGTGGTCGCTGCAATCGTAGCGTAGGCATCTGTCGCCGCAACCACGGCGCGATCGACGTCCGCGATCGACGCAGAGTAGAACGAGGTTTCGAGCGGACGGCCGTCGCGCGGATCATAGGCATGAAAGACACTCCCGCCAACTTCGGCGGCGACGGAACCCGCTATCAGAGAACGTCCTTGCAACCCGGGATTTGCTGGCACTTCCACACTCATGATCTGATCTCCTGCAGAACCAATGGTGACTGGTTCGATCGACGTACCCAACGCGCTTAGCTCCATGCGGCGGATTTCGCAGAACCGCCTATCGGCTCGTATCTTCGATTGAAACGCCCCATTAACTGGCTGAATCAGTGTAATTCTATCCATAAAGGTTCGCCGCTCGCCGCGACTGGTCTATGTTGCAGGAGGCTACCGGGAGTCTCCAAACCCTAAAACAGGAGCCCCAGTCGAATAGACCTCTAGGACCACGTTCGCCTGCGCCATTCGGACTGGCTGTTCGCCTCACCCCTTGGCTGGCTGTAGACCACGTTCTGTGGCCCGCAGCCACGCAAGAACAAAGCGCCTCCACTCCGTATTTTCTGCCCCCTCATCGAATGCCCCTACCGTGAATCGCAAGGCTTCAGCGGCCGGATCTCCTTCTAACCCTCGCCACCACGCAGACACAAAGAGCAGCCTCTCGCAGTCTGCCCTTTGTGTCTGCTTCTGGTTGAGCCTCATGGAACCTATGTACTCAGATGAATCCACTTCGCATTCATCTGCGCCTTGATCACCAGTTCCGCAGCAAGCAGGCACTGCGTCTGGTCCTGCGCCGTGTGGGTGCGATTCACAATATCCGCGACAAACTGGGAACCAAACGGGAGAGTCATATTGTTGCAATCGATATAGCGCGATTGCTTCTGGTCCACGATGAAAAGGTTGTTGCCTTGCTTGCTCACAGCAACGTTCGTATATTTCCGGACCTCGATGTATCCCTCGGTACCCAGAATAAAAAGGCGCCCGTCTCCCCATGTGCCAAGGCCATCCGGCGTAAACCAGTCCAAACGCACATAGCCTAAGCCGCGGTTGCCGCGCAGCACCATATCGCCGAAGTCTTGAAACCGGGGATGCTGTGGATGCGCAACGTTGGCAATCTGCGATTCCGCAATCTCGGCCTCAGTCGACCCCGTGTAGAACAGGAACTGATCCACCTGGTGCGACCCGATGTCGCACAAAATGCCGCCATACTGTTCCGGAATCCAGAACCAATCCGGTCGGCCACCCGAGCCGCCGCCTGCATCGCCATGGCCCTGCACAATTTGGTGCGGCGCAATATTGATCGTCTGGATCACGCGACCGATCGCCCCGGCTTGCACCAGTTCGCCCGCCTTCACCGCGGCCTTCACCTCCAGCCGCTCGCTGTACATGATCGCGTAAATGCGCTTGGTTTCCGCAATCGTCTGGCGTACGGCTGCCAGTTGCTCCAGCGTCGTAATGCCCGGCTTGTCGCTCAGAAAGTCTTTGCCGGCCTTCATCACCCGCACACCCAGTGGAGCGCGCTCATTCGCAATCTGCGAACTCAGCACCAGTTGGATCGACTTGTCGTTGACAATCTTATCCTGCGTGGCGACGATCTTCACGTCCGGGAATCGCTTTTTGAAAATCTCCAGCTTGTCCGGTTCACCGGCCCACGCACTCACCAGCACGCCACCGCCCCGCTGCACGGCGCCGATCATGCCATAGATATGGTCATGGCTCATCCCGCACACGCTGAACTTGATGGAGTACTTCGGCTTCTCGTCTGCCGTCGCCTGCACCACCTCATGCACAATGTGCTCGCCCGACTGGCCAGCCGCAGCACCCGCTTCCGGAGCTATCGACAATAATCCAGCTGCTCCCACACCCCGCAAAAACGATCGCCGGTTCACCTCTCCAACCATCACGCCTCCTCTTGCAACTCGCGCCAGTCTACGCCCAAGGCGAACCTCTGCAAAGAGTTGGTTGCCTTGTGCTGGGCCTGCTTGGGATGGAGGTACGGTCATGGTACGTGGGCACTGGCACTGATCGCCGCGTTCCAACGGGTCCGGCCCCATGATGAGAACTTGGTCGCCTTTCAGCCGGCTTCTCGTTATCCTTCCCCGGCAGGCGGGTGCGTCCCCCGATCCGGCTTTATGGAGTTATCGATTGGCGATATCAGGCCAATGCACTCATTGGCCATGGTTTGTTGGCCGAATCGGGAACAGATTCCAGAAAACGCTCTCTTCGTCCGTTTGGTACCATCCTCTAGAAACAGTCTGTAGAACCAGGTCCACGACGGCAAACCATTCGGCTTTTGGGTCTTTGTCCTGCGTTCTGTGCTCGCACATCCTCAGGAGCATGTAATCGGACGTGAGCCAATTTCTGCCGTTTATTGTCTAAGCCAATTCTTTCTAAATCTGATGAAACATTCTCCTGGTGAAGGCACGTACCTTAGATTTAGCCCAACCAGTCAACCCCAAGGGGAAAGTACGGCATGAATATGAAAGCGATCAGGAGAGTTTTTGTATCGGCATTACCCAATGAGGCAGTCGTCTATATGGTGGCATTCGCAGCCGGGGCGAGGATCTCGTGAAGCGAAGGGATTTTGTACGGCTTGGATGGGCCACCATGATCGCAACCGGGACAGGCAAGTTGCGGCCCGCGTTGGGGGAGTCGCCACAGCACCAGATGATGCGATTGGAACCGAAGGCCACCGGCCGGCCGGCGGATTTCACCCTCCAAATCGCGCCCATGATGGTCGAGCTAGCCCCGCAGGTTGTCATCAGCACAATCGGCTACAACAATAAAGTTCCCGGTCCCCTCCTACGGACGCGAGAGGGCCGGTCTGTCACGGTTGAGGTTGTGAACGACACAGACGTTCCGGAGTACGTGCATTGGCATGGCCTGTTCGTTCCGTCGGAAGTCGATGGAGTGGAGGAAGAAGGCACTCCTCCGGTGCCGCCCCACGGCATCCGGCGCTATCAATTCGTGGCCAAGCCTGCGGGCTCGCGATGGTATCACTCGCACACCGCAGCCATGATGGATCTGCATCGGGGCTCCTATACCGGCCAGTTCGGTTTTTTTATGATCGATCCCGCGAATGACCCTGGACGGTACGACCAGGAAGTCTTTCTGGCGCTGCGTGAATGGCAATACTTTCTGTCTACGATGGATCAGGACGAGATGGCGGCGGATCCCAGGGAGCCGACGCCGGAAAGACCCGCCACTCCAGGCCTGCGACCCAACGGACTCGAAGTCAGCGCTCCTCTTTATTCGATTAACGACAAAATGCTCGGAGCGGGGGAACCCCTCCGCGTGCAGCCGGGTCAGCGCGTCCTGATGCACCTGCTCAACGCCAGCGCTGCCCAAATTCATCGCGTGGCTTTACCCGGCCACAAGTTTCAGGTGATCGCTCTCGACGGCAATCCAGTGCCGGCGCCTCAGGCGGTCGAGGTGATTGAGATCGCCCCCGGCGAGCGCGTGGATGCGATCGTGGAGATGAATAATCCGGGCGTCTGGATTTTAGGGGAGATCCGCAATGCCGCGCGGCAATCCGGCATGGGCATTGTGGTCGAGTACGCCAATCAACAGCAGCGCGCTCTATGGACTCCTCCTCCGAGGTCGCGCTGGGACTACACAATCTTTGGCACGGCCGCGCCGCATCCTGCGCCAGACCAGACCATCGACATGGTCTTTGAAAAAGTGCCTGGCGGACCCAACGGCATCAATCACTGGCTCGTCAACGGCAAGGAATATCCGCATGAACGGGAGTTCGTGCTGCGGGAGGGAGGGCGCTACCGGCTGGTGTTTCACAATCGAAGCGACGATTCTCACCCCCTGCATATCCACCGGCACCTGTTCGAACTCGTCGAAATCAACGGCAAGCCGACCGCCGGCATCAAAAAGGATACGGTGATCGTTCCCGCATTTGGGCGCGCCACGGTGGATCTGGTCGCCGATCAGCCCGGCCTGACGCTGTTTCACTGCCATATCCAGCAGCACATGGACTTTGGTTTCATGGCGCTGTTTCGCTACGCCTAAGGTAACGCCTCGCTGGACCACCGGTCATCACGAATCGATAACGCGTTCGCTTAGGGAAAGCCGCGTTGTCCTTGGTGGTCTCACATTTTTGTCTCGCGCTGATGGCGTGAACGATCTGCCGAGAAGTGGACTGCGCTTTTTCACACATTTGTCATGCAAGCGCAATGTTAAAAAGCTACAAACGGAACGCTGTAGCAACCATCCAACCACGAGTTTGAATAGGAGAAATTGCATGGAGACGATCCGTAGAAGCTTTCGAGCGGCGGTGCTCATAGGAGCGGCTGCCTCGGTGTTGGTATTTGCAGTTGGGGCCAAGGCACAGAACGAAAATTCGAAGGACAATCATTGGTCGAACGGCAAGGGCTGGTCAAGCGGCAATTGGGTGCCGAACGACAATCCGTGGCCGTACAACAAGGTGCAAGGCTCTCCGGTGTTGGCGGTGGTGGGCGACGTTGCCTGCCAGCCGGGCGAGGAAGAGAGTGGTGAGAAGGCGGGCGAAAACTGCAGCGGCGACACCGCCCAGAATCTGCTCGCATCCCAGGCGGCCACTGCGCAACAGATCGAGAATATGAAACCGGACATCGTCGCCCTCGTCGGAGATGAGCAATACCAGGTAGGCCAATATTCCGACTTTGAGAACTCCTACGAGACGACGTATGGCGCTTTCAAACTGATTACGCGGCCTGCGCCTGGCAACCACGAGTTTTATACCGAACACGGCGCGATCGGCGTTGCCGGCTACGGCTACTTCTCCTACTTCAACGGCGTCCAGCACAATACCGATGGAACCGTCATGACCGCTACGATCGCCGACAACCCTGAGACTGGCGGTACCTTCACGCAACCCGTTCCGCATTCTGATGGACAGGCCGGGCACTTTGCGCAGTCGGGCGGACTCGGAACCAACAGCACCGGCGGCCAAGTCGGTGTCGGAGACGGCTGGTACTCCTATAATCTGGGCTCGTGGCATCTTATCTCGCTCAATATAGAGTGCGAGACACAGCCCGGCGGGTGCACCGGCTCCTGGTTTGCTTCTGAACTCGAATGGCTCAAAAACGATCTCGCGGCGAATCATTCCGCGTGCACACTCGCCTACTGGCACCAACCCGTGTTCAGCCCTACCAACGGCATCGCCGCACCCGAGGGCCCGACCGCTCAGCAATTTTGGCAGGTCCTCTACCAGTACGGAGCCGACCTGGTGCTGAACGGACACGACCATCTCTATGGCCGCTACCGCCCGCTTGACCCCTCCGGGAAATACGATCCAAAGAAGGGCATACGCGAATTCGTCGTAGGCACCGGTGGCGAGACACTCGATCCAGTCGTCACAACCACTGTGACGTCCGGTGCAGGCGAAACAAACATGGAGGATCCTAGCGGCAACCCGAACTTCAACGCAGAGAATCTCGAAGCAGGAACTGGAGAATTCTGGGGCGTGATGGGCCTGACGCTCAATGAGAACGGCTACGCATGGGATTTCGAGTCGGCACTGAAGGACCCTGCACAGAAAACCGGACCGGCTTCGTTCAGCGACAAGGGCGTCGGAAGCTGCCACGGTCGAATCGACAGGTAGCGACCGGATCGTCTTCGCCACGTTCGGCTTAACCTTGCTTCAGTATGCGTTCCCCCTTCGCAAGAAATCGCGAAGGGGGAATTTCTTTCGCCTGGCTCTCAGTTCCTGCTCAGGGCCGTTCCTCATCCGCGCATCTTTGCCGGCGCTAGTCATTTTTCTTACTCGGATGAGGAACGTAGCGGTGCGTGTGGACTGCAGTTGTGCGTCACCGTAGGTGTTCCTTACTCGTAAAAGCCTCGACCGGCCTGCCGCAATAAACGCGACAGGCCGGTCCCAGGGTTAGGGGTTGCAGAGAGCGCTAGAAGTCAAGACGCAGCGCCACCTGGCCGGTGCGGTTGCCAGCACTCTCCGCCGTCTGCGCAGTGGTCAGCGCGCCAAAGGAGTTTGGGCTGCTGATGTCCGTTTGCGGAGGTGCGTAGTTCGTGTGGTTCAGCACGTTGGTGAAGGTCGATTCAAAGCGAAGGTTGATATTTCTGTAAATCGGTATCACCTTGGCCAGCCCAGCGGCGACCGCGATCGTGCCCGGTCCCTCCAGGCTTCCGACCGATGCGTTACCGACCCGACCCGCACCCACTGGTGGCGGTGCGAATGCCGCAATGTTGAAATAGTTGGCATTCGTGCGGTGGGCCGGAATCGGATTCCCGATCCGGTCGGGACGAACCACAGAGATGCCTGCGGCAGCTGGATTCGTGTTGGTCCGGTCATTGGCCACACTCATCGTGGGAGTGAGCCATGGGCCCGATTCCAGCAGAGTGATCGTATTCACGTTCCATCCTCCCAGAATGTAATCCATCACAGCTGAGTGGCTGGACCACTGGCGCCCGCGGCCGTAGGGCAACTCGTACGTACCAGCCAGGAGGAACCGGTTGCGTCGCGTACCTACCACGTTGCCGCGGTTGGCCTTGATATCGAAGCGGTCTTCGTCAGCAAGTCCATAGCGGGTCTCACCCTGGAAGGCCGTCGGCGCATCTCCCTGCGCGTCGCTGAGGTCATGCGCCCAGGTGTAGTTGGCCTGATAAGACAGCCCTCTTCCCATTCTGTGCGTTGCCTGTAGCTGTAGCGCCTCATAGTTCTGATGACCGAGGTTTGCCGTTTGGAAGATCGTGCCCCAGTTCGGAAACGGTATCGGATTGGGATTGGGCTGTCCTACGGGCACCGTTGTGGGCATTGGCTGATTGATATTGGCGGTGACGTTCAGACGATAGGAATCCATACCGACATAGCTGGCGCGCAGGGCCGTGTTGGAGGTAAGTTCCCGTTCAACCGTAACGTTCCACTGCGCCGACTGCGCGTCACGATAGCGTGGGTCAGTAGCCTGCTCCAATTCGCCGCCGCCAATCTGGGCCTGTCCCGCAACGCCCGGAGGCGCAACCTGCGGGAAGGCGAACGACGGCGCGCCGGCTGCGTTGATGTTGGTGTAGGTATAGACGGAGGCCTGTGGATTGCTCTCATTGTTGTTCTGAAGTTGGCCCAGGGCGGTTACGGTGAAGATGCCAAAGCCGGCGCGAACAACCGTTCTGTCGTTGCCAAACGGACGGTAAGCAATGCTGATGCGAGGATCAAAGTTCCGCAGGTAGGTCTGCCTCAGACCTGGCGGTAGACCTTCCTGTTGATTGGACACGACGCTCGTGCAGGGAAGGGCGCTCGACGGTGCGTATCCCGGATCCGCAGTCGCGGTGTGTCCAGGAATCGACGCATTGCAGGCGTTGAACGACTGCAGGAAGGCAAGCACCGGGCCGCCCAACTTGTTGTACAGCTGATCGTTGACGATGATGGAGTTCGTTTTGGGATCGAAGTTGGCCTGAATGCCATTGACGTCGACGAAGGGGGGAAGCAGTTCCCAGCGCAGACCATAATTGACCGTGAGCCGCTGATTCACCTGCCATTCATCCTGTGCATAGAAACCATACTGGCGACCTCCCGCATCATCTTTGGGTCCGGTCACAGCAAAATACGTTGTATTCGGGAGCCCCAACAGAAGATCGCCAAAGGAGCTTCCCGTGAAGATGTTCTGGTTGAAGGAGATCAAACCGTAATCGTCAGAAGGTGTCTCGATCTCCGGCACCTGGAATCTCACCCAGCGGATATCCACACCACCGCGCACGGTATGTCGCCCGCGGGTCCAGGTAAGGTTGTCCGCCAACTCATAGGTGCTGGATACCGTGGGTCCTACATGGTCTCGACCGATGGGCGTGAAGCTGGTGCCGTCGTTGAAGAAAATGCTGGGAAAACCCCCATCCGTTGGATGGTTGGAAACGTTGATTCCCTGAAGTCCCAGCTGCGCGATCGCTTGTGCGCCCTCGATCGGGAAATCCGGCGAGAGAATCGTGTGCGTAAATCCGAAGCGAAACTCGTTGATCAACGTAGGGGTGAACTCATAGTTATGCGAGACCAGGAAGCTGCGATCATGTTCCGTATCCACATCGTTGGGCAGCAGATTATTCACCGTATTCACCAGCAGGTTCTTCCAGTTGTAACGGACGAACATCTGTTGTTTCGATGAAATGACTTGATCGATGCGGCCGTCGAAACCGTTGGTGCTGGAAGGAACCGGGACCAGCGTCTGGTAATTCAGACCTCCGCCAAGATTCGTCGCGTTGGGCAATGGATAGTAATCGTTCAGCAAGGTCAGAGACGATTGGCTGAGCGGCCCCGTGATCGTATTGTTCGCGAAGGGCTGGCCGGTAGACAGCGACCCGGTCGCCGGATTGATGATGCAAGGCTGGTCCAGTGCGCAATTCATATTGACGACAGTCCCGGTGGACGGGTGGAGAGCTGGAAACGACGAGGCGATGTCGTTGAGATTGCCAAGCCTGTCCTGCATGCTCGGCACGTCATATTGCTCCGCATCGGACGTGCTCTTGCGGTTACCTTCGTAGTCAAAGAAGAAGAAGGTCTTGTTGTGGCCATTGTAGAGATGAGGAATAGAGACGGGTCCGCCAACACTCCCCCCAAAGGTGTTGAACCGCTCCGGCGACTTTACCGAGAAGCTATACACGTTCGCGTTCAAGGCATCGTTCTGAAGATATTCAAACAGGCTGCCATGATATTGGTTCGTGCCCGGCTTCGTCGTAAACGTCACATCCGCCACCTGCGAAAATTCGGCATTATTGTCGAACCCGGTCACCTTGAGTTCGGAGATGCCTTCAGACGAGGGATACGGGTTCGAGCCCTGCGCGCCGACGGCGAGCGACACACCGCTCTGAAAGACGTTCACCGTGGAAACGCCGTCGACTGAGAATCCAACCATACCAGTTGTTGCGCCGCCAACCTCAAAGTTGCCGGAGCTGTCTTGTTGTACATCGGGCGAAGCCGCCAGAGCCGCTAACGGACTGGTCGTCGCCGCGCGAAAATTGAGCGGCAACTTGCCGATTTCGCCTGTATTCAGAGAGTGAGTCAGCGTCGCATTCTCTGTGTTGATCTCTGCCGCTGCGGCGCTGACCTGAACGGTCGTCGCCTCAGTGGCAACCTTCATGGTCAGCGCAAAGCGGAGATCCTGGCGAGCGGCGAGCGAGATGCCGTCGACAACCGTATCGGCAAATCCAGCCCGTTGACCGACGATCTTGTACTTGCCGGCATTGACGTTTTCCAGCGTATAGCCACCGGCAGCATCGGTCCTTGCCACCCGGTCTGTATTTTCATCGACGCTATGCAGCGTCACCTGCGCATCCGGGACCGCGGCGCCGGAGGCGTCCTCAACAATGCCTCGAATGCTGCCGAACGTCGACTGGCCAAAACACCTGCTCGAACACAGCACTACACCCAGGATTGCGATTACGATTCCCGCATGACGAAACCGATGGAGCACCGCACCGATGCGCGAGGTGCTGTGGTTTCGCCTGCGAGAGCTCTCAGCATCAAGAAGGCTCTGCCGCGTCTGCTGCGCCCGTAAGAGGGCGATCGCGAGGCTGTGAAGCTCTTCTGCTGAGCTTGCATAAACATTCATTTCTTTCTCCTAACCGGGATTTGTACCGGCTAGGTATAGGTAAAATCGCAACCCACAAGGGAGGCATAAATGACCGGAGAATCGGCAGCCTTTATCTACTTAAGATGGAATTCATACAACTTCCTTACGGGTCCTTTTCTATACTTTGCTGTAGGTATTTGTCGTGTCCGCTGCACATGCTCGATCATCCGCGCTCGTTCTACTTGCATCCGGATTTTTCATTCTCTTCGGCATGGTTGCGAATCATTACCTGAACCTGGCGGCCACGGTTTCGGTTTATCTATTTGTCACGTTGGCGATAGCGGACAAAGCTGGTTTTGTAGAGGCAAGTATCGTCTCTGTGGTGGCAACGCTATGTCTGGACTACTACTTCGCGCCGCCGATTTTTAGCTTTTACGTCACTCGGCCTGAGAATTGGACGGCGCTCGCTACATTTGAAGGCATTTCGTTGATGGTGAGTCGTCGCGCCCATCAAATGCATCGACACCAGCTCATGGTGGAGAGGCAAAGCAGTGCGCAAAAGGCCCTCCATGAGCTGTGCCGTGACCTGCTCCTGCTTGATTGGAAGCAATCTCCGGAGCAACAGCTATGCGTCTTAATCGAGAGGAGCTTCCCTCTCCAGGGTGTCGCGCTCTGGAACGCATATGAAGATCAGCTCTCATGCGTCGGTGAAGCCCCGAACGCCGAGGATGCCACAAAAGTCGTTTATTTCAGTGAGCGTAATTACGACGACCCCTCCAGTCACACCTCGTTTCGTGTCTTGTATTTCGGAAGTCGCGCTGTCGGCGCTTTGATGCTCTACGGACATGCAATCGATTCGTTGACGGTTAACTCGATCGCCTCCATAACGGCTATGGCGATCGAACGCACCCGGCTGCTGGCAAAAGAAATAGATATGGAGGCAGAAAGGCACTCTGAGCAGCTACGCTCCGCATTGCTCGATGGCTTAGCTCATGCTTTCAAAACGCCGCTGAGTACGATCACGGTCTCAAGTTCCGGATTGCTGGCCGCGGGAAGGCTGAGTGCACAACAAATCAGCCTCATCGCTCTCATCAATCAGGAGGCCACACGCCTTAGCCAACTGACGACCCGCCTGCTGCGCGCCTCACGATTGGAACTCTCCCGGGTCGTTCTGCATGAGAACCTCGTCGAGGTTCGAAGTTTGATTGACGGCGTGCTGGAGGAGTGCGTCTTTCATCTAAAATCCGGGAACGTCGATGTCGCCATCGCCCCAGAGATCACCAGCGTTCGATGTGACTCTGAGTTGCTTACACTGGCGCTCGTTCAAGTTGTGGACAACGCTGCAAAATACAGCCCTCAAGATTCGCGTGTGCGGATCTCTGCGGAACGCTCGGGATCACAGGCGATCCTTCGAATTCACAATGAGGGCTCGTATATACCGCCGGCGGAACGGAATATCGTGTTCACGCGTTTCTATCGCAGCCCTGCGGTGGAGCATCGGGCTCCCGGCACGGGTTTGGGTCTATCCGTTGCGAAGAAGGCCGTAGAAGCGCACGGCGGAAAGATTTCTATCGAGAGTGATGTTCGAGCCGGAACAACATTCGTTATTGCAATACCGGCGAATTCGGGACAACTATCATGACTGCATTGGGATCGCTGTTGCTTGTAGAAGACGACGAGGCGTTACGCCAGAGTCTGCGAAATACGCTTGAATCCGTAGGATTCTGCCTTGGAGAGGCGTCGTCTGGAGAAGAGGCTCTCCTCGCGCTGCAGCATCATCCATACGAGACAATCTTGCTGGATGTAAACATGCCCGGCATTGGAGGAATGGAAACCTGCCGCCGCATACGCCAAATCTATCCGCTCCTGCCGATTCTTGTGCTCACGGTAAGAGATGAAGAAAAAGACAAGGTCGAAGCATTGGATGCAGGGGCAGACGACTACATTACGAAGCCCTTTCAGTTTCTGGAACTGACCGCGCGTATGCGCTCAGCGATCCGCCGCTTCAGGGCAAGAACCGACTCTCCCGACCGTCCGATCACGATCGGCGATATCACCCTCGACGCATCAGCGCGTCGGGTCACAAAACACGGAGTAGAAGTGCGCATGACGCCGAAGGAGTTTGAGCTGCTCCACACGCTCATGCGGCACGCGGGCCGCCCCCTGGCGCATCAACGACTCTTGGTGCTTGTATGGGGTTCGGAATACGGAGGAGAGCGAGAGTATTTGCGAACCTACATGAGCCAGTTGCGACGGAAGCTGGAGGATGACCCTTCTCGTCCGGTGTACCTGCTCACGGACAGCTATGTTGGCTACCGCTTCCGTGACCCATAGAACGCTTTATGCCATTTTTATGGGTTGGCTGTTGAAATAGTTCTCGTCCGTATTACGCACAGACGAAGCAAACTTATGAATACTTTCCGCACACGTAGACCCCTGCTGATCAAAGCGAGTCAATGCACCCACGATACCTGGATCGTTACTGATCTCGGAAGACACCAGGTTCGCCCCGGGGACTGGATCATTACAGGCGAAAATCACGAGCAATATGTCGTAGACAACGCCTTCTTCCAACGCACCTTCGTGTCCACCCCGTGGGAACCAATCGAGGAAGGAAAAGAGTACGGCTGCTGAACCTTCCTGCATGCGAAGACGCAGAACCCGATTGCAGGCAATGCGACTGGCTTGTCGGTTCAGCCTTCCAGTTTAAACCGCGTCTCGGACAGCCGGAACAAGGGCCGCCACACCATCCGATTGATCGTCACCACCATCAATGCCATCACCACCGTCGAAAGCAAGAGCAGTTGGAACTGGCCATCATCGGTCGCCGAACTGATCTGTGCTCCCAACCCGACCGTCTGCATCGTTCGATTATTCAGATGGAAGTATTCGGCGATAATGCTCGCGTTCCAGGCACCACCCGACGCCGTCACCATGCCCGTGATCAGGAATGGGAATATCCCCGGCAGGATCACCGTGCGCCACCGCTGTACGACCGTGAAGTGGAATAGCTGCGCCACCTCCCTAAGATCGGATGGAATCGCCATCGCGCCGGCAATCACGTTGAACAGAATGTACCATTGAGTTCCGATCAACATCAGCAGAATGGACGCAATGCCCATCCCCCCGCCCATCCGTATAAGTGCAAGCAGGATGACAGGAAATAATGCTGTCGCTGGAACCGAAGCCGCAATCTGCGCCAGCGGTTGAGCGATACGCGCCAGACGCGGATTGAATCCGATGGCGACGCCAACAGGAATCGTCCAGCAAGCCGCGATCGCTAACGACACATTGACTCGCAGAAATGTAGCGCCGGCCCCGCGCATCACGGCCCAGAACTGCGGTTTCGATACCTCGCGTAGCAGCGCCAGCGCTTCGCTCGCGAGGTAGATCACTCCGCCGATAAAGATCGCTATCACCACCCACCGGAGCCAACCCGTGGCCGCCGACCCGGTCGCTCCTTGCGTCCGGGCGATCCGCCGGGTGCGCCTCTCCGCCAGCGAGCAATAGATCTTCTCAGACATCGGTGCGAGCGTATGCCTTCGCAGCGATTGCAGGGCACCCGAGTGCGTTAAGAGGTGCAACAGTGGCGAGCGGCTGTGCGTTCCACCTTCTACCTGCTCAAACTTGAACTTGTTGCTCCACGCGATAGCGGGCCGCCAGATCAACTGGTCGATCGCCACGATGATGCCAATCATCACCGCGAGCCCCCACACCATAGCGCGCGTGTCATTGTTGCTCGCGGCAGTCTGCAAATACGAGCCCAGGCCAGGCAGCCGAAAGTCCCGAGAGCCCAGCACAAACATCTCGCAGGCCATCAGAAAGAACCATCCCCCCGCAACCGACACCATCGAGTTCCACACCAGCCCGATCGCTCCATACGGCAACTCGAGTTGCCACAGCCGTTGCCAGCGCGAAAAGTGGCAGATCGTTGCGGCTTCGTTCAGCTCCCGCGGAATGCTTTTGATGGACGAATAGAAGCTGAATGCCATGTTCCACACTTCTCCGGTAAAGATAAGCAGGATTGCACCCATCTCTACACCTACCTGCCGCGTCGGGAAGAGCGCCACCATGGCCAGCATCACGCCCGGCAAAAAACTTAGCACCGGAATGGATTGACAAATGTCCAATCCGGCCACCATGAGCGGCTCAAGCCGTCGGCTGTGCGCGGCAACATAGCCATAACCGACAGCGAACAACAGGCTGACAACATACGCAAGGCCAATGCGCACCACCGAGTAAAACGCATAGAGCGGCAGCGCACGCGGACTCAGAGAGATCACAATCTCAGGCTCGGCATGCCCCATCCAGTAATGCGCAATCCGCACCACGCCATAAAAACACGCCAGTCCAATCGCTGCGATGCAGAGGTCCATCACCACTGGCCAGGTGCGCTTCAATGCTTGCGCGCGGGCCAGCGTCTCGCGTCCTCGAATGGAGCTCAAGCTGCCCGGGAGCCCTATCAAGCGACACTCTCCGCGCTCGATGTCTCCTGCGGGCGCCACTTCTCTGGTTGAATGAAGCAGCGTCGCGAGGCGTCGAAATCGAACAGCTGGGCGTGCCGTCCCCAACTCACAGCCGTTTCAAGCTGAAGAACCGTCTCTTCTTCCGTGAACTGTTCATCCAGCATGTCGTGAAACAGATCCTCAGAGACCGTATGGTCGCTCTTCGCTTTGATGGCTCGCACGATCTGGTCCAGCAGAAGCACTCGATTGGTCGCGGCCTCGCGGAACAGGTCTCTGCGTCCCGAGATTTCGGCATTCGCGTAATCCGTTCCCGAAGGCGTGATCACCGCCGTTCCCTCGCTCACATTCAGGAACCCCAGCAACTGCGCTGCGTCCACAATTGGCAGAAGATGATCGATCTCGAACAATAAGTCATCGGCAAGACGGTACATGTCATATCTGCCGCCATGATCCCGCACAAGTTCCAGTAGCCCAGCCACCCCGCCAGGTCGTGCATGTGGCAGCATCTGGTACTTCCGCGGAGGCCGTGCGTCGCCATGAATCGTTTGCGGCAGCTCCGGGGGCTGCGCTTCCGGCTCGGTGAGCACCTTATAGATGTAATCCACCAATTGGGAAAACGCGTCTTCCTTCCGGCTGCGAGGATGCACCAGATTTACGCAAAAGTCCGTTCGGATCCGCCCCGGGTTACGCCCCAGCACAATGATTCGATCGGCCAGCAGCACCGCCTCTTCGATGTTATGGGTTACCAGAAAGATCGCTTTTGTCGGAATCGTCTTCTTCTGCCATAGCTCCAGCAACTCGCTCCGCAGGTTCTCAGCAGTAAGCACGTCCAGTGCGGAGAACGGCTCATCCATGAACAGGACCTCGGGCTCAACCACCAGGGCTCGTGCAAAACCCACGCGCTGCCTCATGCCTCCAGAAAGCTCCTTAGGATACGCTGTCTGAAAGCCGTCAAGACCCACCGTGTCGAGGATTTTCAGGATGCGCCGTCTACGCTCCGCCTCTTCCATGCCGCGGGCTTTGAGCGGTGCTTCCACATTTTCGAGCACCGTCAGCCAGGGGAATAGAGCAAAACTCTGGAAGACAATCGATACGTTGACGTCCGCGGTCGCGACTGGCTTCTCGTGCCAGTAAACCTGCCCGGCCGACGGCACCGATAGCCCCGTCAACATTCGCAGCAGTGTCGACTTTCCCGATCCTGACGGCCCCAGCAGTGCCACAATCTGGCCCTCCACGATCTCCAGATCCATGGGTGCGATGACTTGAATGCGGTTCTCGCTTGGTTGGGCGTAATATTTTTCGACTCTTTCTGCTCGGATGATCGGAGTTTGCATCGATTTCATCCCTTCCTCAAGGCTTGACTACGCATACCGGGATCAGCGCACCAATACAACCGATAAATCATTTGTGGCGTTCCGCACAGTAATCCCTACATCCTCTCCCAGCCGCATGACATCAATGTCAATCGACGCATCACCTACCTGCAAATTAAGAATATGCATGTCTGCCAGGAACTCCGGCAGCGATGGTCGCACAAATCGAACCTGCTTCTTCTCCGCATTGATTTGTACGCCAAGACATGCCTGGCACAACAGAAAGACCGATGCGGCAGACCACGCTTGTGGCGCGCACGCGACTGGATACAGCACAGGCCCTTCCGCTGCCTCTCGCGAAAATCCGCAAAACAGCTCCGGCATCCGATGCAGGTCAAAGTACATGGCTGCGTCAAAGAGACCGGTGAAGATGCGATTCGCCTGACTCATCAATCCATACTTGGCCATGCCGTAGGCGATCAGCGCGTTGTCGTGCGGCCACAGGCTTCCATTGTGGTAGGCCATGGGATTGAATCGCACCGCGGAGCTCGAAACGGTACGCACCCCCCAGCCCGAGTACGACTCTTCGGAAAGCAGGGTGTTCGCGGTACGCCTCGCCCGCTCCGGCGTCACAATCCCTGTAAAGAGGCACTGCCCCGCATTCGAAGTCACGATACGGCAGGCGCGCTTGTTGCCATCGAGCGCCATGGCATAGATGGAAAGCTCCTCGCACCAGAACGTCTCATTGAATCGCGTTCGCAATGCAGAAGCCTTCGCGGCAAATTCCACACCGTCGTCTAAACGGCCCAACACACCCGCAAGCTTGCTCGCTGCGTTATAAGCCGCATAAGCGTACGCCTGCACCTCGGACATCGCGATCGCCCCCTGAACGGGCGTGCCGTCGGCGTGAAAGACCGCATCGTCGGCATCCTTCCAACCCTGGTGCAGGAGCCCGTCCTCGGATCGGCGCTCGTACTCGATAAAGCCATCGCCGTCGCGATCGCCGGAGGTTGCCATCCACTCCAACGCGGCTTGGATATTGGCCCAAATGCCCTCAATGAAAGGCGCGTCTGCCGTGCGCTCGTAGTAGGCCCCCGCCAGTGCAACAAACAGAGGCGTCGCGTCCACACTGCCGTAATAAAGCCCGAACGGCATCTCTTTCAACGTGGCCATCTCTCCGCTTCGCGTCTCATGCAGGATCTTCCCAGGCTCAGCATCCTGTTCCGGAATAAACTCTGTTGCTTGTGTCGACGCAAGAAAAGTCAACACGCCTTTCGCGAGATCAGGCCGCACCCAAAGGCACTCCCAGGCCGTGATCATTCCATCTCTGCCAAACGGCGTGTTGAACCACGGGATCCCCGCGTACGGGTAAGGCCCTGTGGGCAGTCCCGTAATCAGCATGTGCAGATCGGAGAGGGATCGATTGATCCACGCGTTGAACTGTCCGTTTGAGGATTGCAGCGAACAGGCCGTCGCCTTCTCTTCCGCAATCCCTGCCAGCACCGCCGTGCGCGCATCATCCAAAGGAAGAGTCGTCGTTTCGCTCCGCAGCGACCGCCGGCAGGCTATCGTGACCAGGATCGTTGCGCTCATTCTCGGTTGGAGAGAGGTAGTATACGTCGCTCGATTTCGCTCGATCCGATCCGGTCTGGGCGAAAATTCGATGGTGGTATGGCGCTCCTCCTCGTCCAACCCCGTGTACCCAAGTACGAGCCTGTCGTCAGCCCCCAAGGGCTCGTGCAGATGTCCATGCTTACCTCTTGCCATGCCACGCACTTCATAGATGTCTTTAAAATCCGCCGACACGCTCAGCGTGAGTACGGGATCAACCAGTTGCGTTGAGTAATTCTCGAGACGAATCTCTACATAGCAGACAGCATCCAACAGAAAGACTCTCTTCGATAGATGCACGGAATTTGCCGGAAGCTTTAGCCTATCTTCCTCAAATAAATCCGGATTCGTGAGGGTCACAATCAGTTGATCGTTGTCGTCTCGAACGGTGGATCCGAGAATCAGCGGCCGGAAGCCGTGGAGGTGCAGCATGAACGTCGACAGAAATCGCGTCCCATCCAGATAGAGACCTTCTTCGCCCGAGGGCGTGGGCCGCATGTCTCCAAAATGATCGAAGACCGCAAACGTGTCGCCACACTTCAGCGAGCGAATCCGTTCCGCCGAACGGTCCGCATGAACCAGAATGTGTTGAGCGTCGGTTGAGTGATGGTCCACACCTCCACGCTCAGTCATCGATTCCCCAGAGGTGTTCTTCACCATACTTCCTCCAGCTTAAGGTCTCGCTGCGGCCTTTTTGAGGCGGCCTGGATCACCTTTTCATACATCTTCAGATAATCCGCCGTCATCCTTTCCACACGAAACCTGGTCTCGAAGATCTCCCGGCATGCCTCGCGCCGCAGGCTCGATAGCTCGCCCACGCATTCGACGGCCTCATCCACACTCGACACGACGAAGCCATTCACCTCATCTTCAATTACCTCTGGAACGGAGCCGTTCCTCCATCCGATCACGGGAGTTCCGCAGGCCATCGCTTCAATCATCACCAGCCCAAAGGGTTCGGGCCAGTCAACTGGAAAGAGCAGCGCCTTCGCCTTACCCAGGAAGTCGTTCTTGGCCGGCCCACCCACTTCCCCGACGAACTCCACAAACGACGCACTCTTCTCCAGCAGAGGCTTAATATCCTGCTCGAAATAGCTACGATCCTCGTCATAGATCTTCGCTGCTATCTTCAGCGGGATCCCGGTGCGACGGGCTACTTCGATCGCGCGCTCCAATCCCTTCTCCGGAGACACACGGCCGAGGAATGCGAGGTACTCTCCGCCCTCGGGTGAAAACGTGTGCAAATCTCGCGGCAAGCCGTGATGAATGGTTCCCTGCCAGTTCGCCCCGGGTGTGGATGCTCTCTGATTGTCTGAAATAGACGCCAGTGGGACATCCCGGTACTCCTGAAGAAGATCGCACAAATCATGCGGGTGAATGTAACCATGCAGCGTCGTCAGGGTCGGATGCCCGTAGCGACGCACCAGGGGAAAATGAATATAGTCGCAATGAAAATGAATAATGTCGAACCGCGTTACTTCGCGAAAAACCAACTCCAGCATTCGCACCTGCTGCGGCAGAGTTTCGCGACAGGCCTTGTCCCTCCATAGCGCTTTTTCGCATGCCGGCACTAGTCGTGCCGCTGTCCTCGAGTCACCGCTCGCGAAGAGCGTCACCTCATGGCCCAGACGAACCAACTCTTCCGTTAGCCACGAAACAACGCGCTCCGATCCGCCATAAAGAGCGGGAGGGACACTTTCAAACAGCGGGGCTACCTGTGCAATTCTCATGGCGTTGGCCCACTATCAGTCAATCTCACTCAGCCGCAACATAGGAAGTCCATTGCGCACCTTCTGGAAGTAGCAGATTTCGACTAGCGTAGGCCAAAGCTCGATGGATGCACGAATCACCGCGATCGCATCGTCAACGATGCGCAGCAGATTATGCTGGAAAAAATCCGGCTCAAATCCGTAGAACGCCTTCTCCAGGTTGGCCGCAAAAAGACGCAGCGCATCAACGCGATCTTGGCTTTTCGCGTTCTGAGCAGCGTAGAGGGCACGGCGATGCAGGCTCGTAATCTTCTCCAGGATCTCTTCCGCGTCCTGCGATGTCACTTCTCCCGTGTACTCGAACGAGATGCCCAGTTCATCCACACTTGTGAGTGAAGACTTGATCTTTCGTTTCAGAAAATTGGCGATCTCTTCATTCAGCACTTCAGACGCCGGCGGATTTCGCATGTAGTTGCTCTTGGTGTGGTGTTGCGCAGCATCCACATGGGCCGCAACAATTCCTTCCTGCTGAATCCAGAGCCGGTAAATGTAGTCCTCAAATCGAAGCCTTGTCGGAAAGAACGGCGGCAACCCAAACGTATTGTCGTAACCGGCGACACCGCAGTCCATCCGCCAGTTCTTATTCGTCACAGCTGGCCGAAAGTTCACCAGGACATAAAGATCATTCAACTCGTCCAGGCTCACTTGCTTGTCGTCGTTCAGGAACATATCCACAAAGTCGATCGCATCGATATCGTTGGTCCCCGAACGGAAGGTCTGCGCCATCTTGACGATCGCTTCCTTGCCCACGCGCCCATGCTGCAGGATCATCGTGTTGTCTTCGACCAGTCCCTTGGTAGCGTTGGTCTCAAGGTCCATGGCCGTATCGATCAGGAAGTCGCCTTGTTCGTAGTTCTCCGGTATCTCCGCAACCTTCTTGCCCAATACATCGGAGAATGCCGACATAATGTCGAATGATTTCCTTGCGTATCCGTTCTTGCCCACCTTGTGTAGCCGTCCGCGGCTGATCTCGTCGTTTTCCAGCGATTCAGGGCTGTCCTCCATCAAGGCATACGGTCGCATGTCATCGTCGGAACTGACCATCAACCCGCCCAGGGAATACATCAGTGTGAAGTTTCTGTTGCCTCCGTAACTCGGACGAAACAGATTCTTCACCAGCGGCTCCAGACGTTTGTTTCGAAGACGCGAGTTGAGATAGCCGAGGAATTCTTCTTTTTGACGCGGCCCCACATAGAACAGATCGGAACGAGTCTTTAGCTGCTCGAGCTGTGTGAAATATTTTTCAACATTGCTGGGAGTTGAATCGTCGAACACGATCATTTGTGGAGAATGACCATTGCGCCAGAAGTGTTCATCGTAATCGTGAATCGTTTCGCTGACATCACGCAATCGGTGCGTTGGGACGACAAAGTAAGTTTCCGGATCGTTCATAAAGATGCGGGGGCCCTCTACGCGCCTTGTCTGAACCAAGCCTGGGCAGCACGTTTTGGTCTTCGGAGCCGTCCGTGGAATTGGATCAAAGAAAGCATCTGTTTAAGTGTAGGAAGCCAGACGTAAGAAAGGTGTAAGGATTTAGCTAAAAGCACATTAGACATTTCGCTGTGCTAGAAGCGATACATTCCACGCAAAGGAGCGATGCCCTTCTCTTCGCTTCTATGTTGGTTTTCGCCTTCGTGAATACCACCGTGCACCGGAACCTGTATAGAATTTCCCAGCCTTGATCTGATCCGGGGCATTTTCTCCAGCTTCCGGGAGCGCGGGGCGGATCAACAGATCAGCTATTCTCCCGGATGAGACGGGCGGTGTTTCTCACGCGAAAGTCTCTCCAATTCGGCTCCGGCAAGTAAGAATCCACCCACACCATAGACATAGCTCGCGGACGGCTTAAAGATCCCCGGTTGACCGTCGATCGGCTGAATCGAACCCAACCGCCCGTCCGCATAGATGTGGCTCAGCATGCCAGCCCACGAGCGCTCAATCACCGGAAGATATTTCTTCCGGTCGAGGATGTTCTCGTTAATTCCGTATGCGATGGCGTAAGTGAAGAAAGCGGATCCGGAGATCTCAGGAAGAGGGTAGGAGTCGGGGTCTAGCAGGCCAGAGCGCCACAAGCCATCCTTGCCTTGAATGGAAGCCACTTCCGCAGCCATATCGCGAAACTGTTGAACGAGCTCTTGCCGTCGCGGATCGGTCGCCGGCATCGTTTGCAGCACTTTAACCAGAGCGCCCATCACCCATCCATTGCCGCGCGACCAGAAGATCGGTTGTCCGTTTTTCTCCTTCCTTGTCAGGTAGCGAGCATCGCGAAAGTAAAGATGATGACTCGGGTCGTAGAGGCTTTTGGTCGTGATCGCCCACTCATGCTCCATAAACTGCCGGTATTTTGGATCGCCGGTCGCGAGGCTCATGCGTGTAAGGACCGGCGGCGCCATGAACAGCGCATCACACCACCACCACAGGTCCTTCGCGGGATCATCCGGACGCTCCACCAATCGATCGAGAATCGTCTTGGTGTCCGCGATGCGTTGGGGATCCCGTTGCGCGGGCGGATCGGCCAGATAAAGGTCGAGGTATGCCTGGCCGAGCGCCATGTCGTCAGCATGAGGAAAGCGGTCGTTCACAAGCTTCCATTGCTGTTTCGTCGCATAGTCAAAGACGGCCTGCCGATAGCGCGAATCCCCGGTGGCTACCGAAGCTGCGATCAGGCCATCATAGAGAGCAGCGAAGGTCCACTGCGAATTAAATTTCGGTTCCGCGACACGCAGCTGCCAGTCACCAACCTTCTTGATCGCTCCGCGAATGGCGGCACTCTTCAGCGCGGGCGATAGATCAGTTGCCAGCGGCCCCGGGTCATCCGGCGCATCGCCCACAGTCTCCCGCTCCACGGTTGGAGCTGCGGCGGCAGGCTGTTGTACCGCCTGCGCATGGGCTACGGGCGCAGTGATCAGGAACGTGCAAAGCAGCAGATACACGGGGGTGACACGTGAAGGCTTCATAGTCTTTTTGCTTTGACCTCGAAGGCGGGTTTACCCAAAGCAGCGGTTGCCGAATGGGGAAGTTGCAGATAATCTCACATCGCGACGCTTCATCCTCTGGCGTTCGAACACTTTTCTCTCCAGCGGTTGCACTCACAGACTCAACAAAAAACCGGACCTTGGCAAGTGACTCACCGTTTGGTTCATCAAAACGGCCCCAACCGTCTTGAAATGTTGCCGTCTTGAGATGTCGTTGGGCCCTATTTATTGAGACGTGTCTGCACATAACCACGAGCGAGTTGGTTAAGATCAAACAGCGGCACCGTTTGCTCCCGGTGGTCCTGGAGGGTCTTGCGCATGAAGCTTGGATTGTTTACCGCTGTATTCAACAATCTGTCCTTGGAAGAGGCACTCACGTCCATTCAGCGATGGCCGGAGATCACGATGCTGGAGATAGGTACCGGCGGCTGGCCGGGCTCCCCGCATCTGGACGTTGCGGCGCTGCTGGGGAACAGGGAGCGAATCTCAGCGTACAAACACCAGCTTGCCGATGCCGGGCTGGGCATCAGTGCACTTTCGTGTCATGGGAATGCCGTGCATCCGGACCCGGCCATTGCCGAACGGGATGATCATGTATTTCGACAGACGGTCGAACTGGCCGAGCAGATGGAGGTTCCCGTGGTCGTGACGTTCTCGGGGTGTCCTGGCGGTTCGCCGCAGGATCACACGCCGAACTGGATCACAGCGGCTTGGCCTCCGGAGTATGCGAAGGCTCTGCGCTGGCAGTGGGAAGAGCGTTTGATTCCTTACTGGAACGAGGCCGCCGGCTTTGCTTCGACCCATGGGGTAAAGGTGGCGCTCGAGGCTCATCCGGGGTTCGCTGTCTATAACGTGGAGACGATGCTGCGGCTGCGCGCGGAGACCGGCCCATCGATCGGCATCAACCTTGACCCAAGCCATCTATGGTGGCAGGGCATGGATATACCGACAGCAATCGCTGCTTTGGGTGAGGCCATCTTTCAAGTCCATGCAAAAGATGTCGCGCTGCATCCGGCAAACATCGCGCGAAACGGCGTGCTCGATACGAAGAGTTATGCGCGAATGGCGGAACGCTCCTGGCTGTTTCGCTCTGTGGGCTGGGGCCACTCCGAACTGGATTGGAAGACGATCGTTTCAGCGCTGCGGTTGGTGGGCTACGACTATGTGCTCTCCATTGAACATGAGGATGCGTTGGCCTCGATCCATGAAGGCCTGGATTCGGCCGTGAGCCTGCTGTCGCGTGCGTTACTTCGCGAGCCTCCAGTGGAAGCCTGGTGGGCCTGATCACTCGCAGAGACAACGCTAGGGCGCCACTTCGACCGGCAGAGCCTGAACGCGCTCTTCGCTCAGATCTGTCGAGCGGTCGGGGTCTTTGAAGGTTAGCAGGAACAGCACCAGAACAATGCCGGAGGCAGCCGCTGAAAACATCCACACGGCGCGCCAGTTATGCGTAGCAGGGAGTACTCCGTTGCGGACGGCGTAGTGCTCAACGACGGCTCCCGACAGCCACGAACCGACAAACATCCCGGCCCCATACGTGATCAGCGTGATCAATCCCTGGGCCGCCGCGCGCAGGGCCTGAGGCGCCTTGCGATCAATGAAGATCTGGCCGGTGACGAAGAAAAAGTCGTAGCAGATGCCGTGCAGAAGGATGCCTCCCCACAGCATCCACATCCGAGCACCGACGCCACCATAGGCAAACAGAACATAGCGAACCGTCCAGGCCAGCATCCCAGCGACCAGCATGTACTTGACGCCGAGCCGTCGAAAGAACCAGGGAATCAGCAGCATGCAGACGAGCTCCGAGAACTGGCCGCCGGTCATCTTTCCCGCCGCATTCACAACACCCTTCTCGTTGAGAAAAAGATTGGTGAACGCGTAGTAGAACTGCAGCGGAATACAGATCAGGAAGGACGCGATCGCGAAGACTGCCATCGATCGCTCGCGCAGCAATCCAACGGCTTCGCGTGGAAAGATAGAGCCCAGCGTGAACCGGACATCCTTCGCAAGAGGCGGAGTCGACGGCAGCGTCACGCAATAAAGCGCCATCAACAGGGACGCTCCAGCCGCAAGCTGCACCGGAGTTTGCGACTTCTCCCACGCGAGCGAGCCCACTAGTAACCCGGCGACGATCCAGCCCGCGGTTCCGAGCACACGAATGGGGCCGAACTCAACCTTGGCATCGCGCATCTGTCGAAACGCAAGCGAGTTTGTGAGCGCCAGCGTCGGCATGAACGCGCAGCAGTAGAGCAATACGAACAGGTAGAGGGAACCGAAACTCGTCTGTCGAGAAACAAGGAAGAGCAACACCGCACCCAGCCCGTGCAACACCGCAAGAACCTTCTGCGTAGCAAATAGCTTGTCTGCAATGAGGCCGACGAAGAACGGCGCAACCATGGCGCCCACAGCGGTCGCACCTGCAGCAACTCCGATCTGCCCGCCGCTGAAGTGCAGCGACTCCGCGAGCCAGGTGCTCAAGGTGACATACCACGCGCCCCAGATGAAGTACTCCAGAAACATCATGGCGCTGAACCGCAGCCTCATCGACCAGATCATGCTGAAACCTCCTCTGGCTCTGATGAATCTACCTCAACCCAGATGCCGCCGCGCGCATGGCTTTCGAGCATGCGGTCGACAAGGTTCACCGTTCGCGCCGCCTGGGCAAATGTACAGACGGTCGCTCGCTGTGCGCCCGGCTTCCCACCCTCGCGAACCCACTCGTAGATATCGGCGATGATATTGCTGAACGCGCTTGCCCAGCCCTCCTGATGGCCGCCGGGAAGATGCGCGTAGCGGCGCGCTTCGGGCAGCATGAGAGAGGGGTCCTTCACCAGAATGCGATTCGGCTCATCATGGCTGCCGAGCCACAGCTCGTTTTGTCGCTCCTGGTTCCAACCGAGCGAGCCGGTGCGACCGTTCACTTCCAATTCGAGATCGTTCTTGTGGCCGGGCATCACCTGCCCAACCGTAAGGCTGCCGCGCGCGCTATTACTCCAGCGCAGAAGTACCGTGGCAAGGTCTTCGCCGGAGACAGCTACCGGGCTTCCCTGCTCGGCGCTCTTCGCAAAGGCCTCCGAAGAGCCACCCGCGGAGTAGCGCGTGGGCACGGCAGTGGTGAGGTCCGCCAGCACCGCCGTAATGCGCGCACCGGTTACATGCTCGGCGAGGTCGCACCAATGCGAGCCGATGTCGGCGAGTGCAGAACTGCGGCCGCCTTTGGCTGGATCGGAACGCCAGGAGTACACGTGGTCATCAGTCATCCAGTCCTGCACGTAGCGGCCGTGGATGAAGACGGTGCGGCCGATCGCCTGCTCCTGAAGCATGGCGCGCATCTGCTGCACCAGCGGATTGCCCCGGTAGTTGAAGGTAACCGCGTTCGCGACGCCAGTCTTGGCAGCGGCATCGCAAAGCAGGCGACACTCGCCCGAATTCAGCGCGAGCGGCTTGTCCGAGATCACGTGCTTGCCTGCCGCGAGAACGGCAAGGCTGACCGGCAGATGTAGATAGTTGGGCGTCGTGTTGTGGATCACGTCGATGTCCGGATCGGCAATGAGCTCGGCCCAGCTGCCGTAAGCGCGGTCGATACCGTACTGTTCCGCCTTGCGTTCCGCCGAGGCGAACGTGGATCCAGCAACCGCGACCACATCCGCATATCCAAGACGGCGGACAGCCTCAATGTGTTGCGCCGCGATAAAGCCAGGCCCTACCAGCCCCATACCGATACGCCTGCGTCGGATCATCGATTGCTCCTGGAACTAAGCCTGCGCAAACGCAACATAAACGACCCCTGCTCAACGCAGCTTATCAGTCTTCCCGCAAACGGCGCAGTGTGCTCCGATTCTCCTTCCTCATTCCATTCTCCTCGAAGCCTTTATCCTGACCTCCAACATCCCCGAGGTCCTGCTCAGGGTTTCAAGCCGTGCGCAGAGTCGTCAAAGCCATCTATGATGGCAGACGTTGAATCTCTTCCGGGATTTCCATGATGAGGACAATGTGCACGAATTGAATCGCAGAAATTTTCTAAAGGTGGCGGGAACAGTTACCGCCAATACGCTTGTCGCAACCAAGTTGCATGCGCTCACAGCCGCTCAAAGTGAACCCACCAGGTCCATAGCGGCGAACGATCAAATTCAGGTTGCGCTGATCGGAGCGGGGATTCAAGGCCAGGGCGATACGAAGGTAGCGCTGCAGGTCCCAGGGGTAAAGCTGGTTGCCGTGGCGGACTGCTACGACGGACGACTCGAACATTCCAAGGAGTTGTGGGGCGCTAACATCTTCACCACACGGGATTACAACGAGATTCTCGCACGCAAAGACGTCGACGCCGTCATCATCGCCACCCCGGATCACTGGCATAAGCGGGCAGCCATCGATGCGATGAAGGCCGGCAAAGACGTCTATTGCGAAAAACCGATGATCCACCTCTATGCCGATGGGCCCGCGATGATTGACGCCGCTCGCTCGACCGGCCGGATCATCCAGATCGGGAGCCAGCGTGTAAGCTCGATCGTCTACGCAAAAGCAAAAGAGCTGCTCGCCTCCGGCGCCATCGGCAAGCTCAACATGGTTACAGCGCGTTGGGATCGCAACTCCTCCATGGGCGCCTGGAACTATACGGTTCCGCTCGATGCTTCGACCGAGACCTGCGATTGGCCGCGCTTCGAAGGCACCGCGTCGAACATGCCGTTCAACGCCGAACACTTCTTCCAGTGGCGCAAGTGGAAGGCCTACGGCAGCGGCGTTGCCGGCGATCTCTTCGTCCATCTCTTCAGCGGAACCCACTTCATTACAGGAACCAACGGTCCCACGCGCGCCATGGCCACCGGTGGCCTGCGCTTCTGGAACGACGGCCGCGATGTGCCCGACGTCATGCTCGGTCTCTTCGACTACAACGAAGGCTTCAATCTCAGCCTGCGCGTAAACTTTGTCGACGGCGGCGAGGAGAGCGAAGGCCTCATCTTCACCGGTTCAGAAGGCACCATGGAGATTGCCGGCAATACGGTCAGCGTGAACCGCGTGCCTCGCCCCAAAGAACCGGGCTATATGATCGGCACCTTTACCGAAGCCATGCAAAAGCGCATCCTCACCGAGTACCGCGAGAAGTATCCGGTCACGCACCCGTCAGGACCCACCACTGCTGGCTTCGAAACCTATGCAGCGCCCGCTGGCTACAGCGACGGCTACGATCACTTCAAGAATTTCTTTGCCTCGGTGCGCAGCCGTCAACCGGTCGTCGAAGATGCCGTGTTCGGGTTCCGCGCCGCGGGAGCCGCGCTGCTCAGCAATATTAGCTACGAACGCGGCGCCGTGGTGAACTGGGATCCCAATGCGATGAAACTGGTGTAGATCCGTTCACGCTTCAAATAACAAAACGCTCGACCCACTGCCGGAGCATGAACATGGTCAGAAATATGAAATTTGCAGCTCTCGCCGTAGCGGCGGTCGTTGCCTCGTCGAGTTGGATCGCCACCGCGCAAACCACGCGCAAGACCACTCCCGGCAACGGCCCGTACGGCGTTCCGCAAGTCACCTTTCGTGTGCATCACCTGGGCACTGATCATGCCGAAGGCATCACCACCATCGATATGAATGGCGACGGCCGCCCTGACCTGGTCAGCGGCGCCTATTGGTACGAGAATCCCGGACCCGCGGACGGCGAGTGGAAGCGCCATCAATTCCGCACCGTCGGCATCCTCGGAGAGTTCGTCTCCGATTGCGGAGAGTGGAACTTCGACGTCAATCACGATGGCGCTCCCGACGTCGTCACCACCGGCTGGATGCTCAACGGCCTGTGGTGGTACGAGAACCCCAAGAAGCCCGACGTCCTCTGGCAGCGCCACTTCATCACCGACAGCTACGATACCGAGGGCGGAGCCACCGGCGACATCAACGGCGACGGCAAGCCCGACCTCGCGCTCGCGCACTACAACCACTCCGGCATCATCTGGGTCGACTTCTCCGGTCCAACCCCGAAGGTCCACCACGTCGGCGGCAAACAGCAGGACGGCCACGGCATTGGCATCGCCGACGTGGACGGCGATGCCAAAGCCGACATCCTCACCCCCTATGGCTGGTTCAAAAACATCGATGCCGACCACGACAAGTGGGAGTGGCACCCCGACTGGCAGCTCGGCGACGCCGGCTTTCCCATCCTTGCCTACGACGTCAACAACGATGGCAAGATGGACGTAATCTACGGCCAGGGTCACAGCTATGGACTCTACTGGCTCGAACAGCAGGGCGATGCCGCGAGCCGCCACTGGGTCAAGCACACCATCGACGAGTCCTACTCGCAGATCCATTCCCTCGCTCTCGCCGACATCGACGGCGATGGCGTCCCCGAACTCATCACCGGCAAACGCTACCGCGGTCACTCCGGCAACGATCCCGGCTCCTACGATCCGCTGGTCGTCTATTACTACAAGATCGATCGCAAGTCTGGCCAGTTCACGCGTTATCCCATCTCCGTGAATGGAACGGCGGCAGGCGGTACACAGTTCGTCATGGAAGATCTGGATGGTGACGGCGACATAGACCTCGCGACCGCAGGAAAAACCGGCGTGCATTTCTTCGAAAATCTGAAGATCGATCGTGTGCCAAAAGCGACCCGTGAAAACGATCTGCTGCTCAACAAGCAGTGGCCCTTCCCGGGTGAGGGCATCATCGTGAAACAGGAGGACGGCCCACCTCCGCGATAGCCTTTCGGCCGCGATTTTCCCTGGAGAAAGGAAGCATTAACGAGACCAGCAGACGGAGACGAGACCAGCAGGCCGGCTTGCCCGTCTTACCTAGTAATCGATATCTTCAGCTGTGCTGCTCGCCGAAATAAGCGAGAATCATCTCGAGTCATTACGGAGAACCAATGATCACACGTCGTCAATTCATCGATGCCCTTGCAGTCGGATCGGCAGGTCTGGCAATCAGCCGCACGGCGAAGAGCTACGCACAGATTCTAGGATCCAATAGCCGCCTGAATTTTGCGGTGATTGGGCTGAACAGTCGCGCCTATGCGCACTTATCCGCGCTGAAGGCAAACAAGGCCAACGCGCGTATCTCGCATGTGTGCGATGTCGAGAGCAATATCCTGAAGAAGTACGTCAGCGCAACAACCCAAATGATAGGTGAAGAACCTGTCGGCGAGAAAGACTTTCGGAACATTCTTGCGCTGAAAGAGATTGACGCGATTACGATCGCGACGCCGGACCATTGGCATACACCGATCGCGATCCTTGCTCTGCAGGCGGGAAAGAATGTGTATGTGGAGAAGCCCTGCTCCCACAACCCGGCCGAAGGCGCTCTGCTGATTGAGGCACAGAAGAAGTACGGCAAGCTGGTGCAGATGGGTTCGCAACAACGCTCCTCACCGCACACCATCGAGATCGTCGATAAAATCCACAACGGGCTGATCGGACGCGCCTACTTTGCTAAGACCTGGTATTCCAACGTGCGCAAGTCGATCGGCTACGGAAAGGTTGTTCCGGTTCCGGCCACGCTGGATTGGGACCTCTTCCAAGGACCAGCTCCGCGCCAGGAGTACAAGGACAACGTGCAGCCCTACAACTGGCATTGGTTCAAGACCTGGGGCACGGGCGAGTCGTTGAACAATGGAACCCACGAGGTCGATGTGGCGCGCTGGGCGCTTGGGGTGGGTTACCCGAACAGCGTGACCGCGACCGCAGGGCGGTACCAGTTCAAGGACGACTGGCAGTTCTATGACACGATGGTGACGAGCTTCGCTTATGATGACGCGATGCTTTCGTGGGAAGGCAAATGCTGCAACGGCATGAAGTACTTCAATCGCGACCGCGGAATCGAGATCATGGGAACAACGGGTTCCGTGATTCTGGACCGGGACGGCTATGAAATCTACGACCTGAACGGCAAAAAGCTCAGCGAGTACAAGGCTGATAAGTCTGCAACCAGCTCGTCCGACCTTGTTGGCCGCGATTCAATGACCGATGCGCACTTTGCGAATTTCATCGCCGGAATTCAAAAGGGAGAAAAGCTGCATCAGCCAGTTGCGCAGGGGAACGTCGCGGTTACGATGCTGCAACTCTCGAATATTGCATGGGAGGTCAACCGCGAATTGCGTTTGGGCACGGCGGACGGCAAGGTGATCGGCGATCCAGCTGCGATGAAGCTGTGGGGCCGCGAGTATCAGAAGGGCTGGGCACCGCAACTTTAGTCAGTGAGAGGAATTCCATGAACTACGAACGATCACGTCGAAACTTTCTTCGCACTGGGGCGCTGGCTGCCACAGCGATCTCCTGCAATGGTGCGATCTCCGCCGCCGCGCAGAGCTACGCAATGGAGGGACAGGCTACCGGCGTCAAGCTGGGTCTTGCCAGTTACACATTTCGTGACTTTACGCGAACGCAGCTGATCACCTACATGAAGCAACTGAATCTCACCGCCTTGAATGCAAAGGACGTGAAAGATCATCTGCCCATGGATCCCACCCAGGAGGCAGCCGCTCTCGCCGACTATGCCGCTGCAGGCATCAAACTACATGCCGCTGGAGCCATCTACTTCCCCAAGGATGAGGACGACGACATACGCAGCAAGTTCGACTATTGCAAGCGGGCTGCCATCCAGGTCATCGTCGCCGGAGACCCTGCGCCCGAGACCTTGCCGCGTATCGAGAAATTTGTGAAGGAGTACGACATTCGCTTCGCCATTCACAACCACGGACCAGAAGACAAGATCTGGCATTCGCCGTTGGATGTGTTGAAGGTCGTGCGCGACATGGACCCGCGCATGGGGTGCTGCATCGATGTGGGCCATTGCATGCGTGCCGGTGTGGACCCTGTTAAGGCCATCCATGCGACAGGGCCGCGGCTATTCAACATCCACATGAAGGATCTCGCCAATGCGACGGCGAAGGACAGCCAGGTGGCCGTAGGCGAAGGCTTGATGCCCGTTCGCGGCATCTTCGAGGCATTAGTCGCTACAAAGTACAAGGGATTCGTTGACCTGGAGTACGAGATCCATGCCGACGATCCCATGCCGGGCGTGAGCTACAGCTTCGCCTACATGCGCGGCGTGCTGGCAGGCATGGGGTATCAGAAGCAGGCGTAACTCACACACGTAGTTGCGAAGGAGTGAACCGTGAACCAGATGAATCGTCGTGAGTTAGGTTTGACGCTGTCGGCATTTGCCATGCTGGGCAGTCTCTCCGCAGAGGCGCAGAGCGCTGCGTCGCCGGAAGATGTTCCGAAGCTGCTTCATTCGGAATTGTTTTCGTATGACAAGTTGCCGGTCAAAACAGCACCAAATGGCGTGACGTCGCGCGCGGTAATGCATGGAACGCTCGCCACAGGCGAGTTCATCGAGGTGCACGAAACGATGCTGCCCGCCGGCGAGATGCCGCATCCGCCCCATCGTCACACCCACTCCGAGCTGTTATTGATTCGCGAAGGAGAGCTGCAGGTCGATAGTGATGGTCAACGCGGCATCGTCCATGCGGGCGACGTTGTCTTTACCGCGTCGGCGGTGCTGCATAGCCTGAAGAACGTGGGCGCGGGGCCTGCGAGCTATTTCGTCGTTGCGGTGGGACTGCAGCGAGCGATCGCTTAGCGATCGCTCGCATCTTTCCGGCCCGCCCGTTCGTCACACGGATAACTATTGAGGGTTCGATCGATGCCAACACTTTCCAGACGCCAATTTGCCGGGCTTTCCATCGCAACGGCTGCTTCCTCCCTATTGCCGCTGCGTGCCTTGGCTGCCGGATCGAAGTTCAAGATAGGTGTGATCTCCGATGAAGTGTCGGAAGATTTCGACCACGCGTGTTACGTCATCAGCAAGCAGTTTGGACTTCACTGGGTGGAGCTGCGCGAGATCTGGGGAAAGAATCTACAGACCGTTTCGGACGATGAAATCGCAAGGGCGCAGAATATCCTTGCGAAGTACGATCTCCAGGTGACGGACATTAGTAGCCCGCTCTACAAGGTCGATTGGCCTGAGGCCCCGCACTCGCAATATGGCTCCAGGGAAGACCTGCATGGAGCAGCTGAGACCAAGTTCAACCAGCAACAGCAGGTCCTCGAACGGTCTATCTCCCTGGCAAAGCAGTTCAAGACGAATAAGGTTCGTTGCTTCGACTTCTGGCGCATCGATGACGTAAAGCCGTATCGGAAGGCCATCAATGCCAAGCTGCAGGAGGCAGCAGAGTTCGCTGCGAAGCAAGACGTAATGCTGGTGTTGGAGAATGAATTTGAATGCAACACGGCGACGGGCCGTGAGGCTGCAGCTACGCTTGCTGGCATTCCTTCGAGAAACCTTGCGCTCAACTGGGACCCCGGCAATGCTGTCATGCGCGGCGAGTTGGACGCCTATCGCGGCGGATGGGACGCCCTTCCCAAGGAGCGCATCCATCACTGCCACGTGAAGAATGCGGTCAAGGATGCGTCGGGCAAAATCGTCTGGTCGCCGGTCGACGTTGGATATATCGATTGGACCGCGCAGTTCAAGGCGCTCAAAGGAATCGGCTACGCCAATGGCGTCAATCTGGAGACGCACTGGAGAGGTGCCGGGACACCAGAGGCTTCCTCCGTTAGGAGTTGGGAAGGGATGAAAAAGAACCTGCAACAAGCAGGAGCTATCTAGCAAGGAGTGTCTCAAGCAAATTGGCTCCAGAGAGCGGCGAAGGCGTGAGGCTTCCGAAAAGCCGCCGGATGAGAGAGCCCGCGCGTGATTCCTCAGCCGCTGCAGAGGGCGTCAAGCAGGGCGCCCGCCAGCGCAAAATGGCCGGAGAGCCATTTCTCCCCCATTTGCGTTATCGTATAAGCTTCCGCTAGCGAACACCGCTAACGCGAAGCAATTCAGGGGAATCGCCCCCAACGTGACCATACATTCCAAACCGCAGCAGCCTGCCCGTCTCGTGTTCACTGCCGACGGCGTTCGGCGGGTTCACCCCATGGATACCCTTCCCTTTGATATTGGGCGCAGCGATGGATGCACTCTGGTGATCACTCATCCTCAGGTATCTCGAGTGCATGCTCGCATTGAATGGGATGGCAGCGACTATATCATTCGCGATCAGAAAAGCAGGCACGGAACCTTCGTCAATGGTGTGCGGATCACCGCCGCCCCTCTTCATTCAGGAGATACCATCACCCTTGGCAGCAGGCACAGTGTTCTGGTGTTTCAAGACGGCGAACAGGATGCGACGCGCACGGTTCTCGCGAAGTTTTCAAAGCACTGGCCGAACTCCGCAGGCGATAGTGACCTGGAAAAGCTTGTGCTGTTCCTCCAGGCGGCCCAGAGCTTGAGCTCCATCGGAGCGAGCAATGAAGTCCTGCGCACCATGCTCGAATACAGCATTCGGCTGACTGGCGCAGAACGTGGCTTTGTCTTTCTCGGCGAGAGCGCCGAAGAGTTTCGCCTCGAATGCGGCCGCGACCGTGATGGAAACGAGATCGTCGGAGAGCCCTCGATTTCGCGCTCCGTCGTGCGAGACGCCGCCCGGTCTCAAGATGATTTCATCCTCTCCGACATCACTGACGAGATTGCCGCGGAACGGGAAAGCCTGATGGCTAACGCGATTCGTTCCGTCATCGCCATCCCCCTGCGCGCCCAGGGTTCGCCTTCGCTTCTGGGCCTTCTCTATCTTGATAGTCACAGCCGCAATCAGGATTTCACACGCACCGGAAAAGACATCCTTCACGCGATCGCCCACCAGGCGGCTACCCTCCTCGAAAATCTGCGTTTGATCGAGATGGAACGGCAATCCGCATTGCTGCGCAAGGAGCTTCAAATCGCGGCGGCAATCCAAAGCCAGATCATCCCACGGAAGCTTCCGGAGTTTCCCTACGCACACTTTTCTGCGTGCACCATTCCGTGCACCGGGGTCGGTGGAGATTTCTATGACGTGATCCCACTTGCAGATGGCTTCGTCGCAATCATCGCAGACGTCTCCGGCAAGGGAGTTCCCGCGGCGCTTCTCGCCTCCATGGTGCAAGGCATGTTTCACGCTCAAACCAGTCTCGGCGCAAACCGAGGCATCACGCTGGTTGAATCCATCCAATCGCTCAACGCGTTCGTCTGTTCGCGCACGCCCACCGAGAAGTACGTTACGCTCGCCGCCTTCCGCTACGTCCGTTCAGGCTCGAATCTCGCAAATATCGAGTTGATCAACGCAGGTCATGTGGCGCCGGTGATCATCCGCGCGGATGGGCGTGTCGAAATGATTACAGACGGGGATATGCCGGTTGGACTATTCGAGTTTGCGCAGTACCACGTAATCCGCCTGACCCTGTCCATCGGTGATCGAATCGTGCTGCTGACCGACGGCATCACTGAGGCCGAAGCCGGAGACGGCAATCAATTCGGTATGGATCGGCTGCAACGGCCACTGCTCGAACTCGACCCAATCGCTTCGCTGCTCGGCAACGTTGAGGAGTTCTGCAAGGGAAGCGCCCACCAGGATGACCAGACGATCTTATCGATCCAGAGAATTGCCTAGCCGCTTGCGTCTGCCTACTCGTTCACCGGCCCAAGATAGCGATCGAGCCAATCCAGAACACCCTTCACCAGTTGCGGCCGCTGCTCGGTCACATCGTGTGACGTCTCCAAAACAATGTGCTGCTTGTCCCTTTGCGGAGTGCCCAGCATGTTGAACATGGGGTCTTGCGATAGATTCACCGAGAAGACGTAATCATAGCGTCCATTCACCATGAGGACAGGCTTTTTCATGCGCGGAGCGAAGTCGGCCTGGTCGCCGCCCGGCGGTGGCGGATCGAGAAAGTAGCCGCCATCGAGAAAGATGGAGGTCTTGAGACGGTCCTGAAGCAGCGTCGCGTAGATAATTCCTTCGGCCGCCCCCATGCTGACGCCGAGGTAGGCGAGTTTGCTGCTGTCGATGTCGGAGCGCGTCCCAAGGTAATCAAGGGTGCGCGCGGTGTCATGATAGAGGTCGGTAGTCAACTGGATCGCCTGCGAAGCCCCCGGAACGGAGTACCGCAACCGGCGCTCGTAGGTATCCTGAAAGATCGGATAGGCCACGGCCCGTCCACTCTGAATGATGTAGTCGAAGAACTGAATATCGCCGAGTGCCCTTCCATTTTTATTGTCGGCAATGTCATAGACACGCGCGCTGGGAAAGAACACCACGGTCTGATATGGCGGTCGGACTTTCTTGGGAAGAAACAGATAGACAGCCATGCGCTCGCCCCGATAGCCGGTATCGAGTGTCACTCTCTCCTCGCGCCAATCCGCGGTCTCGCTGACGACTCCACCATCGAGAACATTCAAGGGCGACGCGGACGAGGCATACATCACCTGGTAGGCGTGAAAGACGTCGTCTGAGGCCGGCTTGTATTTCGAAAAATCTCGGGCCTCTATCCGCTTGATCGGCGCCACTGCCGCCGGTGGCAACGGAACGGTGTTCTTGACACAGCGGAAACCATTCTCCTGCGAGCGATCAAATGGAGATAGCGCCTCCGGACTGTAGGAAAAGTATGTCGGAGACTTCCACGAGCCCCCCAGGATGAAACGGTTATCATTGTCGTCCGCGTTGGCCACCCATTCGCGCACATTGCCCGCCATATCGTACGTTCCGTTAGGACCAACCCCTTGGTAGGCGCCCACGGGCGCTGGCCCTCCACCCGGGATATTGCTTACCGGCACAATATAGCGTGTGTCATCGGGAGGGGCGCCCATGTACCACTGCGGCAAGACCGGAAGCCTCTTCCCGACAAACGCCGCGTAGGCCGACGCCTCGAACCAACTCACGCCGGATACAGGGAAATCTGCTTGGCCTTCCGCATAATGTCCCCCCACCCAGCCGGCCGGTCCAGGGCGGCTCGTTGTGTCGCGAAACGCCCCGACCGCTTCCGTCCAGGGAATCTCGCGGCCATCGCGAATAAACTTCTCGTTCCAGTATTCCTGCTTCGCGTAACCCCCGCTGTCGACAAACTTTTGATAATCCCGGTTGGTCACCTCGAAGCGATCCAGATAGAACGGCAGAATTCGATATGGGCCGACGACGCCGATAAAAGCAATCATGTCCACCCAGTTTTCCCCGGGTACCGGCACCATCCCGGCAGGTGCGGCATGCTGAGCGTCGATCGCGAAGTTCATGGACTTCGCGGACGCTAGACCCTCTACCAGGTCTGCAGTCCCCGGACTCGAAATCTTCCAGCGAAAGAATCCCTTCGGCACGCTGATGTTCTCGAGCGGCGTCGTGCCAAGCACACGCCACGGACCATCCGGCGTCGTGTAATCCTGAATCGCCGCAGTGGCTCCCGCCGGCGATGAGGTAACCGATGCCAGCAACGTATTTTGATCGGCCAACTGCTTGATCGCAGGATCGCCGGGCAGATAACTCTGCGCTTTCTCAAGCACGCCAAACGCAGCGAGCGGCTTCCCTTCCGCAACCAAACTCGCAATCTGTGGCACCGCCTCTTCGCGCGCCCATTGCCTTTTCGACGAGCGATGAAAAAACCATATGGCCGCAACAATCGTGAGAAGAAGTGCAGCGACGCACGCGAAAACAATCGCCCGGGATTGGCGCTTTGCAGCCACACCGTGCGAACTGGAGGAGAGGTGGACCAGCAGCGCCGAACCTTCGCCAACGAATTCAGCCGCCGTCTGGTAACGACTGTCCGCATCCTTCTGCAAAGATCGGCCGATGATTTGATTCGCCAGTGCCGGAGCATCCGTCCGCAGCCCGCGCAATGGCTTTGGAGGATCGCTCACGATCGCATGCAGTATAGCGATATTGCTGTCGCCTTCGAATGGCGTTCGGCCCGTGAGCAGTTGGAAATAGATGACCCCCAGGCTCCAGAGATCGGTCCGTGCATCGACCGAATTCCCCTGCGCCTGCTCGGGAGACATATACAGCGGAGTCCCGATCAGGAAGCCTGTCTCCATCGATACTGTCGCGTCCGGAGCAAGCGGTGCGAGCAGCTTGGCTATCCCGAAATCGAGTACCTTCGCATGCCCCTTCGGCGTGATCATCACGTTGCCAGGCTTTAGATCGCGATGGATTACTCCCTGTTCATGCGCCTCTTCGAGCGCTCCTGCAATCTCCAGAATGATCGACGTCGCGCGCTCCACGCTGAGCGGACCGCTCCTCAACATGGCCGAAAGAGTCTGCCCGGCGACGCACTCCATCACCAGGTAGTCCACCCCATCCTGCTCGCCAACGTCGTACACCGCGGCGATGTGCGGGTGACTCAGCTTTGCCAGCGCCAGCGCCTCGCTGCGAAAGCGGCGACGCGCCTCATCTCCTGTCACCACGCCTGGAGAAAGGACCTTGATCGCGACCACACGTTCCAGTTTTTCATCGCGCGCGCGATACACCGCCCCCATACCACCGGAGCCAATCGGATCCATGACGGTATACCGTCCCAGCTTCTGCCCCGCAGCCAGAGTCTGACCCGCGCCTTTAGCCGCATCATCGAAATTCGCAGCCAGCAGAGGATCATCCATGCAACGCCTCTCCCTCCAGCAGTCGGACGACGAGCAAGTCGCTCGGCGTTCTAACGACTCCGAACCATTGCCAGCGCCGTCATGTCTTCCGGCACCTTCTTGCGCCAGAACGCAAGCCGACCCCAACGGCCCTGCTGAAACAAATGCGCCGCTTCCAGCACCTCGCGGCATACCTCCGCTGCCGACTCCTGTTTCGAACTCCGCAGCACCTCCATCACCCGCTCTGCCCCAAACGGAGTGTTGCCGCGCATGCTCTGCGTCACTCCTTTGGTGACGATCACCAGCATCGCACCTCGCTCAAATGCCTGCATCGAAGCGTCGTAGATTAAACGCGTAAACAAACCCAGCGGCATCGCCACGTCGGCCAGAAGCCGCGTCCCCTCCGAGTCCCGTATGGCTGCCGTCTGCCCGCCAGCGTTCACATACGCCAGCAGCCCGAGCTGCACATCGTAGCAACCCACCACCGTCGGAGCGAAACGCACTTCCTTCGTCGGCCCTGTGATCCCCTGGTTGATGGCCTGGACCAGTAGCTCCGTACCTTCCATCAAATTCACATCGCCCGCGCCGAACAGCTCAACCGCCTTGGCTCGAAACACCTCCTGCGTGCGCGCCGCGATCGGGCCGGCCTCGCGCCGTCTGCCCGCAATATCACTCAGCAGAAACACCACTCGCGTACCCACCCGCACCGCGTCAAAAAAATCTCCACCGGTCCGGTCAACGTAATACTGAGCGTGGAGGTCAAGCCCGTCCACCAGCCCCAAATCGGCTCGCAGCGCTTCACGATCAGATGCAGCCAGCTTCGAATCGACACTAGGCATAAGATTCTCCACGATGGTTTGCTTTGTGAGATTGTAGTCCGGTCTTTGTCCCTTGCGGGATTTCATCTTGCATTGCGCTCAGATTCACTTCCACCCTCCGCACCCCGACCCCAGCCTTTGCTCCCGGCCGCCGAAACCAATACCATCGTCCTATGGCGGACGCACCCCTTCCACGGTCCGCTCCAGCACGCCCCAGCGACCGTGCCCTCTCTCTCCCCGAACCACCCACCCTCAGCAAGCGCCGCGCGCTCCTCGAGCTCGTCCTCGGCTACGGCCTCATCCTGCTCGTCCTCTGGACACCCCGCCCCTGGCAGCGCCCGCTCTACATCCTCGCCGCCCTGGTCATCGCCGTAATCTTCTGCGTCGGCTACACCACCCCAAACTCCATGGGCCTCCGCACCGGGAATTTCTTCCGCTCTCTCTGGATCGTCGCCGTCGCGCTGCTGATGTCCGCAGCCTCCATCGCACTCGCGATCAACTTCCAGACCCTCCATCCCGTCCACGGTCCCATTGCCTTCTTCAAACGCTATTGGGGCTACGCGCTCTGGTCGTTCGTGCAGCAGCTTCTCCTGCAGGACTTCTTCCTTCGCCGCCTCCGCCTCCTATTACCCAGCACTGGCCTCGCCGCCCTCGCCGCCGCTACCATCTTCTCCATCGCCCACATCCCCAGCCCCGTCCTCACGCTCGTCACCTTCTTCATGGGACTCGCCGCCTGCCGGCTCTTCCTTCGCTATCGCAACCTCTATCCCCTCGCCATCGCGCACGCCATTCTCGGCATCACCCTCGCCATCACCCTACCCAACTCGATCATCCACAACATGCGCGTCGGCCTCGGCTACCTCACCTACACCGAGCACCACCCAGCTCATCGCAACCACAGCGACCTCAGCGCAGCCATAGTGACCAGGTAGCGTCCACCAGCGCATGCGTCACCCCCGACGCTCCCACCCGCCGCTCCTGACGCCACGCCCGCCCATAGAAAATTCCCGCCAGCGCCGCCATCACCACATATTTCCAGTTGAAATGCACCGCGCGCTTGTTGAAGTGCGCCAGCCCAAACAGCACTGCCGTCACCAGCAGCGCCGGCATTCGTCCCACTCTGCGCTCCAGCAGATTCTGCACCCACCCGCGAAAGAACAGCTCCTCAGGTATCGCAATGAACAGAAACGTAAACAGCAACGCCCCCACCCCCTGGAGCATCGACGGCCAATGCGCATGGAAGTGCAAAAATCCCAGCGCCAACCCCAGCGCCACAGCCATCGGCGCATAGAACAAATACTCCCGCGCGCCCACTCCAAAATCCCGCAGCCTCAACCGCAGATCGAACCCCACGCCATCCAGCTCGCGCAGCACCAGCAACCCGTAGATCCCCACGTCCAGCAGCAGCATCTTGTTGAACGCCGCCAGGTGGGCTGGCCACGCCCGCTCCAGCCAGCGCAGATCGACCGCCAACCCCAGCGCCGCAAGCACCAGCAACTCCCGCCACGTCCCCCGCTGCATCGGATCAACCCGCTTCCCCTCCAGCATCAACCCCGCCACCACCACCGGCAGCAGCGCATACACCAGCAGCCACGTCCACCGAAACATTCCACCCGCCGAACTCACCAGCACATACGGTACGCACAGCACCGCCGGCCGCACCGTCCGCGCCCACGTCGGCAGCGTCCCAGCCTGCCGCCGCACGCAGTCGCCCCAGAACCCCACCAGCACCAGCGGCAACAGCGTCAGGCAGGCCGCCACCACGATCTCCGCCAACCCAACCGCGCTGTATCCGCCCAACCCCGGCATGCTCCTACAATACCAACCCCCGTGGCACCAGGGCGATGCTTTCAAGACCCTTTCCCACCGAGCAGCTTCTTCCTTCCGTCCCATCTTCCGGCGTCAACGCCCGCCGAGCCTGATCGCGAAATTCGTTGATCCCAATAAAAAATTCCCGCATCATCACCACAAAAAGATACTTCCCCCTGCCGGTCAGTCGGATCACCCCTGAATCTGAAAAATCCAGCGCACCATTGGCGGTAAAGTAGGACAGCTCCATCGGCAGCCCAAGCTCCACAGGCGCCCCAAACCGATCCCGGAATTTTTTTCGATCCAGCCCCGACCCAAATAAATCCATCAAAAAGTGGTACCGCATCTGGTTATGGTGACTGTACGATTTCGACCCCATCACCGGCCTGCGCCCAGCGTGAATCTCTTCCGCGTAGCTCTTCAACGAAAACGTGTTCACATAAATGGTCCCATCCAGATAACTGAAGGCCCCCGAACCAAGCCCTACGTACTCCTCCGTATCCACGATGTACTCATCGATAAGACCGCCATTCTTGCGCGAAAACGCCCAGCCAGTCGTTTGCTCGAACTGGTCAGCCATCTCTTCCAGAATTAACTGATAATCCTCATACTCACAATCGTACGTAACCACCCCAACGGTTTGCTTCAGCGTCTTCACCACCGACGAGGGGCTCATCAGTGGATAGAACGTGATCTGGTTTGCGCCCGACCCCTTCGCTAATTCAATATCTCTCAGCAGCACCTCTCTCGCTTGCCCAGGAAAATTAAAGATGATGTCCACATTGAGTGATTGAAACATTCCCGCCACGCTATGAATTCTTTTTAATATCTGCTCGCCGTCCCCAAAGCGCTCCAACCGGCTGACCTTATGCAGCAGCGTGTTATCGAAACTCTGTACCCCCACCGACATCCGTTGAACTCTTCCAGCCAGTCTCTCCGCCAGGGCCGGCTCCAATTGATTGGGATTGGTTTCACAGGAGATATCTTTGATTCCAAATAATTCCTTGGCCAAATCAATCGTGGTGATCAATTCATCCAGCAGAATCGTCGGCGTCCCTCCACCAAAATACAAAGACTTGAATCTGTAACCCAAAGCGGCCGTCATCCGCATCTCTTCACGCAAGCTTACAAAATAAGCTCTCGCTGCCGGCTCCTTATACGCGAACCGATTGAAGGAACAATAGGGACACAACACATCGCAGAACGGAATATGGACATAGAGCATGTAGCGTCGATCCGCCTTTGGACCCGGCAGGTCGATCGCGCCGCCTTCCTCCAGCTGAAACGCATCTCGCGTCACAAACCGAAGCAGTGGCGTAAGAATCTTTTCCGATAGCATTGCGCGGGCCCCCCGCCCCTCCAACAAACCGTCCGCTCCTCAGATCGAAGCTTCTGTCTTTCCCTGCGCTGCCATGAATTCTGACAGACTGTACCAATCCTCACCCGTCCGCATGCTGTTCCATCGTGACGGCCATCACAGCAGCGCCGCAATCCCCGCTTGTAGGGTTACACCCAGCACGACGAAGGAGTACCTTGTGGACTCCGGTTCAAGTGTGTCGGTCAAAAACTTCTCACGTCGAGCCATCCTCTGTCTTCCACCGGCTCCCTACCCGTTCCTGCGCCTCCCAGTCACCCCCACGCACCAAATCCACACGGCTGAACACTCGTACAATTCAGCTTGTTCAAAGAACCCTCACCGCGCGCCCCTTCTACGGCGAGGCGCGCACAGACGAGAGGAAGCATCATGAACTACCCCATCTGGGACGTATCCTTTGGCGCTGGCCTCCTCATAGCGCTCGTAGCCGGACTCCACGTGTTCGTCTCCCACTTCGCCGTCGGCGGCGGCCTCTTCCTGGTCCTCACCGAGCGCAAGGCCATCAAGACCAATGACCACGCCCTGCTCAACTGGCTCAAGTCCCACACTAAATTCTTCGTCCTTCTCACCGTCGTCTACGGAGCCGTCAGCGGCGTCGGCATCTGGTTCACCATCGGCCTCATCTCGCCCACCGCCACCAGCAACCTCATCCACATCTTCGTCTGGGGCTGGGCCATCGAATGGGTCTTCTTCTTCCTCGAGATCACCGCCGCCCTCCTCTACCTCAGCGGCTGGGACAAGCTAAGCCCCAAGCGTCACCAGTGGTACGGCTGGATCTACTTCTGGGCCGCATTCGCCAGCCTCGTCGTCATCAACGGCATCATCACCTTCATGCTCACGCCGGGCAGCTGGATCGACGTCCACAAGTTCTGGATCGGCTTCTTCAACCCCACCTACTTCCCGTCCCTCTTCTTCCGCACCGCCATCTGCATCGCCCTGGCCGGCATCTATGCCCTCATCACCGCGAGCGTGCAGAAGGACAAGGACCTCAAAGCCCGCATCGTCCGCTGGGGCGCGCTCTGGACCATCCCCTCCCTGCTCGCCCTCATCCCCTTCGGCTATTGGTACATCCGCGAAGTCCCCGCCGCGCTCTTCCTCAGCGCCCGCGGCCCCATGCCCACCGCTACCCACTACGCCTTCCTCGCGTGGAGCCTCCTCGCCGTCACCTTCCTCCTCATGCTGCTGGCCCTCTTCACCCCCCGCCGCATGCACCTCGTCTTCGCTCTCGTCATCGGCCTCATCGCCCTCGGTGCCATGGACTCCTTCGAGTTCGTTCGCGAAGATGTCCGCAAGCCCTTCGTCATCGAAAACTATCTCTACGACAACTCCCTCTATGCCGCAGCCATGCCCGGCGACGGCGGCTTCACCGTCGACAACCTAAACACCGTCGGCGTCCTCCACTCCGCTGCTTGGATCGATCAGCGCACCATCACCCCCGACAACCAAATCGCCGTCGGCCACGAGATCTTCCGCGTCGAATGCCAGGCCTGCCACACCGCCAACAGCTATCGAGGCATCCATCAACTCCTCGAGCAGCGCCAATGGGACGCTCCCACCACCCGCGCCATGCTCAGCAGCCTCGCCCTCATGCATAACGGCGTCATGCCCCCCTTCGCCGGCACCGACCCCGAACGCGACGCCCTCGCCGCCTACCTCAACACCCTCCAGACCACCACTCCAACCGCCACCATCGACGGCAAGCTGCTCTACCAGAACAACTGCTCCATGTGCCACCAGGATCATCCCAACGCCCAGTTCTTCTCCGGCATCGTCACCGATCCCGCCGCCGCGGCCGACTCCCTCAAGGACCTCACCAGCATCTTCCCCCTCATGCCCGACCTCAAGCTGAACTCAGCCCAGCGCACCGCCCTCGTCCAGTACCTCAACACCCAGCGCCCACCCTTGCAGCACGCCCAACTCAGCCCCGCCGTCGAAGGAGGCAAATAAATGATCGACCCCAGCATGATCCCCACCGTCGACCCCAACCCGCTCCCCGCCCCCTACTGGCTCTTCAAGCTGCTGCTCATCGTCACCTTCTTCCTCCACATCCTCGCCATGAACTTCATGCTCGGCGGCGCCTTCCTCGCCGTGGCCGCACGCTTCTCCTCCAAGGGTAAGGAGTACCGCAACCGCATCTTCCTCGACCTGGCGAAGAAAATCCCCGTCTTCCTCGCCGCCACCATCACCATCGGCATCGCGCCGCTGCTCTTCGTGCAGGCCATCTACGGGCAGTACTTCTACACCTCCACCATCCTCATCGCGTGGCCCTGGTTCCTCCTCCTTGTCCTCCTCTGCATCGCCTACTACGGCTTCTACTACGTCGCCTATAACGGCCAGCGCCGCCCCGGCCCCGCTGGCATTGTGCTCTTCGTCAGTCTCGTGCTCGTCCTGATCGTCGGCTTCATCCAATCCACCAACGTCACCCTCATGCAGACCCCCACCCACTGGGCCGCCAAGTACTTCGCCTCCCCCACCGGCTGGAGCAACAACCTCTCTGACCCCACCCTCATCCCGCGCTACCTGCACTTCGTCACCTCGGCCATCGCCGTCGGCGGCATCCTTCTCGTGCTTCTCGCCCTCGTCCGCTGGAAGAGCGATCGCGCGTACGCCAACTACCTCTTCCAGTACGGCGGCAAGGCCTTCATGTACGCGACCATGGCCCAGTTCGTCATCGGCAGCTGGTTCCTCATCAGCATTCCGCGCAACCTGCGCATGATCTTCATGGGCGACAGCCCCATCGCCACCGTCCTCTTCCTCGCAGGCATTCTCGGCACCGTCGCCTCCATCTTCCTCATGTCCGACGCCCTGCGCAAGCAAAACATCCGCACCGCAGCCTACGGCGTCTCCGGCCTCCTCGCCGCCGTCATCCTAACCATGATCCTCATGCGCGACATCCTGCGCGACGCCTACCTCGAACCCTATTTCCACCCCCACCAATTCGCCGTCAAAACCCAGTGGGCCGTCCTCCCCGTCTTCCTCGTACTCTTCCTAGGCGGCGTCGGCCTCTGGCTCCTGATGCTCCAGCGCTACGGTCTCTTCTCCAGCACCAATCCGACCCCAAGCGAACTCACCCCCACACCTGACGCACCCGCTGAACCCGAAGCGGAGCTCGTCCACTAACTTCCTCCTGGAAGCAGAGAGGGAGCCAGACATGGCTCCCTCTCCGTTTAACTCACCTCCACCTCAAGCAAACCGCCCAATCCCAATCCCGATCACGTACGTCACAACGCCCTCCAGCAGCCCGACCAGCGTCATCTCCAGCCCGCTGCTCCACCACGATCGAATCGTAATCAGCGACTTCGCCGCGCCCACCGCGAAGTGCGCCAGCAGCGAAACAATCGCCGCCACTACGATCGCCGGCACGCCCGCCAAAAAGAAGAACGGAATCACCGGAATCAACGCGCCCACCGCCGTCGACAGCGCACCCGACACCGCCGAAACCCACGGCTTGCTCAAACCCTCTTCGCTCACATGCAGCCGCTCCCTCGCCAGCGCCTCGACCAACTGCCCTTTCTTCTCGGCAATGTGTCCCACAAAATGGTCAGCATCTTCAGCCGACAACCCCCGCACCTGGTACGTCAGCGACAGCAACTCCCGCGCCTCCGCCTCATTGTTCTCCACCGCATCCCGCTCGCGCGCAAACTCCGCCTCATAGATCTCGCGTTCGCTCTTCGCCGCCAAATACGCGCCCGAACCCATCGAGAGCGCGCTCGCAAACATTCCCGCCAGCCCCGCAATCAGCACAAACTTGCTGTTCCCCAGCGTCGCGCCCGACACACCGGACACAATCCCGAAGATCGCCCCCAACCCGTCGTTGACTCCATAAATCGCATCCCCGATCCAGCTGGCCGCTCTTGGCTGACCCTTCTCCCGCTCGGCCACCAGTTCATCCAGCGCCTGCTGCGCCGCCTCCGGCTCCAGCGGCTCCGCCGGCAGATGATGCCGAATCAACCCGCCCAGCGTAAGGTAGTGGTCCGCCTCATCCCTGATCACCTCTTTCAGAATCGCAATGCTCTCCTCATCGCCCAGCTCGCGAATCTGTTTTCCGTAGCGCGCAATATCGCGACTCTCATCCAGCTCCAGCCGCCGTAGTGCCAGGTCCTGTCCACCTACCCTCGTCGCCAGCGATCCCGCCTCGCCCGTCTCCGGCCCATCGTACTTCGGAATCCGCGCGCCCAGCACCGTCATCCGCGTCGCCCACAGGTCGGCATGATGCTTCTCCGCCAGCGCCAGGGTGCGCAGCGTCCGCCGCCGCTGCGGATCGCTCTCCTGCTCGCTCAGCGTCTGGTACGTGTGGTATCCCCGCATCTCCGCCTGCCAGTTGCTGGCCAGCGCCTCAATCAGATGTGCCGTGTCCTTGCTATTCATGAAGACTCTCTCGGTCCGCTCTCAGTCGATGCCCTCATTCTCGCTTAACCCTTCGCGTTTCGCCGTGACATTCCGTTCACGCTCCAGCCTTCCCCAGCCCCGCAACCCCCGCCACCGACGACCGCCTCACCAGCCGCCTCACCTTCTGCGGCGACATCGCCAGCTTCTTCGCCACCCGCGAGATCTTGCACTCCTCCCGCATCCACACCCGCGGAATCACCAGCTGCGCAAACTGCTCCGTCACCTCCTGAAAACTCTTGCCCGTAATAATCCCCTGCGACCATGCCCGCAGCGTATCTTCAATCCCCACCACCTTCAGTAGCCGAGCCTTCAGCGTATTCAACTCATCCACCGCATAATCGGCATCCTCCGGCTCCAGCAGCGCCGACGCCGCATCCACACACCTCTGCGCCAACTCATAATCGTGAAAGAAATTATTCGCCGCCGTCTCTCCCAGTGCCACATACGCATTCAAAAGCACGCGCTTGTTTTCCATCGATTGTCCGAGCGCCACCGCCTCCATGCAATGCTGCTTCGCCAGCCGCGCATACACCGGAATCTCCTCCGCCGATCCCAGCAGCTCCTCCACCCGCGAATTCTCAATCATCCCCATCAGCGTGCAGGCCCGTGCCCGCAACACCACATTGTGATGTGCCTCCGCAATCTCCAGCGCCTGCGCCGCCTCACGCGCCGACATCGCCAAGTCGCCCACATCCAAATGCAGGTACCCCGCATTCAACAGCGCCGATCCCAGTCCGCCATGCTCCCCGTGCAGCGTGCAGATCGCCTTCGCCCGCTCCAGTTCCAGAATCGCGCTCCGATACAGCTCCTGGTACTGACGATGAAACTCCCTCAGGCGCGACTCTCCTGCCTTCCCCGCGTCCCCCGACTTCCTCCCCCCGCCCTTCCCGTTCTTCCGTGCCACCGTCACGTCGATATGCTTCTTCAACTGCGCCGCCAGCAGCCGCTTCACAAAACTCAAATTCGTCACCGCTCGCGCCAGGTTCGTATGATTCGGATGACTAATCTCATACAGCGCCACTGCCCTCTCAAAGTGCGTCACCGCCCGCGCGTAGTCGCCATGCCGCCGCACAATTCTTCCCCGCGCACTCTCGATATTCCCCAGCGCAATCCAGTGGTCTGTCTCCTTCAACCCCTTCTCCGCCTCGTCCAGCATCTGCAGTGCACCCGCACTGTCGCCGTTCTGAAACACAATCCACGCCTGCTGAATCTTGATGATCGCCACCAGCGCCTCCGACCCCGGCATCGAATGTGCGATCCCAAGCGCCGCCAGCAGATGGTCTCGCGCCATGTCGTAATCCGCTTTCTTGCGATGCGCGCGCGCCTTCCACAGATTCGCCAGCGCCTTCAACTCCGCATCCTGAAACACATCCTCCATCTGCAGCAGCCCACCCAATATCCTGATCGCCCCGTCCGCATCATTAGTCGACAACGCATAGAACGCCTCCGTCATCCTCACCCGCACATACGCCGACACACCCATCTGCTCCCGCTGCGCCGCCGTCAGCCGGTCCAGCCTCTCGCGCAACAACTGCGGCTCGCGATACCCCACATCCACCCACTGCGCCAACATCAGCAGCACGTCTGCCCCATGCCGGTCATTCAACTCCAGCGACTTCCACGCCGGCTGGGCTCGATCCAGCAGCTTGATCCCTTCGGCAATACTCCGCCGCCGCAGGCAATCCATCATCGCCATCAGCCATTCCCCGTTCGCCGCATCCGCTCTTGCTTTTCTTTCTGTCATTCCCTCTGGGAATCTGCTTCTGACTTTCTTGGCGTCCTTCCTCGCGGGCATCTTCTTCGGACTCTGCTCTTGTTTGTCTCTCGATGAGTTCGCTTTCATCCCAGCCTCCACAACCTCACCAGTCTCCAGCGCCCTCTACCTCCACGTCTGTGTTCTGGCACACTTCGTTCACTAGCACGATTCGTACTACCCCACCTTGCGCATGTCCGCGCAATCCACTCTACTCCGAAATAAGGCAACCACCCCATTCCTTCCAAGGAGCACCCGATGACCAAACAACAGCAAATTCAGCAGATAGAAAATAACTGGCAGTCCCCTCGCTGGACAGGCATCAAGCGCGGCTACACCGCTGAAGACGTCTACACGCTCCGTGGCTCGGTACACATCGAATACTCCCTCGCCCGTTCTGGAGCAGACCGCCTCTGGAACGAACTCCAGCAGCCCGGCCACATCGCCGCCCTTGGTGCGCTTACCGGCAACCAGGCCGTTCAGATGGCCCAGGCCGGCCTCAAGGCCATCTACCTCTCCGGCTGGCAAGTCGCAGCCGACGCCAACACCGGCGGCCAGATGTACCCCGACCAAAGCCTCTACCCCGTCAACAGCGTCCCCTCCGTCGTCAAGGCCATCAACAACGCCCTGCTGCGTGCGGATCAAATTCATCACTCCGAAGAAGGCGACACCAAAGACTGGATGCTCCCCATCGTTGCCGACGCGGAAGCCGGCTTCGGTGGAACCCTCAACGCCTTCGAGCTCATGAAGTCCATGATCGAGGCCGGAGCCGCCGGCGTCCACTTCGAAGACCAGCTTTCCTCGGCCAAGAAGTGCGGCCACATGGGCGGCAAGGTCCTCGTCCCCACCCGCGAAGCCGTCCAGAAATTAATCGCCGCACGTCTCGCCGCCGACGTCCTCGGCGTCCCCACCCTCCTCGTAGCCCGCACCGACGCCAACGGCGCCCAGCTCCTCACCTCCGACTGCGACCCCATCGACGCGCCCTTCGTCACCGGCGAGCGCACCATCGAAGGCTTCTGTCGCATCAACGGTGGCATCGACTGCGCCATCGCCCGCGGCCTCGCCTACGCCCCCTACGCCGACATCATCTGGTGCGAGACCTCCGAACCCAACGTCGCCGAAGCAGAGAAGTTCGCCACCGCCATCCACAAGCAGTTCCCCGGCAAGCTCCTCGCCTACAACTGCTCCCCCTCCTTCAACTGGCGCGCCAAGCTCTCCGATCCCGAGATCCACGCCTTCCAGAAAAACCTCGCCGCCATGGGCTACAAGTTCCAGTTCGTCACCCTCGCCGGCTTCCACGCCCTCAACCTCGCCATGTTTGAGCTTGCCGAGGCCTACAAGCACGACGGCATGCTCGCCTACTCCCACCTCCAGCAGCGCGAGTTCGCCCTCGCCGACCAGGGCTACGGCGCGGTCCGCCACCAGCGCTTCGTCGGCGTAGCGTACTTCGACAAAGTCTCCACCACCATCTCCGCCGGCGAAACCTCCACCAACGCCCTCCCCGGCTCCACCGAAGAAGAGCAGTTCGAACCCGAATCCGCCGCCGCCTGACTCACCACTCGCCCGCAGTGCGCCCCGATCCACAGGGGCGCACTTGCTTTTCCCCTTGCCTTTGCCCTTGCTGCTGTCCTTGCCGTTGCCCTTGCTGTTGCCCTTGCAAGTTTTTCGCCGTCATCCTGAGCGCAGCGAAGGACCCCCGCATTTGCATTTGCATTTGCTTCTGCTTCTGCTTCTGCTTTTGCCTTTGCCTCTGCCTCTGCTTTTGCTTTTGCCGTAGCTTTTCTGGCTGTCATCCCGCAGGGATCTGCTTCTTCCTTTGCCTTTGCATTTGCCTTTCTTTGACAATTTCAAAAGAAATTGTCATTCCGAGCGCAGCGAGGAACCTGCTTCCTCCCGTTCTTGCTCTTACTTTTCTTTCGACCTCCCAAGCCAGTCTCGGCCCTCAAGCCAAGAGTGGCTTCTTTCTCACCCTCAACCAAGCCAAGATCTCGAAGGGTCACGGCTTCAGCCGTGCCATAAACCCACAGCCGCCAACCCGCTTTAGCCGGTGAGGTAAGCCGGGCCCTCTAGGGCCGCCGCCACTACGTCCAACCCAAATCTCAACCCTCGCCGTCCGCGCAGGACTAAAATAGTCAGTGTGAAGAAGATCGCCGTCCTCGGCTCCACCGGCTCCATCGGACAGAGCACCCTAAGCATCTGCGAGTCCCACCCCGACCGCTTTCATCCCATAGCGCTCGCCGCCGGCGCCAACCTCGACGTCGTCTTCGAGCAATGCCGCCGCTGGCGCCCCGAAGTCGTCTCCGTCGCCACCGGGCTACTGGCCAACGACCTCCTCACCAAGCTGAAAGCAGCCGGCATCACCGGCATCGAAGTCGTCCACGGCACCGCCGGCACCGTCCGCGTAGCCACCCTCCCCGCCGTCGACTTCGTAGTCGCCGCCATCGTAGGCGTAGCCGGCCTCGAAGCAACCTACGCCGCAGTCTTGTCCGGAAAGACGATCGGCCTGGCCAACAAAGAATGCCTCGTAGCCGCCGGCGACCTCATCCTCGCCGCCGCCCGCGAGCACAACGTCGACCTTCTCCCCATCGACAGCGAGCACAACGCCATCCACCAGTGCCTCCGCGCCGGCACCGCCGCCGAAGTCAAACAAATCTGGCTCACAGCATCCGGCGGCCCCTTCCGCAACACCCCGCTAGCCGACTTCGACCGCATCACCCCCGCCCAGGCCCTCAAACACCCCACCTGGGTCATGGGCCAGCGCATCACCATCGACTCCGCCACCATGCTCAACAAGGGCCTGGAAATCATCGAAGCCTGCCGCCTCTTCAACCTTCCCCCGTCGCGCGTCAAGGTCACCGTCCACCCCCAATCCACCATCCACTCCTTAGTCGAGTACATCGACGGCAGCATCCTCGCCCAGATCTCCGTCACCGACATGCGCCTCCCCATCCTCTACGCCCTCTCCTGGCCCGACCGCGTCGCAAGCAACCTCACCTTCGACCTCGCCGCCCTCGCGCAGCTCGACTTCCAGACCCCGGACCTCACCCGCTTCCCTTGCCTCCGCCTCGCCTACGAAGCCGCCGCCGCCTCGCAAAATCACTGCATCGCCCTCAACGCAGCCGACGAGATCGCCGTTGCCGCCTTCCTCAACGGTCAACTCCCCTTTAATGGCATCCCGCGTACAATCGAAAGGGTACTGGCGCTAACCGCCACTGGCTCTCCCGCGTCCATCCCGGAGGTCCTCGCCGCTGACCTCCTTGCCCGCGATCAAGCCTCCGAGCTCGTCGCGAATTCTCAAGTTCTTTCATCCTGAGCTAAGGAATGTTTGTCTCATTCTGCCGATGCTCTCCTCTAAGGTTGCCCTGTAGTCCGCATGCATATTCTCCTCGTCGTCCTTGAATTCGCTATCGTCCTCGGCTTCCTCGTCCTCATTCATGAGCTCGGCCACTTCCTCGTTGCCAAGCTCTGCGGCGTCCGCGTCGAAACCTTCTCCATCGGCTTCGGAACCCGCCTCTTCGGCTTCCGCTACGGCGATACAGACTACCGCATCTCCGTCCTCCCCATCGGCGGCTACGTCAAATTCGCCGGCGAGCTCGGCGGTGACGGCTCTCCCCTGAACGGCGAACCCTCCACCGGCGCCCCCGACGAACTCACCTCCAAGCCCCGCTGGCAGCGTGTCCTCATCGCCGTCGCCGGCCCCGTCTCCAACTTCCTCGTCGCCTTCGTTCTGCTCTTCCTGGTAGCCCACTACCACCACGAAGTCGATCAGTACCTCACCGGCCCCGCCATCGTCGACTACGTCCCCCAGGGAACTGCCGCGGCCAGTGCCGGCATCACCGCCGGCGACACCATTACCCGCTACAACCGCGTCTTCAATCCCAACTGGGAACAGATCCTCGAAGAGTCCGCCCTCAACCTCAACCGGCCCGTTCCCATCGCCTTCACCCACAACGGCCAGACCCGCACCGGCACCCTCACCGTCACGGTTCCGCCCAACACCGAGTTCGGCGTCGACGACATCGCCAACGTGGGCCTCATCCCCCGCATGGATCCCGGCCCCATCAACGTGCTCAGCGTAACCGGCAGCAGCCCCGCCGACCGCGCCGGGCTCCAGGCCGGCGACCAGCTTGTCACCATCAACGGCTTTCAGCTTCACTCCGTGCCCGCTCTGCTCCTCTTCCTCCGCGACAACAAGGGCGCCACCGATAGCCTCAGCATCCTCCGCAACGGCCAACCCCTCACCCTCTCCGCCACGCCGGAGAAGATGGCGACTCCCGGAGCAGGCGACCAGTATCGTCTCGGCTTCACCTATCGCCCCCCGCCGGCCGACATCGAACGCCTCCCCGTTGGCCAGGCCATGGAGCAGTCCCTCCAGGACAATCGCCAAGGCTCCATGCTCATCCTCCGCGTCATCAAGGGCCTCTTCACCCGCCACGTAGCCGTCAATCAGATGATGGGCCCCGTCGGCATGGCGCAACAGATCGACATCGCCACCCAGATGGGGATTTGGCCGCTGCTCAACCTCATCAGCGTCATCTCCCTCAACCTCGGCATCTTCAACCTGATGCCCTTCCCCCTGCTCGACGGCGGCATGATCCTCTTCCTCATCGTAGAAAGCATCATGCGCCGCGACGTCAATCAACAGTTCAAGGAAGTCGTCTACCAGGTAGCCTTCGTCTGCATCATCCTGTTCGCCTTCTTCATCATCTTCAACGACATCACCAAGCTCCACCTCCACTAGCTTTTAGCTTTTAGCTTTTAGCTTTTAGCTTTTAGCTTTTAGCTTTTAGCTTTTAGCTTTTAGCTTTTAGCTTTTAGCTTTTAGCTTTTAATTCGACGTCGGCCACCTCCTCAGCCATCATCCTGACCCTCGAGCATAGCGAAGGGGAAGGACCCCTGTAGTTGCCCTTGCTGTTGCTGTGCCGTTGCCCTTGCTGTTGCTGTGCCGTTGCCCTTGCTGTTGCCCTTGCCTCTCTGGCTGTCATTCCGCAGCGCAGCGGAGGAATCTGCTTCTCCACCCCACCAACACCCGTCATCTCAACCCGGGCATCACGCTCTTGTTTTTGTGATGCGCAGTGGAGAGACACCTGTAGTTGCCGTTGATCTTGCTGGTGCCTTTGCCTTTAGCTAAAAGCTAAGAGCTAATAGCTAAAAGCCGCCTCTCTCCAGCTCCCCCACAATCTCCCTCACCGCCGCTCTCGCATCCTCTTCCTTATCCACCGGGAAGCTGATCGCCCCCACCCGCGCATGTCCCCCGCCCCCATACCGCTCGCAGATCCCTGCAATATTCGCCAACTCCGCCGCCTCTTTCTTCGTCCACGGATTCGTCCCCACGCTCACCTTGGTCCGAAAGCTCGACTTCGACAACCCAACGTTATACGTCCCCTCCGGAAACAAATAGTACGGAATAAATTTGTTATACCCCTCTGTTGGCTGGTCCGTAATATCGAAACGAATCACGCCGCGCTCGCAAACCGCACGCTCGCGAATCAACTCCAGCATCTTGAAATGCTGCTCCAGCAAAGGCCCCACCAGCTCCTGCACAAACGGCTGATCGAGCACCGCCTGCAGCGGCATCTCCGTCAGCAGCGGAATAAACTTCTTCGACACCGACTCCCCATCCTCATCCGGTGCGCTCTCAATCACCATGGTTAGCTTCATCGCCGGCTCGGCCATCTCCACCGCTGCCTGCGCGCTCTCATACTTCGCGCCGTCCACAATATCGGCCCAGTGAATCAGCTCCGCAAACGGCTCCATCTCCATCCCGAACTTGGTCTGCGCCACATGTGCAATCAAGCCCGTGCAGCTCGTATACGCCGGATCGAAAAACTGCCGCATCGCCTCCGACCCATCCATCTGCCCACGCCGAAACGTCTCCTCATCCTTCACCGTCATAAACGCGGACAGGTGATGATCGAACCACCAAGTCAGCTTCGGCGACGCCGAGTACTTGAAGTCCACAATCGCATTCTCACCCCTCTGCTCAAACCAGCTATCGTCAAACAACGCCCCCGCACGATGCACCAGCCCCTGGTACGCATAGCGCCACCCGGACCCGTCCGCAGCCTTCGCACACTCCGTGTGAAACCGTGTAAACAGCGCCGCCGAACAAGCGCCGTCAAAACATTTATCGTGATAAAAAACCCTGCAGTTCACGTTGCGCCGTCCTTCTGTCTATCTCTATCCCCACCCCACAGCATATCCGACCCACCCTGAAACCTTCGCTTTCCCCCACGCGTATCATCGTGAACATCCTCTTCGCTGCACCACCCCCCAAAGGACCCCCACGCATGGACCTGGACTCCCCGCAGCTCCCCTCCGACCCGGCAACCACCCCACCCCCGCCGGCCCCTGCGCCGGACGTGACGGTTGCACCCAAACCGAACACTCTCTTCTTCGGCCGCTTCGGCTTTCGTGCCGGATGGTCGATCGCGATCTTCGTCACCCTCGTCGCCCTCATCGCCATCCTCAGCGGCATCTTCTCGTACACCGCCACCGGCCAACTCAAGGCGATCATGGCCGCACGCGCCCAGGCGCAAGCGCATCCCCAGGCGCACTCCCCCCACCCAGCCGTCCCCTTCCAACCAACGCTGGTCGTCATCAACGACGGCCTCACCTTCCTCGGCATGCTTGGCCTCTGCTGGTTCTTCTCCCGCGCCGAGCACCGCCACCTCGGCGCCTACGGCATCGGAGCCTCCCGCCGCAGCGACTTCCTCCCTGGAGCCTTCTGGGGTCTCCTCGCTCTCTCCTTCCTCGTCCTGCTCCTGCACTCCTTCCACCTTCTCTACTTCGACGCGCGCCTCCTCACCGGGGCCCCCCTCTTCCTCTACGCCGTCAAGTGGCTCTTCGCCTTTCTCCTCGTCGGCCTCTCAGAGGAATACATGCTGCGCGGCTACCTCCAGTTCACCCTCACCCGCGGCGTCTTCGGCCTCGCCGAAAAAATCTCCCCCGCCCACGCCCGCCTGGTCGCCTTCTGGATCGCCGCCGTCATCATGTCGTTCCTCTTCGGTGCTCTCCACCTCGGCAACTCCGGCGAGAACGCCCTCGGTCTTGGCCAGGTCGTCTTCTTCGGCATCATCTTCAGCTACACCCTCTGGCGCACCGGCTCCCTCTGGTGGGGCATCGGCTTCCACATGGCATGGGACTGGGCACAGAGCTTCCTCTACGGTGTACCCGACAGCGGCAACCTCTCCATCGGCCGCCTCTTCCAAACCCACACCGCCGGTAGACCTCTCCTCTCCGGAGGAGTCGATGGCCCCGAAGGCAGCCTCCTCTGCATCCCCGTCCTTCTGCTCGTCGCCGTCGTCGTTCGCTTCACCACCAAACCCGGCACACAACCTCCCCTCGACCCCGACTTCGACCCCGCCTAGAGTCGCCCGGTATTTCGCCCATCCATCCCACCGTCATCTCGACCGAAGCCGCGCGCTCTTGCGCGGCGCCGTGGAGAGACCCCTGTATTTCGTTCTTGCGCTTGCCGGCTGTCACCCTGTGCGGCGCAGTACCCCGTTCGCGCAGGACTAAAATCGCTCTAGCCTATGTATCCCCCCGACCCCGGAAACCCCGACGACTCCGCGCCCCTCCGTCACCGCACCAGCCCCGAGTCCCGGCATTCGCCCTCCGCGCACGACCACGACTCCGACGACGACCACTCGCTAAGGGCCCATCGCCTGAGGCGCTGGCTCGGCCGCGTCGGGTTCACCTTCAGCATCCTGCTCGTCCTGCTCTTCCTCGCCCTCGCAATCATCGCCGTCGCCCTCCGCCGCGACATGCGCGCCAACCTCCTCGCCAAACAGGGCCTCCTCGACGGTAACGTCTCCGTCTCCGGTCTCACCGCCCCCGTCACCATCACCCGCGACGCGCAGAGCGTTCCCTCCATCCACGCCGCCAATCTCGACGACCTGCTCTTCGCCCAGGGCTACATCACTGCCTCCGACCGCCTCTTCCAGATGGACGCCCTCCGCCGCCACGGGGCCGGCACCCTCGCCGAGATCCTCGGCCCCTCGCTCATCCAGCACGACCGCGAGCAGCGCATCCTCCAGCTCCGCGCCGCCGCCGACCGCGCCGTCGCCGTCCTTCCCCCCGACCAACTCCACCAGCTCCAGGCCTACGCCAATGGCGTCAACGCCTACATCACCTCCCACAGCGGCACCAACACCGCCAACGCTCCCAACACTCTCCCCGTCGAGTTCCATATCCTCCACTACTTCCCCGAACCCTGGCAGCCGCGCGACTCTCTCCTCATCGCCATCGTCATGTCCCAGGACCTCACCACGGACTTCCCCAACAAGCTCAATCGCGAAGCCCTCTCCGCCAGCCTCCCCGCCAACCTTGTTCCCGACCTCTACCCGGTAGGCTCCTGGCGCGATCACCCGCCCACGCAGCAACCCCCAGACCTCACCGCGCCCTCAGCCCCCATAGAGCAAATCCCCCTCGACCCCACCCAGTCGTCGGTTCACCCACAAGCGGGGTGCGGCCAACTCGCGCGGCCTACCAACAGGACCGGGTGCCCCATGTCCCGCCTCTGGGACATGGGTTCGCACGAAGCCAGCGCTCCCCCGGCAACCCTCGCACCGCCACCGAATCCATCCCTCGCCGTGCGCGCAGCACCTGAAGACCTCCTCCGCATCTTCTCCGACCTCCGCGCCCACCAATGCAACGGCTGCCGCGCCGGCTCCAACAACTGGGTCGTCGCCGCCTCCCACTCCGCCACCGGCGCCCCTCTCCTCTCCAACGACATGCACCTCGGCCTAACCGCCCCCGACATCTGGTACGAAGCGGCCCTCCACGCCGACACCATCCCCGATGCCGCTTCGACCGCCGCTACCCCCGCCACAGACACCGCTTCTACCCTCGCCGTCCGCGCAGGACCGGGACTCAACGTCGAAGGCTTCACCCTCCCCGGCGTCCCCTTCGTCATCGTCGGACGCAACGCCTCCATCGCCTGGGGCTTCACCAACTCCGGCGCCGACGTCCAGGACGTCCTCATCGAGCACTTCCGCAAAAACGGCGCCAACACCGAGTACCAGCACCCCGACCACACCTGGTCCCCCGTCACCCACCACACCGAGCTCATCCGCGTCCGCGCCGGCCGCGACGTCACCCTCGACGTCCTCACCACCACCCACTCCCTCGGCAACTCCACCATCCAGACACCCATCATCACGCCGCTCTATCCCAGCGAGCACCGCCCCCTCGCGCTCGTCTGGACCGTCTACGATCCCTCCACGCAAACCGCACCCTTCCTCGCCATCAACACCGCCACCGACGCCGCCTCCCTCGTCGCCGCCTTCGCCAGCTTCAGCAGCGTCTCGCAAAACCTCGTCTACGCCGATGCCCACCACATCGGCTACCACCTCCTCGGCCGCATCCCCATCCGCGGACCCGCCACCCAGCGCCCCCGCAACCCCCAGCCCTTCATCCTCCCCGACACCACCCCTCCTCAAGACGAACAAGACGAGTCCGGCGACAACCCCTCCGCCTCCCTCTCCCACCCCCACGCCATCCTCGCCTCCTTCTCCGTTCCTTCTCGCAATAAATCTGTCATCCTGAGCGGAGCGCAGCGCAGCCGAAGGACCCCAAGGGTTCCGAAGCCACCCGTACCCTCGTCCCCTTCAACCACGAACAAAACAATCCCCACCGCCCCCACCACCTCGTATTCCATCGGCTCACCCCTCTCCCCCATCCCCGTCGACGCCCTCGACCTCTCCCAGGCCTGGTCCGGCTACATCCCCTACGACGCCCTCCCCTCCGTCCTCGACCCCACCTCCGGCATCCTCGCCACCGCCAACTCCCGCGTCGCCCCCGACGACTACCCCTACTACCTCTCCAACAACTGGGCCGACCCCTACCGCGTCGAACGGATCCACCACCTCCTCGACGCCAGCATCACCGCCAACCACCCCCTTACCCCCGCCGACATGCTGCGCATCCAGATGGACGTCCACTCCGAGTTCGATCTCCTCGTTGCCCAGCGCCTCGCCTACGCTCTCGACCACAGCTCCCTCACCCACAAAGACGCTCGCCTCCTGCAAGCCGCGAACATCCTCCGCAACTGGAACGGCGACGTCTCCGCCAACTCCCCCGCCGCCGCCCTCACCTTCGCCGCCTACCACGAGATCTGGCCCATGCTCCTCGCGCCACAGGTCCGCGACTACGCCAACGCCCGCTACCACATCAAGCTCAATGATCTTCAGCTAGCCCGCATCCTCAACCTCTACACCTGGGACGAAGACCGCACCGCCCTCGAGCTAATCCTCCAGAACACCCCCGCCCGCTGGCTCCCGCACGCCTTTCCCAACTGGAACGACCTCCTCGCCACCGCCGTCGAGCGCGGCCTCCACTTCCTCAACGCCCCGAGCGATCTCTCCACGCTCACCTACGGTTCCCGGCACCCGATCGACATCGCTCACCCCATCTTCGGCAGCCACTCCCCCGTCAGCACGCTGCTCGGCGTCGCCACCGGCACCGGCCTCCATCCCAACGGCGGCGACTCGACGACAGTCAAAGCGGCAGGCCTCCACTTCGGCCCCAGCGAGCGCTTCACCGCCGACCTCGCCGACCCCGACAACACCCATGCCAACCTTCCCACCGGTGAATCCGGCAACCCCGCCAGCCCCAACTTCCTCGACCAGTTCCAACCCTGGCTCCAGGGCACCACCTTCACCCTCCCCCTAACCCACCCCGAGGTCCAGCACACCCTAACCCTCAAACCGCAGTAGGTTCTCAGTTGTTAGTTCTCAGTTCTTAGATTTGGTTCTTCGACTGACAACTGAGAACTAACAACTGACAACTTCGTTGGTGCAACAATACCTAATGCTCGCCGCCCCCCAACCCAACACCGCCCGGCGCGCATTCCTCCTCATCCCCTTCGCCGTCCTCCTCGTCGTCCACCCTCTCCTCCTCCACGGCCCAACCTGCGGCCAGGACCTCGCCTTCCACATCCAAAGCTGGCTCGACGCCGCACACCAACTCCGCCACGGCACCTTCTACCCCCACTGGGACGCAACGGCCGCCTGGAACGCCGGCGAACCCCGGTTCCTCTTCTACCCACCCCTCTCCTGGCTCCTCGGCGCAGTCCTCACCCTCATCTTTCCCATCGCCCTCTGCCCAACCATCTTCATCGCCATCGCCCTCCTCCTCTCCGGCCTCACCTTCCACAAACTAGCCCGCGAGTTCGTCAGCCCCAACGCCGCCCTCATCGCCTCCACCCTCTACCTCGCCAACCCCTACATGCTCTTCACGGCCTTCGAGCGCTCTGCCCTCGCCGAGCTCCTCGCCGCCGCCTGGATCCCCCTCCTCCTGCTAGCCCTCCTCCGCCCCACCCCCAACGACCTGCCCTCCTCTCTGCGCACCATCCGCAACATCGCGATCCCGCTAGCCCTCCTCTGGCTAACCAACGCTCCCGCCGCCGTCATCGGCAGCTACACCCTCGCCCTCATCGCCACCCTCCGAGTCCTCTCTTCCCTCGCGACCCGTCATCCTGAGCGAACCCTTCACGAAGTGAAGGGAGAGTCGAAGGACCCCGAAACACTTCGCCAGCCCATACTGCCCTCCCCTTCTCAACCGGCATCTTCCGCCTCGCCTCTTCACCTCGCCCTCACCTACCTCGCCTCCGCGACCCTAGGCCTGACCCTCCCCGCCCTCTACCTCCTCCCCGCTGCCTACGAACGCCGCTACGTCCAGACAGCCATGGCCCTCCTCTCCAACATGCGCTACCAGGACAACTTCCTCTTCACCCGCACCACCGACGCCGCTCACAACGCCGTCAACCACACCATCAGCCTCCTCGCCCTACCCCTCCTGATCCTCACCACCGTGTCGCTCATAGCCGTCTTCCTCACCCGCCGAAGCCTCAACCGCACATCCCTGCCCCCCGCAAACTCTGTCATCCTGAGCGAAGTGCGAAGCGCGCAGCCGAAGAACCCCGAAGAAATTCGTTCCACCCAAACCCTCAGCTCCTTCTCAACCAACACTGCCCTCATCGCGACGCTCGCCCTCCTCATCGCCTTCCTCCTCACTCCCCTCTCCGCCCCCATCTGGCGCCACCTCCCCAACCTCGCCTACCTCCAATTCCCCTGGCGACTCCTCATCCTGCTAACCCCCATCCTCGCCCTAGCCATGGCCCTCCTCCTCGACACCCGCAACAATGTGGGTGCCCCATTCATGGCGTGGCTTCATCGCGACGTGAGTGGGCCTGCAACCGCCATGGTTCTCCTCCTGCCGCTAGCCATCGCCGTCCCCGCCTACCGCCTCTACCACCAACCCTGCGACCCCACCGACGACCCCACGCACCTATCCCAGCTCTTCTCCACCCACCACGGCTTCCCTCCCACCGACGAGTA